>NZ_JARXVD010000006.1 GCF_029892685.1 Mycobacterium sp. OTB74 | reverse complement strand
CGAGTGTGTGAAGACGTCAGACATCTCCACTAAGCCCGGAGGTCCTCCCTTCTCACAGCCGAATCGTCAACAACGTCCCTGCCGAGTACATCTAGACCCACATGCCGCAGAATCATTCATCCCCCGCGTTCGAGCGGGGACCGCGCGGCGGTCTGGGCGCCGGTGGACGAGGGCACAGACGGTGTGTCCATTGACGCAGTCGTGGTGGCGCGTGAAAATCGCGTCGTGGGTGGCGAGCCGGACGGATGGCCGACGGTAATTCCGAGGATCATCGTCGATGATCCTCAGGCTCTGGCTGAATTCGTGCGGGATGTGTTGGGTGGTGAGGGTGAGTTGCCACCAGATCGTCCAGCGGAGATGCGGATCGGCACATCGATCGTAATGATTTCGAGCACCGGCCAGCGGCCGCCCGCCAATGCTGTGCTGTATGTGTACGTGCCAGATGTGGACATCGCATACGAACGTGCGATCGCCCGGGGCGCCACCTCGTTGGAGGTGCCAACCGTCCAGCCCTACGGCGATCGACGTGCCATGGTGCGCGACCGATGGGATAACACCTGGCAGATTGCTACCCGATCTCGGTGACTCGGGTAATCGCGACGTCGTGTTCTGGCTTCAACGTCTTGCGATGCCGAAGCTTGGAGCTGATCGCCCAGCCCCTACCATCCGCTCATGAAGTCGGGGTACCGCATCAATGGGATTCCGCATCAACGGGATTCCACATGTTCACTTGCGGACGCGTGGACCGTGCCGGCGCAAATAGTGGTGGTGGCTGGGCGCTCCGATTGCTGCCGGCAAGCCGGGTTTGGCGGTCTGGCGTACGTTTGCGGCACCTATCGAGGCACTCAACTCTGGATCTAAGACAAATCTGTTGAAGGGATCGGTCGATGCGCGATTTTCTCTGCCCGAACTGCGGGCAGCGACTGGCTTTCGAAAACTCCGTCTGCCTGTCGTGCCAGAGCAAGCTGGGCTTCTCCTTGGAACAGATGGCCTTCCTGGTGATCGCCGACGAGGACGCCGAGCAGTCAGGCATGGTGCCGGCGAGCAACTATCATCTGTGCGCGAATCTGCATGTGGCCGAATGTAATTGGCTGGTACCGCGGGACCCGACGCGGCCACTGTGCGCGTCTTGCGCGCTGACCCGTACCAGGCCCGAAGATGCGGATACGACGGCGCTCGCAGCGTTCGCCGCCGCCGAACGCGCCAAGCGTCGCCTGATTGTCGAATTGCACGAGTTGAAGCTGCCGATCGTGGGGCGTGAGGCCGACCCTGCCTACGGACTGGCCTTCGACCTGTTGTCGAGCACCCAGCAGAAGGTGCTGACCGGCCACCATGACGGAGTCATCACGCTGGATCTGGCCGAGGGTAACGACGTACACCGTGAACAGCTGCGCATCTCGATGGACGAGCCTTATCGGACTCTGCTTGGTCACTTTCGACACGAGATCGGTCATTACTACTTTTACCGACTCGTTGGACAGTCCTCCAAGTACCTTCGCGATTTCACCGACCTTTTCGGCGACCCGGACGCCGACTACCAGGCCGCGCTGGATCGGCATTATGTCCAGGGTCCTCCGCAAGACTGGCCGCACAACTACGTGTCCTCGTATTGCACCATGCATCCGGCCGAGGACTGGGCCGAGACGTTTGCGCATTACCTGCACATCCGCGACACGCTAGATACCGCGGCCGCGTTCGGCTTTGCGCCGGCTGCGGCGACCTATCAACGACGCGCGTTGGGGCCCAGCGGTTTTGACAGCATCATCGAGCTTTGGCTGCCGCTGGCATGGGCGCTGAACATGGAGAACCGCTCCATGGGCAAGGACGATCTGTACCCGTTCGTGTTGCCGCCGCCGGTGCTCGACAAGATGCGATTCATCCACACCGTAATCGACGAAATCACCTCGGCCCCGGAGAATCTCGCTTCCGTTCCGGGGTGATCCGTCCGTGTTCCCGGACGCTGTTCAGCGGCGTCACGTGATCCGTTCGACCCATTGGGCACGGGATGGTCCTGGGGTGAATGGCTCGCTGAAATACTGTGTCTCCCGCGCAATTTCACCGTCGTCGAACTCCGCGATGCTAACGACGTAATTGGGTTGCCCGTCGTAGGTCATGACGAGTTCGCTGACCCAGAGGTTGCCACTACCGACGATCCGCCGGACGGTGAAGCGCTTGGCATTTGGCTGCGCTTCGCGTGAGGCCTGAATGTTGGCGCGGCCGACGATCCGCTCGCCCGACTGCGGATATTCGAGGATCGCGTCGGATCGGTAGGCCCGATGTTCCGCATCGAAGTCGTTTTGGTCTGATGCCGCCCAATGGGCTTCGAGGACGGCCCGATGGTCGTGCTCATTCATGGCCTGACCTATTCATGTGCATGCAACAAGTCTGCGGCCGCCGTGCCGGTTCTGCGCGGTAGAACGGTCGTGTGGGCCAATATTCCCCCGACCTCCTCAGTCCCGGGTTGGACGTCATTTTCTGCGGGGTCAATCCGGCGAGCACCGCAGCCGCCGACGGACACAATTTCTCCCACCGAACCAACAGATTCTGGGAAGTGCTGTACCGCTCCGGATTTACCGACGTGCGCCTGCGACCCCAAGATGAGCGATGTCTACTGACATACGGTTGCGGCATCACTGCGGTCGTTCCGCGGTCGACGCCGCGGGCCGGCGACATTGCGCCCGCTGAATTTCGTGCAGCGAAGGAAGGTTTCGAGGAGAAAATCCGGCAGTTACGCCCACGGGCCGTTGCCTTCCTGGGAAAGCGCGCGCTCGCGACGATGTTGGCTGATCCACACATCGAGTTCGGGCTGCAGGCGGACCGCTTCGCCGGCGTGACGACATGGGTGCTGCCCAACCCCAGCGGACTCAATCGGCGGTTCACAACCGACGCGCTTGTCTCTTCGTATGCCGAGCTTCGAACAGCCATTGCTGCAACGCCCGAAAATAGTCGACCGGTCGGCTAAGATTGGGGGATGCCGCGTCCACCAAATCCGGAAGTCCGCCGTCGTCTGCTGGCTGCGGGTCTGGATCTGGTGCATGCTCACGGATTTTCTGCCAGTGGGGTCAAGGACATCACCGACGCCGCCGGTGTGCCGAAAGGGTCCTTCTACGCCTATTTCTCCAGCAAGGAAGCCTTCGCGGCGGCGATTCTCGAGCACTATTGGTCCGACATCGAGGCGCGGATACTGCCCGTGCTGGATGCGGACGGCCCGGCGCAGGAACGCATCACCCGGTTCTTTCATGCGCTTGCCGACGAGCACGAGTCCGCTGACTTCCTGCTCGGCTGTCTGGTCGGGAACATGTCCCTGGAATTGGGAGGTTCAAGTGAACCCGTCCGTGCGGAACTGACCCGCATTCTCGACCGCTGGGATGAGGCCCTTGCCGAGTGTCTGCGGGCAGGGCAGGGCGACTCCGGCGATATCCGTACCGATCTTGGACCGACTGAGTTGGCGTCCGTGCTGATCGAAGCCTGGGAGGGTGCGGCCCTGCGGGGCAAGGTGGCGCGAAATCGCGCGCCGTACGACCGCTTCGAGGCGGTCACTTTGCCGGCGCTGCTGCGCTGAGTTGAGCTATCGAACCCGAGTTGTCGGCAGCTCTTGATTTATAGACGACCGGTCATCTAATGTTGAGAAGTCAACATCCACAGATCGTGAGGGCCGCCCAATGACAGATTCGACTGGCTACGCCGAACCGTCGCATCCAGCGTTGCCGAGTTCGAACTTCGTACTCGACCATGCACATGCGGCGCTCGTCATCACCGATCCGCAGATCGATTTCCTCAGCGCCGACGGGGTGTCCTGGGCAGTGTTCGGCGAGAGCATCGTTGAACACGACACTGTTGCGCACATCGGCGAACTGCTCGATGCCGCCAAACGGGCGGGAGTCACGGTCGTTGTGTCGCCGCACTACTTCTATCCGACCGATCAACAGTGGAAGTTTGGTGATCCGCTCGAACAGTTCATGGGCGGTGTCGGCATGTTCGCGCGTACTGGCGCTTACACAACGGACGGGTTCGCCGAATCCGGTGCCGACTTCCTGCCGGCGTACCGGCACCACATCCATGACGGGCATACCGTCATCACCTCGCCGCACAAGATCGTCGGTCCCGAGTCGAATGACCTTGTGCTGCAGCTGCGCAAGCGAGGCGTGACCCAGGTGGTGCTGGCCGGGATGGCCGCCAATCTGTGTGTCGAGGGTCATCTGCGCGAACTCGTCGAGCAGGGTTTCGAGGTAGCCGTTGTCAAAGACGCCACGGCCGGCCCGCGGCTGCCCGAAGGTGACGGGTATCTGGCTGCGTTGGTGAACTTTCGGTTTCTCGCCAGCGCGGTATGGACCACCGCCGATACGGTCGCCATTCTTGAGAGGAGCCTACGGTGACCGGCGCCGCAATTCGAAAGACGTTGCCCCCGAACATTTTCAGCAGTCCAGTCGGCATCATCAAATCCACCGAAAAGGAGACCCCAACCATGACGCTTAATGACGATTTGCGGCAGCGCACATTCCCGCTGAACAACGGCAGCGGGGCGATTCCGGCTCTCGGTTTCGGCACCTCACTGTCCGACAACACCAAGACTGTGGCCGCGGTCAAGACCGCGGTCGAAGCCGGATTCCGACACCTGGACGCGGCCGAGAGGTACCGCAATGAAGCGCTGGTCGGAACGGCGCTCAAGGAGTTGTTTGCGAACGGAACGGTGCGTCGCGATGAGTTGTTCGTGACCACCAAGCTGTGGAACAACAACCATCGCCCGGAGCGGGTCAAGCCCGCATTGCAGGCCAGTCTGGGCCGGCTCGGTCTGGACGCGGTCGACCTCTACCTTGTGCACACCCCGTTCGCGTTCCAGCCCGGCGATGACCAGGACCCCCGCGATGCGCATGGGGAGGTGATCTACGACAGCGGCGTCACCTTGGGCGAAACCTGGGCTGCGATGGAGAGCCTCGTCGATGAAGGGCTCGTCGGTGCGATCGGGCTGTCCGACATCAGTGCCGAAAAGGCCCGGGAGGTCATCGATTCGGCGCGGATCAAACCTGCTGTCGTCGAAGTCGAGTCGCATCCGTATCACCCACAGTGGGAACTGCACCGGCTGTGCCAGGCCCACGGCACCATCCTGCTGGCGTTCGCATCGCTGGGTCACGCACTGGAACCCAGGCTGCTCGACGATCCGCTCATCGTTTCGATGGCGCAGCAGTTCGGCAAGACTCCGGCGCAGGTGTTGCTGGCCTGGGGAATTCAGCGCGGCAGTGCGGTTCTCACGGCATCGGTGACGCCCACGCGGATCGCCGAAAACTTTGATGTCACAGCGCTGCCGGACAGTGCGATCCAGGAAATCAATGAGCGCCTGCAAACCCGCATCCGGTTCAATTCCGTTGTCGACGGGGGAGAGCCGGGTTTTGCCGAAGTGCCTTCGGGCCGCTGACATCAAGGGATTTCGACCGTGACCAAGTTGCTATACATTCAAGGGTCCCCGCGCAAAGAGGATTCAAAGTCGATTCAGATCGCCACCGCCTATTTGGATGCGCTACATGCAGCCAATCCTGACCTGGAGATCGACAGGCTCGACCTGTGGGACACCGAACTTCCCCCGTTCGACGGCGACAAGGCAGCCGCCAAAATGAACGTCATTACCGGTGCGGCGCAAAACGGTACCGGACAGACCGCCTGGGATGAAATCGTGGCAATTGCAACGCGCTTCATGTCTGCCGACGGGTATCTCATCGCATCACCGATGTGGAACTCGGGCGTTCCCTACCGGCTCAAGCATTACATCGACCTGATTCATCAGCCCGGGATGCTCTGGAGTCTGGATCCCCAGTCCGGCTACACAGGACTGCTGAAGAACAAACACGCAACTCTGGCGCTGACGTCTGGCGTTTACGCGCAGGGTGTGGCCGAACCCGCGTTCGGGGTCGACCATCACGCCGCCTACCTGCGGATGTGGCTCAATCAAGCTGGAATACAGCAGGTCGACGAACTGCGGTTCCAGCCTTCGATGCTGACCGAGGATCCTGCCCGCGATCTGGAGAAGGCACTCGAAGATGCCGTGAAACTTGCGGCAGATCACGGGCACGTTTGACGCGAGATCTTTGCATTACGTTCTGCGACAACGTGTCGGGGTTGCAGGATCATGCTATGCCGAGCGCGGCAGCGGTCAGATGCCAAAGTCGTTCGGCAGCTTGATCCGGGTCGGCTCGTGGTGTGGCCCGAAGTTGCTGGGCGATGCTGTGCCGCAGTCCGCCGATGACGAAGGCGCCGGCGCTGGCGGCATCGATATCGGCCGGCAGCTGACCCAGTTCCTGGCCGCGGCGGATGTTGTCGGCCGCGATCTCGCTCATGGTCTGCAGGTGAACGGCCTCGAGTTCGGCGAGCTCGGGGTCGAGCGCCGCGCGGCCCAGCAGGACCGGCGCCAACGGATCGTTGAAGTGGTAGGCGACGAACCGGCGGGTGCGGTCGTGTTCGCGGACGCCCCAGTCGGCATTGGCCGGCAGAAGCGAATCAGCGATGGCATGGCGGAGCCCGTCGTAGAAGCTGTCGTAGATCGCCGCAAGCAGCCCGCTCTTGGACCCGAAGTGGTGGTAGAGCGCACCGGTACTGAGCTGTGCGCGGCGGGTGAGGGCACTGAGCTCGAGCACGCCGTTGCCCCGCACCAATTCCTCGCGGGCGGCAGTGAGAAGTTGTTGACGCCCGATCGGAGCTCGTGCCATAGTCCAGAACATAACAGAAATCAGTTATGTTTCGGCGGGAGTGGGCAATGAGTGCTGAGGTGACGTCGCTGACGGATTTGAGCGGCGATCTGGCTGGGACGTACCGCCGAACCGAAAGCAGCGGCGCCACCGTCGACCCTGCGCTTGCCGAGGCTGATCTGACTGCGATGCAGCGCGACGGGTACGTGATCCTGCCGAATCTGCTCACGCCCGCTCAGCTCGACGAGATTCGGGAAGCAGTCGCCCCACTGCTGGATCGCCACGGCCGCAACGGATTTGAAGGCCACGCAACCCAGCGTGTGTACAGCGTCCTGAACAAGACAGCGGCGTGCGACGTGATTGCCGACCACCCGCGGGTGCTGGCACTGCTGGACCGGATGTTCATGCCGAACTACCTGTTGTCGATGCTGCAGGTGATCAACATTCTGCCGGGCGAGCAGGCGCAGATGCTGCACACCGACGACAGCTTCTACCCGTTGCCGCGTCCGCGCGCCGCCCTCGGCGCGGCGACCATCTGGGCAATCGACGATTTCACCGCAGACAACGGAGCCACCGACATCATTCCTGGCAGCCACCGATGGGGTGACCAGATGCCCGAGGGCTCCGAGCGCGAACCCGTCGTGATGAGCGCCGGGTCCTGTGTGTTCTTCCCGGGCACCTTGTGGCACGGCGGCGGCGCGAACCGCTCCGACCGCCCGCGGCTGGCCGTCACCGCCCAGTACTGCGAACCGTGGTTGCGGCCGCAGGAGGCATTCACGCTGTCGATGACCCGGGACACCGTGCGCAGGGTTTCGGAAGACATTCGCCGCATGCTCGGCTACAGCATTCACCCGCCGTTCGTGGGGCAGGTCGACGGTATGCACCCGAAACGGCTGCTCGAGGCGTAAAGCCTGCCGAATTCGTAATCCAAACTGTAAATCTTTCAGTATGGTGCGATGGTGACGCCCACGACGGAACACAAGCTGACTTTCTGCCGCATCTGCGAGCCGCTGTGCGGCATGATCGCCACCGTCGAGGACGGGCGGCTGGTCGCGCTTCGGCCGGACAAGGACCACCCGCTCTCTTCGGGTTTCGCCTGCCAGAAAGGCATCGCCTTCTCTGAGGTGCACAACGACCCGGACCGGGTCACCACGCCGCTGCGTCGCACGCCGACCGGATTCGAGCCTGTCAGCTGGGACGTGGCGCTGGCAGACATCTCTTCCCGCCTGGAAATCATTCTGCGGACGTATGGTTCGGGAGCTGTCGGCTGGTACATGGGCAACCCGGCAGCCTTCAGCTACGGGCACGTGTTCGCTGCGCTGTTGTTCATCAAGGGAATTGGGCGCCACAGCCACTACTTCACGTCGTCGTCGCAAGACACCAACAGCCGGCTGATCGCCAGCCAGTTTCTCTACGGCGTGCCGACGTCCGTGCCGATACCCGATCTGAACCGGACCGATCTGCTGGTGATGATCGGCGCCAATCCGGTTGTTTCACATGGCAGTTTCCTCACCGCACCGCGCATCAAGGACCGGATGCACGATATCGTCAAGCGCGGTGGACGCGTCGTGGTCATCGACCCGCGTCGCACCGAGACGGCGGCCGCGTTCGAATGGCTGGGTATCGTCCCGGATACCGACTCCCTTCTGCTGCTGTCCCTCTTGCAGGTGATGTTCGCCGACGGCCTTGTCGATCACGCCGCCGTGAGCCGCAAAGCCGACGGAATCGACTGGCTGCGTGCGCTATCGGAGCCATTCACCCCGGAGATGACCGCCCCGCAAACCGGCGTCGATGCCGGCGCGGTCCGGGCGCTCGCACACGATCTGGTTCGCACCGAACGTGCGGCGGTCTACGGCCGGCTGGGTACCTGCATCGGACGGTCCGGCACGCTCACCACGTATCTCATCGACGCGGTCAATCTCGTTGCGGGGAACCTGGACGCACCCGGCGGTTCGGTCTTCAGTTCGATGGAGACGGTGGGCGGGCGCTGGCAGAACACCATGATGGGTTTGGTCCTGCGGCGCTCGTACCGGCGCAGCCGGTCTCGCATCGGCACCATGCCCAATGCCATCGGCACCGAACCCGCCGCACTGTTGGCCAAGGAAATCGCCACCCCGGGCGAGCGACAGCTCAGGGCGTTGTTTGTCTCAGCGGGTAATCCCGTGCTGTCGGTGCCGAATGGTCCGGAACTCGAGTCCGCGTTCGAAGACCTGGAATTATCTGTGGCGCTTGACTTCTACGTCACTGAGACCACGGCGCACTGCGACTACATCCTGCCCACCACCACCATGTACGAACGTGACGATTTCCCCTACACCTTCCAGGCATTCCAAGCCACCCCGTTCCGTCAGGCCACCGAGGCGGTGGTGGCTCCAGCAGGTGAGGCGCGGACGGAATGGGACATTGTCGAGGACCTCACGCAGCGGCTGACGCGTTCGGTGCCGGCGTTCGCAGTGCTCACCGTGATGCGAAAAGCTCTGGGATACTTCGGCATATCACTTACTCCGCGAATGTTGATGGATGCCCTGATCCGGATGTCCCAGGGCGGCGACCGGTTCGGTCTACGTCGTGGTGGCCTGACGTTGCGGCGGCTTACTGAACAGCATCCGCACGGAGTGGTTGTGGCGCAACATGTTCGGACCGGCGTCCTCCGCAATGTCGTCGGGTATCTCTCCCGACGCATCAAGCTGGCACATCCGGGGATCGCCGACGAGGTCGACAAACTCGCGCACCGGCAGCCGCCCGAGGGCTACCCGATGCGGATGATCGGCATGCGTGAGACACGTTCGGAGAACTCGTGGATGCACAACGCCCCGTTGCTGATGCGCGGCGACCGGTCGCACCGGGCGCTCATGCACCTCGACGACGCTGCGGAGCTGGCTATCGCCGATGGCGACCTGGTGCAGGTCTCGTCCCCCTACGGATCGATCACGGTGCCGGTCTCCACGACCAAGGACCTCATGGCGGGGGTCATTGCCGTGCCACATGGCTGGGGCCACAAGGGAACTGGGAACTGGCAGCTGGCCAACCGGGCAGGCGGCGCAAACGTCAACCTGCTCACCTCCAGCGCGCCGGAAGATGTCGAACAGCTCTCCGGCATGGCATGGCTGACCGGTGTGCCGGTGCGGATCGAGGCCGTCGACACATCGGGTGCGCGCTGACCGCACGCACCGAACGCCGGTGCGGCAAATTTACGGATCATCTGTTCCTTGCCATGTCTGCTCGTCGGATACGGGCGATCGGTGGCGTCCGAATTCGAGTCTGAGCAGAACCACCAGAGCGGTCGGGAGGTGCGCGAGGGGGACGAGTACATACCGGCGCTCTCTCAGGGCATGGAACTTGCGCACATAGCGGTACAGAGATTCCAACTTGATGAACCGATCGCCCGCGTGGGCCACGACACGTGCGACCCGTAGCACGATGCGATGCTGACCGTCTTTGGCGAACAAGCCTGGGAACGGTGCGAAAGCTAGCGAAACACGTTGTACCCCACGTGCTTTAGCCCACGCGACCATGTCAACGGTCAGTCGTTCATCGATTCCGTTCGGGGCACCGGTGCGCCGCCACGGAATTTCGAGACTGAGGTCTGACCCGCCCCCCGTCCCTACATAGCGGTGAAATCCCTGAGCCTGTCCGTGCCGGTCGCGCGCGATGATCAGCCACACGTCCCCGTAGTGCCCGGAAAGGGCGTCACCGAGCATCATGGAAAACCCGCGTTCGGCGCTGAGCGTCCTGCCCGACTCGCGCATGATCTCGATCAACTCGGTCCGTAATCGGCTGTCTAATTCACGTTCAGCCACGACTACGGTGGTGACTCCGGCATTGTGCGTGCGGTTGACTGCCTGGCGCAGATTGCGGTTGGTGCGTCCGGACAGACTGAAGGTGTCGGTATCGATCACAACGTCGCGTCCGACCGGCACGGCAGTCAGTCGGTGGCCAATGTCGGGCGCATCGCGCCACGCGCTCAGTTGGCGTCGCGAAGCCCCGAGGACCACGATGTGCCACCCGCGCGTCCGGCACAGCGCGCAAAACCGGGAGATCACCTGCGGGTACTTCGTGACATCACCGATCGGGTCGCCGCTGACGACGGCTAAGCCGCCGAGGGCGCGATAGGCGAGCGCGGCGGTGGAGTCGCCACTGAACACGTAACTTTTGCCGGCAGCCATGGCGAACGGCGCCAGGGGGTCGTCATGGGTGTCATCGACCAGGGATTGCACTCGGATCAGGGCGCCCGGTTCGGTCGTGGAGTTGCTCGGTCGGATCAAAACCCAACCGCTGGCGACCAGGCAGGCCGCGGCGGCGAAAGGTTGTCCGGTGTCGGCCGCAAGCAGAGCCGCCAGCGCAAAGGAGCCCGAAACCACGGCGTGAGTGCCGGTGACCGGTCGACCGCCGAGGACGGCCCGCCACACGATGGTGAGCGTGATACCTGCCGCAGCCATGTCGAACAGGACCCGAAAGCGCACAGGGCGTCCGATGTGTTGCCATACAAGCAGAAGAGACAGCCCGGCCATGGCTGTGATGGTCAGGGCGGCCCACCAAGACCGCGAACTGCCGCCGGGCGGCCCAAGGCTCGAATCCGAACCGGCAACCTCGTCTAATCTAGCGGCGTTCTCGCCTTCTGCCATCGCCGTGGACCTCTTCTATCACCGTACCCACGTAGCTGACGTGATTATGGCCGCTGCCGATGGATTACCCGGCTCAATGCCCCCACAATATGCCCCCACAATCGGTGATATTTCCGACACGAGTCACGGTGGAACGCTCGGCGGTGCATATCAGCCAAGGTCCTATGCGTCACCTTCAGGCATAGTTGGTGTAGTGCTGTCGAAGGTGATTTCTAAGGTTTCGCTGGTCCAGGTGACGATCAGCTATGCCATAGTGCTGCTCGCCTGCGAACTCACCCTGACGGGCTTGGGCCCTGGCGTCGATGACGCGGTGGTGAATGGTTTGAGCACCAACGTGTACAACATCGGACGGGGCCACGTAAGTGCCTTGATCGGCAGCATGTTTGTCACGTCCACCGGCTACATCTATGTGTGGTTGCCCGGACTGGTCTGCCTGTTGGCAGTCGCTGAGTTGTTTTGGCGCAGTCGGCGCCTGATAGTGACCTTCTGGCTCGGCCATCTTGGTGCGACGCTCGTGGTGGTGGCTGGATTGGCGCTGGCCATCGGATGTGGATGGTTACCGGCCGCCGTTGCCCGTGCCACCGACGTGGGTATCAGTTATGGGGCCTTCGCTGTGTTGGGGGCCCTCACCGCGGTGATTGTGCCCCGCTGGAGAGCCGCCTGGGTCGGCTGGTGGCTGGCAGTGGCCTTATTGGCGGCGCTGGGCACAACTGACTTCACTGACGTCGGACACTTGGTCGCACTGGTGATCGGATCGCTGCTGGCGGTTCGGCTTCCTGTTGCCGCACATTGGACGCCCGCGCGGTGCGCGCTACTGGCAGTTGGCGCTGGCTTCGGATACTTGATGTTGGCCTACTCGTTGCCGGTGATGATCACACCACTCGTTGGTCTGCTCGGCGCCGGCACTGCCCAACTGCTGGTGCAGGTGTTCGGCCGCAGGCGCAAGGAACCCGGCGAGCTCCCGGTGTCTGGCGGCGGCTGACGGGCTGTCGAGTGCGCGCTGACCTCACGCACCGAAGGCCGGTGCGACAAATTTGCGGATCATCTGTTCCTCGGTCTGATCGTCGCCGATCGGCCGCTGCGTTAGTGACAGGACCACGTGCACGATCCAGCGCGCAGCCTGCGGGTCGGTGGTTCCGGTCAGCTCGGCCGCCAGCTGGCTCAATATCGGATTGTCTTGCAGCTCAGCAAATTCCACTGAGTTGCGAGCGCCGAGCAGCAATCGCCGAAGCGGATTCACCCGGATCTGTTTCAGCGCGACGACGATCGCGGTGACAACCCGGTCCGGGCCATCGAGTCCGTCGACGGCATGCCGGACCGTGTCGATGATGCCGGTGGCCAATCGCATCAGCACCGCATCGCGAATCTGGGCTTTGCCGCCCGTGTAGCGATAGATCGTCGCCCGTGAGCAGTGCACCCGTGCCGCGAGGGTGTCAATGTCGAAGGCGTCCAACCCATCTCGGACGACAAGGTCTGTGGCTGCGGCATAGATGCGGTCGGCCGCGGCGGCACGACGATCGCCGCCGACGACCCAGTCGTCGCGAACCATAGGTCAACCTCCTGTGTTGCCCAGACCGCACTTTCTCAAAACTGAGACGAAGTGATGCAGATGTTTCAGTATCCTCGCTGATCAGCGTCCGGCGCTGAGATTTCTACTGCCCACCCCACAGATGGTCCATCGCAACTTTCTCGCGGGTCGTTGACGTGGAGCCCGTGCGAAGTTCAGCGTGGGGGAATGACAGACGGCCTTGGCCTCGCCTTGTTCGACGACGAATACATCCAGGACCCGTATCCGCTGTATGCGCAGATGCACCAGACCGGGCCGGTGCATCCCATCGGTGATTCAGGTTTCTACGCGGTGAGCAGTTGGGCAGCGGTGAACGAGGCCGTAGGCCGCACCGGCGACTTCTCGTCCAACCTGACGGCCACCATGATGTACCAACCCGGCGGCGCGGTAACCGAATTCGTGATGGGCGAACTCGGAGGCCCCACCCAGGCGCTGGCCACTGCCGACGATCCGAGCCACGCGTTACACCGCAAGTTGCTGCTTCCACAGCTGGCGGCCAAACGCATCCTGGAATTCGCGCCGTTCATCGCCGACACGGGTGCGGCGCTGTGGGATGCGAATGTCGACGGCGGTGGAATCGAATGGATGGGCGCCATCGCCAACCGACTGCCGATGCTGATCGTCGGCCGCATCATCGGCGTTCCCGACTCCGACATCGACAAGCTCATCCGCTGGGGTTACTCGGCCACGCAGGTCGTGGAAGGCCTTGTCACACAAGAACAGATGGCTGAAGCCGGAGTCTCTGTCATGGAGCTCTCCGGTTACATCAACGAGCAGTTCGCGCGGGCGGCCGCAGACCCCCAGGACAACCTGTTGGGTGATCTGGCCACCAGCTGTGCCTCCGGTGAACTGGACAACCTGGCTGCCCTGACCATGATGATCACGCTTTTCAGTGCCGGTGGTGAGTCGACCGCATCGCTCATCGGTTCGGCCGCACACATTCTGGCGACCCGACCTGATGTCCAGCAGCAGATTCGCGAGGACCCTGAGCGCCTCGGCGCCTTCTTGGAAGAGACTCTGCGTTACGAGCCGCCGTTCCGCGGGCACTACCGGCACGTTGTCACCGACACCGAATTGGGCGGCGTCGAACTTCCCGCGGGCTCACGACTGCTGCTGTTGTGGGGTGCCGCCAACCGCGATCCGTCGCACTTCGACGAACCCGGAGAGTTCCGGCTGGACCGGCCATCTGGCAAGGGGCACATCACTTTTGGCAAGGGTGTGCACTTCTGCGTCGGGGCCGCGCTGGCGCGTTTGGAGGCAAAGGTTGTGGTGGGGCAGTTGCTGGACCGGACGTCGGACATCCGGGCCGCCGAGACCGGCAGGTGGCTACCCAGCCTGCTGGTACGGCGGCTCAAACGTCTACAGCTCGAGTTGGCCTGACGTCCCGATGGCCCGTTGAGGGCTGATCAGAACGGGACGTCGATGCCGCCGGCCGATTGGTCGATCTCGTCGTGGTTGTCTGAATGCCAGCCGAAGGCGCTCGGGTCGCGGCGCTGACCTGGTGAGTTCGACACCCCTGGGTCGGTGTTGGTGCCTGCCAGCGGGGCCGATATCCCGGCGGCGAGTGCGGCCAGTGGGGTCGCCGCAACAGCAGCGAGCGGGGCCAATACCACGGCCCCGCCAATGGTGGCGGCCGCCAGCCGCGATGCAACGAGCGTGATTTTGCTTCTCATGACGTACTCCTGAAGGCCGGTGTTCCCCGAAATGGGTTATGCGTCAACGTTGGCGTGCCGGCGGACCGATGTCGTCACGGCTGACACCCACTACACGGTTCTGGACGGCCTCAGGTTCATTTGGCGGTTGACCGCCATTTGCGCCGTCAGGCGAGAACGGCGACCTCGTCGCCCAACCGGTAGCCGGCCGTCAGCGCCAGTGAATCGCCGCTCCAGAATGAGCCCGGATCGAAGTAGTTCTCCCGCTTCTCGGTGCTCATCAAACCCATCTCCTCGTAGGTGACTGCGACAGTCTCTGCACAGTAGGCGCTCTCCAGACCGGATGCCCGGCGACGGGTCTTGTGGCGTTGAGCGGACTCGCGAACCTTGCGGTCTACCAAGGGAATTCCGCGGGTGAAGTCGCTGACCACCGGTACCCGGCCGCGGAACCATCGGGCGGTCAACCGGACGGTGGTCGGGAACGCCGTACCGTCCATGCGGGCCACCACCTTCAGCAGCCGGTCCTCTTGTTCGCGAGTGGCGTACGGGGTCAGCTGCCGCAGCCAGCAGCGTTGCCCGTAGACATACACCCAGCGCTCGACGGCCTGGCGTAGATCGTTGAGTTGCACGCCGCGGTGATGACTTCCGCTCCACACGCATTCCAGCTTGTCGCCCAACTCGGCGTGCCAGATCAGCGGCGGCAGGTCGTCGATGGCGACCGTCATGCCGACATGGTTCACCGGCGCGTTGGTCAGCGTCTGGATGGTGCGATCCGGCCCTGAGGCCCCACGGAACAACCAGATATCGCCGGTCCGGGTCTCGGCCAGTGCCCGTTCCAACGTCACCGCGTCTGACTCCATCTGCGCAGCATAGGCATTCCCCGCGGCGTCGCTCGCCCCCGAAGGCAGAATCAGGGCATGCGTAGCTTATGGAAGTGGGCTGGCCTGGCAGGTGTCGCCGGGCTGGTGGCCGGTGGCGTGCTGGTCGCACGCGATCAGCGCAAGCGCAATTCCTATACCGCCGAAGACATTCGAGCCCGGCTGCATCAGCGGCTCGCCGAATCCGGTGACGCTACCGATCGATGAACTGGACGACCGCCTCGGTGAAGGCGTCGTTGTCGTCGCCGGCGGCGGTATGCCCTGCCTCGGACAGTTCGACGAACTGTGCGTGCGGCACCTTCTCCAGGAAGTCGGCCACGCCCTCGGGGCTCACCACGTCGGACAACTTGCCGCGGATCAACAGGATCGGGACCTGCAGGCTCATCACCGCCCGCTCCAACTGCTCGGTGCGAGCGAACGGGTCGTCGCCGGGAGCGGTCATGAATGCCGGGTCCCAGTGCCAGTACCAGCGGCCATCACCGATCTCAGGACGCAGTCGCAGGTTCTTCTTCAGGCCCTCGGGGCTGCGCGGCCTGGTCCGGTGCGGCAGGTACGCCGCGACGGCGCCGGCGGCCTCCTCGAGGGATGCGAAGCCGTTGACGTTGGTCATCATGAAGTCGCGGACCCGGGAGCTTCCACTCTTCTCGTAGCGCGGCACTACGTCGACCAGCACCAGTTTGGTGACGAGCTCGGGGCCGGCCTCGTGGGCGCTCAGCATGCCGGTAAGACCGCCCATGCTCGCGCCGACGAGCGCGACCGGCCGTCCGATCTGGTAGATGACCTGCAGGATGTCGGCGCACAGCGTCTCGACAGAGTAGTTCGCGGTGGGCGAGCGGTCGCTGTCCCCGTGTCCACGGCTGTCTATGGCGATGACGTGAAACCCGTGGTCGGCCAGAATTTGGCCCGTGTTCTTCCATGAGAACCGGTTCTGTCCGCCGCCGTGCAACATGAGGATGGTGGGCTTGTCGCCGGTGTCGGCCTCACGGTTCCACTCGTCGGCGACCAGCGTCAGGCCGTCGACGCCGCCGAACTGGACGGTCTCGGGGTTACCGCCGCGCGATTCGGCGCTCGCGGCGGTGCTTGACTCTGCGCTCACGGGGGTCCTCTCGTCGCCTTGGCCTCACGTTACCGATCTGCGAGAAGGTAGTTTCCACCGCACCCGGGGCGGGCATCCATTCCCGCAGAGTGGGCTCTAGACTCTGCCGACGTGCCGTCTGGGCGCGACGTGGTCGTGTGATAAGTGCTGGGCGGACGCTGAGAGGAACAGTCATGTCTGACGAACCGGAGCACGGGCGGCACAGCCTCGACGAGGCCGACGGCGGCGAGCCCGATGCCGCTGCTGAGGCGACTGCAGGGACTGAGGCGGCGGACACCGCGGAGACCGAGGCAGAGGACCTTGCAGAGATTGAGGCAGAGGGCCCTGCAGAGGCGGCCGCTGCACCGGTAAAGGAGCCCCGCGACAAGCGTGTGCTCGCGGTGATGGCGGCGGGTTTGGTTGTGGTGTTGGCGCTGGGTGGCCTGGTCGGTTGGCTCGGCTATCGCGAATACCAGATGCGAAGTGACGAGACGCTGCGCCAAAGCTATCTCGATGCCGCCCGACAGGGGGCGCTGAACCTCACCACGATCGACTACCGCCATGTCGATGCCGATGTCAAGCGGGTCCTCGATTCGTCAACCGGCGCGTTCTATGACGACTTTCAAAGGCGCGCAGCGTCATTCAGTGACGTGGTGAAGCAGATGCAGTCAGCCGCGGTGGGCAAGGTGACCGAGGCTGGGGTGGAAAAGGCAACAGTCAGCGAGGGGTCGGTGCTGGTGGCGGTGACGGTGCATACCGATGTCGGTAATGGGCCGCCGCAGCCGGACCGGGCCTGGCGAATCCGTCTGGGCATGCAGAAGGCGGGGGACAGCGTGAAGGTGTCGAAGGTGGAGTTCGTCCAATGAGCAAGCACGAGGAGGATTCCGCCCCCGATGAGTCCACGGCTGTCGAGCTGACCGAATCGGCTGGCGAGGAGGCAAGCGAAGCGTCCCATCGGAAGCGTGAGACCGAGCCTGAGTCCGAGTCCGCGACCAAGTCGGAGACCGGACCGGAGACCGAGGCCAAAGCCGACTCCGAAACCGATGTTGAAACCGTTGCACCCCCCCAAGGGAAAACGTCGGGGATCGAGTGGGCGCGGGTCACCGCGTTCGGGATCCTGCCGGGCCTTGCGGTACTGCTGGTCGCGGCGGCGTTGTTCCTGTGGTATCTCAACCGCACGCACGCCGACGAAGCCACCCGTAACGAGGTGGTCAAGGTTGCCAAGGACGGTGCCGCTGCGCTCCTGAGCTATCAGCCCGAGACCGTTCGTCAGCAGCTCACCGAGGCGAGCAAGCTGCTGACCGCGCCGTTCCACGACGATTACACCAACCTGACTCAGACCGTCATTCCCGGCGCCGAGCAGCGGCACATCACCGCGGTGACGACCGTTCCGGCGGCAGCAGCAGTGTCTGTTTCGGCGAATCACGCGGTGGTGCTGGCGTTTATCAACCAGACCGTGACGGTCGGCGATCAACCGCCCACCGACACCCCCACCAGCGTGCGGGTGACATTGGAGCGGTTGGGCGGAAAGTGGCTGATCTCCAAATTCGAAACGGTGTGACGGCCGTATCGCGGTGACCCGGTTGGCAGCGGTCGACGCCCAGAACTTCTGGATGTCGGCGAAGATCCCCAACGACCAGTTCCTGCTGTACGGGTTCTCCGGTGTGCCGGGCGATGTGCGCGACGCACTGTCTGCAGTGCGACAGCGCGCGCTGGACTGCCCGGAGTTGTCGGTGCGTATCGACGAGTCGGACGCGCTCCGATACCCCGCATGGGCGCACTGCAGTCCGGCCGACGAGGCATTCGTGGTGCACCAGGCCGAAGCCTGGGCTGAGTGTTTGGCCCTGGTGCAGGCGTTAAGTGACCGGCAGTTGGATCCGCGTGAGCGGCCGTGGCGGGTTCATGTGTTCGCCGGCGTATCGGGCATTCCCGGTGCGAATAGACCGGGAACCGTTGTGATGGTACAGATTTCGCATGCACTCGGGGACGGGATCCGGTCGTCGGCGCTGGCCGCCCGGCTGCTCGGTCGGGACGTGGCGGTCCCGGCCGTGGTTCCCCGCCGATTGGGTGGGTGGGCGCTGCCGTATCTGGCACTGCGGGCCAGTCGGGCCCACCGTCAGCTGGTACGCGATACCGAGTCGGGAGTTGTTGCTGCGCCAGGCGATTCCTTCCCTCTGCAGCCGACCAATGCGAGGCCGGATGCACCGCACCGACTTCGCACCATCGTGCGCCGCCGCTCACAGCTGCCCGGACCAAGCGTGACCGTCGGCGTGCTGGCGGCGGTGTCGGGCGCACTGGCAGTAGAACTCGACGGTCCGACCGTGCTGGGCGCAGAGGTACCGATGGCAAAAACCGGCGTGCGCCATGCCAACAACCACTTCGGCAACGTCAGCGTCGGATTGCACCCGAACGTGCCCTTCGTGGAGCGGGCGGGCCGGATCGCAGCAGAACTGGCAGCTCGGCGTCAGCGCTTCGAGCATCCCGCCACAGCCGCCTCTGACGCCGCGTTCGCGGCGACACCGGCGCCATTGCTCCGTTGGGGTACAGCACAATTCGATCCGTCGGTGCGGTCCACGACCGTCGGTGGGAACACCGTGGTGTCCAGCGTCAATCGGGGGCCGGCCGATCTTCGTTTCGGCGACTGTGCGGTGGTCGTGACGTCCGGGTTCCCCGCGCTCTCGCCCATGATGGGTCTGACCCACGGGGTGCACGGCATTGGCGACACCGTCACGATCAGCGTGCACGCCGCGGCATCCGCGGTGCCAGACCTGGATCGGTACGTAGCCCGCCTGACTGCCGAACTGGACAACCCGCACTGAGGTGGATCAGTTGTGCAGCGCGGCGATGCCGAGATCGAGCGCCGACTCCAGATAGCTGATATCGCCGGTGGATAACAGCACGACCACGCCGCCCTGGATTCCAGCCAGCAGCGCCGATGCCGTGCGGTCGGCGTCGATGCCGTCGGCGATCTTCCCCTGACGCTGCATGTCCCGGATGCCATCTGCGATCTCGGCGCGCCATGTGTTGATGAGTTGGACACTGACCGCCTGAGCACCCGGGGTGGTGCGGCCGATCTCGGACATCAGCACGCTCATCGGGCAGTTCTGGCCCTGCCTGCGGTAACGCTCGACCACCGCGTCGCGCCAACGCTGCCAGGCGGCCCACGAGGTCAGTGCGCCCAGATACGGCTGCTGGTCGGAAAGAACCTGGTCGGCTTCATGGACAGCCACCGCAAGCAGCAGTTGCTCCTTGCCTTCCGGGAAATAGTGGAAGAGTTGGCTTTTCGAAGTCCCGGTAGCGGCGCGGATGTCATCGAGGGTGGTGGCGGTCACGCCGCGAGCTCGAATCTCGGCCGCCGCGCCTTCGACGATACGCAGTCGGGTGGCGGCGCCTTTGGCCGTCAGTTTTTGGACTTGCAGGTCCATTTTTATCGGCCTACATATGGACTCATGAGTCCAAACACTACGCGGCTGCAGGGCCGCAGAGCACTGATTACCGGGTCCACCGGAGGTCTCGGCGTGGCCATCGCACACACGCTGGCCGCGGAGGGCGCCCACGTCATCGTCACCGGTCGCGACGCCGAGCGCGGAGCGGCGGTCGTCGCGGCCATCCGGGGGACGGGAGGGGTGGCCGAGTTCGTCGCCGCAGACCTGGGCGCAGGCGCTCAGGAGGTCGCCCACCTGGTCGCGGCCGCCGGGCCGGTCGACATCCTGATCAACAACGCCGCCCTGTGGTCCACACCGGTACCGTCTGCCGGCATCTCCGAATCGGTGCTGCTGGAGTCTTATCGCACCAATGTGGTGGCGCCGTTCCTGCTTACCGGCGCCTTGGCGCCGGCGATGGCGGCGCGCGGCGGTGGCGCGGTGGTCAACATCGGATCGATCACGGGGTTCATCGGCGCGGACCAGTCGGCGCTGTACAACTCGACCAAGGCCGCCGTGCACTCGTTGACCAAATCGTGGGCGGCCGAATACGGAGCGTCGGGAGTTCGGGTCAATGCGGTGGCGCCGGGACCGATCGCCACCGAGCGCGCACTGGAAGCGGCTGACCATGTCGCCCCGGTCTTGGCGCGGATCCCGTCGCGCCGGATGAGCACGCCGGAGGAAGTCGCGTCCGCGGTGGTCTTCCTGGCCTCCGACGACGCCGCCAACATTCACGGCGCAATACTTTCTGTGGACGGGGGCTGGGCAGCGACTTAACACATGGCCTAGATTTCGTAGCGTGCATCACTACCACGCAGCCCACTCGGCATTCGACTTTTCGATTCTGCTGCTCCGCGTCGTGCTCGGCCTGACCATGGCTGCGCACGGCTACAACAAGTTCTTCGGCGGCGGCCGGATTCCTGGCACCGCCGGCTGGTTCGACAGCATCGGCATGAAGCCGGGCAAGCTGAACGCCGTCCTGGCCGCATCCACCGAACTTCTGGCCGGCCTCGGTTTGGCTCTGGGCCTGCTGACGCCGATCCCGGCGGCCGGTTTCGTCGCGCTGATGCTGGTGGCCGCGTGGACCGTGCACCGGGCCAACGGCTTCTTCATCGTGAAGTCGGGCTGGGAGTACAACCTGGTGCTGGCCGTCGCGGCGGTGGCCATCGCCGGAACCGGCGCTGGCCGGTACAGCCTGGACTACGCGCTGTTCCACTGCTCGAGCTTCAGCCACTACTTGTACGGCTGGTGCGGGCTGGGTATTGCGGTGGTGCTGGGGCTGGCCGGCGGCATCGGCCAGCTGCTGATCTTCTTCCGCCCGCCCGCCAAGTCCTGACGTGATTTGGGCGCGTTTCGTCTCGCTGAGCGATACGTACCGCGCTCAAATCGCTCTGTGAAGTTAGAACACGTTCTAATCTGACCGGTATGGGCTTTCTCAGGCAGGACACTCCGGTGATCGACTTCGACGAGTGGAGTAAGGGCACCCGCGCGGAGAAGATCATTCCGATGGCTCGGCACTGGGCCGAGGTCGGCTTCGGGACGCCGGTGGCGCTGCACCTGTTCTACGTGGTCAAGATCGGCCTGTACGTCCTGGGTGGCTGGCTTATCGCCTTGTCCACCAAGGGAATCGACGGGTTCACCAATGTCGCGCACTGGTACGCCGAGCCCGTCGTATTCGAGAAGGTCGTGCTCTACACCATGCTGTTCGAGGTGGTGGGTCTCGGCTGCGGGTTCGGGCCGCTGAACAATCGGTTCTTCCCGCCGATGGGCTCGATCCTGTACTGGCTGCGGCCGAAGACCATTCGTCTGCCACCGTGGCCCAACCGGGTGCCGCTGACCCGTGGCGATGCCCGCGGACCGGTCGACGTACTGCTGTACGGCGCGCTGCTGGTGCTGCTTCTCAATGCGATCTTTTCTGATGGCACCGGCCCGGTCCTGCCCGGCGCGCAGGTCGGGGTGCTGCCGATGTGGCAGATCTGGGCCATTTTGGGAGTGCTTGCGGTCCTGGGTCTGAGAGACAAGGTGATCTTCCTGGCCGCCCGCGGCGAGGTGTACGGAACGTTCACCGTTGCCTTCCTGTTCGCCGGTTACGGCGTCGACCTGATCATCGCGGCCAAGCTCGTGTGCATGGTGATCTGGCTAGGCGCGGCCACCTCAAAGCTCAACCGGCACTTCCCGTTCGTCATCTCGACCATGATGAGCAACAACCCGGTGCTGCGGCCCAAGTTCATCAAACGCGCGTTCTTCGAAAAGTACCCCGAGGACCTGCGCCCGGGTTGGCCCTCGCGGCTCATGGCTCACTTCTCCACGGCGGTCGAAGGTTTGGTGCCACTGGCCCTGTTCTTCAGCCATGGTGGTT
Source organism: Mycobacterium sp. OTB74 (assembly GCF_029892685.1). Lineage (GTDB taxonomy): Bacteria > Actinomycetota > Actinomycetes > Mycobacteriales > Mycobacteriaceae > Mycobacterium. The sequence goes on along the minus strand of NZ_JARXVD010000006.1, from coordinate 208,988 downwards.
GGCCGACGTACATCGCCGCGTTCGTCATGCTGTGCTTCCACTTCGGCATCCTGTCGTCCATTCCCATGGGTGTACCGCTGGAGTGGAACGTCTTCATGATGTTCTGTGTGATGGCGCTGTTCGTCGGACACGCGTCGGTCGGTCTGGGTGACCTGACCTCGCCGTGGCCGGTGATCCTGTTCGCTGTTGTCGCGGGCACGGTGGTGATCGGAAACCTGTTCCCGCGCAAGGTTTCCTTCCTGCCCGGTATGCGTTACTACGCGGGCAACTGGGATACCTCACTGTGGTGCATCAAGCCGTCGGCGGACGCGAAGATCGCAGAGGGCATCGTCGCCATTGCGAGCATGCCGGCCGCGCAGCTGGAGAAGTTCTACGGCAGCAAGGAAGCCGCGCAGATTCCGATGTACATGGGATATGCGTTCCGCGCGTTCAACACTCACGGCCGTGCGTTGTTCACCCTGGCGCACCGGGCGATGGCCGGGCAGAACGAGGATGACTACACCCTGACCGACGGTGAGCGGATCGTCTCTACAGCCATCGGCTGGAACTTCGGCGACGGCCATATGTCCAATGAGCAGTTGGTGGCGGCGCTGCAGTCCCGGTGTCACTTCGAGCCGGGGGAGGTGCGCATCGTCATGCTCGACGCACAGCCGATCCATCGGCAGACCCAGCAGTACCGGTTGGTCGACGCGGCGACAGGGGAATTCGAGCGAGGCTATGTGCGGGTGGCTGACATGGTGAACCGGCAGCCGTGGGCTGACGACCTTCCGGTCTACGGCGTGCAGTGAAACGCTGACGTCGCGTCGCTCAGCGCATTACGTCGCGGACCTTGACGTTCTCCATGCCTTTGAACAACAGGCCATGTGCGACGTCGAGGTGTTTGCGCCAATGTGCTTCGGCGGCAGGGCCATTGCCGGATCGGATGAGTGCCATCAACCGCTTGTGGGAGCGCATCACGATGTCGTAGTCCGACCTGGACATCGGTCGGTTCTCCCGCATGGCGAATGCGGTGTGGCGGACGCTGATCTCCTGCAGCATGCCCGTGATGATGGTCAGCGTCGCGTTCCCGGACAGCTCGACCATGCGGCGGTGGAAATCGCCTGTGGTCTCGGCCATCCGTCCGGATGCGTACCCGGACGGGACGTGCTCAGCCAGCATCGCGTCGAGCTCGTCGAAGGCTTCGGTGTTGCCCGACTCGGCTAGCAGTCGCACCGCCATCGGCGCGATACCCGACCATGCGGTCATCACGTCGGCGATGGTTGCGCCGGATAGTTCGAGCAGCAGCCCGGCCGGGCGGGCCACGATCTCCGGACCGGGCACGCGCACCCGGGCGCCGGTGCGTGACCCGCGCCGCACCTCGACGAGGCGTTCGGATTCGAGCACCCGCACGGCTTCCCGCAATGTCGGCCGGCTGACGCCGAAGTGGGCCATCAACTCTGCCTCGTTCGGCAGGAAGTCGCCGTCCTTGAGTTGGCCGTCAACCACCATGCGGCGCAAGGTGCCGGCCACCAGTTCCGCAGTTTTGGGTGAACGGATGGGTCCGCCGGTGGCCGCGGGCACGGCGTGCGGGTCGATCATCGGCGACAAGGGCGGACTCTGCGCCATCTGGACCCTCCTCGGACCGCATACGCTGGCCATTTGTTATACAACTCAGTAAACCATGTGTGGGGCTGTTCTCGGTGCAAGGCGCGGCGGCCGACTCCCTACCAACCAGTAGGTTGACCTAGTAAACCTACTGATCTACGTTCACTGATAAGGCGACTCTGTGCCTAATCCATCGTCGAAGGAGAAGTCCATGGCTGAAGCTGTCATCGTCGAGGCGGTCAGGTCGCCGATCGGCAAACGCAACGGTGCGCTTTCGGGCGTGCACCCGTCGGAGTTGTCGGCTCAGGTACTCAACGCGCTGGTGCAGCGCGCAGGCGTCGACCCGGCGCTTGTCGAAGACGTGATCTGGGGCTGTGTCATGCAGGCCGGGGAGCAGGCGCTCGATATCGCCCGCACTGCGGTGCTGACCGCTGGCTGGCCCGAGACCGTCCCGGGTGTGACCGTGGACCGCCAGTGTGGTTCCAGCCAGCAGTCGGTGCACTTCGCGGCCGCCGGTGTGGTCGCCGGCCACTACGACGTCGTCGTCGCCGGTGGTGTGGAGTCGATGTCGCGCACCCCGATGGGATCGTCGCTGGCCAACGGTGGGCACCCCTACCCGGAGGCGTTCCGCGCCCGCTACGACCAGACCCCGAACCAGGGCGTCGGCGCTGAGATGATGGCCGAGAAGTGGAACCTGTCCCGCACCGAACTCGACGAGTTCTCCCTGCGGTCCCACGAAAAGGCGGCTGCTGCACAGGATTCGGGTGCATTCAAGGACCAGATCGCGGGGATCACCGACCAGGACGGCAACGCGGTGACTGAAGACGGCGGGATCCGCCGTGGCGGCTCCATCGAGGCTATGGCCGGCATCAAGCCCGCCTTCAAGGAGGACGGTGTGATCCACGCCGGCAACTCCTCGCAGATCTCCGATGGTTCGGCGGCACTGCTGTTCATGTCGGCGGAGAAGGCAAAAGAGTTGGGGCTCAATCCTCTTGCCCGCGTGCACACCGGCGTGCTTGCCGGTGCTGATCCGGTGATGATGCTGTCCGCTCCGATCCCGGCCACCCACAAGGCGCTGGCCAAGTCCGGCCTGAGCCTGGACGACATCGGTGTGTTCGAGGTCAACGAGGCGTTCGCGCCGGTTCCGATGGCCTGGCTCAAGGAGATCGGCGCCGACGAGAACAAGCTGAACCCGAACGGCGGCGCCATCGCCCTGGGCCACCCGCTGGGCGGCTCCGGTGCCCGCATCATGACCACGCTGCTTTACCACATGCGGGACAACGGAATCCGCTACGGCCTGCAGACCATGTGCGAGGGCGGCGGCCAGGCCAACGCGACCATCCTGGAGCTGTTGTGACCTCTGCAACCACCGAAATCGGCGCCCTCACCGAGCGCCGCGGCAACGTCCTGTTGATCACCATCAACCGGCCGGAGGCCCGCAACGCCGTCAACGCCGCCGTCAGCATTGGCGTCGGGGACGCCCTGCAGGCTGCCCAGGACGACCCGGAAATCCGGGCGATCGTACTGACCGGCTCCGGCGACAAGTCGTTCTGCGCGGGCGCAGATCTGAAGGCAATCTCCCGCGGCGAGAACCTGTTTCACCCCGATCACCCGGAGTGGGGTTTCGCCGGATACGTGCGGCACTTTGTCGACAAGCCGACCATCGCCGCGGTCAACGGCACGGCACTGGGCGGCGGCACTGAACTGGCCCTGGCCAGCGACCTGGTGATCGCCGAGGAGCGCGCGAAATTCGGTCTGCCAGAGGTGAAGCGGGGCTTGATCGCTGGTGCCGGCGGTGTCTTCCGCATCGTCGATCAACTGCCGCGCAAGGTGGCGCTGGAGATGCTGTTCACCGGCGAACCGATGAGCTCATCCGATGCGCTGCGCTGGGGCCTGATCAACCAGGTGGTGCCCGACGGGACCGTCGTTGATGCGGCGTTGGCTCTTGCTGGACGGATCACCGGCAACGCCCCGCTGGCCGTGCAGGCCAGCAAGCGGGTTGCCTACGGAGCGGTCGACAATGTGGTCGCCGCCGACGAGCCGTTCTGGAAGCAGACATTCGGCGAATTCTCGACCTTGCTGAAGACCGAGGACGCACAAGAGGGACCGCTGGCTTTCGCGCAGAAGCGTGAGCCTGTCTGGAAGGCGAGATAGTAATGAAGAGACTGGTTTTCGAGCCCGAACACGAGCAGCTTCGGGAAACGGCGCGGCAGTTCCTGGAGAAGGAATGTCTGCCCAACGTCGAGAAGTGGGAAGCCGCTCGGATCGTCGACCGTGAGGCATACGCCGCGGCCGGCAAGTACGGGCTGATCGGCTTCAACATGCCCGAGGAGTACGGCGGCGGCGGGGTCGACGACTTCCGGTTCAACGCCGTGATCGGCGAGGAGTTCGCCAAGTTCGGTTTGGCGTGCCCTGGCGTGACGCTGCAGAACGACATCGTCGGGCCATACTTCAAGAACCTGGCCACCGAGGAGCAATTGGCGCGCTGGATGCCCGGCTTCGCCAGTGGCGAGCTGATCGGCGCCATCGCCATGACCGAGCCGGGCGCGGGCAGCGACCTGGCGGGTATTCGCACCACTGCGGTGCGTGACGGTGACGACTGGATCATCAATGGCGCCAAGACGTTCATCTCCGCCGGCATCAACTCGGACCTGGTGGTCGTGGTCGCACGTACCGACCCGGAGGCGGGCCACAAGGGCTTCTCCTTGCTGGTCGTCGAGCGCGACATGGAGGGCTTCACCCGCGGTCGCAAGCTGGACAAGATGGGGCAGCACGCCGCTGACACGGCCGAGCTGAACTTCGAGAACGTCCGCGTTCCCAGCAGCAACCTGCTCGGCAGCGAAGGCAAGGGCTTCTACCATCTGATGGAAAACCTTCCCTCGGAACGTCTCTCGATCGCTATTGCCGGAATCGCCGGTGCCCGTGCGACATTCGACGAAACCTTGCAGTATGTGAAGGACCGCAAGGCTTTTGGTCAGCCGATCGGCAGCTTTCAGAACAGCCGGTTCGTGATGGCCGAGATGGACACCGAGCTCGAAATCGCCGAGCAGTATGTCGACCGCTGCCTGCGTGCGGTGGTCGACAACGAGCTGACCGCCGTCGAGGCCTCCAAGGCCAAGTGGTGGTGCACCGAGCTGGGTAAGAAGGTCATCGACCGGTGCCTGCAGCTGCACGGTGGCTACGGCTACATGAACGAGTACCGGGTGGCCAAGGACTACGTCGACGTCCGGATCCAGACCATCTACGGTGGCACCACCGAGATCATGAAGGAGATCATCGGCCGCGACTTGGGTCTCTAATCGGCACCGCCGATGTGGCCTCTAAGCGGCACCGCCGATGTGGTCTCTAATCGGCACCGCCGATGTGGTCTCTAATCGGCACCGCCGATGTGGCCTCTAAGCGATTTGGGCGTGTTCCGTAACGCTGAGCGTCACGGAACACGCCCAACCTGCGCGGTGCGGTGCACCAGCAATATCTGATTCGGGGTGTCGACGGCCGTCAACAACTCGAAGTCGAGTTTGAGATCGCCCAGGTCGTCATCGCGAAACGTCTTGGCCTTGCGGTCGGGTACCTGCATAGCCTGCCGCTCCCACATCTGGGTAAACACCGGACTTTGCGCCCCGACTTCGGCGATCAGTGCCGCGGTGGCCGGGTCGGCGTCCAATGCGGGGCCGAAGAGCCTGCGGATACTGCCGACGACGAACGTCGCGAATGCCTCCCAGTCCACCCAGCGTTGGCGCGACGCCGGGTCCAGGAAGAGCATCCGCAGAATGTTGTCGGAGATCCCGAATGGTTCAAAGATGTTCTGGGCCAATACATTAGCTGCGAGAACGTCGCTTCGGTGGTTCACGATGTAGGCCGGGCCGTAGGACCAGGACTGCATGACCAGCACCAGGAACTCGTTGGTTGGGCCTTCGGCGGGCACGGTCTTGGCCGGTGCGATCAAGCTGTGCAGATATCCGGTCTCGGCAGCCGACAGCTCCAGCGCGTCGGCCAGCGCGTCGAGCACTTGTGCTGACGGACTGCGTTCGCGGCCCTGCTCCAGTCTGGTGTAGTAGTCGGTGCTGATCGCTGCCCGTGCGGCGACCTCCTCCCGGCGTAGCCCCGGGGTTCGGCGACGCCGCTGGTTGGAGGTGGGATGCGCAGCCTCGCGGTGTGCGCGCAGAAACTCGCCCAACCTGTTGACCGACACACCGCAATGCTAGAGGCAGGGTGCGGCACTCCTAGGAAAATCCTGACCTGGTCGGCACCGGGCCATCGCACGAGGCTGGTGTCACAGCTCAAACGGGGCCGGGGAGAAGGTGAGAACAATGACCGGGTTGAACATCGCCGTCGCCGGAGCCGGTATCGGCGGGCTGACCGCAGCGATGGCTCTGCAACAGCACGGTGCCACCGTCACCGTGTACGAGAAGGCGCACGAGCTAAAGGAATTGGGCGCCGGCGTGGTCATCGGCGCGAACGCCGAGCGGGTGTACGACAGGCTCGGTCTGACGGACTCATTGGCAGCGATCGCCGGAAAGATCTCGGGCTGGACCATGCACACCTGGCAGGGCGAATCGCTGGATGGGTGGCGGGCTCCGTACCCGGCCGCGCGCACGTATCCATTGCATCGGGCGCAGTTCCAGAAGCTGCTGTTCGACGCGCTGCCGGCCGGCACCGTGCAACTGGGCAAGGGCTGCGTTGGCGCCGTCGAGGACGGCGACGGCGTACGGATCGACTTCGCCGACGGCTCGCACGCCCGCGCCGACCTGTTGGTCGGCGCCGACGGCATCCACTCGGTGATCCAAGGCCTGGTGGGCGTGAAGGCCGAACCGGTCAGCGAGGGGATCATGGCCTACCGCGGGCTGATCCCGACTGAGCGGCTGGACGGCATCTACGACATGCGCCGGATGTCGATGTGGGTCGGACCCGGCCAGAGCTTCCTGAGCTTCCCGGTCTCGGACGGTGCCTTGCTGAACCTGGTGGCCTTCGTCCCCACTGATCTGGATGTCGCGGAATCCTGGAGTGCGCCAGGCGATGTCGCGACGCTCGCCGCCGCCTACCAAGGCTGGGCTGACCCCGTGCAGCAGGTGATCGAGGCGATGGACCACACCTTCCGGTGGGGTATCTACGATCGCGAACCACTGTCCTCGTGGTCGACCGATCGAATCACCCTGCTGGGCGATTCCGCGCACGCAGTGACCCCGCACCTCGGCCAGGGCGCCAACCAGGCTGTCGAGGATGCGATCACGTTGGCAGTGCTGCTGGAGGACGCCGAGCCCGCGGACATCCCGGACCGTCTGCGGTACTACGACAAACTGCGTATCAGTCGGAACCGTCAGGTCCGCGACGGCGCCCGAATGGCAGGCAAGCTGTACCGGTCGAGCGACCTGGCTCCCGGGCCGCAGGTCGAACAGATCGTCGCCATCTTCGACGGTCTCGACCTGAACAACTACGACGCCGAACAGGTTGCCCGGCAAGCTCTGGCATCCCGGTAGTTGTCTGCCGGCACGAAACAGCGCCCCTGCCAAATGGCAGGGGCGCTGTTTCGTCGGCTCCGAATGCAACTCCAGTGCGACCGATTGGGCCGCGCCGGCAGATCAGTGTTGCGCGGTCGTCGTGGCCGGTGCGGCCGGTGTGGCCGGTGTGGCCGGGGCCTCGGCGGCGCTAGGAGCGGCCGACGTCGCGGCTGACGTCGTCGTAGCGCCTGAGGCGTCCGTCGCCGCGGTGGGAGTCACCGGGGTAGGTGCCTGCGACATGTCCAGCACGGTGTCGATGATGTAGATCCGGGCGTTGCTAGCCGCGATCGCGCCGCACACCAACTTGGCGGTGTCATTGACCTTGATGCCGTCGCCGTCGCCGGTCACCTTGATCTGGGTGCCCTGCTGGGTCGGACGCTGGCCCTTGACGGTGTCATTGCCCAGCACACCGAGGAACACGTGGTAGTAGTCGAAGCTGGTCAGCTCCGACGGATCGGCCTTGAGAGCGGCCAGCTTCGCCGGGTCCATGGCGTCGAACGCGGCATTGCTGGGTGCGAACACCACGTACGGACCGTTGTCCAGAACGCTGGTGACGTTCACCGCCGGGTTGAAACCACCCGAGATGGCAGCGTTGAAGGTGCTGATCGAGGGGATGCTGGCAATGGCAGTGCTCACCGGCTTGTTCGGCATCGCGGCCAGCGCACCGTCGGGCAGGCTCTTCTTCACCGCGTCGCAGCCGGGACCCTGCGGATCGGGCTGCTTGTTGGTCGGCGGCGGCTGCGGTGGCGGATCCGCGTATGCAGTCACTGCCAGCGGCAGCGACGCGGTCATCGCGGTGATAGCAACGGTTACACCAAGAAAACGGCTGGTGCGAGTCTTCAAGTTCGGCTCCTCAGCTTCCTCATGGGGCGCTCGCGATCCAATGGGGTACATGCCTGCAGGGTGCGGCGCCCGTCGCATAGTAAAGGTTTTCCGTGGTAAACGGCAAAACTAACCGCCGGTTGAAGCGTCGATTCAGTTGGCGCTGACCTGCGTCTTTGGTTGCCAGGAAACGCAGCTGCGCGCCGACCGCGTCGAGCCTCGCCGTTAGCTGAATTGCCAGGCCGTTGTCGCCCCGCGGATGGCGGGTGTGCAGCCGGGCGCACGGGCATCGGGCCGTGGTAGCTCCGGCAGCACTACCGAAGGTGTGCCATACGATTGCCCGCATGTCTGAGCCGTTGATCCGTCCTATCCAGGGCGTCGCGCCCCAATTGCACGACGAATCATGGGTCGCGCCGAACGCGGCGCTGCTCGGACAGGTGACGCTGGCCGCGCGGGCCAGTGTGTGGTACGGCGCCACGCTGCGTGCCGAATTCGAGCCCATCGTGATCGGTGAGGGCTCCAACATCCAGGACGGCTGCACCATTCACGTCGACCCTGGCTTTCCGGCCACGATCGGAGCGGGGGTCACCGTCGGACACAACGCCGTGCTGCATGGCTGTACCGTGGAGGACGGCTGCTTGATCGGGATGGGCGCAGTTGTACTGAACGGTGCCCAGATCGGCGAGGGTTCGCTGGTGGCGGCGGGAACCGTTGTGCCACAAGGATTTGTGGTGCCGCCGCGGTCTTTGATCGCGGGTGTCCCGGGCAAGGTTCGGCGGGAGTTGACCGAAGACGAGATCCACCACAACAAGGTCAACGCTCAGGTCTACGAGCACCTACTCACCCTGCACCGTTCGTAGCGATTGGTGCACGAAAATCCGCGCTCAGCGTGGAAAATCGTGCACAAATCACAGCGGGTGGGCCAGTTCGTCGCGGTGCATCCGGGCCGCGGTGTACGCGATCGCAGTCAGTACCGCTGGGACCAGGCCGGACACCAGGAAAATCCATTGCATGGGAACGATTTTCGACAGCGGTCCAACGATCGCGTAGGACACCGGTAAGAACACCAACGAGACGAAGAAGTCCAGGCTGGCCACCCGGCCTAACATCTCGGTCGGCACACGCCGCTGCAACAAGGTTCCCCAGATCACCATGCTGGCACCGTCACCGATACCGACGCAGAACGCGGCGGCCAGCATGAGCGGAAACGACGAGGTGCTGCCGACCACGATCAGCGGTAGCGCCCCCAGGCCCCAGATAGTCATCATCGCGGTCAGATAGCGTCGTGGCATCTGGGCGTAGGAAACCGACAGTGCGCCAACGGCGCTGCCGATTCCGAAGCCGGCCATGATGAATCCGTAAGCCCGAGGCCCGTCGGAGAAGCGCCTTTCGGCGATGAACGGCACCAGCACCTCGATAGGCCCCAGCACCACCAGCACGTAAACACTGGCGACCAGCAGCGTCCACAGCAGCCACGGGGTGCGGGTCATGAACGAAAAGCCATCGCGCATGTCATGCAGAACGTGCTTGCGCTCAGTGGGTTCGGTGTCAGTCTTGGTGGCCGCGGGCCTGGTTGCCACAAGAAGGACCAGCCCCACGGCGAAAAGCGTTGCAACGGTTGCCTCGCCGACTGTGGGGAAGGTCAGGCCGACCAGTACACCGGCGACGGCGGGACCGATCGCCTGCTGGAACACCGGACGCACGACACCTTCAATGCCGTTGGCGGCCAACAATTGTTCGACCGGCAACAACCGCGGCAGCAATGCGCTGTACGCGGGGAAGAAGAATGCCGTCGCGATGCCGAGACATGTCGCGGCCACCGCCATGTGCCAAATACGAAGTGCCCCAATGTGACCAAGGGCAGCGACTGCCGACACCGTGACGAAGTTGACCGCCTCGACGGCGATGATGATGTTGCGCCGGTTGAGTCGGTCGGCCGCGATGCCGCCAACCAGGACGAAGCACACCAGGCCGGCGCCCATGCAGGTCGCCACCAGCGAGAGTGCGGTCGGGTCGTTGTCCAGCGCGATAACCTGCAGCGCTGCCACGACCGTCCACATGCCTTCGGCGAAGATCGACAGCGACACCGCTGCGATGAGCAGGCGGTACTCACGGAAACGTAAGGGTGCGAGCACCCGCCAGCGGTCGGCGTTCCGCTGTTCGGGCGTCGCTACGTCGAACGGGGAACTCACGGGACCATCGTCCCGCGCCCGTCAACCGATTTGTGCACGATTTCCGGCGCTCACCGCCCGAAATCGTGCACAAATCGCAAAGGGGAACTAGACGTCGGAGAAGACGGGCGGGCGGCGCTGCTGGAACGCTGCGATGCCCTCGCGCAGGTCATGCGCGTTCAAAAGCTGGATCTGTCCGGCACTTTCGCGGGCGAACGCATTGTTCAGCTCGGTCAGGGTCGCGTCATTGATGGCCTGCTTGGTCCTGCGCAAGGCTGCGGCCGGGCCAGAGGTAAGGATCCCGATCACGCGGTCCACCTCGGCGTCGAGTTCGTCGGCGGCGTGCACCGAGCTCACCAGTCCGGCCGCGAAGGCCTCGCGGGCCGGCAGCCTCTCGGCCAGCAGTGCCATGCGCATGGCCCGGGCCCGGCCGATGGATGCCGCGACCAGTGCCGACGCACCGCCGTCGGGCATCAGGCCGATCTTGGTGAATGCCAGCAGGAGGTAGGACTGCTCCGACGCCAGCACGATGTCGCAGGCCAGTGCCAGGGACACCCCGACACCGGCCGCCGCACCGTGGACCACCGCGATCGCAGGCTTGGGCAGGTTGACGATCGCGGAGACTGCACGGTTGGCCGCGTTCAAAACCCCTGCGGCGTCATGGGTTTTGGCCCCCTGGTCGCTGGCGCTCAGGCCGGCGCCCGAACTGAAACCGCGGCCGGCGCCACCCAGGCGGACCACCTTGACTGCCGGGTCTGTCGCTGCCTGGGTCACCGCGTCGGCGATGCCCTCGAGCATCTCCTGGGTGAGCGAGTTCAGCGTGTCCGGTCGGTTGAGCGTCACCGACAACACGCCACCGTCGAGGGAAACGGCGAGGTCGGCAGTTCCGGTATAGGTCATTCAGCACCCCAGTTTCAGGCGGGCAACGGACCCGCAGTAGACGGACTTCGTTATACAAGTAAGCTATGTCGCGGTCAACAGACCTAGCGTCAACCTATCTACCAAGAGGTGCGTATCGATGGCCGGACCATTACAGGGACTGCGTGTTGTCGAGCTGGCCGGCATCGGCCCGGGTCCACACGCGGCAATGATTCTCGGCGATCTGGGCGCCGACGTCGTACGAGTAGAACGGCCGAACAAGGCTGCCAATCCGACGCCCAGCGGCGACACCATGCTGCGAAACCGCCGGTCGGTGGCCGCGGACATGAAGAGCGAAGAGGGCCGCAAACTGGTGCTCACGCTGATCTCCAAGGCCGACGTGCTGATCGAGGGCTTCCGGCCCGGTGTCACCGAGCGTCTGGGCCTGGGTCCCGAGGACTGTGCCAAGGTCAACGACAAGCTGATCTACGCCCGGATGACCGGGTGGGGCCAGACCGGTCCGCGCGCGCTTCAGGCCGGCCACGACATCAACTACATCTCGCTGAACGGCGTACTGCATGCGGTCGGCCGCAAGGGCGAGCGCCCCGTCCCGCCGCTGAACCTGGCGGGTGACTTCGGCGGTGGTTCGATGTTCCTGCTGGTCGGCATTCTGTCCGCGCTGTACGAGCGGCAGGCCTCGGGTAAGGGGCAGGTGATCGACGCCGCGATGGTCGACGGCGCCAGCGTGCTGATGCAGATGATGTGGGGCTTCCGTCGCCAGGGCATGTGGAGCGATGAGCGGGGCGTCAACATGCTCGACACGGGCGCGCCCTACTACGACACCTACGAAACCTCTGACGGCAAGTACATGGCGATCGGGGCCATCGAGCCGCAGTTCTATGCCGAGTTGCTGGCCAAGCTGGGTCTTGACCCGGCCACGCTCCCCGCTCAGAACGACATGGCCCGCTGGCCCGAACTGCGCGAGGCTTTCACCAAGGCCTTCGTCGCCCAGACCCGCGAGCACTGGACACAGGTGTTCACCGGCTCGGATGCGTGTGCGACCCCGGTGCTGAGCTTTGCCGAGGTGGAATCCGAGCCGCACATCACCGAGCGCGATACCTTCTTCCGATTCGCCGCCGGCGACGGCGACAACCTCGAGCCCATGCCGGCGCCGCGGTTCTCCCGCAGCGTGCCATCTACACCGACGCCCCCCGGAGTGCCCGGAGCCGACACCGAGTCGATCCTCCGCGACTGGGCCTGAGCCCAGACGCGAAGAGGAAGACAGCAGTTTTTCGTTTCAACAGAAGGGATTTCGCAGTGCAGATCAAAGATTCCGTAGCCGTCGTCACCGGTGGCGCGTCGGGCCTGGGCCTGGCCACCACCAAGCGGCTGCTGGACGCCGGCGCCAGCGTCGTGGTCATTGACCTCAAGGGTGAGGAGGTCGTGGCAGAGCTGGGTGAGCGGGCCAAGTTCGTCGGCACCGATGTCACCGACGAAGAGGGTGTGGCCGAGGCCCTCGATGCTGCTGAGGCGATGGGTCCGCTGCGGATCAACGTCAACTGCGCAGGCATCGGCAACGCCATCAAGACCCTCGGCAAGGACGGCGTCTTCCCGCTGGCCGGCTTCCGCAAGGTCGTCGAGGTCAACCTGATCGGCACGTTCAACGTGATCCGGCTGAGTGCCGAGCGTATGGCCAAGACCGAACCCATCGGCGAAGAGCGCGGCGTCATCGTCAACACCGCGTCGGTGGCAGCGTTCGATGGTCAGATCGGCCAGGCCGCGTACTCCGCGTCCAAGGGTGGCGTGGTCGGCATGACGCTGCCGATCGCTCGTGACCTGTCCCGTGAGCTGATCCGCGTGTGCACCATCGCCCCGGGCCTGTTCAAGACCCCGCTGCTGGGCTCGCTGCCCGAGGCCGCACAGCAGTCGCTGGGACAGCAAGTTCCGCATCCGGCCCGCCTGGGTGATCCGGACGAGTACGGTGCACTGGCGCAGCACATCATCGAGAACCCGATGCTCAACGGTGAGGTCATCCGCCTGGATGGTGCGATCCGTATGGCCCCGCGGTAGACAAGGATAAACATGGCATTGAAGACGAAGTTCACCGAGGCTTTCGGTGTCGAGCACCCGATCGCCCAGGGCGGTATGCAGTGGGTCGGGCGCGCGGAATTGGTTGCAGCCGTTGCCAATGCGGGCGGGCTGGGCTTCATCACTGCGCTGACCCAACCGACCCCGGCCGATCTGGCCAACGAGATCGCCAAGACGCGCGATCTGACCGACAAGCCGTTCGGCGTGAACCTGACCATCCTGCCGGCGATCAACCCGCCGCCATATGACGAGTACCGCCAGGTGATCGTCGACGCTGGCATCAAGATCGTCGAGACCGCGGGCTCCAACCCGGCACCGCACCTGCCGATGTTCCACGACAACGGCATCAAGGTGCTGCACAAGTGCACCTCGGTGCGCCACGCGGTCAAGGCGCAGAGCCTCGGTGTGGACGGCATCAGCATCGACGGCTTCGAGTGCGCCGGGCACCCGGGTGAGGACGACGTCCCGGGCCTGGTGCTGATTCCTGCCGCGGCCAAGGAAATCGAGATCCCGATGATCGCCTCGGGCGGCTTCGGCGACGCGCGTGGTCTGGTCGCGGCGTTGGCCCTCGGTGCTGACGGCATCAACATGGGCACCCGGTTCATGTGCACCGTCGAGTCCTGCATCCACCAGAACGTCAAGGAGGCCATCGTGGCCACCGACGAGCGGGGCACCGAGCTGATCTTCCGCAGCCTGCACAACACCGCTCGCGTGGCCAGCAACGCGGTCTCACGTGAGGTCGTGGAGATCCTCAAGAAGGGCGGCCAGTTCGAGGACGTCAAGGATCTGGTGGCTGGTGTTCGCGGTCGCCGGGTGTTCGACGAGGGCGACCTGGATGCGGGTATCTGGACCGCGGGCACCGTGATGGGCCTGATCCACGACATCCCGACCTGTGACGAGCTGATCTCGCGGATCGTCGGTGAGGCCGAGGAGATCATTACCGGACGGCTGGCCGGCATGGTCGGTGCGGGTGAGGTCGACCTGGTCAACGCCTAGATGGCCAGGCGTCGTTCCGCGACCCGGAATGCGACGCGATAAGCACGACAAAGCCGCTGACCGTGATGGTCAGCGGCTTTGTTTTCTTGGCCGTGTTTCTTGATTCAAGTTCACGGGGTGCTTGGTTGCTTGGGCAGGCTGTCCAAGCAACCATCGGCTCGTCAGGTCAGTCGACCCGTGCGGGTTATCCGCGCGAAATCAGACAGCCTGGGCGAGGTCCGGGAACTGCTCGGAGGTATCACCCTCGATCAGGACGTCCCCGTGGTAGAGGGCGTCGAAATCAACTTTGATGACATCGGCACTGGTGTCGTCGATCCACATGTCAATGAGGCTATTGGTCACGACTAAGGATTTCGTGAGTCACGGTTCGGAAAATGATGGCAATTATTACTCCCGGGTAGGGTCCGACGGCACATCGGTTCACGGGGGTGGTCTGGAACACCTGTTTGCAGGTGATTGAACCCTGGTCAACCGTGTTTCGTGACTAGAGGCACAGTAAGGTGGGGTGACCGACTCATCGTCGATAACTCATGTGCGTTTTCGAACTGAAGCGGGGTAATCGATGCTGAAGCGCGTCGCATTGCTGGCCATCGCAGCACCACGTCGCATCCTGGCATTCACGGTGCTGATCGCGATTGCTGCCGCGATCTTCGGCGTTCCGGTGGCCAAGAGCCTGTCATCCGGCGGGTTCCAGAACCCGAACGCCGAATCGTCGCAGGCCACTCGGTTGCTCACCGATAAGTTCCACCAGGGCGACATGCAGTTGTTGGTCACAGTGACCTCGACGAACCCCGGCCTCGGCATACACAGTCCGGAGGCCACCGCGGCGGCGACCCAGATCGTGGACCGACTCAAGGCCTCGCCGCACATTGCCAATGTGGTCTCGGCCTGGACGGTGCCGCCGGCCGCCGCGGGTGAACTGATCAGCAAAGACGGTACGTCGGGTCTGATCGTCGCCGGCGTCAACGGTGGCGAGAACAACGCCCAGAAATACGCCAAGGCGCTGGTTGACGAGTTGGTCTACGACCGGCCTGGCGTCACCGTCAAAGCCGGTGGCATGGCCATGGTCTACGCACAGATCAACCACCAGACCGAACGCGACCTGCTGTTGATGGAGTCCATCGCGATACCGCTCAGCTTTCTGGTGCTGGTGTGGGTGTTCGGCGGGTTGGTTGCAGCGGCGCTACCGATCGCAGTGGGCGGGCTGGCGATCGTGGGCACCATGGCTGTGTTGCGGCTCATCACCTTCGCCACCGACGTCTCGATTTTCGCGCTGAACCTCGCCACCGCGCTGGGCCTGGCGCTGGCGATCGACTACACCCTGTTGATCATCAGCCGGTACCGCGACGAACTCGCGGGCGGCGCGGCCAGGGACCAAGCGCTGGTGCGCACCATGGTCACCGCCGGACGCACAGTGCTGTTCTCCGCTACGACGGTCGCTCTGTCGATGGTCGCGATGCTGATCTTCCCGATGTACTTCCTCAAATCGTTCGCCTACGCCGGTGTCGCGACGGTCTCCTTTGCCGCGGCAGCTGCCGTGTTCGTCACTCCCGCCGCCATGTGGTTGTTGGGAGACCGACTGGACGCACTCTCGGTGCGACGCAATCGAAGTCGTGTACCTGCCGCCAAGCCGGTCGAGCACATGTTCTGGTACCGCTCGACCAAAGTGGTCATGCGGCACGCCGTGCCAGTGGCCTTGGCGGTCGTGGTCTTCCTACTGGTGCTGGGCGCGCCGTTCCTCGGCGTGAAGTGGGGTTTCCCCGACGACCGGGTGCTGCCGAAATCGGCGTCGTCACACCAAGTGGGGGACCAGCTGCGCTCAGATTTCGTCAACAACTCAGCCACCAACATCAACGCGGTCATCCCGGACGCGGCCGGGGTGACGCCCGCCCAGTTTGATCGTTATGCCACTGACCTGTCCCGTCTGCGTGATGTCACGTCGGTCAGCGCGCCGAGCGGCACCTACGTCGGCGGCAAGCAGGTCGGCCCGCCGGGTGGCGGGACCGCGGTCACTGACGGCAGCGCCTTCCTCACCGTCGGCAGCAGCGCGCCGCTGTTCTCGGCGCGTTCGGACGATCAGCTGGCCGCGGTGCGCGGTGTCGCTGGACCGGACGGACGGGCCGTGCAGCTGGCCGGTATCGCGCCGATCAACAACGACAGCGTGCGGGACATCACCGACCGGCTGCCGTGGGTACTTGCTGTTATTGCCTTCATTACCTTCTGGCTGTTGTTCCTGCTTACCGGTAGTGTCGTACTTCCGTTGAAAGCCCTTGTGCTGAACGTACTTTCATTGACAGCGGCGTTCGGTGCGCTGGTCTGGATATTCCAGGACGGCCATCTGCACGCGTTCGGCACCACCGCCACCGGAACGCTGGTGGCCAACATGCCGGTGTTGTTGTTCTGCATAGCTTTTGGCCTGGCGATGGATTACGAGGTGTTTCTGGTCGCCCGGATCCGCGAGTTCTGGCTGGCTGCCCGGGCTGCGGATCCCGATGCGCCGCAAGGGGAAGTCAACGACGAGAGTGTGGCACTGGGGCTGGCCCGAACCGGCCGGGTGATCACCGCCGCCGCGTTGGTGATGTCGATATCGTTTGCCGCGCTTATCGCATCGCAGGTCGCATTCATGCGGATGTTCGGTGTCGGTCTGACGATGGCGGTCCTGGTGGACGCGACCCTGGTGCGGATGCTGCTGGTGCCGGCGTTCATGCACCTGATGGGCCGATGGAGCTGGTGGGCTCCGGCGCCGTTGGCCAGGTTGCACGAGCGGATCAGGGTCAGCGAATCGCATGAAGCTACCGCGCCGGTGCTGGACCGGCCCGCAGAGGTGCGGTCCGAATGAGCAATAGCCTGACCAGTCCTGTCGTGTATGCGCAGGACGTGGCCGAGTGAGTGAAAGGACTCGCCGATGACTGACACGGGCACCGTGGAAAATCCGTTCTTCGCCCGGATGTGGATAGCGATATCTTCGCGGGAGCGGAAGTTCATGACGCGACTGCGGCAGGAGAACCTGGCGGGCCTGTCCGGCCGGGTGTTGGAGATCGGCGCGGGTACCGGAACCAACTTCGCGCTGTACCCGAACACGGTCACCGAGGTGGTCGCCGTCGAACCCGAGCAGCGACTGGCCGAACTGGCCCAGGGGGCGGCCGCTGTGGCCCCGGTGCCGGTGACGCTTCGCACCGAGACGGTCGAGGCGTTCGACTCCGACGAGCAGTTCGACGCAGTGGTTTGCTCGCTTGTGTTGTGCTCGGTAGGTGACCCGGAAAATGTACTGCAGCAACTATTTTCGCGGCTAAAGCCGGGTGGTGAGCTGCGCTACTTCGAGCATGTCGCCAGCCTCGGGCTGCGCGGCCGGGCGCAGCGCTTCCTGGATGCGACCTTCTGGCCGCGGATCTCGGGGAATTGCCATGCCCACCGGCACACCGAGGAGACCATCGCCGACACCGGATTCGCAGTGACGGGCGCCCGCAGGGTGAACATGCTGCCGTCGTGGATTCCGTTGTCGGAAGCCGCGATCGGGCGCGCTGTCAGGCCGGCCTGACATTGGGCAATAAGCCAGGCCGGCCTGACGTTGGGCAATAAGTCAGGCCGGCCTGACGTTGGGCAATAAGTCAGGCCGGCCTGACGTCACACCCGCCTGAACCCGGGCACAAGCTCGGGCAGGCGCTGCAATAGCGTCGGCAACGCCGTTGCAGCGGATTCGCGCAGAGACGCCGTCGCTTGTTCGGTGAACGGTGTCGATTGCGGGTTTACCTCGATCACTGGAATGCCTTGCTGCACTGCGGCTTCCGGCAGGGCAGCGGCGGGGTAGACAACCGACGAGGTGCCGACGGTGATCACCAGATCGGCGTTGCCGATGGCCTGGACGGAGTCGTCCCAGGCCTGATCAGGCAACTGCTCGCCGAACCACACCACGTTGGGGCGGATGAGTCCGCCGCAGGAGCAGCGCGGTGGTTCGATGGTCTCGACCGGCTCGGACATTTCCGGTAACTCTCCGGTGTAGATCGATTGGCAACGGTCACAACGGAATTCGAACAGGCTGCCGTGCAGGTGGTGGACCCGGACGCTGCCCGCCCGTTCGTGCAAGTTGTCCACGTTCTGGGTGACGACATCGACCTGGGCGTAGTCCTGCCACGCCGCGACCGCGCGATGCCCGTCATTGGGATCAACGGCCTGCATCATGTGATGGCGCCACAGGTACCAGGCCCACACCTTCTCCGGGTGCCGGTTCCAGCCGTCGGTGCTCGAAATCTCGTAGGGGTCGGTCTTGGCCCACAGCCCGGTCTCGACGTCGCGGAAGGTGGGGACGCCGCTATCGGCGGACATACCCGCGCCGCTGAACACTGTCACCTGCATCTGACCACGCTATATGTTGCCGGCAGGTTAGTGCCACGCCAAATGTCGGAGATCGCGTAGATGCGGGGGGGACGTGGGGAGGATACTGGCGCGATGTCCGATTTCGGAGAATGGGTTCGCGTCGATGCGCACGCCGGGCCGCTGTTCGATCAATTGCGGATGCAGATCATCGGGGGCATCCGAGGTGGTCGACTACCAGCCGGGACCCGCCTGCCGACCGTACGTGACCTGGCCGGCACGCTGGGCATGGCGGCCAACACCGTGGCCCGGGCCTATCGTGAACTCGAAACCGCCGGGGTGCTCGAAACACGGGGGAGGTCAGGGACTTTCGTGGCCGCTGCCGACCCGGCTGCAGCGGCCATGGTGGATGCGGCGAACGCCTTCGCCGACACCGCCCGAGCGCTGGGGGTGCTGAAGGCCGACGCGCTGCGCTATCTGGACGCTGTGTTCGAGTAGCCGGACGTCAGCCGGCGCCGCGCCAATGCAGCACATCCAGCGCAACGCCGACCTCTAGGCTGTTTTCGGACAACGGTCGCGGAAGCAGTTCGTCGGCCCTGGCCAGACGGCGTAGCAGAGTGTTGCGATGCGTGAATAATTTGCCTGCCGCGCGCGAGGCGTTGCACTGCTCTCGGACGAATACCCTTACCGCAGAGTGTAATTCCGGGCTCGCCGACTCCAGTTCGCCCAGGACCCGCTTGACGAATGCGGCAGCGCGATCAGCGTCCGCGGTCAGCAGCGCCACCAACTCGACGTCGGGGTATTCAGCGATCTGCTGCGGCGAGTGCAGCCGCGCCATCATCTGCTGAGTGGTGATCGCGTCGAAGTGGCTGCGCCGGAACCCGTCCACCCCGTCTCCGACCGATCCGATGGCGACGCGGGCCTCGCGGCCGGCTGCCAGAGCGGGCCTCAGCGAGTTGACGTCCACCGGGCCGGTTGCCCACACCCAGCGAGTGGCGGTACTGACCGCCAGATTGAGTGGTCGGCCGGGTCCGACGGATCGGCCGAACGCCTCGGCTACCCGATCCAGCTGGGACAGATCGCCTTCCGGGTTGTCGGTCCAGATGACCGCAGCGGTATGGGCGCCACCGAGGGCATAGCCGAGGCGGCTTTCGGCACGTTGCTGGGGGATCGGGGACCCGTCCAGCAACAGCGCGACCGTCTCCCGCCGTTCGGCGTGGGTGCCCCGGGTGAGCTCGTCGCGTTCGAGTTCGATCTGTGCGGCGATGCCGCCCAGAGTGGCATCGATGAACGCGCTGATCGATCGCGAACACACATCGAGCGCTTCGTGCAGTTCGGTCGCGTCGGACGACAGCTCGAAGGCGATCTCCATCAACCGTCGCCAGGCCACGCCTTCGCCCACCCGGTAGGCGTCCAGCGAAAGTGAGTCGAGTCCGCGGCGGACCATCTCTCGGGCAACGCTGATGGGTTCGGAACCGGTGTTGGGCGGTACGGGCGCGCCGGGATCACGCACGTTGGCGGTACCCCAGAAATACAGGTTGGACCGGTTGGTCCGGCTCACGGCAGCGGCCAGTTCGGGGTCCGACGCGATGGTCGGGCTCGCCGCCAGCACGGCGCTGTCGAGTTCGTCGAGCCATTCCGGTCTGGCGTTGACGACGATCTGTGCGCACTGCCGGATCAGTTCGCGTACCTGCGGTGACGGCCGGGGCCAGGTCATCGCACAAGACTATCGCTAGTGGTGCATAGTGCACCACTAACCCGGAAATCTGAGACGTTCTGACCTTCAGCTGGCGACCGTTCGGGCGCCACCATGGTTACCACGCTTCGCCACCACCAACAGGGAGTCAGCCATGGAGCACACTGCCAACGCCACCCAGGTCGACGTGTTGATCGTCGGTGCCGGTATCTCCGGTATCGGTGCTGCCTACTACCTGCAGCGGGAGCACCCCGAACGGTCGTACGCCATCCTGGAGTCGCGCGGTGCCACCGGTGGCACTTGGGACCTGTTCCGGTACCCGGGCATCCGCTCGGATTCCGACCTGCACACCTTTGGCTATGAATTCAAGCCGTGGCGCGATGAGGACGCGATCGCGTCCGCCGACAAGATCCTGGCCTATCTGCGAGAGACCGCGAACGAGAACGGCATTGACCGCAACATCCGTTTTCACCACAAGGTGCTGGGCGCGGCCTGGGACAGCGGCACCGCACGCTGGCTCGTCGATGTCGAACACGCCGGGGAATTGGTGCAGTTCTCCGCTAACTGGCTGTTCTGTGCCGGTGGCTACTACCGCTACGACGAGGGTTTCACGCCCGAGTTCGTAGGCCGGGACCGCTTCACCGGACAGATCGTGCACCCGCAGCACTGGCCCGAGGACCTCGACTACGCCGGTAAGAAGGTCGTGGTGATCGGTAGCGGGGCAACCGCGGTGACGCTGGTGCCGTCGATGGCCGACACCGCCGCACACGTGACCATGCTGCAGCGCTCGCCGACGTACATCCTGCCGGTGCCGGCCAAGGACACCTTCGCCAATACGGCCGGCCGGCTGCTCGGCGCTGATCGTGGTTACCGGCTGGCCCGCCGCAAGAACATCATCAGGCAGCGCGCCGTCTACACGTTCTGCCAGAAGTTTCCGGCCGCTGCCCGCCGTCTGATCCGGAAGGCCAACGCCAGCCAGCTGCCCAAGGGCTACCCAGTCGACCAGCACTTCAGCCCCGCCTACAACCCGTGGGACCAGCGGCTGTGCACTGTCCCGGACGCCGACCTGTTCAAGGCCATCGGCAAAGGCAAGGCGTCGGTGGTGACCGACCGGATCGCGACGTTCACCGAGACCGGCATCCAGCTGGAGTCGGGAGCCCACCTGGACGCCGACATCATCGTCACCGCAACGGGTTTGAACGTGCAGTTGTTCGGCGGGATGTCGCTGACTGTCGACGGTCAGTCGGTGAACCCGTCCGAGAGCGTGGTCTACAAGGGCATCATGCTGTCGGGCGTGCCCAACTTTGCCTTCGCCTTCGGCTACACGAACTCGTCGTGGACGCTCAAGGTGGGGCTGCTGTGCGAGCACTTCTGCCGGCTGCTGAGCCATATGGACGCCAACGGTTTTGACACTGTGTACCCCGAGCCCGTCAATCCGGATATGGACACCCGCCCGATGCTGGACTTCGGTGCCGGCTACGTGCAGCGCGTCGCCGACACGCTGCCCCGCCAGGGGGTCGAAGGACCGTGGGTGATGTCGATGAACTACAACCTCGACCGTGAGGTGCTCCGCAACGGAGCGGTGGCCGATCCGAATCTGCGGTTCGCCGCCATGCAGCACCGCGAAGTCCGGGAGCGCGTGCTGGTTCCCTGACCGGCACGCCGGGCGGCTATTACGCTGACGCGGTATGGAGGTATTCCGGGCGAGCGAAGCGACGGGATATGGGATGTCTCCGGCCGTGCCGCCGGAGATCGCAGGTGTCCCTTCGGCTGTCGGTGTTGAGCTGCCACCCAGACCGGTACCGGGTCGGCCGTACGCACTACCGGCCGACTTGCTCACCGAGCAGTACGGTCCGCTGTTCTATTCGGACTTCGGCGGCAGCCGACGGCTGTACGCATGCTCGCTGGCGTTGGTCGATGAACTGTGCGACGAGACCAGGTTCGTCAAGGGCCTGACCGACCGCCTGGCCCGGTTCCGACCGCTGGCCGGCAACGGGTTGTTCACGGCGTACACCGGTGAGGACGGTTGGCAGCAGGCCCACGACGTTCTGATCTCCGGATTCAGCTTCAGCGGCCTGCGCAGCTATCACCCGGCGATGCTGGACATCAACCGGCAGCTCATTGCGCAGTGGGACGCTGCGGTCGGAACCCGTGCGGTAGATGTCGCCGGAGACCTGGCCAAGTTGGCCATGGACACCGTCGGCCTGGCCGGGTTCGGCGCCCGGTTCGACTCGTACCAACACGATGGACTTGCTGAAATCCCAGCCAGTTTCGCGGCCGCGCTGGGTCAGATACTCGCCGGAGCCGCCGGTGACCGGGCAGTGTTCGACGTTGAGCGCGACAATTTGTTCGCCTTCATCGCGGGTCTGATATCGCAGCACCGCGCGGGTGAGGGCGACATCGAGGACCTGCTGGCATTGATGCTGAAACCGGGGCCTGACGGCGTACCGCTTCTCGATGACGACAGCATCCGCAACCAGATCGCCACGTTCATGGTTGCCGGGCAGGACACCACGTCGACGGTGATGCCGACGGCGCTGTACAGCATCGTCAAGAATCCCGCGGTGTTGCACCGGGCCCAAGCAGAAGTCGACGCGCTCTTCGGCCCCGATGACGACCACGTGCCGGCGTTCGACGAGATCGGCAAGCTCACTTACATCCGCCAAATCATCGACGAGACGCTGCGGCTGTCGCCGCCGGTGCGGGAATTCGACCGAATGGCGTTGGCGGACACAGTGATCGGCGGCAAGTATCCGGTGCACCGCGGAGAGGCGGTGACGGTATTCACCTCGTCCCTGCACCGGCAGCCCGAGTGGGGTGACAACGTCGAGACCTTCGACCCGGATCGGTTCGACACTGAACTGAGCGGGTCGCGGCCGGTGAACCTGTTCAAGCCGTTTGGTACCGGCGCACGGTCGTGCATCGGCCGCCAGTTCGCACTGCATGAAGCGACCATGGCACTTGCGACGTTGGTGCATCGCTACCGATTCCTCGACATCGAGCACTACCAGCTGCACACCCACAGCGACTTGCTCCGCAAGCCGGAGGGCTTCCACCTCGAACTGGTTCGCCGGCGCTCGGACGAGCGCAGGCAGGCTCCGGCCGCGGTCTCGGCGTCGGCGGCGACGGTGCCACAGTCGCGCGCGGCCGTGGCGCCCGGCACGAAACTGCTTGTGTTGCACGGCTCGAACCTCGGCAACTGTCGGTCGCTGGCGGAACAACTGGGCGACGAAGCGGTCGACCTGGGGTACGAGACCACCGTTGCCGCACTGGATTCCGTGACCGACGCACTACCGGAGCAGGGGGCGGTGGTGGTGGTCGCGGCGTCGTACAACGGGATGCCGACCGACGACGCCCGCGCCTTCGTCGAGTGGTTGGACGGATCGGCCGCCCAGGCGCCACCGGTGCCGTACGCGGTTCTCGGCGTCGGCGACCGTAACTGGGCCGAGACGTTCATGGCTGTGCCTCGGCACATCGACGCACGGCTGGCGGAACTCGGTGCGACACAACTTCTTCCGATGACCGAAGCCGACACGTCCGGTGATTTCGCCGGGGCGGTCGAGGAGTTCTCGGCGACTTTGTGGAATTCGCTCGCCGGCGTGTTCGGAGTCGAGTCGCCGGCCGCCGGCGATGAGGCGGTGACCGAGGAACCGCTCTACGACCTGCGGGCCATCGACGGACCGGTCACTGCGGCGATCGACGCCCGCTATCAGGTCCAGCCCGCGACGGTGCTGGACAACACCGCCCTGGTCGACATCGGCTCGCCAATCGGAGCCGACAAGCGGTTGATCAGGATCGCCCTGCCAGACGGAGTCGACTACCAGACCGGCGACCACCTCACCGTGTTGCCGGACAACAGCCCCGAGCTGGTGGAGGAGGTCGGCGAAATATTGGGCCTGCAGCTCGATCGCCAGATCTCGATCAACCCACGCCGCAGCACCCGGCGGGCCATCCCGATCGACCGGGAAGTCACTGTGCGCCAACTACTTACGCATTTCCTAGAACTACGCAAGCCCGCCAGTCGCAGCCAACTGGTGCGCCTGGCCGCGGCCAACCCGTGTCCGCCGGAACGCGATGCGCTGACCGAGTTGGCCGAACATCCCGAGAGCCGCGCACTGAGCGTCATCGCATGTTTCGCGGAGTTCCCGGCTACCCAGCTCAGTGGCTCCGAACTACTGGAACTGTTCGAACCGATGGCACCTCGGCACTACTCGATCGCCACGTCATCACGCCGCCGCGCTCGCGAGGTAGAACTCGTGGTCGGCGTCCTGGAAGGCCCGAACCGTTCCGGCGACGGCGTTTTCCGCGGCGTGTCATCGAGTTACCTTGCCGATTCTGGTCCAGGACAACAGATCCGGATGCGGGTGGACCCGGCCCGCCAGGCGTTCCGGGCGGGCGCCGACCCGGCCAGGAACGTCATCCTGGTCAGCGCCGGAACAGGTGTGGCCCCGTTCCGCGGCTTCATCGGAGACCGGCTGGCCGCACTGGAGGCGGACGAGCCGTTCTCTCCAGCACTGTGTTTCTTCGGCGTGCGTCACCCCGACGTCGACTACCTGTTCCGCGACGAGGCGCAGGAAGCGGAAGGCCTTGGCATAGTGCGCATGCGGCCGGCCTTCTCGCGGCTGGACGGCGATGAGGTCCGGTATGTACAGGACCGGATCGCCGCGGACGCCGACGAGGTCTGGGACATGCTCGGCGATCCGGACAAGAACACCCACGTCTATGTGTGCGGCGACGGTGCCGCGATGGCACCCGCGGTGCGCGAGGCCTTCCGGAAGATCTACTGCGACAACACCGGAGCGGACGACGACGCCGCCCGCGCCTGGCTGGCCGACCTGGTTTCCGCCGATCGCTACGTCGAGGATGTCTGGGCGGGCTAGCCGAATTCGAGCAGCGTCATGGTCGGCCGCACTGGATCCAGCAGCGGAAACCGCTGTGCTGCCCACAGCATGGTGTTGAGCACCTCGCCGCGGCCTCGGGGATATTCGATGTCCTGCACCATCCGTACTCCGGGCACGATGTTCACCAGGCGGGCCGCCTCGCTGGCCGACAGGGTGAACGGCATCGGCGGCACCCGATAACGCAGCGAGGTCCACATGCCGCGCCGGACCCATCCGGCGAACAACGTAGGCGGCAGGTCGAACATCATCTGCCCGCCCGGAAAGCGCTTGGCGCACTCGGTGATCAACCGCATGGATTCCTCGGGTTGCAGGTACATCAGCAGACCCTCGGCGGTGATGAACACTCCGTTCGCGGTGGCGACCCGGTCCATCCAGCTGTAGTCCAGAGCTGACTGGGCGCAGACCTCGACCCGCTCGGACGGTGGCAGCAGTTGCTCGCGGACGGCGACCATCGGTGGTAAATCGACAGTGAGCCAATGGAATTGCGGATCCGGCTCAGCCGCGGAAACCCGATAGAAACTGGTCTGTAGGCCTTCGGCGAGCGCCACCACGGTGGCCTTCGGATAGGCACGCAGGTAGTCGTGGGTCGCGCGGTCGAACGCCAGTGAGCGCAGCGCCATGTCCTGGCGGCGGGTGTAGCCGAACTTGGCGAAGTCGAAGTCGATGCGGTCGGCCACCTCGATGGCCACGGGGTCATCGATGATGCTGTCCGGACGGCGGGCCTCGTTGGCTCTGACCTGCAACGTCATCAGTGCTGTCTCGGAGACGCCCGTCAGCGCGGCGGCGTCCACCTTCGGGGAGGATGTCACCCCGTCGAATCTACCGAAGCCAGCACCTTGTCCACCGTCCGCAGGTTGCGGGTGGTGGTCGAGGACTTGTAGCGCTTCTTGGCCATGGTCTTGCTGATCGCGCTGTCCAGGGTGTTGCCGCGGGGCACCTGCCAATACAGCACGCCGTCACCGCGCAGGCTCTGCTCGCCGGCGCCGGGTGCCAGTGCGGCGAGTTCGTCGAGCACGTCCGGGTCGCTGACGAACGTCACATACGAGTGGTGGCCGTCCACCTCACGCTGGAACGGGTACCCGGCCGAGATGGCACGTAGTTCCTCGATCGGGTACACCAGTACCCAGGCGTCGTAGCCGAACGATTCCCGCAGTGCTGCTTCGGTTTTCGTGCGTACCTCAGCAGCATTCGACGGGCTGGACAGCAGCACATTTCCGCTGGCCAGCAGGGTCATCACGCCGGTGAACCCGGCCTGTCGGAGCGCGGTGGCGAGATCGGCCATCTTCAGGTTCACCCCGCCGACGTTGACGCCGCGCAGGAAAGCGGCGTACTGCGTCATGCGAACTCCAGCAGGGTGATGCTCGGCCGCGCGTGACGCAACGGGCCGATCAGATCCATCGGCGGCCAGGCGGCGAACTTCCAGACGCCGCGGCCCGTCGGCCAGGGAATGTCTCGGGAGTAGCGCACGCCGGGCACAGTGCCGGCCAGGCCGAGTGCGTCGTCAGCGGTGATGCCGAATGGCATGGCCGGAACCTGGTAGCGGTCCGTGAGGTTGTAGCCCCGCAGCGTCCGGCGACTGAACCACGGCGGGAGCGAATCGAACATCAGCTGCGCGCCCGGGAACCGCGACGCGCAGTCGGCGATCAGCCCCCGAGCCTCGTCGGGCTGCAGATACATCAGCAGCCCTTCAGCGGTGATGAAGACTCCGTCGTCGCTGCTCACCTGATCCATCCAACTGCGGTCCAGTGCTGACTGGGTCAGCGGCACCACTCGATCCTCGGCGGGCAGCAACTCGCGGCGCAGGGCCATCACGGGTTCCAAATCGATGGAGTACCAGGTCAATTCGTCGGAGACCCCGGTACGCGACAACCGCCAGTAGCTGGTCTGCAGGCCCTCGGCCAGGGCGACCACCGAGGCTTTGGGGTGGGTCCGCAAGTAGTCGCCGGCCGCCGCGTCAAACGCGTTGGCCCGCAGCGCATGCGATTGGTTGGGTCTTCCGAACTTGCCGTAGTCGTAGGAGATCGAGTCGTACAGCGTCACCGCCCACGGGTCGCGGATCACTCCGTCGGACCGCTTGGCTTCACCCGCGCGATTGTGCAGGGTCCACAACGTGGTCGCCGATACGCCTTCCAGAGTGTTGCCGTCGATCCTCGTCATGACCCCCAATGGTAGGGATTCGGACGTAGGCTGGCTGCATGCGACAGGTCTTCGATGACAAGCTCTTGGCGCTGATCAGCGGCAATTCGTTAGGTGTGCTGGCCACCATCAAGCGCGATGGGCGACCACAGCTGTCGAATGTGTCGTACTTCTTCGATCCGCGCGCGGTGGCCATCCAGGTGTCGGTGGCCGAACCCCGGGCCAAGACCCGCAACCTGCGGCGCGACCCGCGTGCGTCGGTCTACGTGCGCTCCGACGACGGCTGGGCGTATGCGGTGGCAGAGGGGGATGCGGTGCTGAGCGCGCCCGCTGCGGCACCCGACGACGAGACGGTCGAGGGCCTGATTTCGTTGTACCGCAACATCGCCGGGGAACATCCAGATTGGGACGATTACCGCCGCGCAATGGTTGCCGAACGGCGAGTGCTGCTCACCATGCCGATAACGCACCTCTACGGGCTGCCGCCGGGGGTGCGCTGAAGGCGTTACCCTGCGTACATGGCCGAGAACTCCGCCGAAGATTCAGCATCGTCCGACGAGACCAAGCGCAAGTTCCGCGAGGCGCTTGAACGCAAGAAGGCCGGTTCGTCCGGCGGCACCGCACACCAGGACGGTGGGTCCAAGCAGTCCAAGTCGCACGGTGCCGCCGGCGGGGGACGGCGGGAGTTCCGCCGCAAGAGCGGGTAATTACCGGTCGGTGTCCCGGGCCAGCAAGCGCGCTGCGACCAGGGCCGCCAACATCACTGAAACATATTGCAAGCCAGCGTCTTTCAGTCCCCATCCGACCGAGGCCAGGGTGGCCGCGCCGGCGATCAGCAACACTGTGCCGACTGCCGCGCTCCGCAGCCCGGGAGCAGCGACCGAACCGCCGTCCCACAACGGTAGCGGGTCGTTCTCCAGCGGCCGCAGCGCCAGGAACAGCCCGGCGACCAGCACCGCCATGATCGCCACCTGGCAGACGCTCAACAGCAGGAAATGCGGCTGACCGGGGTAGCGGGGCAGGCCCAGTAGGTCGAAGGCCAGATGCATGCCCAGCAGAGCGGGCATGTGCCACAAGTACAGCGTCATCGAACCGGTGTTGCCGATGACGGCAAGCCGCCACACCTGCGGCTTGGCGGCCCACCGCTTGATGGCCGGGGTCGCGGCAATCGCGAAGGCGCACATCATGATTGCGTGGCCGGCCAGCAGCAGCGATGGCGGCGTGATGTTCTTGATGTGCTGGGTTTCGATGCCCACCAGGCTCAGCTCGTACGGTCCCACCCACACCATCGCGACGTTGACCGCCAGCATGCCCAGGCCGACCCGCAGCGCGGTCGTCGCGCTCAACAGCCCACGCCGGTAGGCCACCCCGAACATGCCGGGGATCAGCCACACCACGAAATTGACGTAGCCCAGCGCCGACCAGGCGTGGTCGGTGATCCGGATGGCATCGACCAGCGCGATCAGCCCGTACGTGGCGGCCACCGCGATGACCAGATAGCGGGTGGAGGTGATCCGGACCAGCAGCGGCACCGCCGCGAGCACCATCACGTAGGCGCCCAGGAACCACAGCAGTTGAATGCTGACGCCGGCGATCGGTTGGTACACGTGGATCGGCAACAAGTGCTTCAGAACCGCCAGCGCGACCGCCCAGAACGCCAGGTAGTAGAACACCGGCCGGTACAGCCGCGTGCATCGTTTGAGCAGCCAGCCACCCCAGCTCATCCCGCTTCGGTACGACGCCGCCGAGGCCGCGACACCGGCGAAAAAGAACAGGGGCATGATCTGGAAGACCCAGGTCAGTGCCTGGAACACCACTGACGTCGTGAGCAGATTCCCCCAGATGAACACGCCGCCTTTGATCATGCTGGTGGCCATGACGGTGTGCCCCGCCACGACGCCGATCAGCGAGACGATGCGGATGACGTCGATGGCCCGGTCACGGTCGGCCGGGGTGCGCTGCTCGATCTCGGCAGCCGACGGGAAAACCTGTGTGGTCATGCCCATGAACTTATGGTCCGAGCCGGTAGGTAGAGCTACTCAAATCTTGGCTGAACTGCGTCGCTCCTGCCACAGTACGGCGGCTAGGCACAGCGCCGACAGACCTGCGATGACGGCAGCGAAGCTGACCCCCGCCGGCTGCAGACCCCAGGTCTGCGCGGCGAAGCCCAGACTGACAACCGGCAGTGAGATCGCCACGTAGGCCACCACGAAATACGTTGAGCTGACCTCGGCGCGACGTTCGGTGGGGGTGCCTTCGGCGACAGCGGCCAAGCCCCGGCTGAAGCTGATGCCCTGCCCGGTACCGGCCACCAGGGCGGCGACCAGTAGCCCTGCCAGCGATGAAAATTGAAGTGCCACAGCGAGAATCACCATGCCGACGACCAAGATGGCGCAGCCTGCCGCCACCGCCCGACGTGGTTCGATGCGTCGTCCGGCAAGTTGCGCCAACGCGGAGGCGACGAAGATCGATGACGCCATGGCCCCGGCGACAGCATGGTTGTCGATCCCGATGACCGTGCTCACGAATGACGGGGCCACCGCGGAGAACAGACCCATGACGGCGAACCCGGCGAACGCTGCGGTGGCCGCGATCGCGAAATCGGACCGCACTTCTGCGGGCACCGACAGTCGCTGCTGGCCGATGCGCCCGGCACGCGCCGAGGTTTCCGGGGCCAGCAGCACGGCCACGATGGACAGCGCCGCCAGCACGATGTGCATGGTGAACGGGAGCTGCAGCGGTTGTGGGAGGTATTGCACCAGCAGGCCCGCAAGGACGGGTCCCAGCCCGAGTCCGCCGACATTGGCGATGGTGGCGGCCGCAGCCGCCTTCTCCTGCTGGGCGCGTGGCAGCGACTCGACCACGGCCGCCGTCGCGGTGCCGGTAAAAATGCCCGCCGACAAGCCCGACAGCAGCCGCGCCACGAGCAGCAGTTCGACGGTGTCGGCGTGCTGGAATACGGCGGCGCTGGCGATGGCGGCCACAGCCCCCGCGATCAGCACCGGCCGCCGGCCGATGGCGTCGGACCAGCGTCCGAACAAAAGCAGCGCGGCCAGCACACCGATGGCATAGGCCGCGAAGATCACCGTGGTGGTCAGCACTGCGAAGTGCATGTTCTGCGCGTACAGGGCGTATATCGGGGTCGGCAACGTGGTGCCCAGCATGATCGCGGCGAAGGCGAAGACCAGCATTGGGAAGCCGAGGCGTGACCGCACGGTTCGAGTTTGAAGCACGGGTTTGGCAACGCCGACACCAGCGCTGGGCATTCCTCACCGCCCGCCTTGAGCTAGAACATAGGCGGTCAGTACGTCGGTGAGCGCGCGTCGGTCCCGGGAGCTGTCCAGGGGTGTCGATGAAATGAGCTGTGCGACGACGATTCCGCGCAATGAGGCCCAGATCAAGTTGCCGATCTCTGTGGCGTGTTGCGGGTCCAGGCCTTCACCGAGGTGCCGGCCCAGGTCGGTGAGCTGACGCATCGCGTGGGCGAGACGCTTGTTGACGGCATCGTCCCGTCCGGCGCGAGTGGAGATGAGGATCTCGATCGCTGCCATCGAGGTCGGGCTGGAGAACGCTGACCACGCTGCGTCGACGACCATCTGGGTGCGCTCAGCGACCGACAGGTGCCCGATCGACTCGGGCAGCCCGTCCAGGGTTTCGGTGAGCTGACGGAACCCTTCGTCGACGACGGCGATCAAAAGTCCGCCCAAATCGCCGAAGTGGTACTGGACCACACCCCAAGTGACGCCGGCCCGTTTGGTGATGCGACGGACACTCGGTGCGGCAAAACCCTCGTCGAGGATGTAGCGCACGGTCTCGTCGATCACCATCTGCCGGGTCTGCTCGGCGCGCGGCTGGTTACCTCCCCGGGGTTGTCGTGGTCGAGTTGCACCTGCCATGCACAGACCTCACCACATCACGCCGCGAGTGTGGTCCAGCGGTCGCAAGTCATGGGCTGCCAAGATTCCGGCGGGCGCCCTGCAGACCGCTTCGATGGCGTTGATCGGTCGTGCCGCGGTGGCGATCACACCACCCTGGTTGTGGTCGGTGCCCGCGCCGCCGACGTGAGTGTTGATCTCGATGCCGGGGTCGCCGTCGACGACGACCCGGTGCACACCCGGCCGTCCGCCGGGCGGCGAGGCCCAGTCTGGCGCCGCTTGGTCCGTGAGCCGATTCACGTGTTCCATCGTGATGACAATCTCGCCATTGCGGATGCCCTCGACGCCGAAGCGCACTGCGGCGACTTTGCCTTCCTCGACGTCCATCATGGTGCACGAAATCGGTTTGGGCGTAACCCATTTCTCGTGTCGCTCACGCACCTCGTCGAGCTCTACGCCGAGATCGGCAGCCAGGCTGCGCACCTGGATGCCCCACATCGACGCGAGTACACCGGGCATGAAGAGGATTGGCTGATGGTCCGGGTCGGTGCCGAAACCGAAGCTGGCACCAGTGAATTCGGCGTCATCGTAGGAACCGTAGTCGCAGATCTCCTGGACGGTGACCGCGGTGGCGCGCCCGGCCAGGCTCAGCGCCGTGTACACGAGGGTGTCCCCGGAGAATCCGGGGTCGATCCCGTTGATGTACAGCGTGGAATTGCCTTCCTGACAGGCTTTTTCGAGTGGAACTCGCAGCCAGTCGTCAGTGAACTCCGGAGCGACCAACCAGACGAACGAGGACCCGACCACGTTGGTTCCGGCACGCAGGAAGCGGGCGATCTGGTCCATTGCCTCGCCGGCGCGGGTCTCGGCCTGCGAGGTGTAGACCATGCAGTCGGCAAGAAGCGCCACCAACGCATCAATGTCGTCGGTGGCGATCACGCCGGTCGGCTCGCTGAGCCCGCACAGCTCGGCCGCGTCACGGCCGATCTTGTCGGGGCTGGCTGCGTGCAATCCGACCAACTCGAGATCGGGACGCTCGATGATGGTCCGCAGGGCGTGGACACCCACGTTGCCGGTGGAGAACTGGATGATGCGCCGTGTCATTGTCGCCCCTTAGAGCAGATCGGTGATGGTCTTGAGGCCGGCGTCGTACAACACCCCGGGCAACATGCCGCCGTCGATCTCGACCGTGGTTCCGTTGACGAAATCGGCTGCGCCAGAGGCCAAGAAGACGATCGTGCGGCCGACTTCCGCGGGCTCACCCCCGCGGCGCAGCGGCACGTTGACGAAATATTCGCTGCCGGTCGGGTCGTCTTTCGGCAGCACGAACGACCGGAAGTTCTCCGTGATGGTCGGGCCCAACGCGACGCAGTTGACGCGTACCTTCGGACCCCATTCCTGAGCCAGCGACCGCGTCATCTGATTGAGGCCGGCTTTGGCGGCGCCGTAGGACACCAGTGTCGGCGACCCCGCGGGATGGCCGGCTCCGCTGGAGACGTTGATGATGCAGCCCACCCCGTCCTGAGTCTTCATCTGCCGGTATGCGCGAATGGCGAACCACAGTGGGCTGATCAAGTTCATCTGCACAGCGTGGGCATGGAAGAGCACACTGCGCTCGTAGTCGTCATCGCTGGCCGGCGCGCCTTGGATACGAGACACCAACGCCGGAACTGCGTCGACGGACGGCGACGGTACCGTGCCACCCGCATTGTTGACCAAGATGTCGAGGCGCCCGTGGGTATCCACAACCTGCTGCACCAGGGCGTCGATGGCGGTGTAATCGCCTTGGTCGCAAACCAATTGGCTCGACCGGCGCGCCCAGTCGGCGTTGCCATCCGTGCCGGGCAAGGCATCGAGCGAACCTCGTGAGCAACCGATGACGGTGGCGCCGGCCCGCAGCAACTCATGCGCGATGCCTACCCCGACGCCCCGGCTGGTACCTGTGACAATGGCGATCTTGCCATCGAGTTCACCCACATTCTTCTCCATTTCTTTGTCACGGGAGGTCGGTGGACAACAAAGTCAGCGGCAGTCCGAGGACCGACATCTCGATCTCGTCGAGTTGCCATCCGTCCCCGTCTCTGTGCTGACGGAATCTCGTAATCCCGTCGTATCGGCGTGCGATTTCCTCGGCGCGCGGCGCGTCCCCGACCCGCAACACGAGTGTGAATACGCCGTCGCCGTGGCTGTCGAGGAAGTGCTGAACCGGGTTGTCGGTGCCTGGCTCGATGGGCGTGACCAACTCCAGGCCACGGTTCCAGTCGAGCATCACGCGCAGGCCGACGTCGTCGACGTTGAACTCGACGAATTGGAAGCCGAGCTCGGTGAACATCTGCGCAACTCTGGGCAGTCGTTGTGCGCCAACGGCAATCACCGCGTGGTGCAGATTGGGCTGTTCGCGCGATTCGGGCATGCCCGAAGATTACAGTTGTTATGTTTTTGTGCACAAGAGCCCAACGACGAGGGAGAAACGATGACTCAGTCGGCAGGAAAGACCTATCGCGTTGCCGTGTGGGCTACCGGCGGTGTCGGGCGCTACGCCATCCGAACGGTCGTGGACCGGCCCAACCTCGAACTGGTCGGTGCGTGGGTGCACTCGGAAGCCAAGGACGGGCAAGACGTCGGAGTGTTGGCCGGCATTGATCCGGTCGGCGTCACGGCCACACGCGACGTTGATGCACTGTTGGCCTCGGACGTCGACTGCGTGATGTATGCCGCGCCGGCCGGTCCGCGGCCCGCCGAGGCGCTCGCCGACTTCTGCCGCATCCTGGCCTCGGGAACCAACG
This sequence comes from Mycobacterium sp. OTB74, assembly GCF_029892685.1. Taxonomy (GTDB): domain Bacteria; phylum Actinomycetota; class Actinomycetes; order Mycobacteriales; family Mycobacteriaceae; genus Mycobacterium. The sequence continues at coordinate 175,266 of NZ_JARXVD010000006.1, read as the reverse complement.
TCGTCACCACGTCGCTACCTGGCTTGGTCTACGAGAAGGGTTCGCTCTCAAAGAGGTTTCTCGATCCGATCCGGGAGGCGTCCGCGGCAGGGCAGAGCTCGATCTTCTCGTCAGGCATAGAACCCGGATTCGGTTGTGACCTTTTCCCGATCGCGCTGATGACGATGTCGCACAAGGTGTATTCGGTGCGCGGCATCGAGATCACCAACTACTCGGAGTATCCGGTCGAGTGGGATGTGCGTGAACTGTTCGGTTTCGGCCAGCCGCTCGACTATCAGGGTGGGTTGAAGAAACCCGGCGTGCTGAAGTGGGGATGGGGCGCGGCGATCACCATGGTCGCGGATGCGCTCGGCGTCGAGTTCGACGAGATTCGCGAGACCTGTGAATTCCTGCCGACTCCGCGTGATCTTCACACCGCCTGCGGCCTCATCCCAGCCGGCACGGTCGGCGCCACGTACGCCAAGTGCATCGGTGTCGTCGACGGCCAAGAGGTCGTCAGCCTCGAACACGTCGACAGGATGGCTGATGACCTGGCACCCGAGTGGCCGACCGGACGAACCGGTGCCACCGATGGCATCTGGCGGGTGCTCATCGACGGTGAGCCGTCGTTCGACGGAGAATTCGAGGTCGGCTACCGGCAGGGCGAAAGTGCGAACGACCACGGCCTTTTGGCGACCGGCATGCGGGCTGTCAACGCCATTCCGTGGGTATGTGAAGCCGCGCCGGGCATCGTGGACGCTTTGCACCTGCCACTGACTTCAGCGATAGGGGCGTTGCATCCGCATCGTGACGGTGTGCCCGCCTTCTGAAATTCGGGCGTTAAGCTGGGCGAATGTCCAAGGGCCGCAGAAGGTTTCGCACCTGGCGCAAATAGAGACGGCCACGAAGTGGGCCGAGGCGAAGGGCTACCAGATCGTGGGGCAGTTCGAGGATCTCGGGGTGTCCGCTGAGAAGCGACCGGAGGACCGGCCAGACCTCGGATCCTGGCTGACCGAGGAGGGCGCGGCCAGTTGGGGGAACGCGCGCGGCTTTTCCGAAGGCGTAGAAGTTCCCGCGGTACCACGCCTCCTACGGACCCGGCGGCGGTGGATCGAGCATCTGGACGCGATCGCGCTGCCATTGGTAGCGCACAATCGTCACGGGGCCCGGACAGGCGGTGCAGCCGTATCGGCCGTCCTTGTATTCCAGGACGACGGTGTCGTCAGTCGTCAACGGAACGTTCAGCGATGTGAACGGATACGGCACCCACGTGGCGGTGCCGAGGTACTCGCCGTGATGGAAGAACAAGGCATGATCCGGTGAGCTGCCCGTCGCGCGCTCGACAGTGACCAGTGCGGTCGATAACGTCGCACACGGATCGAAGTTCCCCCCGTAAGGCACGGGACTCCAGGCCACGTCCGTGTCGGGAAATGCAGGTCGTAGCCGGTGAATAGCCTCGGTGATCATCGGTGCACTCAAGTCCACCCCGCATCTCGTCCCCGGCGGCGGTTCGCCGGAGGCCGGTGCCGGTGACCAAACACTCGTGGCTACGGCGAGCGCGGCCAGACATACGAACGCACGAATTATCGCTTCGCCCATACGCTTCGTCACAATCCAACATTGTGCCGCTAACCCAGGCCGTTGGACATCCAGATCGCTACAGACCTCAACTACCGCGGCGGGGTCGTCCTCAACGCCATAATCCCCTGGCTGAATCGGTTATGCGACACGCCCTAGCCCGTAACACCAGTTAAAGCATGACGCAGATCACAGCCGCGATCTGCGGGATGCGCTTCATCTGCACACCTATAAGCCGTTAGCGACCTACTCCGTTAGGAGGCGCGCCAGGATGACGATCGTCACCGATGACAGCAACGATGACCGCCGACACCCCACAGGCTGTCCATGATGTTCTTGGGACCGTAGTGGGGAGCGGTCATTTCTTCTCCTGGGCGGTTGCTGCTTTGGCGGCCTTCTGGACCGTGGAAGTCTTCTTCTGGGCGGTTGCTGCCCCGTTACCCTGGGCGGTTGCTGCTCCGTTACCCTGGGCGGTTGCTGCTCCGTTACCCTGGGCGGTTGCTGCTTTGGCGGCCTTCTGGACCCCGGAAGTGGACAACTTCCACAACTCGTCACGCAGCGTCGAGCCGTTCGACGACCAGGCCGGGTCACCAGGCCCGAGCTGGGCGGTGACGTACTCGAGGAGCCCGCGGTCGCTGGCGGCCTTCAGCCACTGCTCGAACGTCTGCGGAGCGGGAGCCGCTGCAGGCGACGCGGGAGGAGCCGCTGCGGGCGACGGGGGAGTAGGCGCCTGCTGCGCGTTGGCGATGCCCCAGTAGCGGTCGACGGCGGCCTTGAACACATCCCACGGGAAATGCTGGAATGGCGGCCCGTAAGGACCGTTAGGCCCGTCGACGTCGGTGTGGTCGTTGCCGTCACGCAGATGCGCGGTGCAGTAGCGGTGATCGGCGATACCGGGCGGGTCAGAGTTGTACGGCGGGACGATGACCTTTGGGTCGATGTTGTACTTCAGGCAGTCGGCCACGGCCAGGTACGCACTCACGTCGATCGCGCGTCCCATGTGCGTCAACCAGTCCTGCCGGTCCCAGTTCGACTCCGACCCCGCATAGCAAAGATTGATTGACCTGCGGTTACTCGAGGCGACCGCCCAGGCCGCCTGGTCGGTGTCCACCACATCAACAACGGTCACACCGTTGTCGTTCGGGTAACCGGTGGAGATCGTGTAGTGGTACGACCGCGGGTTCTTGGTGCCCTGCGTTCCGATCAGGAAGTGCGCCAAACCGTCGGCGTTGTCGGTGTCTGACCCGTCCTCGGTGTGTAGCAGCCACAGATCGATCTTCGTACCGCCGCGATCCTCGTTGTTGTCCGACCACAACGGATACTCGTTGAAGTCGGGCCTGGCCGCTTCGAGCGCAGCAACGCGCGGGTCGGCCGGTGGTGTTGGTGCCGCAGCAACTTTCCCAATGGTCTGGTCGTAGAGCGCCTGGGCGTCATCCATGTGCTGGTCGTATCTATCAGGAAATGCGCTCCCTTGGACCGCCTGAGCGAACGATCCCGGCGACTGACTGGTGTCGTTGTAGTTGTGCGCCTTGAGCCGCTGGAAGAACAGCGTCGCCGACTTGCACGGGTCCATACACGTCGCGGCGTCGCCCCACCACCACGGCGGTCCGACGACCTGCTGCTGGAACAAGCCCACGCTGTTGCCGTCGGAGCCCACAGCGTCGTGCGGGATGTCCATCGACGTGGCGACCTTGCTGTTGGCGTAGTTCAGCCAGTTCGATTCAACGAACACCGTGGCGAACCCGATGACTATGCCGCGGGGTGTGATCCCTAAATCAGCCCCGGCCTGATTGACTGCGTGTACATAAGCCAGGTTCGGCATGCCTACCATCTCCTTCTGGAACCGTCTGAGTCGGGTCAATGTCGTTGTCGGCGTCGCTGTTTGGGTTCGGCACCCGCACCTAATGGTGGGAAACGGGTGCCGCAAGTTCTGGCGCCGGGTGTTTCCTGTCGAGTGGGTTAGGTCAGGACCGCGGTTCGCGTGCCCCAGTCGTTTGCGTGCTGGATGCCGAGTTGCAGGTAGGTCTGCGGGCCGTTAGCCGACCAGGTCTCGTCCTCGTAGTGGACGTGTGGCCAGATGCCGCTGCCGTAGAACTTCAGCGCCAGGATGGCCGCCTGCACATCGGCGGCCACGCCGGCCGGCAGATTGACGCCGTCGCCACTGATGCCGTCGATAAGGCCGGTAAAGCCGCCCTCGAGCAGCGGCAGCAGCAAGGTCGCCAGGCCGAGGGTCAATGTTGTCGGGTTGCTGGCGACGCCTTGCAGCAGCGATACTCCGGTGCTGCCGAGCAGGCCGCCCAGTGGGCCGGTGCTGCCGGTTGCGGTGCCGCCGAGGACGGGCAAGCCGCCGTCCTTTTCCACTATCCGCAGCAGGTATGGGATTGCGCCTTGAATGGTGCCCAGCGGGTCGTCCAGCTGCGTCTCAAGGACGATCTGCTCCACATCGGCGAGCACCTGACCGGTGGCGCCCAGCGGTGCGTTGGTGTACATGTCGCCGGGGGCGGCCAGCCAGCAGCAGCGCCATCCCAGCGCGGCAATCGCCGCGTCAGACATCGTGAAAAACGGCGCACCGATGCCTTGGCCAGAAGGAATCGGGCCGAGGAAAAACGAGTGCCCGAACGGGCGCCAGGGGTCAGCGATCAGCACGACGCACACCAGGCGGTGCGCGTGCGCGTTCAGCGGGTCCTTTGTGTCGAACAGCCGGTTGAGGAACTGCACGACGCCCTTGGTGCCCAGCGAATAGCTAGCGATAGCGAACGACACGGTGCTGCCTACCACAGCGTCGTGGAGCATCTGTTCGGCCTGGTCGGCGGCCTCGTCGCCAGATGGGCCGGCGCCGGCCACGCCAACCGGAATCTTGCCCATGGTTGCGGCGTAGGGGATGGGGTGCTCGTGGTAGACGCCTGGCAGTGCTTGGGCGATTCGGCTGGTGTAGTCCTGCCCGATGACGCCGCCGGTGCCGCGCACGGTGAACAGCGCGTGCGTCGGCGGTGCCGGCGGCGGGTAGCTGCCCAACCGGGTTCGCATAACCAGGGTCGCCACGGCGTTGCCGGTGCTGTCTTTGACCGTCGGCAGGCCACTGTGCTGGCAGAACTCGGCTACCGCTGCGGCGACAGTGGTGTCGTAGTTGGGCTGCTGCACCACGCCCAAGTCGCGCGCCCACTGGAACTTGGCGTTGAGCTTGCCAGTCAGCAGCGTGATTGCGTCCCAATTCGGCGCGCTGCGTGGCATATTGGGGTCGTCGCTGTCGCCGACACCCAGGCCAATCCATTTGCCATTCGCGTCAACTGCCATCATGCCTCCTTGCGGTGAATGTCGCCGAGTGCCTCGGCGATGGCCTTGTCCACCAGCACGCTCACGGACTCGATGAGCGTGCGGCCGCCGAGTCGGTGCGACCGTTCGCGACATCTGCTATTGAGTGCCCACCGGTCGGATGTGAGCAAGAGTGCGGTCCGCTGAGCGGACCGAGATACTGCAACCGCCCGGGCCTCCACGGCAGGCTGACCGTCGGGCAAGCGGTGGCAACGGCACCGGGTGTGCCCGACGTAGGGCCAGAAGCGCCGGGTTACGAGCCGCCGAGGGGGGACGCCGTGCTGCAGGCGCCCTCCCTACAGGACATGGCAAGGTGCCGGCGTTTAGGTAGGCAGGGCGCATGGGCGCCCGACCGGGTCGTGCTGATCCTGAATCTGCGGTCCTAAGCGCCGCTAGTTGGCCGCCGTAAGCTGCTGGCATGACTGTGAAGTTGTGCCTGGCGCAGGATCCCGAAGCTGACGCGTTGTTGGAGGCCAGCCCGTTTGCCCTGGTCACGGGGATGTTGCTTGATCAGCAGATCCCGATGGAGGTGGCGTTCGCCGGGCCGAAGAAGCTCGAGGACCGCCTCGGGTCGTTGGACGCTGGCGAGATCGCTGACTACAACCCCGACAAATTCGCCGAGCTGTTCGCGCAAACCCCTGCGGTGCACCGGTTTCCGGGCTCGATGGCTATGCGCGTGCAGGCGCTGTCGCAGGCGATTGTCGACCAATACGGCGGCGACGCCGCGGCGTTGTGGACCGCCGGCGACCCAGACGGCAAAGAGGTGCTGCGCCGGCTCAAGGCGCTGCCGGGCTTCGGTGAGCAGAAGGCCAAAATCTTCCTGGCACTGCTGGGCAAGCAGTACGGCGTCACACCCACGGGTTGGCGCCAAGCCGCCGGCGATTACGGCAAGCAGGGCACGCACATGTCGGTGGCCGACGTCGTCGACAAGGGCTCGCTCGACCAGGTGCGTGCCTACAAGAAGCAGATGAAAGCGGCGGCCAAAGAGGCAAAGGCCAAGGGCTGAGCCACTTTCGAAGGTATTGACCCTGCGCCCACGGCGCATTTCTGCGAGTGGCCCGCGCCGACAGCGCAGGATCAACACGGGGGCTCAGAGCGCTGGGCCGTCAAACCGCTCGCGTGTCACAAATTCCGACACCGGCCTGCGGGTCAGCTTGGTCACCTGCTTGACAGGCTTACCCAGCGGCAGCATGCATGCCACCGCGTAGTTTTCCGGTATGCCGAGCAACTCGCGCACCGCGGGTTCCTGCGCCACGACCATGGTGGTCATCACTCCGCCGAAGCCCTCGTTGCGAGCGGCCAGCAGGATGCCCCAGGCGAATGGGTAGATCGACGCGCCGCTGATCACGCCGATGCGGTCCAGGTGCTGGTCGAACGCCGCCGCCACTCCGAGATCCAGACACACCACCAGCACTACCTGGGCGCCCAGCAGGGTCCCGGTGACCATGCCGTCGGGTACCGGGGTTGCCTCGACAACCGCGGGGTCAACTCCGCAGGGTCGCAACGGGTTCCACGGCCCCTCGCCGGCGGCGATTTGGGCGATGTACTGCTTGGCGCCGGGTGCGGAGAGCTCGCCCAGCTTCTTCCGGGTCTCGACGTCACGGATCGTTATGACGCGCGCACCTTGCCGGTTACCGCCGCTGGGGGCGAAGCGGGCGTTGTCCAGGATGCGTTCGAGCACCGAGTCGGGCAGTGGGTCGTCGGTGAACTTCCGGACTGCCCCGGTTGTGCGCATGACGTCATAGATCTCCATACGGACCATCATGCGTATGGGAAGGTATTCAGTATGGCTAAAACACACTTGAATTGTCCGTGCGGCGAAGCGATCACCGGCACTGACGAAGACGATCTGGTCGAGAAGGCTCAGGCCCACCTGGCGGAGTCCCATCCTGGTCGCGAATACGACCGGGAAATGATCCTGTTCATGGCGTACTAACCACTGACCTGCATAAACACAGCTGATCAGGCGGCTAAAGCGGGTCAATCCCGTATTTTCCCGTACATTGACCGCCTACCCCGCCTGACCAGCCCACTTATCCAGTTATCCAGTACCGCCCGCGCATCCGGTCCTTCCCAACCAGCGCGCCAACGCCGGTCTTGATCGAATACCTGATTCCGTGATGATCATCCGCGGGAAGGTGCGCCCGCTTTCACGCCGCCCCGCCGAGGCTCATCAACAGGTATCGATCATTGCTCCAGGGGGCAGGAGTGGGCGAGACCTTTGGGTAGGTCGTTTTGTTCGGCTACCTGCGTGCGAAGCGTCGCCGCGAGGACCGTCCTCGATCTTGTTCGAGCTCAATCGCTTCCAGGTAGTCATCAATGTCGTCGCGGGCATCGGCTATTACCTCGACGGCTTCTTCGAGGCGCTCGATCAAAGACCCGAGGCCGCCGCGCCGTCGGCCCAACAGGAAAGTCCGGACCTTCGCATACGTCGCGACATCTTCGGCAGTCAGATCCTCACCTTCTTCGTCGACATCGTCGCCTTTGGGTAGATGCTCCATGAGTAGTTCTTGAACTTGGAGCAGCAGCCGCGAAATGTCTTCATTCGGAGCCTCGGTCGCCTCTGGGGTGCTCGATTTCGTGCTGGTTGCGGCTTTGTTCTCAGGGGATTCGGATTTCTTGCTGGCTGCTTCCGAACCGCGCTGCTCTGACACAGTCACCGTCACTATCTCCTTGCTGTGGGAATCCTGCATTTTCGTGTATGTAAAAACGCTCCGCCCGAAATGAGTGAGGAGCGGTAGTGAAATATGTGAATGCGCATGCTGTGCATTCACCGTCTCCGGGACGCCGCCCGGCGAGCGAAGGTAAACCTCGCCGGGCGGCACCAGGGACGATCGCTCGACCGAATCGAGCTATCCGTGCCTTTATTGAACGGAGGCGACGGTCAGCGGACGGCGCGTATGGACTGTGCAGCGCGTGCCCGTGCAACCCGCCGCACGCCCGAGCGCCGCCGCCGGCGACGCACTGCCTTCGCGACCACTGCAGCGCGGACTAGCCGCCGTGCCCTGTCCCGGTCGAAGCCCTCGTCATCGTCGCCCTCCTCGAGGTCCTCGAGCGCATCTTCGATCTGCTCCAGTGCCTCTTCGAGAATTTCCTGCAGGTTCTCCAGAGCCTCTACTGCATCTTGCAGGTCCATCAATAACCTCCTGAAAAAGGTTGATCGGGCGAGCCCGAAGCCGAATTGCGCCGAGCCCCGTTTCACCGTGTCACCAAGAGGTGTGCGGCAAGTTAAAAATTTCGAAATAAATAAGGCTGTGAATTGCGTGTCAAGCGCATCGTGCAGCATTAGCGTATTTGAGCAATATAGAGGTGCTCTACTAATCAATTTCTGCGAGACGCGATCAGCAACCCCATCTGGCAATGGCCTGGCCACCCAACGTGCAGTCGTCGAACGGCCATCAATCGTGGGGCAACGCCAGCGGCAGGCTGCGCATTTCGACGCAGACCGCGACACCCTAGGCGCGGCAAACAGTTCATGTATGTCGCGGAACCTATTGCCTTCGGCCGATCTTCAACAGTCGACCCAGTGGACACCGTTGGTAGGCACAAGGCGCGGTATCCGAGGTCCACGCGCGTTCAGTTACGCCGTTCCGGCCACGTGGACCGCCTGCATCCACGGTTATCAGGTGCCCATGCAACCCCGGCTACCACATTTTGTTGCCGACTCATTGCCAGGCCAGGCGCTGCAAGGTGACGGCCAACAGCACCGCCAGCAGTTCCCGCTGGCGGTCGATATTTTTGAGCTCCGCGCCGAGCAGCAGCATGGTGATGTCTTCGATGGTGATCAGCCGCCCGCTGGCCGCGATCCGGCGGAGCTCTTCGACAACTCGGTCTACCTGGACATTGGCGATGTCGAGCAGTCCGGTCGGGACATCATGTTCCATCATCATCAACCCTTCCCACGGAGGGATCGGTTACGCAGACAACGATGTCGACGACGCCGTTGCGGGCGGTCGTGGGAAAATAGTAAACCCGCTGCCCATGGTCTGCAGCTCACCGAGGCCGGTGTTTTGCTGTTTAGATATTTGTTAGTTATTTGCGACCTTCTGGTCACATCAGCGTCGGCGCCGACGTCGCGGCGTTCTGCAAATGGCGCAGGTCAAGCGGCGGCCCACAACGGTGGCTGTGGCGGCTGCTTCAACAACAACGACGCGGTTCGTTGCGCAGGTTCGTAGCCGAGGACGGTTCCGGTAGCGGCAGGAGCGGTCGTAAGTTCCACGCGTGCCGGAGATGGCACGCACGCTCGCGTTCGTTGTAGGGCAGTGATCAGGGCACGACGGCCGAACCGATGGTCGGCATGAACTGGCACTGCTTCTCGGTGGTCGTCACCTGACCGAAGATGGTCGACATGACGCTGCCTGATCCGGTGTCGACGATCGCGGTGAGCGTCGTCGGTCCCTGCGGGTTGATGTCGGCCTGCGGGTGCAGCGTCGCGCTGCCCGACTTGCCGGTGGTCAGGTTGACCCAGGTGACGTTGAGTGGCAGCTTCTGCTCGGCGGCGGGTCCGGGCGTGCCCACTGCGGTGAACACGTAGGCCATCTGGCCGGGACCGGGGCCCGGGGTCGGAATCTTGGCCGGGCCGGCCACCGAAATCGCCGTCGCCAGGACGTTTCCGCCGTCGGCGAGGCAGCCATTGCTGATCGACGGGTACATGAAGTCCTGCGTGACCGGCGCGCCCGGTCCCAACGGTGAGCTGGCGGGCGCGGCGGCAGGTGCAGCCGGGGGCGCGGCCGCCTGGGTGACCGGAGCCGCCGATGGTGCGGGGGCCGGCGCCGCGGCGGGTGCTGGAGCTGCTGCCGGCGCAGGAGCGGGTGCCGCATCAGGTGCCGGGGCTGGTGCTGGAGCAGCCGCTGGAGCAGGGGCAGGGGCGGGTGCCGCAGCTGGAGCTGCTGCCGGCGCAGGAGCGGGTGCCGCCGCCGGAGCCGCGACGGGGACCGCGTCCGGAACCGGGCCCACTGCGTGGGTCGGGTCGATCCCAGCCGGCAGGTGGGCGTCGGTGCCCGGAATCGCACCCGGCGCCGGCACGTGCGCAGCGGCTGGGTCGGCGGCGAACTGATTCACTGCATTCGCCAGATTCTTCGAATCCGATGGCGTCGAGCTGTTTCCGGCGAACGCCTTGGCCGCTGCCATGAGCAGCTCCGCGGCGCCCGACGGATCAGCCGCCGCCTGCTGGATCACCGGGCCGAGCATCTGCATGGCCGGAAGGCCTGGAGCCTGCAGGCCGCTGATCGGCAGCGGCAACGGCAGGACCGGCGCCGGATCAGCATGGGCGACGACAGTGCCGCCCATGGTGAGTGCAGCGGACGCGCCGATTGCGACGAACAGCTTCCTCGTGTGCATGACTCTCCCCGGTTTCGTGGCGATTAGTTGGTTACGGTGCGGATCACGGCAGGCCGGAGGTCAACATCGGCGCCAGGCTGGTCAAGCTGAGCAGCCCTGGCGCGACGCCGGTGGCGGCCTGTGCCGGTGCAGCCACGGCAGGTGCGGCCGCTGCGGGTGCAGCGAGCGCAGGTGCGGTGAGTGCAGGTGCGGCGACGCCGGCCAGCGGCGCGGTGGCAGCCGGAGCAGCTGCGGCAGCCAGCGGGGCGGCCAACGGTGCCGCGGCAGCGGCGAGCGGTGCGGTCGCGGCTGCCAATGGTGAGGTGGCGGCGGTGGCCACAGGCGCGGTGGCAGCCGGCTTGGGCAGCAGATTCGACAGCGGCGTACCGGCAGGCACCAGCGACGTCAGGTCACCCGGAAAGTTGATCTGCTGCGGCAGCGGCACCGGCGAGCCCGGAATCTGCGGGATGTTGATGTTGGCCGATGGGATCAGACCTTGCGACGGCGCGGCCGGTGCGGCAGCCGGAGCGGCCGGGGTCAATGCCGAGGGCTGGGGCAGCGTCACCGATGCGGTGGCAGCCGGTGCGGCCGGCGCCGTAGCCGGGTTACCGGTCGTGAGTGCCTGCGTCACGCCGGACAGCACCTGGCTCGGCGCCTGTGCCAACTGGTTGACGATCGGCGCGGCGGGCGACGGCGCGGCGGGCGGGACGGGAGCTGGTGCCGCGGGAATTGGGTCAGCGACGGCGACCGCACTCAGTGCGATGGCGACCGGGACGGTGCTGGCGGCGGCAATCATGCTGGCGGCCAACAGTTTTGCGGTAGTTCGGTTGCGCATGTGAGGTGTCCTCCGAGTTCGTTTGTGAACGTCGAAACCCAAGGTATCGAGTTACTGATGTGGCTCAAGTGACACGTGTGGCATTTATTCGACCGTTACGAACCTGTGCGACGACGGAGACCCGATGGCGGAAACGACTGGACGTATGACCGGACATCGAGACGGACTGAGCCAGAGGGGAACATTTCGTCCCGGGCCGTCAACTTTCCTTGACGTTCAGGAAAGTTGACGGCCCGAAATCGAAAGTGTCCGGGTGTGCCGACACGCCGAGCGCTCCGACTCGCCGGAGGCGGGCTAGCCGATTGCCCCGGTGTTGGGGTCGACGGCGTAGATGCGAACCAGATACCGGTCGCTGACGGTGAATTCGTTCAGGGGCGGCCGGCAGACCGTCGCCGTCAGATGCGGTGAGCGTGGCGACGATTGCGACGGGTTGGGTTCGAAGTACTCCAGGCAGCCATCGGGGTCGGTCGCCGACGGGCGAACCGCGACGTAGTAGTTGACGTGGTAGTCGCGGAATACCTGCGGCAGAGGTTGCCCCTGCCGGATGCGATCGAGGAATTGGTGGGACATCATCAGGCCCTCGAGGTGGACGATGGGCCGTCCGAGCACCCAGCCGGGTGTTCCGGCGGCATCGCCCATCGCATAGACGCCGGGGTGATCGGCGGCGAAATGCTGCAGTTGCGTGGCGATCCGTGCTATATCCCTATTGGGTGTCAGCCCACCTTGAAACGACAAAGGATAGGCAAGCAGTACCGCCGCGACCGCGAACGCCGATATGCGAATGTCGCTGAGCCGGGTTTCTTGCAGGCGTTCGACGACGAGGGCTACTGCCAAGCCGATGGTCATGAAATCGAAATACCAATACCACGGATACGGTGCCCAGCCGCTGAGAAATAATTGAGCCAATAATTGCAGTATCGGAGTGGTTGCGAGAGCTATCGACAATCGCCGAATATCGGAATCGCTTTTCCGGTGTACCAGGAGGAGCACCGCCATGATCACCGCGGCGCCGACCAGAAGTTCCCTGGCGCCGGCGAACGGCGTCTCGGTGGTGATGAAATGCCAGTTTGGCGGCAGGTAGAGGGACAGGGACTTGGCCGCCATCGATGTGGTGGCCACATGCCCGTAAACGATCAGATTGAATACGGCGTACCCGAACGCCGGCGACAAGCCGCCCACGAACGCACACCGTTTCCGCCAGTCCCACAACGGAAACGCCACCACAAACAGCCCGGGGATGAAGGCTGCTGAATCGAGCCGGGACAGCACCATGACCGCCACGAGCAGTCCGCCGACCGCTGCGTCGCGAGCAGAGCGGTCCGCGATCGGTTTCGCCGAAAAAAAGCAAAGCACCACCGCGGCGACGAACGCCACCAGAGCCATTTCCAGACCCCACATGGCCCGCGGGGCGATGGCGATCAGGGCGACGCAGGCGCCTGCTGTCGCGCTCAGCGAATGTCTGGTCACCCGCCGAAGAAAGCTGCGGAACATAAAGAAGAAGCCGATGAGCAATGCCGTGATACTGAGGTCGACCATTGCAAAGAGAGTCGGCCCGTCGCCGAATATCCAGATCAATGCCGAGAGCCACAGAAACCACAATGGGTGGTAGCCATTGGTGGGCTCGCCCGGGAAAAATGTGGCGCCGTGGCCGGAAACCCAATTCCTGCCCACGTCGATGTAATAATAGAAATCGTCGAAAAAACGATCGCCAGGATCGGCATTGACGATTCGCCAAATGCAGATCCCGACGATGGTGAGGGGGACTGCAATGCAGAGCACGCGATCGACTCCGCGCCCTCCGATTGCTGCGCTGGGGCTTGCGGTCATCTGGTCTGACGCCAGCTCGACTGCCCACCGGATGTCCGCTCTGGCCGTGAAGCCGCGATCGAACCGGCAGGTAGGGTGTCGCGCATAGTGACAGGTGAGTCTAGTCGGCGCGAGATTCGCAGCCGGGGTGCGCGGCTTGCCCCCATCGCGCTCGCCGTCAGTGTTTTGGCCCGGCTTGTCTGGACGTACGCGGTCCCCAACGCGGACAACTTCGTCGACCTGCACGTTTACGTCGGTGGCGGGTCGGTAATCGGTACTGGCAGTCGGTTGTACGACTACGCATACGCCGGGCCGACGGCGGTGCCGCTGCCGTTCACCTATCCGCCGTTTGCTGCGGTGTTGTTCTATCCACTGCACTTCGTGCCGTTCTGGCTGGTCGCTTTTGGCTGGCTGGTCGGCATCATGGTCGGGCTGTATGCGGTCATCCGGGTCAGTCAGCGCCTGCTCGGCGGCGGGCCGCAGTGGGTGGCGATGGCGTGGACCGCGGTCGGCATCTGGTTGGGCCCGGTGCGCAGCACCTTGGACTACGGCCAGATCAACGTCGCGTTGTGCCTGGCGGTCCTGTGCGCCGTGTACAGCAGGCGCTGGTGGCTGTCAGGGCTCCTGGTCGGATTGGCGGCGGGGATCAAGCTGACCCCGGCCATCAGCGGGCTGTACTTTCTCGGCGCGAAGCGATACGCCGCCGCGTTGTGGTCTGCCGTCGTTTTTGCGGCGACCGTCGCGGTTGCGGCACTGGTCGTCGGCACCGAAGTGCGGCGTTATTTCGGCGACCTGGTCTTCGACCCGCACCGGATGGGTGAGGTGTCGACTCCGTTCAATCAGTCCTTGCGCGGTGGTATCGGCGTCCTGACCGGGGGATTCGGCTTCCAAGCGCCTCTGGCCGTGGCTCTGGTGGTGGCCGCGGTGCTCGCGCTGCTCGCGTGGCGATCGGTGTGGGCGAATGTCGCCGGCGCGTTCGACCGCCTCGGCGGGATCCTGGTGGTAGAGCTACTCGGACTGCTGGTGTCGCCAATTTCGTGGACCCACCACTGGGTGTGGTCCATCCCGCTGCTGGTCTGGCTGGCGCACGGCCCGAGGCGCGACCAGCCCGGAGCGCGGGCGCTGGTCGCCGCCTGGGTGGCGGTGACGCTGCTCTGCGGGCCCTGGGTGTTTCAATTCGCGGAACCCGCCGCGACGTGCCCGTGGTACCTGTCCTGGATCGGACTCATCTACCCGGTCACTGCATTGGTGACGCTCGGCTGGATGGCTAGACGACCAAGTCGCTGATGTCCTGCGCCATCGCCACATCCTTGTCGGTGATACCACCTTCGGAATGGGTTACCAGCGTGAAAGTAACTGTCCGCCAACGGATATCGATATCGGGATGGTGGTCCTTGGCTTCGGCGTGAATCGCCGCCCGGCGCACCGCGTCGATGCCATCCAGGAATGCCGGAAATACCACCGTTCTGCGCAGAGTGCCGTCGACATGTTCCCAACCGGGCAGTTCGGTCAGTGCGGCGTCGATCTGTTCGTCGGTCAACACGGCCATGCGTTTCATTTTGCACGTACCGTCAACGGCGTGATCGTCGTTGCGGGGGCCCTCATTCACGACGGCATGCTGTTGGTGGCACAGCGCAATCGCCCGCCTGAGCTGGCCGGGCTGTGGGAGTTGCCGGGCGGCAAGGTGGCGTCGGGGGAGACGGACCAACGGGCGCTGGCCCGGGAACTACGTGAAGAACTCGGCGTCGACGTCACCGTCGGCGCACGGCTGGGTGACGATGTCGCCCTTGACGGAGGCGCCATCCTGCGGGCCTACCGCGTCACGCTGGATGCTGGCACCGTCTACGCCCACGACCATCGGGCACTGCGCTGGGTGGCGGCCGGCGACCTCGATGAGCTGCCGTGGGTGCCGGCCGACACGGCGTGGTTACCGGAGGTGAAGGCCGTGCTCGGCGCTCAGTAGTGCAGCTGGTCGCCGACCACGCGCATGGACGCCATGTTCGAGCCGTAGTGCGCGGTGTACAGCGGGTGCAGCAGCGCCGGGTACTTGCAGTGTGGGCACGACCCTTGCGATCGGTTCACCGTGGAGGCTGTCAGATGGTGACACGCAGCACACCGCACCACGTAGAAACCGCCCGCCCAGTTGAGCAATCCGACGAAGATCGCGACCGTGGCGGCCAGCGCCAATATGGTCAGGACAGTGAAGGTGAGCACCTCATAAACCGTCATGATCGTCGACCTCCTCAGCCTGTCCGGTGACGACAACCTCAACGGTACGCCCGCAAGCAATACCCGCAGGTCGTTAGTGGTTTATCAGGCCTTGCGGGCCCGGTTGTAAACCTTCTCCAGCTCCTTGCCGCGAATGCCGTTGTGAGCCGCCTTTTCCACCTTGTGCAGCACCAGGGGACAGCGTTTGCACCGGGGCTTGCTGCGGCAGCATTTCTTCTTCGGTTTGGCCCCCGCGAGCTTGCTGAGCTTCATCGACAAGGAGTTTCGCCAAGCCGTTCGCGGTTTCGCAAACCGACCCCCGCGCTGCGACAATCTCGTATGTGAGCGAGCAGCCCAAATTCCGAAATGTCGCCATCGTCGCGCACGTCGACCACGGCAAGACGACCCTCGTCGACGCCATGCTGCGGCAGTCCGGCGCGCTGACGCACCGCGGCGATGACGCCGTCGAGCGCCTGATGGATTCCGGTGACCTGGAGAAGGAAAAGGGCATCACCATCTTGGCCAAGAACACAGCGGTGCACAGGCACCACGCGGACGGCACCATGACCGTGATCAACGTCATCGACACTCCTGGCCACGCCGACTTCGGCGGCGAGGTCGAGCGCGGCCTGTCGATGGTTGACGGCGTGGTGCTGCTGGTCGACGCCTCGGAGGGGCCGCTGCCCCAGACCCGGTTCGTGCTGCGTAAGGCACTGGCAGCGCACCTGCCGGTGCTGCTGGTGGTCAACAAGACCGACCGGCCCGACGCCCGCATCGCCGAGGTCGTCGAGGAGAGCCACGATCTGCTGCTGGACGTCGCCTCCGACCTGGATGAGGAAGCCCAGGCCGCTGCCGAGAAGGCGCTAGACCTGCCGACGCTGTACGCGTCGGGCCGGGCTGGTATCGCATCGACCACGCAGCCCGCCAACGGCGAGAATCCCGATGGGGAGAACCTTGATCCGCTGTTCGACGTGCTGCTCGAGCACATCCCGCCGCCGGCGGGCAACCCCGAAGCCCCGCTGCAGGCGCTGGTCACCAATCTGGACGCCTCAGCATTCCTCGGCCGTCTGGCGCTGGTGCGCATCTACAACGGCAAGATCAAGAAGGGCCAGCAGGTGGCCTGGATGCGCGAGGTCGACGGCCATCCGGTGATCACCAACGCCAAGATCACCGAACTGCTGGTCACCGAGGGCGTAGAAAGAACAGCGACGCACTCCGCAGTGGCCGGCGACATCGTCGCCGTCGCGGGCATGCCGGAGATCATGATCGGCGACACCCTGGCCGACCCAGACCACGCGCACGCTCTGCCGCGCATCACCGTTGACGAGCCGGCCATCTCGGTGACCATCGGCACCAACAGCTCGCCGCTGGCCGGCAAGGTCTCCGGACACAAGCTGACCGCGCGAATGGTCAAGTCCCGCTTGGATTCTGAGCTGGTCGGTAACGTGTCGATCCGTGTCGTCGACATCGGTCGACCGGACGCCTGGGAGGTTCAGGGCCGTGGTGAGCTGGCGCTGGCCGTGCTGGTCGAGCAGATGCGCCGCGAGGGCTTCGAGCTGACCGTCGGCAAGCCGCAGGTGGTCACCCGGCAGATCGACGGCAAGCTGCACGAGCCGTTCGAGGCCATGACCATCGACTGCCCCGAGGAGTTCGTCGGCGCCATCACGCAGCTGATGGCCGCTCGTAAGGGCCGCATGGAAGAGATGACCAACCATGCCGCCGGTTGGGTCCGGATGGACTTCATCGTCCCCAGCCGCGGCCTGATCGGGTTCCGCACTGACTTCCTGACCGAGACCCGCGGCACCGGCATCGCCAACGCGGTGTTCGACGGCTACCGCCCGTGGGCCGGGGACATCCGGGCCCGGCACACCGGGTCGCTGGTGTCCGACCGCTCTGGCCAGATCACGCCGTTCGCCATGATCCAATTGGCCGACCGCGGAACGTTTTTCGTGGAGCCCGGCCAGGAGACCTACGAGGGCATGGTGGTGGGCATCAACCCGCGCGCCGAGGACCTGGACATCAACATCACCCGCGAGAAGAAGCTGACCAACATGCGGTCCTCCACCGCGGATGTGATGGAGACGCTGGCTCGCCCGATCACTCTGGACCTGGAGCAGGCCATGGAATTCTGCGCCGGTGACGAGTGCGTCGAGGTCACGCCGGAGATCGTGCGGGTGCGCAAGGTCGAGCTGACCGCCAGCCTGCGGGCGCGGGCCAAGGCTCGGGAGAAGGCGCGCAGCTAGCCCAAGGGGTGTATGCGTGCGGCTGCCCTCATGGCATCGCCTCGGCCCACGCGATGTGGCCTTCGAAGCCAATCGTTCTCGCCATGGTGCGGTAGCGGTCCCGATAGTCGCAGTAGACCGCGTCATCACCACGGGCTTGTGCGAGCAGCGCGCGCATCCGCAACAGCCAGATGTCGCGGATAACCAGTCCCTCGTCGACGGGCGCGGCCGCCAACCTGGTGATCGCGGCCTCGGCTTCGGCCACGTCAGCGTCGGCGCCGCGCTCCAGCAGGGTCTCCACCAAAACGCTGGTCGACCGGATGGCAGACCAAGGCTGTCCGGCCTGGAACAAGGCCTCGAGGGCTTCACGCGCTAGCGGTATGGCACCGTCGCGATCGCCGCGCCTGACTCGCTCCGACGCGACGAAGATGTCGATGATCGGGAGCATGTATCGGTAGATGCGCCCCTGCAGGCACATGTCGCGGGCCTGCCCCAGCACCGCCAGTCCGCGGTCACGTTCCGCCGGGGACTCCCGATGCATCAGGGCCGTGCCCAGCGTCCACCGGGCAAAGCCCAGCGCGAAATCCTCACTCGATCGCTCGGTGATCTCCAGCGCCGCCTCGATGTCGCGCAACGCGGTGTCGTCGGCAAGTCGCACTCCACCCGATATCGCGATTCCGTAGGCGTGCGCGTTGACGAGTGCATACGACATCGGGTCTGCGCTGCGGGCCATGGTCACTGCCCGGTCGTAGTCATCGCGCCACCCCGCGCGGCCCAGTGCCCACAGCGCGGTCCCGCGCTGAACCAGCGCCACCGCGAGCGGCGATCCGAAGACGATGTTCCCTTTGGCCGGGTCGCCACCGGTCAGGTCGATGACGATCTGCGACCAGCGCAGCACCTCGGCGATTTCGTTGACCTCAAGCTTCGCGCTCATCGCCGCGAGGCACAGCGCGATCTTCAAGCTCGGCTCGTCGATCGCCTCGACCAGCACCATGGTTTCCGACGCCAGCCGCGATGCCTCGCGCACCCGGCCATGACGCAGGTGCTCCAGCGTCAACCCGACCATGCCGATGGCCAGCGAAGCCTTGTCTCCCGCGGCGGTGCACAGCTCTCGCAGCTCCTCAAAGAGGCCGTCGGAAATGTTGGCATGGACTCGGAAGGCGTTGCCGCACAGCCAGGCACGCGCGGCGATGCGCATCGCGGTGCGACGCTTGAAGTCGGCGGGCAACTCGTCGGCGACCTGGCGCGCACGCTCCCAACTGGCCCACGCCGCGACAATGTCGCGAGTGGCCGCCCACGCCCCTGCGCGCATGTGCCAGCTGAGGGCGGCGCGGAGATCGCCTGCGGCTTGCAGGTGCTCAGCGATCAGGGCGGCATTCTGTTGGGCCGAGCCTGGATCGTGTTCTTCTATCGCGGCAGCGAGTCGTCGGTGCAGTTGGGCGCGATCGGATTTGAGCTGCGATTCGTAGGCCACGGTGCGGATCAGCGGATGGCGGAATACATATTCCGCGGGCGGAGCGGATCGGACCTGCTCGATCAGTTCAGCCGTGCCCAACTCCGCAAGGGTCGGTTCGACGCCCAGCGCCGTAAGCAGGTCAACACTGAACCGCGAGCCGATGACCGCCGCCGCTCTCAGCGTGCGTTTGGCTTTCGTGCCGAGCCGATCGATTCGTGCGCCGACGGTTGCTTGCACCGTGGCAGGGACATTCACCTCGGCACCCTCGGCTGTCGACCTGTATACGCCCGGCTGCCCTTCCAGCACGCCACGCTCGGCAAGATCGCGCACGATCTCCTCGGCGAAGAATGGATTGCCGCCAGCTCTGTCGACGATTACGGAGGCCAATGTGCCGACTGATGAGTCCGACCCGAGCAGCTGCAGGACCAGCGCTGCCGTATCCGAGTCGCTGAGCGGCTCAAGGGCTATCGCACGGGTGCCGTGCGTCCGCGTGAGCGCACCCTCGTATTCGGGGCGGTGGGTCACGAGCACCAGTGAGGGCGTCTGCGGAACCACGGTGAAGAAATTGGCCAACATCGACTCGCTGACCTCATCGATCCAATGGGCGTCCTCAAGGACGTAGACCGCTGGGGTTTGACGGGCCAATGAGACGGCGTTCACCAGCGCGGTCAGTCGCCGTCGACGGGCGTCCGGGTCGATTCGCGGCAGCTCGACATCCGGATCGGCGATGCCCAGCAGGTCATCAAGGAGAAGCGAGTCCTCGGTGTCGACCTCAGTGATCCACTCGCGCAATCTATCTCGGGCGGTGTGCGCGTCCAGACCTTCAACCCCGGTGGCCGCCCGCAGTAGCCGCGCGACGGACTGGAACGGGACCTGGCTGGTGTGTGACTCGCAGAAGGCGAAGACCACCTGTACGTCACGGTCGCGAGCCATCGCCGCGAGCTCACGCACCAGACGGCTCTTACCGATGCCGGCTGGTCCCACGATTCCGACCACCGCACCATGGCCGTCGACCGCGCGGTCCAACAACCCCTCGACGGCGGCCATTTCCAGTCGCCGACCCACAAGGGTCGATTCAGCACGCCCGACGGTGTGATGCCGGTCGCCGATGCCCAACAGCCGCCGGGCGGTTACCGGCTTCTCGGCGCCCTTGATGCGGACCGTCTCCGGCTCGCCGAGATCCGCTGCACCGTCAACCAGTCGTGCGGTGGACGCGCTGAGCATTACCCCACCTGCCGGGGCGACTGATTCCATCCGCTCAGCCATGCCGACTTGCTCACCGATTGCGGTGTAACCGAAAGGCCCAGAACCGATCTCACCAGCGATGACCTGACCGGAGTTCAGGCCCACGCGTAGCCGCAGGTACACACCGTCGCGCTTCTCGGCCTCAGCTGCCAGCCGCTGCGCTTCCTGTTGAACGCCCAAGGCCGCCCGGCAGGCGCGAATAGCGTGGTCTTCCAGCGCGACCGGCGCGCCGAATATCGCCATGATGCCGTCGCCGGTGAACTGGCTCAGCGTCCCACCGTAGCGTTGCACCACGGCCGTAGAGCGGTCCACCAGCTCGGCCATGATCTCGCGCAGGCGCTCCGGCCCCAGCGCCGCCGCGATGTCCATCGAGTGAACAACGTCGGCGAACAGCACCGTGACTTGCTTGTACTCCGCGGTTCGGGTGACTTGGGCGACCGGTGCACCGCACTCGTTACAGAACTTGGCCTTGCGCGGTAGCTCCCCGCCACATGACCCACACGACAGCCCCGTTTCTGTCAGGGCATCGTGACCGTCCCCGGTGCCATCCACGTGAATATCGTGTCATCGCTGACCAGCCGTGTCCGGCGTATAGCCGTGCATCTGCGCGAGACGGAGTTTTGCAGCCAAGACCTCTCGTTCCATCGCTCAGATCAGCAAGGACGTGGGTTTTTCCACACCCAACCATTTCGCCACGGCCTTCAAACAACGAGTAGGCGTCACGCCTCGGGTGTATCGGCAGTCTCGCTAGGTTCGCCGCCGGAGGGCCTGGTGGCCTGGTACTCGGTAAGCCACGCGACTCCTTTCTGGGCTGCTCGGACCAGTGCGTCACGCTCGCCGAAGTAGGTGGCGATCGCGCCGAGCCCGGGCAGTGAGCTCAGAAGCCGGTAGAGCTTCGACGGGTGCGGTCGTTTGGCCACCTCCTCGAACATCGCCTGCAGGATGCCCGCCAGTTGCCAGACCGTCTTCGTGATCACCACCGGCATCGACGACGTGATGGCCTCCAACGGCTTCCACCCCGGCGGCGGGGTTTCGGGCAGTGGCTCCAATTCGGCGGTCGGCACGGCCAGGTTGTCGGGTAAGTCCTCCGGCAGATGCCGCTGGCACAGCACCTCAGCGAGCATCCGCACCTGCTCTCGCTGGTCGGTGATTCCGTACTCGCGGGCCAGGGCGCACAGAACAATGGCATGGTTGACGAACCCGGCCAAGTCGCCGACCGGCAGCACTCGGGCCAGCCAACCGAACGCCCCTGGCGAGGCCACCACGAGTGTGTTCAGCGCACCGACCCGGTGCACCCACCAATGGATGCGCTCGTCGCGGCTCATCTGGTCCCAGGCTGCGGTCCCGGGGAAGTCACCCGCGTTCATCAGCTGTGCGCCGGCCTTCAGAGCGCGGTCGGCGTTGCTGAGGCCGCGACCGGCCTTGTGGCGCCGGCCCCACAGCCGCAGCCGACGGACTCGGTCGCTCAGCCGGCGCGGCGGCCTTAGCAGCCGGTGGGTGCGTTTGCGCAGCCCGATCGGATCGGCCTCGGAGAGCAGGTTGAGAAGCGGATTGATGACCGCGACCGCGCGGGTCAATGCTTCGGCGACGTCGGCGTCGGTAAGGGCGGTGTGCGGCTTCGGCAGAAGACCCATATCGCTGATTATGGGCGCCGGAAGGTTTCACCCGGCGGTACCGCAGTGATGGGTCCTATTGCGAATGTGACGGTTATCGGCGATCCGCCCGGCGTTGTCGGCGACGGCGAGCGTCACATTCGCAATAGCTGTGCCAGCGCAGGGCGCGGCTGTCCTGCCCCTGATGCCACGCACTGTCGGTAGTCCGCCACGGCGCCGCCGCGGGGCACATGGCAGGACGGGCGTCCGTCTGCCGATACCCTGAACGGCATGCCGACCGCCTGCCGCCATCTGATGACGACCGGCGCACTGCTTTCAGTGCTGGTGCTCGCGGGCTGCACAGTCAGTCCGCCGCCGGCCCCGCGCAGCACCGAAACCACCAAGAGCACCACGCCGCCCCCGCCGAAGATGAACCAGATCATCATGGCCATCGACTGGATCGGACCGGGCTTCAATCCGCACCTGAAGTCCGACCAGTCACCGGTCAACGCGGCGATTTCGTCGTTGGTCCTACCCAGTTCGTTCCGACCGATCACCGACCCCTCGTCGCCGTCGGGTTCGCGGTGGGAAATGGACCCGTCGTTGCTGGTGTCGGCCGTGGTGACCAACCAGAACCCGTTCACCGTCACCTACAAGATCCGGCCGGAGGCTTCCTGGACGGACAATGCGCCGATCGCCGCCGACGATTACTGGTACCTGTGGCGCCAGATGGTCAGCCAGCCCGGCGTCGTCGACCCGGCGGGCTACGACCTGGTGACCGGCGTGCAGTCGGTCGACGGCGGCAAGACCGCGGTAGTGACCTTCTCTCAGTCGTACCCCGCCTGGCGGGAACTGTTCAACGACATCCTGCCCGCGCACATTGTCAAGGACGTGCCCGGTGGATTCGGCGCGGGACTCGCCCGGGCCATGCCGGTGACCGGCGGCCAGTTCCGGGTGGAGAGCATCGACCCGCAGCGCGACGAGATTCTGCTGGCCCGTAACGACCGGTACTGGAGCGTGCCGTCGGTGCCGGATCAGATTCTGTTCCGGCGTGGGGGATCGGCTGCGGCCCTTGCTGATTCGATCCGCAACCGGGACACGCAGGTCGCCCAGGTGCACGGTGGTCAGGCCACCTTCGCACAACTTGCGGCCATTCCAGGGGTGCGGACCGCGCGCATCGTCACGCCGCGCGTCATGCAGCTGACCCTGCGCGCGCAACGGCCGGTGCTGGCCGATGTGCAGGTACGCAAGGCGCTCATGGGGCTGCTCGACGTCGGGCTGCTGGCGGCTGTGGGTGCCGGCAGTGACAACACCGTCACCCTGGCGCAGGCCCAGATCCGCACACCGTCGGACCCGGGATATGTGCCGACTGCACCCCCCGCTATGGACCGTGCAGCAGCGATGCAACTGCTGCACCTGTCCGGCTACACCAGTGCGCCTGTCCCGGTTGCGCCTCCGCCACCGGCACCCGGCGCGCCGCAGCAGCCTGGCCACGAGCACATCGTCAAGGACGGCAAGCCGCTGGCGCTGGTGATCGGCGTGGCCGCCAACGACCCCACGTCGGCGGCGGTGGCCAACACCGCCGCCGACCAGCTGCGCAATGTCGGAATCGACGCCTCGGTGCTGGCGCTGGACCCGGTGGTGCTCTACAACGAGGGGCTCAACCGCGTCGACGCGATCGTGGGCTGGCATCAAGCCGGAGGCGACCTGGCGACGGTACTGGCGTCCCGGTACGGCTGCCCGGGTCTGGATGCGACAGCGGTGTCGACCGCCTCGCCACTCACCCCGAACCCGCCGGCTTCTACGTCGAAACCTGTTGAACCACAGCCGGGTACGACGCCGCAGACACCGACGTCGTCCCCGTTGAAGTTCCCCGGCAGCGACCAGTTGGTACAGGCGCCCAGCAACCTGACCGGCGTCTGCGACCGGAGCATTCAGCCCAAGATCGATGCAGCACTGGCCGGCACCGAGAACATCTCCTCCGTATTGGCAGAACTGGAGCCCAAGCTATGGGGCATGGCGACGGTGCTGCCGATCCTGCAGGACACGACCATCGTCGCGGCCGGCCCGACCGTTCAGAACGTCAGTCTCACCGGCGCCGTCCCGGTCGGCATCGTGGGCGACGCCGGTAAGTGGGTCAAGACACCCTGAGCGACTTGGCCGCCCAAGCCACCACGGTGTCCCGGTGCTGCTCCCGCAGCCACTGCAGCCCGCGTGCCGCGAATGCGGCTATCGCAAACACCAGAAACAGCCACTCGGGCGGTCGCGCAAGTTCCCAGGCGAACAGTGCGGCGAAGGTCGGCGCTCGCATCGTCACCGCCAGAACCCCGGCGGCGCTGGTCAACGCCATGGCCGCGACCTGCAGATGAGTGTGGGCCAGACCGTTAACCACAAGTGTGACAACGGCTCCCGCTGAGGCACCCGTGGCGAGGGCCGGCGTGATGAGGCCTCCGACCGCACCGACCCGTAGATACAGCGCGGTCAGCAGCGGTTTGAGCACCAGCAGCGCGACCGCACCGGTCAGTCCCACGTTGGCCCCGATGGTCTGGGACAGAATGCTGCGTCCGTTACCTGGCAGCTCGGGCAGATAGATCGAGCAGACACCAATTACCAAGCCGGCCAGCGCAATACCCGGTACCAACAGCCAGGACCGCAGTTGCGGATGGGGCTGGGCCATGACTATCAGTTTGTTGAACACCAGCCCGACGGATACCGACAGCGGAGCGATCGCCAGCGCCAGAATCGCAAACTGATAGGTCAGCGACGGGTCGGGCCAGGTCAGTACCTGCTCGAAATGGGTGACCGGAAACGACACGGCGACAGCAAGACTCGACGTGATCAACGCCGTTCCAACGACTCGCGGGTGCCAACTGTTCAGCAGCACCCGCGCGGCGAAGAATGCCCCACCCACCGGCACGCTGTACACGGCACCCAGACCGGCGCCGGCGGCGCAGGCCAGCAGGATCTCCCGGTCGCGCGCGGTGAGTGACAGCCGAGACATCCCGAATTCGCTGAATACCGCGGCCAATTGGCGAGGAGCGCCCTCGCGGCCCAGTGATGCCCCGAAACCGACCACCAGCACTTGCAGTACCGCATCGGCAGCCATCTGCAGGCGGGGCATCGGCTCGCCGCCGATCACGGCAGACAGCGCCGGCACCTGCTTGCGGCGGCGGATCGCCCACCAACCCAGACCGGCCATTGCGCCGCCGAGCACCGGCACCAGTACGCGGCGCAGTGGCGGGCTGTTGCCGACACCGCTCAGCAGCGTGCCAAACGAATAGCCATACGCGGCATGTTCGATGAGATGCAGTGCTTCGTAGGTGGCGGCACCGGCGAGTCCGGCGAGCAGGCCAGTGATCATCACCGCACAACTGAATTCGACCGCGCGCCGCGTCACACCGTGAATGTATGCCAGCCTTGGGTATATGGAGACCCCTCGGCTGTTGTTCGTGCACGCACATCCCGATGACGAAACTCTGACCACCGGCGCAACCATTGCGCACTATGCCGCGCGTGGTGCCGATGTGCGGGTGCTCACCTGCACGTTGGGTGAGGAGGGCGAGGTCATCGGCCCGCAGTGGGCCCAGTTGGCCGTCGACGGAGCCGACCAGCTCGGCGGCTATCGAATCGGCGAATTGACTTTGGCACTGCGTGAGTTGGGGGTTGACGGGCCGCGGTACCTGGGCGGTGCCGGGCACTGGCGGGACTCCGGCATGCCCGGCACTCCTGCACGGCACCGCCCGCGGTTCGCCGAAGCCGACACCGAGGAAGTGGTCGGCGCCATGGTCGCGGTGCTGCGCGAGTTCCGGCCGCACGTCGTGGTCACGTACGACCCCAACGGCGGCTACGGCCACCCCGACCACATTCAGGCACACCGCGTCACCACTGCCGGTATCGCTGCCGCGGCAGGGAACCAGTACCCGGGTGAGCCGTGGCAGGTCCCAAAGTTCTACTGGACCGTGATGACTCGCGACGCGCTCGTCGACGGTATGCGGCTGCTCGACGGTCTGGACCTGCCGTCAACGTGGCAGCGGATACCGGTAGATGGGTTGGGATTCGAATTCGATCATCGGGTGGACGCCGTCATCGAAGTACCGGATCAGCTGCCCGCCAAAGTCGCCGCGATGCGCGCGCACCGCACCCAGGTGACCGTCGAACCGACCGGACGCGCATTCGCGCTGTCCAACAACTTCGCGCTGCCGATCGCGGCGCGCGAGGACTACGTACTGGTGCAGGGCACAGCGGGCCCGCGGAACTCGGCCGGGGTAGAGACTGACCTACTCAGTGGGATGAACCTGACGCTGCCCGTGCCGGCCGCGGAGTAAGGTGACCGGCATGGACCCCGACCTCGACCCCAACTTGCAGCACTTGCAGACCCTTGGCGACAACTATCAGTGGGTCGTCGGCTCCTTGGTCGGTCTGCTGGACAGCATCCCGACCTGACGACACCGGACTCACTCAAAACGCGCCCCGTCCTCGGCTGGGCGCGTTTTGTTGTGCTCGGTCTGCTGGCCGTTGACGGCATGCTGTCTGCCATCGCCGGTGCTCTGCTGCTGCCGATGCGCATCGGGTCGGTGCCGCTCCCGATCAGCGCGCTGGTGTGTGGGCTGGTCAACGCTGCGCTGGTCTGGGCCGCGATGACTTGGGCTCCGCCGCAGCCGCGCCTGGCGGCACTGCCGCTGTGGACGTGGCTTGCCACGGTGTTGGTGCTGCTGCTCGGGGGGCCGGGTGACGACATCGTCTTCGGCGGTCGCGGCGTGTACGCCTATGGCGTGCTGATTTTCATCGCCATGGGCGCACTACCGCCGGCCTGGCTGCTTTCTCGCCGCAACCGCCGCTGACGTCAGTTCTTGCCGGCGTGCTTGGTGACGTGCTTGGAGCCGTCCGACTTCCCGCCACCGCCGTTGCTGCTGCCGTTGCTCGACGACTTGCTGCCGGTCTTCGTGGCCGCGTTCGAACTCGTCTGACCGACGTTCTTGGTCACCGTGCTGGTGGTGTCCTTGCCCGAATCGGTTGCTGACTTGACCGGCGACTTGGTGGTGTCAGTGCGGGTGCTGCCACTTGTCGTGCTGCCGGTGGTTTCAGTCGTGCTCTGGGTGGCCTGCAGCGATGCCTGAGCCGACGGAACGCTGGTGGCCGCGGCAGGGGTGCTGCTACTGGTGGTGCTGTTGGTGGCCGCCAGCCCTCCCGGGGTGAAGTAACTCTTCTCGGCCTTGCCCCAGGTGTGCAACGCGTCGCCGGCGTTCGAGGCGCGGGTACTCATGCTGTTGCCGATGTAGTTGGCCTCGGTGCCTACGGCCTGCAGCAGCCCCTGGCCGCCTTTGAGCATGTTGTTCAGGTAGTTGTCCTGCACCTTCATCAAGTCGGTGGTCAGGCCGACGGTCTGCTTGGTCAACGAGCTGAGCAGTTGGTAATTGATGTCGATCTGTTTGCTGATGAACTGAAGGTGCATCGCGTTGAGCACGGGATCGGCCACGCCTGTCACCATCCAGTTGGTTACGTCGTGCATGGCGTTGTAGGCGCCGGTCATGCCGTTGACCGTCAGGTTGGTCAGGAAGTCGGCCGGCGGCAGCACCACTGAACCGATGACACTGCGGACGGTCTGTGCCGGCGTTGCGGCGCTTGTTGTTACGCCCAGGGCCGCAGCCAGAGAGGTCGCCGCCGTTGCGGCCAGGGGCAGCGGCGGCAGCGGCGGCAGCGGCGGGAGGAGCCAGCCGAACCAGTAGTTGAACTCTGCGACGCCGGTGTTCACCAAGCCGGCCCCAACAGACCAGGCGACATCACCGATGCCGTTGAGCCACACCGCGGGATTCAGCGGGTCGTTCAACACCGGGACGAGCAGGTTGTAGACCGTGGTGTCGGCGACGGGCCGGACCAGGTTGTAGTAAACGATTCCAACTTGGTCGCCGATGAGGTAGCCGAACGGAATCCAGCCCAAGATGTATTGCGACAGATCTACGCCGTAATCCACCCAGTACTGGATGAACTGGTATGCGTTGATAAGCCAGTCGGACGCCGCATTCTGCGGCGCCACCACGGCGTTGGAGCCCACGGTAGCTGCGGCGCTGGTAGCCGTGCTGCCCGTCGGGGTGTTGCCCGGCACGGGGATGGAGGTTCCGGCCGACGGCACCAGCGTCTGAAGCGCCGAGATGACGGGGTCTGGTTGTGTCGGCGCCGTGCTTCCAGCTGCGGCGGCCGCGGCCCTGGCGGCCATCTGCTCTACGGCAGCGGCCAGCTCGACCATTTCGTGGCTAATCGCCGGCCGCACTTGCGCAGCGGTATTGGCGACTTGAATGTCTGGCAGCGGTACCACTGTCGGGGCGATTGCGATGGCGCTGGCGCCAATCGCAGCAACGCCTGCAGTGAGATACGACCGGACGGAAACGCTCATGTGGAAAACCCCGCTCCTTGCGAATGCCTATCCCCGACCACAAGTGAACTTACGCGCCGACTAACCGTACCGGGTGGCATTTTCGGCCCCGGAGAGGGTCGTGGCGACGCCAGCCGTCAGTGCATTCAGCGCTGGTATTACTGTGGCTGGCATGTCAGGCGCACCGGTTTCGGATAGTGAGACGCGCGGATGATTTTTGACCACGCCGGGGTTAATGGGGAGTGGCTCTGAACCCGCACAACGGCACGGATCTGCCGAGTCCCGTCGTCCCCGCCAAGCCGAACGCTGCGGCGTTGCGTCGCGTTCTGCGTCGCGCCCGCGATGGTGTTGCGCTCAACGTCGACGAGGCGGCCATCGCGATGACCGCCCGCGGCGATGATCTGGCTGATCTGTGTGCCAGCGCAGCGCGGGTGCGTGACGCCGGGTTGGAAACCGCTGGGCGCCGCGGTGCGAACGGACGACTGCCGGTCAGTTACTCGCGCAAGGTCTTCATCCCGGTCACCCACCTGTGCCGGGACACCTGCCACTACTGCACGTTCGTGACCGTCCCGGGCAAGCTGCGTGCACAGGGCATGGGCATGTACATGGAGCCCGACGAGATTTTGGACGTCGCCCGCCGGGGCGCTGAGCTGGGCTGCAAAGAGGCCCTTTTCACTCTGGGCGACCGGCCTGAGACCCGGTGGGACGAGGCCCGCCAGTGGCTCGACGAGCGTGGTTATGACTCCACGCTGGATTATGTGCGCGCCATGGCCATCCGGGTGCTCGAGGAAACCGGACTGCTGCCGCACCTGAACCCGGGCGTCATGAGCTGGTCGGAGCTCTCGCGGCTCAAGCCGGTCGCACCCTCGATGGGCATGATGCTGGAGACCACGTCGCGACGGTTGTTCGAGGTCAAGGGCGAGGCGCACTACGGCAGCCCGGACAAGGACCCCGCGGTGCGCCTGCGCACCCTTGATGACGCCGGCCGGTTGTCCATCCCGTTCACCACCGGACTGCTGGTCGGCATCGGCGAGACGCTGACCGAGCGGGCCGAGACCATGCATGCAATCCGCAAGTCCCACAAGGAATTCGGGCACGTGCAGGAAGTGATCGTGCAGAACTTCCGGGCCAAGGACCAGACCGCCATGGCCTCCGTGCCGGACGCCGGTATCGACGATTTCCTCGCTACCATCGCCGTCACGCGACTGGTGCTGGGCCCCAAGATGCGGGTGCAGGCACCGCCGAACCTGGTGTCGCGGGACGAGTGCCTGGCGTTGATCGGCGCCGGGGTCGACGACTGGGGTGGGGTGTCGCCGCTGACCCCTGACCACGTCAACCCGGAACGGCCCTGGCCCGCGCTGGACGAATTGGCCGCTGTTACCGTTGAAGCCGGGTATGACCTGGTGCAGCGGTTGACCGCGCAGCCGAGCTATGTGCAGGCCGGGGTGGCCTGGATCGACCCGCGGGTGCGTGGGCACGTCGAGGCGCTGGCTGCTGATGACGGCCTGGCGTTGGATGTCAATCCTGTCGGCCGGCCTTGGCAGGAGCCTGACGAGGCGTCAGAGTCGTTGGGGCGCATCGATCTTCACACGGCCATCGACTCCGAGGGTCGGCTCACCGAAACCCGAAGTGATCTGGGTAGCGCGTTCGGTGACTGGGAATCCATCCGGGAGAAGGTCTCGGAGCTGGCGGCGCGGGCGCCTGAGCGCATCGATACCGATGTGTTGGCGGCGCTGCGCTCGGCCGAGAAGGACCCTGCGGGCTGCTCGGACGACGAGTACCTGGCGCTGGCAACCGCTGATGGTCCCGCGCTGGATGCCGTTGCCGCCCTTGCTGATTCGCTGCGGCGGGACGTCGTCGGCGAGGACGTCACCTATGTCGTCAACCGGAATATCAACTTCACAAACATCTGCTACACCGGCTGCCGGTTCTGCGCGTTCGCCCAGCGCAAGGGCGATGCCGACGCGTACTCCCTGTCCACTGACGACGTCGCGGATCGGGCGTGGGAAGCGCATGTCGCTGGTGCCACCGAGGTCTGCATGCAGGGCGGCATCGACCCCGAACTGCCAGTGACCGGGTACGCCGATCTGGTGCGGGCGGTCAAGGCACGGGTGCCGTCCATGCATGTGCATGCCTTCTCGCCCATGGAGATTGCCAATGGGGTCACCCGCAGCGGGATGTCGGTGCGGGAGTGGCTGACCGCGCTGCGCGAGGCAGGGCTGGGCTCCATCCCCGGCACCGCCGCCGAGATTCTCGATGACGAGGTGCGCTGGGTGCTGACCAAGGGCAAGCTGCCCACCTCCGAGTGGATCGACGTGGTGACCACTGCGCATGAGGTGGGGCTGCCGTCCAGTTCGACCATGATGTACGGCCACGTCGACACCCCGAAGCACTGGGTCGGGCACCTGAACGTGCTGCGTTCGATCCAGGACCGCACCGGCGGGTTCACCGAGTTCGTGCCGCTGCCATTCGTGCACCAGTCTTCGCCGCTGTACCTCGCCGGCGGTGCCCGGCCGGGGCCGACGCACCGGGACAATCGTGCGGTGCATGCGCTGGCCCGAATCATGTTGCATGGCAGGATTTCTCACATCCAGACGTCGTGGGTCAAGCTGGGTGTCGAGCGGACGCAGGTGATGCTGCGCGGCGGAGCCAACGATCTGGGCGGCACCTTGATGGAAGAGACCATCTCGCGGATGGCGGGCTCGGAGAACGGCTCGGCCAAGTCGGTCGAAGAACTGGTGGAGATCGCCTCCGGTATCGGTCGCCCGGCTCGACAGCGCACCACCACCTACACGCCACTGGCCGCTTAGCCTTTTCCCGCGAGCTAGGTGGCAGCTCCCGCTTGCGGGGGAGCGTGTTTGCGTGCGACACGCCGCTCGCCGTGAGCGGTTTGCGCACGCTCACGGGGCATGAGTGTCAGGCTTTGGTACGTGAACACCATTGGCGACATTCCTGCGCACCCGTTATTCGTCCACGCGATCGTCGTTCTGGCGCCGCTGACCGCGATACTGCTGATTCTCTGCGCGGTCTGGACCGCGGCGCGGGAGCGCCTGGTGTGGCTGGTGTTGGCGCTTTCCGTGGTGTTGACGGTGTTGACCCCGCTGACCACCGAGGCCGGCGAGTGGTTGGAGCATCAGCAGGCGGTGAAGTCCCCGATCCTGCACGAGCACACCGAACTCGGCGACACCGCGATCTATTTCGTCCTGGGCCTGTTGCTGGTGTCCTTGGCGCTGGTCGGTTTACACCGATGGGGCGAGCGGCTCGGTAATAGGCGGGGATTGGCCGGCATCGTGGTGGCAGTGCTGACTGTGGTGATCGGCGTCGCGACGATTTATCAGATAGTGCGAATCGGCGACACCGGGGCACATGCGGTGTGGGGCAGCGGGTCCTGAACCGTCAGGACGTGGTGAGTCGTGGCCGCAATCGGGTGGGGTCGATCTCGCTGCCTTGGGCAAGGTCGTCGGCGAGTGACGCTGCGCAGTCGATCAGCCCGTCGACGTCGATCGAGTGCGGCACCGGGCGGTTGACCCGGGTGAGTCCCTCGCCGGCGCGCCGCAGCAGCGCTGCCGCACCGCCTGCGTTGCCACGCTGAATGTGGGTGATGCCGACCGCCAGCTGCGCCAGTGACTGCCAGAGCAGCCGCTCGGAGTCGGGGCCGTTCTTCCAGGCCGCCTCGAACACCTCGTGCGCATTGAAAGCCAGGCCTGTCTCCAGCAAATCCTGTGCGTAGCTGAGCGTTTCGGCGGCGGGCAGGAGCAGGTCGTCGGGGATGCGGGGGACCCTGGCGCAGCTATCGAACGGCAGGGGCCGACCCAGCGCGTCGCGCGGTCGGGCATTGCGGGGTCGCCCGGACTCGTCGCGGTCGCGGGGGGGTTGGATGTCAGTCATACGGTTCTGATTGTGACACTGCCTGGCTCGGGTCTCACCGAGATCGACGAACGGGCCGCCTTTACTCGAGAAAAGCGACCCGTTTGTCCGATTGGGCGAGTTAGAGGCGGGCGGCGAGTTCGGTGCCCTGGCGGATGGCCCGCTTGGCGTCCAGTTCGGCGGCCACTGCCGCACCGCCGATAACGTGTGGATCAATGCCCTTGTCGCGCAAGGTGTCTGCCAGTTCGCGCACAGAATCCTGGCCGGCGCAGATCACCACGTTGTCGACCTCTAATACAAGCGCGTCCATGCGGTCGGGCCCGAAACTGATGTGCAGGCCGGCGTCATCGATCTTCTCGTAGTTAACCCCGGAAAGCTGCTGTACACCTTTGGCTTTCACCGAAGCGCGGTGCACCCAGCCCGAAGTCTTACCCAAGCCGCGGCCCTGCGCGCCCCTGCTGCGCTGCAGCAGGTACACCTCGCGAGCCGGCGGCAATGCGATCGGTGTGGTCAGGAATCCTCGGGTCTCGCCCGGTTCCTCCACACCCCACTCGGCCTTCCACTCCTTGAGGTTCAGCGTGGGTGACTCGTCGACCGTCAGGAACTCGCTGACGTCGAAACCGATCCCGCCTGCGCCGATCACCGCCACTCGCTTGCCGACGGGCGCGCCGGTGAGGGCCTCGGCATACGACAGCACCATCGGGTGATCAATGCCCGGGATGACAGGCATCCGCGGCGTCACCCCGGTGGCCAGCACCACGTCGTCGAAATCTGCCAACTCGTCAACCGTGGCCCTGGTGTTCAGTCGCACGTCCACTCGATGCTTGGCCAGCATCGTGGTGTAGTAGCGCAACGTCTCGTTGAACTCTTCTTTGCCGGGAATCCTTCGCGCCAAATCGAATTGGCCGCCGATCCGGTCGCCGGCCTCGAACAGTGTCACGTCGTGGCCGCGCTGGGCGGCAGTCACAGCGGCGGCCAGTCCCGCCGGTCCGGCCCCGACCACTGCGATCCGCTTGGTGAGCCGGGTCTTGCCCAGAATCAGCGTGGTCTCATGGCCGGCCCGTGGGTTCAGCAGGCAGGACACGGTCTTGTGCACGAAAGCGTGATCCAGGCACGCCTGGTTGCAGGCGATGCAGGTGTTGATCTCGTCGGCGGCGTCGTGCTGGGCCTTACGTACCCAGTCCGGGTCGCTCAGCAGTGGTCGGGCCATCGAAATCAGTTGCACCGCACCGTCAGCCAGGATCTGCTCGGCCGATTCGGGCATGTTGATCCGGTTGGACGCCACTACCGGGATACTGACGTGCTGGGCCACCGCATTGCTGATATCGGCGAATGCGCTGTTGGGCACCGAGGTGACGATGGTCGGCACCCGGGCTTCATGCCAGCCGATGCCGGAGTTGATGATCGTCGCGCCGGCGGCCTCGATTTCCGTTGCCAGATCAAGGATTTCCGACCAGGTCTGGCCGCTCTCGACGTAGTCGGCCATGGACAGCCGGTAGCAGATGATGAAGTCCTTGCCGACCGCCTCGCGGGTGCGCCGGACGATCTCGACGGCGAACCGGCGGCGTTTGGCCGGGGTACCGCCCCAGGCGTCGGTGCGCTTGTTGGTCCGCGGCGCCAGGAACTGGTTGATCAGATAGCCCTCGCTACCCATGATTTCCACGCCGTCGTAGCCGGCTTCGCGGGCCAGCAGGGAGCACTTGACGAAATCGGCGATGGTGCCTTCGACGTCGCGCAGTGCACGCGGCCGGAACGGGTTGATCGGCGCCTTGATCGACGAAGCGCTGACCGAAAGTGGATGGTACGCATAGCGTCCCGCATGTAGCACCTGGAGCAGAATCTTTCCGCCCTCGGCATGCACGGCGGAGGTGATGCGGCGGTGCCGTCGGGCGTCAGCCGACGACAGCATCTCGGCGGCGAACGGCAGCAGCCAGCCGGTGCGGTTGGGCGCGTAGCCACCGGTGATGATCAGTCCGACCCGGCCGCGGGCCCGCTCGGCGAAGTACTCGGCCAGCTTGCCGGTGTCGCGCGGACGGTCTTCAAGACCGGTGTGCATCGAACCCATGATCACCCGATTGCGCAGCGTGGTGAAGCCAAGGTCCAACGGGGACAACAGATTCGGATAGGGGTTGATCATCGGGTATGGATATGTCACAGTCGCCTTCCTAGGCCCAGCAGTACTTCGTCCAACCAGTCCACCGAGCCCTGTTCGGCGCCGATGCCGCCGCGCAGCACCAGGTATTGGTGCAGCGCTGTGCCGGTCAGCGCGGCCGGGTCGGGGAACTGACTTTTCTCGAAATCCGTGTAGGTGTCCAGTAATTCGGCGCGCTCGTGGCGGAGTTCTTCCACCTGGCTGCGCAACGCATCCAGATCGCCGTGTATCGCGCCGCGGATCTTCACCGCGAGGTCACGGGTGCGTGAGTCTGTGACCGAGCTGCCTCTGCCGGTGAGTGGTTCGGCAATCCAGCGCTTCAGTTCTGCACGACCGGCGTCGGTCACCGAGTAGACCTTCTTGTCCGCTCTGCCGTGCTGCTCGACGACTTCGGCGTGGACCCAGTCGTCCTCCTCCATGGTGCGGAGGGTCCGATAGATCTGCTGATGGGTGGCCGCCCAGAAATAACCGATCGAGCGATCGAAGCGATGCGCCAGCTCGTAACCCGAGCCGGCTTGTTCGCACAGCGCCACCAGGATGGCGTGGGGGAGGGCCACGACGCAAGCATAAGTGCGACCTTCGGTTCTATGCAACTAGTTGCAATGGCTATTTCGAAGGCCTGGCGAAAAGCTGCAAAAACTGTGGATGGCACCTAGTCGGACGGTATGTGCAACGTTTAGTATCAGTAACCACTTGCCGCCCCGTGGGGGGCGGCGAGTGAAGTTAGGTAACACTGAGACAGACGTCTCAATATGGGCGCACCATACTGACGTCTGCTCGCCATCACCTGACGAGCCAGCAGCCCACTGAAACAGGAGAACCACCGGTGACGTACGTCATTGCCGAACCCTGCGTCGACGTCAAAGACAAGGCATGTATCGAAGAGTGCCCGGTCGATTGCATTTACGAGGGTGCACGCATGCTGTACATCCACCCCGACGAGTGCGTGGACTGCGGAGCCTGTGAGCCCGTCTGCCCCGTCGAGGCCATCTACTACGAGGACGATGTCCCCGACCAGTGGAGCGGATACACCCAGAACAACGCCGATTTCTTCGCCGAGCTCGGCTCACCCGGTGGCGCGTCGAAGGTCGGCCAGACCGACAACGACCCCGAAGTGGTGAAGAGCCTGCCGCCGCAGGGTGAGTGACCCTGTCTGACAGGAGGCGCGTCTCGGCCGACTTGCCGGTGTTCCCCTGGGACACCCTGGCCGACGCGACTGCGACCGCACGCGCACACCCGGACGGCATCGTCGACCTTTCGGTCGGTACGCCAGTAGACGAGGTGGCACCGGTGATCCGGGAGGCTCTGGACGCCGCCAGTGCCTCACCCGGCTATCCGGCGACCGCGGGCACCCCGGAGCTGCGCGCTTCGGCGGTCGCGGCACTGGGTCGTCGATACGGCGTCACCGCCCTACCCGAGTCGGCTGTGCTGCCGGTGATCGGCACCAAAGAGGTCATCGCCTGGCTGCCCACCCTGCTCGGGTTGGGTGGCTCGGACACCGTCGTGGTGCCCGAGTTGGCGTATCCCACCTATGACGTCGGCGCGCGCCTCGCGGGAGCTCATGTACTGCGCGCCGATTCGTTGACCCAGCTGGGGCCGCAGCGGCCTGCCCTGGTGTTCATCAACTCGCCGAGTAACCCGACCGGCAAGGTGCTGGGTGCCGACCACCTGCGCAAGGTGGTCGGCTGGGCCCGCGAGCGCGGCGTGGTCGTGGCCTCCGACGAGTGCTACCTGGGTCTGGGTTGGGAAGCGCAGCCCCTTTCGGTGCTGCACCCCGACGTCTGCGACGGTGACCACACCGGACTGCTGGCCGTGCACTCGCTGTCCAAGACCTCGTCGCTGGCGGGCTACCGTGCGGGATTCGTCGCCGGGGATCAGGACCTGGTCGCCGAGCTACTGGCGGTGCGCAAGCACGCCGGCATGATCGTGCCGACTCCGGTCCAGGCCGCCATGGTTGCGGCGCTCGACGACGACGAGCACGAGCAGTACCAGCGCGACCTGTATGCCAAACGCCGCGCTTGGCTGCTGTCAGCGATCCGCGGTGCAGGCTTTTCCATCGAGCATTCCGAAGCGGGGCTGTACATCTGGGCCACCCGTGGTGAGTCCGGTCGCGCCATCGTTGCGTGGTTCGCCGAACGTGGCATCCTGGTCGCGCCGGGCGAGTTCTACGGACCCGCCGGCGAGCAGTTCGTGCGAATTGCGTTGACCGCTACCGACGAACGCATCGCCGCCGCAGTCTCCCGACTGAGTTAGCTCTCCGGCAAAACTCAGGCCGTGGCCCGCAGGCTCAGCGCCAGCAGGAGACGGGTGTCAGGGTTGGCCAGCGAGGTGTCCAGAAGCTTCTCGATCCGGCGCACCCTATACCGCACGGTGTTGGGATGTACGTGCAACTGCCCGGCAGCGGCCGCGACATCGCCGAAACTGTCCAGATACTCCCGCAGCGTCTCGGTGAGCACGGGGTCGTGCTCCTGCAGCCTGGCCATCGCCGGGTGGCGCAACCGGTCGTCGGCGGCGATCAGGGTGACGATCTCATCGAGCAGGACAGTGGTGCGAGCGTCCGCCAGCGAGGTGACTGCGGCAAAGGCGCCCGGATGGCGCGCCGCTGAATCGAGCACCCGGTCGACTTCGATCCGCGCCGCAGCCGCGTCTGCCAAACCCGAAGTGCCGGTGGCGATCACGGCGTGCAGTTCAACATTCAGTTCAGCACGCAGGGTACCGACGGTGCCGCGGACCCATGAGGTCACCGACCGTCTGGCATCGGGGAAGAGTACGTAGCTGCGGCCCCCGTGGGTTGCGACTTGGGCGTCATGGCGAAAAGCGCTCGCGCTCAAGGCCAGAACATCGGTCAATCGCGACGGCACCGGGTCGGTGGCAGCGAATCCGACCAACGCCAGCCGCCCGCCGTCGACGATGCTCAGCTCTCGCGCCACTTGCGCGATGTCGTCGTCAAAATCGCGCAGTCCCAACAACTCCTGCATCCGCACCGTATGGGTCGACGGATTGGCCGCCAGCCGGGTGACGATCCGCGCTGCCAAAACCGCCGCCCCACGCAGCACGTCGTCGGTGTCGTCGGCCAGCGGCCGCGAACCCTGTTGCAGCCAGATGGTTCCCGCAAACCGTGGCCCACGACGTCCGTCCTGCTGGGGCAGATGGATGCCCACCGCGCGCCGCGGGCGTAGCCCGAGTTCGGGCCGCTCGGCCACTGCGACAACCCCGGTGTCGGACCGCAGCGCGTCGAAGATGCCCCATTGGCCGATCCATTCCAGATGCTCCGGCGGGCCGGCCCTGCCGAGGATCGATAGTCTGCGCAATTCGTCGGCCTCGTCGTTGGAGGCTGAGTAAGCCAGAACGTGCGACTGTTCGTCTTCGATGCTGACCATGCCGTGGGTCCGATCCGCGATCGACTGGGCCAGGCCGAATAAGTCAGTGCCCGGGTCGTACCGCGGATCGGTGCGGTCGCCGTGGTGCTCCAGCACGTGATTGATCAATCGGTACAGCCGTTCCCAGCGTGCCCACGGGTCGACGGCGACCACTGCGACCCCGGCCGCCACCGCCTGCTTGACCAGCCTTTCGGACGGTTCTTTGACAAACATCGCAACCGGAACCCGTTGAGCCAGTTGCCGTTCCAGCCAGTCCGTAGCCTGCTTGTCATCGATGCCGAGCAG
Organism: Mycobacterium sp. OTB74; assembly: GCF_029892685.1. Classification (GTDB taxonomy): domain Bacteria; phylum Actinomycetota; class Actinomycetes; order Mycobacteriales; family Mycobacteriaceae; genus Mycobacterium. The sequence goes on along the minus strand of NZ_JARXVD010000006.1, from coordinate 137,660 downwards.
GAGGAAGGCATCAGCTGCCCCGGCACCGGCCGCCAAGCCGAGGCGCACGTCGTCCGGATCGATCAGGGCGGCTGCAGCAACCGGCTGATCCAGGCCGCGCGGCGCCTCGACCAGGGTTGCCATGGTCGCATCGAGGGCCAGTAGCAGCTGACCAAGGCCAACGGCCTTCATATTGGCCGATTGTACTGTCACCGGCTGAAATATTTGTCCAATCGGCCAACAGATCGAAGTCGTTCCCAGCGGATTCTTGACCCATGGACGCCATCACCGATGTTCCTCTGCCCGTCAACGAACCGGTCCACGACTACGCCGCGGGTTCTGCTGAACGCGCCCGCCTGCAGCACCAGCTGACTGAACTCACCGCGACTCCGGCAGACCTGCCGCACGTCATCGGCGGCCGGCGCACCATGTCCGGCGCCGAGCGCATCGACGTAGTGCAGCCCCACAACCATCGCGCGGTGCTTGGCACCCTGGTCAACGCCGGCCATACCGAGGCCGCCGCCGCGGTCGATGCTGCGATGGCCGCAAAGAATGACTGGGCGACAATGTCGTTCGATGACCGAGCCGCGGTGTTCCTGCGGGCAGCCGATCTGATGTCAGGCCCGTGGCGGGAGAAGATCGCCGGCGCCACCATGCTGGGCCAGTCCAAGACCGCCTATCAGGCCGAGATCGATGCGCCCTGCGAGCTGGTCGACTTCTGGCGGTTCAACGTCGCCTTCGCTCGGCAGATCCTGGCTCAGCAGCCGATTAGCAGCCGCGGGGTCTGGAACCGCACCGACTACCGGCCACTGGACGGCTTCGTCTACGCCATCACGCCCTTCAACTTCACCGCCATCGCCGGCAACCTGCCCACCGCGCCGGCACTCATGGGCAACACCGTGGTGTGGAAACCGTCTGTCACCCAGACCTTCTCGGCATACCTGACCATGCAAATCCTGGAGGAGGCCGGACTCCCGCCCGGGGTGATCAACCTGGTGACCGGTGACGGCTACGCGGTATCCGATGTGGTCCTGGCCGACCCCCGGTTGTCCGGCATCCACTTCACCGGCTCCACCGCCACTTTCCAACATCTGTGGCGCACGGTCGGGGCAAATATCGAGAACTACCACAGCTATCCGCGTCTGGTCGGCGAGACCGGCGGCAAGGACTTCGTCCTGGCTCACGCTTCCGCCAATCCGGATGTGTTGCGCACCGCGCTTATTCGCGGTGCCTTCGACTATCAGGGGCAGAAGTGTTCGGCGGCATCCAGGGCCTTCATCGCCCGCTCGGTGTGGGAGACGATGGGCGACGACTTCCTTTCCGCCACCGACGCCTTGCGCTACGGCGATGTAACCGATCTGACCAGCTACGGCGGAGCGCTGATCGACTCCCGCGCGTACGCCCGAAACGTGGCGGTCTTGGAGAATGCGAAGAGCAGGCCGCACGTCACCGTTGCGGTTGGCGGTCAATGTGATGACAGCACTGGCTATTTCGTCCGACCCACTGTGCTGCTTTCCGATGATCCGCGCGACGAGGCGTTCAGTACCGAGTACTTCGGGCCGATCCTGGCGGTACACGTATACGACGATTGGGACGACATCCTCGACATCGTCGACACCGGTGCCAAGTATGCGCTGACAGGCGCGGTGATCGCCGACGACCGGACGGCGGTACGGGACGCTGCGCAGCGGTTGCGGTTCGCGGCCGGCAACTTCTACATCAACGATAAGCCCACCGGAGCCGTTGTGGGACAACAACCGTTCGGTGGCTCGCGCGCGTCGGGCACCAACGACAAAGCCGGCTCGGCACTGAACCTGCTGCGCTGGACGTCAGCCAGGTCTATCAAGGAGACCTTCGTCGCGCCCACTGACCACAACTATCCGCACATGGAGGCCTGAGATGTCAGTCTTCAAAGGGGTTGCCCGGCCGGCCATCCTGGCCGCCAGTCGCAGTCACCGATTGCGGCACATGATCGAAAGAGTTCCGGTGACCCAGCAGGTGGTGCACCGCTTCGTGCCCGGGGAGCGGGTCAGTGATGCGCTGGATACTGTTGTGCTGCTGTCCAATACGAATCGTTACGTCAGCATCGACTATCTGGGCGAGGACGTCGTGGATGCCGACACCGCCAATGCGACGGTTGCCGCGTACCTCGATCTACTCGGAGCTCTCGGTCCGCAGCCCGGCGCCATTCCCCTTCAACCGGAAGTGTCGCTCAAACTTTCGGCGCTGGGCCAGGCGCTGCCGCGCGACGGTGAGAAGATCGCGCTGGAGAACGCCCACGTCATTTGCGCCAAGGCTCGTGACCTCGGCATCTTGGTAACCATCGACGCTGAGGACCACACCACCACCGACTCGACACTGTCGATAGTGCGGGAACTGCACGCCGATTTCGACTGGCTCGGCACTGTCCTGCAGGCATATCTCAAACGCACCCAAGCCGATTGCCAGGACCTGGCTGGAACCCGAATCCGGTTGTGCAAGGGCGCCTATGACGAACCGCCGTCGGTAGCATTCCGGGACCGCGACGACATCACCGACAACTACCTGCGCTGCCTACGGGTGTTGATGGCCGGCTCGGGCTACCCGATGGTGGCTTCGCACGACCCTGTCGTGATCGAGGCAGTGCCGGACTTGGTGGCCGAGTTCGGCCGCAGGCCAGATGATTTCGAATACCAGATGCTGTACGGCATTCGAGACGACGAACAGCGGAGGCTGGCCGAGGCCGGCAACCGTGTCCGGGTGTACGTGCCGTTCGGGTCGCAGTGGTACGGCTATTTCGTCCGGCGCTTGGCAGAACGTCCGGCCAACCTGACCTTCTTCCTACGGGCGCTGGCGTCCCACTGATGGGCCGCTGGGCTTTTGGGAATGCAGTCGCAGCAGCATCCAGGCCGCTATCGACTGGGCATCGGTGATCTCTCCGGTCCGCACCATGTCCTCGAACTGAGCGGTGGTGAACCAGGCGCTGCGCATGTCCTGCTCCTCGTGTTCCCGGTCGTGGTCACCCTCGGTGATGCCGGTGGCGTGAAACACCCAGCCGCGCTGGCTGCTCATGCCTGCGGCCACATCAAGCTGTCCGAGCAGCCGCATCGAAGCGGCGCGCAGGCCGGTCTCCTCGCGGAGCTCGCGGGCCGCCAATTCCAGCGGTGGCGGCTGGTCGCCGTCCAGCGTGCCCGGTGCGGTGCCTTGCGGAAACTCCCAGCGGCGCAGGCCGAGCGGATACCGGTACTGCTCGACCAAGTGGATCATGTCGTCCTGCTGCGCGATCACCAACGCATACGTCGGTTTGTCGACCACGCTGTAGATGCCGGCCGAACCGTCGGGGCGCCTGATGGCGTCCTCCCGCACGACCAACCAGGAATTGCGGTACACCTCGCGGGAATCGATACGCTCGATCACCCGCCCAGTATCGCCCAACGGCGGCGAGTAGCCTCGCAATCGTGTTGTTGACCTCGCTGAACCCTGCCATTGTCGCCGCCGGGCATGACATCGAAGACGCCGTGCGCATCGATGGAAGCGTGCTGTCCCGCAGCGACCTGGTGGGCGCTGCCACCTCGGTGGCCGAGCGGGTCGGGGGAGCGTCTCGGGTGGCGGTGCTGGCCCGGCCGACCGCCAAGACCGTGCTGGCCATCACGGGCTGCCTGATCGCCGGGGTGCCGGTGGTGCCGGTGCCCGCCGACGTCGGTGCCGCCGAGCGCAGGCACATCATCGGCGACTCTGGCGCGCAGGCTTGGCTCGGCGAGCTGCCCTCAGAAGAAGATGCGAGCGAAGGCTTGCCGCACATTCCGGTGCGCCTGCATGCGCGGTCGTGGCACCGCTATGCCGAACCGGCGCCGGAATCCACCGCAATGATCATGTACACCTCCGGCACCACCGGGCTGCCCAAAGGCGTGCTGATCAGCCGCCGGGCCATTGCTGCCGATATCGACGCCCTGGCCAAGGCGTGGGCCTGGACGCCGGCCGACACCTTGGTCCATGGACTGCCGCTGTTCCACGTGCACGGCCTGGTGCTCGGGCTGCTCGGGTCGCTGCGCATTGGAAATCGCTTCGTACACACCGGAAAACCGACACCGGACAGCTACGCCGCGGCGGACGGCTCGCTCTACTTCGGGGTGCCGACGGTGTGGTCGCGCGTGGTGGCCGATGCTTCGGCGGCCGCCGCCCTGTCCAAGGCTCGGCTGCTGGTTTCCGGCAGTGCGCCGCTGCCGGTTCCGGTGTTCGACGGTCTGGTGCGCCTGACCGGACACGAGCCGGTGGAGCGTTATGGCAGCACCGAGTCGCTGATCACCCTGTCCACCCGGGTGGACGGCGAACGGCGACCCGGTTGGGTGGGGCTGCCACTGGATGGTGTGCAGACCCGCTTGGCCGGCGAGGATGGCGCCCCTGTGCTGCACGACGGGGAAAGCATTGGGCGACTGGAGGTTTCATCGCCAACTGTATTCACCGGTTACCTGAACCGACCGGACGCAACGGCCGAGGTGCTGGGTGCGGACGGCTGGTATCGGACCGGCGACGTGGCGGCGATCGACGCGGGCGGCATGCACCGCATCGTCGGGCGGGAATCTGTGGACCTGATCAAGTCGGGTGGCTACCGGATCGGCGCAGGCGAGATCGAGACAGTGCTGCTGGGGCACTCGGGGGTGGACGAGGTGGCGGTGGTTGGCGTACCCGATGACGATCTGGGTCAGCGGATCGTCGCTTTCGTGGTCGGGTCTGCGGCGCCGCATGAGCTCATCGACTTTGTTGCGCAACAACTTTCGGTCCACAAGCGGCCGCGCGAGGTGCGCGTCGTCGAATCCCTGCCCCGCAATGCCATGGGCAAGGTGCAGAAGAAGCTGTTGGTCTAACCACGAACGTGCGTCGAAGGTCGGGAATACCGCGCACCGTCGTGACATTCTCATCACCATGCGACTGAACGACAACGCCCGCGCCCTGATCGGCGACGGTGCCAACGCGACATTGGTAACGCTGAATGCAGACGGCAGCCCCCAGGTTTCGGTGGTCTGGGTGGAACTGCAATCCACTCCGGACGGCGACGAACTGGTCAGCGCTCATCTCAGCGAGCACAAGAAGGTCCGCAATGCGCGGCGGGACGGCCGGGTGGCGCTGACAATTGTCGGCGCCGACCGCGGCTCGCAGCCCGTCGTGCCCTACCTGGCGATCACCGGCACCGCCCGGATCGTCGAGGGTGGGGCCCCCGAGGTACTCACCCGACTGAACAATGTGCTGGCGCCAGATTTCAACGGCAAGTTCCCGCCGCCGGATGCACCCCCGGGATACCTGACCCGCATCCGCATCGACAAGGTGACCGGCGTCGGCCCCTGGACCTGACGGCCCGCCGAAATCAGTTGGCGTGCAGCGCCTCGTTCAAGGTGATGCCGGTGCCGTCGCGCTTGACCACCTCGACCGCGCCACTGACCGAGTTTCGCCGGAACAGCAGGTTGTTGGCGCCGGACAATTCGACGGCCTTGATGGTCTGACCATCGGCGGTGGTCACCTTGGTGCCTGCGGTGACGTACAGGCCGGCCTCGACCACGCAGTCGTCTCCCAGCGAGATGCCCAGGCCGGCGTTGGCGCCCAGCAGACAGCGCTTACCCACGGAGATGACCTCTTTGCCGCCGCCGGACAGCGTGCCCATGATCGAGGCGCCGCCGCCGACGTCGGAACCGTCACCGACCACCACGCCGCCCGAGATTCGGCCCTCCACCATCGAGGTGCCCAGGGTGCCGGCGTTGAAGTTGACGAAGCCCTCGTGCATGACGGTGGTGCCGGACGCCAGGTGCGCGCCCAGGCGGACCCGGTCGGCGTCGGCGATCCGGACGCCCGACGGCAGCACGTAGTCGACCATGCGCGGGAACTTATCGACGCCGTAGACAGCAACCGCGCCGCGACGGCGCAACCGTGCGCGCACCGTCTCGAAGCCCTCGACCGCACACGGGCCGAAGTTGGTCCACACCACGTTGGTCAGCAAGCCGAAGATTCCGTCCATGTTGGCGCCGTGCGGCGCGATCAGCCGGTGCGACAGCAGGTGCAGGCGCAGGTAGGCGTCGTGCGCGTCGACGGGCTTGTCGTCCAGCGAGGCGATGGTGGTGCGGACGATTTCGGTGCGCACACCGCGGTCGTCGTCGCTGCCGACCAGGGCCTCCAACTCCGCGGGGACCGGACCGGCCGCGGCGTCGGCCGACAGCGCGGGCGCGGGGAACCAGGTATCCAGGACAGTTCCGTCGGCGGTGATGGTCGCGATGCCGATGCCAGATGCAGAAGTCACGTTGCTCAAGGTTACTGTCCGCGCCGAGAGCTGGGGAGATCGGGGGAAGGGACCCGCTAGCCTGGGTTGATGCTGGATCTGCGCGCCGACCCGATCGCCTTGACCGCCGCCCTGGTCGACATTCCCAGCGAGTCGCGGCACGAACAGCGCATCGCCGACGAGATCGAAGCCGCACTCAAGGCGCAGGCGCCGCACTTCGAGGTGATCCGCAATGGCGATGCGGTGCTGGCCCGCACCAACCTCGGCAGGCCGTCACGGGTGCTGCTGGCCGGGCACACCGATACGGTTCCGGCCGCGGACAACCTGCCCAGCCGACTCGACAGCGACGAGCTGTGGGGCTGCGGCACCTCTGACATGAAGGCCGGCGATGCGGTGTTCCTGCACCTGGCCGCCACCATTACCGAACCGACGCACGACATCACGCTGGTGATGTACGACTGCGAAGAGATCGAAGCCAGTGCCAACGGCCTGGGTCGTATCGAACGCGAGCTGCCGTACTGGCTGGCGGCCGATGTCGCGATCCTCGGCGAACCGTCGGGGGGCTACATCGAGGCGGGCTGCCAGGGCACGCTGCGAGTAGTGGTGCGCGCCAACGGAACCCGCGCGCACTCGGCACGGTCCTGGTTGGGCGACAACGCCATTCACAAACTGGGTGCGGTGCTGGATCGATTGACCAGCTATCAGGCCCGGCAGGTGGACATCGACGGCTGCGTTTACCGTGAGGGCCTGTCCGCGGTGCGGATCGACGGCGGCATCGCCGGCAACGTGATCCCGGATGCAGCGTCGGTGACCGTCAACTTCCGGTTCGCGCCCGACCGCAGCGTCGACCAGGCGCTGGCTCATGTCCGCGAGGTATTCGCCGGACTGGACGTCAGCATCGAACAGACCGACGCCGCGGCCGGCGCGTTGCCCGGCCTGACCCAGCCCGCAGCGGCTGCGCTGGTCGCTGCAGCAGGCGGTCAGGTACGGGCGAAATACGGCTGGACCGACGTGGCTCGCTTTGCAGCCCTTGGCATTCCGGCAGTCAACTACGGACCTGGCGATCCGAACCTGGCGCACAAGTCCGATGAGCGGGTGTCGGTGGCGGCCATTGCCGCGACGACCGAGATGTTGCGGCGGTATCTGACGAATTGAGCAGCGTTCGCGTCGACAGCTGGATTTGGGCCGTCCGGATCACCAAGACCCGGTCCATGGCTGCCGCTGCGTGCCGGGCGGGGCACGTCTGCGTCAACGACGTCACCGCCAAGCCTGCGCAGTTGGTGGGGCCCGGTGATGAAGTACGCGTCCGGCTTGACGGGCGTGAGCGCATCGTGGAGGTAATCCGGCCGATCGCAAAGCGGGTAGGGGCTGCCGTCGCATCGGAATGCCTGATCGACCGCAGCCCGCCGCCACCGTCCAAGGTGACGGTACCCGCTGTCCCGGTTCGTGATCGGGGAGCCGGCCGGCCCACCAAACGTGAACGGCGACAGCTGGATCGGCTGCGCGGCTACTCCTGACCGGAGATAATCGGTTGCGCCCCTGTGTACTGTGGAACTTGCAACTGCTGTCAACCGAGGTGGGCCGAAAACATGCTGGGAGACGACATCTCCGGGTAATCCCGAGAGTCGATTCGTTCCTGTTCTGTACGGCGGCGCCGTGTCACACATAAAGCACAGCGCCCGTATCGCTTTGGAGTACCAGCATGTCTATTGTCTGTTCACACCTGTCATTCGCCTGGCCGGACGACACCCCTTTGTTCAATGACCTGTCGTTCACCGTCCCCGAGGGTCGCACCGGCTTGGTCGCTCCCAATGGCGAGGGCAAGAGCACTCTGCTCAAACTCATTGCCGGCCAACTCAAACCAACCGGTGGCACAGTGACGGTCGAGGGTTCGGTCGGCTACCTGCCCCAGGCGCTGCCGTTGGCAACTGACCTCACTGTTGCCGAAATCCTCGGCATTGCAGGGGTTTTGGCCGCGTTGCAGGCGCTGGCCGACGGCGACGCTTCCGAAGCGGTGTTTGCCGTCATCGGTGACGACTGGGACGTCGAGCAGCGATCGACCGCGCAGTTGGCCAGGCTGGGCTTGGATATCCCGCTTGACCGCACCGTCGGCACATTGTCTGGGGGAGAGGTGATCATGCTGGGGTTGGTCGCGCAGCTGTTACGGCGTCCCGACGTACTGTTGCTCGACGAACCGACAAATAATCTGGATTCCGATGCGCGGCAACGTCTTTACTTCGCCCTGGATGACTATCGGGGGACGCTGCTGGTGGTCGGCCACGACCGCATGTTGCTGGATCGGATGGACCGGATCGCTGAGTTGCGCGACGGTGAAGTCGCGTTCTACGGGGGCAACTTCGCCGAATACCAAGCTGCGGTGGAACAAGCACAACGGGTGGCCGAAGCTGATGTGCGCACCGCGGAACTGCAGCTCAAGCAGGAGAAGCGGCAGATGCAACAGGCTCGCGAACGCGCGGCCCGTCGGGCCGGTACCGCCGCGCGTAACGTCAAGGATGCTGGGCTACCGAAAATCATTGCCGGAAAACTCAAACGCAACGCGCAGGAATCAGCGGCCCGCGCCGACGGCGTCCACGCCAAACGGGTGGACGACGCCAAGCAGCGTCTTGACGGTGCAGAACGTGCGGTGCGGGACGACGACGTCATCGCCCTGGATCTACCCGCCACCGAGGTGCCCGCCGGTCGAACCGTCCTGCACGCAGAGAGTATGAATATCAGCCGTGGTGGGCGAATGCTGTTTGGCGACAACGGAATAGACATCGACATCCGCGGCCCCGAGCGGATTGCCCTGATTGGGCGCAACGGCACCGGAAAGTCCACGCTGCTGCGAATGATCACCCGAGACCTGCAACCCGACACTGGAAACTTGACCCGCGGCGTCGAGCGGATCGCCTACTTGTCCCAGCGCCTGGATTTGCTCGACGAGCAGCGCAGCGTACTGGACAACCTGGCCGCCTGGGCCCCGACGCTGAGCATCACCCGGCATATGCACCTATTGGCGCAATTTCTGTTTCGGGGCAACGGGGTTGAGCTACCCGTCGGGCAGCTATCGGGTGGGGAACGACTGCGCGCCACGCTGGCGTGTGTGCTCTACGCCGAGCCTGCGCCGCAACTGTTGCTGCTCGACGAACCCACCAACAATCTGGACCTGGTCAGCGTCGGGCAGCTGGAGTCCGCGCTCAACGCCTATCGCGGTGCCGTCATTGTGGTGAGCCACGACGAGCGCTTTCTCGATGCCATCGGCATCGACCGCAGAATCCGGCTGCCGGGCTAGATGTCCTGCGGCCGGGTCTGAGCCGGCCGGCGCGGCGGACTCGCGGTACTTCCGCCCACGACGCCCCCGGACGCATGGTCGTCGGTACCACCCGGGCTGTGATCACTGAGCAGCTCGACTCCGTCACCGTCGCGCCCGTCGGCTTTGCGATCGAACTCGCGGTCACGGTCTTTCTTGTGGTTCTTGTCGTGGTCCTTCTCGTCGCCGAGCCCGTCGTGACCCGACCCGCCGGCGTGATCGCCATGGCCGCCGCCGCCCGGCGCGTCGTGGTCCATCGAAGCCGACTGGCCCAGGTGTCCGGTCCCGTCACCCAGTCCACCACCGAGGCCGCCACCCAAACCGCCGCCCACGCCCCCACCCAAGCCGCTCAGGCTCTGCGCCAGCTGCTGCGGGATCTGAGCCAGCGACTGCACCAGCCCCTGAATCGGCTGCGCGATCGACTGCGCCACCTGACCGACCTGCTGGCCCACCTGGCCGAGCACCTGACCCATTTGTCCCGCGCCCGCACCTCCTGGGACCGCAGCGCCCAGACCGCCGGGCGTGCCTGCGCTCGGTCCGCCGTGCCCGGGAATGCCCTCGGCCGCGTTGGCCACAGCTTCGGCGCCTTGTTCGTCGGCCCCGCCGTATGCCGAGGCGGCGCGTTTCAGAGATTCGGACATGCGTTCCCCGTCGGCCTTGGCCCCTTTCAGCACATGGCCGCGGCTGTCCAGGGTGTGGCTGAACGTCGAGTTCAGCGGGAAGGCGATCAAGCCGTGACTGGCATCGGTGTTGTCACCGATAGCCCCGTGCAATTCGCCGACAGAACCGGAGATGGCGTCGTGGAGATGCGAAAACCCCAACACACCTTCGGTATTGACGTACAGCGGATCGGCCATCCTCAGTCCTCCGGGTAACAGTTGTGATCCATGTTACGGCCGTGGTGGGTGGCCGTCCGACGGGAAATCGGCCGGCTCCGGACAGGCAACCGGCTGTCGTCTAGCGTGGCGCTGTGCCCGCCGAGACTTCCCACGCCGTCTGTGTCTACTGCGCTTCGGGGCCCCGCCACCCGGAACTGCTTGCGCTTGCCGGTGCCGTCGGCCGTGCCATCGGCGAGCGCGGCTGGACATTGGTGTCCGGCGGCGGGAACGTCTCGGCCATGGGCGCGGTTGCCGACGGCGCCCGTGCCGGCGGTGGCCGGACCGTCGGCGTCATCCCGAAACAACTGGTGCATCGCGAACTTGCCGACACCGAGGCCGACGAGTTGATCGTCACCGACACCATGCGCGAACGAAAGCAGGTCATGGAGGACCGCGCCGGCGCATTCCTGGTGCTGCCTGGTGGCATCGGCACTCTTGAAGAGTTCTTCGAGGCTTGGACTGCCGGTTATCTCGGCATGCACGACAAGCCGCTGGTGATGCTCGACCCGGACGGCCATTACGACGGTCTACTGGACTGGTTGCGCACCCTGATCGGCACCGGCTACGTCTCCGAGGGTGCGCTGGAGCGTTTGATGGTCGTCCGGGATGTCGACGCGGCGATGGCTGCCTGTGAGCCAAGTGAGGTCGCTCACTAGGGTTATCGGCCATGAGTGACGACACCTCCCGCGGCAGCGTCGGACTGCTTGATATCGCCACGAAACTGCCCGGCTTCCTGATGGATGCGCCGACCATCGTCCGCGGCATCATCACGGGCTTCGGTGCCCGCCCGACGGCCCAGACATCTATCGGCAAGGTCTTCCAGGAACGGGCCGCCCGATACGCCGACAACGTGTTCATCAAGTTCGATGACCAGCGCATCACCTACCGCGAGGCCAACGAGACCGTCAACCGGTATGCGTCGGTGCTGGCTGCCCGTGGCGTGGTCCCCGGCGACGTCGTCGGCATCATGCTGCGCAACTCGCCGGACGCGGTGTTGCTGATGCTGGCCACGGTCAAGTGCGGCGCGGTGGCCGGCATGGTGAACTACCACCAGCGCGGCAATGTGCTGGCACACAGCCTGGGCCTGTTGGGCGCCAAGGTCGTGGTCGCCGAGTCCGACCTCGTCGAGCCGGTCAACGAAAGCGGTGCCGACCCCGCACTGATCGCGGGCCTGATGACCGTCGAGGACATGCGCGAACAAGCCACCGGCGCCTCGACCGCCAACCCGGCTGTCACCGACAAGATCGTGGCCAAGGAGAAGGCGTTCTACATCTTCACCTCGGGCACCACCGGTCTGCCCAAGGCCAGCGTCATGACGCACTACCGCTGGCTGCGTGCGCTCGGCGGGTTCGGCGGTTTGGGTCTGCGGCTGAACAGCAGCGACACGCTGTATTGCTGCCTGCCGCTGTACCACAACAACGCCCTTACCGTTGCGGTGTCATCGGTGATCAATTCGGGAGCAACCCTTGCGCTGGGCAGGTCGTTCTCGGCGTCACGGTTCTGGGACGAGGTCATCCGGTACGACGCCACCGCCTTCATCTACATCGGCGAAATCTGCGGCTACCTGCTCAACCAGCCGCCCAAGCCCACCGACCGCGCCCACAAGATCCGCGTTATCTCCGGCAATGGCTTGCGGCCCGCCATCTGGGATGAGTTCACCACCCGCTTCGGTATCCCGCGGGTATGCGAGTTCTATGCCTCCAGCGAGGGCAACAGCGCGTTCCTGAATGTGTTCGGGGTGGACAAGACCACCGGCATCTGCCCATCTCCGGTGGCATACGTGGAGTACGACCTCGAGACTGGTGAACCGGCTCGGGCCGCCGACGGCAGGCTGCGCCGCGTCAAGTCCGGTGAACCGGGCCTGCTGCTCAGCAAGGTCAACAGCCTGCAGCCGTTCGACGGCTACACCGAGAAATCGGCCTCCGAGAAGAAGCTGGTGCGCAACGCCTTCAAGGACGGCGACGTCTGGTTCAACACCGGTGACCTGATGCGGGCCCAGGGCTTGGCGCACGCCGCCTTCGCCGACCGACTCGGCGACACCTTCCGGTGGAAGGGTGAGAACGTCGCCACCACCGAGGTGGAGGCGGCACTGGGCACGGACCACCAGATCGAGGAATGCACGGTCTATGGCGTCGAGGTCCCTGGCTGCGGCGGCCGGGCCGGCATGGTCGCGGTCCAGTTGCGCGACGGCCAGGAGTTCGACGGGGCGGCGTTAGCCGCGGCGGCCTATGCGCATCTGCCGGTGTACGCGGTGCCGTTGTTCGTCCGGGTGGTGCAGACCCTGGCATACACCTCGACCTTCAAGAGCCAGAAGGTGGACCTGCGTAAACAGGCCTACGGCTCGGACGTCACGGACCCGCTGTACGTGTTGGCCGGGCGCGAGGGGGGCTACGTGCCGTTCTATCCCGAATACCCGGTCGAGGTGAAGGACGGCCAGAAGCCCAAGTGATCACCGTTGACTCTGCGGCTGTGGCGGAACAATGTGAGTGGGCGTCACCGTAGCCGCAGAATCAATGGATGAGTGGGCGCGCATGACATCCCTATAACCTGGGAGCCGTGCAGTCGCCGTTCCCACCCAGTCAAACCGGCCGTTTTCTTGGCCGTCCGGTGGCGGGCGACCGTGCGCTGATCATGGCAATCGTCAACCGCACCCCTGATTCGTTCTACGACCGGGGCGCTACTTTCAGCGACGAGGCCGCCAAAAAGGCAGTGCGCGGCGCCATCGAGGATGGCGCCGACGTCATCGACATCGGCGGGGTCAAGGCCGGACCGGGCAACACCGTCGATGCCGATGAGGAAATCGCCCGGGTGGTGCCGTTCGTCGAATGGCTGCGCGGCGAATACCCCGACCAGTTGATCAGCGTCGACACCTGGCGGGCCGAGGTGGCCAAAGAAGCCTGCGCGGCCGGCGCCGACCTGATCAACGACACCTGGGCCGGTGCCGACCCGGGCCTGCCGGAAGTGGCCGCAGAATTCGGTGCGGGTCTGGTCTGTTCACATACCGGTGGGGCGGTTCCGCGCACCCGGCCGTTCCGGGTCAACTACGGCATCACCGAACGCGGAGTGGTCGATGACGTCCTCGCGGAGGTCACATCGGCAGCCCAACACGCCGTTGATATCGGTGTCTCCAGGGACGCGATTTTGATCGATCCGACCCACGATTTCGGCAAAAACACTTACCACGGCCTTAGTTTGTTGCGCCACGTAAAAGATCTTGTAAATACCGGATGGCCAGTGCTGATGGCCCTGAGTAACAAGGATTTTGTCGGGGAGACTCTTGGTGTGGGACTGACTGAACGCCTGGAAGGCACGCTCGCTGCGACGGCACTGGCCGCCGCAGAGGGCGCCGCCATGTTCCGGGTGCACGAGGTGGGTCCGACCCGACGGGTCCTGGAAATGGTCGCGTCGATCCAGGGCAGGCGTCCGCCGACTCGAACAGTGAGGGGACTGGCATGACAGCCAGCAAGAAGCCGAAGGCGGATTGCACATGACTCTGTCGCCCGAATTGTCCGCCGAAGCCATCGCCGGCCACTCATGGCTGGACGAACGCAGCTGGAGCCGTCCGTCATGGACGCTTGCCGAACTGGAGGCCGCCAAAGCCGGTCGCACTGTTTCGGTAGTGCTGCCGGCGCTGAACGAGGAAGAAACCGTCGCCGGGGTGATCGACAGCATCAGCCCGCTGCTGGGTGGCCTGGTCGATGAGTTGGTCGTACTGGACTCCGGCTCTACCGACGAGACCGAAATCCGGGCGATCGAGGCCGGGGCTCGAGTGGTCAGCCGTGAGCAGGCATTGCCCGAGGTGCCGATCCAGCCCGGTAAAGGTGAGGCACTGTGGCGTTCCCTGGCGGCGACCACCGGCGACATCATCGTGTTCGTCGACTCCGACCTGCTCGATCCCGACCCGATGTTCGTGCCCAAGCTGCTCGGCCCGCTGCTGACCGCTGACGGAGTGCACCTGGTCAAGGGCTTTTACCGGCGTCCGCTGAAGATCAGCGGCGCCGAGGACGCCAACGGCGGTGGCCGGGTCACCGAGTTGGTCGCCCGCCCGCTCCTGGCTTCCCTGCGGCCAGAGCTCACCTGCCTGCTGCAGCCGCTCGGCGGCGAGTACGCCGGTACCCGGGAACTGCTGACCTCGGTCGGATTCGCGCCCGGCTACGGGGTCGAGATCGGCCTGCTGATCGACGCCTACGACAAGCTGGGCTTGGACGCCCTTGCCCAGGTCAACCTGGGTGTGCGTACTCACCGCAACCGCCCGCTGACTGAGTTGGCGGCCATGAGCCGGCAGGTGATTGCCACCTTGTTGTCGCGCTGCGGCATCGATGATTCGGGGGTCGGGCTGACCCAGTTCTTCGCCGACGGCGACGTCTACACGCCCCGCACGTCCGAGGTGTCCCTGGTGGACCGTCCGCCCATGAACACCTTGCGCTGATCCTGGCGCGTTTTACCGGCCAAACGGACAGACGGGGCATTTTGTGCGAGTAGATGCGGCCATTTCGTCGATCTCGGCGCAGAGTGCGGGGTGCTTGTCAGAGTGATCCGGCAGGATCAGAGGCGTGACGCTGATTCTGATCTACCTGGCGGTGCTGATTCTGGTGGCCGTGGTGCTGTTCGCTCTGGGCAGCGTGTTGTTCGGCCGTGGGGAACAGCTGCCGCCGCTGCCGCGTGGCACGACGGCCACGGTGCTGCCCGCCTCGGGTGTCACCGGCGCCGACGTCGAGGCGGTGAAGTTCACCCAGACCCTGCGTGGCTACAAGACCAGTGAGGTCGACTGGGTGCTGGACCGGTTGTCTCAGGAGATCGACTCGCTGCGTGGTGAGTTGACGACGCTGCGGGCTGGTGCCGTGGAGAATGCCGGACAGTGACCGACGGCAAGGTGCGTTGCGGCTGGGCCGAGACCACCGGCGACCGCTCGGAGTCGGCTGACGCCGTGCTCTATCGCGACTACCACGACATCGAGTGGGGTCGGCCCCTGCACGGCACCAAAGCGCTTTTCGAGCGGATGTCGTTGGAGGCGTTCCAGAGCGGGCTGTCCTGGCTGATCATCCTGCGCAAGAGGGAGAACTTCCGCGCCGCGTTCGGTGGCTTCGACATCGAAAAAGTCGCCCGGTTCGGGCAGAAGGACATCGACCGGTTGCTGGCCGATCCCGGCATCGTGCGCAACCGGTCCAAGGTCGAGGCGACCATCGCCAACGCTCGGGTCATCGACGAGACCGGCCTGGACCTTGACCAACTGCTGTGGTCATTCGCGCCGGAACCACCGCGGCCGCGCCCCGCCGGGCTGGCGGATGTCCCGGCCACCACACCCGAATCGGTCGCCATGGCGAAAGAACTGAAACGGCGCGGATTTCGCTTCGTCGGGCCGACGACGGCGTACGCGCTGATGCAGGCTACCGGGATGGTCGACGATCACGTCGCCGGCTGTTGGGTGCCACGTCACAGCCCTGTCCGAACGTGACGGACGGGTCTTTGCACACCCACTGGTGCGGATAAGGAACAATGGACGTAGTTCAGTAGCAGTTTCAGCGCCGGGAACCGGTCCGCACATGGGCCCTAATTCCCGGTCTTGACCCGGGACCGTGGACGCGGCCCGGCCGCATCCGGAGGGAGCACTCGATGGCGGCGATGAAGCCCCGGACTGGTGACGGTCCATTGGAAGCGACCAAGGAGGGGCGCGGCATCGTGATGCGGGTACCACTTGAAGGCGGGGGACGCCTGGTGGTCGAGCTGACACCGGACGAGGCTGCGGCGCTCGGCGACGAGCTCAAGAACGTCACCAGCTAGCAAGCGCTACGAGCAGACGTTCTGGTAAATCTCGAGCGTCTGCTCCGCGATGTGCGCCCACGAGAATTCCTCGATGCAGCGTTGCCGGCCAGCTTGACCGAAGGCATGGGCCTGAGCCGGATCGGCGATCAACGCGTTGACGGCCGCGGCCAGTCCGGCATCGAACGCCGTCGCATCGGACGCGTTGTAGTGCACCAGTGTCCCGGTGTGGCCGTCGGAAACCACCTCGGGTATGCCACCGACATCGGAGGCCACTACCGCGGTCCCGCAGGCCATGGCCTCCAGATTCACGATCCCCAATGGCTCGTATACCGACGGGCACACGAAAACCGTTGCTGCCGATAGTATTTCGCGAATCTTCTCGGGCGACAGCATCTCCTGCACCCAGAACACACCGGCTCGGGCCTGGCTCAGCTTGCGCACCGCGGTCGACACCTCCGCCGCGATCTCGGGGGTGTCCGGCGCCCCGGCACACAGGACCAGCTGTACCTGCGGCGCGAACTGGTGCGCCGCAGCCACCAGGTGTGCGACGCCCTTCTGTCGGGTGATCCGTCCGACGAACGCGACGATCGGCCGGTCCGGGTCGACGCCGAGATCGTGGAGCACCGAACCCGATTCGACATCCGATTTGGCCGGGTACCACCGGCTGGTGTCGATTCCGTTGCGCACCACGTGCACCCGCGTCGGGTCCAGTGCCGGGTAGGTCGCCAGCACGTCGGCCCGCATCCCTGAGCTGACCGCTATGACCGCGGCCGCATGCTCGATGGCGGTCCGCTCCACCCACGACGAAATTTGATAGCCGCCACCGAGTTGCTCGGCCTTCCACGGCCGCTTGGGCTCCAGAGAGTGTGCGGTCATCACGTGGGGGATGCCGTGCAGCAGTGAGGTCAGGTGCCCGGCCATTCCGGCGTACCAGGTGTGCGAATGCACCACATCGGGGCTGCGGCTGGGCCCGAATGCGTTGTTGACCATCGACAGATCCGTCGACAGTGTGATCAGCGCTGCGTTGGCACCGGCAAGCTGCGGGTCCGGTTGCGCGACGAACGCGCCGTCGCGGGGTGCGCCCATGCAGTGCACGTCGACCTCACACAGATTTTTTAGCTGTGCGACAAGCTCGGTCACGTGCACACCGGCACCGCCGTAAACCTCCGGTGGATACTCCCGAGTCATCATCGCCACCCGCATGCCGAAGACCGTAACCTGTCCTCGGTTGCCGTGTATGGCTAGCAGCCGCGGTTAACGGCCATTAGGTTGGCTTTCATGAGGGAACTGCCACACGTGCTGGGCATAGTCCTGGCCGGCGGCGAGGGTAAGCGGCTGTATCCGTTGACGGCGGACAGGGCCAAGCCCGCCGTGCCGTTCGGTGGCGCCTACCGGTTGATCGACTTCGTCCTCTCGAATCTGGTGAACGCCCGGTATTTGCGCATTTGCGTTCTGACGCAATACAAGTCACATTCGCTCGACCGGCACATCTCGCAGAACTGGCGGCTTTCGGGTCTGGCCGGCGAATACATCACCCCGGTCCCCGCGCAGCAGCGGTTGGGGCCGCGGTGGTACACCGGCTCGGCCGATGCCATCTACCAGTCCATGAACCTGATTTACGACGAAGATCCCGACTACATCGTGGTTTTCGGCGCCGACCACGTCTACCGGATGGACCCCGAGCAGATAGTGCGGTTCCATATCGAGAGCGGTGCGGGTGCGACGGTTGCCGGCATCCGGGTGCCGCGGGCCGAGGCGAGCGCCTTCGGCTGCATCGACGCTGACGAGTCCGGCCGCATTCGCGGATTCATCGAGAAGCCGGCAGAGCCTCCTTGCTGCTCAGACTCCCCGGAAGAGACGTTCGTCTCGATGGGCAACTACGTCTTCACCACCAAGGCGTTGATCGACGCGATCCGGGCCGACGCTGAAGCCGACGATTCCGATCACGATATGGGCGGCAACATCATTCCGCGAATGGTGGCCGACGGTATGGCCGCCGTTTACGACTTCAACGACAACGAGGTGCCCGGCGCGACCGAGCGCGATCACGGGTACTGGCGCGACGTCGGGACCCTGGATGCGTTCTACGACGCGCACATGGATTTGGTGTCCGTTCACCCAGTGTTCAATCTGTACAACCGGCGTTGGCCGATCCTCGGCGAATCAGACAACTTGGCGCCGGCCAAATTCGTCAACGGCGGCTCGGCACAGGAATCAGTGGTCGGTGCGGGCAGCATCATTTCGGCTGCGTCCGTGCGCAATTCGGTGCTTTCGTCCAATGTCGTGATCGACGACGGTGCCATTGTCGAGGGCAGCGTGTTGATGCCCGGCGTCCGTGTGGGCCGCGGCGCGGTGGTCCGGCACGCGATCCTGGACAAGAACGTGGTCGTCGGGCCTGGCGAGATGGTGGGCGTGGATCTGCAGCGCGACCGTGAGCGGTTCTCGGTGAGTTCCGGGGGAGTGGTGGCCGTCGGTAAGGGCGTGTGGATTTAGGGCTAGCTTGTGCCGCTGGGCGCGGAGCTCTGGTGACTGCGCCTTCGTCGGATCAGCACCACCACGCCCCATACGAGCGCGGCCAGCACCACCAAGACCAGGACCGGCACCAGCACCGCGATGATCACCAGACCCACGCTCGTGATGTCCTCCAGCGTGCTCAAAACCGGCGCAGCAATCCCGGCGGTGGCCACGTTCGCCGCGGGGCGCACGGTGGACTTGGTCAGGTGCACCACCAACGCCGTGACGGCGCCCATGACAACCGGAATCCATTGTCCGGAATGGACGAAGGCGCCCGGGTCGGTGACGGCGGCGGTCTGTGCGGCGGTCCCCGAACCGAACACGATGCCGCCCGAGGTCGGCCTGACGAAGGTCTGGATGGTGTCGTTGATGCTGTCCAGTGCGGGCACCTTGTCGGCCACGATCTCAACGATCAGCAGCACCGCGACGACGCTGATGACCCAGCCGTTCTCCAACCAGGACCAGCCGTGCGGCAGCGTCACCAAATGGGTGTAGCGACCCAGTAGACCCATCGAGAGCAGCGGAATGTACGCATTCAGACCCGCCGCGCTGGCCAGACCGAAACCGGTGAAGAGCTCCACGCTGTCAAGTATGTGCCTTCTGGGTTGGCAGGCAGCGGATTTGGCGTCACCAAATGTACGGAATCAGCCGGTACCGGACCTTGTGCGCGTATTCGGTGTAGCCGGGCAATTCGGCGCGCAGCAGTTTTTCCTCGTCGAAAATTCGCGCGGTCAGGATCGGCACGCTCGCGATCACCGGGATCAGGCCCCAGTACGAGCCCAGCGCCGGCGGGGTGGCCACCATCATGATCAGCGCGCAAATGTACATCGGGTGGCGCACAACGCCGTAGAGCCCCGTTGAGATCACCGGTTGGTCGGCTTCGACCGAGATACTGGCCCCTGCGAAATTGTTCTGGATCACCACCCACTGGGCCGCCACCAGAGATACGCCCACCACGACGTTGCCCAGGATTACGACCGCCGTCGGGACATGTGACCAGCCGAACCGCCAGTCCAGTGCGCTGACCACCGCAGTGGCCGTGACCGAGGCCAGAATGCCCCACATCACCAACTTCTGGACCGGGCGGGTTTCTTTACCGGGCCCGCCGTTCATGCGCCGGGCCAGTGCGTCCGGATGCTTTACGGCGAGATACATGCTCGGACCCAAGGTGGCGAGCATGAACACGGCGATGAAAACCCATGCCTGCCAATAGTGCAGGGTGCCGGCTGGTCCGCACAGCAGCACGACGAAGAAGAGGGTGCCGAATAAGCCCGAGGCCAATGTCTGCAGGGCCAGCTTCATGGCGATCTCCTAACGTAGATCTCGGCGTCGGAATGCCAAGGCGCCCAAAGCGATCAGGGCAATATCCACGACGAGTAGCCAAATCAATGGGGTCGCGGTGAAGGCGTCGATGCGCGGGATGTGCGCGAACGGCTCGAGGTTCAGCAGCCACTGCGGTGAATTGGCCAGAGAGCCAAGCAGATACACCGAGATGAAGGCGACCAGCACGCCCCAGGCCACCGGAGTGAACCGCGGTAGCGCGCCGAATAGCACGACCGTTACCGCGATCAGCAGCCAAACCGCTGGCAACTGCGAGGCGGCAGCTCCCAGCACCGCCGGCAGCTTTCCCCCGACGTCACCGGCCGCGGTGCCGTAGGTCAGTCCGGTCAGCAGCCCGGCGGTCAGCATGGCGACGGTGGTCCCGGCCAGAGCGACGATCAGTTGGCTTGCCAGCCAACGCATCCGGCTCACCGTGCCGGCCAGCAGCGTTTCGGCATGCTGGCTGGTTTCTTCCTGGTGCAGCCGCAGGGTCAGCGATACCGCGAAGGCGGCTGCGACCATGCCCAGCATGTTGAAGGCGATCCCGACGAAGGCCTGTTCCAGCGCCCCGGGCCCGCCGAGCCGGGCGACGATGTCGCGCGCCGGTCCGCCGCTGCCGAGCTCGTCGCCGATGCCGTGCACCACGCTACCGATCAACAGCCCGTACAGGCCGACGCCGACGGTCCAGACCAGAATCGAGCCACGGCTCAGCCGCCACGCCAACCCCAATGGCCCACTGAGGGATCCGGACGCGCGGGGACGTCCTCGGCGTTCGGCGAACAGCCCGGCGCCGACATCGCGTGCGGCCTGCAACTGATAGGCGAGCACAATGAGCCCGGCGGTGAGCGTCAGGTGCAGCAGCAGAATCCAAAACCGGTCGCCGGCATACGGCCGAACCAACAGCGACCAACCCAGCGGTGAAACCCAGGACAGGTCATTACCGCCGGCGTCGCCGACCGCCCGCAGGGTGAAGGCCGCGCCAAGCGCTCCGAAGGCCACGCCGCGCGCTACCCGCGCACTTGCCGACAACTGCGCTGCCACCGCCGCGAATGCGGTGAACACCAGACCAGAACAGGTCAGTGCCGCGCAGAAGGCCAGCGAACCCATAACGGGAACATCGGTTTTCAACAGTCCCAGGAAGCCGATTAGTCCGGTCAGCACCGCCCCGCCGCAGCACAGCAGCAACGCGGCGGTCAGCCCGGCGCTGCGTCCCACAGCCGTGGAGTCGATCAGCTCGGCCCGGCCGGTCTCCTCGTCGGCACGTGTGTGCCGGATCATGGTCAGGATGACCGCGACGGCGATCAGCACATGGAACATCCCGGCCTTCCAGATGCCGGTGGCGCCCAGGCTGTCGTTGTAGATGTTGCCGTACAAGGCGCGTTGTGCTGGGCTGGCCATGATGCTGGCCGCGAAGCCCGCACGCCCGGCCTCGGTGGGGTAGACCTTCGAGATGCTGCCGATGTAGACGCTGGCCAGTGGCAGCGATAGCAGCAGCACCCATAGCGGGAACACGATCCGGTCGGTCCGCAGGTAAAGACGGAGCAGCCCAAAGGTTCCGGTGAAGTTGGACGCATTCCCAGTGGGTCGTGCCGGGCGGTCCAGCACGGCGGTCATGCCCGCACCTCCTCGCGCTCACGACGGTCTCCTGTGGTGTCGTAATGGCGCAGGAACAGGTCCTCCAGCGTCGGGGGTTGGCTGACCAGTGAGCGCACCCCAGCGTCGCCGAGGGCCTTGATCACCGCGCCGAGGCTCTGCGATTCGACCCTGGCGGTCAGCATGCGGCCGTCGAAGGTGATGTCGGAAACGCCTGGGAGATGGTCGATTCGGCCCGGGTTGTTGATCATGTCGGCCTTGATCGTGGTGCTCGACAGGTGCCGCATGGACTCGAGCGTGCCGGTCTCGACAGTGCGCCCGGCCCGGATGATGGTCACCCGCTGGCACAGTCGTTCGGTCTCGGCCAGGATGTGGCTGGACAGCAACACCGTGGTACCGCGATCGCGGGCTTCGGCGACGCATTGCTGAAAAGTGTTCTCCATCAACGGGTCCAGGCCGCTGCTGGGCTCGTCGAGCAACAGCAGGTTGGCGTGTGAAGAGAAGGCAGAGATCAGGGATACCTTCTGCCGGTTGCCTTTCGAGTAGGTCCGGGTCTTCTTGGACGGATCCAGGTCGAATCGCTCGATCAGGTCGGCGCGCCGAGCCTCGTCGATACCGCCGCGCATCCGGGCCAACAGGTCGATGGTCTCGCCGCCGGTCAGCGTGGGCCACAAGGTGACATCGCCGGGGACATAGGCGATATCGCGGTGCAGGGCAACAGCGTCGGTCCAGGGGTCACCGCCCAACAGGCGGACGTTGCCGGAATCGGCGCGGACAAGGCCGAGCAGGATGCGGATGGTGGTCGACTTGCCGGCACCGTTGGGGCCGAGAAATCCGTGCACCTCGCCCTGGTTCACCTCAAGGTTGAGCCCGTCCAGCGCGCGAACCGCACCGAAATTCTTTGTCAGACCAGCGATCTCGATGGCAGCGCTCATTGTCATTGCTCCTCGTGTTCGGCCAGAAATGCCTGGTACATACCGGGGTCGGTGAGCAGTCCCTGGGTGTAGACCTCCAGTGACGGCAGCATCATGTCCTGCCCGTAGTCGTGCAGGACTTTGCGCAAATCCGTTGGATTGTCGTGCATTTGCAGGTAGATCAGGAGCGATCCGGCTCCGGTCATGGCGAGGAAGCGGGCGCGTGCCTTGGGGTCGCGGCTCGGCTTGATGGTGCCGGCCCGGACGCCTTCTTCGATGTATTCCTCGGCGTTGCCGATCATGGTGCGCAACAACGTGTTTGCCAGCTCGCCTCCGGTCTGCAGGGCGCGGACCAGATATGCCGTCAGCGGCGCAAAGCTCTCGATCTCGGCGATCTGGGCGAGCCACGCGGCCGGGCTGGCATCTTTGAGGGATTCGCTCTTTGCGGCCCGGATGGTTTCGGCGACGTGCTCGTCGCAGGCCTGGCGCAGGCCTTCCTTCGAGCCGAAGTGGTGAATCACGAGGGCGGCACTGACACCCGCGGCCTTGGCGATGCTGCGCAGGCCCACCGAGAAGCCGTGCTCACCGAACTGTTCGATGGCCGCGTCGCGGATTCTGGCCGCCGCGGTCAGATCATCGACTGAACGCATGTTTAATACGCTAAACATGCGTTCAGTCGGCGGTCAAGGGGCTAGTGCGTCAAAAGTTCATAAAGATGCCAAGACGTCACACCGGCGCTACATACCGAGGCGCTACCTACAGGCGCTGCGTCACCAAAACGCCATGTCACCAAAACGCCGAGCGTGCGTGTCTCGCGCAGACACGCAAGCTCGCGGGAAAAGGAAGCTAAGCGGGAAGTCAGTCGCGGACGGCAGCCAGCAGTCCATCGCCCAGCGGCACCAGTACGGGGGTCAGGCGTTCATCCTCGGCGATCAACCGGGTCGCCTCGCGCACCGCCGTCACCTCGCGGTCGTTGGCTCCGGCGTCACCGGCACGCCCGCCCAGCGCCGCCCGATGAACGATGACCACGCCACCCGGCCGCAGCAGTCGGATGCCTTCGGCGACGAATTGTGGCTGGTCGACCGGTTCGCCGTCCACAAACACCAGGTCGTAGGACTCGTCGGCGAGCCGGGTCAGCACTTCCTGAGCCCGGCCGGTGATCAGTCGGGTACGCGAGGGCCCGACTCCAGCGGCGACGAACGCCTGCTTTGCCAACCGCTGATGCTCCGGCTCGGTGTCGATGGTGGTCAGCACGCCGTCCTCACGCATGCCGGACAACAGCCACAGTCCGCTGACACCGGCACCTGTGCCGACTTCGACCACGGATTTGGCGGCCGCAACCTTGGCCAGCACGCTCAACAGCGCACCAACCGCAGGCGTCACCGGATTAGCGCCGCTTTCCTCAGCGCGCTCCCGGGCAGCGGCGGTGATGGGTTCTTCGGTGATGGAGCGTTCAGCATGCGAAACGATTGCCTCGGCCGTGCTGGCGCGGGCCGGGGCAGATGGCGCGGGTTGGCTAGTGCCGGCCTGGTCTGCGCCGGTTGGCTCGTCGGTGCTGGGCATGCCCGCAGCGTAAGGGAACTTGCTGCCGGTAGTACCCGACACGCCCGCGCCCGAATATGACTTCCGGGCTCGGCGGGGATGATATGCGCAGGTTGGCCCCGGTTCGCCCGGTTTCTCAGGAAAAGTTCAGATTGCTCATATGCCGCCCTCAACGGGGTGCGAGACGGTAATCGCCATGCACCACGGAGCAGACGAAGGCTCAGTCCAAAGCGTGTGGCGGCGATCCCCGCAGATCAAAGCGGTCGGGAATATCGGGCTCAGCAGTCCGGTTGCTGCTGTAGAGCTGTCATCTTCCGTTGACGGCTGTCCAACCAACCTGGAGATTGCCACGCCCGCCTCGCTGACCACCGCCGCGTTATCCGTCCCGGCCCACATGTCACATGTCCCGGTCGTAGATGACAATGTCGACTGGGTCGAGCCCAGTGACGAGTTGGCGGGCACAGCGGTGTTCGATGCAACCGGCGACGCGGCCACCATGCCGTCGTGGGATGAATTGGTCCGCCAGCACGCCGACCGCGTCTACCGGCTGGCCTACCGGCTGTCGGGCAATCAGCAGGATGCCGAGGACCTCACCCAGGAGACCTTCATCCGCGTGTTCCGCTCGGTCCAGAACTACCAGCCGGGCACTTTCGAGGGCTGGCTGCACCGGATCACCACGAACCTGTTCCTGGATATGGTCCGTCGTCGTACCCGCATCCGCATGGAGGCGCTGCCCGAGGACTACGAGCGGGTCGCCGCCGACGAGCCCAACCCGGAGCAGATTTACCACGACTCACGGCTGGGCCCGGATTTGCAGGCTGCGCTGGACTCGCTGCCTCCTGAGTTCCGCGCAGCGGTGGTGTTGTGCGATATCGAGGGTCTGTCCTACGAGGAGATCGGGGCGACTCTCGGCATCAAACTGGGCACCGTACGCAGCCGTATTCACCGCGGGCGGCAGGCGCTGCGCGAGTACCTGGCCAGCCACCCGGGTGACTACACCGGCACGGCTGCGGCGCTGACGGCGAAGTCCGCCTGAGCGTCGAAGTACATCCGGTGCACGGCGCCGCGCTACATTCAATAGTGACGGTGCCGTGGATCGGAGAGGAGTCAGGTGATGGTCGACCGGGAACAGTTGTTCCGTCGTGCGTTCTCCTGGCTGCCTACCCAGTTCGCATCGCAGAGTGGTGCGCCGGTTGGACCGCGTCGTTTCGGGTCCACTGAGCACCTGTCGGTGGAGGCCATCGCCGCGTTCGTCGACGGTGAGCTGCGGATGTCAGCGCACCTGCGTGCAGCACACCACCTGTCGCAATGTCAGGATTGTGCCGACGAGGTGGATGCCCAGGGGCAGGCCCGCAGCGCACTGCGCGATTCGAGCCCCATCCTTGCTCCGAATTCGTTGCTGGGTGCGCTTTCGCAAATCCCGCAGGACGCAACTGGCCAGCTGGCTGATGCGCAGGCCGCGTCAGTGGAGGGTCAAGACTTTGCTAGCCGGATGCCGCGGGATCGCCGCAGGCGCCGGTAGGGTTTGGTGCAGGAGTCAGAGCAATCCGAGCGCCGGCGTGCGCCGTACATGGAGAGTGAACACGGGTGACCAATCAGGACACGTCCGGCGACCGACCCCGTCTGGAACCGCGCCCCGTATCGCGGCCGCCGGTAGATCCGACGTCCCAGCGGGCGTTCGGTCGGCCAGCAGGGTTCACGGGCTCGTTCCTGGGGACTGATCAGGTCCGGGACCAGGGCGAGTTCACCCCGACCAACCAGGCGCCCGATCCGGTGCTGGCTGAGGCATTCGGACGCCCGTCGAGCGCGACCGATTCGCTGCAGCGCCACCCGGCTGACGCCGGCGCCCTGGAAGCCGAACGCAACGGTGATGAATCGGCCGCCGATCCGTGGCGGGACCCGAGCGCGGTCCCGTCCCTGGGTGCTCCCGCCATGGCCAAACCGCAGCCGGCGTACATCCAGGCTCCGGTGGGCAAACTGGGTGTGCGCGACGTCGTCTTCGGCCGCAAGGTGTCGGTGCCCGCGCTGGTCATCCTGGCTCTGCTGGCGCTGGTGATCGGGGTGCTCGGCGGCGTCGTCGGGCGTAAGACCGCAGAGGTCGTCGAGGCCTTCACCACTTCCAAGGTGACGTTGCGGACCGGCGACGACGGCGACCTGCCGCAGGGCAGGTTTGCGAAGGTTGCTGCCGCGGTGGCTGATTCAGTGGTCACCATCGAGGCCAAGAATGACAATGAGGGCTCGCAGGGGTCCGGCGTGGTGGTGGACGGCCGCGGTTACATCGTGACCAACAACCACGTAATCTCCGATGCCGCGAAGAACCCCAGCCAGTACCACATTTCGGTGGTCTTCAACGACGGCAAGTCCGTCCCCGCCAACCTGGTTGGCCGCGACCCACGGACCGACCTGGCTGTGCTCAAGGTCGACAACGTCGACAACCTGGCGGTTGCGCGCTTCGGCGACTCCGACAAGCTCCACGTCGGTGACGAGGTGATTGCCGCGGGTGCCCCGCTGGGCCTGCGCAGCACCGTCACCCACGGCATCATCAGCGCGCTGCACCGTCCGGTGCCGCTGTCGGGTGAAGGGTCCGACACCGACACCGTCATCGACGGCGTGCAGACCGATGCCTCGATCAACCACGGCAACTCCGGTGGCCCGCTGATCAACATGGCCTCCGAGGTCATCGGGATCAACACAGCCGGAAAGTCGTTGTCGGACAGCGCAAGTGGTCTGGGCTTCGCCATTCCGGTGGACGAGGTCAAGGCCACCGTCGAGGTGCTTATCAAGGACGGCAAGATCGCTCACCCGACATTGGGGCTCAGCGCCAAGTCGGCCAGCAACTCGGTGGCCTCGGGCGCCCAGGTGGTCAACGTTGTCGGCGGTGGTCCCGCTGACAAGGCCGGAATCCTGGAGAACGACGTGGTGGTCAAGGTCGGCAATCGCAATGTCGCCGACGCCGACGAATTCGTGGTCGCCACCCGCCAAATGCAGATCGGGCAGCCGGCTCCGATCGAGGTGGTGCGCGACGGCCGGCACGTGACGCTGACGGTGGTTCCCAATGCTGCCACCCCGGCCTCGTAGCAGGCGCTGATGTTCGCCAATATCGGTTGGGGCGAGATGCTCGTACTGGTGATCGCCGGTTTGGTGATCCTCGGTCCGGAGCGGTTGCCCGGAGCGATCCGGTGGACAGCCGGCGCGCTCAAGCAGGCCCGTGAATACCTCACTGGGGCGACCAGCCAGCTGCGCCAGGATCTGGGTCCCGAGTTCGAGGATCTGCGTCAACCGCTCAACGAGCTGCAGAAGCTGCGCGGTATGTCGCCGCGGGCGGCGTTGACCAAACACCTACTGGACGGCGACGATTCGCTGCTGAACTCCCTGCAGGGCGAGATCAATGACGTCAGGTCTGCCGTGGCGGACGTCGCTTCCGGGCCGACCGAACCGACACCACCGGCCGCGCCTGTGCCGCCGCCCCAATCGGCCCCGCCCATTATTCCCGGCTTCACCCCCTTCGACACGGACGCGACGTAGGTGTTCTAGACCGGCTGGCCCTTCAGAACCAGGAGATTGGCGACATGTCAGACACCGCGTATCAGGCCACCGTTGATCAAGCGCTGACAGAACTCGCTGAAGGTGAAAAAGCCTGGGCTGCTCTGACTTTGGGACAACGTCGGGACCTGCTGGACCAGGTGCAGCAGTTGGCGGTGCAGCACGCCAAGGAATGGGTGGATGCTGCCACCAAGGTCAAGCAGCTCGATCCAGTCTCGCCGCTGGTGGGGGAGGAGTGGATCTCCGGGCCGTACCCGCTGGCCGGCGGAGCGGCTGCCATGTCGGCCAGCCTGGCCAAGCTGGAAGCGGGCAAGAGTCCGCTGGACGGTGCGAGCTTCGGCACCGAGGCCGGACGTACCACGGTAAATGTCCTGCCGCTCAACATATTTGACCGGCTGCTACTGTCCGGATTCAGCGCCCAGGTGTGGCTGCAGCCCGGGGTCAGTGCGGATGAGGCGGTACGCACAGCGGGCCTGGCCCAGCGAGATCCTGCCAAGACCAACGGCATCGGAGTGGTGCTCGGCGCCGGCAATATCACCTCTATCGCGCCCCTGGACACCCTCTACGAGCTGATCGCCAACAACCGAGTGGTTGCGCTCAAGATCAACCCGATCAACGACGCCGGTCTGCCGGTGCTGTCGAAAGTGCTCGCACCGCTGATCGACGTAGGCGCGGTGCGGCTGCTTACTGGTGGCGCCGACGTCGGCACATACCTGGTGCACCACCCGTCGGTGGACCACGTGCACATGACCGGCAGTGCCCTGACCCACGACGCCATCGTGTTCGGTGTCGGCGACGAGGGCGCCAAGCGCAAGGCCGCGGATGAGCCCATCCTGCAGAAGGAGATCACCAGCGAGCTCGGTGGCGTGTCACCGACCATCGTGCTCCCGGGTAAGTGGAGTCGCGCCGACATCGAATTCCAGGCCAATCACGTTGCGACGCAACGCCTGCACAACAACGGGTACAACTGCGTGGCCTCCCAGGTGGTTGTGATCTCGTCCAAATGGGACCAGCGCGACGAGTTCTTGGAGGCGCTGACCAAAGCGATCGATTCGGCGCCGAAGCGAAAGGCCTACTACCCGGGTTCCGATTCCCGGATGGCCAGTGCGGAGGCGAGCTACCCGCAGGCGCAGCGGCTTGGCGATCGCGTGCTGGTTGTGGACCCCGAGGATCGCACCGCGCTGCTCAACACGGAGTACTTCTCCCCGGTGTATGGCGTGATCGATCTGGACAGCGACGGCGTGGAATTCACTCGCGAAGCCACCCGGTTGGCCAACGACGAGTTCCTCGGTACGTTGGGCATCAACATCATTGCGGCTCCCAACACCATCAAGGAGCTGGGCCAGGATTTTGACGCGATGATCGAGGCGTTGCGCTACGGCACCATCGCGATCAACGCCTGGACCGGCGTCGGCTACCTCACCGCGCATGCCACCTGGGGTGCCTTCCCCGGACACGCCCTCAATGACGTGCAGAGTGGAATCGGCGTGGTGCACAACGGCTTCCTGATCGAGAAGCCGGAGCGGACAGTAGTGCGCGGACCGTTCCGTCCGTCGCCGCGGTCGCTGCTCGGCGGTGAACTCTCCATCTCGCCGAAGCCACCGTGGTTCGTCAACAACCGCACCGCGGCGACGACAGGTCGGTTGCTGGCAGGTTTCGCCGGTGGTCCGAGCTGGAGCAAGTTGCCGGCAATCTTCGTCTCGGCATTGCGCGGCTGATCAGGTTTTTCGATTAAACCCCGGCCCATGTTTTTAACACGGGCCGGGGTTTTGTTCAGTAGCGCTGGAAGTAGCCTTGAATGATTCAGCGCCCAGCAGGGTCCAGCCCGAGCGACATACCGGCCAGTCCACGCCTACGGCTGGAGAGTTTGTCGGCGATGGCGCGCAATGCTTTTCCGGCTGCCGACTCGGGTGCCGACAGGACCAGCGGCTCACCCGTGTCGCCCGCCGACACCAGCTGTGGGTCAATGGGCACCTGGCCCAGCAGCGGCACCTCGGCACCGACTGTGCGCGTGAGACTTTCGGCCACCTGTGCGCCGCCACCCTCGCCGAACAACTGCATGGTGGTGCCATCGGGCAACTGCAGTCCCGACATGTTTTCGACCACGCCGACGATGCGCTGGCGAGTCTGCACTGCAATGGCGCCGGCACGCTCGGCCACCTCGGCGGCAGCAATCTGGGGCGTGGTCACCACCAGAATTTCGGCGCCGGGGATCAACTGGGCCACCGAGATGGCGATGTCGCCGGTGCCGGGAGGCAGGTCGAGCAGGAGCACGTCCAGATCGCCCCAGTACACGTCGGCCAGGAACTGCTGCAGTGCCCTGTGCAGCATGGGTCCGCGCCACACCACCGGGGTGTTGCCCTGGGTGAACATCGCGATGGAGATGACCCGCACATCGTGCGAAACCGGGGGCAGGATCATCGATTCCACCTGGGTGGGCCGGTCCTGGACGCCCATCATGCGGGGCACCGAGTGGCCGTAGATGTCGGCATCCAGCAGGCCGACCGACAGGCCTTTGGCCGCCAAGGCAGCCGCGAGGTTGACCGTGACGCTGGACTTGCCGACGCCACCCTTGCCGGACGCCACCGCGTACACGCGGGTCAGCGAGCCTGGCTGAGCGAACGGGATCACCGGCTCCTTGGCGTCGCCGCGCAACAGCTTACGAAGTTCGGTGCGCTGCTCGTCGTTCATCACGTCCAAGGTCACCTTGACCGCGCCGGTACCGGGCACATCCGACACCGCAGCGGTGACGCGATCGGTGATCTCGGTCTTCTTCGGGCAAGCCGAGGTGGTCAGGTAGATCTCGACATTGACACTATGGTCGGCGCCGATTGTCACGCTCTTGACCATGCCGACCTCGGTGATCGGGCGGCGCAATTCAGGGTCGACAACTTTGCCCAGTGCGGCACGCACAGCGGCATTCAGCTCAGCAGACATCAGCCCCGAGTCTATGCCTGCGTGTCAGAGCGTCCTCAGCTGGCCGGACCGGGCGGTGGGCCGAGTGCGGGGGGCGGCGCCAGGGGATCGGCCGCCGGTGGCCCGGCAAGGACCGGGGGAGCGGATACCGGATTGGCCGCTGCAGGTGCCAGCGGAGCCGGTGCCAGCGGAGCCGGGCCGAGCTGCTGCGGCCCCGAAGGCTGTGACCCCGGCAGTTGTGGGGCCGAAGGTTGCGAACCGGGCAGTTGCGGGCCAAGCGGTTGCAGGCTCGAAGGCGCACCCGGGGCCTCCGGAGTATGTACGGCGTCCGGTGGCAGCGGAGCACCCGGAACCGGCGTCGACTGCAGGCAGAACACGGCGCAGTTCTGCTGCGGAACCTGACCGGGTGCCTGGGGCGGACCCGGCACGGGGCCGGTATGGCCCATCTGCAATGCCGGAGTCAGCGCCAGTGGGTCATCAGACGGCAGACCCATCGCATTGAGAGGGAGCCCGGGACCGAGCCCTTCCGGGTTGTCCAGGTGCTGGTCGCCGATGGCCGGCGGCGGTCCGACGATGGGCGGCAGGTCGACCGGCGCGATACCGGTGACGTACGCCTTGGCCCAGCCCAGCACGTTCTGCGCGTAGGCCATCGAGTTGTTGTAGCGCAGGATCGCCGTCAGCACCTGCGAGGGATCACGCAGGTTCAGACCGCCGCTGCACAGGTAGCGGGCCGCCGCCAGGGATGCGTCGAAGACGTTCTGCACGTCCGGCCTGCCGTCGCCAACGGCATCGGCGGCGTATCGGGCCCAGGTACCAGGGAGGAACTGCATGGGGCCCAGTGCGCGGGCGTAGTAGACGCGCCCTGCCGAGATGCT
Organism: Mycobacterium sp. OTB74; assembly: GCF_029892685.1. Taxonomy (GTDB): domain Bacteria; phylum Actinomycetota; class Actinomycetes; order Mycobacteriales; family Mycobacteriaceae; genus Mycobacterium. The sequence continues at coordinate 106,269 of NZ_JARXVD010000006.1, read as the reverse complement.
CTGGACAATGACCTCGTTACCGGCCAGCGAGCCGTCCAGCACCGGTCCCAGAATGGGGTACAGGGCGGTGCCCCTGGCGTCAGTGGCGCCGTTGTTGGCGTGGCCGGACTCGATGCGCCCGATCCCAGCGAGCAGGTTCCAGCTGATACCGCAGTCAGGCATGTTGGTCGCCATCAGCTTTTCGGCCGTGCGGTAAGCGTTCAGCGCGATTGGCGGAATCTGCAGACCGCCCGGGGCCATCACCAGCGAAGCCGGCGGCATCGACACCACGGTGGCGGGGTCCATATGTACCGCTCGAGGGGGCCGCTCAGCCGCTACCACAGTCACCCCGGAGCGGCTTGATGGAGTTGGCGGAGTCGGCGAGACCGCGGCCAACGGGGTGATCCCAGGGGTGGCACCGTTGTACGCGGCGACTGTCCGGGTGGGAGCCGATCCACCGACGGTCAGCACCAGCGCCAGCGGTGCCATGACGACCACACCTGCGACCGGGCGGCGCAGCGCCCGGGCGATTCGGGCGCGTCGACTGGGCCTCGTAGTGGGATCGGTGGCAGAGTCTGAGGTGACATCGGTGCACGCGGTCGCGGTGTCCGCCGCGGGCAGTTCCGCGGCATTGCGGCCGATGTGCACTAGTCCGTCCTAGATGAGAGCTGTACCGGTGTGGTTCCGGTGACACGTGTTGTGAACCAAGTCACCATACCTACTCAGAAGTTGGTTGTTGTAGCAATGCTCCAGCTGAGTGGGAATCGTCTCCGTCCAGTGGCGTCTCGTTCTGCCGGGATTTACCGGATTTGCGCTTGCCGGAACTGTTCTTCCCGCTGTTCTGCTGGTCGATCACCGCGCGCAGCTCTTCGAGTTCGCGGCGAAGGTAGTCGCGGGTGGCAACCTCGCCCACAGCCAGCCGCAGCGCGGCCAGCTCCCTGGCCAGGAACTCGGTGTCGGCCTTGGTCTGGGCAGCTCGGCGACGGTCTTCTTCGAGCGACACCCGGTCGCGGTTCTCCTGGCGGTTCTGCGCCAGCAGGATCAGCGGGGCGGCGTACGCCGCCTGCGTCGAGAACGCCAGGTTCAGCAGGATGAACGGGTACGGGTCGAATTGCAGACCGATCGCGATCAGGTTGATGGCGATCCACACCACCACGATCGCCGTCTGGATGGCGAGGTATTTGCCGGTGCCCAGGAAACGGGCAATCGACTCGCTGAACTGACCGACCGCTTCAACGTCGACCCGCGGCGCCAGCCGCAGGCGCGAGGTGCGTGGGGTGTCCAGGCGTTGCCGGGCCGGAAGCTCGGTCATGTGGCACCTCCCAGGTGGGGTTCATCGGCGATGCGCCAATTGGCCGGCAGTAGATGGTCCAGCAGGTCGTCGACGGTGACGGCACCCAGCAGGTGATTCTCGTCATCGACCACCGGCACTGAAACCAGGTTGTATGCCGCGAAGTAACGCGTCACCTCGGCCAGCACGCTGGCCGGTGACAGGTTGGGCAGGTCGGTGTCCATGATGCCGCCGACCTGGGTGGCGGGCGGTTCGCGCAGCAGCCGCTGGGTGTGCACGCAGCCCAGATACTGGCCGGTCGGTGTCGATGTCGGCGGCCGGACCACGAACGTCAGCGACGCCAACGCAGGGGTCAGCTCAGGGTCGCGCACCCGGGCCAGCGCCTCGGCGACTGTGGTGTCCGGGGTCAGCACCACCGGCTTGGGCGTCATCAGACCACCGGCAGTATCGGGGGAGTGCGTGAGCAACCGGCGCACCGGCTCGGAATCCTCGGGATCCATCCGGTCCAGCAGGACCGCCGCACGGGTGGCGTCGAGTTCGCCGAGCAGGTCGGCGGCGTCATCCGGGTCCATCTCCTCGAGCACGTCGGCAGCCCGGTCGGTGGTGAGCTGGTCGAGAAGTTCGGCCTGTTCGCGCTCGGAGAGCTCCTGCAGGATGTCGGCCAGCCGCTCGTCGTCGAGGGCCTTGACCACTTCGTGACGGCGCTTGGCCGGCAGGTGGCGCAGCGCGTCGGCGACTTCGACAGGGCGCTGTCCTTCGAACTGCGCCAGCAGTTGGGCCACCCCTTGGCCGGGCAAGGCCAGCGCCGACGGGGTCAGCCCGGAAACGTTCTGCCAGCCCACGACATGCACCGTGGTGCGCCGGCCCAGCCGGCGCTGATTTCGCACGGCCACCCGGGTCACGATCCAGTCGCGGGAGCGAACCTGCTCGATGGCAAGATCGACCACCACGACGTCGACGTCGGTGAGCTGTTCCTGCTCCGGGTCATTGACCCGGACCTTGGTGTCGAGCACCTGGCCCAGCGCCAGTACCTCGCCGGGGCGCTGGGCGAACCGGCGCAGCGAGACACTCGTGGTGGTCAGCGTGACCGAGTTGTGCTCGATGGCGGTGACCCGCAGGATCGGCACGAAAATCCTTCGACGCGAAAGCAATTCGACCACCAGGCCCAGGACCCGGGGCTGTTGGCGGAATGCTCCCATGCTCAAGACCACGTCGCGGACCCGGCCCACCGACTCACCGTCGGGGCCAAGCACCACGAGCCCGGCGAGCCTGGCCACGTAGACCCTGTTGACCGCCACCATGACTAAACAGGGTAGAGAGTGGGGCCGTGGAGAATCTCTATCGGCCCCGGCGCACCTGTCTGTCAGTTCCGGGCAGCAGTGACAAGATGATCGCCAAAGCCAAGGCATTGCCCGCCGATCAGGTGTTCCTGGACCTGGAAGACGCCGTCGCCGCGGATGCCAAGGCCGCCGCCCGGGCCCGGGTGGCCGAGGCGTTGTGCGAGCCGGGCTGGGCGGGGCAGCTGCGCGGCGTCCGGGTCAACGACTGGACCACCCCTTGGACACATGCAGACGTGATCGACGTGGTCAGCGGCGTAGCCCAGGCCGGGGGCACGCTGGACATCATCGTGTTGCCGAAGGTCAGCGACGTCTCGCACGTGCACGCGCTCGATCTGCTGCTGACCCAGTTGGAGAAGACCCACGGGCTGCCGGTCGGGGGGATCGGTATCGAGGCGCAGATCGAGGACGCCCGCGGCCTGACCAACGCCAATGCCATCGCCGGCGGCCCGCGGGTGCAGGCGCTGATCTTCGGGCCGGGGGATCTGATGGCCAGCCTGAACATGCGCACGCTGGTGGTCGGGGAGCAGCCGGAGGGTTACGGCGTCGGCGATGCCTACCACCACGTGCTGATGACCATTCTGGTTGCCGCTCGCGCGCACGGTATCAACGCCATCGACGGTCCCTACTTCAAAGTCCGTGACATCGAGGCGTTTTCCCGCGTTGCGGGGCAGAGCGCGGCGCTGGGCTACGACGGAAAGTGGGTGCTGCACCCGGATCAGATCGCCGCGGGCAACGAGATTTTCAGCCCGCGCCAAGCCGACTATGACCATGCCGAGTTGATCTTGGAGGCCTACGAGTGGCACACCTCGGGAGCCGGCGGTGCGCGCGGGGCCGCGCTGCTCGGTGACGAGATGATCGATGAGGCCAGTCGCAAGATGGCGCTGGTGATTGCAGGTAAAGGCCGCGCGGCTGGGATGGCTCGCACCGGACCGCGGTTCAGCCCGCCGCAGTGAGGTCCGGCGGCCAGGGCCGAGATGTCAGCGCTGGTCCGGGATGCGGCCGCCGACGCTGGAGATCAACCAGAGCAACCCGACCAGGCACAGCAGGATGGCCACGGCCCCGACGACGATGCCTGCGATGGCAAGGCCTTTGCCGGGCTGCGGACGGTTGTTGATCTGGACGAGCGCCCCCAGTCCCAGGCCGACCCCAGTGAGGCCGGCCAGCAGCGTGGGGATTCCGCAGAACATGATCAGCGGCAACGACAGCAGCGAGCACACCAGCGATGCGATGGCCATGCCGTTGGTTGACGGCGGCATCGGGTAGGGCAGGTATGGCGGCGGCGCCGGCACGGGCGGGAACGGCGCGCCGGCGGCCGGCGGCGCGGGGGGCCACTGCGGTGGCGGCAGAATGTTCTGGGGCGGCGTGTTCTGGGGCATGGACTGGGCCGGGGCATAGTGCTCCGGCTGATCGAAATCCGGATAGTCATAGACCGGGTAGTCCGCGGCCCGATCGGCTCCGGTCCGCGGATCTTGGTCCGCGTGGCCGTCCGGACTTGTCATGCAATTCAACCTAGCCTAAGAGGCATGGCGCCAGATTCCGTGGCGTGGTATGACGAGGACAATCGCGGCGACAGGAGAGAACCATGACCAATCCGCTGCAACCCGACCGGACACCCGGGCGAGGCCCCGCAGGGCTGCCGACTCCACCCAAAGGCTGGCCCATCGGTTCGTATACCACCTATGCCGAAGCGCAGCGTGCGGTGGATTACCTATCGGATCAACAATTTCCGGTGCAGAACGTGACGATTGTCGGTGTCGACCTGATGCAGGTCGAGCGGGTGACCGGCCGGCTCACCTGGCCCCGGGTGCTCGGCGGCGGTGCCCTCACGGGCGCGTGGCTGGGTCTGTTCATCGGGCTGATGCTGGGAATCTTCAGCAACAACGCCTGGGGTTCGTTGATCACCGGCCTCCTCGCAGGCATCTTCTTCGGGCTCATCACCTCAGGTGTGCAGTACGCGATGGCCCGGGGCACAAGGGATTTCAGTTCGACCATGCAATTGGTGGCCGGGCGTTACGACGTGCTGTGTGATCCGGTGTGCGCTGAACAGGGCCGGGACATGCTGGCCCGCTTGACGCTCTGACCGGGCATCCGTCCCGCCCGGCGGGGCCGAAGTGTTGCATGGCACGCGTGGTGGCATCTACGGTTTTGCGCGCGGGAGGTACCCGTGGGACTGGAGGCTTGGTGGTGCGCGCTGGCAGGACGATGCTGGCTGCACTGGTAGCGGCGTCGCTGGTATCCGCGTGCGGGTCCGGCGAGGGTGGCAACGTCGTCAACCTTTACACGTCGGCAAACGAGAAAGCGACGTTTGCGGCCGTCGCCAAGCGCTGCAATGCCGAGTTGGGTGATCGCTTCCGCATCAACCAGATCAGCCTGCCCAAAGGCGCAGACGACCAACGGTTACAACTCGCTCGCCGACTGACCGGCAACGACAAGAGCCTGGACATTCTTGGCCTGGACGTGGTGTGGACCGCTGAGTTCGCCGAGGCCGGGTGGGTCGTGCCGCTGTCCGATGATCCGGCAGGTCAGGCCGAGGCCGATGCCATCGGCGACACCCTGCCGGGGCCGCTGAGGACCGCCCAGTGGAACGGCAAGCTGTACGCCGCACCGATCACCACCAACACCCAATTGCTTTGGTATCGGGCCGATCTGATGTCTGAGCCGCCGGCCACCTGGGATGACATGGTGGCCCAGGCGACCAGGCTGCATGCGGCCGGGCAACCCAGCTGGATCGCGGTACAGGGCAAGCAGTACGAGGGCTTGGTGGTGTGGTTCAACACGTTGCTCGTCAGTGCCGGCGGCAGCGTGCTGTCCGACGATGGCAAGACGGTCACTCTGACCGACACCCCGGAGCATCGCGCCGCGACGGTCAAGGCGCTGCAGATCATCAAGGCCGTTGCCACCGCGCCTGGAGCCGACCCGTCGATCACTCAAACCGACGAGGGCACGGCCCGTCTGGCGCTGGAGCAGGGCAAGGCCGCCCTGGAAGTGAACTGGCCGTTCGTGTTGCCGTCGATGCTGGAGAACGCGGTCAAGGGCGGGGTGCCGTTCCTGCCACTGCGTGAGCGCGAAAGCCTCAAGAGCGCCATCAACGACGTCGGCACTTTCGCCCCGACCGACGAGCAGTTCGCCGCCGCGTATGACGAGAGCCGAAAGGTGTTCGGATTCGCCACCTATCCGGGTGTGCAGCCGGGAGAGCCTGCCAAAGTGACCATCGGCGGGCTGAATCTTGCTGTGGGCAAGGACAGTTTGCACAAGCGCGAAGCGTTCGAGGCCATCCGGTGCCTGCGCAGCCCGGCGAATCAGGAGTACACCTCGGTGGAAGGCGGGTTGCCCGCGGTGCGGTCGTCGCTGTACGACGATCCGAAATTCCAGGTCCGGTACCCGCAATACGCGGTGATCAAGGATCAGCTCTCGAACGCAGCGGTGCGGCCGGCCACCCCGGCGTATCAGGCTGTGTCGACCCGGATTTCGGCGACGCTGGCCCCAATAACCGCGATCGACCCGGAGCACACCGCCGAGGCCCTGGCCGCCGAGGTGCAGCAGGCCATCGACGGCAAAGGGTTGATCCCATGAGCCAGACCGGCAGTCCGCGCACGCGAGGAGCAAACGGAGATTCGCGCACGCGAGGAGCAAACGGAGATTCGCGCACGCGAGGAGCACATGGAGATCCTGAGCGCCGGCTCGCTTACTGGTTGATCGCCCCAGCAGTGCTGGTGATGCTGGCCGTGGCGGCCTACCCGATCGGCTACGCGGTGTGGTTGAGCCTGCAGCGCAGCAATCTGGCGTCCCCCAACGACACCCAGTTCATCGGACTGGCCAACTACCAGACTGTGCTGACCGACCATTACTGGTGGACGGCGTTCGTGGTGACGTTGGGCATCACGGTGGTATCGGTGGCCATCGAGTTCGTCCTCGGCATGGCGTTGGCGGTGGTTATGCACCGGACCGTTTTCGCCAGCGGGGTGGTGCGCACGGCCATCCTGGTCCCGTACGGCATCGTGACCGTCGCGGCGGCGTACAGCTGGTATTACGCCTGGACGCCGGGCACCGGATACCTGGCCAACCTGCTGCCGACCGGCAGCGCGCCGCTGACCCAACAACTGCCCTCACTGGCGATCGTGGTGCTGGCCGAGGTGTGGAAGACCACGCCGTTCATGTCGCTGCTGTTGCTGGCCGGGCTGGTGGAGGTGCCGCAGGACCTGCTCGACGCCGCGGCGATGGACGGTGCAGGCCGCTGGCAGCGGCTCGTCAAAATCATTCTGCCGCTGATGAAACCGGCCATCTTGGTGGCGCTGCTGTTCCGCACTCTGGACGCGTTCCGCATCTTCGACAACATCTATGTGCTCACCGGCGGCTCCAACAACACCGGCTCGGTGTCGATCCTGGGCTACGACAACCTGTTCAAGGCGTTCAATCTGGGACTCGGGTCGGCCATCAGCGTGCTGATCTTTGCGACGGTGGCGATCATCGCGTTCATCTACATCAAGATTTTCGGCGCTGCTGCACCTGGTTCGGAAGCGCAGGTGTCGTGATGGGCGCACCGGTGACGCGCGACCGGATCGCCGGTTGGGGTGTGGTCAACGTACTGGTGGTCGCTTATGCGCTACTGCCGGTGCTGTGGATTCTCTCGTTGTCGCTGAAGCCGACCTCAACGGTCAAGGACGGCAACCTGATTCCGCGGGAGATCACCTTCGACAACTACAAGGGCATCTTCACCGGCAGCGGTTTCAGCTCGGCGCTGGTCAACTCCATCGGCATCGGCCTGATCACCACCGTGATCGCCGTGACCATCGGTGGCATGGCCGCGTATGCGATTGCCCGCCTGGAGTTTCCGGGTAAGAAGTCGCTGGTCGGGTTGGCGCTGCTGATCTCGATGTTTCCCCAGATCTCGCTGGTTACACCGTTGTTCAACATCGAGCGCAGAATCGGGCTGTTCGACACCTGGCCCGGGCTGATCCTGCCGTACATCACCTTCGCGCTGCCACTGGCGATCTACACCATGTCGTCGTTCTTCCGGGAAATCCCCTGGGATTTGGAGAAGGCGGCCAAGATGGACGGCGCCACCCCCGGCCAGGCTTTCGCCAGGGTCATCGCCCCGCTGGCAGCGCCCGGCATCGTGACCGCGGCTATCCTGGTGTTCATCTTCGCCTGGAACGACCTGCTGCTCGCACTGTCGCTGACTGCGACCGAGCGATCCATCACCGCGCCGGTGGCCATTGCGAACTTCACCGGCAGTTCGCAATTCGAGGAGCCCACCGGGTCCATCGCGGCGGGCGCCATGGTCATCACGGTGCCCATCATCATCTTTGTTCTGATGTTCCAACGACGGATCGTCGCGGGCCTGACGTCCGGTGCGGTGAAGGGGTAGCTCATGGCCGAAATCGTGTTGGACCAGGTGACCAAGAGCTACGCCGACGGCGCGGTGGCGGTGCGAGACCTGTCGCTGACCATCGCCGACGGCGAGTTCCTGATTCTGGTCGGCCCGTCCGGATGTGGAAAGTCGACCACGCTCAACATGATCGCCGGGCTGGAGGACATCAGCTCCGGGGAGTTGCGCATCGGTGGCGAGCGGGTCAACGAGAAGGCACCGCGGGACCGCGACATCGCCATGGTGTTCCAGTCCTACGCCCTGTATCCGCACATGACGGTCCGGCAGAACATCGCTTTCCCGCTCACCTTGGCCAAGCTGCCCAAGGCTGAGATCGCGAGCAAGGTCAACGAGACCGCAAAAATTCTCGACCTCACGGAATTACTAGATCGCAAGCCCGCGCAGCTGTCCGGTGGACAGCGCCAGCGGGTGGCCATGGGGCGGGCGATTGTGCGCAGCCCCAAGGCTTTTCTGATGGATGAGCCGCTGTCGAATCTGGATGCCAAGCTGCGGGTGCAGATGCGCACCGAGATTGCCCGGCTGCAGGCCCGGCTGGGCACCACCACCGTTTACGTGACGCACGATCAGACCGAGGCGATGACCCTGGGTGACCGGGTGGTGGTGCTGCTTGGTGGCGTCGCTCAGCAGATCGGCACGCCCGACGAGCTGTACAACGAGCCGGCCAACCTGTTCGTCGCAGGCTTTATCGGGTCACCGTCGATGAACTTCTTCCCCGCCCAGCTGACCGATGTGGGCGTGCGACTGCCGTTCGGCGACGTCACCCTGGCTGACGAGATCCGGGAGATGCTGGAGAGCTCGTCGACCAATCTCATTGCCGGAGTGCGGCCCGAGCAGTTCGATGACGCTTCGGTCATCGACGCCTACGCCCGCATCCAGGCCCTGACCGTCGAGGTTGAGGCCGAGCTGGTGGAGTCCCTCGGCGCCGACAAGTATGTGCATTTCCGGATGCCGGGCGACGTGGCCCGGGCCGCACAGCTCGACGAGCTCGCCCAGGCCGACGGTCCGGCCGAAAACACCTATGTGGCAAGGGTTTCAGCGAAGTCGAAAGCGACGGCCGGGGGGCGGGTTCAACTTGCCCTGGATACCTCCAGGCTGACCCTGTTCGACGCCGAGACCGGCCGGAACCTGTCCACCCAGTCGCGATCGACATGACCGGCGCGTCCGAAATCATCGGTACCGTTCGGGCCTATCTGACAACGTATTTCGCAGAGGCCGGTGCCACCGGCGAACCGGTGAGCGCCAGCGTCACCTTTCTGGGCGCCGACCCCATCACGGTGCTGCGCTTCGGACCGACCGGCGATGGTGTGTATCACTATGTCTCTCTTGGCTGTTCGCGTAATCCGATGATGGACCCGATGGATATGGTGGCCGACCCGGTCAGTGGCCCTCGGGCCGAGGCCGTGGTGTCACTGCGCGGACCGACTCCGACCGGGCTGGCCCGGTCGATCGCGGTGCTGGCGTCGAGCCCGGCCGTCGAAGGTTTGGTCCTGGAACCGGGCGCGCTGATCGACCTGCAGGCGCTGGTGTGGCAGGGCGCTGCGTTCACTGCTTTTCTGTTGGGTGCCAGCGACATCGGCGAGGTCGCGCTGCCCGAGCCTTACCAGCTGGTGCGCATCCTGTCGGCGACACCGATCACCGCGACCGAGGCGGCGTGGGTGCGGCTCAAGGGCGCCGATGCGATGCGAGAGGCGTGGCTGCAGGACGGGGTCGACGTGGTTGACCCGAACCGCCGGGCGGCGCAGCCCAGTTAGCCTGTACACCCAGTGGTAGTGGGTGCAGCGCTAGTAAAGGTTGTTCGGACAATAGACATCAACCCAGACCGTGTCACCCGGTGACGGTTCGGGATTTGATGACGGATTGTTGACCCTGACCACGGTGCAGTCCGGCAGTTGCTGCGTGCTGGACCCGTTGGTCCAGTTGATCTGGACGAGGTACCCCTCGGCCTGTAGATCGTTGACGACGGAGTCTGCCCCATGGGCGAAGGCGGGTGGCGCAGCGGCGCCGGCAACGGCGATGCCCGCGACGGCGAACGCCATCGCGACGGATTTGGCTGCTATGGACATCACATAATCATCCCTGACCTGCGATGTTCGGTGGCGTGTTTTGGTTGAATATCTGCTTTATAGCCAGTGGTTGCGCCGGAACGTCCGGTACAACAGTGTGCACACCGTTATCATCAGGGCAAGAGTGATGAAATACCCATAGTGCCAGTGTAATTCGGGGATGAACTCGAAGTTCATGCCGTAAATGCCGGCGATCATGGTCGGCACCGCGGCGATGGCCACCCATGCTGAAATCTTGCGCATGTCCACGTTCTGTTCCATGCCGACCTTGCCGAGCGCTGCCTGCACCAGAGAACTCAGCATCTCGTCGAAGCCCGTGATCTGGTCGGCGACCTGGCTGTTGTGGTCGTGCACGTCCCGAATGTAGCGGCGGACCTCTTTGGACATCAGGTCGTTGTGATCCGACTGCAGACGCTGCAGCGCAGTGGTCAGCGGGATCACCGAATGGCGGAGCTCGACCACTTCGCGCTTGAGCAGATAGATGCTCTCGATGTCGGTCTGGGTGTTCGGGGAGAACACCGTCGCCTCGATCGCATCGATGTCGGTCTCGACCAGGTGAGTGACGTCCAGATAGCAATCCACCACATGGTCGGCGATGGCATGGAGCACCGCGTAGGGGCCAAGCGCCAGGATGCTCGGTGACTCGTCCAGGCGGCGGCGTACCCCGGCCAGGCCGGTGTGGTCACCGTGCCGGACGGTGACCACGAAGTCTGGCCCGACGAACACCATGATCTCGCCGGTTTCGACGACCTCGCGAGCCTTGGCCATCGATTCGTGCGCGACGTAGCTGACCGTCTTGAGCACCAGGAACAGGGTCTGGTCGTAGCGTTCCAGTTTCGGACGCTGGTGCGCGTGTACGGCGTCCTCGACTGCCAGTTCATGCAGGCCGAAGATGTCGGCGACGGCCTGCATCTGGTGTGCGTCGGGCTCGTGCAGGCCGATCCAGACGAATGCCTCGCGGCCCTCGGCCTCCAACTCCCGCACCTTGGCCAGCGCGGCACCGTGGGTGTATTTGCCGGGCAGTCGGGTGCCGTCGCAGTAAACGCCGCAGTCGACCATCGCGCGGGCGACTGGCACTGGGATTGAACTGGCCTCGGGCCCGTTGGTTGTTTTTTTTACGCTCTGCCGCAGCAGCGACGGTTGCAGCGAACGGAACGACGGCATGCTTCAGCTCCCCATGTTCGGTCGGGCAGAACGAAATGCTACGCGCCCGAGCCGTTTCGTAACGCCGTGAAGTAACCTGACGCGGTGCCGGATACCTCAGCGTCAGCGCGTACGCCACAAGTAGTCATCACCGACGAGGACATCTTCGCCGCCCACGAAGGCGGCAAGCTCTCCGTGGCGCTCAATGAGCCCCTCGATACCCAGCGTGCCCTGTCGATCGCTTACACGCCCGGTGTGGCACAGGTGTCCCGCGCCATCGCCGCGGACAAGACCCTGGCCAAGAAGTACACCTGGGCCAATCGCCTGGTCGCAGTGGTCAGCGACGGCAGCGCCGTGCTGGGCCTGGGCGATATCGGAGCGGCCGCGTCGCTGCCGGTTATGGAGGGCAAGAGCGCCCTGTTCAAGACCTTCGGCGGGCTGGACTCCATCCCGATCGTCCTGGACACCAAGGATCCCGACGAAATCGTCGAGACCCTGGTGCGGCTGCGCCCGACGTTCGGCGCGGTGAACCTGGAGGACATCTCCGCCCCGCGCTGTTTCGAGATCGAACGCCGCGTCATCGAGGCACTGGACTGCCCGGTGATGCACGACGACCAGCATGGCACTGCGATCGTGGTGCTGGCTGCGCTGATGGGTGCGGCCAAGGTGCTGGGCCGTGACATGCACTCGCTGCGAGTGGTGATCTCCGGTGCCGGGGCCGCGGGCGTGGCCTGCTCGAACATCCTGCTGGCCGCGGGCATCAAGGACATCACGGTGCTGGACAGCAAAGGCATCGTCCACACCGGCCGTGGTGATCTGAACGAGTTCAAGGCTGAGTTGGCCGCACGGACCAACCCGGCCGGTTGCACCGGCGGCATCGCCGAGGCCGTGGATGGCGCGGACATGTTCCTGGGTCTGTCTGCGGGCGTGGTGCCCGAGGAGATCATCGCAACCATGGCGCCCGGCGGCATCGTCTTCGCGCTGTCCAACCCGGACCCGGAGATTCACCCGGACGCCGCACGTAGGCACGCGGCAGTGGTGGCCACCGGTCGCAGCGACTTCCCGAACCAGATCAACAACGTGCTGGCTTTCCCCGGCGTGTTCCGCGGGGCGCTGGACGCCGGCGCACGCCGGATCACCGAGGATATGAAAGTCGCTGCTGCACAAGCGATCTTCTCTGTCGTCGGGGACGACCTGACGGTCGACCACATCGTGCCCAGTGCGCTGGACCCGCGGGTCGGTCCGGCGGTGGCCGCGGCAGTGGCGGCCGCGTCACAAGCCTGAGTGTCATGCGGCGCCTGGCGGCCGCGGTTGCGCTGACCACGGTCGCGCTGGCGGGTTGTGCTGCACCGCCGCCGGGGCACCCGGTGTCAGTTGGGGCCGGGCCGGGGTCGGAGTCGGCCCTGCTGGCCCACTTGTATGCGGCGGCGTTGGGTTACTTCGGCACCGCCACGCACATCACCGTGGTGCCGGATCCCGTTGTGGCGCTTGACTCAGCGGCTGTGACGGTGGCGCCCGGGTTTACCGGCGATCTGTTGGCCCGCTTCGCCCCGCATCCGGTGGCCCGCTCAGACGAGCAGGTGTACCGGTCGATGATTTCGGCACTACCGGAGGGCGTGGGCGCCGGGGACTACACCGCGTCTGCCCAGGACAAACCGGCCGTCGCCGTCACCGCCGCGACGGCCGACCGTTGGGGCGGCCGGGACGTCGCAGCGCTGCCGGCGCACTGCATCGGGTTGACTGTCGGCGTGGTCGCCGGGGCCCGGCACCCGGCCCGGGTCGGCGACTGCGGGTTGCCGGCGGCGCGTGAATTTCCTGACGTTGCAACGCTTTTCGCCGCATTGCGGACAGGCGAGGTGACGCTTGCCTGGACCTCCACCGCAGCCCCCGAGGTGCCCAAGGACCTGGTGGTGCTGACCGACAAGACCGCGTTGATCCGCGCCGAGAACATTGTTCCGCTGTACCGGCGTAACGAACTGACCGAACAACAAGTCCTGGCGCTCAACGGGATTGCCGGTGAACTGGATACCGCGACGCTGACCGACATGCTGGACCAGGTCAACCGTGGCGCTGACCCGGCCGTGGTGGCGGGCGCTTGGCTGGCCCAGCACCCGCTCGACCACTAGGTACTTCGGGGTTAATTCGAACGGGACGGCATCACGCGTGCGGTGAACGCGGAGAACACCTCCTGGTAAGCACCCGAACCGGTGACCCGGATGACCAGGTCCAACAGCTTGGCGTCGGGGCCGACCAGCACCCGCGCCTGGCCCTTGCGGACGGCTTCCAGAATGATCGTGGCGGCCCTCTCGGGGGTGGTCTTGGCCAGGTTCTTGTCGAACGTCTTGGCCAGCTTCGCCGGGTCCAAGCCCTCGACTGCGGTGGCATTGCGGGCGATGGCGGTCTTGACGCCACCCGGGTGCACCGTGGTGACCTTGACCGGATGCCCGGCCAGCTTCATCTCCTGGCGCAGCGCCTCGGTGAAACCGCGGACAGCGAACTTGGAGGCGTTGTAGGCAGCTTGGCCCGGCACTGCGAACAGGCCGAACACACTCGAGACGTTGACGATGTGGCCGTCGCCCGAAGCGATCAGATGCGGCAGGAACACCTTGGTGCCGTTGACGACGCCCCAGAAGTTGACGCCCATCACCCGTTCGATGTCCTTGAACTGGCTGTGCTCGATATCGCCGGTAAAGGCGATGCCGGCGTTGTTGTAAACCTGGTTGACGGTGCCGAAATGCTGCACGACATCCTCGGCATAGGCCTCGAACGCCTCGCGCTCGGTGACGTCGAGCCGGTCCACCTTGACGGGGGCCCCGATGGCCTTGATGCGCTCTTCGGTCTGAGCCAATCCTGCGGTGTCGACGTCGCTGATCGCGACTTTGGCACCAGAACGCGCAAGTTCGATGGCCAACGCCTGGCCGATGCCCGACCCGGCTCCCGTGATGACAGCGACTTTCCCGGCGAACCCATCCATCTGGCCACTCCCTTGTGTTTGCCCGACTCCTGCCTGCGACAGTAGCCGGTACCGGCGGTGTCGAGTGGGTTGGGGTAAGCCGTTGTGACGTGGTGGGCAGGCGTCGGTCACGACGGACCCGCAGGTGCTCGGCCTCAATCTGCGGATTGTGCAAGGAACGTGGCCGATCTGCTGTCTGCGGTGGCTCCGTGCAGGAATTTCAGCGACGCTTGGCGCACCGCTCTACACGAGCGGCTCCCTCCGCCCAGTGCACGTCGAGGAGTTGTCATGCCCAGTCCGACGACAGAAACTCCCTGGGGCCTGACCGGACCCCAGTTCCTCTCACTGTTCTTTTTGGGTTATGTGGTCTCGCTGCTGGCGATGGCCGGGATCCGGGCGGTGTTGCTTCGCACCGGAGCGCGTGGCGTGAATCCCGAGACGCGGCTCGACCTCTACCAGACCGCTTATCTCGCAGGCGGACCTGCGCGGGTGGTCAACACCGCGATCGCGCAGCTCGCCTTGAGCGGCCGGATCCTGGCCTCTCGCGGCGGGAGTCTCACCGTGGCCTCGGGCACCACTCCGCTCTCCGATGTCGAGGCAGCGGTGGTTGAGGCGGTGGACTTGAGCGGCAAACGGAAGGCCCCCAGGCGGCTGCGCAAGGATCCCCGGATCCTGGCGGTCGGTGACCAGTTGCGGGCCCAGGGCCTACTGTTGGACGGCGCTCGGTTGGCGGTGTTCCGTGCCGCCGCGCTCCTGCCGGTCGCCGTCTGGTGTATCGGCCTCGCTCGCGTGGTCAACGGCGCCGTCCTGCATCGCCCCGTTGGCGCGCTAGTGGCGTGGCTGATCGTCACGGCATTCGTGACGGTCTTCATCGGGGGCACATTCGCGACCAACGCCGCGCATCGCCCCTCGGCGGATGGGCGGCGGCTGCTGATGAGCATGCGCGATCAGTACGACGCAGGGGCGGGACGGTCGCTCGGGGTGTCCCGTGCACCAGGTATCCCGCATTCGGCGCAGCTCGCCGGTGTCGCGCTACTCGGCTTCACCGCGCTGAGCGATGTGGAGCTGCGCCATTCGCTGATCAGCTACGCCGGCGGCAGCGTCGGCAGCGGGAGCGACGGCAGTGGGAGTGACGGCAGCAGCAGTGGCTGTGGTGGGGGCGGCTGCGGTGGTGGCGGGTGCGGCGGATGACAGGCGCCACCGCGGTAGGCATCGGCTGGCGCCCGGAGATCGACCTCACCATCGAACGGTTGCCCGGCATCGAGTTCATGGAGGTGATCGCCGAGGGAATTCGTCCCGACGCTGTGCCGGCCTCGCTGCAGGCGATCCGCGGCCGCGGGATTCCCGTTGTGCCGCATGGAGTCTCGCTGTCCCTGGGCGGTGCGCAGCGGCCGGACCCGGCCAGGCTGGCGCACCTCGGCGCGTGCGCTGCGGCATTGGATGCGCCGTTGGTGAGCGAACACATCGCGTTCGTGCGGGCGGGCAACCGGGAGGCCGGGCATCTGCTGCCGGCGCCGCGCACCCGTGCCGCCCTCGATGTGATCGTCGCCAACGTGCAGATCGCTCAGGAGGCACTGGATGTTCCATTGGCTCTCGAGCACATCGCGGCTCTGGTGGCCTGGCCCGACGACGAATTCACCGAGGCCCAGTTCCTCAACGAGATCGCCGAACGCACCGGGGCGCTGCTCCTGCTGGACGTGGCGAACCTCTACACGTCTGCCGTCAACTTCGGCGCCGACCCTCACGACGCGCTCGACACGTTGCCATTGGAACGGATCGCGTACGTCCACGTCGCAGGCGGAGCCATGCGAGGCGGCGTCTGGCACGACACCCACACCGACGCGGTACCCGAGCCAGTCCTGGAGCTGCTCACCGAACTGGCAGGCCGGACGACGTTGCCCGCGGTCATGTTGGAACGGGACGGCGCGTATCCCGCCGCCGGAGAGTTGGCCGGCGAGCTGGCGGCCATCAGGTCGGCGGTCGGCAGGGAACCGGCAGATGCCGATGCGGTCCGCCCCTGGGCGGCCGGGCTGACCCAATTGCCGAGCGGGTTGTCGCCTGAGCCGTCCGACGCCACCCGGCAATCGCTGGCCGAGGCGCAAGACGAGCTGTTGCAGGCGCTGCTCGGACTGGCTGATCCGTCACCAGAATTCGATGCCGCCCGGATTACGGTGGCGCGGGAAGCGTTGGCCCGCAAGCGATCGCGGACAGCTGCCAAGCGCCCACGTTTCTGGTCTTTCGCGCGAGTGTGAGCTTGTGTGCGAGTTTCGCAGGGCGGATTCAAGGGAAGTTCGCACACAAGCTCACGTTCGACGTTTACGGAGCGAAGGCCTCGTCCAGGATGGCCTGCTGCTCGATGGCGTGCACCTTCGAGCTACCAGACGACGGCGCACTCATCGCGCGCCGCGAGATGCGCTTGATGCCGGTCAGCTTGTCCGGCAACAACTCTGGCAAATTCAGTCCGAAGGTCGGCCAGGGCCCCTGGTTGGCCGGCTCCTCCTGCACCCAGAAGTACTGCTGAATGTTCGGGTACTGGTCCAGGGTGGCGTCGAGCCGGCGCTTGGGTAGTGGGTAGAGCTGCTCGATCCGGACGATCGCGATGTCGTCACGGTTGTCCTTGGCCTTGCGGGCCACCAGGTCGTAATAGAGCTTGCCGCTGCACAGCAGCATCCGGCTGACCTTGGACCGGTCGCCGATGCCGTCCTCGTAGGTGGGCTCCTCGAGCACCGAGCGGAATTTGATCTCGGTGAAGTCCTTGATGTCGCTGACTGCGGCCTTGTTGCGCAGCATGGACTTCGGGGTGAACACGATCAGCGGTCGCTGGATGCCGTCCAGGCCGTGCCGGCGCAGCAGGTGGAAGTAGTTGGCCGGGGTGGACGGTTGGGCGACCGTCATGGACCCTTCGGCGCACACCTGCAGGAAGCGCTCGATACGGCCCGAGGTGTGGTCCGGGCCCTGTCCTTCGTGGCCGTGCGGCAGCAGCAGCACCACATCCGAGAGCTGGCCCCACTTGGCCTCGCCCGAGCTGATGAACTCGTCGATGATCGACTGGGCGCCGTTGACGAAGTCACCGAACTGGGCCTCCCACAACACCATTGCGTCCGGATTGCCCACCGAGTAGCCGTATTCGAAGCCCACCGCGGCGTACTCGGACAGTGCCGAGTTGTAGACCAGCAGCTTGCCGCCGGTGGGGGTGCCATCGGTGTTGGTGGCCAGAAGTTGCAGCGGGGTGAACTCCTCGCCGGTCTTGCGGTCGATGATCACCGCGTGCCGCTGGGTGAAGGTGCCACGCTGGGTGTCCTGGCCGGACAGTCGGATCAGCCGGCCCTCGGCGATCATCGACCCGAGCGCCAGCAGTTCGCCGAACGCCCAGTCGATCTTGCCCTCGTAGGCCATCTCCCGGCGCCTGTCCAGCACCGGCTTGACGCGCGGGTGCACGGTGAAGCCTTCGGGCAGGTCCAGGTGGGCATCGCCGATGCGGGCCAGCAGCGATTTGTCCACCGCGGTCAGCAGCCGCTGCGGGATGGTCTGGTCCGCTTCAACCGACTCGCTGGGCTCGATGGCGTGCTTCTCCAGCTCGCGGACCTCGTTGAACACCCGCTCCAATTGGCCCTGGTAATCGCGCAGGGCGTCCTCGGCCTCCTTCATCGAGATGTCGCCACGACCGATCAGGGCTTCGGTGTAGGTCTTGCGGACACCGCGCTTGGTGTCGATCACGTCGTACATGTACGGCTGCGTCATCGACGGGTCGTCGCCCTCGTTGTGACCGCGGCGGCGGTAGCACAGCATGTCGATGACGACGTCCTTCTTGAACGCCTCGCGGAAGTCGACGGCCAGCCGCGCCACCCAGGCGCAAGCTTCGGGGTCGTCGCCGTTCACGTGGAAGATCGGCGCACCGATCATCTTGGCCACGTCGGTGCAGTACTCGCTGGAGCGCGAATCCGCTGGCGCCGTCGTGAACCCGATCTGGTTGTTCACCACGATGTGCAGCGTGCCGCCGGTGCTGTAGCCCTTGAGCAGGGCCAGGTTCAGCGTCTCGGCCACCACACCCTGCCCGGCGAACGCGGCATCGCCGTGCAGCATCATCGGCATGATCGAGAACCGGCCGTGATCGTCGCTGTCGCCGTGTTCGCCGGCCAGCAGGTCCTGCTTGGCCCGGACCAGACCTTCCAGCACCGGGTCGACGGCTTCCAGGTGGCTGGGGTTGGCCACCAGTGAGACGTCGATCTCGTTGTCGCCGAACATCTGCAGGTAGCGCCCGGTCGCACCGAGGTGGTACTTGACGTCGCCGGAGCCGTGCGCCTGCGATGGGTTCAGGTTGCCCTCGAACTCGCTGAAGATCTGCGAGTACGGCTTGCCGACGATGTTGGCCAGCACGTTGAGCCGGCCGCGGTGCGGCATGCCGATGACCACCTCGTCCAGACTGTGCTCGGCGGCCTGGTCGATGGCGGCGTCCATCATCGGGATGACGGTCTCCGCGCCTTCAAGTGAGAAACGTTTCTGCCCAACATATTTGGTCTGCAGGAAGGTTTCGAAGGCCTCGGCGGCGTTGAGCTTGGACAGGATGTACTTCTGCTCGCCGACGGTGGGCTTGTCGTGCTTGACCTCGGTGCGCTCCTGCAGCCACTTCTGCTGCTCGGGTTCGAGGATGTGGGTGTACTCCACGCCGACGTGCCGGCAGTAGGCGTCGCGCAGCACCGACAGCACGTCACGCAGCTTCAAGTACTGCTTGCCGGCAAATCCGTCGACCCGGAACTCGCGGTCGAGGTCCCACAGCGTCAGGCCGTGGCTGTTCACGTCCAGGTCGGGGTGGCTGCGGAAGCGGGTCTTGTCCAGGCGCAGCGGATCGATGTCGGCCATCAGGTGGCCACGGTTGCGGTAGGCCGCGATCAGCTCGATGATTCGGGCGTTCTTGTGAGCGATCGAGTCCGGGTTGTCGATGCGCCAGCGCACGGGCTCGTAGGGAATGCCCAGCTCGCGGAAGATTTCGTCGAAGAACTCGTCGTCCAGCAGCAGGTGATGGATGGTGCGCAGGAAGTCGCCCGACTCGGCGCCCTGGATGATCCGGTGATCGTAGGTCGAGGTCAGCGTCATCAGCTTGCCCACGCCCAGCTCGGCAATGCGCTCCTCGCTGGCGCCCTGGAACTCGGCGGGGTACTCCATGGCGCCGGCGCCGATGATCGCGCCCTGGCCGCGCATCAGCCGCGGCACCGAGTGCACGGTGCCGATGGTGCCGGGGTTGGTCAGCGAGATGGTGACGCCGGCGAAGTCCTCAGCGGTCAGCTTGCCGTCGCGCGCGCGTCGGACG
The DNA here is from genome assembly GCF_029892685.1 of Mycobacterium sp. OTB74. Classification (GTDB taxonomy): domain Bacteria; phylum Actinomycetota; class Actinomycetes; order Mycobacteriales; family Mycobacteriaceae; genus Mycobacterium. The sequence goes on along the minus strand of NZ_JARXVD010000006.1, from coordinate 86,803 downwards.
ATGTCTTCATAGGCCGCGATGAACTGGCCGAATTCCATTGTCTCGCAACGCTTGATTGCTGCGACGACGAGCTGGCGCGAGCCGTCCTTGCCGGCCAGGTCGATGGCCAGACCCAAGTTCGTGTGGGCCGGGGTCACCACGTTGGGCTTGCCGTCCACCTCGGCGAAGTGCCGGTTCATGTTGGGGAACTTCTTGACCGCCTGGACGATCGCGTAGCCCAGCAGGTGGGTGAAGCTGATCTTGCCGCCGCGGGTGCGCTTGAGGTGGTTGTTGATGACGATGCGGTTGTCCATCATCAGCTTTGCCGGGATGGCCCGCACGCTGGTGGCGGTCGGCACGTCCAGCGAGGCGTTCATGTTCTTGACGACGGCGGCCGAGGCGCCGCGCAGCACCTGCACCTCGGAGTCGTCGGCCGGTGCAGGTCCGGCCGCGGGCTTAGCTGCCGGCTTCGGTGCAGCCGGGGCCGGGGCCGGGGCCGGGGCAGCTGCCGGAGTGGCAGTTGGGGCGGCTGCGGTCGCCTGGCCGTTGCTTGCCGGCGCCGCGGGAGACGGGGCGGCGGCAGGAGTCGGGGCAACCGTGGAAACCGTTGTCTCGGTTATCGGTTCGGGAGAGTAATCAGCGAGGAACTCGTGCCAGCTGGGGTCCACCGAGGACGGGTCCTCGCGGAACTTGCGGTACATCTCTTCGACCAGCCACTCGTTCTGTCCGAATGGTGAAGGTGAAGTGCTCACGGCCGCTATTCGCCTCGTTTCCGTCTGCCTCGGCGAGCGCGGGACCGGTACCCGATCTCTGCCCGCAATGTTATGTGTCGGCGGCTGGTCGCCCCCGTGCCGCCTAAGGCTAACCCTTAACCGCGTCGGGCGAACGCGGGAAGGCCACCCAGTGGTGACGTGGTTGTGCTAATTCTTCGGCGCAGGCAGCACGTGCAGCGTCTGCGGCCACCGCTGGGGCGCGGCGCCGAACGCTTGGTGGGAGTTCTCCACGATCTTCTTGCCCATCAATCGGTTGCCCACGCTGCCGACGGCGGCACCGATGCCGACCGGCAGCAGCTTGCCGAATGCGATAGCGCTCCGCTTGAGCGTGTATTTCTTGACGAAGTACCTCAGCATCCGCGAATTCAGTTGCGACACAGCGGGTAACGGCACTGTGGCGGCCCCGTCGGCAAGCCATGCGCCGCTGGTGCGGCCGCCGCCGAGCAGGTCGGCGACAGCGTGCTTGCCTTCGTCACCGACCAGCACGGCCAGTACCAGAGCACGCCGCCGCTCCCGCTGCTCGACAGGGATACCGTGCACGTCGGCGACAGCCAGGGCGAACACGGCCGTCGCCTCCAGGAACACCACGGTCTCCCCGGCGACGGAGGCCATCGCGGCGATGGTGCCGATACCCGGGAAGGCCGCCGCCGAGCCGACGGCGGCACCACTGGCCATGACGGCGGCCAGGTAGCGCTTCTCCAGCCTGGTGATGATCTCGGTGGGGGTGGCGTCGGGATGGTGCTCGCGCAGGCGGTTGACATAGGCATGAACCGCCGGCGCCTGGACGCGGGAGCCGCTTTCGAGAATGTGCGACAGTGCCCGCGCCGCGGCGCCGGGATTCTCGTCGGGGCTGCCAACCTTGGCGGGCAACTGGCCCTTCGTGCCCTTGATGCTGGAGCGAGCGCTCATCGGTTGACCTCTCGGTGCGCTGGTCCGGATATGGGTACCCGGGTTTTCAGGCTAACGCGTACCCAACGAATGGTGGAGCAACTCAGTGCCCGCTGGTGACGGAAGCGACAGTAAACATGGCGGGAAGAAAAAACTGACATGCGGTGCTGACCCTGTTCATGGCACCATCGCCCCTTGTGGATGTGACGGCGGTAGAACCGGTGGCCGGCACCGGCGCACAGCCGGGCCGGGCTCGGATGATTGTGATTCTCGGTTTGTTGGTCGCCTTGGGCCCGCTGACCATTGATATGTACCTGCCGGCATTGCCGCGGATTGCTCGGGAGCTGGGCGTGTCCTCGTCGGTCGCGCAGTTGACGCTGACCGGCACGTTGGCCGGGCTGGCTCTGGGCCAGCTGATCGTCGGGCCGCTGTCGGACGCGCTAGGCCGCCGTCGGCCGCTGATCGCCGGGATTCTGCTGCACATGGCCGCTTCGGTGATGTGCCTGCTGGCGCCGAACATCACCACTCTGGGTGCCGCCCGTGCCCTGCAGGGGGTTGGTGCGGCAGCGGCATCGGTGGTCGCCATCGCGGTGGTGGGCGATCTGTTCGACGAATCGGTGGCAGCCACCGTCATGTCCAGGCTGATGCTGGTGCTCGGAGTGGCGCCGGTGCTCGCGCCGTCGCTGGGGGCCGCGGTCCTGCTACACGGCTCGTGGCACTGGGTGTTCGCCGCGCTGGCGGTGCTGGGCGGGGCGCTCTTGACCGTCGCGATCCTGGCCTTGCCGGATACGCTGCCGGTCGAACACCGACGTCCACTGCAGTTGCGAGCCATCCTGCGCACTTACGGCGAGGTGCTCTCGGATGTGAGCTTCGTGATGCTGGTCCTGGTCGGGGCACTGGGCATGTCGGGTCTGTTCGCCTACATCGCGGGTGCGTCGTTTGTACTGCAGGGGCATTACGGCCTGAACCAGCAAACTTTCGCGCTGGTGTTCGCGGCCGGCGCGGTGGCGCTGATCGGCTCCACACAGTTCAACGTGGTGCTGTTGCGCCGGTTCTCCCCGCAGACCATCGCGGTGGCAGCGCTGAGCGCGGCATCGGTGTTCGGCCTGGTTTTCGTCGCGCTGGCGGTTTCGCACGCCGGCGGATTGGCGGCCTTCCTCATCCCGGTCTGGGCGATCCTGGCGGCTATGGGCCTGGTGATTCCGAATACTCCGGCGGTGGCGCTCGCCCGTCATCCCGATGCCGCCGGCACGGCAGCCGCGGCATTGGGTGCTGCGCAATTCGGCGTCGGTGCTGCGGTGGCCCCGTTGGTCGGGGCGCTGGGCAACGGTGAACCGGCGCTCGCCGTGGTGATGACGACGGGTGTGGTGATCGCCCTGTTCGCGCTCCTGGCGGTCGGTGGCGTCGGAGCGTCCGGCCACGAGCGGGTGGCCGGCTGACGGCCCGGCCACCACCGGTCGCCACCACCTCCGCCGCTAGCGGCCAACACGCCGCAGACTTGTTCGGACCCTCAGCGATCCGTAGCGTCGGGGCGGAAACTCGGCACGCGTGCCGATAACCGGAGTCGATACCCACGCCATGCATAAGTTGATTTCCGACGGGGCCGCCCGGTGAGCGCTCCCATTCAGGTCAGCCGTCCGTGGAATGCCCTCTGGGCGATGATGGTCGGCTTTTTCATGATCTTGGTGGACTCCACCATCGTGGCGGTCGCCAACGTGACCATCATGCAGAAGCTGAACACCGACTACGACGGCGTCATCTGGGTGACCAGCGCTTACCTGCTGGCCTACGCGGTGCCGCTGCTGGTGGCCGGACGCCTCGGTGACCGCTTCGGGCCGCGCAATCTGTACCTGGCAGGTTTGGCGGTCTTCACGCTCGCTTCGCTGTGGTGTGGCCTGGCCGGGAGCATCGGGATGTTGATTGCCGCCCGGGTGGTGCAGGGCCTGGGCGCGGGGCTGCTGACACCGCAGACCCTGTCGACGATCACCCGGATTTTCCCGCAGGACCGCCGCGGCGTCGCGATGAGCGTGTGGGGTGCCACGGCCGGGGTGGCGACGCTGGTCGGACCGCTGGCCGGTGGTGTGTTGGTGGACCACCTCGGCTGGCAGTGGATTTTCTTCGTCAACGTGCCGATCGGTGTGATCGGTCTGGTGCTTGCCTGGGTTTTGGTGCCGCAGCTGCCGACGGAGCGGCACCGGTTCGACCTGGTGGGTGTGTTGTTGTCCGGGCTGGGCATGTTCTGCATCGTGTTCGGGCTGCAGGAGGGGCAGGCGCACCACTGGGTTTGGTGGATCTGGCTGTTGATCGCCGGCGGCGTGTGCCTCATGGCCGCTTTCGTTTACTGGCAGTCGGTCAATCCGGATGAGCCGCTGATTCCGTTGACGGTTTTCCGCGACAACGATTTCAGCATGGCCAACGTGGCCGTGGCGACCATCGGTTTCTGCGTCACCGCGATGATCCTGCCGGTGATGTTCCACGCCCAGGCGGTGCTCGGATTCAGCGCGACGCGGGCGGCGCTGCTGACCGCGCCCATGGCGGTGGTGTCCGGCTTGCTGGCCCCAGTGGTCGGCAAGATGATCGACCGTTATTCGCCGCAGCCGATCGTCGGGTTCGGCTTTTCGGCGCTGGCGATCGGGTTGACCTGGCTGTCGTTCGATTTGACGCCGACGACCCCGGCGTGGCGACTGATGCCGCCTTTCATTGCAATGGGTGTGGGCATGGCGTTCATCTGGTCGCCGCTGGCGGCGACCGCGACCCGCAACCTGCCGCCGCAGCTGGCCGGGGCCGGGTCGGGTGTGTACAACGCGACCCGGCTGGTCGGTTCGGTGCTGGGCAGCGCCGGCATGGCCGCGTTCATGACCGCCAGGATCAGCCATGAGATGCCCGGGGGCGGTCAGCGGCCGCCGAGCGGCGAGGGCGCCGTCCAAACGCTGCCGCCGTTCCTGCACGAACCGTTCGCTACGGCTATGTCGCAGTCGTTGTTGCTGCCCGCGTTTGTAGCCTTGTTCGGGATCATCGCCGCGCTGTTCCTTCGGGGTGGGGTGGTCCCGTTGCAGCCGCCGGTCTCTTCACGGCTCGCTGCGCGGGAAGCCTTGGAGCCCAATTACTTTCCCGATGATGACGACTACGTCGAGTACGTCGTGGACTGGGATGAGCTCAATGCCCAGCCGGACGACCCGGACGAGTATGCGGACGACGAATACCCCGCCGAAACGGACGAACGGGCCGCAAAGTTCGAGTAGAACCGGCCATTTCGTCGATCTCGGCGTCACTCGTGGGTCAACGCAACAGCACTGCCGGGTTGAGATAACCGGTCGGATCAAACGCAGCCTTCACCGTGCGCATGGCCGCGATGTCGGCGTCGGTACGCGACATGGTCAGGTAGTCGCGCTTGCGGGTGCCCACCCCGTGCTCCGAACTGACATTGCCGCCGCAGTCCGCGATCAGCGCCATCATGGCTGAATACAGGCTATGCTCGACGTCGTCAGAAACGTTGCAGCGCAACAAGTTCAGGTGCAGATTGCCCTCGCCGATGTGCCCGAATAACACCGGAATGGCCGCGGGCGCATGTGCGGCAACCAGCTCCGTCGCGCGGTCGGCGAACAAGGATATATTCGAAAGCGGTAGCGACACATCGAATTTCAGCGGTGGCCCGTACCAGCCCAGGACCTCGGCGATCGACTCGCGCACCTGCCAGAGCCGCTGAGACGCACTGACGTCCATACCCACCGCCGGTTCGCCGGCCAGTTCGGCATCCTCCAGTGCCTCAGCCAGCATCTCGGTGAGGTCGATGTCGCCGGCCATTTCGATCAGCAGTTGCCAGGCGCCGCCGACCGGCGCGGGCACGCCCAAGTGTTCGGCGGTCAACGCGCTGGCCCGCGAGTCGATCAGTTCCAGCGCCGCGATACCGTCGGCGTCCCGGAAGCGGCGGCCGGTTGCGATCAGCGCGTCAAGGTTGTCGAACCCGGCCACCGCGGTCACCCGGTGCGCCGGTGTTGGATGCAGGCGCAGGTCCAGGCTGGTGATCACGCCGAGGGTGCCCTCGGCGCCGACGAACATCGCGCCCAGGTCGTAGCCGGTGTTGTCGCTGCGCACCTGGCTGTGCCGGCGCAACACCGTGCCGTCGGGCAGGGCGACGTCCAGGCCCAGGATCTGCTCGCCCATGTTGCCGTAACGCACAGTGCGCAGCCCGCCGGCGTTGGTGGACGCCATGCCGCCGACGGTCGCCGAATCACGCGCGGCCAGGTCCACCCCGAACACCAGTCCGGCTGCCACCGCGGCCTTCTGTACCGCAGCGCAGGTGGCTCCGGCGCCGACGCGCACCCGGCGTTCGACGGTGTCCACCTCGCCGATTGCGGACAGTCGCTCGGTGGACAGCAGCACGTCGTCGTGCTCGGGCACAGTGCCGGCCACCAGCGAGGTCCGCCCACCCTGCACGGTGACGTAGGCCCCGGCATCGCGACATATCCGCAGTACCGCGGCCACTTCCTCGTCGGTGCCGGGCCGAACCAGTGCACACGCTTGGCCGCGATAGCGGCCGGTGTGGTCGACGGTGCGGCCGGCCAGGACGTCGGGATCGGTGCTGACATAGCCCTTGCCGACGACGGCGGCCAGTCGCTCAAGGAGCGTTTCGGTCACCGGATGTCTGTACCACATCCGGCAGTAGTCAATGCCACGGCCGGTGTGGTCAGCGCCAGGAACGCTCCGAGTTCGGTCAACCCGTCCGGGGTGGACGGCAGGTAGTCGGTCAGGTAGCGCGAGCGCACCAGGTATGCCGCGTATTTGGCGCGGCTGACCGCCACATTAAGGCGGTTGCGGTTGAGCAGGAAACCCATGCCGCGCGGTACCTCACCGATCGAGGACGCCGTCATCGAGATGAACACCACCGGCGCCTGGCGCCCCTGGAACTTGTCGACGGTGCCGACCAGGATATCGCCGTAGCCGGCCGTGTTCAGCTGCTCGCGCAGCAGCACTACTTGCGCGTTGTACGGCGCGACCACCAGAACATCTTCGGGCCCAAGGGTTTTGGTGCCGTCTTCGTCGGACCACGTTCGGCCGAGCAGCTCGCCGACAGCCGCGATGATCGCCTCGGCCTCCTGTGGGCTCTCGGTCGCGTTGCCTTCATGGTCGACGGCCATCAGGTGCACGCCCGGCTCGACTCCGGTCAGTCGGCGGCCCGCGGTGACATGCTCAGCGGACTGCAGCCGGTTGTCGTATGACAGCGCCGACACCGGCGCACATACCGCAGGGTGCATCCGGTAAGACAGATCCAGGAAGTAGCCGCGCTCGGTGGGCAGCGTGTGCCGCCCTTCGACCAGCCAGCTCAGTGCGGAGTCGTTTACCGGTTCGGGGTGCGTGCCCTGGCTGACCTGTGGCAGTTGCTGCGGATCGCCCAGCAGCAACAGATTTCGGGCAGCCGGCGCGACGGCAATGGTGTTGGCCAGGCTGAACTGGCCCGCCTCCTCGATGACCAGCAGATCCAGGCTGCCCGGCGGCACCCGTCCGTCGTTGGCGAAATCCCATGCGGTGCCACCGATTACGCAGCCCCGCCCGCCCTCGATGAAACTGGCGTAGTGGTTTTCCGGGACCCTGGTGAACAGCGCGTCATCTGGTGCACCCTTCTTGCCGACCAACTGACCATCGACCCCGGCCTTCACCACACTGGTGAGCACGTTCTCGACCACGGCATGCGCCTGGGCCACCACGCCGATGCGCCAGTGGTACCGGTTGGCCAGATCGACTATGGCCTTGGACGCGGTATGAGTCTTGCCGGTCCCGGGCGGGCCGTGCACCGCGAGATACGACGAGTCCAAATCCTGAAGGGAGGCAACGATATCGGCGCCCGTGTCACCGGTGCGGGGGAGCGGCCCACCGGACACGGTGCGCGGAGCGGACCGCAGCAGGATGTCCATCGCCGCGTTGGGCGGCAAGGAAGGCAACCCTGCCGCCACCGCACCGGCGGTCGCGTCGATCGAGTTGCGCAGCGGCTTGGTGTTCGGCGGTGCACCCGGGGTCAACGCGAACGGCAGCTGTGAAAAGAGTTCGCCGTCTTTGGCGGGCCGGTGCATGATCAGGACTTCGGTGCCGTCCTCGTTGCTGTCCAGCACCGACGCTGAGCCCGAGGCCCGGCGGTCAGGATCGTCGGAAAGTCCTGCCGGAGAGGGTGGTTCGTACAAGGCAAAGACCTCGCCACCAATCGAGCCGGCCGCGACCTCGCCATGCAACAGAACCTGACGTTGCGGCTTGCGTGCCCGCGGCGGTGTGTGCCAGTCGACGACGACCTCGGCGGGTTCGGTGGTCACGAAAACGTCTGTGCTGTCGGCCCATTCGTCGACCGGGTTGTTGATCCGGTCGAAATGTGCCCACCAGAACGGCTTTTCCTCGCGCTGGTGGTATCCGCGGGCAGCGGCCACCATGGCGACGGCCTGCTGCTCGGCGGTGCGTGCGGTGGTACCGTCACCCGCGTACTTCATCAGCGCGCGCTGAGCTGTGTCGTCGGCGACCTCAGCGGCCTCAGGTTCCGGCAACCCACCGGTGACCGGCCCACGCGGACCGATGCCTGCGGCCCACGCCACGCCTAGCAGCCACTCGCGCAGCCGCAGTGTGGAGCGGCAGTCGTAGCGGTTGTAGTCCTCGATCTCCTTGAGTACCGCTGCGGCTTTCTCGTGCCTGTCAGTGGCCTGCAGTTCGGTGTAGCGCGCGTACTGCGTGATCGAGTCGGTGGCTTTGGTCACCTCACCGCTGCGCAACTCGCCACCCATGTACAGCGGCTCCAGGTACTTGATGCTGTAGCTCTCGGTGCCGACCCGAATACTCTTGCGTACCAACGGAAGCAGGTCGACCAGTACGCCGTTGCGCAACAGATCGTCCACCTCGGCCTCGCCGATGCCGTAACGCCCGGACAGCCGCAGCAGGGTGCTCTTCTCGTACGCCGCGTAGTGGTAGATGTGCATGTTCGGGTAACGCTTGCGCTGCTTGCGCACCAACGCCAGGAAATCGATCAGCGCCTGCCGTTCACTGGCTCGGTCATGCGCCCAGAGCGGATGGAATTCCCCGGTCGCGGTCAACGTGCCCCACAGATACTCCAGTCCCCAGTCGATTCCGTTCTCGGTCCACAGTGGGTCGCCCTCGTAGTCGAAGAACAGGTCGCCCCGATCTGGTTCGGGCAGGCCGGTCAGCGGCTGGACGTCGATCACCTCGAACTGGGGTTTGTCGTCGATTGGCGGCGCGACCTGCAGCCCGGCCTGACCGATCAGATTCGCGGTGGTGCGCGATGACAGTCCCGGCACCGCACCGGTGTGCTCGGCCAGTTCGTGCATCGTGGTGATGCCGGCGTCGATCAGCCGGGCCCGTTGACTCACCCGCATACCCGCCACCAGCAGCAGATCGTCGTGTTCACGTACCTGCACCATGCAGTCGTCGCAGCTGTGACATGCCCGCAGCCCCGGAGTCTCCCAGGACACCGGGGCGCCACCGGCCTGATGTTCGTCGAGCAGCCGCTGAAGCTCTGCGCGCCGGGGTAGGTACACCGGCAGCAGTTCGGCCACCGGGTAGCTGGCAATGGTCCCGTCACCCAGCACCAGGTCGACCTCCGGCGCGACCGGTACCCCGGCAGTGGTCAACGCGTCGGCGTAGGCCGCCAGCTGTAGCAGTGCTTCGACTTTCACCGAGCGGGCCAGTTTGGTGTCCCGCAGTCGGTAGCCGTCATCGGTCAGGATCAGGAAGTCGGCGAACCCCAGGAACCGGCCGTCGAACATAGCGGCCTGGTAGATCACCGGCGCGCGCCGGTCGACGGCCGCGCGGGTGGCCTCCGCCGAGGCGATCAGCCCGGCCGTGGTGTAGGGCCGGGGTCGGCCGATCACCGCGATGTTGTCGTCGTACTGCTCACGCAACTGTTCCAGGTGACGACGCTCATGGGCGTCGCCGAGTTCGGCGGTGCGAGCCAGCAGATCGTCTTCGATGGTCGCCTTCGGTCCCCATCCGAGTAACCCGTCGAACCGGCGCAGCAGCGCGTACTCGCACCGCGCCGCGGCGGCGAGATCGGAGGCGCTGTAAACAATCTGATCGGCGGGGCTCAGGAACACCTCGCCACCCTAAGACAGCCGACCGACAGACGGCCTCAATGCGCCTGGCCTGTCGGCGATGTGAGCCGCAACTACATCGCCGCGGCGACCGACGATGACCAGAAGCCGTTCAGAGGATCGGCGTATTCGTCATTGGTGGTCAACGACGGAAGCCCGAGCGAGTCTTCGATGGTGCGCAGCAGGCTGTAGTGGGTGGCGTACTCGTTGTCGGTGAAGTTGCCCGAGCGCATTCCGGCGGCAATAGCTCCCGGTGACGGGATGACGATGGTCACCACGTGGTTGCCCTCGTTGGCCAAGCCGGTCGAAAGATTGTTGGAGTCCTCGTCGAAGGTGATGAAGATGGCGCTCTTCTGCGTCGGGTCATTCCAGACCTCCGAGTTGATGATGGTCGGAATGGTGCTCTGCAGGAACTGATCACCCGCCGCGATGTTGTATTGATGGGTGGTGAGCAGGCCCCCGAGGTAACTCAGAATGCCCGACACGGTGTCGATGGGACCTTCCATGTTGTTGGCCTCATTGGCTGCGAACCAGGCGAAGTTGGGTGCGGTGGCGTTTGAGGACAGGTCTGTGGCCAACTTTGTCAGCGGGAAGAGGTGCGCAACAGCGCGGCCCGGGTTGTTGTAGATGTCGCTGAATGCCATGAACGGCAGTTGGTCGGGTGAATAGTCGCTGGTTGAGACATACGGTCCGGCCGCGGACATGCCTTGTGCGTAGCCAGCCCACGTCTTGCCGGCCGCTTCGATGTTGTCGGCAAGATTCTGTGCGTCGAAGCAGTTGGTCGCGCAGTTGTAGCTGAGGCCGAAGTCGGTGCCACCAAGGATTGGGTAGTAGTTGGGGTCGCTCGGGTGGGTCAGCGCGTAGTAGTCGGTTTCGACGCCGTAGGTGTTGATCAGGCTGTTGAGGTACGGCGCGTTCGGGCTGCCGACAATGTCGTTGTAGCCCTTGTTCTCCATGTAGACCATGAAGACGTGGTCGAGTTGGCCGACCGTCGAGGCCGGGGGAGTTGGTGCCGGCGGCGCGGGCAGGGTGGCTCCGACGGTGAATGACAGATCGTCGGCATACGCCTCGTTATAGCCGCCCGTGGCGTCATTGAGGGTCACCACAACCTGTGCCGAGCGGGTGCCGACGGGCACGGTGCCCGAGGTGTCGCGCTCGAGCAGTCCGCTCTGGAACCAGCGGTCGAATGGAGTGACGGGGGCGATTTGTCCGACGCCCAGCTGGGCCCCGTTGGCGCCCAGGAAGCGGACGGTGACTGAGGCTGCTGAGGGATCGAAACCAGCGCCACCGAGCCATCCGCTCAGGTTGTATGGCACCGAACCCGCATCGATGGCCGATGCGGCGCCGCTCAGATCGACCGTTTGCGACAGCGTCGAGGTGGCGACATTGCCGCCGCCGAAGAACTGCGTGTCTCCGGCGGTGGGCGGATCGTTGGGGAACGTGCCGAGCACCGGCCCCGGGAACGAAAGACCCTGGGGGAGTCGGTACGAGGTGCCGTATTTGATGACAGTTGGCGTACCGGTCACGGTCCAGCCGGGTATAGTCACCGCGCTGTTGCCCGACAGCGACGGGTCCCCGGATTCTGCGCTGGGATTGACCAGAAGGTTGGGGCTGGTCACCTGCGACGTGGTAATTGCCGAAACTGCTTGGGATGGAAAGAGATTCGTCTCGAACTGCTTACGCACCCAGGCCAGCATGGTCCACATCACGGGCGACCCCGCGGGCACGTTCGACGGCAACGTGGATACCAGCGGTGCCAGGGCCGTCTGGAGGAATTCCTTCGCCGCGGTGACGACGGTGCTCAGGATTGTCTGGACCGTGGGTGGTGTGGACGGAGCGGGGACGGTCGACGTAGCAGTTGTCGCAGATGCCGATACAGCCGCCGCGGCCGACACAGGCTTTGGTGAGACGGCCGCCGTCGACACGGTGGTTGCCGTCGGACGCACAATGGCGTGGTTGGATCCGGCACTGACAGCCGGCAGCGGCGGGCTGATCCTTGTTAATGCCTGGATCACCTTGGCGGCGGCTTGGGTCGATGTCCCCCCGACGCCCGATGAACGCTTTGAACCGTGGGCCGCGGACGCAGCGGCAACGGAACGTGTCAGGTCACTTTGTGCCGGGTTCGGGGCATCGGTCGTCGTTGCGGTGGTCTTCGATTCCGGCGTCGCGGTGTTCGTCTTGTTTTTGGGAGCGGGTGCCAGTTTCCCTAAGCCGTTGAGGGACGGGTGTTTATCGGCCGGCGACCCGCTGATCGACGAACTGGCTGAGCTCGTTGACGTTGTCCCAGACGCAGCGGAGGAGGGCTCGGCGTAGGCGGTCCCGGTGGCCACCGACACTCCGACCCCGAGGAACACAGCCAACGCACCGACTCGTCCGATATACCGTGAGCAACCCATAGCCGTTCCCTTCGCCGGTTCGGGTGGAACGCAACGCGGAAAATTGACGACATGGTAGCGCCGCTTACACCGCGAATATCGGGAAAATGCGGCTGTTGCTCGGGTGATCATGGCTGGGCCCCGGGCCCGCGCAAACCAAATCATCGCGGAATCGATGTCACGGCTGGTTAGCCGGCGTTTCCAACCAGCTCGACGCCGTTGCCGTTCCAGTGGAACCGGACCACACTCTTGAGATTGCTGCCCGGGTTGGTGTAGCTCAGAGCGACGGTGTCACCGGTGCTCGCCGACGGATCGATTCCGTTGAACCCGTAGGTATCCGGCACTCCGGTCGGGATGAACTGGCCCAGGTGGAACATCACCGCGCGGGTGTTCGGATTCTCGGCATTGGTGTTTGCCTTGACGATCACCACCGACAACGGCGCGCACTGGTTGTAGTTGCCGGCCAGCGGTTCGGGGCTCCAGCCCTGCTTACTGCGCGGGTCTGGGGGCAGCCGGGATACCGCCTTGGCGATGTCGGGGGCGGCCAGGCTCACCGCGCACGGGTCGGCGGGTGAGGCGGAGGTCTTCGGGCCGGCTGCGACCGTCGGGGCGACGCTCGCTGGTTTCGGCGCCGCGGCGGGCGCCGCAGGGCCCGGGGTTTTGGAAGCTGTGGAGTCACCCGATCCGCAGCCGGACACACTTGCCGCAGTCAGTGCGGCCGCCACGATCGCTATCAATTTCGGTTCGGCACAACGCACCCGGCCACCCTATAAGGGTGGTGGGCCGAGTTATGGCAGGCATGCGGGCGTATCGGTGTGATAAAGCCGTAGACTTCTCGCATAATGACGACGCCTTCGCCCGAGACCGACCCGGATCCGGGCGGCCGCGACATCGCTGCAGACCCCGCCGCAGACAGTACCGACAGCGAGGCTGGCATCACATTTGCCGACCTGCATATCCACCCCGAGGTGCTACGGGCGCTGGTAGATGTCGGCTATGAATCGCCGTCGCCCATTCAGGCCGCGACCATTCCGGCGATGCTCAACGGCTCCGACGTCGTCGGCCTGGCCCAGACCGGCACCGGTAAGACCGCCGCGTTCGCAGTGCCGGTGCTGTCCAAGATCGACCCCACCAGCCGCAATACTCAGTGCCTGGTGCTGGCACCGACCCGTGAACTCGCGCTGCAGGTGGCCGAGGCGTTCGGTAAGTACGGCGCGCACCTGAACGTGAATGTGCTGCCCGTCTACGGCGGGTCGTCGTACACCCCGCAGTTGGCTGGGCTCAAGCGCGGTGCCCAGGTCGTGGTGGGTACCCCGGGCCGGGTCATCGACCATCTGGAGAAGGGCAGCCTGGACCTCTCGCACCTGGATTACCTGGTGCTCGACGAGGCCGACGAGATGCTGCAGATGGGATTCGCGGAGGACGTCGAACGCATCCTGGCCGACACCCCGGAGTACAAGCAGGTGGCGCTGTTCTCGGCCACCATGCCACCGGCCATCAAGAAGATCACCAGCAAGTACCTGCACGACCCGGTCGAAGTGACCATCAAGGCGAAAGCCCAGACCGCCGAGAACATCACCCAGCGCTACATCCAGGTGGCCGGTCCGCGGAAGATGGACGCCATCACCCGGCTGCTCGAGGTCGAACCGTTCGAGGCCATGATCGTCTTCGTCCGGACCAAGCAGGCCACCGAGGAAGTTGCCGAAAAGCTCAGGGCCCGTGGGTTTTCCGCCGCTGCGATCAACGGTGATATCCCGCAGGCGGTGCGTGAGCGCACCATCACCGCACTCAAGGATGGTTCCATCGACATCCTGATCGCCACCGACGTGGCGGCTCGCGGCCTTGACGTCGAACGTATCTCGCACGTGCTGAACTACGATATCCCGCACGACCCGGAGTCGTACGTGCACCGCATCGGACGCACTGGCCGGGCCGGTCGCTCCGGTACCGCGCTGCTGTTCGTCACGCCGCGGGAACGCCATCTGCTCAACTCCATCGAGCGGGTCACCCGCAAGAAACTCGTTGAGTCCCAACTGCCTTCGGTTGACGACGTCAATGCCCAGCGGGTGGAGAAGTTCCGCGATGCCATCACTGACGCGCTCAGCGCGCCGGGTATCGAGCTGTTCCGCCGGCTGATCGAAGACTTCGAGCGCGATAACAATGTGCCACTGGCCGACATTGCAGCCGCGCTGGCGGTGAAGACCCAGGGTGGCGAAGAGTTCCTGATGAAGGAGCCGTCGCCCGCGCACGCGAGGAGCGACTGGGACTCGGGGAAGCGTCGTTCAGACCGGGATCGCGCCGACCGCGCTGACCGCGGCGATCGCAAACCCCGCGCCGTGCGCGACGACCTGGCCACCTATCGGATCGCAGTGGGCAAGCGGCACAAGGTCATTCCGGGGGCCATCGTCGGCGCCATCGCCAACGAGGGCGGGCTGAACCGCAGCGACTTCGGGCACATCAGCATCCGGGTTGACCACTCGCTGGTCGAGTTGCCCGCCAAATTGAGCAAGCAGACGCTCAAAGCCCTTGAAAACACCCGGATTTCGGGCCAGCTTATCCACCTCGAGCTGGACCGGGGTGGTCGTGGGGACCGCGGTTCGTATCAGGACCGGGGCTCATACCAAGACCGGGCCCCGCGCCACGGTAAGGGCCGTGACGACGACCGGCGTGGCCGGGGTGATCGAGACCCGGGCAAGCGCAAGCACAAGTGACCCGGGTTGCCTCACTCACCGGGGTTCGCGCTGTAGCAGCGCTGCTGGTGCTATTGACCCATGCGGCGTACACCACCGGTAAGTACTCCGAAACGTATGTCGGGCTGATGTATTCGCGAACGGAGATCGGTGTTGCGATCTTCTTCGTGCTGTCGGGGTTCCTGCTGTTCACCCCGTGGGTGCGGGCGCTGGCCGCGGGTGGCTCGGGCTCGTATGAGTCGCCGCGAATCAAGCGGTACACCTGGCACCGGATTCGACGGATCATGCCGGCGTACGTCATCACGGTGCTGGCGGCGTTTACCCTGTACCACTTCCGGCAGGCCGGGCCCAACCCCGGCCACACCTGGATGGGGCTGCTCCGGAACCTGACGTTGACGACCATCTATACCGACAACTATCTGTTCTCCTGGCTGCATCAGGGTCTGACCCAGATGTGGAGTCTGGCGGTGGAAGTTGCTTTCTACGTTGCACTTCCGCTGCTGGCCTACCTGTTGATGGTGGTGCTGTGCCGGCGGCGCTGGCGGCCCGGGCTGCTGCTGGCCGGATTGGCCGGCCTGGCGGTGATAAGCCCGGTCTGGCTGACGTTGGTGCACACCACGCATTTCCTGCCCGAAGGAGCCCGGCTGTGGCTACCGACCTATCTGCTCTGGTTCCTCGGCGGCATGCTGTTGTCCGTGCTGGCCGCGTTGGGCCTGCGCGCCTACGGCTTCCTTTGCATCCCACTGGCATTGGTGTGTTTTCTGATCGTCTCGACGCCCATAGCCGGGGCGCCGACCACATCGCCTGCTGAGCTGCGGGAGAGCCTGTCCAAGGTGGTGCTGTACGCGGCGATCGCCACGTTGGCGGTGGCACCGTTGGCTCTGGGGGACCGTGGCTGGTATGACCGGGTGCTGGCCAGTCGGCCGATGGTCTTCCTCGGAGAGATCTCCTACGAAATCTTCCTCGTGCATCTGATGACCATGGAATTGGTCATGACCGAGATCATGCGCAAGCCGGTCTATACCGGGTCCACGTTGACCTTGTTCACCTTGACGCTGTTGGTGACCATCCCGGTGGCGTGGTTGCTGCATCGGGTGACCCGGGTTCGCAGCTAGTTCAATCCCCGGTCGTCGCCCGAGCACCGAGCACTGGCTGTACGGCCGCGTAGCCGGCATGTACCCCTACCTGCGCTACTCGCGGCGCCGCTGACCCTGCAGTCGGATGTTCGTAATCGTGGACGACGGCGGGCATCGAAATTAGGTTATGCTGCCCTAAAAATCGACCGAATCTATTTTTAGGGTGGCGGATGACCGAGCAGAAGACATCGCGCGGGCTGCAGGGTGCGCTGGTCAAACTGTGGCGAGGTGGGGACTATCGGATGACAGTCACCGGCCGCAGCGAGATCACATCGAACTATCTTCGGCTGCATTTCACCGCACCCGATCTGTTGTCGGAGCAATCGATCCACCCCACCATGTGGGTTCGCGGTTGGTTCCCTGATGGCGCCAAGTCGCACCAGCGTGGCTACACCCTGGTCAACCCAGACCCCGAAACTGGCACTGTCGACATCGATTTCGCCCTGCACGACGGGCTGGCCACCAACTGGGCCCGGGTTGCCAGCCCGGGCGACACCCTGGAGGTGACGGTGTTGGGCAGCAACTTCACGCTGCCCGAACCCGCGCCGGCCGGTTATGTTCTGGTCGGTGACACCGCGTCATTGCCGGCGATCAACTCGCTGCTGGCAGCCATCGGGGACAGTCCGGCACGGGTATTCCTGGAGACCGCACATGACGACGATCGTGAGTTGCCGATCACCAATGATGTTGCAGTGACCTGGATTGATCGCAAGAACGCGGGGGAGGCGCTGATCGAGGCGGTGCGGTCGGCGGCGTTCGACGCGTCCGAGCATTTCGGCTGGGTGGCATGCGACAGCCGCACTACCCGGGAGGTGGTCAAGGTGCTGCGCGAGGCCTACAACATTCCGCGCAAGTCGATCAAGGCGCGGGGCTACTGGGAGGCCTGAGTGGGCGTCGGAACCAGTTGCGCGACAACGAATTCCTCGAGCATCGCGCGCTCGTCAGCCTCGTCGGCTCCGGGGAACATCAGCAGCGAGACCATGATGCGGATCAGCCAGCCGGCCCGCCGCTGCGGGTCCTCGATCCCAAGTGATGACAAGAACGAGGTTGCCAGTCCGGTGATGACCTCGGACTGCGCGGCGACCTCGCCGCCGATGGCCGGTGCCGAGGTGGCGAACCATGATGACAGCGCGGGGTTTTCGCGCACGCTGCGCACCGCGATCACGAAAGCCTCCAGCAGTCGTGCCCGTGGGTCGGTGATGTGCGCGATACGGTCGCCGACCGCGGCGAACAGTCGGAAGGTCACGCGGTGCACGTAGGCCAAGTGCAGCGCCTCGCGGTTCTCATAGTATCGATACAGCGTGGCACGGGAACAGCCTGCGGCCCTCGCGATTTCGCTCATGCCAACGCTCGCCGCGTCGTGTTTGGCGAACAGTCGGTCCGCGGCGTCCAAGATGACCTCGGCGCCCACCTCGGTCCGCTTGACAGACAGCCAGTCACCGGCCATCAGCGGACTCTGAACGGTACGGACAACGGCCGTCGTACGTAGCTGCCGCCGGCCCACACGATGCCGCTCTCGTCCACCTCGAAATCAGGTATCCGCGAAAGTAATTCGGTCAGTGCCACCCGCGACTGCATGCGGGCCGCAGCGGCGCCGAGGCAGTGGTGGGCGCCGTGGCTGAAGGTCAGGATGTTGCGCGGCTTGCGCGTCACTTCCAATTCGCCTGCGCTCGATCCATATTGCCGCTCGTCCCGATTGCCCGAACCGTAGAGGAACAGCACCTTGCGGCCCTCGGGAATGGTGTCCGCACCAATGGTGACATCGCGGGTGGTGGTCCGGGCCAGGCCCTGTACTGGTGAGGTCAGACGAAGGAACTCATCCACCGAATCTGTTATCAGGTCAGGGTTTTCGACCAGCACGCGGCGTTGGTCGGGGCGCTGGTGCAGCAGTTGCACCGAGCCACCGAGCATGCCTGTTGTGGTGTCGTTTCCGCCGGTGACCATGGTGAACGTGAAAGCCAGGATGGACAGCACCCCGGCGATGTCACCGTCGGCGCCGATACCCGCGGCGACCAGGTGCGAGACGGTGTCGTCCTCGGGTTCCTTGCGGCGGCGTTCGATCAGCGCCGTGAAGTAACCCATCATGTCGCCCAGGGCGCTGCCGAGTGTCTCGAGCGCACCGCCGAGGCCACCCTCGGCGGTGTTGGCCGCGACGATGGCTTCGGTCCAGCCGTCGAACTGGTCGCGGTCCTCCTCCGGGACGCCCAGGTAGTGCGCGACCACCATGGACGGCAGCGGCTTGAACAACTCGGCGACGATGTCGCCGCCGCCGTTTGCCTTGAGTTTCTCCAGCCGTTCTACGACGAACTCGCGCACCTTGGGTTCGACGGCCTCGACCTGACGGGGGGTGAAGCCCCGCGACACCAGCTTGCGGAATTCGGTGTGCACCGGCGGGTCGGTCATCACCATCGGTGGGTTGTCTTGCAGGCCAATGAGTTCCAGCTCGCCGTAGTTGACGGTCAGACCCTGTGCCGAGGAGAACGTCTCGTGATCACGGGCCGCCGCCCAGATGTCGGCGTGCCGGGACAGCACGTAGTAGTCGGCGCCAGGGTGTTGTGGATCGACCACGTGGTGCACCGGGTCGTGATCACGCAGGGCCTGGTACATGGGCCACGGGTTGACCCAGCCCGTCGTGTCGGCGAGCTGGAACGTCGCCGGGGAACCCTGACTGCCCTGAGACAAAGTTGCCATCATGTCTTATGTGTACGACACGGGGCCGCTGGTGTCAACGCGTCTGAGGGCTGCGGAATCGCGCAACGACTGCGGCCCGCCGACACCCGCCGCGTGCCGTCCAGCCCCAACAATCGCAAGCCCACCACGGTGTCGTCCGGAGTCCCGGATGTCTTCGTTGATAGTGCCGTGAAAATTTAATGTCAGATTCCGGCGCCCGGGTTGAGGATGTTGTCGGGGTCCAGCGCCGTCTTGATCCGACGGTTCAGGTCCATCGCATCCGGCCCCAGGTAGCCGGCCAACCATGGGCGCTTGAGCCGTCCGACTCCGTGCTCGCCGGTGATGGTGCCACCCAATTGCACTGCCAGATCCATGATTTCGCCGAAAGCAATGTTGGCCCGACGGGTGTTGTCGGGGTCGGTCGGATCATGCACGATCAACGGGTGGGTATTGCCGTCGCCGGCATGCGCGATCACCGAGATCATCAGGTCGTGTTTCGCTGCGATCTGCTCTACTCCGGCGACCAGATCGGCCAGAGCCGGCAATGGCACTCCTACGTCTTCCAGCAGCAGCGGGCCCTTGGCCTCAACCGCGGGGATGGCGAACCTGCGGGCCGCGACGAACGCCTCGCCCTCATCGGGGTCGTCGGTGGAAAAGACTTCTGTTGCACCGGCTTCGGTGAATGCCTGTGCCATGAATTCGACGTCCTGGGCGCCGGCGGCACCGCGGTCGTCGGAAGCGGCCACCAGCATGGCCTTGGCGCTGCGGTTCAGGCCCATCTTGAGTTTGTCCTCGACCGCATTGATCGCGACATCGTCCATGAACTCCAGCATCGACGGCCGAATCTTGGCGGTTATGGTGACCACCGAGTCTGCCGCGGCGCGCACCGAATCGAACGACGCGACCACGGTGCACCCACGGTGCTGCGGTGGCAGCAGTCGCAGTGTCACCTCGGTGACCACGCCCAGGGTGCCCTCGCTGCCGACGAATAGTTTGGTCAGGCTCAGTCCGGCAACGTCTTTGAGCCGTGGGCCGCCCAGTCGCACCGCAGTGCCGTCGGCCAGCACCACCTGCAGGCCCAGCACGTAGTCGGTGGTCACGCCGTACTTCACGCAACACAGGCCGCCGGCATTGGTCGCGATATTGCCACCGATGCTGCAGATCTCGAACGACGACGGGTCGGGTGGATACCAGAGCCCGTGGGCGGCAACGGCTTTCTTCACCTCGGCGTTGAACAGTCCGGGCTGGGTCACCGCCGTGCGGGTCGCGGTGTCGACGGTGATGTCGCGCATGCGTTCGGTGGTCAGCACGATCCCGCCGTCCACGGCGGTCGCCCCGCCGGACAGGCTTGTGCCCGCTCCGCGCGGCACCACCGGAATCTTGTGCGCGCTGGCCCAGCGCATCACGGTCTGCACCTCCGCGGTGCTCCTCGGACGAACCACCGCGATAGGGGTTCCGGCACCCGGGTCGGCGGCACGGTCCTGGCGGTACGACGCCACAATGTCCGGGTCGGTGACGACCGTGCCGTCAGGAAGGTCAGTGATCAGGCTCGGCAGCGCGTCATGCACAGGGCAAGTCTAGGAGCCGTTTCTGGCGACTCGACTGATCGCGACGCCCTCAAGCACCACGGGTATTAATTGCACGTTACGGCTGTGTTACCTGTACGCTGACGGGGTGCGCCAAAAGGCGAAGTCGGCCGAGATTGAAGCGCTCCGGTACAGCCGGCGCGGAGCCAACGTCTCAAGGCTCGCGCTCGAAATTCATGTTCGGGCGGTAGGTCGCGGCATCGGCAGTTCCTGCCCATCGTTCATCCCCGACGAGCGCCTTGATGCCATGGCGCCCGGATCGGTCACCACGATGGCGGCCATCGAACTCTGCCTGACCGGGCTGTGGTTCCGGGTCGAGGGTGGCTACGTCGCCGACGATCCCGAGCTGATCGACCATTTGTCGGTCGGGCGGCTGCGACGCTGGGCCCGGAAATTGTGGCGCTACCTCAACAGCGAGCCGGTTGTTCCGTTCTAACCGTGCCCGGGCAGGATGGCTGGGTGTTGCCGCATCCCCGTACCGGTGTGGAATTCGCCTCACCGGTCCACCCCGGCTCGGGATGGCCGGGTGATCCGGCCACCGATCAGACTCCGGTGGCGCAGACGGCTGCCCAGGTTCGGACCCGGTCCAGACGGTGCACCGAAGTGGCTGACCTGGATGCCCAGGTCTCGATCTGCCGGGCCTGCCGGCGGCTGGTCAGCTGGCGCGAAGACGTCGCGACCAGAACCCTGGCCAACCGCAAATCCTATGCGGCCGAACCATATTGGGGTCGGCCGATACCCGGCTTCGGCGTCGCCCGGCCACGAATCTGGGTGCTGGGCCTGGCGCCGGCCGCACATGGTGCCAACCGGACCGGTCGGGTGTTCACCGGCGACCGGTCCGGCGACTTCCTGTTCGCCAGTGTGTATCGCACGGGTCTGGCCAGTAGCCCAGACAGCACCGACGCTGCGGATGGATTGACTCTCAACGATATTCGGGTGGTGGCAGCGGTCCGGTGCGCACCACCGGGCAATGCGCCGACCCCCGAGGAACGCGACACCTGCGCACCCTGGCTGGAAGCCGAATGGCGTTTGACCGGAGCGGACGTACGGGTGGTGGTGGCCCTGGGCGGCTTCGCCTGGAAGGCGGCACTGGACCTGACCGGGGCCGGCCGACCACTGCCCAAGTTCGGCCACGGTGCGCTGGCTGACCTTCCGGGTGGCGCCCAGCTGCTGGGTTGCTACCACCCGAGCCAGCAGAACACCTTCACCGGACGGCTCACCCCGAACATGCTCGACGACATCTTCGCCACCGCTTCGTCATTGGCGAGGGAATCGCGCCCCGCTGGAAAGGGTTGACTGACTCGTGCGGCTTTCCGTCCTCGATCTCGTCCCGGTCCGTAGCGACCAGTCCACTGCCGACGCGCTGGTGGCCACTCGGCGCCTGGCCCAGCTGGCCGATGAGCTCGGCTACACCCGCTATTGGGTAGCCGAGCATCACAACATGCCCGCGGTGGCGGCCACCAGTCCGCCGGTGGTGCTGGGCTACCTCGCCGCCCAGACCAACCGTATCCGGCTCGGCTCCGGTGGGGTGATGCTGCCCAACCACGCTCCGCTGGCGGTGGCCGAACAGTTCGCTCTGCTGGAAGCCGCCGCACCGGGCCGCATCGACTTGGGCGTCGGCCGCGCACCGGGTACCGATCCGGTTACTTCGATCGCGTTGCGCGGGCCCGCCGGTCGCACCGACGAGGACGTGCGCCGTTTCCCGGAATACCTCGACGACATCGTCGCGCTGATGAGTCCCGGCGGCGTCGGGGTGTCCATCGAAGGCCGAAGCTTGATGGACCAGAACTACATTCTCAAGGCCACCCCGGCCGCGCTCGCCCCGCCGGCAGTGTGGTTGCTCGGCTCGTCGATGTATTCGGCGCATCTGGCTGCGGCCAAGGGCCTGCCCTATGTGTTCGCGCACCACTTTTCGGGTCAGGGCACCGAAGAGGCGCTGGCCACCTACCGTGACGAGTTTCGGCCGAGTGAATTCGCTGACAAGCCAACGACATTCATGACGGTCAACGCCTGTGTGGCGCCAACCCGCACCGAGGCCGAGCAGCTGATCAGGCCCAACCTGCAGATGATGGCCTGGCTGCGCACCGGTCAGCCGCTGCGGGCGCTGGACCTGGTCGAGGACTCCGAGTCGGTGCAGCTCACCGCGGCACAGCACGCCGTGGTGACCTCGGGGATGGCCAGGGCCGTGGTCGGGTCGCCCGCCGAAGCGGCTGACCAAATCCGCAAGCTGGCACAGTATTTCGGCGTCGACGAGGTGATGGTCAACCCGGTCGCCTCGGCCCACCGGGGTACCGACCCGGCGACCGCGCCGGGCCGGGAGGCCACTCTGCGACTGCTGGCCGACGAACTGCTCTAGCGCGGGGTGAGGACCACCACCGGAATGACCCGGGTGGTCCGCTTCTGATAGCCCTCGTAGCGGTTGGCGTTGTTCTTGTTCACCAACTGCCACAGTCGCGGGTAGTCCGGGTCGTCCTTCCCGACGATCCGGGCGCTCACGGCGAATCGCTTTGTGCCGACGTTGATTTCGACATCAGGGTGGGCCTTCAGGTTGAAATACCAGTCGGGCGCCTTCGGCTCGCCGCCCTTGGACGCGACGATCAGATAGGCGTCGCCGTCGCGCGCGTAGCTCAGCGAGGTGGTGCGGGCCAGGCCGGACTTGGCACCCACGGTGTGCAGCAACAGACTTGGCGGGACGCCCGGAAACCGATGCCCGACTCGGCCTTCGGTCTTCTGGTAAATCCGGTCGTGCACCTTCAACATCGGCAGGCCGAGGTATTTCTCCCACAGAGGCATACTCATGTGTTCAAGTCTGCCTGCGGATCCCCGAGGCGTGCCACCGCCTCTCGCAGCAGCCGGCCGCTGGTCTCCCGATCGGGGTCGCGGCGTAGCAGCATGCCTTTGGCGAATGCCAGTTTGTCGCCGGCCTGGCGCGGCACCACGTGCAGGTGAATGTGGAACACCGACTGGAACGCTGCCTTGCCATCGTTGATCACGATGTTGTTGCCGGCGGCATGCAGGCCCGATTCGCGTGCACCTTGCCCGATGCGTTGCCCGAGGGTGGCCAGAGCGGCCACGACATCGGCCGGGGTGTCGGTGAGATTCTCGAAATGCTGCTTGGGAATCACCAGGGTGTGACCAGGGCTGAACGGGCGGATGTCCAGGAACGCCAGGTAGTCGTCATCCTCGTAGATACGTATCGCGGGCGCTTTCCCGGCGACGATGTCACAGAACACACATGCCATCGCTCCACCGTAGGCCACGGCTGTTGTTGCGGGTTATCGCGCGCCCAGGGTGCGCTGCATGTCCGGCTTCATCTGCAGCAGCTGCTGACCCCAGTAGGCCCAGGTGTGGGTGCCGGTCGGGGGAAACACGAAGGTCGCATTGCGACCGCCGGCCGCTACGTAGGCGTTCTGGAAGTTGGTGTTCGACTTGAGGGTGAAGCTCTCCAAGAACTGTTGCGGCACACCGCTGGTCGCACCGGCCAGATCGTCGGGCGTGCCGCTGCCGCAATACACCCAGATCCGGGCCCCGCTGCCGACCAGCTTGCCTACGTTGACCGTCGGATCATTTGCGGCCCAGGCCGGATCTCCCGGTGGACCCCACATCTGGTCCGGGTTGAAGCCTCCGGCGTCGTTCATCGCCAGCTTGACCAACGGCGGCCAGAATGGGTCGGACAGATTCAGGAACCCGGACAACGAGCCCGCGTACCGGAACTGACCGGGATAGTTCGCCGCGAACATCAAGGCGGTCGATCCGCTCATCGACACTCCGACGACAGCGTTACCGCCCTGCGAGATACCTTTGTTGGACGCCAGCCAGCCCGGCAGTTCGCGGGTGAGGAAGGTCTCCCATTTGTAGGTCTGGGTGCCGCCCGCGCCGACGGCCGGTTGATACCAGTCGGTGTAGAAACTGGACTGCCCACCGACTGGCATCACTACCGACAGGCCTGACTGGTAGTACCACTCGAAGGCTGGGGTGTTGATGTCCCAGCCGTTGACGTCCTCTTGTGCGCGCAGGCCGTCGAGGAGGTACAGGGCGTGCGACCCGCCGCCCTGGTACTCCACACGCACGTTGCGGCCCATTGCCGCAGACGGCACGCTCAGGTAGTCGACCGGCAGGCCCGGCCGTGAGAACGCGCTGGCCGGCGTTGCGGAGATGAGGCCACCTACGATCAGCGACGCCAGGGCTGTGCCCAGCAGTTTCGCGACACTAGGCAAACTCTTGCGGTACTGCGCCATGGTTGCCCCCTGTGGCTGTTCCCTGCAGACATATCCAGGTCTACTCGAATCGGTCGCAGGACGGAACCCCGACGATGCTGTGAAATCCCTGAACGTGAGAATTGGTCAGGTGACCGCCCGCCACGCCGCGAGCTTGTCGGCAAAGGACATGGTCAGTGCGCTACTGCTCGACGGTAGGCGGGTGGTCGGCAGCGTCAGCGTCGTTCGGGCGCATAAATCGTGGGCGGTCGCGCCGTTCGCAAACACCCGCTCGATACTTGGGTTGCCGGCCAAGAATGCGTCGAAGTCGTTGAGCACCAACGTCTTCCGGTCAATTTTCGCATCCAGGCTGCCGGTCCGCCGGCAGCTGTGCACCACATCCCACACGGCAACGCCATGCGTGGTGACGGCATCGATGCGGTGCTGGTAAGGCAGTGCTGCATCGAACCCATGCAGCTCGCCCAGCAGTCGCCAGAACTGGTTTCGAACGTTGGCGTAGTACTGCCCGGTGTCCAGAGATTTCTCGCTGGGAAACGAGCCGAGGATCAACACCCGCGGGGCACAACCGACGATCGGTGCCAATCCGTGCCGCAACAGCAACTCCGTCACCCGCTTATTCTGCGGCCGGGTCACGGGCGCGACGATAAATTGGCGGGGTGAGTGACGACGCCGACCGTGCCGAACTCGTTGACTGGTTGCTGGCCGAGGGATTCACCGAGCAGCAGATCAAAGAGTCGTTCGCGCCGATGCTGTTGCCGGCGCGCCGGGCGCTGGGGGACGACGGAACTCTGCTGTCGGCGCGGCAGATCAGCGAACAGACGCGTGTGGATATCGAGGTGCTGCAACGACTTCTGCACGCGGCCGGGCGCCCCCGTTCTGAAGACCCGGACGCCGCGCTGTATCTGCCGGTGGACGCCCGGTTAGTCGAGTACGCGCAGCAGGCTCTGGCGGTTGGGCTCGGTGAGGACCAGATCGTTGCGGTGGTGCAGGTGATGGTGGATGGACTGGCCCGCACGGTCGAGGTGATGCGTCACGCTGTGCTGGAGGTGACGACGCGGCCAGGCGCCACCGAGTTGGATGCCGCCAAGGCGTCCGGTGCGATCACCGCTCAGGTCGCCCCGCTGCTCGGCCCGCTGATCCAGGACATGCTGCGTGCCCAACTCCTGCATGCCATGCAGGACGAGGAGGTGAGCGCCACCGAGCGACTGGCGGGTCGGCCACTGCCGGGGTCCGGGCAGGTATCGATCGGGTTCGCTGACCTGGTCGGCTTTACCAGCCTCGGCGAGGAATTGCCGCCCGAGGAGTTGGAGCGGATGTCGTACCGGCTGGCCGAGCTGGCCCGTGAGCTTGCCGCGCCCCCGGTGCGGTTCGTCAAGACCATCGGTGACGCGGTCATGCTGGTCAGTCCCGAGCCGGTGCCACTGCTGCAGGTGCTGTTACAGCTCGTGGAGGCCGCCGACGCGGACGAGGCACTACCCCGGCTCAAGGCCGGCATGGCCACCGGCATGGCGGTCAGCCGAGCCGGGGACTGGTTCGGTAGCCCGGTGAATCAGGCCAGTCGGGTGACCGGCGTGGCCAGGCCCGGTGCCGTTTTACTCGCTGAGTCAGCACGCGATGCGGTAGCCGACGCGCCCGGTTTCACCTGGTCGTTTGCTGGGGCCAGGAAGCTGAAGGGTATCCGCGAAGAGGTGCCGTTGTATCGGGCGCGACGCGCCGTGGACTAGCGCGGATTTGCACCCGGCCTGGGGCCAGGCTTTCATGGGTACTCATGCCTGAGATTGATCGTCGCAGCATGATGTCGATGGCCGGGATGGGCCTGCTGGCCTCCGCGCTGCCATTACCCGAGGCCCGGGCCGACAAGCCGGGCCAATACCTCTTCGTCGACGACTTCGACGGCCCGGCGGGATCGTCGCCCGACACCTCGAAGTGGGAGATCGCGACGGAACGGGAATCGATGAAGGACCCGACCTACTGGGAGCTGCCCGAGCACGTCGGCCAGTACCGCAACGACCGGAAGAATCTCTTCCTGGACGGCAAGTCGAACCTGGTGATCCGGGCCGCCAAGGACGGCAACACCTTCTACAGCGGCAAGATCTTCGGGACCTTCCACGGCGGCATCGGCCACACCTGGGAGGCTCGGATCAAACTCAACTGCCTGACCCCGGGCTGCTGGCCGGCCTGGTATCTGGCCAACAGCGACCCGGCCGTCGGCGGCGAGGTCGACATCATGGAGTGGTACGGCAACGGCAACTGGGCCTCGGGTACTACCGTGCACACCAATCTCAATGGTGGCGAACACGTTTCGCATGGCATCTCGCCCGGCAGCGGCTGGCACACCTGGCGCTGCCAGTGGGACGACGCCGGAATCCGATTCTGGCAGGACTACACCGACGGTGCGCAGCCGTACTTCAACGTGCCGGCCAAGTCAGTGCCGAACTGGCATTTCAACGATCCGGGTTACACCTTGTTCCCGATCATCGACCTGGCGGTGGCCGGGTCCGGTGGCGGCGACCCCGGTGCCGGCACGTACCCAGCTGACATGCTTATCGACTGGGTGAAGGTCTGGTAGCTAGCGGCTCGAGTTGAACCGGCTGGGACTGAAACGGCGCAGCCGCAGGCTGTTGCTCACCACGAACAGTGAGCTGAAAGCCATTGCGGCACTGGCGATCATCGGGTTCAGCAGACCCACTGCCGCCAGCGGGATGGCGGCCACGTTGTAGGCGAAGGCCCAGAACAGGTTGCCCTTGATGGTCCGCAGGGTAGCCCGGGACAGGCGGATGGCGTCAGCGGCGGACCGCAGATCGCCACTGACCAGGGTCAGGTCAGAGGCCTCGATCGCGACGTCGGTCCCAGTGCCCATGGCCAGGCCCAGATCGGCCTGCGCCAGAGCCGCCGCGTCGTTCACGCCGTCGCCGACCATGGCGACCACCCGGCCCTCAGTTTGTAATTGCTTGACCGCGCACACTTTGTCGGCCGGTAGTACCTCGGCCATCACGGTTTCGATACCGACCTCGGCGGCCACCGAGTGGGCCGCGCGAGCGTTGTCGCCGGTGAGTAGGACCGGCGCCAAACCCAGTTGCTTCAGTTCGGTGATGGCCTGTGCAGCAGTGCCTTTGACAGTGTCGGCGACGACGATGACGCCAACGACGGCGTCGTCGACGGCCACCCAGACCGGGGTGCGGCCGACGGCCTCGGCGGCCGTCGCGGCCGATTGCAGCTCTGCTGGGCAGTCCGCGGCCAGCCAGGTGCGCCGGCCCACCGCGACCCGATGCCCGTCGACCACACCGGCGACCCCGCGCCCGTCGTGATTGACGAAGTCGGTGACCTCCGGCAGGGTGCCGTGTTGCGCCGCAGCTGCCGCGATAGCCTGGCCGATCGGGTGTTCCGATGCGTGTTCCAGAGCGCCGGCCAGACGTAAAGTGTTGTCCGACAGGGCATGAACCTCAGCCACCGACATCTTTCCGGTGGTCACGGTGCCGGTCTTGTCCAGCACTACGGTGTCGATCTTGCGGGTCGATTCCAGCACCTGCGGGCCCTTGATCAGGATGCCCAGTTGGGCGCCGCGGCCGGTGCCGACCAGCAGCGCGGTCGGTGTGGCCAGGCCCAATGCGCACGGGCAGGCGATGATCAATACGGACACAGCGGCGGTCAGCGCCGAGCTGATCGAGCCGCCGGCCAACAGCCAGCCGATCAGCGTCAGCATTGCGAGGCCGATCACCACCGGCACGAACACCGCTGAAACGCGGTCGGCCAGGCGCTGCACCTGCGCCTTGCCGTTCTGGGCATCGGAAACCAGCCGTGCCATCTGGGCAAGCTGGGTGTCAGCGCCAACCCGGGTGGCCCGGATCTCCAGTCGCCCACCGGCATTCATCGTCGCCCCGGCCACGGTGTCGCCCGGACCGACCTCCACCGGAACCGATTCGCCGGTGAGCATAGAGGCGTCCACCGCCGAGCTGCCGGCAACGATCACTCCGTCGGTGGCGATCTTCTCGCCGGGCCGGGCCACGAACATGTCGCCGACTGCCAATTGTTCGATAGGAACACGGGTTTCGATGCCATCGCGCAGCACGGCTACGTCCTTGGCGCCAAGGTCCAAAAGCGCGCGCAGGGCGGCACCGGATTGGCGCTTGGCGCGGTTTTCGAAGAAACGACCGGCGAGGATCAGAGTGGTGACGGTGCCTGCGACTTCGAGGTACAGATGCTCGCCAGCGCCGACCGAGCCGGCAATTGGACCCGGCGCGAGCATCCAGATGGACCACAGATAGGACGCCAGTACGCCGATGGACACCAGGGTGTCCATGGTGGCCGCACCGTGCCGCAGATTGGTCCAGGCGGCGTGGTGCAGCGGCCAGGCGCCCCAGGTCACCACCGGTGTAGTGAGCGCGAGAGCAACCCACTGCCAGTGATCGAACTGCAGCGCCGGCACCATCGAGAGCGCCAGCACGGGCAGGGTCAGCGCCAGCGAGACCAGCAACCGGGGCAGGTACGACGGCTCTGCCGCCTGGGGCTTCTCGACGCTGGCGGTGTAGCCGGTCGTCTGCACGGCGGCCAGCAGCTCATCGGTGGTCACGCTGTCCGGGTAGGTGACGGCAGCCTGTTCGGTGGCGAAGTTCACGTTGGCGTGAACTCCGTCAATCCGGTTGAGCCGCTTCTCGATCCGGGATGCACATGACGCACATGTCATGCCACCGACGGACAGCGTGACCGAGGTAGTCATGACGCTTGTACGACGTCGTATCCGGCGTTCTCGATGGCGGCGGCGACGGCGGCGCGATCTGCTTCGCCATCCACCCGTACCGTGCCGGCTTTCAGATCCACTTCGACCCCGGTGACGCCGGGCAGCGGTTCGACAGCGGTGGTGATGGCGGAGACGCAGTGGCCGCAGCTCATTCCCTGAACGTTCAAAACTTCACTCATGGCTCCGAGTATATACCCGTGGGGGGTATGCGTGC
Source organism: Mycobacterium sp. OTB74 (assembly GCF_029892685.1). Taxonomy (GTDB): domain Bacteria; phylum Actinomycetota; class Actinomycetes; order Mycobacteriales; family Mycobacteriaceae; genus Mycobacterium. The sequence continues at coordinate 57,456 of NZ_JARXVD010000006.1, read as the reverse complement.
CGGGTTGGTGCATCCGCGCGGAATTCCTGCTGAACAGTGGCATCCTGGATTCATGGCAGGTAAAGAGATCGACCCGATCCGAGCCAAGAGTGCGCTGGCCGTCGCCAAGGAACACCCCGGCATGCTGCTGTTCCTGGCCTCGCCTGGGCTCCTGGTGATCGGTGTCGTGTGGTGGCTGATCGGGCCGGGTTGGGCGATTGTGCTGCTTGTTGCACTGGCGCTGGCCGGCGGTGCCGCAGTGCTCCTCAAGCGCTGACGAATTTCGTGTTCGCCTCGGGTGAAAGGCCGTCCCGCGGGACTTGTAACGGTGTAATCATGTAAACATGAGGCAACATCATTCAGGCCACGACCGCCGCGGCGGCTGGCAACAAGCTGGGCAGCCCGATGCGGGCGATGCAGTCGATTGGTTCGCCGGTCGGCTGCCAGAAGAGTGGTTCACGGGCGATCCGAGCGTCACCGTGGACCGCGAGGAGATCATCGTCATCGGGCGACTGCCCGAACCGGAGAATCCCGAAACGGAGGCCAGGGCGTCCGGGCGGGTGGCGCGATTCCGGGAGGAGACGCGGACCGAGCGCATGCGGATTGCGGACGAGGCTGAAGCCCGTTACGGCCGTAAGGTGGCCTGGGGTGTGAGTGTCGGCGATTCACAGCGGATTCTGTTCACGCACTTGGCGGTTCCGGTGATGACCCGTCTCAAGCAGCCCGAGCGCCAGGTGCTCGACACGTTGGTTGACGCCGGGGTGGCGAGGTCGCGGTCGGATGCGTTGGCGTGGTCGGTGCGGCTTGTCGGCGAGCATGCCGAGGAGTGGCTGGCCAAACTGCGCGACGCCATGACCGCGGTCGACGACCTGCGTGCCGAGGGACCAGAACTCTGAGCTCTCCTGGTCGGCCGGCCACTCACGTCACGGTAGACGCGTCCTTAACATCGGTCGCTCCAGTCACCGCGGCCGTGGCATGGGGCATCATGCCCTGCTGCCTCAGCCAGGTACGAAAGTTGCCAATGCGGCATTGGGCGGCATTGGGGCGCGCCAGTGGTCACCGACAGCATCGGGAGTCAGACCTGCGTCATCGCCCAGTAGGCGCCACGCTGGGCCATCAACTCGGTGTGCGAGCCTCGCTCGACGATCCGACCGGCTTCCACCACCAGGATCATGTCGGCGTCGCGGATGGTCGAAAGCCGGTGCGCAACAATGAAACTGGTCCGGTTCCGGCGCAGTTCGGCAGTGGCCTGTGCGATCAATAGTTCAGTGCGGCTGTCCACGGAACTGGTGGCCTCGTCCAGGATCAGTAGCAGGGGACGGACCAGCAGCGCCCGGGCGATGGTGATCAACTGCTTCTCCCCAGCGCTGATGTTGGCGCCGTTCTCGTCGATCCGCGTCTGATAGCCCTTGGGCAGCGTGTGTACGAAGTGGTCGACGCGCGCCGCCCGGGCCGCCTCGATCACCTCGGCCTCGGTGGCATCCGGTCGGCCGTAGGCGATGTTGGCGTAGATGGTTCCGCCCAGCAGCCAGGTGTCCTGCAGCACCATGCCGATCTGTGCGCGTAATGCTGTCCGACTCAAGGTCGAAATATCCTGTCCGTCCAACAGAATCCGGCCAGAGTCCGGTTCGTAGAACCGCATCAAGAGATTCACCAGGGTGGTCTTGCCGGCGCCGGTCGGCCCGACGATCGCCACTGTGCTGCCAGGCTCGGCGATCATGGACAGATCCTCGATCACCGGGGTACCCGGCCGGTAACTGAAATTCACCCTGTCGAACTCCACCCGACCGGCGGTGTTACCTGCCCTGGCGGTGCCCCCGGTGCTCTCCTCGGGGGCGTCCAGGAACTCGAAAACCCTTTCCGCGCTGGCGACCCCGGACTGCAGTGTGTTGTACATCGAGGCGATCTGGGTCAGTGGTTGGTTGAATTGCCGCACGTACTGGATGAACGCCTGGATGCTGCCCAGGCTGATCTGCCCGGTTGCCACCTGAATGCCACCGACCACCGCCACCGCGACGTAGCTGATGTTGCCGACGAACGTGGTGATCGGCGATACCAGCCCGGACAGGAACTGAGCGCCGAAACTCGCCTGGTACACATCGTCATTCAGCTCACGGAACCGGTCCTCGGCCAATGCCCGGTGCCCGAACGTCTTGACCACGGTGAAACCGCTGTACGTTTCCTCGATGTGAGCGTTGAGGCGGCCGGTGCCCTGCCACTGGGCCAGGAACTGCTGCCGTGAACGCTTGGTGATGATCCGCGTCGCAAGCAACGTCAACGGCACTGTCAGGACTGTGATCCCAGCGAGTGCCGGCGATATCCACACCATCGCGCCCAGCACGGCCAACACCGTCAGGACCGAGGTCAGCAACTGGCTGACGCTGATGGACAGCGAGGTCTGGACGTTGTCGATGTCGTTGGTGACACGGCTGAGCACCTCGCCGCGTTGTCGGGAATCGAAGTAGGACAGCGGCAGTCGATGAATCTTGTCCTCGACGTCGGCGCGCAGAGTGACCATGGTCCGTTGCACGATGGTGTTCAGCAGTCGCGCTTCGGCCCACACCATCACCGCGGACACCAGATACAGCAGCAGCGCCACGCATAACACGTGGCCCACTGCGGTGAAGTCGACCCCTTGGCCGGGGATGACATGCGAGCCGGCGAGCAGATCGGCAAATGTGTTGTCGCCGCGGGCCCGTGCGGCCGCAACCGCCTGCTCGCGGGTGATCCCTGCTGGTAGTTCGCGGCCGAGCACCCCGGTGAACAACAGGTCGGTGGCGTGTCCCAGGAGGCGCGGGCCGATCACTCCGACCGCGATCCCGCCGATGCCCAGCAGCAGCACCACGGCCACCAAGCCGCGTTGTGGGATCAGGCGCTTCACCAATCGCAGTGCTGAGCCGCGGAAATCCTCCGACCGCCGGGTACTGGCCAGCATCGCCGCGGACGGTGGCCGGGTCACCGGATTCCCCCCGCGACCACGGCCTGTGAGTCCGCGAACTCCCGGTACACCGGGCACGAGGCGAGCAACTCGGTGTGCGTGCCGGTCCCGACCACCTGGCCGCTGTCGAGAACGACGATCTGGTCGGCCTCTGTCACCGTCGAAATGCGTTGGGAAACAATGATGACCGTGGCTGAGCCGGCTACCGAGGCCAGTGCCGACCGCACCCGGGCATCGGTATGCACATCGAGCGCAGAGAACGCATCGTCGAACAGATACACCGACGGACGGCGGATCACCGCCCGCGCGATGGCCAGCCGCTGCCGCTGCCCGCCGGAGAAGTTCATCCCGCCCTGCGCGACCGGCATCGCCAGCCCGGCGGGGTGCGCTGCGACGAAATCCGCGGACGCCACCTCAAGTGCGGCCCACATCTCGACGTCGGTGGCATCGGCCTTGCCGTACCGCAGGTTGTCGGCGACGGTGCCGGAGAACAGATGCCCGCGCTGGGGCACCAGTCCTATTGCGGCCCATAGGTCTTCGGGGTCATATGAGCGCACGTCGACGCCGTCGACCAGAACCGCGCCGTCGGACACGTCATACAAGCGGCACAGCAGGGACAGCAGCGTCGATTTGCCTGAACCTGTCGAGCCGACCACCGCCGTCACGCAGCCGGGCTGCGCCGTAAAGGAAACCTCTTGCAGCACCGGACTTTCTGCTCCGGGGTAACCGAACGTTGCTGCCGCAAGGCGAATTTCTCCGCGGATCGACACCGGGTGCACCGCGTCGGCCGGCGCGGTGATCGCCGGCTCGGTCGCGAGCACCTCGCCGATGCGTTCGGCGCACACCGACGCGCGCGGCAGGATCACCAGGACGATCGTCACCATCAGGACGGACATCAGGATCTGCATGAAGTACGACAGGAAAGCGATCAACGAGCCGACTTGCATATGCCCCGCGTCGATGCGCATGCCGCCAAACCAGATCACCGCGACACTCGACAGATTCACCACCAGCGTGGTCACCGGGAGCAGGAACGCCTGCCACCGCCCGACCGTCAGCGCGGTGTCGGCCAAGGCGTGGTTGGCCGCGGCGAACCGGTCCCGTTCGGCGTCTTCCCGGGAGAACGCCCGGACTACCCGGATGCCCGTCAGCTGTTCACGCAGCACCCGATTGATGTTGTCGATCAACCGTTGCATGCTGCGGAACAGCGGCAGCAGTCGCGAGATGATCCAGTAGTTGCACAGTGCCATGATCGGCACGCTCACCAGCAGCAGCCACGACAACCCGGCGTTCTGGTGGATGGCCATCGCGATGCCGCCGACGCTCATGATTGGCGCGGTGATCAGCATGGTGCAGGTCATCTGAACCAGCACCTGAATCTGCTGCACATCATTGGTGGTCCGGGTGATCAGCGTTGGTGCCCCGAACCGGGCGGACTCGGTGGCCGACCAGCCCAGCACTTGCCTGAACACCGCCCAGCGCAGGTCCCGCCCGAAGCCCATGCCCGCACGCGAGCCGAAGTAGACCGCGCCGACAGAACACCCCACCTGCAGTGCACTGACCGCCAGCATCACCGCGCCGAACCGGGTGATGACGGCGGTGTCGCCGCGGGCGACGCCGTGATCGATGATTCGCGCGTTGAGGGTTGGCAGATACAGCGATGCCAACGTGCTGATTAGCTGCAGCGTCGCGACCACAGTCAGCGGCCGCCGGTACGGCCTCGCGTACTGCCGCAGCAGTGGCCAAAGCATTCGGTAACTGTGGCATATCCGCGAACTGTCCCGAGCGGGTCAGGGAACGCGCAGGTCAATCGGCATGCCTCAGCTCACTCTCACTCGCTGCCGCTACAGTGCATGAGGTGACCCCCAGACTGGTGCTCGCCTCTGCCGCGACCGTGGCCGCCGCGGCGCTGATTCCGGCGTTGGTTGCGTGCTCCGGCTCAGGTCAGGACGGTGGTTCGGCTCAGGCGGGATCGACCGGCACGACGGCCGCGGGCCCGCCCAAACATGGTCCGCTCTTTGCTGAATGCGGTGGCGTCAGTGATCAGACCATGGCGCAGTTGACCCAGGTGACCGGCTTGGTCAACACGTCGAAGAACTCGGTCGGCTGCCAGTGGCTGGTCGGCGGCGGCATCCTCGGTCCGCATTTCTCCTTCACTTGGTACCGGGGCAGCCCCATCGGTCGTGAGCGCAAGACCGAGGAGCTGACCCGCGCGACCGTCAACGACATCAACATTCAGGGCCACAGCGGATTCATTGCACTCGGTGAGGATTTGATGATCGGCAAGAGCCTCTGCGAGGTGGGCATCCAGTTCGACGACGACTTCATCGAATGGTCTGTCAGCTTCGCCCAGAAGCCGTTCCCGGATCCGTGCGAAATAGCCAAGGAACTGGCCCGCCAGTCGATTGCGAGCGCGAAATGACGCGGCGGTTCGTGGCCGGGCGCGCTGGGCTGCTTTCGGCGCTGGTGCTGGTGGCCGGGATGACGGGCTGCGCACGGTCGGTGGAGGGGAATGCGCTGAAAGAGGGCACTTACGAAGGTGGTGGCAGCAGCGGCAGCACGTCGGCAAAGACGTATCCGAACCTGCTCAAAGAGTGCGACGTGCTGACCAACAGCGTGCTGGCCAAGACGGTCGGGGCCAACCCGCTCGACATCCAGAGCACATTCGTCGGCGCGGTCTGCCGGTGGCAGGCCATGAACCAGTCAACGGGGCTCATCGACATCACCCGGTTCTGGTTCGAGCGTGGCACCTTCGATCAGGAGGTGGCCGTTGCCAAGCACCTCAAGTACCAGATCACGAACAAGTCGATCGCCGGCGTTAGGTCCATCATCATGAAGCCCAACGATCCGAACGGTTCCTGCGGCGTGGCCAGCGACGCGGCCGGTGTGGTCGGTTGGTGGATCAATCCGCAGGCGCCTGGCGCCGACGCCTGCGAGATGGCCACCAAGTTGATGGACATGACGCTGGCCACCAACTCCTAGCCGGGCGACCGGCTGGCCGGTGAGTGTCAGCGCGGCACGTGAAACGTCGCCAGCGTGGCGCTGTGCAATTCGAGTCGCTTCCACTCAAGCGCGGTCTGCAGGACCGCAACAGACGACGTGGGGAACTTCGTGGCGATGCGATCGGCGGCCTCTCGATCGCTGTCGTGGGACGCCAGCCCCAGCACCAGTGACGACATGACCGGTTCGTGACCGATGACCAACAGCGTCTGGATGTCGGCCGGAACTTCGTTGATCACCGAGATGACGATGCCGGGGGTCGCGTCGTACAGCCGTTCGGCGTAGGTCACCGGCGCGGTGATTCCGGTGCGCGCCAACGTCTGTCGGGTACGCGTGGCCGTCGAACACAGCACCGCGTCCACCGCGGGCAGCTGCTCGCGGATCCAGTCGCCGGCCAGGGCTGCTTCCCGGACGCCGCGCGGGGCCAGCGGGCGGTCATGGTCTGCGACTCCGTCGGGGTAAGCGGACTTGGCATGCCGCAGCAGGATGAGCGTTCGGGTTCCCGTCACCCGCTCACCGTAGATCCCGGAGCCGGCCGGTGCAGGAAGCCATGCAGAGTCGCCTGGACGAGTTCCTCGACGATGGCGTCCCGACTGGGTGATTCGGCGCCGAAGAAGGTCGAGCGCAAAGCCACCATGCCGACGATCATCGCCACCGTCGAGTGCGCCGGTAGGCTCGGCTGGTCCGACCGCATCCCGCGCAACTGGATGCCCTCGGTGCTGATCTGGCCGAGCGTGGTCAATGCCTGCCTGACGTCGGTGATGCCGGAATCGCGGGTGTCATCCGCGTCGAGATCTTCTGACGAGACGAGCGTCAGGACCAGGCCGCGGTGGTCGGTCAGCACGTCGTAGAGCTGTCCGACGAAGTGCCGTGCCAGCTCTTCCTCGTCGGTCTGGTCGGGCACGATCGTTCGCCACGTGTGGGCGAACCGGTCGACGAAGTCGGTGAATGGTGCCACCAAAGCTTCCCGGAACAGTCCGGCTTTCGAACCGAAGTGGCGGAACAGCAGATGCTCAGTGACTCCGGCCGCCTCAGCGATCTCGCGCGTGGTGGTGCTGCGGTAGTCCTTGCGGGCGAACAAGTTTCGAGCTGCTTCGAGCAGCAGTCGACGCGGTTCACCGCGCGGCCTGCGGACTGTGGCCGGTTGCGGGGCGGCTGTCGCGGATCGATGCTCGGCCACTTTCCCTCGCTTCTCGCGCCGGCTTTGGGTGCTGGCTGATCTTCAAGATAGCCGCCCTTGACCCGTCCAGTTTAGATAGTGTTCACTATCCAAACTTGAAGTTTCTTCCGTAAGGACGGCACATGGGTGCAGCAGTCATGCTCGGCACGCTGTTCGGACTGATCACGATCATTTACGTGGCGGTCCTGAACTTCGACCCGGAATCCCGTATGCAGGTAGGTGCGGGGGCCCTTGATGAGCGCCGCGGGCAGGCCCGCAAATGAGCACTGAACCCACCCCGTTGACGACGGCCGCCATCGCGTTCGCTTACTTAGGAGGACTCGCGTTCCTGGGCGCGGGGATTTATCTGAGTATTCGGCGCGGCCGGCTTCACCCGTTATTGCTGGTGTGTGTCTCTGCCATGTCGTTCTCCTGGATTGAAGCCCCGTACGACTGGGCGATGTACGCGCAGTTCCCGACGGCGATCCCGCGCATGCCGTCTTGGTGGCCCCTCAACATGACCTGGGGCGGTCTGCCGTTGCCGGTGCCGGTCGGGTACATGTCGTATTTCGCGCTGCCCGCTCTGCTCGCAGCCGCGATCGGGCGTTGGCTGAGCGCTCGCTTCCAGCTGCGCCGGCCGGTCACTTTGTTGACTACCGGCCTCGTCGTCGGATTCTGCTGGGCGTTCTTGTTCAACGCGATCATCGGCGCTCGACTCGGCGTCTTCCACTACGGCCGGGTGATACCGGGTCTAGGGCTGTGGGAGGGAACCGTGAACCAGTATCCGATCTACGACTCGTTGGCCATGGGTATCCAGGTGATGGCCTTCGCCTACCTGCTGGGGCGCACCGACGCCGAGGGACGCACCGTTATCGAGGCCTGGGCCGACAAGAAAACGTCGAGCCGTTCGCAGTCAGTTCTGGTGTCGCTGGTCGCGGTGATCGTGGTGGGAAACCTGTTGTACGGAGCGGTGTTTGCGCCGCATTTGGTGACCAAGCTCGCGGGGTGGGTGACCGCCGGACCAACCGCACCGCTGTTCCCCGGCGTACCGAATCAGCCGCTGCACGGATAGGACGCACAGATGACGAAGGTGGGGCCGGTGGCCGAATCGGTGTACTACGACCCGTTCGACAACGACATTGATGACGATCCGTATCCGGTATGGCAGCGCATGCGGGCCGAATGTCCGCTCTATTACAACGAGAAGTACAACTTCTACGCGCTGAGTCGCTATGACGATGTCGCTCGCGCGCTGCCGGATTGGCGGACGTATCAGTCCGGGCGCGGCACCACGGCGGACATTCTGTTCAGCGGTATCGAGGTGCCACCAGGGATTCTGCTCTTCGAAGACCCGCCGCTGCACGATCTGCACCGGCGGTTGTTGTCACGGGTTTTCACACCTCGGCGGATGGGCGCGGTGGAGCACCAGGTGCGTGACTTCTGTTGTGGGGCACTGGATTCGCTGCGCGATGCAGATGGCTTCGACTTCGTCACCAATCTTGGTGCCATCTTGGCGATGCGGACCATCGGTTACCTGTTGGGCATCCCGGAGTCCAGCCAGCAGGCCATCCGGGATCGGACCGAGCAACGCATCACCCTGGGGCCGGGTGGTAACGAGATCGGTGTGGTCAGCCCGACCATCTTCGAAGATTCCATCGCCATGTTCGTCGAATACATCGACTGGCGCGCGGCGCACCCGTCCGACGACCTGATGACCGACCTGCTCAACGCCCGGATCGAAGAGCAGGACGGAACCTCCCGTGCACTCGAGCGCACCGAAGTTCTTGCTTACACCGCGATGATCGCGGGGGCCGGCAATGAAACCACGGCCCGGCTCATCGGTTTCATGGGTCAATTGCTTGGTGAACACGAGGACCAGCGACACGAACTGCGCGCCAACCCATCGCTTATCGGGGCAGCGGTGGAGGAGACCCTGCGCTACGAACCACCGTCGCCGGTCCAGGCGCGCTACGTGGCCAACGACGCCGAGTGGTACGGCCACGTCGTGCCGGAGGGCTCATACATGTTGCTGCTCAATGGTTCGGCCAATCGTGACGCGACGCACTTCGACGATCCCGACCGCTACGACATCCACCGAACGGGCGGTCACCTGAGTTTCGGTGTCGGTATTCACTTCTGCCTCGGCTCGGCCCTGGCCCGGCTAGAGGCCCGGATTGCCTTCGAAGAGGTGCTGAAACGTTGGGGCGACTGGGAAGTCGACTACGACAACGCGGAGCGGGCACGGACATCGAGCGTACGGGGCTGGGCACGGTTGCCGGTCAGGACCAGGTAACGCCCCGGACGAAACCTGGCTCGTCGTCCGCCGCGGTTCCCCGGACTTGTCGGTACCCGGTTTTAGACTCGCAGTGCAGCTGAAAACGCTCGGCTGCGCAGCGAGAAAGGGGACGCCGGGATGCGTTTCGTGCACACTGCCGACTGGCAACTCGGCATGACCCGGCATTTTCTCAATGGTGAAGCGCAGCCTCGGTATTCGGCCGCCCGCCGGGACGCGGTGGCGCGGCTGGGTGCGGTGTGTGCGGAGGTCGGCGCTGAGTTCGTGGTGGTGGCCGGCGACGTCTTCGAACACAACCAACTCGACCCGCGCGAGGTCAGCCTGTCGCTGGAGGCCATGCGGTCCATCAAGGTGCCCGTGTTCCTCCTGCCCGGCAACCACGATCCGCTGGACCCATCGTCGGTGTACACCAGCGCACTGTTCCTGGCCGAATGCCCCGTGAACGTCGTCGTCCTGGACGGCGTGCACCAACTGCGCCCCGGCGTCGAGATCATCGGTGCCCCGTGGCGGTCCAAGGCGCCCACCACCGACCTCACCGGCGGTGCCGTCGCCCACCTGGCGGACGACGGCACCACCCGGATCGTGGTCGGTCACGGAGGGGTCGATGTGCTCGACCCGGACCCGGACAAGCCGTCGGTGATCCGGCTGGACGAGGTAGAAGCCGCGGTCCGACGTGGCGCGGTGCACTATGTGGCGTTGGGGGACAAGCACTCTCGCACCGAGGTCGGGTCCACCGGCCGGGTCTGGTACTCCGGCGCTCCCGAGGTCACCAATTACGACGACATCGAAGCCGATTCGGGTCATGTATTGGTGGTGGATGTCGATCTCGAAGCGGCCGATCGACCCGTCACGGTGTCCGCCCGCAAGGTAGGGCAGTGGCGGTTCGTCACACTGCGCCGCACCGTCGATACCGACCGGGACATCGCCGATCTGGACATCAATCTCGATGGCCTGCCGGACAAGGAGCGAACCGTGGTTCGGCTCGCCCTGACCGGGTCGCTGACCATCACCGACAAGGCGGTGCTGGACGCCTGCCTGGATCGCTACGTTCGCTTGTTCGCCGCGCTGACCACGTGGGAACGGCACACCGACCTGGCGGTGCTGCCGGCTGACGGTGAGTTCGACGATCTGGGCATCGGCGGGTTCGCAGCCGCAGCAGTGGACGAGCTCGTCGGCACGGCGCGGACTGACGGGGACGGAGCAGACGACGCCCGAGCTGCGCTGGCGCTACTGCTGCGGCTGGTCGACAGGGGGACCGCAGCATGAAATTGCACCGGCTGGTCCTGACCAACTATCGCGGAATTACCCACCGCGAGATCGAGTTTCCCGACCGCGGGGTTGTGGTGGTCGCCGGCGCCAACGAGATCGGCAAGTCTTCGATGATCGAGGCGCTGGATCTGCTGCTGGAATCCAAGGACCGGTCCACGAAGAAAGAGGTCAAGCAGGTCAAGCCCACCCATGCCGACGTGGGTGCTGAGGTGCTGGCCGAAATCTCCACCGGCCCTTACCGATTTGAATACTTCAAGCGGTTCCACAAGCGTGCCGAGACGCGTCTGACCATCCTGGCGCCCCGCCGCGAACAGCTCACCGGCGACGAAGCGCATGACCGCGTCCGCTCCATGCTCGACGAAACTGTGGACACCGAATTGTGGCGGGCGCAGCGCATCCTGCAGTCGGCCGCCACCATCCCGGTAGATCTGGCCGGTTGCGATGCGCTGGCCCGGGCGCTCGATGTCGCCGCCGGACAGGCCGGGGCGCTTGAGGGTGCGTTGTCCGGCAACGAGCCGCTGCTGGTCGACCGGATAGACACCGAATATGGCAAGTACTTCACCGCGACCGGACGGGCCACCGGCGAATGGGCCGCGGCCATCAAAGCGCTCAAGGATGCCCAGGCCGAAACCGACCGGTGTGCGAACGCAGTCGCCGAGGTCGATGACGCCATTCGGCACCATGGCGAGCTCACGACCGAATTATCCGGGGCCACTGAACAATTGATGGTCACTGGGCAACGGCTGACTCAGGCGCGCGAAGCGGCTGAGGCTGTTGGGCGACTTCGTGACGAACTCGCCCAGGCCAGCGTTCAGGCACAGGCTGCGGTCGCCACGGCCACCGCCGCGCGGAGCGCACTGGATGAGCGCCGCCGGTTGCAGGCCGATGTCGAAGCACGGTCGAGCGGCATCGGTGACCTGGCCGCCGCCGCCGAACGTGCTGCGCAACTTCACGTGGCCGCTCAGCAAACCCATCAGACCGCCGATGCCGCGGTGACAGCGGCACGGACCGTCTTGGACGCCGCCCGAGTCCGCGCCGAGTCCTCGCGCCGGGTGGTCGACCAGCTAGCTCAGCGCGCGGAGGCGGACCGAGTGTCCGGGCAATTGGACCGGATTCAGGCCGCAGCCGACGAACTGGCACAGGTCCACGAACAGCTCGCCGGCATCGCGTTGACCGGTGCGGCCTTGCGGGACATCGATGCCGCAGTCACAGCCGTCGAGCGGGCCGCTAGTGCAGCCGAATTAGCCTCAGCCCGCATCGAATTGACCGCCGTTGCCGATATGCAGGTACAGGTCGGCGGTCAGGACGTGATCCTGGCGGCGGGGACCGAATGGACCACCAGCGTCGGTGGCCGGACCGACATCGAGGTGCCTGGGCTGCTGAGGGTCCGGGTGTTGCCGGGCACTCCGGCCGCCGACACCACCGCTGCGCTCGACGCGGCCCGGGCCGCACTGGCCGCCGCACTTGAGCCATACGGGCTCGACGATGTGCGGGTGGCTCACGCAGTCGACGCCCACCGTCGGGAGCTCGAGGCACGGCGCAACCGCCTGGACGTCACGATGCAGACGTTGCTCGGCGATGACACTGTTGATGCGCTGGCCGGCCGGTTGGCGCAGCTGCGCGAGCAGTTGTCGGGTACCGATCCCTCAGACCCGGATGCTGCGCGTGCTGAATTGGCGGCAGCGGATGCCGGTTTACGTTGCGCTGTAACCGATTATGACGATTTGCGGGATGCGACGGCAGCGTCCTCGACGGCCGTGGCCGAAGCGTTGGCCAGCGCCACAGTGGCCCGGGACAAGCAAGCGTCGGCGCTGACTGCACTGGCCGATGCAACCGAACGACTGGCCCGTCAGCGCGAGCAGGAGCAGGATGCCGCGCTGGCAGTCCGGGCGACCAACTGCAGCGAGCAGGCCGACATTGCCACCACACGGCACCGGGAACTCGCCGCGGCGCTGGCTGCCACGACTCCCGACGCAGTCGACGCAGAGCTTGTCGCGGCCGCTGCTGCGGCGAACGGCGCGGCGACCCATCGGCAGGACATCGACGGCCAATTACGAGACGTGACAGCGCAATTGAAGGTGTACGGCACCCAGGGCCGGCAGAGCCAAAAGGATGTCGCTGAGGCCAACCTGCGGCACGCGCAGTCCGACCATGCGTCCGTGGGGCGGCGGGCCCGGGCCGCAGAGATGCTACGCACCGTGATGGGCCGCCATCGTGAGCAGGCTCGCCAACGCTATGTCGAACCGTTTCGCAAGGAGGTAGAACGGTTGGGCCGCATCGTCTTCGGCGACACCTTTACCGTCGACATAGACAGCGACCTGCGTATCTGCAGTCGCACGGTCGACGGCCGCACCGTGCCATATGAGTCGTTGTCAGGCGGCGCCAAGGAGCAACTCGGAATCGTGGCGAGGTTGGCCGGCGCCGCATTGGTGGCCAAGGAAGACAGCGTGCCGGTGATCATCGATGACGCCTTGGGTTTCACCGACGCCAATCGGTTGGTGCGAATGGGGCAGGTGTTCGACGCGGTCGGCGGCGACGGCCAGGTGATCGTGTTGACCTGCAGTCCGGACCGGTATGTATCCGTCGAGGGCGCCGAACGAATCGAGTTGACCGCATAGCCCGCTGAGAGGTTTATGCGGGTTGGGTAATGCTCGCCACTGTGAACGTGTCTGAGCTGCAGGCGCGAGCACAATGGATAGCGATGACGATGAACGCCAAACGCCGCCGCGCGCACGACCGGCTGGCAGCGCAGCCCGGGGTGCGGTCGGTGCGGCGAGCCGTGGCGGCGCCGGAACGGCAGGGTCAGGATTTCGACCTGTACTACGTCCGTTCCGGCCCCAAGAGCTCCCAACCGGTGATTTTCGTGCCCGGCGGACCAGGGGCGGCCTCCATCGGGAGCTACCGAAACCTGCGCAAGAGTGCGGTCGCGGCCGGGCTCGACGTCATCATGGTCGAGCATCGTGGGGTCGGCATGTCCCGCCACGACGATGCGGGCGCCGACCTACCTGCCGAGGCGCTGACCATCGACGCTGCGGTAGACGATATCGCGGCGGTACTTGACGCCGAAGAGGTCGACACCGCAGTCGTTTACGGCACTTCTTACGGCAGCTACCTGGCCTCCGGGCTGGGTGTGCGGCATCCCGGACGGGTGCAGGCAATGGTGCTGGATTCACCGCTGCTGTGCGCCGACGATATCGATGAGGTACGAGCTGCCACCCGGGCGGTGTTGTGGGACGGCACCGCGCCCAGCACTGCGCGGCTGGCCCAGAAGGTACAGACCATGGTGGCGGCCGGGCAGTTGACACCGTGGGCCTTGCAGTTGGCCGCCGGTCTGTACGGATTGCTGGGCCCCGATGTGTTGGAACAGGAGCTGGACCTGGTGCAGACCGGTCGTGGCTTGCTGTGGGGCGCAATCGGACAGAGCACCAAGATGTTGTTCGAGCGCAAGACGCCGTATCGGCACGAGCCCGATCTGGTCGGGCACATCGGTTATCGCGAGCTGAACTACGGCGCTGAGCCGGACGGCCTACCGATCGACCCGGCTTTGGCATACCGTGAATTAGCCACGGGAGAAAAGGATTTCGTCGCCGAACCGTATGATCTGGTGTCCGAGATGCCGAATTTCGAGTGGCCCACCGTGGTGCTGTCCGGCGGCCGGGATCTCACCACTCCACCTGCGGTGGCTCGGCGCATTGCAGAGTTGATCCCGCGTTCGGTGCTGGTTGAACTGCCTACTGCCGGACACAGCGTGCTTGATCAACGCGAACGCAGTGCGCTGGCGGTGGCGAGGGCGGTGCGCGACGGTCAGCTCGACGATTTACCTTCCCGCACAGCAGAATTGGATATGCCGAACCTTCCGCTGCGGCTGATGACGCGTGGCATCGTGACCGCGATGGCGGCCGAAGGCATGGTTCCGCCCGTACTGCCGCAGACGCTGCGTCAACTCAAGACTTGGTGAATCCGATCGCAGTGTAGTCCAGGTCGGCCAGTCCGGCGGCGCCGAAATTGGCCAAAGTGTCTCGGACGGCGATGTTTCCGGGGGACTGGGTGAGCGGCAGGCTGAACGTCTCAGCCCACAGCATCTTGTCCAGTTCGTTGGCCAGCACCCGCGCCTTGTCTGGGTCCAGCTCGTTGAGGGTCGCATCGATCTGGGCATCGATCTGTGGAGTACCGATTTTGCCGAAGTTGCTCTCACCGTCGGTCGCGTAGATCTGGGTCAGACTACCGAGTGGGAAAGCGTCACCGAGCCAAGCGAATTCGGCAATGTCGAAGTTGCCGGGAATGACGTACTGGCTGAACAGGTCTGAGGCGGAGGAGACCACCAGATCCAGCTTGACCCCGATGTCGGCCAGCGTCTTCTGGGCGATCTGGCCGATCTGCCGGGTAGCCGGCGCGTCGTAGAACACGTCACGCACCACCAGTTGCCTGCCGTCCTTTTCTCGGACCTGACCGCCGGCCGGCAACTTCCAACCCAGCGCGTCGAGCTGTCGCCGCGCCGCATCAGGGTCGAAAGTCGTTGCGCCACTGTTGTCTTGGTAGCCCTTCTGGCCCGCGACATAGATGTGGTTGTTCAACGGCACCGGGTCGTCGACCAATCCGTGTTGGGTGACGGTGGCGATCGTCTGGCGGTCGATGCCCTGAGCCACCGCATGCCGCAGGACGGGGTCGTGCAGTATTGAACCGGGAGCGCCATTGAAGGTCAGGTGCGACCAATTCACCGACGGTGCCCGCCGGATGTCCACACCTTTGGTGCGACGCGCGAGGGTCAGCTCATCGAGCGAACCCAGGCCGGTGGCGTCGATGGCATTGTTGCGCAATGCCGGAATGCGCGCGGAATCGTCGAGCACCGTGTAGGTGATGGCGTCCAGCCGGGGCCGGGCACCCCACCATTTGGGGTTGCGGCTCAAGGTGATTCGCTGCGCGCCGCGGTCCACATCGGAAATGACGAATGGCCCCGCCGACGGTCCGGGCGTGGTCAGTTCGCCCTTGTTGAACACCTCCGGGGCGGCCGTCGAACTCTTGGGCAGCAGCATGCCGTTGCCCGCGAACATGCCTCGCCAGTCGGAGTACGGCTTGGCGAAAGTGATGACGGCCTGGCGGTCGTCGACGCCACGGGTCACGGTGGCCACGCGTTCGCTGCCGTTCGGGCTCGCGATCTGGAATGCCGGGTCGACACCCCTGGTCGCGTTCACCTGTGAAGCGATGTCCTCCCAGGTGATCGGGGTCCCGTCGGACCAGACCGCCTTCGGGTTGATGGTGTAGGTGACCATCTGCGGGTTGGTGCCGGTCAGTTGGACATCGGTGAAATAGTCGTGGTTGACGGTGGCCGAACCGTCCGGGCCGATGATGAAGGCGCGCGGCATGGTGGGCCTGATGACGGCGGCGGTGTCGCCGGTGTTGCCATCGATCTGCAGCGTGTTGAAGTTTTCCGGGAAGGCCGCCAGAGCCAGTCGGAGGTTGCCGCCATCCTGCAGCGTGGCAGGGTCTTTGGGGTTGATGTCGCTGCTGGCACCGAGAGTGGCGGCATGCCCGCCGACGGGTTCTGGTGGCGGGGCCGAGCAGCCGGCCGCGTAGCCGGTCGTCAGCACGGCCGCCAGGGCCGCGACCCACCGTTTACCCAGCATCAGCCCTCCCCGCCCGGTTGCGGGACCGCACTCAGCAACCGTTTGGTGTAATCGTCCTGCGGATCACCGAAAACCTGTGCGGCAGAGCCCTGTTCGACGACCTTGCCCTTGTGCATGACGGCCACTGTGTGGGCCAGGTGCCGCACCACCGAAAGGTCGTGTGAGACAAACAGATAGGACAGTCCGAAACGTTCCTGCAGGTCCAGGAGCAGGTTGATGATGCCTGCTTGGATCGAGACGTCCAGTGCTGAAACCGGTTCGTCCAGAGCAAGGATCTTCGGTTGCCGGGCCAGCGCTCGCGCGATGCCGATTCGCTGCTTTTGCCCACCGGAGAATTCCGCAGGGTAGCGGGCGGCATCGGCGTGCCGCAGGCCGACGATGTCGAGGAGTTCGGCTACCCGGGCATCGATGCCGCTCTTGGCAAGGCCGCCAACTTGCAACGGTTCGGCCAGCACGTCGAACACCGGCAGTCTGGGGTCCAGCGCAGCGACGGGGTCCTGGAACACCACCTGCAACTCGCCGCGCAATTCCCGGCGGGTGTCGCGGCTCAATGTTGCCACGTCATGGCCCAGCACTGTGATCGAACCCGACTGCGGCGCGGCCAGATCCAGGATCTGATGCAGCGTCGTGGTTTTGCCGCAACCAGATTCGCCCACGATGCCCAGGGTGCGGCCCCGGTGCAGTTCAAGGCTGACGCCATCGACGGCACGCACCTCGCCGACTTTGCGGCTGAACAGCCCACCGCGCAGCTTGTAGGTCTTGACCAGGTCGGTGACGGTGAGCACGGTCGGCGCATCGGTATCGGGCTGTTGGGTAACGGGTTCGGTGGCCACCCCGTAGATGTTGGCCGCACTGCGACCGGCGGCCTGGTCGGTGTGGATACAGGCCGCGGCGTGTCCGGGAGCTACCTCGAGTAGCTCGGGTTCGGCACGCAGGCAGTCGTCGTCGGCCAGCGGGCAACGGGGGGCGAACGGACAGCCCACTGGCAGTGCGGTCATGGCCGGTGGTGCGCCGGGGATCGGTACCAGCCGGGTGCCCTGGGGTGCGTCCAGGCGCGGCACCGACCCCAGCAATCCGACGGTGTACGGCATGACGCGTTCGCGGTAGAGCCCGGCCACCGGGGCGGTCTCTACCGCGCGGCCGGCGTACATCACCATTGCCCGGTCGGCGAATTCGGCGACCACGCCGAGGTCGTGGGTGATGATCAGGACCCCGGCGCCGGTGACGTCGCGCGCGGTGCGCAGCACGTCCAATATCTGGGCCTGCACCGTGACGTCGAGCGCGGTGGTCGGTT
The DNA here is from genome assembly GCF_029892685.1 of Mycobacterium sp. OTB74. Lineage (GTDB taxonomy): Bacteria > Actinomycetota > Actinomycetes > Mycobacteriales > Mycobacteriaceae > Mycobacterium. The sequence goes on along the minus strand of NZ_JARXVD010000006.1, from coordinate 39,900 downwards.
CGTCGCAGATGATCAGATCAGGATCGTTGGCGATGGCCATCGCGATGACCACCCGCTGGCGTTCACCGCCGGACAGCTCATGGGGGAACGCGCGAGCCCGCTCCGCAGCTTGCTTGATCCCGACCAGGTCGAGCAGCTCGACTGCCCGCGAACGCGCTGCGGCACGCGATGTTTCGCGTTTGTGCACACGAAGCGCCTCGGCGATCTGGTCGCCCACGGTATACACCGGCGTCAGCGCCGACATCGGGTCCTGGAACACCGTGCCGATCACCCGGCCGCGCACCCGGGACATGGCAGCGTCGTCGAGACCGATCAACTCCTGGCCCTGTAACCGGACCGAACCGGTCACCCGGGCGTGCTCGGGCAGCAGGCCCACCACCGCCATCGCAGTCGCCGACTTACCGGCACCGGACTCGCCGACCAGCGCCAGCACCTCGCCCGGTGTGAGCTCAAAGTTCATGCCCCGCACCGCCGAAACATCGGCAGCATCGGTCTGGAAGGTGACCGTCAGGTCCCGGACCTCGACTAGGCTCACCGGGTTACCTCCGGACGACGAACCCGTTTAGGCGTACGGGTGGAGGGATCGAGCGCGTCCCGCAGTCCGTCGCCGATCAGGTTGGCACACAACACGATCAACACCAGCACACCGGCCGGGAACAGGAATACCCAGGGGAATGTCTGAACCGAGGCCGTGCCGTCGGCGATCAACGTGCCCAGCGACACGTCAGGCGGCTGCACACCGAATCCCAGGAAGCTCAAACCCGTTTCGGCCAGAATCGCCATACCCACGTTCAGCGTCGTGTCGATGATCAGGATCGACGCCACGTTGGGCACGATGTGACGCGCGATGATCCGGGCGTTGCTGACCCCCATATACCTTGCGGCCGTGACGAATTCGCGCTCTCGGAGACTCATGGTCAGGCCGCGAACCATGCGCGAGCTGACCATCCAGGAGAAGCCGGCAAGCAGCACGATCAGCCATACGATGGTGGACTGGTGCCGGGTCCGGGGCGTGATGATCGCGATCAGGATGAAGCCGGGGATCACCAGCAGCAGGTCCACCAGCCACATCAGCGCGCGGTCGCGCCAACCACCGAAGTACCCGGCGATCGATCCGACCGTCGCGGCGATCACCGTCGCGATGACCGCCACGCACACCCCGATCAGCAGTGACTTCTGCATCCCACGCAGCGTCTGGGCCAAGAGGTCCTGGCCAAGTGCGTTGGTGCCGAACCAATGTCCAGCACCCGGCGGCTGCAACAACGCGCGGAAATCCATGTCGGTATAGCCGTAGGGGAGCAGCGGAGGCAGCGCGTAACAACCAACGAAGAGCAAGCACAGCACCACAAGCGACACCACCGCGGGCCGGTTACGGACGAAACGGCGCGCCACCAGAGTCCGGCGCGAAGCGAATTGAGTAGTCATCGGACCCGCACCCGAGGGTCCAGTGCGGCATAGATGACGTCGGAGAGCAGCCCGCCCAGCAGGATCGTCGTCCCGGAGAACAGGGTGAAGGCGGCCACGATGTTCGCATCCTGATTGTTGATCGCCTGCACCATCCACTCACCCATCCCGTGCCAGCCGAAGATTTTTTCGACGAACACTGCGCCAGTGACCAATCCGCTGATTCCGTAGGCGAACAGCGTGGCCATCGGAATCAAGGCGGTGCGCAGGCCGTGTTTGAACAGCGCCTGACGCCGCGTCAGCCCCTTGGCCCGTGCGGTGCGAATGAAGTCCTGACCCAATACGTCGAGCATGGCGTTGCGCTGATATCGGCTGTAGGACGCGATGGCGCCGAGCGCCAGTGTCACGGTGGGCAGCACCAGATGCTGCAGTCGGTCGACGAATGCGCTCCAGCCACCGTGGGTGAACGGCGACGTCTCCCCGGTGTACTGGAACAACTGAACTCCCAGAACCGAATTCACCCCGAGCGCGCCGAGGATCAACAGGTTGGCGATGACGAACGTGGGGGCACTGAGGACCAACAGCGACAGCACTGTGATCACGCGGTCGGATAATCGGTATTGCCGAACGGCGCCCCACGCACCAAGGATGACGCCGACGATGGTGCCCAGCACCGACCCGATGACCACCAGTCGCAGGCTGGTCAGCACGCGCCGACCGAGCTCCGCGGAAACGGGTTGTCCGGTAATGGTTTTACCGAAGTCGCCATGCACTGCATCGGAGACCCAGTGGCCGTACCGGAGGGGGAAGGGCTGGTCCAGGCCCAGGTCGTGGGCCTTGGCGTCGATGACCGATTGCGGCGGGCGGGGGTTGCGCTGCAGCAGGCTGTCCAGCGGATGGAACGTCACCGAAGTCAACGCGAACGTGAGGAACACCGCCAGGGTCAGCAGGATCAGGTAGTTGACGAAGCGGCGGAGCAAGAATCGCGTCATGGAGCGCTCACTGGAAACCGCATGCGCACAGGTTATGAGATAGGGCGGGATGTCACCGTCATTACCGGGTCGTGGCGAAGGTGGGGAATTTTCAGTGGCACGGCAGCATCTTCACAGAATGCCTGTGTTCACTAGATCCATCGCGGATGCGCCGCGCACCGAGTGTGCACGAGAAAAAGGGGAACGCACGTGAGCCCAGCAAAGACGTCCGGCAGCAGTGTCAAGGTCGCTGTCGGCATCATCGGCGGCAGCGCCGTCGTGGCACTTGCCGCGCTATGCGGCGGGGTGCTGGCCGATCCGTCCGAATCCACCACCGCCAACACCACGTTGGTATCGATGACCACTCCGCCGAGCACGCCGACCATCACCCAGGCGGTGCCCTCGATCACCGGTAAAGCGCCGCTGTTCGCCGGTGAAAACCCCAACGCGAACCCCCAGGGATAGCTCGACTCAGTGCAATCCGGCCCCGTCCGGCCGTGTCGCGTTACTGATGTGTGTCACCGTGACGGTCTGACCATCTCGAGTGGCACGCACGCTCACGTATTGATCCGGGGCGAATGCTGACGGCTGCCCGGCTGGGATCGCATAGGTCTGGGCGAAGCCATCGTCACTGCGCACGGTGATCGACTGCGGGCCACCCGAGACGGGCGGATTGACGACGGCGGTGATTGTTCCGGTCTGCACCACGGTGGTGCGGGAACCGGTGCCGTTGCGGGTGACGAATTCGCTGTGCAACGCCTGATCCGCCGCATCGCCATCGGCATTGGCCGGCCCGAAGCCACCCGGCGGCGGGCCGGGCTGACCAGCCGGCGGATGGCCGCCCCACGAGGCATGGTGACCGCTCGGTTGATCGGTGGCGGCATAGATCGCGGCGCCACCGAGCCCGCCGATCGCCACTGCCACCGCAACCACCGCGGCCGGCCGCCGCCAGCGGGTGACAGCGCGATCCGCCTCGGCCTTCTTGCTGGTATCACTCATGGCGACCACCTTCACGGCCCAATATGTGCGTTCCCTGTATGTGGTGCAAATGATGCCTGTGTGAGTGCGCGCGACGCTGGCGTCAACGATCACTGCCATTTTCATAGGTTGTACATAGACTTGTCACAGTGAGTGCCCACGACAGTTACCCATAATGGCGATGTGACAAGCCCAAACAGCGCCGCTCATGACAGCGATACCCCGCGAGTCGTGATGCGCCGGGCCGATGGCAAGCCGATCAACGTGCTCGTGGTTGACGACGAGCCGGTGCTCGCTGAACTCGTGTCCATGGCCCTGCGATACGAGGGGTGGGACATCGCCACCGCCGGTGACGGCGCCACTGCCATCGCATTGGCCAAAGAGAACCCACCCGATGTCGTGGTGCTCGACGTCATGCTGCCCGACATGAGTGGCCTGGATGTGCTGCACAGACTGCGTGAACAGCAACCGGGGTTGCCGCTGTTGCTGTTGACCGCCAAGGACTCGGTCGAAGACCGGATCGCCGGGCTGACCGCCGGCGGCGACGACTACGTCACCAAACCGTTCAGCATCGAAGAGGTCGTGCTCCGACTGCGGGCGCTGTTGCGGCGCACCGGGGTGGCCAACGAAAGCGGTGGCGCGCAGATCGTCGTCGGTGACCTGGTGCTTGATGAGGACAGCCATGAAGTCACCCGCGGTGGCGAGTCCATCACCTTGACTGCCACCGAATTCGAGCTGCTGCGCTTCATGATGCGCAATTCCAAGCGGGTGCTGAGCAAGGCCCAGATTCTGGATCGGGTGTGGAGCTACGACTTCGGCGGTCGCTCCAACATCGTCGAGCTCTATATCTCGTACCTGCGCAAGAAGATCGACACCAACCGCGAGCCCATGATCCACACGCTGCGCGGTGCCGGTTATGTCCTCCGACCGCCGCGCTGAGGCACCGCGCGCCCGGATCTGGCAGCCCCGAAGCTGGTCGCTGCGGGTCAGGTTGCTGGTGACCCAGGTACTGCTGCTGGCGTTGGTCATCGCCGCCATCGGCATGGCGACCGAGTTTGCGCTGCAACGCTTTTTGCAGCATCAGCTGGACAACCAGGTGCTCGAAGCCGGTCGTCGCTCAGCCGCCATCTTCGAGCTGCCGCCTCCGCCGCTGGCGCCCCCGCTGACCGGCGGGGTGGCTCGGCCGCCCATGGATCGGCACTCCCGGCCCCGATTCGATCCGCAAGCTGGGCCCGGTCCCGGATTCCTCAATGCTCCTGGCCAGGCCGTGGGCACCGTCGGGGCGGTGGTGTTTCGCGGTCAGATCGACGCCGGGGTGATCACCTTGGACGGTGGGCGCGCCGAGGTGACCCCCACGGCCGCAGCGCAATTGGCGAAGGTGCGGCCCGACCACATCACCCGCACCGTTGACCTGGACGGGTTGGGGTCGTATCGGATCATCGGAATGCACCCTCGGCACGGTGGACCAGAAACCATCGTGGTCGGACTGCCCACCGCGCATGTCGATAACACATTGCTGTGGGTGGCCGGAATGTTCTGCGCCGTAGCGTTTTTCGCATTGCTGGCGGCGGCGGTCGTCGGAGTGTGGATCATTCGTCGCCAATTGGCGCCGCTGTCAAGGGTTTCGGCGGCTGCGCGAAATGTGGCCAACCTGGAGCTGGACAAAGGCGAAGTGCAGCTGCCCACCGAGATCGTGCACGTCGATCCGGTCGCCGCGCACACCGAGGTGGGCCAGCTGGGGTCGGCGCTGAACCGCATGCTGGATCGTATTGCTGCGGCAATGGCCGCCCGGCATGCCAGTGAGACCCGGGTTCGGCAGTTCGTTGCCGATGCCAGTCACGAGTTGCGTACCCCGCTTGCCGCCATTCGTGGCTATACCGAACTGGCCCAACGCAAACACGAAGAGGTGCCCGCCGACGTCGCCCACGCGATGAGCCGGGTCGAATCCGAGGCCGCTCGTATGACACGACTGGTCGAAGACATGCTGCTGCTGGCCCGCCTGGACGCCGGTCGGCCGCTGGAGACCGAGGACGTAGACCTGAGCCGCCTGCTGGTGGATGCCGTCAGCGATGCCCACGTGGCCGGCCAGGACCACAAGTGGTCGCTGGATCTGCCCGACGAGCCGGTGACGATCGTCGGCGACCCCGCCCGATTGCACCAGGTGTTGGTGAATCTGCTGGTCAATGCCCGCACCCACACCCCGCCCGGCACGTCGGTGACCACATCACTGTCTCGCGACGGTTCGGACGCCGTGGTGATAGCCATCGCCGATGACGGTCCGGGTATTCCAAAAGATCTGCAGCCAGAGGTGTTTCAGCGGTTCGCCCGCGGTGATTCGTCGCGGTCACGACAGGCCGGCAGCACCGGTCTGGGGTTGGCCATCGTCGCTGCGGTGGTGAAGGCGCACGGCGGAACCATCGACATGCAGAGCAAGCCGGGTGCCACGGTGTTCTCGGTGCGTCTACCTACCGAACCGGCCACACAGCCCGGGCACAGCCTCGCCTCGACAACCGCTTAGCGATCGCTGTGAGAATCAATCTGGTGACACCCGTAGTGTTTGATGCGCCGAAAGTTCTTGCGGCGCCCGAAGAATCGACCCCGCTCGACGTGCCGGCAGTGCGGCGCCCACTAGGGGAGTGGGTGGCCTACGGCGTGCTGCTCGTCGGGACCGCCGTGCTGTACCTGTGGAATCTGTCGGTATCTGGCTGGGCCAACGGCTTCTACTCGGCGGCCGCGCAGGCCGGGGCCGCGAACTGGACGGCCATGCTGTTCGGTTCCAGCGATGCCGCCAATGCGATCACCGTGGACAAGACTCCGGCCGCGCTTTGGGTGATGGATCTCTCGGTGCGGTTGTTCGGGCTCAACTCGTGGAGCATCCTGCTGCCGCAGGCATTGATGGGAGTCGCGGCCGTGGCGGTGCTGTACGCCGCGGTGCGCCGTGCCGCAGGGCCGTCCGCGGCGCTGCTGGCCGGTGCGGTGTTCGCGCTGACGCCCGTGGCCACCTTGATGTTCCGGTTCAACAATCCCGACGCGCTGCTGGTGCTGCTCCTGGTCGTCGGTGCCTATTGCGTGCAGCGGGCGTGCGAAAAAGACTCGGGCCGTTGGTGGTTGGCGCTCGCCGGAGCGGCGATCGGTTTCGCGTTTCTGGCCAAGATGCTGCAAGCATTCCTGGTGTTACCGGCTTTCGCTGCTGCTTATCTGGTGGCCGGGCCGCCGCAATGGCGCACCCGACTGCTGCGATTGACCGGCGCCTCATTGGCGATGGTGCTCGCCGGTGGGTGGTATCTGTTGTTGGCTGAGCTGTGGCCGGCTTCGTCGCGCCCGTATATCGGTGGATCGCAAAATAATTCCATCATCGAGCTGGCACTGGGCTACAACGGCGTCGGCCGGCTCACCGGTGACGAGCCGGGTGGCCTGGGCAACATGAACTTCGACGTGGGCTGGTCTCGGTTGCTCGGTGGTGACATGGGCACCTGCGCGGGCTGGCTGCTGCCGGCCGCGCTGATCTGCTTGGTCGCCGGGTTGGTGCTGACCCGGCGTCAACCTCGGACGGACCCCACGCGGGCAGCGCTGGTTCTGTGGGGTGGTTGGCTGCTGTTCACCGCGGTGGTGTTCAGCTACGCCAACGGCATCCTGCATTCGTATTACACGGTCGCGTTGGCCCCAGCCATCGGGGCTTGCGTGGGCATCGGTGCGGTCCTGTTGTGGCGCAGCAGATCTGTATTGGCAGCCCGCGTTGCGATGGCCGGTTGCGTGCTGGTCACCGTATGGCTGGGTGCCGTGCTGCTTGGCCGCAACGGTGAATTCGGCTGGCTGCGTGCCGCGGCCCCAGCCGTCGGGATCGGTGCCGCGGTCGTGCTGTTGGTGCCCAGGCTCCCGGACCGGCTGGCTCGCGGCGCCGCGGCTCTGGCGGTGTTGGCCTGTCTGGCCGCGCCGACCACGTACGCGGTTGCCACCGCCGCGGTCTCGCATACCGGGGCCATCCCGTCGGTCGGCCCTGCAGGCCACGGCCCAGGAGGTTTCGGCGGCCCACCGCCGGCCGGGTTTGGCGGCCCGGGTGCATTTGGCGGCCCGCCGCCGGGTGGCATCGGTGGTCTGCTGGATTCGCCGGTGCCCGGCCCCGGACTGACCAACCTGCTGACCACCGACGCCGCGAAGTATCGCTGGACCGCCGCCGTGATCGGCTCCAACAATGCCGCCGGCTACCAACTGGCCGCCGGGGCTCCGGTGATGGCCATCGGCGGCTTCAACGGCACCGACCCGGCACCGACCCTGGCGCAATTCCAGCAGTACGTCGCCGAACACCAGATTCACTACTACATCCGCGGAAACATCATGATGGGCCGGCACGGTGGCCAGGGCGGCTCGGGCAGCGACGAAACGCAGAACATCGCGATCTGGGTGCGCGAGCATTTCCCGGTCACGACGGTCGACAACACAGTGGTTTACGACCTGACTGTGCCACTCGCCTGACGTCGCTCCTACGAGGGACCGGCCAATCGGACGAATGCGCCGTGGCCGCCGTGTTAACGGTCAGATTAAAGACGCAACTCCCAGCTCAGAACACATAGCTTGTCCATAGCTTCGACTCACGATCGACCAAACAAGCCGCCCCAAGATAGGTGTCATGACGAACGTGCTTGAGCGCGACACCGATCGCCGCTTCACCACCCGACCGAATGCTGCAATCGCCGCTCAGGCCGCGGGCGTCCCCGTCCTCGACGTCGTGGTGCCGGTCTACAACGAGCAGGTCGCGCTGCCCGGCTCGATCCGCCGGCTGCACCGCCACCTGGCCGAGAACTTCCCCTACCCGGTGCAGATCACCATCGCCGACAACGCCAGCATCGACGACACCCCGCGGGTCGCTGCCGAGTTGGCCGCCGAGCTCGACAACGTCCGGGTGGTGCGCCTCGAGCTCAAAGGCCGCGGACGCGCCCTGCACCATGTGTGGTCGGCATCGCCCTCGCCGGTACTGGCATACATGGATGTCGACCTGTCGACCGACCTGGCTGCGCTCGACCCGCTGGTGGCCCCGCTCATCTCCGGCCACTCGGACCTGGCCATCGGGACCCGGCTGGCCCGCGACTCCCGGGTGGTGCGCGGACCCAAGCGCGAATTCATCTCTCGCTGCTACAACCTGATCCTGCGGTCCACGCTGTCGGCCAAGTTCTCCGATGCCCAGTGCGGTTTCAAGGCCATCCGCGCCGACATCGCGCAGCACCTGTTGCCGTTGGTCGAGGACACCGGCTGGTTCTTCGACACCGAGCTGCTGGTACTGGCCGAGCGCACCGGACTGCGTATCCACGAAGTGCCGGTCGACTGGGTCGACGACCCCGACAGCCGAGTGGACATCATCGCCACCGCTACCGACGATCTCAAGGGTGTGGGCCGACTGCTACGTGGTTTTGCCAACGGCACCATCCCTGTGAATACTATTGCTGCCCAACTGAGTTCGTCCACCAAGGCCGCTGCCCCCAAATCGCTGCTGCGGCAGGTGGTGCGGTTCGGCGCCGTCGGTGTCGCCTCCACGCTGGCCTACCTGCTGCTGTTCTCGTTGATGCAGGCTCCATTCGGTGCCCAGATCGCCAACTTTGTGGCGCTGCTGCTGACCGCCATCGCCAACACCGCAGCTAATCGGCGCTTCACCTTCGGGGTCAGCGGTGGCGGTGCCTCCAGTGCGGCCAGGCATCAGTTCGAGGGGTTGATCGTCTTCGGTGTCGCGCTGGCGATCACCAGTGGCGCGCTGGCCGGCCTGCATCTGTTGGTCCCGCACGCCCACCATCTGGTCGAACTCTCGGTGCTCGTGGTCGCGAACCTGGTCGCCACCGCGGTGCGATTCGTCCTGTTGCGTGGTTGGGTCTTCCATCCCCGCCGGGCCAGCTGAAAGCTGGTCAGCATGACCGCCGTGTCGGACTCAACCGCCGGACAAGAACCAGCCGGCCTGCGGGACTACCCGCCGGCCGGTTAGCGGATCCGGTCGTTGTGGACCCGTCCCCGCTGGGAGCTGGGCGCGCTGGCTGCGCTGCTGATCGGCACGGCGGTGCTGTATCTGTGGGGGCTCGGCTCATCCGGGTGGGCCAACTCGTACTACGCCGCGGCCGCCCAGGCCGGCACCCAGAATTGGAAGGCTCTGCTGTTCGGCTCGCTGGACGCCGGCAATGCCATCACCGTGGACAAGCCGCCCGCGGCCATGTGGTTCATGGGCCTGTCCGGACGGCTGTTCGGATTCAATGCGTTCACCATGCTCCTGCCGCAGGCGCTTATGGGGGTCGCGGCGGTCGGCATGCTGTATGCCACGGTTCGACGCACCAGCGGTGCGGCCGCCGGACTGCTCGCCGGCCTTGTCCTGGCACTGACTCCCGTTGCGGCGCTGATGTTCCGGTTCAACAACCCGGACGCGCTGCTGGTGCTGTTGCTGATCACCGCGGCCTACTGCACGGTGCGGGCCATCGAGCAGCGTGACTTCCTGTCCTCGGTGGGCTGGATGACGCTGACCGGTGTGCTGATCGGCTTCGCCTTCTTGACCAAAATGCTGCAGGCCTTCCTGCCCGTCCCCGGCCTGGCGCTGGCATTTCTGGTGGCGGCACCGTTCGGTCTGGGCCGGCGAATCGGCCCTCTGTTGATTTCCGGTGTGGCCGTGCTGGCCTCGGCCGGCTGGTACCTGGCGCTGGTCGCCCTCTGGCCGGTGGACGCCCGGCCCTACATCGCCGGATCAACCGACAACAGTCTGTTGCAATTGGCGTTGGGCTACAACGGGATCGAACGGATCACCGGCGGCGACGGTGGGCCCGGCCACGGCAGCTTGTTCTTCGGTGGTCAGGCTGGCGCTACCCGACTGTTCGGGCCGTCGATGGGCGTCGAGGTGTCCTGGCTGTTGCCGGCTGCGCTGATCGGATTGGTGGTCCTGCTGTGGCTGACCCTCGCTGCGCCATGCACCGATTCGTCGCGTGCGGGGGTACTGCTCTGGGGCGGTTGGCTTGTGGTGACCGGCGCGGTGTTCAGCTTCATGGACGGCACCGTGCATCCGTACTACAACGTCGCACTGGCACCCGCCGTCGCAGCGCTGCTCGGTATGTCTGTGGCGGAACTGTGGCAGCGCCGGGCGACGTTGCCGGCCCGGCTCGTACTTGCGGGAATGCTCGCGGCGACGGGCATCTGGGCTTGGAGCCTGCTGGGGCGCACGCCGGAGTGGATGCCCGCGTTGCACGGGATCATTCTGGTGCTTGCCCTCGTGGTGGCAGCGATGGTCGCCGTCGGCGTTCGACGTCCCGGCCGGTTGACCGCAATGGTGGCCGGCGCCGCCGTGCTGACCGCGCTGGCAGGTTCGGCGTCGTTTGCGATCTATAACGTGGCGCACGGGCACACCAACGGGCCGAGTTCCATGTCTGGCCCGCCGCGGCCCGGGGGAGACGGCGGCTCCGGCCATGGTGGTCCCGGATCCGACGGCCCCAATGTGGCGCTGCAGAATCTGGTCCGCAAAACCGATAGCCGTTGGGCTGCAGCGGCTATCGGCTCATGGCAGGTGAGCGACCTGGAGCTGAGCACCGGCAAGTCGCTGATGGCGATCGGTGGGTTCTCCGGCGGCGACAACTCGCCGACTCTGGCGCAATTCCGGCAGTACGTCGGCGACGGGGCGGTGCGCTATTTCATCGCCAGCGATCACAAACGGCCGGTCAAGCACGATTCGGGTAGCGCCGCCGATATCACGGCGTGGGTGACCGCGCACTTCACCAAGCTCGACGTCGGTGGTGCCACGGTTTACGACCTGCAGACCTATCGGTGATTTGTGCACGTTTTCCGGCGCTGACCGCCGGAAAACGGGCACAAATCGCGTGCAGGTGACGCCGTCGAGCAACCGACGTTGACATCAACAGCTACCGCCCGTAAATTGCGGTTATAGTTCTAATGTTGACCAAATCAACCAACTTTACGGGGAAATGATGACAGCCGCATCTGAGGCCGACCAGCACGTGGCCAAATATGAGCTGACGCACCTGCGCTCGCTTGAGGCCGAGGCCATCCACATCATCCGCGAGGTCGCCGCCGAGTTTGAACGCCCTGTGCTGCTGTTTTCCGGTGGCAAGGACTCCATCGTCATGCTGCATCTGGCCATCAAGGCGTTCGCGCCGGGCCGGCTGCCGTTCCCGGTGATGCACGTCGACACCGGCCACAACTTCGAAGAGGTGATCGCCACCCGCGACGCCCTGGTGGCCCAGCACAACCTGCGCCTTGTTGTCGCCAGCGTTCAAGAGGACATCGACGCCGGACGCGTCGTCGACAACGGCCCGTCGCGCAATCCGCTGCAGACCGTGTCGCTATTGCGCGGTATCCGCGAGAACAAGTTCGACGCCGCATTCGGTGGCGCCCGGCGCGACGAGGAGAAGGCCCGCGCCAAGGAGCGGGTTTTCAGCTTCCGCGACGAGTTCGGTCAGTGGGACCCGAAGAACCAGCGCCCCGAGTTGTGGAACCTGTACAACGGCCGACACCGCAAGGGCGAGCACATCCGGGTTTTCCCGCTCTCGAACTGGACCGAGTACGACATCTGGGCCTACATCGGCGCCGAGAAGATCGAGCTGCCGAGCATCTACTACGCGCACCAGCGTCAGGTTTTCGAGCGCGACGGCATGCTGCTCGCCGTACACAAATACTTGCAGCCGCGCGAGGACGAACCGGTGATCACCAAGACCGTGCGGTTCCGCACCGTCGGCGACGTCACCTGCACCGGTTGTGTCGAGTCGGAGGCTTCGACGGTTGACGAAGTCATCGCCGAGACCGCGGTGTCGCGACTGACCGAGCGCGGGGCCACTCGCGCAGATGACCGAATCTCCGAGGCCGGCATGGAAGACCGCAAGCGGGAAGGCTATTTCTGATGAGCGCTTGCGCGAAGAAGAGAGGGCACAGCTGATATGGCAACGTTGCTTCGCATCGCCACTGCCGGTTCGGTGGATGACGGTAAGTCCACGCTGATCGGCCGGCTGCTCTACGACAGCAAGGCGGTCATGGAGGACCAGCTGGCCGCCGTCGAGCGCACCTCCAAGGAACGCGGTCACGAGTACACCGACCTGGCTCTGGTCACCGACGGCCTCCGCGCGGAGCGGGAGCAGGGCATCACCATCGACGTCGCCTACCGCTATTTCGCCACGGCCAAGCGCAAATTCATCATCGCTGACACCCCGGGCCACATTCAGTACACCCGGAACATGGTCACCGGCACCTCGACTGCGCAGCTGGCCATCGTGCTGGTCGACGCCCGGCACGGTCTGCTCGAGCAGTCCCGCCGGCACGCGTTCCTCGCCTCGCTGCTGGGTATTCAGCACATCGTGCTGGCGGTCAACAAGATGGACCTGATCGATTGGGACCGTGAGCGTTTCGAGAAGATTCGCGACGACTTCCATGAGTTCGTCGCCCGCCTGGACATCCAGGACGTCACCACCATTCCGCTGTCCGCGCTGACCGGCGACAACGTGGTGACCAAATCGGACAAGACGCCGTGGTACGAGGGGCCGGCACTGCTGAGCCACCTTGAAGAGGTGTACATCGCCGGTGACCGCAACCTGATGGACGTGCGTTTCCCGGTGCAGTTCGTCATCCGGCCCCAGACCCACGAGCATGCCGACCACCGCAGTTACGCCGGCACCATCGCCAGCGGTGTGATGCGCCCGGGCGACGAAATAATCGTTCTCCCAACGGGAAAGACCAGCACCATCACCGCGATCGACGGACCTACCGGTCCGCTTGCGGAGGCCTTCGCGCCCATGGCGGTGTCGGTGAGTCTGGCCGACGACATTGACATCAGCCGAGGCGACATGATCGCCCGGGCCAACAACCAGCCTTACGTCACGCAGGAATTCGACGCCACCGTGTGCTGGATGGCCGACGATGCCTCGCTGGAACCTGGCCGCGACTACGTCATCAAGCACACCACTCGGACCACCCGGGCGCGGGTGGAGGCGCTCGATTACCGGCTGGACGTCAACACCCTGCACCGGGACAAGAGCGCAACGGCTTTGAAGCTCAACGAGCTCGGCCGCGTCACCCTGCGCACCCAGGCCCCGCTGCTGCTCGACGAGTACGCACGCAATTCGGTCACCGGATCGTTCATCCTGATCGACCCGGACACCAACGGCACCGTGGCCGCCGGCATGGTCCGCGACACCACTCCGGCCGCAGCCCGCTCCGCCAGTCCGAACGCGGTGCGGCACGCCAATCTGGTCACCACTGAAGACCGTTTGTCCAAGGGCAGCACGGTGTGGTTCACCGGCCTGTCCGGTTCGGGCAAGTCGTCGGTGGCCATGCTGGTGGAACGCAAGCTGCTCGAAATGGGCCGTCCGGCATACGTTCTGGACGGTGACAACCTGCGCCACGGCCTGAACGCGGACCTCGGCTTCTCCATGGCCGACCGGTCGGAGAACCTGCGCCGGCTCGCCCACATCGCCACCTTGCTCGCTGATTCCGGTCAGATCGTGCTGGTGCCGGCGATCAGCCCGCTCGAAGAGCATCGCGAGTTGGCTCGAAAGGTACACACCGATCAGGGATTCGAGTTCTTCGAGGTGTTCATGGACACCCCGCTGGCAGACTGCGAGGCACGCGACCCCAAGGGCCTCTATGCCAAGGCGCGCGCCGGTGAGATCACCCATTTCACCGGTATCGACAGCCCGTATCAGCGGCCGAAGGACCCTGACCTGAGGCTGATTCCGGATGATCTGGTGGCGCAGGCCCAGCGCGTGGTCGACATGTTGGTGGCCGAGCGATGATCGATCACGAGGTCGCCGAGCGCCTGGCTACCCGCGCCGGTGAGCTGCTGCTCGACGTGCGGGCCGAGTTCGCCACCGCCACCGCCCAGGAGCGGAAAGACGCGGGGGACAAGCGATCCCACGAATTCCTGATGACCGAGTTGGCCCGGCTGCGGCCGGACGACGCGGTGCTGTCAGAGGAGGCGACCGAGGAGGAGAAGGCCAACAACGCCCGGCTGACGTCCGCTCGGGTGTGGATCATCGACCCGCTCGACGGCACTCGCGAGTTCTCCGAACTCGATCGTGACGACTGGGCCGTGCACGTGGCGTTGTGGGAATCAGGTGAGCTGGTGGCCGGTGCTGTCGCGTTGCCGGCGCAGAACACCACGCTGTATACCCCTGACGTTGCTGCGCCCCGCGCGGTCGACGGGCCGCCGCGGATCGTGGTGTCCCGGACCCGTCCACCTGCGGTCGCCTTGGCGGTACGCGACGCACTGGACGGTGTCCTGGTCGAAATGGGCTCGGCGGGAGCCAAAGTCGCGGCTGTGGTCCAGGGACGCGCCGATGTCTACGTGCATGCCGGAGGGCAGTACGAATGGGACTCCGCGGCGCCTGTCGCGGTGGCCCGCGCTGCGGGTCTGCACACCTCGCGCATCGACGGCTCGCCGTTGACCTACAACCACAAGGACCCCAAGCTGCCGGACCTGGTGGTGTGCCGGCCGGAGTTGGCCGAGCGGGTCCTGGCGATCACCTCCGCGTCGTAACGGCCGAAACATACGAAATGGCTGTGGGAACGGAAGTTCCGACAGCCATTTCGGCTTTCTCGATAGCTCAGTTGGCGGCCGCCACCGGTTGTGGCGCAGGAGTTTTGGCCGGTGCCGAGGTACGCACCGCGGCGATGCACGCACCGGCGATGACGAAGCAGACCAGCGCGTACCACAGGCTGCCGGTTGGGTCGCCGTGCGCGGTGACGCCGTTGACGGCCCCGAGGTATGCCGGCAGCGCAGTCACCCACAGCACCGCCATGACCGCCAAATAGGCTGCGCTGTAACCGATCAGCAGCGGTGCGGTGACGTATCGCGGCTCGGTCGGGCTGGGCGGAGTGGTGCGCAGGCGTCGCCATTGCTGGAAAAGTACCGGCGCGGCGACGGCGAAGATGATGATCAGCTCAAGCGCGTAGGCCACGCCGCCCGCGGTTGAACTGCCGGTCAGTCCACCGATCACCGTCGCCGGTAGCGGCAGGATCGCGGTGCCCAGCGATGCCAGTACGCCGGCGACCACGGTGCGCCAGACGATCTGGCCCGCGTTGAACCGTTGTCCGCGATCGGCGTGCCGACCGACGAAGAACTGCACGCACAATGCCAGCGACATCGGCCACAGCGCCGCGAAGACCACCACGCTGGGCAGTGGCACCGAGTCGAACATCGGTTGGTTCATCGGGTTGTGCACCGACCATTCCCACCACCGCAGCTGAGGCCCGAGGTGGTCGAAGATCTCGTAGAACGCGTGGTGTACGAATCCGACGCAGACCGCGCCGACCACGGTGCCGTAGCGTCGGAAAACCCCTAGGCTACGGACGATTTCAAAGGCGACGGTGGCCATCATCGGATAGATCGCGACGATGTACAGCGGCAGCCTGCCCCAGAGGAAATCGACGGTGAACACGTTGTGCGCGAACATGGTGTCGACGTGATCGGCAATGCCGAAGGCGCCGGGGAAGTACAGCGGCGGTTCGATGATCAACAGGTAGGCGACCGCACCGAACCACACGGCGATGTTGGTGGCGTCGCCGTGGCGGCGCAGTCGATTGATGGCGTACACCAAGGCCAGGATCGCTCCGATGACCACCGTCAGTTCCAGTACCGGCAGCGTCCAGTTCTCCAGCTGCAGCGGATTGCGCACCTTGATCAGGCCGCCCGCGGTGTCGCAGGAAAACCCAAGGCGCCCAGCAAGATCAGCGAACGTGGACGTACATAGGTCAGACATTGGTGCTCTGCTTTCCCGCGGTGTACCAGTGGGTGACGTCGTAACCGGCGTCGTAGCGATCAAACCATTCGGCGGCCAGCGCCGGCAGCTTTTCGTGGGCGGGATTGTGCCCGGGGATCTGGCTGCGCACGATGCCTGACAGGGCGGTCAGTGACTCGCCGACCGGCAGGCCGGTGAACGCGTTCTCGAACGGGCCGTAATCGGGAATCCGACCGAGGCGTTTCAGGATCTCGTTCTTCCGGCGTTCCAGCGCGAACGCCGACAGCGCGTCGACCTTGCGGACCTCCAGTGAGAGATGTTTGTTGAAGCCGTTACACGCCATTCGCACCGCCTTCAGCACGTGTCTGAAAATTGACGGCGCCACGCGCATTCGGTACCAGGGGTCGTTGACCAGCCCTTCGTAGATGATCAGGGCCGAACTGCGGTGCTCGACCTCTTCGACGAAGTGCCACAGGAACAGTGAGGCGACGCGGTCGTCGCCCGGGGCGAACAGCGTGTCGTCGTGGTCGAGCATCAGCTTGAACACCGGCGTGAAGGTCGCCTCAAGGTCGGCGGTGTAGGCCAGTCGGTATTTGAGTGGCTTGTTGACGACCAGGTCGTCGAACGAGGCGATCACCTCATCGAGCGTTTCCTTGAGTGCGGGGTAGGCC
This sequence comes from Mycobacterium sp. OTB74, assembly GCF_029892685.1. GTDB lineage: Bacteria > Actinomycetota > Actinomycetes > Mycobacteriales > Mycobacteriaceae > Mycobacterium. The sequence continues at coordinate 23,178 of NZ_JARXVD010000006.1, read as the reverse complement.
TTGATCAGCCCACGCGCATGCGCGCGGTGGGCCATCGAATGCTGACCCTCCTGCCGTACGAAAGCGTCGGCCTCCTCGGCGATCACCGGATCGGTCAGCAGGGGCTTGGCCTCTGCCATGGTGCTGACAATCATCTTCTCGAACGCAATTGCCAAGAAGGACACCGCATTTGCCATTGCGGAGAACGCCGCGTTGGTCTCGTTCCAGACGAACGGTACCGGGTAGTCGGCGAAGGCGAACCGCATCTTGCGGACCTGGAGATCGGTCACTGGGCACCTCGTTGGTAATCATACAAAAACTCGACGCAATGTATGATTACAGCGTAGGTGGAAATCCGTCAATGCCGCGACTTACGGGGGCATATTCGGATGGGCGTGTACCGTCCGGCGGATGGCACGTAAACGTCGCGGCTGGGGCGGTGAGCCGCCCGCATCCGACGCCGAGGCGGCTGAGCGCATCGTCGCGACTGCCGTGGAACTGTTGTCCAGCACCGGGAAGGCGATCAGCATCGCCGATGTCGCGGAATCGCTGGGCGTCATCCGGCAGACGGTCTACCGGTACTTCCCGACCGCCGACGAGTTGATGCGGGCCGCGGCCATTGCGTCGGTCGACGACTTCCTCGATCAGCTGACCGAAGCGGTGCGCGGTATCCACGATCCGGCTGATGCGATGACCGAAGGGATGCTGTACAGCTTGGATGCGGTGGCCAGAACCCCGCACCTGGGCATCTTGATCTCCTCCCCCTACTCCACCGAGCACTCCGGCGACATCGCTTCCGAGGCGGCCCAGGACATCGGCATGCGGATGATCACCCGGTTTGACGTGAACTGGGACAGCTACGGATACGACGAGGCCGCGCTACGCGACCTGGTCGAATTCACCCTGCGAGTCATGCTGTCCTACTTCGTGGCGCCCAATGCCGACCACCGCTCCGCCGACGAGTTGCGGGCATTCCTCACCCGCTGGTTGGGCGGCGCGATCTTGGCGCAGCGGGCCGCCGACCCGCGTCAAGCCAAGCAATAGCGAACCAACCTGGCACAATTCGCGCTATGCGGATGTCGGCCAAGGCGGAGTATGCCGTCCGGGCCATGGTCGAACTGGCCACAGTGGAGGCCGGTGAACTGGTGAAAACCGAGGACCTGGCCCACGCTCAGGGCATCCCCGCCCAGTTCCTGGTCGACATCCTGACCAATCTGCGGACCGACCGGCTGGTTCGTAGCCACCGCGGCCGCGATGGCGGATATGCGCTGGCCCGCCCGGCTGCGGACATCAGCATCGCCGACGTTCTGCGTTGCATCGATGGTCCGTTGGCCAGCGTGCGCGACATGGGTCTGGGCGATCTGCCGTACTCGGGCCCGACCGCGGCGCTGACCGACGTGTGGCGCGCGCTGCGCGCCAGCATGCGTTCAGTACTGGAGGAGACCAGCCTGGCCGACGTGGCGGCAGGAAAGCTGCCCAAGCACGTCGCGGCCCTGGCCGGTGACTACATGGCCCAGGAAGCTCGTCGCGGCCACGCCACCTGAGCTGCCTGCTCAACCGCCTGAGCCGTACGGCCGGGTGATGATCTCCAGGTAGTGCCCACTGGGGTCGGCGAAATAGACGCCGCGCCCGCCGTCGTGGTGGTTGATTTCGTCGGGGCGCTGGCGCTGCGGATCGGCCCAGTGCGGGAGTCCCCGTTCGCGGATTCGCCCGTAGATCGCAGTGAATTCGTCTTCGGACACCAGAAATGCATAGTGCTGCGGGGAGATCTGCTCGACGTCGGCCGCCTGGCCGAAGTCCAGGCTGACACCGTGGTTGAGTTCGACGGCCCGGAACCGTCCGAAATCCTTGGCAGGTGGCAGGCCGAACAACTCGGTGAAGAATGCGGCCGCAGCATCACGGTCGGCGGAATAGACGATGGTGTGGTTGAACGTGATCGCCATACCTTTTTTGTACCCGCCCGCGTCGCCACCTGCCAGGCGCGCCTGTGCCTGACATGATTGGGCACATGGCCGGATTTGATCTTCGTGAGCTGGCGATACCGGTGATCGTTGCTCCCATGGCCGGGGGCCCGACGACACCCGAGCTGGCGGCCGCCGGATCGAACGCCGGCGGTCTGGGATTCCTGGCCGCGGGCTATCTGACCGCTGAAGCGCTCGCCGACCGCATTTCCGCGGCACGTGCCTTGACCACGGGCCCGCTCGGGGTGAATCTCTTTGCGCCACAGCCGAGTACCGCGCTGACCGACGAGGTCGAACGCTATGCGCACGAGCTTGCCGAGGAGGCGACCCGGTATGGCGCGACGCTCGGCGAACCGCGCTTCAACGACGATCAGTGGGCCGCCAAACTCGACGTGGTGGCGGAACTGAAACCTGAGGTGGTGTCGTTCACCTTCGGTGCCCCACACGCCGATGAATGCGCGCGACTGCGCGAGGGCGGGATCACCACCATCGCGACGGTCACCACCCTCGCCGAGGCGAACCTGGCCGTTGCGGCAGGGGTCGACGGTCTGGCCGTACAGGGGCCCGAGGCCGGCGGGCACCGCGGCACCTACGATCCGACGGCAAACCCGGCCACCCAACCGTTGGCAGAACTGCTGGCTGATGTGCTTGCCGCAGTGCATGTTCCGGTGGCCGCCGCGGGCGGGCTGGTCACGGCCGACGACGTCGCGCAAATCCTCGACGCCGGCGCCGTTGCCGCGCAATTGGGCACCGCGTTCCTGCTTGCCGACGAAGCCGGCAGCAGTCCGGTTCACCGGGCCGCCCTGACCGATCCACGATTCACCGAAACCGTGGTCACCAAAGCCTTTTCCGGGCGCTACGCGCGCGGCCTGCGTAACCGGTTCGTCAACGAGCACGAATCGCAGGCGCCGCTGGGCTACCCGGAAGTGCACTACTTGACCGGTCCGGTGCGCGCCGCCGCAGTGCGGGCCGGCGATCCCGACGGTACAAATGTGTGGGCGGGCAAGGGTTTTCGAGAGATTCGATCCGGCTCGGCTGTCGACATCATCGCGGCGCTGGTGTGAGGCGACCAACTTCGAAGGAGGCGGTATGCGGCGATATGTTTGGGTAGCAACGGTTTTGGTTGCCAGCCCGGTGCCGATGGGTGTCGCCCACGCAGACCCGGTGCCAACATGCGCGGCAGCACAACTGACGCCCAGCCTGGGACCACCCGAAGGCGCCGCTGGGACCACCTTCTACCCGGTGATCATGCAGAATGCCGGTAGCGCCGCCTGTAGCATGGCGGGGTATCCGGCAGTGTCGTTCATCGCGGGGTCGGACAACCATCCGGTGGGTGTTGCCGCACGGCAGGATCCTGAGACGGTCGGTACCGTGGTGATCGACCCGGGTCAGGCCACGTCGGCGAACCTGGGCATCGTCAACGCAGGCAACTTCCCGGCCGACTGCGATGCCGTCCCGGTCAGCGGATTGCAGGTCAACCTGCCCAATCAGCCGGATTCGATGATCATCGGACATGCGGACACCGCGTGTGCCAGCGAGGCGTATTCCACCCTGCACGTCGGACCGTTCACCGGGGCTTAGCTCCGATGCGCGACGATGGCCGCTACTTCGTCGCCTTCCCGTACTGCGGATTTCGTTTGGTGCGCGTGCCAGAATCGCCCTTGTGCAGATTGGGATGACGATGCCGGTCATGGAATCCAACCTCGACCGGGCCACGCTCACCGCGTGGGCCCGGGTCATCGATGGCGGGCCGTTCTCGTCATTGTGCTGGGGTGAGCGCATCGCGTTCGACAACCCGGACTCGTTGACCCTGCTCGGTGCGTTGGCGGCCTGGACTGACCGGGTGCGTCTGGTCACCACGGTGATCGTGCCGCAACTTCACGATCCCGTCATGCTCGCCAAAGCTCTGGCCACTGGAGACGTGCTCAGCGGCGGACGGTTGACCGTCGGCATCGGGGTCGGCGGCCGTCACGAGGACTATCACGCGGTCGGTGTCGACTCCAAGACCCAGACCATGCGCGGCATGGCTGAGCGGGTGGCTTTGATGAAGCGGGTGTGGGCGGGGGAGAAGCTCACCGAGTCCGTGCTACCGGTTGGCCCCGAGCCCGTGCAGGCCGGTGGGCCGCAGCTACTGGTCGGCACGGTTGGCCCCAAAACCATTCGCAGCGCGGCGAATTGGGCGGACGGACTGGCCGGCATCACTCTAGATCTCAATGTCCAGCGGGAAAGTGAGCTGTTCGACGTGGCCCGCAAGGCATGGGCTGATGCCGGAAGGCCCAAGCCGCACTTGGCCACGTCGTTCTGGTTCGCACTCGGCGACGGCGACGAGCCTCGGGACCAGGTGCATCGGCACCTGCGTCGCTACATGAACTGGCTACCCGCCGAGTTGGTCGATGCCATGGCCCCGACTACCGGCTGGGCCGGCACCGAGGACGAATTGCTGGACGTACTACAGAAATTCGATGACATTGGGACCGACGAAGTGCACCTCATTCCGACCAGTTCCGATATCGATCAACTCAGAAGGGTGGCTGATGTGGTAAGGGATTTCACCGGGGAGTCCGCGTCATGAGTCGCGATACGGCGGTGCTGGCCGGATTGCCCGGCGTGCGGAATTGGCAGGAGGACCTCTACCGGGATCTGCATCGGCACCCGGAGTTGTCGTTTCAGGAGCACCGCACCGCAAAGCTGGTGGCCGACAAGCTGCAAGAACTCGGGTTTCAAGTGACCGAAGGCGTCGGCGGCACCGGTGTGGTGGGCATCCTGCGCAACGGTAATGGCGCGTCGGTGCTGATGCGCGCCGACATGGACGCACTGCCGGTGGCCGAGGCCACCGGGCTGCCCTACGCGAGCACTGTCCGTGGAGCCGATGCCGCAGGCAAGGATGTGCCTGTCATGCATGCCTGCGGACACGACACCCATGTGACCTGCCTGATGGGGGCGGCCGCGCTGCTGGCCGGCAGTACCGAGCACTGGAGTGGGACCGCCATTGCGCTGTTCCAGCCGGCCGAGGAATTCGGCAATGGTGCCGCCGCGATGGTCAAGGGCGGACTGGCAGACATCGTGGGCAAGGTCGACGTGGCATTGGCCCAGCATGTCGGGCCCGGTCCGGCCGGCTTCGTCGGCACCTGCAGTGGCCCCATTCTCGCCGCCGCCGACAGCATCCGCGTCACCGTGTATGGCCGCGGCGGTCACGGCTCGATGCCGAACGCGACCGTCGACCCGATCGTGCTGGCCGCGATGATCGTCATCCGCCTGCAGACCATCGTGTCGCGCGAGGTCGCGCCCAACGAGACCACCGTCGTGACCGTGGGCAGCATCAACTCGGGCACCAAGAGCAACGTGATCGGTGACCACGCGGTGCTGGAACTGAACATCCGCACTGACGACGACGCCGTGCGCACCGCGGTGATCGCCGCCATCAAGCGCATCGTGATCGCCGAATGCCAGGCCTCCGATTCGCCGAAGGAGCCGGAATTCGAGTTCTACGACCAGTTTCCGCTGACGGTCAACGATGAATCGGTCACCGATAAGGCGCACGCGGCGTTCGTCGAGCACTTCGGCGACCGGGTGCTGAGCATCCCGCCGGCGGCGGCCAGTGAGGACTTCGGTGACATCCCGAAGGCGCTCGGGGTGCCGTACACCTACTGGATGTTCGGCGGTATCGACCCCGACACCTTCACGCGGGCGGCTGAAGCCGGCCGGATCAGCCAGGACATCCCGGTGAATCACTCACCGACCTTTGCCCCGGTTATCCAGCCGACATTGGACACCGGTACCGAGGCGCTGGTGGTGGCTGCGCTGGCCTGGTTGTAGGGCGAACTGTGCTGGGCGAGAACCGGATTAGGTGAACGCGCTGTTCCCGGTGATCTCGCGCCCGACAATCAGGGACTGGATCTCGGCCGTTCCCTCGTAGGTGACCAGCGCCTCCATGTCGCACAGGTGCCGCATCACATGGAAGTCCAGCGTGATGCCGTTGCCGCCCAGCACATCTCGCGCGAGCCGACAGACGTGCCGGGCCTTGACGCTGCAGAAATATTTGGCCAGGGCCGCCATGGTGTCGGTGATCTCGCCGGCGTCCAGGAGCTGTGCCATCCGGACACAGTAGAGCTGCATGGCGGTCACCTCACCGAGCATCTCCACCAGCCGGGACTGGATTATCTGCGTGGCGGCGATCGGCATCTTGAACTGAATTCGCTTCTGGGCGTAAGTGAGTGCGATTTCGTAGGCCGCGACGGCATGTCCGGTCGAGGCCCAGGCGACCATGTTGCGGGTGCCCATCAGCACCTTGGACACGTCGGGGAACCCGTTGCAGTTGACCAGGCGGCGGTCGTCGGGAATGCGAACATTGTCCAGGACGATGTCGGCGTTCTGCACCATCCGCAGGGACACCTTGCCGGTGATCTTGGTGGCGCTGTAGCCGGGGTCGTCCTTCTCCACGACGAAGGCCTTGACCTTGCCGTCGGCGGTGTCGCGGGCGAAGACGACAATGATGTCGCACCAGACGGCGTTCCCGGGCCATCGCTTGGCGCCGTTGATGATCCAGTGGTCGCCATCGCGGGTGGCAGTGGATTCCAGTGCGACAGCATCAGATCCGTGGTCGGGCTCGGTGAGCGCGAATGCGCCGATCCGTTCGAGCTCGGCCATCGCAGGGAGCCAGCGCTGGCGCTGTTCCTCGGAGCCGAGGATATAGATGGACTGCATCGCAAGCCCTACGTGCACACCCATGAAGGTGCCGATACTGCCGTCGATCCGGCTGAGTTCGTAGGACACCAGGCCCTGGCCCATGGCGGTCATCGGGGTGATGCCATACCCCTCCATAGTGTCGCCGACGATTTTCAGGTCACGGAGCTTTGGCAGGACCTCGAAGGGGAATTCGGCCCGTTCCCAGTAGTCGTTGACGATCGGCAGCAGCTCGCTTTCGCCGAAGTCCCTGACCTTGTGGAGCAGCGCGGCCTCATCGGCCGTGAGAAGCGCTTCCATGTGCAGGTAGTCGGTCTCGCGCGAATGGGCGATGCCGTCGGACAGGGCGGCGGTCGTGCGGTCGGTCATCGGGAGGCCTTTCCGGGTTCCTGGACTACTTTCTTGACCGCCGCGGATGCCATTGCCTCACTGCGGCTTTCGTAGAGATGTGGGGCGAGCCCGCGGTCGGCGAGGTGGTCTGCCAACTTCAGCCGCAGGAAGGCCGACGTCGTGTATCTGGTCACCGATTCGTAGTGGCGGCTCAGGCTGCGTACCGCCGTCGCAAAGTAATCTGCGAGCTCGGGCGGCAGCACAAAATTGTCGTAGTTGATCACCATGTTCACCACACGCCCGATCGCAACCAGTCGCCGCTCGATTTCTGAGACAACCTGTCCGGCTTCGGCCTCGGTGCGCACCGCCACACCTTCGAGGTTGAGGAAGAACAGATTCCGGCCCTCGTCGTAGCTGAACCGGGCTTCGAGCGGCACCGCCAACAGGTCGTCGCGCAAACCCATCGGTTCATCCCGAAAGATCCGCGGATCCATCGTGGTCGGGGGTTGGTCCATGATCGGTTCGAAGCCGATGAAGTCCAGGATGTCGCGCTGCAGATTGACGCCGGGCGCGATCTCGGTCAGCTTCATCCCGCGCTCAGTCAGCACGAATACACAGCGTTCGGTGATGTACATGACGGGTTGGCCGGTCCGCAGCGCGTACTCGCCGGAGAAGGTGCGCTGGTCCACCTCGGCCAGGAACTTGGCGGCGGCGGGACCATCGGACGTGACGATTACGCCGTCAGTGACCTGGGTGCGAGCCGGCGCCAGGAACGTGCCGAGGAAATACACCGCCTTGGAGTTCTGGCTGATGTTGATGAAGCCACCCGCACCCGCGAGCCGCGGCCCGAACCGGCTGACGTTGACATTGCCGTTGCCGTCGGCCTGGGCCATGCCGAGGAAAGCGGCATCCAGGCCGCCCCCGTCGTAGAAGTCGAATTGCGACGGCTGCGCGAGGATCGCGTCGGGGTTGACCGCGGACCCGAAATCCAGTCCACCCGCAGGCATTCCGCCGATAACACCGGGCTCGGCGGTGAGCGTGAGGTACTCCAGGATGCTTTCCTCAGCGGCCACTGCCGCGACGCCCTCGGGTACGCCGATCCCGAGGTTGACCACTGCGTTGGGCCGCAGCTCCAGTGCGGCCCGACGCGCGATGACCTTGCGCGGGTCGAGCTTCATCGGGGCGATCCAGCTCATCGGCTGGCGCAACTCGCCGCTCATGGCCGGGTTGTACTGCGAACCCCACGACTGGGTGTGCCGCTCGGGCGAGGTCGCCACCACCACGCAGTCGACCAGAACGCCCGGGATCTTGACGTCCTTGGGGTGCAACGATCCACGTTCGGCAAGGCGTTCAACCTGCACGACCACCAGGCCGCCGGAGTTGTGTACGGCGATGGCCGTTTCGAGGGCTTCGAGCGTGAGCGCCTCCTTCTCCATGCTCACGTTGCCGCCGGGATCCGCGGTGGTGCCGCGCAGGAATGCCACGTCGAGACGCTCGAACGCCTTGTAGAACAGGTACTCGCGGCCTTCGATCTCCATGACCCGGACTCGATCGGCGGTGGTGTGGTCGTTGACCTTGCCGCCGCCTTGCCGAGGGTCGGCGAAGGTGCCGAGGCCGACGTGCGTGAGCAGTCCCGGCTTGCCGGCCCCGGTGTCGCGGAGCAGTTGCGCGATGACGCCCTGCGGGAGGTTGTACGCCTCGATCGCGCCTTCGACGGCAAGCTTCTGCAGTGCCGGGGCCATGCCGTAGTGGCCGCCCATCGACCGCTTGAGCAGGCCCTCGTGACACAGGTGCAGCAGACCTCGGTCACCCCGATTGCCTTGCGCCACAGTGAAAATGAGCGATAGGTCGTGCGGGGCGCCACTGGTCAGGAATCGTTCCTCTAGGGCCAGCACCAGGTCCTCTGCGTATCCCTGTCCGGCGAATCCCTCGACGACGAGGTAGTCCTCGTTGCGGATCAGCCGGACTGCTTCCTGCGCTGTCACCACTTTTTCCCGCAGTGGTGAGGCGGCCGTCGGCATCAGGATCGGATCAATGGACATTGCGCATTCCCGTCGTCTGCCACCTGCCGGTTATTGGTGCGTGGCAGCATCAGCGGGCATCATGCGGTCACCTGTGATGTGCATCACGTGGCGACAATTCTTCTCGGCGGCCCCGGCGCGGGGCAATGTGACGGGTGACAACGTTCCCGGCGGTGCCGTGTACACGGCGACAATGCATCGGACCCACCGGGCGACGGGTCAGGTGGCCTGACCGTCCTGCGATAGATGTTCGGCAAGCAGTGCGCCGGCATTGCGAATGTGCTGGGCCATCGCGGCGCGGGCCTGGTCCGGGTCGTTGGCGCGCAGGTGCTCGATGATGGCGTGGTGATCCTGTGCTGAAGCCTCCGGCCAGCCCTCCACCGCCGCGAAGAACTTGCGGGGCGCGTATGCCAGCGTCGTCTTGATCAGCCACCGAATCTTCCGTGACCCGCTGAGTCGGTAGATCAATGCGTGGAACTGATGGTTGAGGCGTTCCTCTTCATCGAAATCGTTTGCGGCAGCGGCCCGTTCGAGCGCCTCTTGGATCCGCTCGAGTTCGGCCACCGACGCGGGGGTGATCGACGCGGCGGTGCGGGCGGTCAACTCGCCACCCAACAGCGCCTGGGCATCGTAGATATCGCGGATGTCGTCGCTGGACAGGCCGGTCACCATGAAGCCACGCCGCGGTTCGACGGACAGAAAACCCTCGGTCTGCAGTTGCAGCAGGCCCTCGCGTGCCGGTGTGGCACTGATTCCGAGATCCTCGGCCACCGTCTCGGGTCGAATGAACTCGCCGGCATGCAGTTGCCCGGACACGATGAGCTCGCGGACGTGGGCCGAGGCGACGTCTGACAATCGCATCGGCGTACGTCGTTTCGAGGCCCCGGTCATATTGGGAACATATTCTATTTTGTATTGAGCTATCGGAGGTGCAGGCCTTCGCATGTCTTAGCGCTTTTCGTCGTAGAAGACCTGAATGTCCTTGCGGCGCGCAGCGTGTGGCGGGCGATCAGCGGAACACGCCGGTGGCTGTAGCGTGCGTAGTGTCGCGGCCGGAAATGACCCGCATGGTCACGGCATCTCCGTCGGCAGGATCGGCTTCAACACGGAACCGGTCACCGAGAAAGACTGGGCGCTGCAAGCGAAATTCAAAGTTGCACAGGGCCTTCTGCGTTGCATCCTCGGCCAGCGCGGCCATGTAGACCGCCAGCAACGGCCCGTGGACAACCAGGTCGGGATATCCCTCGATCTGCGCGGCATAAGGGCGGTCGTAGTGAATACGGTGTGCGTTCGAGGTCAGCGCGGAGAACCGGAACAGCGACATGGGATTTGGCGCGGGCTCCGATGACCACGTGGCATTGCTGGGCGCTAGTTCGGTGCCGGCACGGTCGAACGGGCGGGCAGTGCTCTGATCGCTGCGGTACACGAGCACTTGGTCCTCGACCAGTGCCGTCGCGTCGCGCTGGGTGTAAGTGCTGCGGACCGTGACGAACAGCATCTCGCCGGTACGGCCGTGTTTGATCTCCATGCCCGCCACCTCGGACCGCTTCTCGGTGGGAACACCGAGAAGCAGTGGGTTATGCACCCGCATCTTCGATCCGGCGAACATCCGCCTGCGGTGCGGTATCGGTGGCAGGAAGTGGCCGTGCTCGGGGTGGCCGTCGGGCCCTAGGTGGGAAGTGGCGGGCCACGCCGGGAAATAGACCCAGTGCCACGGCAGGGGCAGGACGGCACCGTCTGACCGGTCGTGGGCATCGAGGTCCAACGTTGCTGCCAGGCGGTTGGCCTGGGCCGGGTCAAGTGCATCGAATTCTGTTGTGGGCGAGGGTTCCCAGCCCGCAATGTGGTCGGTCAATTGGGTGTCGCTCATGCGGGTGTCCTGTCGATGGAGGCGGCGGTCAGGAATATCTGCAGGCGCCGGCCTGCAGCAGTTGTTCGATCGTGTCATGAACGGATCTGCAGTCGGCGGCCAGTGCTGTGCCTTGTGCTGCTGCCGATCTGGCAGTCATATGCCAGGCGGCGTCAGATATCGAGGCCGCCGCGCTTAACCAACTGCTTGGCGATCACGCCCCGCTGGATTTCGTTGGTGCCCTCACCGACGATCATCAGCGGAGCGTCCCGGAAGTAGCGCTCGACGTCGTACTCGGTGGAGTAGCCGTAGCCGCCGTGGATGCGCACCGCATTGAGGGCAATCTCCATCGCGGTCTCGGAGGCGAACAGCTTGGCCATGCCGGCCTCCATGTCGCAGCGGCCGCCGGCGTCGATCCGCTCCGCCGCATCGAGCAGCAGGCTGCGCGCCGCGTAGAGCTTGGTACCCATGTCGGCCAACATGTTTCCGACGGACTGGTGCTGCCAGATCGGCACCCCGAAGCTCTCGCGGTCCTGCGCGTACTGCAGCGCGTCATCGAAGGCGGCGCGGGCCACGCCGGTTGCCCTTGCGGCGACCTGGATTCGGCCGACCTCGAGCCCCTTCATCATCTGAGCGAATCCGCGTCCTTCGACGCCACCTAGTACCGCATCCGAATCCACCCGGCAGTCAACAAAATTGATCTCGCAGCTCTCGACGCCCTTGTAGCCGAGCTTCGGCAGGTCTTTGGACACCGTGAAGCCGGGAACCTTCTCCACCAACAGAATTGACACACCCTTGTGTGCGGGGGAGGCACTGGGGTCGGTCTTGCACAGCAGCGCAACGAGGCCGGCTTTGCGGGCGTTGCTGATCCAGGTCTTCGACCCGTTGATCACATAGCCGGATTCGTCTTTGCTCGCGACGGTGCGCATCGCCTGCAGGTCGGAGCCGCCGCCGGGTTCGGTGAGGGCCATGGTGGCGCGCAGCTCACCGGTGGCCATGCGGGGCAGGTACTTCTGCTTCTGTTCCTCGGTGCCGAACTGCAGCAGCAGTTTGGATACCACGGTGTGTCCGCCCATCGCGCCGGCCAGGCTCATCCAGCCGCGGGCGAGCTCCTCGGTGACCTGGGCATAGCACGGCATCGAAACTGCCGCGAAGCCATACGGTTCCGGGATCGCGAGGCCGAAGATGCCCATCTCCTTCATGGCCTCGATGAGATCTTCGGGGTAGGTGTTCGCGTGCTCGAGTTCGCGGACCACGGGTCGGACCTGCTTGTCGACGAAGTCGTGGACGGTTTTGACGATGGCCTGCTCTTCGGCGGACAAGGTGATCACTGCGGGTTCCTTCCTCAAACTCTATGGAAAATATTCTATAGAGTTGGAAGGCGGTTGTCACCCGGTGGATAAGGAAGGTCGGACTGGGTTCGGGGACCGGGGTCCACACGAAAATGCCGGCCGCCGCCGGGGCGACGGCCGGTTGGTCAGCGCAGATTCGACACCATGGCGGCACCGGCCGACATGACCGGCACCCGCTGTGGCCCGGTGCTCGCTGCGGTGACCCGGTGCAGCAGCCGGGCCAGTGGCACCGTCGCCGCCAGGGTGACCGCACCGAGCCCGATCAGCGAGCCGGTGAACAGCGGCCATCGCAGTACTACGTTCATTGAGACGGCCATGACGGCCACATGCACCAGGAAGATCTCAAAGGAGATGCCGCCGATCCACACCATCGGTCGGCTGCTCAACAGTTGCGACCACCATCCGCGGTCACCCAGCGTCAACGGTGCCAGCACCGACACGGCGATGACCGCGTACAACACCGTTCTGGTCGGCGCGTCATCGCCCACGGACGAAGCGGCCGCGAGATAGGCCACAACAGCCACCATCAGTGGTGCGGTCGGACGCAGCCGAAACCTGTTGCGTGCCAACACCGCAAGTGCCATGCCGCCGGCGAATGCGCCGATCTGCGCCGGCAACCACATACCGGCCGAATTCGGCAGCCAGTGGGTGTCGCGTACCACCATCACCCACAGTGGGCCGATGGCGGCCAGCGCAGCCAGGCCGAGCAACACCACGCCGGGCCGCCACCGGCGGCCGCCGATAACGGTCAGCAGGACATGGGCCAGTAGCGGTAGTACGGCGTAGAACGAGGCCTCCACGGCCAGGCTCCACATCTGTGACAAGCCCGGATGCAGATAGGTCAGCAGAAAGTTGTCGGTGTAGATCTGGGTCAAAGTGAGGTGACGGACCAGCCCGGCCCAGGTCTGGCCGGGATTGGGACCCGGCTGGAACACGGTGTACAGCGCGTAGACAAGCAGCACGGTGATCACGTAGGCCGGCATGATGCGCCGGACGCGCTGCCAGGTGTAGCGACGTACCGATGGCGGGGCCGAGTCGGTTGCGGCGGCTTTGACCCATGGTTCGAACAGGAGAAAGCCCGACAGGGCGAAGAAGATCGGAACGCCGATCTCAAGTCGCCCATACAGCGCCCCGAGGTAATCGGGCGTCAGCTTGCCGGTGGCGAACGCGGCATGGGTGCCGATCACCAATAGCGCGGCCAGGCCACGAAGGCCGGTCAGCGACGACTGTCGCGGGCGCGAGGAGGTGGGAGGGTTAGCGTGGACGAGCCGGGCGACCGGTTCGCGCACCTGCGTCAAAGGGCCGGTCAGCACTTCATCGAGATTAGCTAATCAATGTGAGAAACCACTGAGAGGAAATCCCGCACTCGTGTTGCGGCAAGTTGCATTTGAATAGTGGTGCGGCGAGGTAACCTCCGCGTTGTACACAGCCTGGCCATAGGAAGGGGAGTACCGGTGAAGATCAACAAGCTTGTGGCGCCCGTTGGCATCGCCGTGAGCGTGGTCGGCATCGCTGCCGCTACGGCGAGTCCCGCCTCGGCGGCCAACAACATCAAGCCGTTCGGTCAGCAGGAGGCGCTGAACGGCATCGGCTACACGGTCAAGGGCCTCGCTCCGAGTTCGGACCCTGTGCCCCACAACGGCCAGCTGTACGCAGCGAATGTGAAAGTTGAAGGGCTCGGAGGCTGGGCCAACCCATTCACCCCGTTCTTCAACGCCCGAGCTGAGAGCGGGGCGAACTACCGGATCATCGGCGGAGACGTGCCCCCAGCGCCGCCTGGTGGGACCACGACCGGCAGGATTTACTTCGACGTCGTCGGTGACCCGCCGAACAGCGTCGTCTACAGCGACGGTGTTCAGGACCTTCTGGTTTGGGTGCCCGGCGCCCCCGAAGGTGGCGTACCTGGTGGCCCCCCAGACACCGCAGACCAGTCCACCGGGAACACCTCAGGCGGGTCCACCCAGATCGTCAACGAACCATCTACCGAGGAAGCTCCACCAGCGGGCAACGAGCAATCTCCAACAGGGGGCAATAAGTACTCCCCTGAAGTCATCGCACCGCCTCCCTACCAGCTCACCCCAGGGGAGCTGGCCCAACCAGGGTTCAATAGCAGTGGACTCCCCGGCGGACATCATTGAGCGATTGCCCCATGGTCGTACGACGAGGGTGTAACGGTGTGAGTTTCTGTCGAGCGGGCGCGCCTGACGCCGCGGCGACCTGCATGAATCGTGCAAGGTGCCCCGGGCAGGATTCGAATTAGCCGCCCTCCTGGTTGTCTACATGGCTCTCACATGCGGAGAATCCTTCGCTACCTGCTGTGATGGTCGCTCCCGTGATTGACGGAAGCTGACACCAGACACCGTGATCTGTTAAGCGGATGGCACGAGTGTCTCATGTCGCTGCCGGCAGAGTCATCGTGAACGTTGCGCCCTTGCTCTGCACCGATTCTGCCGTGATGTCTCCGCCATGAGCTTGCGCGATCTCGCGCACCAGCGCCAGGCCAATGCCGTACGGCTTTTGACCCTGCCGCATTGTGTGCTCGCGGCCATGCGAGAACCGCGTGAACAACGTCGCCATCGTCTGCGGATCGATGCCTGTGCCGTCATCGGTGACCGCGACGATGACTTGCGACCCGTCGCGGCGCACACGCAATTCGATTGTCCCCCCTTGGTGTTCATGCCCAAGAGCGTTGTCGATTAGCGAGGTCAGCGCCCGGCGTAGCGCGGCCTCGGATCCGATGACCGCGAATCCCCCTGAACTATCGGTGTTTTCGTGATATCGCACCGTTACACCGAGCGAACTTGCGTAGGGCGTCATGCTGTCGCGCACTGCTTTGGCTACTGCAGACAGGTCGACCCGTTGTCCGGCAGGCTTGCCTCGTGTGATCGTCGCAGAGGCGAGCAAGTCGTCGACGATGTCGTTCAGCACTCGCGCATCGGCGACCAGTGCGTCGGCGTCATTTTGCACTTCCTCCCGATCAGCGATGCTGGCCTTGTGGGCCAACATCTGCGCTCGGGTATGTAACACCGTCAGTGGTGCCCGCAGCTCATGGGAGGCGTCGGCCACAAACCGGCGCTGCAGCGCGAGCGCCATAGCCAGCGGACCTACCGAGCGACGGGTGAACAGCACGACGACAGCGATCGACGCGGCGATTCCGGCCAGTTCCGCAACGCCAAGTGCTATCAGCAACCGATCGCGGCCGGCCTGGTGTGGGGCCATGTCTATCATCGCCGCCACTCTGGCGTCCGGACGGTTCACAACCAGTGCGCGGTACCGGCGCCCGTCGGCACGGATGTCGGTGTACCCCGCCGGACCGTTGAGGAGAGCCACACCCGGCTGACCGCCGTCGCTCGTAGTGGTCTGGCCGGCGTTGGTGCGCATCGCCAATTCCATATCCGGCGGCGGATCGTTCGCGTCATCGGCCGTCGTGGCCACCGTCCGAAGTTCAGCATCAATTTGGCGACTCTGTACGCGGGCGTACACGGCGAAGACCGCGCCGCCGACTATCAGCAAGACCACAGCGAGAGCGAGCGAGGCCTGCACCGCGGCGATCCGCCCAGCCCCCTTGATGACGCTCAGGTCGCTGTTCGTGGCTGACGAATTCGCACGCCCGTGACGAAAACGCATCACTCACTCCAATCCGAATTGATATCCGGTTCGGTGCGCGGTACGCACCGCCTGCTTGCCGAGCTTGCGACGCAGATAGTGCACGTAAAGATCGACCGCGCCGGTGGACTCGGCCCCGCCGAACACCGACTCGAGAAGCTGAGCTCTGGTGAACACCCGCTTGGGTGCTGCCATCAGGGTGCACAGCAGTGATGCCTCGCGCTCGGAGAGCTCGACGTCGACGCCGCTGTCGGTCATGCTCGTCACCCGGCGGGTGACCCGGTCGAGCCGCAGGCCACCGGCTTGCACAACGGCGGCCGCGGTGTCATTCCGGCGCAGCAGAGCTCGGATTCGAGCCAGCAGTTCGGGGATTTCGAACGGTTTGACCAGGTAATCCTGCGCGCCGGCATCAAGCCCGTCGACGCGATCCTCGACCGCGCCGCGGGCGGTGAGAATCAACGCCGGTGTCGTGACCCCGCGAGACCGCAAAATGGCCACCAGCTGCGCGCCGTCCATCACGGGTAACCCGCGGTCGACAATCAAAGCGTCGTAGGTGCCGAGTAGACCGCGGTGCATGCCCTGTTGGCCGTCATAGGCCACGTCCACCCGGTATCCCTGATTGGTGAACAGTTCGGTCAGCATCGCGCTCAGCGTGCGGTCGTCCTCCACCACCAGGAGTGTGGACGGGTTTGCGGACGTCACGTAGCGAGAGTGCCACGGCGATGCCACCCACCGCCGACAAAGCCGCAATGCGCCCCCACAGTGTGACTGCGGCATTTAAGGCGCGATCTCACCCGACGAGCTACCAGGGTCGCCAATATTTCTCAACGCGCATGGCGGCCGGTTGGTTTTACCTGCCGTTCAATGGTTTTCGGTGTGGACGTGACGACGGACAGCGCGAGTCGCGGGCATCGACCGACCGCAGCCCGGGCATCACGCAGTACTTCCGCGGGTATAGCAGGCTCGCGCTCCCCGTCGCGGGCAAGCGGGTAGCCCCAAGTGTCACGGCGGAGTATCCCAGGGAGAAGTTCAGTGCACAGGCCACGTCCGTCGCACCGCGTCCAGTCGATGTGCAATCGCGACTGCGACTCCCCGGCGGCGTTCACGTTGCCCCCGGTTGGGTGGCGAGGTGATCATTGTCAGCAGCGCAGCGTCGGTGCCGGTGGTGCTCGATGTCGTCGGCGAAAGTGTCGAGTGCACTGCGGACCATGCGCGCGGTTCCGTCGGGATGCCGGCAGGCTCCGCGGCCGTCGACGAGGCTGACCAACCGGCGGATCTCCCTGACGCAGGTGTTGTCCACCCGGTCATGGGCGAGTTCGTCGAGCAGATGTGCCAATTGGGGCAGTCCAGTGCGGCAAGGGCCACACTGGCGCGCGCTTTCGTTGGCCAGGAAGTCGGCAATCGCCGCAGTGCGAGCGAGTCCACACTCGTGCGTTCCCACCGCGTGGACGATGCCCACACCCGACAGCGGTGTGGAGTCGAACGCGCTGGCCTCTATCCACCGGCCGTGGTAGCCGCCGACGAGGACCGCGCGCACGGTCTTGAGATCGGTGGCGCCATCGCGTCCGATGAGGTCGGCCACCAGAACACCCGTCGGCACCTCGACGACACCGCGCTTCGTCACGGCGCCGGACAATGTCACGAGCATGCTGCCGGGGTTATCCCGGCTGCCCACGGAGCGAAACCACTGCGGTCCGAATCGCGCGATCAACGCGATATGGGCCAGTGTTTCAACGTTGTTGACCAACGTCGGCCGCCCTCGCACGCCGGATGTCGCTGTGACGACGGTACGGTCACGCGGCAGCGCCGGGCCGCCCTCGACACGCCTCACCAACGCAGATTCCTCGCCGGCGACGAACGTATCAGGCGCTTTGATAACCCTCGGCTTGTACCGGTCGATCCCGGCTGCGCGTCGCTCATCGAGCGCGTGAGTCACCGCGGCCGCGACATGCGTGGACAGATACAGGAAAACATCCTCGGCCCCAACCGCTTTGGCTGCTAGTTCGAGTCCGTCGAGAACCAGGTGCGGTGCTTCGGTGAGGAGGATGGCGTCCTTGCGGCTCAACGGTTCTCCTTCGGCGCCATTCGCGATCACCACGGGCTTGGAGCCTGTGACGGAGGCGATCTTGCGACCTGCCGGAAAGCCCGCGCCGCCGCGCCCCGAGAGTCCGGCGGCATCGAGTGACGAAATCAGCTCGGGGCCAGTGACTTCGGGCAATGCGCCGAACTGCTGATGGTGTGCGGTTAATGCCGCTCCGCCGGCGGCCAACAGACGTGGCACCTGCTTCGGCTGCGGGGGGAGCCGCTGGGTCGTCATCGTGTGCGTCCGGATGCTCGGGCGCCGGCGTATTCGGTGAAGTTGGCCTGAAACCGCCACACCACAGCGCTGTACACCGCCAGCGCACAGCACCCGGCGAACGCAAGAAACCACACGTGGTGGGCGTCGGTTCCATTGCCGACGGCGTGAGCCAGCGCGATCGGCCACAACACGTAGGTGATCCAGTGGATGACCCGAAATGCGCGCAACCCGAGGCGATGCCGCAACAGACTGGTGAGGACGATAACCACCAGCAGGTCAAACGTAAGTGTTCCCAAACCCTGCCACAGCGGCCGGTATGCACCGAGGAACGGCACAACGAAGTTGACCACTCGCAGTTGGGCGTACGGGTCCAAGAACAGCAGTGTCATGTGCAGCACGACAAGCAGTGATCCAGCCAGCGCGGCGAAACGGTGAATATCGGCAACGCCGAACCTCGGCAAGCCCAACAGGGAACGACCGGAACGCGAAACGACGCCCAACGACACCGAGATGGTGAGGAAAGCGAGCGCGGTGATTCCACAGCCGCGGCCAATGGCCCACAATGCCTCGTCGGTCATGGCCGGCCTGCCGGTTCTGAGGCAGGCCAGCCGCCGACCGAGTGCACCATCAAACCGCCGTCCACCAGTCGGGCGGGCATGCCCAGGGCCATAATCCATTCCAGCGCCGGCCACCCGCGGACGATCGCCGCGGTGCTGACCGTGTTGGCGGCAAAACACGTTTGCGCTGCGACGCTGACGGTTCGCCACACCGGATCCGCCGACCTGCCTGTCCGCGGGTTGAGAATGTGATGGAACACATCCGCACCGCGACGCCATCGCCGACGCACCGTGCTCGATGTGGCCAACGCGGCTCCGGCCGGCAGCCCAATCGACGATGCGGGGTCCCCGTCGTCGTCGTGGACCAGGATCTGCCAGCCACCCGCGGGTGCCGTTCCAGCCGTCGCGATGTCGCCCCCCAGATTGATCAGCACCCCACTGCCGCTGGCAATTTGAACGCGTTGAGCGCAACGGTCCGCGGCGACCGCCTTGGCTGTCGCTCCGAGGTCGAGCACAATCCCGTGCGGCACGGTGGCCACCCGGCCGTCCAACCTGACCATCGACCACACCGCCGGAATAGTCATCGACGCTGCCAGGGGGAGGGCCCGACGAACGCCGGCGTAGTCGCCGTCGTAGCCAAGCGCGATCGAGGCGGCGCCAACTGTGGGATCGACATCGCCATCGGTGAGGTATGCCGCTGTCAGCGCTGCGTCTAGCAGGTCGGCAAGCACAGCACTGACCTCGGTGGGCTCGCCGGCCGACATTGCCAGCGCATTGATTTCGGAATCCGAACGGAATCGCGATGCGGCGACGTCAATGGCGTCGAGTTCGGCATCGACTTCACTCCGGGCCAGACCAAGGCAATCAGGATCGGTGACGACGATCTGCATGCTCATGCTCCACCGCTGCCACTCCATGGCCGCGGTTTCGGTCGTCCCGATCTGCTCGGCGATGGTCATGACCCGCGCGACCGCGAGACGTGGGGGGAGAAGTTCGGAGAATTCACCGTCGTCGGGGTGAGTGCGCGTCGCTGAGTGGTCCGGGGGGCAGTTGCCGTCGGCGACGCGCTCGGATGCGTCACCGGCGCTTGCTGGACTGGTATATGGGGGGCGTAAGTCCGCTGGGGCGTATAAGTGCGCACGGGCGCCTGATCGACCGTTGTCTCCGGCGCAGGGGAAGGCGCAGCGGTCATCGGTGGTGGTGGCGGGGCGTTTGTTGTCGTGACGGCGGATGTCGCCGGAGCAGTTGGACTGGGTTCAGCGCCTGCCGGTGCCTGTTCGACTACGTCGGTAGGCGCCGCGCTGGGCGCCGGCTTGACCGTGTCGGCGTAGGCGAGCGCGGACGCGCCAGCGACCCCGACGATGCCAAGGCCCGCCAACGCCCACGACGTCGCGGCGGTCCGGCGGAATCCCGAACGCGGTGAGTCCATAGCCGCAGATGGTTGCAGCAACTTCTTAGAAGCTTCCAATAACTCGTATGGCACGGCTGAACGGCCTTGGCATTCCCTAGCCCGGATCGCTCCTAGTTGACGCGCAGTTTGACGGGCCGAGAATGCGGGAATGTCACGAGCGTCAGTAGAACGACGCCTCCGCCGGTGCGGGTATCCGTCCCGACCGGCGGAGGCGTCGTCGTAGGCTGCCGGGGAGTCGTTGACCGGGGTCACCGCGATCGACACGGTAGCGGTGTCGGTGTGCCCGAGATCCGCGCTAACGACACCTCTGAGCCCGCCGTTTCGGCAGCCACAGGGATTCCCAGCAGATCGTCTCAGGGCGTGATGCCGCGGTTGCCGAGGCGTTATCGCAGCTCGCTGAAGAAGCCCAGTGACTGAAGAGCCGAATCACCCCCAGAGTCGGGCTGACTGGATCGAGGTCCAATTCCTGTGCACGGACAGGGGAGCGCACCGCCCCTATCCGCTACATCAAGCGATGGTCGGACCGGGACCAGATGACTTCGATTCGCTGACTAACTACACGTCCTACCGCCCCGCTGACGCGGTATCGCTCTTGGGCGGGGGATCAGCCTACGACGAGTTCTATTGCGTCGGGTGTGGCAGGAACCCGCGGATAACGCATGAGGATTTCGTGGCACTTCGTCAGGGGCATGCCGCGCAAAGGTCAGGCGGGTTCGCGCCTGTTCATGGGTGAAGTTTCCGGACCACCCGGGCGGGGACTCCGGCGTAAAGGGTGTTGGGTTCGCAGTCGGCGCACACCACGGTGCCGGCACCGATCACCACACCATTTCCGACCGTCACACCGGGAAGGATGATCGCTCCGGTGCCGATCCAGACGTTGTCTCCGATGACGACGGGCAGATTAAGCTGCGTCGCCGGGGTGCGCTCTGTTCGTGTCGACTCAGTCTCGCCGATCAGGTGCGAGGCGGTGATTATCGACACACGGGGCCCCAGCCGTGTGTTCGTGGCGATGTGTATACCGGCTGTTGTATCGAGAAAGCACTGATAATTGATGTAGGACCCGTCTCCCAGCGCAAACGGTCCGCTCCCGATGAAGCACATCGGCGCGATGGTTGCCCGTCGTCCGATCTCCGCACCGGTGAGTCGAAGGATAATGACCCGAATCCGGCTCGGTATTAGACCGTTTGCCAGAAGGCCATTCTTGACGAAATCTCTTGCCAGGAGATGGATTCCCGGACGACTCAGCGTCACTGGCCGCCGCAGCGCTCGAGGGCGGGGAACCCGAAGTTCATAAAATCAGCAGGCACGGTGGTCGGGTCGTCGAGATTCGGGGCTATAACGTCGGTTTTCGTGCCGAAGAGAGTCATGGCGGGTGCCTTAAGGGCGCCTATGTCTTGCTGACGAGTATGGCTGTCACGGCGTGGCCTTTCTGGTGCCGGCAGTGGCTGCTGCTTTGACGATCGTGTTTACGCTGACCGCTGCGGGTGCGGTAGCCGCACCGCCGATCTTGAACATGTTGTTGATCCCCAGGACGGTTATTGTTGACCGAAACTTACCGGCCCACAATTTGAAGAGCCCGCCAGTTCCCGGGATTGGCAGCAACCACTCAGAAACCGTCTGTCGTGGCGCTGAGCGACACAGTGATCGGCCCGCCACCGGGAGTGCTGGTCACGGGCCGATCTGCGACCTTTGTGGCCTTTATGGAGGTCATTGCTGGCGCCCGGGGATTCTCCGCAGTGTTCGCTCAGCTGGCTGATGTACTGGACGAACTCGAAGGAACCGGGAGCGACTGACGCCCGTCTAACCAGCTGTACCTGAGAAGGGTATGACTCAGGGGCAATTCGGCGCCAGGCCATTACGCTCAACAGCACAGACCAGCTGCCGGCTGAGCCTGACAGAAGAAAGTCTTCGGACTCACCAGGTGCAAGGGAGTTGATCGACCCGAAATGACGACATCGATGGGCGTGCGCGCGGGCAGGGTGACCACAGAAGGCGACGACCTCTACTACGAAGTACGGGGCCAGGGCAGCCCACTGTTGATGATTCCGCCCGCCGGTGGAGACGGATGGTCCTACGCCCATGTCGCCGAGATTCTCGCCAACGAATACAAGGTCATCACCTTCGACCGGCGCGCCAATGCGCGCAGCACGATAAACGACCCTCAGAATTTCGAGATCAGTCAGCAAAGCCGTGACGCCGCGGCGGTGCTGCGCGCCGCTGGCGAGCAATCCGCGGTGGTATTTGGCAACAGCAGCGGCGCTGTGATCGCGCTTGACATGGCCAGGACCCAACGCCGAGCGGTGCAAGCGGTCGTGGCCCATGAAGCTCCACTGGCGCGGCTGCACCCGCAGGCCCGCAAGTGGCAGCGGTTCTTTGCCAACGTGTACGCGACGGGGTTTCGATTCGGGACTTCGCTGGCGGCACTTCGGTTCATGTTCGGTGTTGAGCTCCCCGTCCGGCAAATGATCAAAGCCACCAAAAACGTGAACCGACATCGCACGAAAAGCACAGAGCCCTATGTAAGTGAGAGGCAGGCCACCGACGTTCTGATCAAGCTCGAACTGCTGCCCGTCACTAACTACCTCCCGGACTTCGACGGTCTAAAGCGCGGCGACGCCACAGCATTTGTTGGCGTCAGCGAATATGGGCTAACCAGAAACGCCTGGTACGCCCAAGTCGCACAGATCCTGGCCAGGCGGCTGGACTGTGACCTCATAACATTTCCCGGGCATCACGTCTCCTTCATGGACACGCCCGACGAATTTGCCGCCGTCCTACGCGATGTCATGCATCGAGCAGCGAACACCGTCGCCTAGTACGCTCAACGCCGAGCCCAGCAGCCTAGGAAGCTCTCAGAACAGCAAGTCTTCGGACATGCCGGGGTGGCTCAGCGTGCCTGTCTGCCGGGGCGTGACAGGACCTCGTACTAGTTGACTTTCCAGTCGATCCGTACACCGTCAGCTGGGAAGACTTGCACCGTTTCTGCACGAATTCTGCACGCGGGCACTGGTTGCGTTAAAGCCGCTGTTCAGGTGGTGCCCCCGGCAGGATTCGAATCTGCCCAGTGCTATGATCGGGTTATGCCGCTGACCACGAAAGTTGTTTTATATCAGCACTTTTCGCCACAGTC
>NZ_JARXVD010000005.1 GCF_029892685.1 Mycobacterium sp. OTB74 | reverse complement strand
CAGATCCAGGTACAGCGAGCGCACGTCATATTCGGTGATGTTCACAATGGCCCTATCTCGCACAACAGCATGATCGGCGCTGAGTCTAAACTTGCCACACCGTCAATTTTCAAAGTTTTCGCGGAATCAGATCGCAGAAGTTGCTCGGTGACGTTCCCAGCAGCCTCGCTCAGGCCGCACGACGACTTGCCACCGGCTAGCCAACGCGCCTTCTGCGGGCGAAATCTTCCGCTAGATCAGCAGCTTTCGTGACGCTGTCGGCGGGTCTGATCATCCGGGCACCAAGCGCTCGGGCACGGGTGAGGTAGTCCGGGGCCAGAATCGTGCGCAGATCAGCAACCAACGTCTTCTCGGTAGCCGCAGAAAAGCGCCGCGAGGCGCCCACCTTCAGCCCTTTGACGGCAGCTCCCCACATGAACTGAACATCCGCCATCCAGAGAACCAGCGTAGGGACTCCCGCGCGCAGGCCCGCGGCCGTGGTGCCCGCGCCGCCGTGGTGCACGAGCGCCCGGCAGGACGGAAAGATTGTCGCGTAATTCACCGCGCCCACGACTTTGACGTGGTCGAACTGCGGGACATCGCTGAAATCGGTCCAGCCGGCGCACACCAGCGCCCGCTCTCCGACTTCCGCACAGGCCCCCGCAATCATGGCGATCATGTCGGCGGGTGACTCCACCGGAATGCTGCCGAACCCGAAGCAGATCGGCGGCGTCCCCGCGGCAATCCACGACATGACATCCGCGTCGGATTCGGTGTTCAACTCCAGCGTCAGGGTTCCGACAAAGGGCCGCTGGCCATTCCAGCGCGCCCACTCGTCTGCCAGCCCTGGGAACAGGGCTTGGTCATAGGCCTGGATTTCCAGCAATTCACGCTGGGCAATCCGATCCGGCACCGGGCCCGACGCAGGTGGCAGGCCCAGTTCGCGACGGGTTGCATCAACGGACTTCTTCACCCCGCGCCAGACCAGCCAGTCATACACCTTCATCGCCGAGCGGATCACCGGCGCCGGCAGATTGGGCACCAACCGGCCGTTTACCCGCATGGGAAACCACAGGACCGTGGCCAACGGGACATTGCAGTATTCGGCGACGTCGAAGACGAGTTCCTCGTAACTGACCCCGGTGATCAGCAGATCCGCCCCGCCCGCGACCGATGTAAGTGTCCTGCTCATCTCCCCCCACGCCCGAAAACCGGGCTCGCGGGATTCGCGGAAATACTTCTGTACATCGCGGACCCGCCAGAAGTTGCGGAAGAAATAGCCCCAGAAGTCGCGAGTGTCCTCCAGCCACGCCTGGGTATCGGGTCCGTAGGCGACTGCCGAGAGTCCAACAGACTCGGCCGAACCGATCAGGTCAGGCGAGACGGCCATCTGCACATCGTGGCCGCGGCGCATCAGCTCGCGGCCGAGAGCGATGCCAGGCTCGACATCCCCACGGGTTCCATAGAAAGCCAGCACAAATTTCATCGGATACTCCCGGCCCTTCAGTGCCCGTCGGCCCTCTTCTAAATGAAAGCGCTGGCCTCAAACTCCTTGGCTCAGCCGCCGCGCAGCGTAACCCAGTACAGACCCGTCCACCTGGGTGATCGGCGAGAAAGTGCCGACAGTCCGGCTCCTGCCAACCACGTGGAGCAACCCGGCGTGGCTTCGCTGTCGATCTTGGCTGGAATCTGGGCTGCGTACCTTGCCAAATCCGAACAGGTTGTCAGCTACTCTGACGCTCGTGTCAATTCGGTTCGCCCGACGACATCGAACGCGCTAGCGCGCCACGGGCGAATCCTGTGCCATCGGAGGTTCATCAGTGACAATCCAGGACCGTTCTGCACGGGTATCGAATGATGCTCCGCAGCCGGACAACCGACTCGTCCTGATGGACCACGCTTTCTATGCGGGGCATCGTGCCGCGGGTCAAAAGGAAGTGATGCAGGTCGGCTGGGTTTATCAGCACGCAGTCGACATCGCGGGCTTGGAGCGATTTCGCGACAAACTCAGTAAAGGAATGATGGGGCGCCTCATCGAGCGGTCGCCGCTGCCATTCGGCCGGTGGCGGTGGGTATCAGACCCGAAGCCCGCGGCACTCGACATCGCTACGAACCCGCGTCCGCGGAACGAACTCGGCGACTGGTTCGACGAGCGCACACAACTACCCATTGATCCGGAATCCGGACCCGGTTGGCGCATCAGCGTCGTCCCTCTCAATGATGGCTCGACTGCGATCAGTTTGGTGCTGTCCCATTACGTGATCGACGGCATCGGTGCCGCCGTCGCGGTGACCCAGGCGCTCCTGGACATGCCCGTCGACCTTGGCTATCCGCCGCCGCGGTCACGCTCCCGCCTGCAGGCCCTGGTTCAAGACGCCCGGGAAGCTGCGCGGGATGCACCGGCAGTGGGGCGGGCATTGTTGGTAGCAGTAAGAGAGGCCAGGCGCCGCCAGCAGGATGTTGTGCACTCACAAGCGCAGGCATCGCTGCCGGCTCCGATGAGCAGCGGTTCCGATGAACGCGTAATTGTGCCCAATGTCTGGGTCCGAATCCGGTTGGACGAGTGGAATGCTTGTGCGGCAGCTTTGGGCGGAACGCCTAGCGCGCTGGCTGCGGCGTTCACCGCGAGACTCGACCGGCACATGGGGCGTCTGCATGGCGATGCCGACGACGTCAAGATGCTGCTCACTGTCAACACGCGCACCATGGACGATGCGCGGGCGGTAGCGGTCTCGTTCGTCCGGATCGGTGTTGATCCGACCAACGCGACAACTGATCTGAGTGATGCCCGCGCCGCCATCAAGCAGGCACTCAAGGACGCCAAAGACGCCCCCGACGAATCAGCGGGGTTCGTGGCCCTGACCCCTTTTACGCCCAAACGGGCATGGAAGCACCTGGTCGACTACGCAGTCAGCGACCCGGAGCAGCCCGCAGTGTGCTCGAATCTGGGCGACACAGGTCCGGCGGCGGGCCGCCCCGACGGCACCCTGTGCGACGGAGGGATGTTCGCTCGAGGAGCGAGTCAGAACACCACGCGAGGCTGGCTTGAGCGAACGGGCAGCCAATTGCACGTTTTTGTCGGCACGTCGACGGAGATGAACCAGGTCGGCGTCTGCATTCGCGGCTACCAGCCGGGCTCTGTCACTACCAGGGTCAAGCTGCGAGAGCTGGTCGAGCGCACGCTGACTGAATTCGGCCTGACCGGCGAGATCGACTGAGGGATCTCCTCTGGTGGCCTTAGCGCCATTGATTCCTGGCGTGCGCCACTGCCTGTGGGGCCGTGGTTGGGGACCTAGCTACATATTTACGTACGCGCAAGTCAATCGCTTTCAGCAAATTCCCAACGATGTGCTCGATGTGTTCGGCCCTGTACGACGCCGCCGAGCAGGGCCCGATCTAAATCTCCGTCGACTGCCGTCTTTAGCACCAGATTTTCCGCCCCTGACCGCCCGGCTTGCACTAGCATCGCCGGTTGTGTCACGCATGCGTCAATATCGAGGTCGACAGTGTGGTTAACTCTTGGTGCGCTCGGACGCAGTGACGGCGATCACGTTAGCTGCAGCGACTCGCGTCGCGGCGGCGGTCGTCGCATATCGGACCGGCTGACATGGCCAGGTGCCGAAGGCAGTAAGCAATGGAAGGTTGGAATGTGTTGAGCGAAGCCAGTTGGCCCGACGTTGAGACAGCTCGACTCGACATCGATATCACGGACTCCCCCGACACGGGCCATGAGCCGAGCCACGAGCCCCTACTTTCCGTCGGTACACCTGCGCCTGCACCTCACAATGGTCGCCCAGGCTTGGGATCTGCGATGTTCAAGCTTCTGAAGCGACTCTGGATTCCACTGGTCATCTCGGCCGTGGTTGCTGTTGGAGGGTTCGCTGTAGTGCGGCTGCACGGCATGTTCGGCTCGGAAAAATCCATCGCCTACTCCGACACCAAACAGGAAGAAACCAAACCTTCCGACCCGAAGCGTATGCGCTATGAAGTATTTGGAACGCCCGGCGCTATCGCCCAGATCAGCTACTTCGATGTAAACGGTAACCCTGTGCATGATGACGACGTAACTCTGCCGTGGTCATTGGAGTTTCCGATCAGCGCGGCGGCCGGCATCGGAAGTGTCGCCGCGCAGAGCAACGGCAACTACATCGGTTGCCGCATCCTCATTGACCGCGAAATTAAAGCCGAGAAGGAAGCCCACCACGAAGTGAGCACCTTCGCCTCCTGCATCTTGAAGGCAGCATGAGCAACCACCAGCTGCCCATCAAGCAGCCACATGTAGCCCGGTTCATCCATCGCTTTGCGCCACTCATCATCTTGGCCTGGGTCGGGGTCCTCGCCGCCCTGGGCACGTTGGTTCCACCACTGGAGCAGGTCGAGAAAGAACATTCAGCATCGCTGAGTATCAACGACGCTCCGTCCTTCGAAGCGGCAGCCCGCATAAACAAGGACTTCGGACAGTCCGCCGCCGACGGCATGGTGATGGTTGTCCTGGAGGGCGAGCAACCGCTCGGCGACGAAGCTCACCAGTACTACGACCAGCTGATTCATCAGTTCGAAGCCGATCCGAAACATGTGATGCGCATCCAGGACTTCTGGGGCGATTCGGCCACCGCGGGCGCCGCGCAAAGCAACGATGGCAAGGCCGCGTACGTTCAGTTGGATCTCGCCGGCGGCTCGGGCCAGACATCGATCGAGGAATCGGTCGCAGCCGTTAATCGCGTCGTCGCGCAGACGTCGGCACCGCCGGGGGTAAAGGCGTATGTAACCGGCCCCTCGGCTATCGCCGCAGAAATGGTCCACAGTGGCGACCGGACCATGATCATGACGACAGCGGTAAGCGTCGCGGTGATCTGTATAACGTTGCTCATCGTCTACCGTTCGATCATCACCGTATTCGCCTTGTTGCTGACGGTCGGGGTGGAAATGGCGGTGGCCCGAGGAGCCGTCGCATTCCTCGGCCAGCACGGGATCCTCGGCCTTAGCACCCTGGCCGTTAATCTGCTGGTATCGCTGGCGATCGCAGCCGGCACGGACTACGGGATATTTTTCCTCGGTCGGTATCAGGAAGCGCGTCAGTCGGGCGAGGAGCGGGAAGCGGCCTACTACACCGCTTATCGCGGGGTCGCCAAGGTTATCCTCGCCTCCGGCGTGACCATTGCTGGAGCGATCTACTGCCTGAGCTTTACCCGGTTGGCCATCTTCAGTTCCATCGGTGCACCATGCGCCGTGGGCGTACTGGTCGTGGTCGCGGTTGCGCTCACTCTGGTTCCGGCATTCCTTGCCGTTGGAGGCCGCTTCGGGGTATTCGAACTCAAGCGCAAAATCAAAGTCCGCGGCTGGCGGCGAATAGGCACCGCGATTGTGCGGTGGCCCGGGCCCATTCTTGTCGCATCGCTGGCGCTGGCACTCGTCGGACTGATAACGCTACCGGCCTACATACCCAGCTACAGCGACCAGCAGTTCATCCCGAAGAATATTCCAGCCAATACGGGGCTTATGGCGGCAGAGCGACATTTTCCCACAGCGGCGATGAAGCCGCCCGAGATGTTGCTGGTGGAAGCCGATCACGATCTGCGCAATTCGACAGATTTTCTCGTTCTGGAGAAACTCGCAAAGGCCCTGCTGGCCGTTCCCGGCGTTGCCAAAGTTCAAGCCCCAACCCGGCCTGAGGGAGCGCCAGTCGCGCACTCCACAATCCCGTACCTGCTGAGCATGCAACAGGCCGGGCAGCAACAATTTATGCATTTTCAGAACCAACGCATGGACGACATGCTCAAGCAGACCGAGCTGCTGACTCGAACAATCGAGATCATGAAGCACATGTACAGCCTGATGAAGCAGATGGCCGCCAACTTGCACGATACGGTCGCTAAAACGCACGATATGCAGGCAGCCACGAACGACCTGCGGAACGATATTTCGGATTTTGAAGATATGTTCCGACCCATCCGCAACTACCTCTACTGGGAACCGCATTGCTACGACATTCCCATGTGTTATTCGGTGAGAAGTATTTTCGACACGATAGATGGCGTTGACGCACTCAGCGACATGCTCAATGGTCTGGTGACAAATCTCGATCAGATGGATGTCATCATGCCGCAGCTGATCGCCCAGTTCCCGGAGATGCTCTCGATCATGGAGACCATGCGGTCCATGATGCTCACCATGCATAGCACCATGTCCGGGGTCTTCGGCGAAATGAACGAGAGCGCCACTAATCCGACCGCCATGGCCAAAGCGTTCGATGCCGCCAAGAACGACGATTCTTTCTACGCTCCGCCGGAGCTTTTCAAGAACCAGGACTTCCTGCGAGTTATGAAGTCGTTCATGTCGCCGGATGGCAAGGCAGTCCGGATGTTCATCTCACAAAAGGGTGATCCCGCATCGCCCGAGGGCATGGCGCGGGTCGACATGATAAAGACAGCGGCTGTTGAGGGGCTCAAGGGAACTCCGCTGGAAGATTCGAAGATCTATCTCGCCGGTACCGCGGCGTCAACAAAGGATATTGTCACGGGTTCCAGATTCGATCTCATGATCGCGGTGGTCTCGGCGCTCTGCCTCATTTTCATCATCATGCTGATCATGACGCGCAGTTTCGTTGCGGCCCTGGTCATCGTCGGCACGGTATTGCTTTCACTGGGAGCTTCGTTCGGGCTGTCGGTGCTGGTCTGGCAGTATTTGCTCGGCTTCGAAATCCACTGGACCGTGCTCTTGATGTCGGTGATCATTCTTTTGGCGGTGGGGTCTGACTACAACTTGCTGCTGGTAGCCCGGATGAAAGAGGAATTGGCCGCCGGTATCAACACCGGCATCATTCGCGCGATGGGTGGCACCGGCAAAGTCGTGACCACCGCGGGTCTGGTGTTCGCCTTCACCATGGGGTCCATGGTGGTCAGCGATCTGCGAAGCATCGGTCAGGTGGGCAGCACGATCGCTCTGGGTCTGCTGTTCGACACCTTGGTCGTGCGCGCGTTCATGACACCATCCATCGCCGCCCTGCTGGGGCGCTGGTTCTGGTGGCCGCAGAAGGTTCGCCCCCGCCCGGCGAGCTCCATGCTTCGGTCCACAGGCCCACGTCCGCTGGTTCGCGCCTTACTTCAGAACCAGCAGCTGTAATGACGGACTTCCAATCGACGACAGTGCCGGCGACCGAACACCCTCGTAGGCCCTTGATGGCGCGGCTGACCCGCACCCTGTCCCCACTCATCATCCTGGCGTGGGTAGCACTGACCCTGGTGGTGACCTTTGCTGTCCCGACGCTGGAGCACGTCGGCCGAGAGCATTCCGTACCAATGGCTCCGAGTGATGGGCCGGCGCTCAAGGCCATGCTGCGCATGGGCCAGGACTTCAAAGAGTCCGATTCGGACAGTTTTGCCATGGTCGTGCTTGAAGGGCAGGAACCGCTCGGCGATGATGCGCACAAGTACTACGACGAGTTGATTCGGCAGTTCAGAAATGATTCGAAACATATCGAACACGTCCAAGATTTGTGGGGCGATCGCCTCACTGCGTCGGGCGCGCAAAGCTCCGATGGCAAGGCTGTCTACGCGCAGCTGAACCTGGCCGGCAACCAAGGCACGACCCTGGGTCAGGACTCCGTCGGGGTAGTTCGCAATATCGTCGACCGGACTCCACCGCCCGCAGGCGTCAAGGCCTATGTCACCGGTCCGGCCGCACTTGTGACCGATATGCAGCACACTGGCGACAGTTCCATCCTGAAGCTGACAATCGTCGGTGCCGTCATCATCTTCATCGTGCTGCTTTTCGTTTACCGTTCGATCAGCACGGTGATTCTGCTGCTGATCACGGTTGGCGTGGAAGTATTCTCCGCCCGCGGAATCATCGCGTTCCTGGGTGATCACAGCATCGTCGTACTCTCGACATTCTCGATCAATCTGCTTGTGGCACTCGCGATGGCGGCCGGAACCGATTACGGCATCTTCTTCTTCGGTCGATATCAAGAGGCACGCCAGTCCGGCGAGGACCGGGAATCGGCCTATTACACCGCCTACCACAGCGTCGCTCCTATTGTCCTAGGATCAGGTTTGACCATCGCCGGGGCAATGCTGTGCCTGAGCTTTACCCGGATGCCCATCTTCCAGACCATCGGCGTGCCCTGCTCCGTTGGCTTGCTCATTTCCGTGATAGTCGCGCTGACCTTGGTTCCGGCGGTTATCACCGCCGGAAGCAGACTGGGGCTTTTGGACCCGGCACGCGAAATTGCGTTCCGCCGATGGCGGCGAATCGGGACGGCGATTGTCCGCTGGCCCGGGCCCATCCTGGTCGCGTCATTAGCGTTGGCGCTCGTCGGTCTGCTGGCACTGCCGGGATACCAGACCAGCTACAACGATCGCGATTACGTACCCAAGACCATTCCATCCGAGATGGGCAATGCAGCCGCTGATCGTCATTTCTCCCAGGCCCGCATGATGCCGGAAATCCTGATGATCGAAGCCGACCACGATATGCGCAATCCAGCAGACATGTTGGTGATGCACAAACTGGCCAAGGCCATCTTCCGGGTTCCCGGAATATCGCGAGTACAAGGCATAACCCGGCCCGAGGGGACTCCGATCGAACACACATCGATCCCCTTCCTGATCAGCATGCAGAATGCCGGTCAACAACAGACGATGCAGTCCATGAAAAGCCGCATCGACGATATGGGCAAGATGGCCGTCATCATGGGCAGACAGATCGAGCTGCTGAAGCGTATGTACGAACTTCAGAAGAAGCTGAACGACATCACCCACCAGTCATTTTTGATGACTAAACAAATGCTGGACACGATGGACGACTTGCGAAATACGCTCTCTGGTTTCGAAGACTTTTTCAGGCCGATCCGGAACTACCTCTACTGGGAACCGCACTGCTACAACATCCCGATATGTTCCTCGATACGAGGCGTTTTCGACGCACTGGACGGTGTCGATGACCTCACAGACAAAATGCAGGGCATGGTGCAGAATATGGCGGAGTTGGACCAGCTGATGCCAGAGCTCCTCGCGCAGATGCCAAAGATGATCGCGATCCAAGAGTCCATGCGGGACATGCTGCAGACCATGTCCGCCACCATGTCCGGGACCTTCGCGGTGATGGACGACGCAAACAGCAACACCAATGCAATGGGGCAGGCGTATGACGCGGCCCACAACGACGACTCCTTCTTCTTGCCGCCGGAGGTTTTTGAGAACGCGGATTTCAAGCGTGCGATGACCTCTTTCCTGTCCCCCGACGGGAAAGCAGCCCGATTCATCATTTCCCACAAGTCCGATCCAGCTTCACCGGAGGGCATTGGCCGCATTGCTCAGATAAGAACTGCAGCCGAAGAGGCGCTCAAGACAACGCCCATGGCTGACGCGAAGATTTATCTGGCAGGAACTGCGTCGACCTTCAAAGACTTCCGCGACGCTTCCGAATACGATCTGTTCATTGCGGCCGTGGGCGCACTATGCCTGATTTTCATCATCATGCTGATCCTGACGCGAAGCTTGGTGGCCGCCATGGTCATCGTCGGTACCGTGGCACTTTCGTTGGGTTCATCGTTCGGGCTGTCGGTGCTGATCTGGCAGTACATCCTGGGCATCAAACTGGAGTGGATGGTGCTGCCGATGTCCGTCATCGTCCTGCTGGCAGTGGGCTCCGACTACAACTTGCTGCTGGTATCCCGGATCAAAGAGGAACTGGCCGCCGGCATCAATACCGGCATCATCCGCGCTATGGGAAGCACCGGCAAGGTCGTGACAAACGCCGGCCTGGTGTTCGCGTTCACCATGGCCTCTATGGCATCCAGCGATTTGCGGATCATCGGTCAGGTCGGAACGACCATCGGTCTGGGGCTGCTGTTCGACACCCTGGTCGTGCGATCGTTCCTTACACCGTCAATCGCCGCGCTGCTCGGCCGGTGGTTCTGGTGGCCACAGACAGTCCGTCCGCGTCCTGCCAGCCTGATGCTCCGAGATTCCGGACCGCGGCCGCTGGTGCGGGCCTTGCTGCTACCGCCGGAGGACCGGGAGGACAGCGCCGACGCAATCACCGCCGAACTCCCGAAGTCGTCGGTCTAGATTCAGGTTCAACGCGACGGGGATGCGCAGGAGCTACACAATCGTCGTCGCGCCCTGACACAGCGGCGGCGGCTGGCGATCAAGCCCTGACTCTCGGTTGAGTTCGCGGCCCAACTGGGAATCGCCTGGGAACCTAGCTGGGAATCACCTTGGAATTCGAGTAGTGCACTACTCGTGTTCCGGCCTGTGCCCGACAGACACACTTTCTGGCATGACGAAGAAATTCAGTGCTCTCAACGCAGCGGCACTAGCCGCACTGGCTGGTGCCGTAGGAATTATCGCGTCCGAGCCTGGCTCGACGCGCACCGCTGCAACCGGAATGAGTACTCCTGGGACGACCAGCTTCTCGCTCGTCGCAACCTGGTTTGTCCCACCACCGCCACCTCCAGCGGCTGCACCGCCAGCACCAGCTCCAGCACCGGAACCCGCGGCGCCGGCTGCCACCCATGCGGCCCCGGTGCAGGAGCCGCCAGTCGCTGCCCCGGCCCCACCACCTCCTCCGCCCCCTCCGCAGTTGAAGTTGTGGTACGGCCCGGGGAGCCCCGGAGGGCTACCTGCCTATGTGTCGATTACCAACAACGACAAACCGTCTGTGACTTGCCAATACGCCGCTGCTGCGGTGGCGGGGCCTGCAGCTGCGATCAACTACGTCGACACCGCGACCGTGACGATCAATGGCTCGGCCGAAACCAGATTCGATCGCCCGGCGGGCCAGACCGGCTCAACCTGGCACGCCACCGTGACATGCGACAACGGCCTGTCAACCAGCGCGGACACGGTCTACTGAGCGACGCGACCGTGGCCAGCGAGCAATGCAGCGGAAACACTGTTTATCTCTGCCATATCGACGGCGCATCGTCCAGTACGAGTCCGCCAGCAAGACGGTGGATCACCGCGGCGGCAGTCGGCCTGCTCGCTGTAGCAACCTTGGCGTCGTGTGGTGATAACCAGGGTGCGGCGGGACGCGCTACGGGCACCACAACACCAGCGGCCACCACACCGCCACCGGTCAGTACGCCGTCGGCCACCACCCAGCCAGCGGTCACGAACAAGCCACCAGTGACAAAAAAGAAGCCCGCGCAAGCAAAAGGCGCGCGGCTGGGATGCGGAACATATTGTCAGGCCGCAGGACTCCTCAATGGCGGGGGAGGCGGTGATCATCCCGCAGTGGCGATCCCGTCGAGCGGAACCGCATCCGTCTCCGCCGACGGCTACGCACCGGTGAAGTTGACTTGCAATCTGACGGTGCAATGTAGAGGCTCTGTAGTCCTGAGGCTGTCTCGACCTGGATTCAATGACCAGGGACACGTTGCCGGTAGATCAGACGTAGAGGTACCCGCGGGCGCCACGACACAGATCGATGTCCCGTTGGACGCAACGTCGCTTTCCTGGCTGCAGTCGCACGGTCCGACCGACCTGACCGTCATTGTTGAGGCGGGGCTGTCATTCGGGTGCGACGGCAACGCGTGGGGCCCCAATGCGCAGACAACGATGGGACTCCCGCCATGTGGAACCGGCCAAGGCGCCCCCGTAATCCATGGGTTTGACCTCTTGAGCACCGGTGAATTGACCGTCGCGGGTCCGGAATAGCAATGGCGCAACCCAGGTGGAGACCCACCCGCCGCGAAGTGCTTGTCGCGACAGTAGCGGCTGTCGTCGGCGTCGTGGTACTGGTGTGTTACGCATCAGGATTGTTGAAAACCCTTGAGCGGCAAA
The DNA here is from genome assembly GCF_029892685.1 of Mycobacterium sp. OTB74. Lineage (GTDB taxonomy): Bacteria > Actinomycetota > Actinomycetes > Mycobacteriales > Mycobacteriaceae > Mycobacterium. The sequence goes on along the minus strand of NZ_JARXVD010000005.1, from coordinate 234,192 downwards.
GCGTTGATGAACGGTTCTCCTGGCGGGGTCCACGATCGGCCGGCTCTGAGATCGTGATCATCGGAATCGACCAGACGACATTCGAGGAATTCGGCACCCGGCCACCACTACCCCGCTCCTACTATGCCCAAGTCCTCGACCAGGTCCGTGCCGGGTCGCCACACCTCATCGTTGTCGACGCAGAGTTCCGTGGGCGGTGCGATCCTGCGAGCGGGTGCGACCCAGCCGAGGACGACAAACTGCTGGCGGCGATTGCCCGTGACGGCCCAGTGCTGCTGGTGACCCATGACGGGCCCCAAGGACCTATGACGGTGCCTGCCGGCGTTCCTGATGCGCAAGGAGCGGTTGTCGTGAGCGACGCCATCGAAAAGGACCCCGACGGCGTGTTGCGCAGGATGCTGTACGCCCCCGTCGACCTCAAAACACTTGCCGTTCGCAGCGCGGAGCTACTCCCGAACCACCCGGTGAACGAGAGCAGCTTCCCTGATAACCACGCCTGGATCGACTTCCGCGGCCCGCCTGGCACCTTCCCGCACTACTCATTCTCCGACGTGATGGCAGGCCGGATTCCCGCCAGTGCGTTCACCGGCAAGGCTGTGCTCATAGGTGCCACCGATCCAATCGGTGACGACTTGTTCGTAACATCGATCTCGCCGGTTCCCATGCCCGGGGTCGAAGTCCACGCCAACGCCCTATGGACCACCCTGGCCGGCATCCCGCTCAAACCTGTTGGTGTGTCAGTAGATATCGTACTGATCCTCACCCTGATAGCGATCCCAGCGGCCATCGGTACGCGCAGATCGGGCCTGGTGATACTGGCCGGGTCGCTTGGTCTGCTGATTGTCTTTCTGTTCGCCGCACAACTCGCTTTCAACGCCGGCTGGATCGTCGCGGTGATAAATCCGCTCGTCGGCCTCGCCGCCAGTACAGCGGGCATGATCGCCGTCGATGCCTACATGCAGCAGCGTCAGCGTGCGGCACTTGAGAAAACGCTGGGTGACTTGCTGCCGCCCCGGATCCCATCGGCTTTCTTCATCAGCTATCGGCGCAGTCAGACCACCTGGCAAGCACGTGATATCCGAAAGGAACTCGCACGGCGTTACGGAGACGCGAGCGTGTTCATGGACACGTCGTCGATCGAATACGGCGAGACTTTTCCCGATGTGATCGCCAGCGCGATCAGAGGGTGCAGCGTCATGCTCGTACTTATCGGGCCGCACTGGATGCAAACTGTCGCGGGTGCTCGCCGCATCGACGACCCCAACGACTGGGTACGTCGCGAGATCGAAGCCGGTCTGCAGCGTCAGGAAGTCATCGTGATCCCCGTACTGCTCGACGGCGCATCTGCTCCGGATGAAGCGGAATTGCCCGATCCCATCAAGGGTTTGGCAACGCGAAATGCAGTGTCGATCACCGGTGATGATCTGTCTGCGGACATTGACAAGGTGGTGACTTCCATCGAGCGGACTCGAGGACGAGCTGCCCAGGCGAATGTCGGTATGCCGCCGCCGGGAGTCGAGTAGCCAACTATTCGTACTGGCAGGGGTTTCAGCATGGAAAATCGGCTCGGTATCCGGCTTTTCGGAGAGGTGAGCCATTTCGCTGTATGACGCAGGGGCGTTGGACCTATCCCCCGAACAGTTCACTGCACCCTGACGATGCGCCCCGACCGGCGCATCCTCTCGATGAACATCAACCTCTCACCAGACCAGACCGTATCGGCGTGGGTGTGGCCGGGCCCTGCCGCCTGGCACGACGATTTGTGTAAGAAGCTGAGCTACAACATGAGTGACGGTCAGTGGGCTGACTGGGTGTCAGGCTCGAGCAAGCCTACAGATTCTGATATTCGATTGATCCGCGATCTGTAAGGCACGTTCGTGCGCGGACGTCGGGCTCCCGAACCGAGCAACGCTCATTCGTCATATGAGTTCCGTGCAGCACTGGCAGCGCCACGACGTAGTGTCCACTCAAACGAGTGGAAGGCACACTGATGGCTCCAAGCGCCCTTCCCGACGGCGGACCACCAGCTGATACCGACGCCGAAGCCAGCAACACCGCCATGCATCGCGGCCTGAAGAACAGGCACCTGCAGATGATCTCGCTCGGGTCAGCGATCGGCACCGGCCTGTTTCTCGTATCTGGTACTTCGGTCCAAACTGCCGGACCGGTGGTTCTGGTCGGCTATGTGGTCGCGGGCACCGTCCTGTTCATGGTGATGCGCATGCTCGGCGAGATGGCGGTTGCCCATCCTGTCGCCGGGTCGTGGTCATCGTACGCGCGCGACTACCTCGGCAAACCGGCCGGATTCATCGCAGGCTGGAACTGGTGGTACATCTGCGTCGTCGTCTGCATGGTGGAGTTGACGGCGGCCGGCGACTTCATGGCCTTCTGGTTCCCGACCCTGCCGCACTGGGTCACCGCGGCTGTCTGTCTGGTGCTGCTCACCGCCGTAAACATGGTCCATGTCAAGGCATTTGGCGAGTTCGAATTCTACTTCACGCTGATCAAGCTGGCCGCCGTCATCGCCATGATCGTGCTCGGTATCGCCATCATCTGTGGCGCCGGCAACTACCACGTTCACGGTCTGGAAAACCTTTGGGTGCATGGAGGATTCACGCCGCTGGGGCTCGGCGCCTTCATGCTCTCGCTGGTGGCTATCACATTCTCATTCGGTGGCATCGAGTCGCTGGGCACCGCCGCCGGCGAGGTCGAGGACCCCACCCGCAACATCCCCAGGGCCATCAACCAGGTCCTCATTCGTATCCTGATCTTCTACGTAGGCGCCATCGGCGTCATGCTCATCATCTGGCCGTGGAACAAGGTCGGCACGGAGGGCAGCCCGTTTGTGCTGATGCTCGTAGGTCTCGGGATCGGCGCTGCTGCAACCCTTTTGAACGTCGTCGTGCTGATTGCCGCACTGTCGGTCTTCAACGTCATGACCTACAGCAACGCGCGCATCCTGTTCGACCTGGCCGCCAGCGGCCAGGCCCCAAAGATGCTGGCTCGCACCAACATGCGCGGCGTACCCGTCCGCGCGCTTCTGCTCAACTCCGGATTCGTCGCCGTCGGGGTATTTCTGAATGTCGTATTCCCGGCGCAGGTGCTCTCAATACTCATTTCCATCGTCGTGGGCAGTGAGTTGATCAACTGGAGCATCATCGCCCTTACCCACCTGCGGTTCCGGGCCCGGGAGGGAGTTGGCGCCTTCAAGACCCCGCTGTCTCCGTTCACCAACTATGTGTGCCTTGCGTACTTCGTCTTGATCTACGTCCTGATGACGCGAATCCCGTCCTTCCACTCGGGTGCGATCGCGCTGCCCCTGTGGCTCGGCGCGCTGCTGATCGCCGCGTTCCTGCTCCGGCGCCGGGCGACCGACCGGGCCATTCTCGCTGGGAGTCCGCCAGATATCTGAGCGATCGGCCGGCGCTCAGCCCAGGTACTCAGACTCGAGCAGAAGGTCCGGCACAAGCCTCTGGTATTCGACGTGTGTCCTGTGCTCCTTGGTATTCCACTGCTTACCCTGCTGCTCTCGCATGAAGGCTCGGTACTTCGGCGAGCCGGGAACCCCGACGTTATCGGCGACGACGATCGAGCCCGGATGCAGCCAGCGGCGCGCCATGATGCTGCGCAGATCCGGCAGGTACGCGTGTTTGTCGTGGTCGATGAACACAATGTCCAAGCCACCGGCGCCAAAGCCGTGCACGCCAGCCAGCACATCTAGAGTGCGGCCGCCGTCACCGACCGTCCCTACGACGCAGCTGACCCGGTCATCGACGCCGGCATGGGACCAGATGCGCCGAGCGATCTCAGCGTTGGCAGCCGACAGTTCCACCGACACCACCCTCACCGAGGGCGCCGCTCGAGCAATCCGTAGCGCGCCGTAGCCGCAGTAAGTGCCCAACTCCAGTGCGACCTGTGGGTTGGCCCGACGAACGGCGGCGTCGAGCAACTCGCCCTTTTCATCGCCGACGTTGACCAGAAACGACTTGCGATAGGCGAATTCGTCAATGGTCGCCACGACGTCGTCGACGTCTCCACGTCGGGCGTTGGTCACCACGTAGTCGGCGAGCGCGGCTTCCCGTCCGTCGCCCAACTGCCCAGTCTTGATGATCTTGCGATTTCCGATCGCCATCCGCCAAAGCGACCAGCGGAGGATCGGCACGCGTTGCCTGAGATCCATGCACCAAACCTACGTCGCCTACCGGTCGGGAACTCTCGAAAATCCGACGCGGCAGTGCGACACTTGCGGGCAGCGCCTTACGTCAACGTAAATAGTTGCCCGGAGTTGATGCGAGTTGAGGCTGGACAATCATGAGCCAGAACTTACGAGACCCGGCGGGGCCGATGCGACGTCCTCCCGGGTATCGCGAATTGTGGTCGCGCTGTGTTACGGCATCGTCTGCCATGTCTGTTTTGCGCTCGGCTTCGGGGCTATGGTCGTCGCGATGTTCTTCGGCATGAGCCGCTCGCTGGGCACGCTGCAACCTCCTTGGCAGTGGATTGCGAATGCCGCTTTGCTCGTACAGTTTCCCCTCGCGCATTCGCTCTTGCTCACCAAACGAGGTAGAGCCCTGCTGACTCGGCTGGCGCCAGGACGCACCGGAAACACGCTGTCGTCGACCACCTACGTCATCATCGGTTCAGTGCAGGTCTTCGCGCTCTTCGCACTGTGGTCCCCCAGCGGCGAACTCTGGTGGCGCGCACAGGGAACAGCGCTCTTTGCACTGACCACGCTCTACGCAGGGTCTTGGCTGTTGCTCGGAAAAGCCATGTCCGACGCCGGCCTCGGGTTGCAACTAGGAGCCCTCGGGTGGGTCGCTCTGTTGCGGAACCGGAATGCGATCTATCCAAAGATGCCCGAAACAGGACTCTTTCGACTTACCCGCCAGCCGATTTATGTCGCATTCACCTTGATCCTGTGGACTGTACCAACGTGGACGCCGGATCAACTCGGTGTCGCCCTCGTCTTGACCTCTTACTGTGTTGTCGCGCCGCTCTTCAAAGAAGCGCGCTACCGACAGATCTACGGGTCGGCATTTGAAACCTACGCACGATCAATTCCCTATTGGCTTCCCTGGCCTCGGAAACCGTCCTTGGGCGATTTCGACAAGGACGACGCAACAGATCGGGCTATTCGGCCAGCAGATTGACGGCACCACGGAACAGGGCGGGACACCGCGCAGCTACGGGCACAAGCCGCGTTCGCACCGATCGCGTCGCAGTCGCTTGCAGGGCGGCCGCCGTCAACAGCCGGTACCGCCGCGACATCCGGCGCCAGCGGCGGTCGTAATCCTCAGGCCGGCCCTCAGCCACGCAGTCCACCAGTAACCGCGACGCACCGAAGGCGATGCCCAGGCCCTCCCCGGTCAAGGCGTCGACATACCCAGCGGCATCGCCGACCAGCAGCACCCGTCCCGCGGTACGGTTGCGCACGCGCTGCCGCAATGGACCAGCCGCACGGTCGGGGCCGTGAGCATGACCATGCACCCGCTCGCGCAGGGCGGGAAACGCGCTGAAATGGTCGTCGAAACCCCCCTTCTGCGAGGTGAGAATCGCGATGCCGACGCAGTCGTCGGCGACCGGAGTGACATAAGCCTCCGTGTCGTCGGACCAATACACCTCGACGCAGTCGCTCCAGGGCGTCACAGAGTGATGGCGGCGGATTCCCCACCTCCGCGGGCCACGGGCAGGTCGTGCCAGTCCGAGCGCAGCGCGGATCGGCGAATGCAGCCCGTCGGCGGCTGCCAGGTACCGGGCCTGAAAACCGTTGCAATGCACCGACGTTTCGTCCTGGCTCACCGGCCCGACATCGCCGTGCTCGATCCGTACCCCAGCCGCTGTTGCCGCATCCAGCAGCCCGGCGTGCAAGGCCGTCCTGCGCACCCCGCGCCCGGCACCGGCGCGAAACCGTCCGGTGACCCGGTGCCGACCGTCGATGTATGTGATGCCGTGAAACGGCTTACCAGGTGGCTCCACCCCGAGGCTGCCCAACAGCGCGACCGCATGCGGCATCAGTCCCTCGCCGCAAGCCTTGTCAACCGGTCCCTGGCGCCGCTCGACCACCACGACCTCCAGCCCAGCGCGCGCCCCGAGGATCGCGGTGGCCAGCCCAGCCGGGCCGCCGCCCGCCACCAGCAGGTCGATCATCGCAGCTGCGCCAGCGCGGCGTTCTCGACGCCAATTCGGGTGCGCAGCAGGAAAGCATTGAGGACCGTGAACACTACAGCGGTCACCCATGCCGTATGCACCAGCGGCAGCGCTATCCCTTCTACGACCACCGCGACATAGTTCGGGTGCGAGAAGAAACGGTATGGGCCGCCGGTAACCCGCGCCGCACCGGGGATGACGACGACGCGGACGTTCCACTGATGTCCGAGCGTCGCAATGCACCACCAGCGCAGTCCTTGAGCGGCGAGCACGACCGCCAGCATCGGCCAGCCAAGCGCGGGCAGGAACGGCCGGTGGGCGGCCTCCAGCAGACAACCCACCAGCAGACTGGCGTGCAACACCACCATCGGGGGGTAGTGGCGCGCGCCGAACTCGACGCCGCCTCGTGCCCGACTCCACGACAGATTGCGTTGGGAAACAACCAGTTCCGCGAACCGCTCGATCGCCACCGCACCGATCAACAGCCCATACCAGTTCATCGACGACTCACCGCCAACGCAGTAGCACGAGTTCAGAACAGAAGCCGGGCCCCATTGCGATCATCAGCCCGTGGCTACCGCTGGGCGGCGGCTTGGCGATGGTGTCGCGCAAGATGTGCAGCACCGAGGCCGACGAGAGGTTCCCGACCTCGCCGAGCGAGCGCCACGTCAATTCGAGTGCTTCCGAAGGTAATTCGAGGCTCTTGGCTATCGCGTCGATGACCTTGGGTCCGGTGGGATGGGTAATCCACGCGCCGATGTCGTCCTTTCGCAGCCCGTGGTCGGTCAGGAAGCGCGTGACATCGTCGGCCAGGTGCCGCTCGACCACGCCGGTCAGCTCGGGAGACATCACCAGCTGCAGGCCCGCAGAGTCAACGCTCCAGCCCATGATGTCCAGCGATTCAGGGTAGAGCCGACTGCGCGACGCGACGATGTCCGGCCCGCCGGCTCGGAGCTGTCCAGCCCGACTATCCCCGACGGCCACCACCGCCGCCGCTCCGTCGCCGAACAGCGCCGTCTCGACCAGACCCGACACCGTTGGCCTGACCTCTGGGAACGCGAGCGAGCAGAGCTCAACCGAGACCAGGGCAGCGACGCCGTCGGGTGCACCGCACAGATAGTCGTGCAACCGTCCCACTCCGGCGGCCCCCGCCACGCAGCCGAGTCCGAACAGCGGTACCCGGCGCACATCGGGGCGCAGGCCGAGATGTCCGGCGATCCGGGCATCCAACGACGGGACCGCGACGCCGGTGACCGTGGTAGTGACGATCACGTCGATGTCGTCTGGTTGCAGTCTCGCCTCATCCAGTGCGCCCAGCAGTGCCTCAGTGCCGAGTTCCACTGCCTTGTCGATGAAAATCTCGTTTGCTTCGTCGAAGCCGGCCAGCGACGGGTATTTCTCCAGCGGCAGTACCAGGTGGCGACTGTTGACCTTCGCGCCGGCGTGCGTACGCCGAACGATCGCCTCGTGCTCCTTTAGACCGGGGAGCTCGACGAAAGCATCGGTGAGCTCGCGCTGGCTGTACCGATGGGGTGGCAACGCACCAAATACACCTGCAACGACGCTCATGCCCCTACCTCACTGGTGTCGACGGTGCCTCGAACAGGGCTTTCGCCATGTCCGAAGCCTATGTGGTTCAGTGCGGTCATACCGGAAAGTCCTCATCGAGAATGGCGAAAAGCTGGCTGTCGGTTGCGGTGGTGATGTCGTCGTCAAAGCTGAGAGCCGAGTCGGGGACCGCAGGTGCGGCGGTGATGCCGGTCAGGAGGGTCTGAAGACGGTCCGAGAAGTGGGCTCTGTCGTCGCGAGTCCAGTCGGGTTGATTGACCAGCATCTGCAGTTCGCGGGCGATGTCGTTGAAACGTGCCAACCGATCAGGCTCGCTGCTAGATGTGTCCGTCGCGATGGGTGCGGAGTCCAGCAGCTCGTCGATGTGTTCGGCCAGCGCGGTGGGAGTTGGGTGGTCGAAGATCGCGACAGGCGAAAGGGTAAGGCCGGTAACCGTTTTGAGTCGGTTGCGCAGCTCCACGGCGGTCAACGAGTCGAATCCGAGATCTTGGAACTCCGCGTCAGCACCAACATCGCCGCTGGAGCGCCCCAAAACGGTTGCGGCGTTGGTACATACCAGTTCCGCCAGGCGCTTATGCCGCTGGTCAGGCGTCAGCCCCCGCAGCTGTGCAACCAACCCCGACAACGACGCCGCGCTATCGGTATCGGTGGCCAGCCGCCTTCCCTGGCGAGTCACCAAGTCACCCAGCAATGGCGGAACGACGCCGCTTGTGCTCAGCCCTGCCAGGTCGAGGCGGGCGGCCACCAGAACTGGGCGATCGGCAAGAGACGCGTCGTCGAACAGCTGCATCGCTCGGGGCGTGGACAGCGGTGCGAGTCCAGCTCGGCTTATCCGGGCCTTGTCGCCACCGCCGAGCCCGCGCGTCATTGCGCTGGACTGTTCCCACAACCCCCAGGCGAGCGCCAACCCGGCCAGACCCTGGGCGCGGCGGTGGGCAGCCAACGCGTCGAGGAAGTTGTTGGCCGCAGCGTAATTGCCCTGTCCCGGCGCACCGACGATGCCGGCCATGGACGAAAACAGTACGAACGCAGACAAATCCAAGTGCTGGGTCAGCTCATGCAGATTCCAGGCCCCGTCGACCTTGGCCCGCAACACCGTATCCACCCGCTCCGGGGTCAATGACCCGATCAGTCCGTCATCGAGAACTCCGGCGGCATGAAACACGCCTTTGAGCGGATACTGCGCCGGTAGTTGGGCGATCAGCGCGGCGACCGCATCACGATCGGCCACATCACAAGCCACCACCGACACCTGGGCCCCGGCCTCTTCGAGACGACCCACCAAATCAGGAACGCCCTCGGCATCGGCACCGCGGCGGCTCACCAGCACCACATGCGCCACACCATATTTGGCCACCAGATGGGCGGCGATTGCAGAACCGGCCATACCGGTGCCGCCGGTGACGATCACGCTGCCGCCGGCCAGCCCACCACCGGCCCCAGCCAGCACCGTGCTACCGGGCCCTTCTGGCAGGGTCAGTACGACCTTGCCGATCTGCCGCGCCTGACTGACAAAGCGGTACGCCGCCGGGGCAGCGCGCACGTCAAAAGCTTTGACCGGCAACGGCTCCAAGACGCCGTCGGCAAACAACCCCATCAAGTCGGCCAGCATGGCAGCGAGATGCTCCGGGCCGGCCTCCATCAGATCGAACGCCCGATACCTCACCCCCTGATGTTCGGCCGCGACCGCGTCGGGGTCGCGCAGGTCGGTCTTACCCATCTCGATAAAACGGCCGCCGTTGACCAACAACCGCAACGAAGCGTCGAGGAACTCACCGGCCAACGAGTTGAGTACCACATCAACCCCGGCCCCGCCGGTCGCCGCCAGAAACTTCTCCTCGAATTCCAGTGTCCTCGAATCGGCGATATGGGCATCGTCAAAGCCCATGGCCCGCAACGTGTCCCACTTGCCTCGGCTGGCGGTGGCGAAAACCTCAGCACCCCAATGCCGGCACAGCTGCACTGCGGCCATGCCCACCCCACCGGTCGCGGCATGCACCAGGACCTTCTCGCCAGCCTTGAGATTGGCCAGCACCGACAAGCCGTACATCGCGGTCAAGAACACCACCGGCACGCTGGCGGCCTGCGCGTACGACCACCCCGCAGGCACCTTGGTCACCAACCGCGCATCCACCACTGCCTCGGAGCCCACGACCCCTAACAGCCCCAGCACCGAGTCGCCAACGGCCAGACCTTCGACCCCGGGACCGACCTCGACGACCACCCCGGCGCCCTCAGCTCCCAGTTCGGCCGCGCCGGGATACATCCCCAACGCCACCAACACATCCCGGAAATTCACGCCCACTGCGGCAGTCGCCACCCGCACTTGCCCGGCAGCGAGTTCTATCGGCGCAGCCGGGGTCACCACAATGTCGTCTAACGTGCCCCCGCCTCCGGCGGACATCCTCCATCCGCCTGCCGGCAGGCCCAATACCGCCCCCGCCTTCGCCAATCGGGCCGCATGAACCACACCTGAGCGCACCACCAATTGCGGCTCACCAGAACTGATTACCGTGGCCACATCGATCGACCCGTCCGAATCAACCAACACCACCCGACCCGGATGCTCCGCTTGCGCAGACCGCACCAGCCCCCACACCGCTGCGCCCGCCAAATCCGTGACGTCCTCACCTGGCAACCCGACCGCCCCGCAAGTCAACACCACCAGGACACGCGACTCATTTCCGGGCAACCTGGATTGCAGTTCCGCCAATGCCTCATGCGTGGCCGCATACACCGAGCCCAGCACACCGTCGGCTCCGCCCGGCTTCCACACCTCGATGTTGTCGCCAACATCATTGTGCTCCAGTGTGATTGGCGACCACGAGACCTGGAAAAGTTCTCCGCCACCACCCGCAGCCGCGACGAGTGCGGCCGACAGAGCCTGCGCCGAGACCGGACGAACCGCCAACTCTCGCACCGACAAGACCGGCAAGCCCGCGGCATCCGCCAGGTCTACCGACACCGCCGCAGGGCCGGCCGGCGCTATGCGGACCCGGACGTGAGACGCGCCCGCGGCATGCAGGCACACCCCCCGCCACGAAAACGGCAGCATGGTCCCTTCCCCACCATCGGCGACTCCCCACGCATGCAAAGCCGCATCCAGTACGGCGGGGTGAATGCCAAACCCTGCTACCGCCGCGTCCTCCCCGACGGTCACCTCGGCGAAGACCTCGCTCCCCCGTCGCCACAACGTGCGCAGACCCCGAAATGCCTTCCCATACGCATACCCCCGGCGCGCCAATACCTCGTACGCGTCGCCGGTATCCACCGCAGACGCACCAGCCGGCGGCCACACGGACAAATCCGCCGCCGGCTTCACCAGCGCTGGACTCAACGCACCCTGGGCATGCAACACCCACACCGAATCCGGCTCTGTACCACGGGAATACACCCAGACGCTCCGCGAACCCGACTCGCCCGCGGCATCCACCACGACTTGTACCTGCACCCCACCGGCCGCGGGTAGCACCAACGGAGCCAGCAACATCAGCTCTTCGACCACCGAGCAGCCGACCTCGTCGCCGGCCCGCAACACCAACTCCACGAATCCCGCGCCGGGAAACAGCAGCAACCCATTGACGACGTGATCGGCCAACCAGGGCGACTGGCCCACGGACAATGAGCCCGTCAGCACCACCCCGCCCGAATCCGGCCGCTCCACCACCGCACCCAGCAGCGGATGATCGGCCCGCACCAATCCGACACCTTGCACGTCCGCCGCTCCCGCCGACCGGGAATCCAGCCAAAAGTGCTGCCGGGCAAACCCGTACGTCGGCAAGTCGACGCGGCGTCCACGCCCCAGCGCGGCGGGCCAGTCAACGTCTACGCCGTTGATGAACAACTGGCCCAGCCCGCCAAGCAACGACTCGACTTCCGGGCGATCCTTGGCCAGCGTCACCGCCGACACCGCCGGCTCAGCAGTCAGCGATTGCGCCACCGCCGCTGTGAGACCACCACTGGGCCCCACCTCGACAAAGACGCCCGCTCCCGACGACTCGGCGGCGCGCACCCCGGCTGCGAACCGGACCGGCTGCCGTACGTGTTCGACCCAATACCCGGGCGTCCCATACCCTGCACCGGCCAGCTGGCCAGTCAGGTTGGACACCAACGCAATCCGCGGTGGAGCCGCCGAGACACCGGCTACCAGTCGGGAGAACTCGTCAAGCATGGGTTCCATCAGCTCCGAGTGAAATGCGTGTGACACCGACAATCGATGCACCCGTCGTGCCCGCTGCGCGAACCGGTCCGCCAGCGCGGTCACCGGCGCGTCGGCACCCGAAATCACCACTGCGTCGGGACCGTTGACCGCCGCGATACTCACGCCGGTGGTAAGCAAGGGCGCCACTTCGTCTTCGGTGGCCGCGACAGCTACCATCGCCCCGCCAGGCGGTAATGCCGCCATCAATCGCCCGCGCGCTGCAACCACTGTGGCCGCATCCTCCAGCGTCAGCACTCCCGCCACGTAGGCTGCTGCGATCTCGCCTACTGAATGACCCGTCACGACATCCGGCAGCACCCGCCAGTGTTGCAACAGCGCCGCCAGGGCGACCTCCACGGCGAACAACGCCGGTTGCGCGAACTCGGTACTTTCCAGCAGTATTTCGTCGCTACCCCACATTACCTGCCGCAGTGGCAGCCGCAGATGCGGATCCAATGCAGCCACTGCCTCGTCAAATGCCTTGGCGAACAATGGAAAACGCTCATAGAGCTGTCGGCCCATTCCCAGTCGCTGAGAGCCTTGGCCAGGAAATACAAACACCGTCTTACCTACTGGTCGGGTGCGTCCCACCACCGCACCCGGCTCACGAGCGGCCAATCCGGCCAGTTGCGCCGTCAGCTCCTTACGACCGGTGCCCACCAGCGCGGCTCGATGCTCAAAGACTGACCGGGTGGTCACCAACGACCAACCCACGTCCAGCGGACTCGGATCGTCCTGAGTAGCCAGGTACGTGAGCAACCGCTCGGCCTGATTGGTCAGTGCCTGCTCCGAGCGAGCGGACAACACCCAGGCGGTCGCGGACTCTTCCACCACGTCATCGCGTTCAGGCACAACATCTTCCGGCGCGGTCGGCGGAGCTTGCTCCAAAATCACGTGTGCGTTGGTCCCGCTGATCCCGAACGACGACACACCTGCCCGACGCGGGCCATCCCCTTCCGGCCACGCCCGCGCCTCCGTCAACAACGACACCGCCCCCGCAGACCAATCCACATGCGGCGTAGGCGCATCCACGTTCAAAGTCGGTGGCATTACGCCGTGTTGTATGGCCTGGATCATTTTGATCACCCCGGCCACTCCCGCGGCAGCCGATGTGTGACCGAAGTTGGATTTGACGGACCCCAACCACAACGGCTTGTCCGCTGGCCTATCCTGACCGTACGTCGCTAAAAGCGCTTGCGCCTCAATCGGATCCCCGAGCGCGGTGCCAGTCCCGTGCCCTTCGACGACATCGATATCAGCTCCGGTCAGTCCCGCGCCCGCCAGCGCCGCCCGGATGACCCGCTGCTGGGACGGCCCATTTGGCGCGGTCAGTCCGTTGGAAGCGCCATCTTGATTCACCGCGGAGCCTCGCACCACCGCTAACACCTGGTGCCCATGGCGCCGCGCGTCCCCCAAGCGCTGCATCACCACGATTCCACCGCCCTCCGACCAGGCGGTGCCGTCGGCGCCGGCGGCATACGCCTTGCACCGACCGTCTGCAGCCAGCGCCCGCTGGCGGCTGAACTCCACAAATCCAGCGGGGCTGGCCATTACCATCACGCCGCCGACCAGCGCCAGGTCGCATTCCCCCGACCGCAAGGACTGCGCTGCCAGATGCAACGCCACCAACGACGACGAACATGCCGTATCCACCGAGACCGCCGGGCCTTCCAAGCCCAGCACGTACGACACCCGGCCTGAGGCCGCACTTGGGGTCACGCCGGTGAACCCATAGCTCTCCAGTTCGCCTTTCACTTCGCCGCCGTATCTCGAATGCATCACGCCGGCAAACACTCCTGTCTGCGACCCTCGCAAGCGCAGCGGGTCAATTCCCGCTCGCTCCAAGGCTTCCCACGACAGCTCCAACATGAGCCGCTGCTGTGGATCCATCGCCAGTGCCTCGCTGGGCCCGATGCCGAAGAATCCGGCGTCGAAATCGCCTGCGTTGGTCAGGAACGAACCCTGGCGGACGTACATCTTCCCGGGGGCGTCGGGGTCCGGGTCGTACAAGCCGGCCACGTCCCAGCCCCGATCGCCGGGAAAATCGGCCACCGCGTCGCGACCTTCAATCACCATGTCCCACAGGCTCTCCGGGGAGTCCACCCCGCCCGGAAACCGACATGCCATGCCGACCACCGCGACCGGCTCGGACAGTTTGCCTTCCAGCTCCGACACACGCCGACGAGTGCGTCTCAGATCGGCGGTGAGACGCTTGAGGTACTCGACGTGCTTGTCGGTGCTCGACAATTTTGCTCCTTGAGAGGTCCTACGAACCCAATTCTTCATCGAGGATGGCGAAGAGTTCGCTTTCGGTGGCGGTGTGGATGTCCTCGTCGTCGGGGTGCTGGGAGTCGTGGGGATCGAGGTTGGCGCTGAGGGTGGTCAGCAGGGCCTGAATCCGGGCGACCAGGTGCGGCTTGTCGTCGGCCTTCCAGTCGGGTTGGCTCAGCAGTGTTTGCAGTTCACGGGTGATGTCGTTGAATCGGGGCATCAGACTCGGCCGCTCTGGGTCGGTGGCAGTATCGGCGCCGGTAGCCCCCAACCGACTGTCGAGGTGTTCGGCCAGCACTACGGGAGTCGGGAAATCGAAGATCAACGTGGGCGAAAGAGTAAGTCCGGTAGCGGTTTTGAGCCGGTTACGCAGTTCTACCGCGGTCAGGGAGTCGAAGCCTAGATCCTTGAAGACGCTGCGGGCGTTGATGTCTCCGGCGTTCGGAAGGCCGAGAACGACGGCGGCATTGCGACGGATGATGTCGATGAGCTCGCTGTGCCGCTCCTCGGTGGACAGGCCTTGCAGCCGTGTGACGAGGCTGGTCTTCGAAGCCTCCGCACTGCCGGTTTCGTCGATGACGCGGCGGGCGCGGCGGGTAACCAATTGGCTCAGCAGAACAGGCACGGCGGTATCGCGATCGGCCAGCGCAGCGGAATCGAGGCGGGCAGCCACCAGCACCGGCCTGTCGCTGAGCATCGCGGTGTCGAACAACCGCAGAGCCTGTTCGACGGAAAAAGGCGCCAGTCCAAGGCGACTCATCCGGGCCTTGTCGGTATCGGCAAGGTGTTGGGTCATTGCGCTGGCTTGCTCCCACAGCCCCCACGCCACCGCCAACCCGGGCAAACCGAGGGCGCGCCGATGGGTGGCCAACCCGTCGAGAAAACAGTTGGCGGCTGCATAGTTTCCCTGACCCGGGGTTCCCAACGTGCCGGCCATGGAGGAAAACAGTACGAACGCAGACAAATCCAGGTGCTGGGTCAGCTCATGCAGGTTCCAGGCGCCATCGACTTTGGCCCGCAACACCGTATCCACCCGCTCCGGGGTCAACGATCCGATCAGTCCGTCATCGAGCACTCCGGCGGCATGAAACACACCCTTGAGCGGATACTGCGTCGGCACCTGCGCGATCAGCTCGCGGACTGCATCACGATCGGCCACATCACAGGCCACCACCGACACCTGGGCCCCGGCCTCTTCGAGACGACCCACCAAATCAGGAACGCCCTCGGCATCGCCGCCGCGGCGGCTCACCAACACCACATGCGCCACACCATATTTGGCCACCAGATGGGTCGCGATGGCAGAACCAGCCATACCGGTGCCCCCGGTGACGATCACACTGCCACCAGCCAGTCCACCGCCGGACCCTGCGAGTACGGCACCCCCGGGTCCTTCGGGGAGGGTCAGTACAACTTTGCCGAGCTGCCGGGCCTGACTGACGAACCGGTATGCCGCCGAAGCGGCACGTACGTCAAAAGTCTTGACCGGCAACGGCTCCAATACGCCAGCCGCAAAGAGCGGCATCAACTCAGCGAACATAGCTGCGACGCCGACCGGCCCCGCATCGGCGATCAGATCGAATACGCAGTACTGCACTGCCGGATGTTCGGCTGCCATGACCTCTGGGTCACGCAGGTCGGTCTTACCCATCTCGACGAATCGTCCGCCGTTGACCAACAACCGCAACGAAGCATCCAGGAACTCACCGGCCAACGAGTTGAGCACCACATCAACCCCGGCCCCGCCGGTCGCCGCCAGAAACTTCTCCTCAAACTCGAGTGTCCTCGAATCGGCGATATGGGCATCGTCAAAGCCCATGGCCCGTAACGTGTCCCACTTACCACGACTGGCGGTGGCGAAAACCTCAGCACCCCAATGCCGACACAGCTGCACTGCGGCCATGCCCACCCCACCGGTGGCAGCATGCACCAGGACCTTCTCGCCAGCCTTGAGATTCGCCAGGAATGACAGCCCGTACCACGCGGTCAGAAACACCACCGGCACGCTGGCGGCCTGCGCATACGACCAGCCCGCGGGAACCTTGGTCAGGTACCGCGCATCCACCACCGCCTCAGAACCGACCATTCCGACCGAGCCCAGCACGGCATCGCCCACCGCCAGCCCCTCGACCCCGGGACCGACCTCGACAACCATGCCGGCGCCATCGACGCCCAGTTCGGCGGCGCCGGGGTACATCCCCAACGCCACCAACACATCCCGGAAATTCACGGCCACCGCCGCCACCGCCAGGCGTACCTGCCCGGCCGCTAGTTCTACGTGGTCGCGGGGTCGCACGACCAGGTCCTCGAGCGTGCCCCCACCGCCCGCGCAGATCTGCCATGCCCCGGAAGCCGGCAGTTCGAGCGCAGAGCCGCCCGGCAGCAGCCGCGCGGCGTGGGCGACGCCGGAACGCACCACCAATTGCGGCTCACCACAACCGATTACCTGAGAAACCTCCAACGACCCATCGGAGTCAATCAGGATCAGCCGCCCCGGATTTTCTGCCTGCGCGGACCGCACCAACCCCCACACCGCCGACCCCGCCAAATCCGTGACATCCTCACCGGGCAGCCCGACTGCCCCGCGAGTCAGCACCACCAGAACACCGGAATCGTCACCGGCCAAATACGACTGCAACGCCCCCAACGCCTCGTGGGTGGCCGAGTACACCGAACCCAGCACAACGTCGGCGCCGGGGCTTGGCTCCCAGACCAGCACGCTATCGTCGGCAATAGCGTTGGGGAGCAACGCTATCGGCGACCACACGACGTCCAACAGCCCACCGGAAGCACGTGGAGTAGCCGCCGACAGTTGCGCTGCCGAGACCGGACGAACCACCAGCTCCCGCACCGACAAAATCGGCAGGCCCATGCCATCGGCCAGGTCTACCGACACCGCCCCGACCCCTACCGGGGCAATCCGGACTCGCGCCCGCAACGCACCTGCCGCATGCAGGCACACGCCCTGCCACGAGAAGGGCAGCAGTGTCTCGGCCCCTTCGCCGGCCAGCCCCATCGCATGCAACGCCGCGTCAACCAGCACCGGGTGAATCCCGAAACCGCTGATGTTTACTCCGGCGACCTCGGGGACGGCAACTTCGGCGAAAACCTCGTCGCCGAGGCGCCACATCGACTGCAGCCCTCGAAATGCCGGACCGTATTCGTAGCCCCGGCCCGCCAGCCGCTCATAAGCATTGGTGACGTCCACCGCCGTCGCCCCCAACGGCGGCCACACCGACAGGTCAGCGGCCGGCGCGGCAGACGCCGTGCTCAACGAACCCTCGGCATGCAGCAACCATTCCGAATCAGCTTCAGCTCCAAGCGAATACACTGAAACCGCCCGGCAACCGGAATCATCGGCAGCACCTACCACGACCTGGATCTGCACCCCGTCGGCCGCCGGTAGCAGCAGTGGCGACGACAATGTCAGCTCGTCCACCACCGAACAACCGACCTCGTCACCGGCCCGCAACACCAACTCGACAAACCCAGCACCCGGGAACAGCACCACCCCGCTCACCGCGTGATCGGTCAGCCAGGGCTGAGCCACCGTCGACAGCCGGCCGGTCAGCACCACGCCACCCGAATCCGGTCGCGCTACAACAGCACTGAGCAAGGCGTGCTCGGCACCCACCAAACCGATACTGCCCAGATCGCCGTCACCCGCGCCCAGTTGCGACAACCAGAACCGCTGGTGCTGAAATGCATACGTCGGCAACTCGACCTGACGCCCGCCCTCTAACGCTGCCTGCCAATCCACCGGCACGCCCGCGACATGGGCGCGGCCCACGGACAGCCAGAACCTGTCCAGCCCACCGTCATCGCGACCCAGCGATGGAATCACCACAGCCGGAGCAGTATTCAGATCAGACAGGGTGTCGCAAGTCTCTTCGATGCCGGCGATCAACACCGGATGAGGACTTGACTCGATGAACACCCTGTGCCCAGCGTCGTATGCGCTGCGTACAGCACGTTCGAACTGCACCGTCTGCCGGATGCTCTGGTACCAGTAGTCGGCGTTCAAGCCGGAGGTGTCCATCAGCTCACCGCTGACCGTGGAGAAGAAAGCCACCGATGATGACCGGGGCTCGATGCCCGCCAGGGCCTCAGAAAGGGAGTCGTGTATCGCATCGACCTGCGCCGAGTGCGAGGCATAGTCGACATCGATCCTGCGGGCCCGCACATCGGTGGCCTCACAACGCTGGACCAATTCGTCTACGGCGGCCACCTCACCGGAGACCACCACCGCTGATACACCGTTGACTGCAGCGATACTCAGCCGATCCGCGTACTCGGCCACCAATTCCTGCGCACGCGGCAGGCCACACGCCAGCGAAACCATGCCCCCACCGCCGGACAACTGCACCAACAGCTGGCTACGCTGGGCCACCACCCGCGCGGCGTCCTCCAGTGACAGCCCGCCCGCCACATAGGCCGCAGCTATCTCACCCTGCGAATGACCGATTACCGCATCGGGGACCACCCCCAGTGATCGCCATAATTCGGCCAGCGACACCATGACCGCCCACAGGACCGGTTGCACCACGTCCACCCGATCGAGCCCCGGGCTACCCAATACGCCTCGAATGACGTCGATCAAGGACCATTCCACATACTCACTGAGCGCCTTGTCGCACCGCTGCATGTGATCAGCGAATACCGTTGATGCGTCGAGCAATTGCGCACCCATGCCGACCCACTGGGAACCCTGGCCGGGGAACACGAAGACCGTCTTGCCTGCCGCCTCGGCGCGGCCCACGACGACATTCGCGCCCGGCTCACCCGCGGCCAGCCCAGCCAGGCCGGCCATCAGCTGTTCGCGGTCGTTACCGACGACCACCGCACGCTGGTCGAACAGCGATCGCGTGGACACCAGCGACCACCCCACATCGGCCACGGCGAGGTCCGGATGGGCCTCCAGGTGCGTCAACAGCCGCTGCGCCTGTCCGGCCAAGGCATCTGCGGATCGCGCAGACAACACCCATGGGACTGCCGACGTCGCGCTATCACCAGATGCATCAACACTTTCCGGCGCCGGAGCCTCTTCCAGAATCACGTGGGCATTGGTTCCGCCGATGCCGAATCCGGACACCCCGGCCCGCCGCGGCCGGTCCCCTGACGGCCACGGCCGCGGCTCGGTCAATAACGACACCGCGCCAGTCGACCAGTCGACCTCCGATGTCGGCGCATCCACATGCAAGGTCTTGGGCATCACCTCGTGGCGCATTGCCTGCACAACCTTGATCACCCCGGCTATCCCCGCCGCTGCCGAGGCATGACCGAAGTTCGATTTCACCGACCCCAACCAGACCGGACGATCCGCCGGCCGGTCCTGTCCGTAGGTAGCCAGAATCGCTTGGGCCTCAATGGGATCACCCAACGTGGTTCCCGTGCCGTGGCCCTCCACCAGATCCACGTCCGCAGCGGTAAGTCGCGAATTCGCCAGTGCCGCTTGGATCAAGCGCTCTTGGGCCGGCCCATGTGGAGTGGCCAACCCGTCTGAGGCGCCGTCCTGATTGAGCGCCGAGCCTCGCACCACCGCCAACACAGGATGCCCCGACCGCTGCGCATCGGACAGCCGCTCCAGCACCAGCGCCCCCACGCCCTCGGAAAAGCTGGTTCCGTCTGATGCGCCGTACACCTTGCACCGGCCGTCGGCGGCCAGCCCACGCTGCCGACTGAACTCGACAAACATTGCCGGAGTGGCCATCACCGTCACTCCGCAGACCAGCGCCCGATCACATTCCCGCGACCGCAGCGACTGGGCCGCCAAATGCAACGCCACCAATGACGACGAGCACGCTGTATCCACCGACACCGCCGGGCCTTCCAACCCGAGCGTGTACGACACCCGCCCCGATGCCACGCTCAACGTCGAACCGCGCAGTCCGTACTTCTCCAGGTCCGCGGGCACCCGGCCCTGCCCCCCGTACGTTCCATGGAAGATGCCGGCGAACACACCCGTGGCCGAACCGTGCAGCGTCAACGGATCAATCCCGGCCCGCTCGAACGCCTCCCACCCAACTTCCAGCAGCAGGCGCTGCTGCGGGTCCATCGTCAGTGCCTCACTGGGTGCGATGCCGAAGAAGGCCGCGTCGAAATCGGCGACGTCCGGCAAGAACCCGCCGTGCCGGGTGTAAGACTTGCCAATCGCGTCCGGGTCGGGATCGAACAGGCCGGCCAGATCCCAGCCGCGGTCTGATGGAAAATCGCACACCACATCGCGACCGTCGGCAACCATCTGCCACAGGGCTTCCGGCGAATCCACCCCGCCCGGATACCGGCACGCCATTCCCACCACCGCCAGCGGCTCGGTGGTCAATGCGAGATACTCGCGGTTCTCCTGTTGCAGCCGTTGGTTTTCCGCCTGTGACTTGCTCAGGGCCTTGCCGAGCTCATCGTGTATGCCACTCATACGACCGGGCCTTTCGTACTACTCACGCGAGCCGGCGAACCTGCACTTCTCATCCGGTCCAAGCGAGATCTACGGAACGTCGGGACAGTCCACACGCTGGCATCAGTGCCAACGCAGCAAGACGAGTTCGGAGCAGAAGCCAGGCCCCATCGCGAGCATCAGACCCGGGCTTCCACTGGGCGGCTTTTTGGCGATGGTGTCACGCAGGATGTGCAGCACCGAGGCCGACGACAGGTTGCCGATCTCGCCCAATGAGCGGCGGGTCAGCTCAAGTGCCTCCGGCGGCAGGTTCAGGCTCGCGTTGATCGCGTCGATGACCTTGGGCCCACCGGGGTGACTCACCCAGGCGCCGATGTCGGCGGTGGTCAACCCATGTGCGCCCAAAAAGCCGGTGACATCATCTTCGATGTATTGCTCGACCAGGGTCGCCACCTCTTTCGACAGCACCAACTCGAACCCGGTAGCGCCGATGTCGTAACCCATGGTGCGCAATGAGTCTGGGTAAAGGTGGCTGCGCGAATCGATGATGTCCGGGCCCGCGGCACCGATCATTTCCGCGCGCCGCTCGCCGACGGCCACCACCGCGGCCGCCCCGTCAGCAAAGAGAGCGCTGCCGACCAGCCCGGCGGGAGTCGGCTTGTATGCCGGATAGGTCAATGAGCAGAGCTCGACGGCGAGCAGCGCGCCGACGGTGTCCGGAGCGCCGCGCAGATAGTCGTTCAAGCGGCCTGTCCCCGCCGCTCCGGCCACACAGCCCAGGCCGAACAGCGGCACGCGCCGCACATCGTCACGCAAGCCGAGCCGACCGGCGATCCGGGCATCCACCGACGGGATTGCCAGGCCAGTCACCGTGGTGGTGATCAGCAGATCGAGGTCTCGGGGCCGCAAACCCGCCTCGTCGAGCGCACCTGCCAGCGCCTCACAGCCAAGCTCCACCGCTTTGTCGATGTAGAGGCGGTTCGCTGCGCCGAAGTCAGTCAGGCTCGGGTACTCGTCCAGTGGCAAAGTGAAGTGGCGACTGTTGACCTTGGCGCTGGCGTGCAGCTGACGAACTATCTCTTCGTAACCCTCGAATTCGGGAATGCTGATGAAAAAGTCGGTGAGTTCGCGCTGGGAATAGCGATATGGGGGCAGCGCACCAAACACACCTGCGATGACGCTCACTTGGTGACACCCCTTCCCCTTAGCGGCGGCGGGTCACCGTAGGCGGCGTTGCGCCACGGCGACGTCCGCCATTGGCCGATCCTTCCTGATTGGCGATGAATCTGCAATGACGTCAATATGCCGGCGATCCTCAGGTTTATTTGTGTATAAGGCCATGATGGACCGCAGTTGCGGTCCATGCATAGCGTCCGCTGTCAGGAAATGCTCAGCAACTGGAGCCGCTGGTCAGGAGCGGCCCGCAGCGGCGGTTGCTCGGGCCCGGTTGGCTCGGACCCGACCGACGCGACGAAGGCCATCCGCACCGTCACCTACACCAACTACGTCAACGCGGTCGGAGAGACCCTCAACGGAACCGAATCCACCGACACCACTGCAACTGAGGCGTCGATCCTATACAACGCCGACATCCAGGTGACCGGCACGCACACGGGCTACCTGACTGCCGATGCCACCATCAACCAGCTCACCCGGAGCATGACGGGTTAGCGTGCAAATACCATCCCGATCGGCCATAGCGCAGGAACATAGGTGCGGTGAAGACAATCTCAGGCGCCAAATGGTTCCGCCTCAGCTTGGCCATCGGCGTCGCTATCGGCGTCGTCACGGGGTTACTTTCCGATCGCTGGCCGGTGGGCTTGCTGTTGGTCGTCATCGTCACTGCGGCCCTCTACGTTCTGTGGGCGTTCACGGCGCTGTGGCGGATGAATCCAGCGAGGACACAGGCGCATGCAGGGCAAGCTGACGTCAACGACGAGATCGGCGACGTTGTGCTGCTCCTGATACTGACCGCAAGCCTCACGGCCATCGGAATTCTTCTGAGGTCCGCCAACGACGCGGACAAGGCCGCTTATGCCGGTATGTCCCTGGCCGCGATATTGATGGTGTGGTCGTTGCTGCACACCATGTACGCAGCGCGATACGCCCGGCTCTACTACGACGGTGTGCCCGGTGGCATCGACTTCAATTCCGATGCCGCACCGCAATACAGCGACTTCTTCTACTTCTCGTTCAACCTTGGCATGACCTACCAGGTGTCCGACACCAGCGTCACCACATCTGGCATCCGGGCTGAAGTTCTCCGGCACTGCCTGTTCAGTTACATCTACGGCACCGTGATCATCGCGTGCACGATCAACCTGGTGATCAACCTGGTTGGTTGACTCGGCCGTGGCGGGCTACATCAGGCAAGTTCGATCTCTCCGCCACACGAACGATCCGCCGGAATGGCTTGCCGTTGCGCACTACGCTGGACTTCCGATGGACAAAACGCGCCCGTTTGGCCCCGGTCGCCTTCGGGCACCCCGCATGCTTGCGCGGGCAGGCAACAAAGCCGCGGCGCGTCGAGGAGACACCACCTACATCAGCTGGACTTCGGTGGCGATGATGACAGTCGGTGCCGTGGGCTATCTGGGCTCGGCGCCGACTCTGTCGGTGTTGGGGCTAGCTTCGGTATTTCTGTACGTACTGCCGGCGATCGTGTTCTTGTTACCCGCGTCGCTGGTCTCCGCCGAGCTGGCCTCGGGATGGCCCGGCGGCGTCTATAACTGGGTACGCGAAGGCATTTCGGCGCCGATGGGGTTGCTCGCAGTCTGGTGCCAGTTCGCGCAGACCGTTTTCTACTATCCAGCGCTACTGGCTTACGTAGCCGGAACTCTGGCGTACGTGATCAATCCGAGCCTTGCCAACAATGGTGTGTACACCGCGGTGATCATCATCGTGTTGTTCTGGGGCAGTGTGGCTGTGTCTGCGCGTGGGCGCAGATTGCTCGCCAAGCTTTCCTCGGGCGGAACGCTGATCGGCACTGTGATTCCCGCGGCACTGCTTGTCGCTCTGGGCGTGATCTACCTGCTGCACGGCAACCACCCCGTGGCGCCGATGGACGGTCATCACATCGTGCCTGCGTGGAACGGTGTGGCCAGCATCGTGCTGATAGTCAACAGCTTCTTCACCTACGCCGGCGTCGAGGTCAACGCTGTACATGTCGACGAGTTGCGCGACCCCGGCAGGGAGTTCCCGAAGGCCATGTTCGTCGCGGCAGCACTGGTGCTCGCCGTCTTCGTGCTACCCACGCTGGCGATCGCATGGGTGATCCCCACACAGTCGATCAGCCTCACCGCCGGGGTGATGCAAGCCTTCGACGTCCTGCTCAAGTACCTACATCTGTCTTTCGCCCTGCCGGTGATCGCGCTCGCACTGGCTATCGGGGCGCTCGGCGGAATGATCGCCTGGCTTGACGGACCTTCTGAGGGATTGCTCAAGATCGGACGCGAACAGGGTTACCTTCCGGCCTATTTCCAGAAGGTCAACAATGAGGGCATTCAGTTGCACATCTTGGTCGCGCAAGGTGTCGTGGTCACGGTCATCGGCTTCCTGTACGCATTGGTTCCCACAGTCAACAGCGCCTATTGGGTGTTCACCGCGATGGCAACCCAGGTGTACCTGATCATGTACGTGCTGATGTTCGTCGCCGCAATCCGGTTGCGGCGCAACCAACCCGACCATCCGCGTGGGTACCGGGTACCTGCCATCGGGGTGCTGTGTGGCCTCGGAGCGGGATCATCGGTGCTCGCGTTCCTGATCGGGTTCGTACCACCGTCACAGTTCGGCAACTCACAACCGCTGCTATACGGACTGCTGATCCTCGCGGGGATTCTGGCCCTCGGCGTGATCCCGCCGCTGCTGCTCGAATGGCGCCGCAAGGCTGTCTAGAACGCGCCGGTTGTCTCGCATCCCGTGCGCGACCGACCAAGTCACCGACTCGACGAAGGTATTGCTGGCGGGTCAGCTGATTTGACCTACCGAATGGTGGTGCCCCTGATGGTCGGCGCGCAGACGGGCGCCGGTTGTCGCCCGTGGGCCGACTAGTGCGCCTTCGGTGATGTGGCGCAGGCGGCGCAGCTCGCAGGCCATGCGCCGGTTGAGGATTCGCTCGTCGCGCGCGGTAACGGTATTATTCCGCCACGTCAGCAGGTCCAACTGTGGCCAGCTGAGTCCGTCAAGCTCACCTTTGGCGTCGTGGCTGGCCAGGACAATGCAGCCACGCAGCAGCGGCACGGTTTTCGCAGTGAAAGTCGTTGTTGCCATTAATAATTCGGTTGCGCTTCGATTGATGCGGCGCTGGCAGCGACGTGATGTCGGGCTGAACCAGAAGTCGAACTGCCGATCAGCGCTGGTCAGGCATTGCAACCTTTGATCGTGCACTAGCTGAGTGATGTCCGCCTGGGTATAGGCGCGGGTTTCATAAACAGCGCCGTTGACGCTGAAGTACAGGACAGTGTTCATGGTGATGACCCATTCGGCTCTTTCGTTTTGTGCGTCTTCGTGTGTCTTGGTGGACCTCTTTGTCGAGTGCAGCACCGACATTGGGTGCTGTTGTCAACGGTACCCATGTGACGGTTGGGACAAACATTGATAGCGCCGCCGATCGAGATGCGAGGTGATGACGTCGCCGAATCTCGAATGACGGGGGTCCCTCTGCGACGTTGCTGTGACGACGACGGCGAGCAGCTTTGGGTCCTGCTGCGACCTGCCTGTCGGTGCCGGGTGTTACCCATATCGAAGAAAGTCGAAATGGAGGTAGTTATGACGGACAGCGTGCCGGTAAAGATCGTCAACGACCGACTCGTGATGGGTCCGGTGACGGTGGGGTTTCAGCGGACGCTCCGAATCCCCGAGACAGGGCTGCATCCACTGCCGCCTGGTCTGGGCCGGTTTCCGCTGCGCCGGGTCGCGGACTACCCCGACACCGCACCGCCCGAGTGGCTGTCTCGTGGCGGCGTCATGCTGCCGATCTACCAGCGCGAGGCAATGTGGCTGTCATTCAATGCTTCCGAACCAAGTGCATTGCAGGTCGGCGTAGGCAAAGTGTGCGCGGTCAGCGGCCTGCCCTGGATTGAGCACCTGATCGGCGACCCGCAGAACTATGTTGCACTGCCCGATCAGCCATGGCTGGACGGCATCAATGCCGGGGACGGGTTCGTCCGGCAATTCGTTGCTATCCCCCTCGGTTTAGGCGCCACAGTCGAAGGACAGGTCACTGGTCGGGAATCTCACGGTGGAATCCAACTCCGGGCCGTCGGGCTAACCCCGGAGGCGCTTGCGGAATGGCATGCCGCGCAGGTAGTGGCCGACGATTTCTGCGCGGGTCTGATACTGGAGGACGGCCAGCTCCCGGCGCCCTCGGCCAGCATGGGACTGGGCGCCGGCGGCCGGATGCGGCAGGAGGTGTACGCCGACGACCGCCCACTTGCCGACTACGACGAGAGCGGTGCCCTGCGCGTGTTCGTCCACCTGTGCTCGGCTGCGCAGTGGACTGCCATAACCGGAGAGGTGCCGCCCCCGACACCGGTCGACCGGGACGCCTACGTCGATGCAGGTCTGCCCTGGTTCGACTTTTATCACGCCGACGCCCAGAACCTCGCCCCATCGCATATATTGGCGGGCGTCACCAGTGTCGGCAAAAAGCTTGGCGTCCAAGAGAATCCGTTTGTTCCGGTCACCCCGAACACGGTGATCTCACTCGGTGGGGTCAGCCCCGGTGCGGTCACCGACGGGACTTGGTAGCCCGCTTGGGTTGTGGATCGGCTGATGTGGTGGGCGTCAGCCGATCCCGGCAGTCGACATGACTGGAGCTCCGATGAGCCACCATAGCCCCGCCAAAGATGGATTCCGCGCGTTTCTTGGCAATCTGCGTTTCAGATAAGCGTGCAGCGTGTAGATGGGTAAATGCACACCGTCCCAAGATGTTCCGGCAGGCCTCAGAGCGATGCCAGCTCGGACTCTCGCTGGATCGGCTGCGGCCATGGCTGCGGACTCGGGCGCTGACGCACCCGCTGCGGCCACCAGAACCAGCGCCCGAGCAAGCTGGCGATTGACGGCGTCATCAGCGACCGCACCACCAAGGTGTCGAACAACAGGCCCAGACCGATGGTCGTACCGACTTGGCCGATGATGATCAGCTTGCTCACCGACATGGAGATCATGGTGAAGGCGAACACCAGACCCGCCGAGGTGACCACCGAGCCGGTACCCACCATGGCGCGGATGATGCCGGTGTTCAGCCCGGCATGGATCTCCTCCTTAACCCGGGAGACCAGCAGCAGGTTGTAGTCCGCACCGACGGCCAGCAGCACGATGACCGACATCGGTAAGACCATCCAGTGCAAGGGAATACCCACGATGTGCTGCCAGAGCAGCACCGACAACCCGAATGCGGACGCCAGGCTGAGTACCACGGTGCCGACGATCACTGCCGAAGCGACGACCGCACGGGTGAGCAGCAACATGATGATGAAGATCAGGATCAGCGCCGCAGCCGCGACAATCATCAGGTCGTAGTTGGCACCCAGTTGCATGTCGTTGTACATGGCGGCGCTGCCACCAAGGTAGATCGAGGCGCCCTCGAGCGGTGTGCCCTTGATTGCGTCGGCCGCTGCGATCTTGAGCTGCTCGATGCGAGCGGTGCCCTCCTGCGTCAATGGGTCACCCTGGTGAATGATGGTGAACCGCACTGCATGTCCGTCGGGCGACATGAACAACTTGAGACCACGCTGGAAGTCGGCGGTCGTGAACGCCTCAGGCGGGAGGTAGAACGAGTCGTCGTTCTTGGCCGTGTCGAACGCCTCGCTCATCGCGGTGCCGGTTTTCTGCATCGCGATGGTCTGGTCCTGCTGGGCCTTCTGCATCTGGTACTGGTTCAGCAGCACCTGCTTCTGGTGCTTCATCGACGCGATCTGTTTGGGCATCGTCGCGACCATCTTGGGCATCAAGTCGGCCATGTGCTGCATCTCCGGAACCAGGTCCTCGAAGTCATCGGACATCTTGCCGATGCCGTCGATGCTCTCGAAGACCGAGCGCATGGACCAGCACACTGGAATGTCGAAACAGTGTGGCTCCCAATAGAAATAGTTGCGGATCGGGCGGAAGAAGTCGTCGAAGTCCGACAAGTGATCTCGGGTGTCCCCCATGTCATCGGAGGTGATCTTCATCTTGTCGGCCATGCGTCGCGACACCGCTGCCAGATCCGTCTGGATGTTCATCATCTCGGTCATGGCGTCGATGCTGTTTTGCAGATCGTCGGCCTGAGCGAGCAGATTGTCCAGATTGGTCTGCGTGTAGTCGTTGTTCATCAGTTGCGTGGTCCCGCTCTGTCCCACGGTGTACGGGATCGTCGAGTGCTTGATCGGGTCACCATCGGGTCGGGTGATGGTCTGCACCTGGGCGATGCCGTGCACGTTCTTCAGCGCTTTGGCGATCTTGTCGATCACCAGGAAATCGGCCGGGTTCCGCAAGTCGCGATCGGACTCGACCATCATCAGATCGGGGTTCATCTTGGCCTGCGAAAAGTGCCGGAAAGCAGCGTCATAGCCGACGTTGGCGGCGACGTCCTTGGGCAGGTATATCCGGTCGTTGTAGGTGGTGTGATAGCCCGGCAGCGTGATCAGACCGACCAGTGCGGCCACCACTGCGCAGACCAGGATGGCACCCGGCCAACGCACCGTCGCAGTGCCAACCCGGTGCCAACCACGGGTTTTCGCGTTTTTCCGGGGTTCGAGGATCCGGCCGAAGCGAGTGAGCACCGAGATCAGCGCGGGCCCCATGGTCAGCGCCATCGCGACCACCATCACCATGCCGATGGCCAGCGGGAAGCCCATCGTCTGGAAGTACGGCAGTCGGGTGAAGTGCAAGCACAGTGTGGCACCGGCAATGGTCAGGCCCGAGGCAAGTACCACGTGCGCCGTGCCGTGAAACATGGTGTAGTAGGCCGATTCTCGGTCTTCTCCGACCCGCCGCGCTTCTTGATATCGACCGATCAGGAAGATGGCGTAGTCGGTCGCCGCGGCGATGGCCAAGGTCACCAGCAGGTTGGTGGCAAAGGTCGTCAGCCCGAAAACGTTGTGGTAGCCCAGGAATGCCACCAGCCCTCGCGCACCGGACAGCTCCAGCACCACCATCACCAATACGATCAATGTCGCGATGACGGACCGGTAGACCAGCAACAGCATGACCGCGATGACGCCGAAGGTGACCATTTCGATCAGCTCCATGCTCTTGTCACCGACCGCGTTCTGATCGGTGCTGGTCGCCGCGGGACCAGTCACATAGGCCTTTACCCCTGGCGGAGCGGGACTTTCGGTGGCGATGTGCCGCACCGCCTCGACCGACTCGTTGGCCAGCGTCTCCCCTTGATCGCCGGCGATGTAGACCTGAACATAGGCCGCCTTGCCGTCGCGGCTCTGGGCGCCCTTGGCGGTCAGAGTGTCGCCCCAGAAGTCCTGGACGTGCTGCACGTGGGCGGTATCGGCGCGCAGATCGCGGACCATGTTGTCGTAAAACTCGTGAGCGTCAGGACCCAGCTGACGATCGCCTTCGAGCACGATCATCACTGAACTGCTGGTGTCGTATTCCTGGAATACCTTGCCGACGCGTTTTGTGGCGATCATCGATGGCGCGTCATTGGGGCTCATGGACACCGCGCGCAGCTTGCCGACTTCTTCGAGCTGCGGGACGACGGTGTTCAGGGCGGCTATGACCGCGATCCACACCAGGATGATGGGAATGGCAAACGCTCGGAGGAAGCGTGGTATTCCGTTGTGTCCCTTGTGCTCTGCCGTCGGGATGACGTCGGTCTGTGCATCGGTGGCCGGCACGCTCATGCGGCCTTCACAAAGCAGAAGGTTTCGGCGTTCATACCGATGGCGGTCCTCTCTTCTTTGACCACGTCATCGACGCTGACCCTGCAGCTGATGCTGTTGCCGTCGCCCTGGGCCAGGATGTTGGGCTGCACCGACGGCAGGGTGGTCGACAGCGTCAATGTCCACGGCAACGGCACCCCGGCGACACGCTGCGGTTTACCTTCGAGATCCATGTAGTTGACGACGGCTGTGCTACCCGAGCCGAAGATCTCGTACTTGACGAATTTCGGGTTGAAGTCCTCGGCATTATCCGAACTCTTCTCGGTGATCACGACGGGGTTTGAACCGAACACCTGGCGCACGTTCGACACGATCACCAAACCGGCCGCCACCGCGACGATCACCAGTAGCGGTAACCATGCCCGCCGAAACACTCTTGTCATCCCTGCCTTCTCAAAAGTTGCCAACCGCGGTCGTCGGGCATTTGTGACGGGCACACCTCCGTTGGTGAGCCGCCAATGATCCAGGTAGGTAAGCTAACCGGATAAGTGGATAGAGTCAATCCAGTTTTGTGTGGTCTCCCTTACAACCTCGCACAGCCCGGTTGCATTCCTGCCACGTCCGCGCACTTGCGATTTGCGCCCGAAAACTCATGGCCAGCGCGGAAATTCACGTACAAGTCACTCAGCTGTTGGAGGCGAAGTCCCAGACCTGCACGTTGCCCGCCGGGTAGCTCATGCAGACGTCGGTGGCCTTGGCGACCACGCCCTTGTCGTTGAAGAACACCTTGGCCCAGTTGCCCCAATGGGTGGCCACCTGCTCGTAGTGGACGTTGGTGGCGGTGTCCTCGGAGTACTGCCGGCGGGCGGCTGGGTCCAGGGAGAAGAACCAGTGGATGCGGTCTTCGGCCATCTGCTGGATGTCGGCGGGCCGGTTGTTGGGGTCGATCATGTAGCGCTGGTAGTACACCGGGCTGGTATCGCGCACCGCCTGCAGGTACTGCTCGGTGTCACAGGTGGTGATGATCATCCGGTGCGGGATGGGGTAGTCGTTGGTGGCGTCG
Source organism: Mycobacterium sp. OTB74 (assembly GCF_029892685.1). Classification (GTDB taxonomy): domain Bacteria; phylum Actinomycetota; class Actinomycetes; order Mycobacteriales; family Mycobacteriaceae; genus Mycobacterium. Next base: position 203,728 of record NZ_JARXVD010000005.1, on the reverse strand, counting down.
GCTGAAGCCGTACCTGCCAGCGACAGAGAGGCCGCTGCTGCAATGCCAAATGCCTTGGCGGCCAACGTGCGTACGGCCGGATGTTGTCGTGTCATGCTGCGTGCCTTCCTGCCATTGGATCTGCGCAACCGTCGGCCGACCGCAGTGTTCGCCATGAAGCTATTTGCCTAAGTGGATCGAGTCCATCCACTTATCCGAAGCGTGTCTCGGATTACACTCTGTGCGTGAAGACCTGCCGGACCTCGGATCGACCGTTGCGCAAGGACGCCGTGCGCAATCGTCAGCGAGTGATCGACGCGGCCCGCGATCTGTTCGCGACAAGAGGCCTGGACGCGACGCTCAATGAGGTAGCGCACCATGGCGGGATTGGCGTCGGCACGGTATACCGCAGGTTCCCCACCAAAGAAGCACTCATCGAGGCCATCTTCGAGGACACGATTGACGAGGTAGCCGCATTGGCCGATTCGGGATTGGAATTCGATGACTCCTGGCAAGGCTTCGCCTGGTTCGTCGAACAGATGTGCCAGCAGACGGCCACCGATCGTGGCCTAAGAGAAATCCTGTACGGCAAGGGCGGCGGTGGCAATCGGGTGGATGCGGCACGCACCCGCCTGGTCCCGAAGATCGCGAAACTTGTTGAGCGGGCCCAAAAAGACGGCCATCTGCGACCTGGCATCTCTGACACCGACATGCCGATCCTGGGCCTGCTGGCCGGTACCGTCAGCGAATTCGCCGGTCACGTCGACGCCGACCTGTGGCGACGCTACATGGCGATCTTCCTCGACGGTCTCCGCAATCACGATGGGGATGAGGCGCTGCCGGTCGATGCCCTTGATGCGGACCAGGCTGCGATCGCCATGACCACCTCGCAGCCGGCGTCCTGACGTCAGTGCGAGGTAGGGGCCGGCACCGGTGTCCCGTCCCAATTGCTCAGTGTCCAGCCATCAGTCGGGTTTCCACTCACCACAACGTGTCCGGTGTTGCGCAGCGAAGAGTCCACCAGCCGCATGTCCGGATTCTTCACATTCATCAGCACCCAGTACGTGATGGCCTCGCCGTGGGAGAACACGGCGGGATTCGTTTCACCGCTGTCATAGATGGTCTTGACCGCGTCACTGAAACGCGACTCGAATTCCTCGCCGTTGATAGCTCCCGGGATACGCATCGTCCGATTACCGCTCAACCACACCCGCGGCGCCGGGTACACGGGCGCACTCGCTTCAGACAGTCCCTCATTGTCGCCCGCCTCGATTTCTCGCAGACCCGCCAACACCGTGACCGGCTCACCGAGCGTTTGTGCAAGCGGGGCGGCTGTTTCCTGGGTGCGGACCATCGTCGAGGCGTAAATCCCGTCATACCGGTTGGCGCTCAACTCATTGGCCACCGCGGCAGCCTGTCCCTCACCCAAGGCGGTGATGTCTGGTCCAGGCGTGGAGGTATCGATGATGTGGTTCGCGTTGGCGGCCGACTGCGCATGGCGTACGAAAGTCATGATGATGGTGTGCTGGGCAGCGGCGTGCGCGGCCGGGCAAGCGCCTACCGGCGCGGCGAGCAGCGCGATGGCCGTCGATATTGCACCAATTAACTTGGTACACCTTGCTTTCGCCGACAGCCGCGGATGCTTTACGGCAGCCATGAGATACCCCCTTTTTTTGGCCTTTGAACTCATGTGCGGACGGGCGGTTTGCCCGCCGCTTGCCAGGCGTGCAGCCGATCCTGAATGAAGTCAAATTGCTTGGCCGCGGTGGACAGCCCGGCGACCGTCTGCTGCGGGTTCTGGATCGGTTGGGAGGGAACGGGCAGCGTGGCCGCGGCCATGGCCTTCGCCTGGAGGAAGGCGCTGGGCGCCTCACCGATCGGAGCGGATCCGTCTTGCAGGACCGGATCGGCCGCGGTGGGCGGAGTGACGCCCTTCAATGGGTCGTCGTCGCGCGGCGTGGACAGGGTGAGCACGGGCCCGAGGTGCGGCGCGATGGCGTCCCGGTTGCCGAGCGCGCCGAGATTGAAGCGGGCTCGCAGCGTGGCAATGATCGAGGTGTGGTCGTAAGGCGGGCTGCCAGCAGGGGCTCGGAAGACCGTTCCGGGGGGAATCAGGGGGGAGACGATCACCGCAGGCACCCGGACTCCGAAGCGGGTGAAGTCAAACGGCGGTTCCCCGATGATGTTGTCGGGTGGAGTCGCGTCGGTGTCTGGGGCCACGTGGTCGTAGGTCCCGCCATGCTCGTCGTAGGTGATGATGAGCAGGCTCTTCTCCCAGACGGCCTGGTTGCTTGTCAGTGTCGTGTAGACGTCGTAGATGAGCTGCTCGCCCACGGCCAGGTTTGAGACCGGATGCTGGTCGTTCTCAACCTGAAAATTGTGTTCGTTGTCGGCTTGTGTGGTGCTCGGCGGGGCGCCGCGGCGGGGATAGGTCGCCCATTCGGGCTCGATGTAGTTGAAGGCCGCCAACTGCCCGCTGGCGACGTCGCTGCGGAACTTGTCGAACCCGGATTCCACCTTGCATCCAGGACCGGGATCGACGGTGTCGGGAAAGTCGTTGGCCGTCAGCGGAAGCTTGGAGTAGCCGTAGATCGTCCAGGTCTGGCCGGCGTCGGCGAGTTTCCCGAACACCGAGGGCGTGTCGAACGCCGGTAGGCCGTGGGCCGAGTTGTCGGTGTAGCCGAGCGATGTGCCGGCAACGGCGAAGGCCCGGTTGGGGAAGGTTTGCGTCGGAACCGATGCGAACCAGCGGTCACAGACGGCGAAGCCCTTGGCCAACCCGGACAGCACGGGCAGCGTCTCGGGTGAGTAGCTGCCCATGATGGAAGAAGGTTGGGCACCAACCAGCTTGGGGTCCAGCGGGTGGGAGGGATTGGCGAGCTCGCCAGCGAAGCTGGTGACGAAGCCGTCGTTGGTTGCTGTCCCGCTGGCGGGGGCAGGGTCGGTACTGAACAGCTGTTCGTTGGTCGCTATGAACCCTTCGGCGGGGTTGGCCAACGGGTAGTAATAAGCGTTTTCCTTGTCCGGCGTGATCGGATAGACGGACACCACGGCACCGGTGAGGTCGCGGTTGGACTCCGTGCCATCGAGTCCGTCGAAGTTGCTGGATTTGGGGTAGAGATATCCGAGCATGTGGTCGAACGAGCGGTTCTCCAGCATGAGCAGGATTACGTGGTCGATCGAGTCGAGTCCAGCCATCGGTGCCGCCTTTCAACCCGTTGATTCTCAGTTTCTCCCGGCCTGAGCCGAAGGTTAGGTTGAAGCATCCCGGGTCCGATGCGCACGGCATCCCGCGCGACCGGTGTGCGTCCCGATCTGGTCCTGAGCGTATTCCGTGATGGGAGCGTTCTGGCCCGGTTCATCTAGACACGTCGGCGCCGTTGGCCAGCTGTTCACGCCAACGGCATCGTCCGTGCTCAATGGCGTTTCCATTGATGTCTCTTAGCGCAACTGAAGCGGCGGGCGACATCCGCGAATCGGCCTGCAACGGGCCGCACTAGGCAGCTACTGCGTGTCGCTGATCGAACAGCGGCACGACTCAACACAGCCTCGCGTGCTAGTCGCAAGGGTGAATGCGAGGCACAAATCCCAAGTTAGCTGAGACCATGAGACTCAGATGGCACCGAACCTGAGAAGGTGTCAAGCGCGGTGAGACCCTACAAGCCAGTGTAGGTTCTCACGTTTGGCTTCATCAGCCGGAATCGCCGACCTGGGCATTACCGACATGTCTCACGGCCGCCGCACTGGCATTTGTCTCACGAAGCGCTTCAATTCCTACAACCCGACGCCGCAGCACCCGCAAGACGCGGGTCATTCGGACCGGGTCGTCATTCTGCGGTGGGCTCGTATCCGGCGTGTTTGACGATCGCGTCGCCGGCCTGCAGGGCGTTCCACAGGGTGCGGCTGACCCGCACCCGCAGCGTCCGGTCGTCGTCGGTGCGGACCACGATGCTGCGGTACAAGTTCGACCCGTCGAGCAGTCGGCGCGATTTCTTCACGACAATTCCCCGCCATTGCTGGTGGTCAGGCATGGGCGGCGACCTCCCTGACGGTGTCGTCGAGCAGGATCACTCCGGTCTCGTGAGTTGTTGATTCCGTTGATGCAGACCCGTGGTGGCAGGAGATCTCATCGCCACGATGAGTTCCCAGGCGAGCTGGTCGTAATCGGTATGAGTCGCATCACGTGTCGCATGTCAATCTCCGTCGACGGCTACGTCGCCGGGCTGGACCGCGTCAGTGATTCGCGGAGCGGCCACAGAGCATTTCGTTCGACGAACTCGAGCCAGCCGCGAGCGCAACCGGATACCTGCCGGCCCTGCAGGAGGTCAGTTCCTGCGACGCACTCGAACCCGGATCGGGGCGGCTGCGACCATGGTGAAGGGAACCGCAAGGGGAAAATCGGCGTCGATCGAATGAAATTCGGTGTGCCTGATGACGGTCGCCAGACCAAGCGCGGCTTCGAGCATGGCGAAGTGATCGCCTATGCATGACCGCGGTCCACCACCAAACGGCAAGTACTGCCAGCGATCCCGGCCGCTCGAACTCTCCGGGCTGAATCTGTCGGGATCGAACACCAGCGGATGGTCCCAAAGGCTGGGGTCGCGGTGCATGGCATAGACGCCCACCATCACCCCGTTGCCAGCTTGGACGCGGTATCCGCCGACGTCGAAATCCTTCATGACCATCCTGGTGATGACGGGCGCCGGTGGGCATAACCGCAGCGCCTCGCACAACACCTGAACCGTGTAACCGAGCCGGGGGACGTCATCGGAGGTCAACGGCCGTTCGCCCAGCGCGGCAACCTCGGCGGCCACCCGGTCCTGTAAGTGGGTGTGGCGGCCCAACGCCCACAACGCGTACGTCAACGTGGTCGCCGTGGTGTCGTATCCGGCGCCCAGAAATACGACCAATTCGTGGCAGATGTCCTCATCGGACAGCCTCTTCCCCGTTTCGGGGTCGGTGACGTCGGTGAGCGCGCGAACCAGCCTTGCGTCGAGAGCGGGGTCGGCCCGGCAGGCTTGCAGGACGTCGTACGCGTGTCGATGAAGTTCTGCACTGGCAGCGCGTGCGCGCCGGCGGGCTGGGGTCGGCAGCCACCACGGCGCGCGGACCGGTCGCACGGCGCGGTTTGTGATGTACATCGCGGCGGTGAGAAGCGGGTCCACCACCGCGGCGGCCCGCGCATCGAGGTCAAGGCCCAGGATTGTGCGCGACAAAACCCGAAGCGTCAGTCGGCGGCACTCCTTGTCGAGGTCAAGTTCCGCGCCGTCGACCCACCCGGGTGAAAACGGGTTGGCGCAGTCGGCCATGTGCGTCGCGAACTCCGTCACGTGCTGCTTGGTGAACAGTGGCTGCAATGCCCGTCGCCGAGGCAGCCAGGCCTCGTGTTTGAAGTTAAACAACGAGCCGCCGATTAGCCGTTGGTGTTCGACGAAGACGGGCTGCGCCCTGTCGACAAACGGGTAGTTGCGAGTGAGAACGTCCCGGGCCCCCTTCGGCGACGTGGTGACGATGAAGGTGGGCAGCATCCACGCGTGAGCCAGACGCGTCACCGGGCCTCCCGCGTCACGCAGCACTTCGCAACCGGTGTGAAAGGCCCGGACCGCCTTCATCTGCTGCAGGGGAGGCAGTGGATTCAAAGGTGCCAGGGGCAGTGCCGCGACGTCGACCGCTTCGATCATGCTGATGGCCTCCCGATACGACAAGTATCCCTCGTTCGACAGCCGACTGAAGTTCGTCGGCCGACTCCGAGAGCGCCTTGTTCCACGGTCGATCTGCGCGCAAGACCGCAGCCGCGGTAAATATTTCGTGGGCACGTTACGCGTTTTTCATCGCGCAGGGCCCATCTCCGTTGAGTATTGAGGACATGAGCCGCGAAAGGCCGCAGGCGAGCGTTCGAGCCGCCGTGGTGAGCGCGACATACTCCACCGACGAGGACAACCCCGTCGCGAACGTTCTTAGCTTGGTCGGATCGCGATCCGAACTGCCGAAGAGGGACTCCGACGGTGACTGCTCCGACGCAGTCATCGTGGTGCCACTCGACTCCGCGGCCATGCCGCATCCGGTGGTACTGCACAACGTCGTCGACGTGCTCGTCGAGCTTGGCTGGACAGTGACCGTGGGAGCGTCGCTGTCACCACGGTCGACTGACCGCGGCGTCACTCGCGTAGACGACGCCCTCGCGGCCACCGGCTACGTCGGGATCACCGAGCGCGGTAACAGCTACATCGGAATCGACTTGTCGCGCGATACCTGTCCTGCGCCGTGTCCGCCATCGAGTGTTCTCTCGGGGCAAGGGGTCAGCGCCGCTTGGTCTCGAGGGGCCTTACGGCTACTCGTCGCACGGTGGACTGACGACCCCCATGAGACCTTCCGGGGATGCGTGTCGGCGGTGCTGGGTTGCGCAAGCGTGATACCAGGCGCAAAACCTGCTGACGTCGCGGCCGACTTGGTGATGCACCTGCCACCGACGTTCGCCATCATCGAGTCTCCCGGCGCCGATGAGGACCGCCACACATTGATCGCCAGTGATGACGTCGTGCTGACGGATGTGGTCGCCGCGGTGCTACACGGCGAAGACCCGACGCGATCGCCCCTGCTCGACAGATGTGTGCAAGCCGGCACCCTGCCACCGGCGTACACCATCGTGGGGGACGTCGAACCGCCCGCGATTCGCCCGCGGGCTAATCAGTCGGTGACCGATGCCCTGCGGCGGCTCGATCAAGCCATGCCGGACGCCGGCAGAGTCATGCGAATTCTGATGTCCGACAACGGCGATCGCGAGGCCGACGAAGTACTCGCCTGGCTGCAGCGCAGGATCGGGCCGGTGGTCGATCCCGACTCGGCGAGCAGTCCGGCCGCGGTGGCCATGATCAGCAACGGCCTGGCTGCCGCGGGCGAGTCGGTCGCGGCGTTCCGCGCGAACTTCAACAAGGACAACGTGCGACGCGTCGCCGTACCGCTCGGCTTCGATCCCGAGCGATTTCGCGCCGGCGACTATCGCCAGATCCCGGACTACCTTTCTAGATTCACGGTCTTGCTCGACGCTGCCCCGCTGGTGGACTCGTGGCTCCACTGGTGTTACTTCGATCGGTCGGTGCTGTTCTCCGTCGAGCATCTGGCGCACGCCGAGTACGCCGATTGGATCGCCAGAGTGGATGTGGCACAAGGCATCAGCATGATGGCCGACTATCTCGGCGGACGGATCGTTCCCGTGTCTCACGACGGCCGCGGCCGCGTCACGAGGCAGGCCGAACGCAACATCTATCTGCCCCAACCGAACTACCTCGCCTTCTGGGGTGGCAAGCCCATCGACGTATGCAAAATTGAGCTGGTCGAATACCGACCCGATCACTGCCGCCTCAGTTGGCGAACTGTGCTGAGCCCCAACGGTTCCGCCGAATACGACGACGGCATGCTCACCTTCGCCGACAACGGTGACGGCAGGACCCGGATCACGATCTCGGGCCGCCAGAAATTCCAGCTGCCACCGTTCTGGGAGGCCGTCGACCTCGACCGCTATCCAGAAGTCAAGAACCCACTCGTCACCGACGCTTATCGACGGTTCTTTTCATCCACGTTCGACAACTTCGAGGCCTGCTACGAGGGTCGACCCCACCAGATCGGTACGGATGCGGTGCCAGCGTCACCGATCTTGCCGACTCAGGCGTGGTCAACCTATCTGGGCATCGCTCGGGAGTGGCTCGACGAACGGCGCGTCACCCACGACTCCGATGACGTCGACAAACATGGATTCCGGCATTTTCCAGGGACGACATCCACTGAACGCCAAGTGGATTCGAAACGGTGGCTCGACGCGCTGCGCCCGCTGTTGCACGAATATGCGGCGGCAGTTCGCAGCGACATGGAACGAGTGCCGCGGTGGTGAACGTCGCGGTTACCGGCGTCACTGGAATGATCGGTGGCGCGGTGGGCAGGTGTTTCGTGGAACGTGGGCACACAGTTCGGGGTATCGCGCGGCGCCCCGGCACTACCGACGGATTGCCGTTCGAGGTTGCAACGGCAGCAATCGACGACGGTGCCGCGCTGCGAAAAGCGTTGGCCGACTGCGAAATCGCTGTTCATTGCGCCGCGGTCTACGCGTATGGCTCGCAGAACCATGCCGAGGTGTCGGCGGTCAACGTCGAAGGAACACGGATGCTTTTGGAGGCCGCCATCGACGCCGGCGTTCGCCGGGTGGTGATCACTTCATCGGCAGTGACGGCCGGGTCGAGCGTCGACGGCTCGGTCCACGACGAACGCCACTCGCCGACAAGCGAATACACCCCGCCGTACTTCGTCAGCAAGGTCCGTCAAGAACGGACCGCGTTGCGCATGGCCTGCGATGACCTCGAAGTGGTGATCGCCTGCCCCACCGTGGTGATGGGTGGCCCGTCGTCGCGACTGGTGCCCAGCAATGCGATCATCCTCAGATACCTTTTGGATTTTTTTCGATCCACCTACCCCGGCGGCTGCAACGTGGTGTCGGTCGACGACGTGGCGCAGGCGCATCTGATTCTGGCCGAGCACGGAGTATCGGGCGAGCGCTACCTCGTCGGAGGGGATAATCTCTCCTGGAAGACGCTGCATTCGCTGATCGCCGACTTGACCGGGGTCCCAGGGCCCCGGTTCGAAATACCCACTACCACTGCGTATCTCACCTCGGCGGCAGCGGAGGCTTGGGCACGGTTCGCCGAGACCGAACCGCTGTCGACGCGCGAAGAGGCGCTCACCATCGGACGTTTCTACTGGTACAGCCACGATAAGCTCGGCGCGCTCGGCTATGCGCCCGAGCCGGCCCGCGCGGCGGTGGCAAGCGCACTCGCGTGGCTGCTGACCAGCCCGCAACTGCCGAGGTGGGTACGCGAGGGCATGCGCCCCATGCCGGAGGTGCGCGCCGGCCGTCCGCTCATCGGCCGGCCGCTGCCGGGTTGATCAGCGGCGTCGCTTCAGTCCTGACTTGCCGCTGTCCCATCGCCGGCCGACCGACGACCCTTGAGTGCCGTGTCGACGGCCGCGAGCACCTGGTCCGCGGCACTCGCCCCGATCTTCAGCAGTTCGTTCGCGTACCGCAGGTTCAGGTCGGTGACGGCCTGCCAGTAATTGCCGGCCTCCCGCCAGACAGCGTCGACGTAGGCGCGGCCGGCCTCGAAAGCGCTGCCGCTGTCCTTGATCGCGTTGCCCGCCATGTCGGCAAACTGACCGCCGAGACGGAACTGCGACTCGATGACTTCACGGGTCAGGTCGGCGCCCTTGCCGAGCGTTTCAGAGGCCTTTGCGGCCGCTTCGGATGCGGTGTCATTCTGCGGTGCCATCATTCTTTCCTTTCGGTGGAACTTGGGCTTACCAGGCATCCATGGTGGAAGCCCAGCCGTGGGTCGGCAACTGGCGAGAGCGCTTTGTCGTACTCCTGGAGATCCGGCATCCGCACTCGAAGCCGCCGTTGCAGAGAGGGATAGTCGTAAACCGTGATGTGGTTCTGCCCGCGGTTGGCCGTGAAGAGCAGGGTCTGATCAGCAGACAGCTGACAGGCATACACGCCGTCGAACAACGCTCCCCGGCTGACTTGCAGACCGGTCGCGTACAGATGGGACTCGGTGAAGAAGTTTCCGCGCGCCACCGTGTCGGACACCGTCGCCGACATCTGCCGGGAATATCCCCACTGCCCCACCAGCCCGGGATGTTCGTCGATCAATCGATGCGTGCTCATGGTCTCCAGATCGATCAGCACCACGGTTTGACTGCCGCCGGTGCAGAAGATGAGTTCGGTGTCGCTGAGACAGACGTCGGAGTTGATGTGGGCTGGAACCTCCCTGCCGGCCGACCAATGCCGAAGTACCTGACCGGATTCGGCTTCGATCTCGTACACATACTCCTGGAAGTGCGCCATCCCCCACTGGTGCCAATCGCCACGCCCACTGGGCAGTACCCGGAACGAGATCGCGTAGAAGACATCAAGGATCGGGTGACAGACCACATGCCAGCACGTCGTCGGTAGCTCCACCCGTTCGGCACGTCCGGTTTCCAGATCGAAGATGCCTACTTCACGGGCCTCGCCGAGCTTGGGGTGGTCCATCCCGCCATACACCAGGTAACGCCCGGAGGCGGTGCGCTTCATGGCGTGCGGAATCTTCAACAGATGCGGCCCGATCGGCTCGGGTTTGGTGAGCCGGTCCAGATCGAATTTCCAAAGCCGCTCACCGACACTCGCGACGAATTCCTTCGAATCCAGCCACGCCAGATGCGTCGTCGACTTGATCGTCGTGTCGGGAATCTCGAAGCGCAACGTCGAGACGCGGTCGACCTCGTCCAGTGTGGATGGATCGTAGAAGAGCAGGTGCTGACCCATGTTTCCGAGGAACCCGACGCTGCGGGTCGGGTCGACGTTCGGTGCATGGCCGCCCGCGACGCCGCCGTAGAACACGATCTTGTAGGCATACGCCTCGGTGGCCGGGTCGTATTTGAAGACACACATACCCGCGCGGCCTTCGAGGCCATTGAGTCCGGACCCGTCCAGGGCAATGTGAAAGGCGTACGGGTAGTCCCGCATGGCTCCCCTTCCCCGGGGCTGAATCAGCGCACACGCAATGCTTTCAGCATCGGCCGCGGACCACAAGCGATGTCTTGCGGCAGTATCTGGGTCGTCGGGCCCCCACGGCGCCGCCCGGGCCTGGTTATCGAGTAGTCAGATACTCAGGCCAGGTGGGCTCCCGCGCGCGCATGATTGGCGATGTCCCGCGGTGCGGGACCGGCTGCGGGCGAGGAGTTGGGCTGTGAGCACTGGGAGCACCGGCACCATCGACGACGCTGCCGCGCCCACCCCGCAACCCGCGTCGTACCCGTACGACGCATTCCTGTCCTACGACCACGACGACCGGCAGGTGGCGCAGGGAGTGCAGCGCTGCCTGCATCACATCGGGCGGCGGCTGGGCCAACTGCACGCCCTCCGGGTGTTTCGCGACTCGACCGACCTGACGGCCAGTCCCGACCTGTGGGGCAAGGTCACCGAGGCGATGGACCGCTCCCGCTACCTGGTGGTCGTGCTTTCCCGCAATGCCGCTGAGTCGTCCTGGGTGAACAGAGAAGTGGCGTACTGGATCGATCAGCGCGGTCCGAGTCAGCTGCTGTTCGTTCTCGCCGCCGGAAATCTGCTCTGGGACGCCGAATCTCAGCGATTCGATCCCGACCGCTCGGACGCCGCCGTACCCGAACTGACGCAACCAGGGTCGCTGGTGACCGAGCCCCTGTACGTCGACGTCAGCGCTGATGCTCCGTGGGACCCGGCCGCGGCGATGTTCCGCGAGAAGGTCATCGACATCGCGGCCCCGATCCATGGCAAGCCGAAATACGAACTGGCGAGCGAAGATCTGAAAGAACGACGGCGTTTCCGGCGGTGGCGCCGGGCGGCGATCGCGGCGCTCGCATTCCTGACCGTCGCAGCGTTGGTGGCCGCGGGGATAGCTTTCCTGCAACGCCGCGAGGCGGTTCACCAACGGACCGAGGCTATCGCGCAGCGCAATGAGGCTGTCGCACTGGCACTTTCAATGGCATCCCGCGATACAACGTCGAGAAATCCCGCGTTGGCGCTCGCGCTCGCAGCCGAAAGCGCCCAGGTGACACCGCGACCCAGTCCGCGGGCCGTCGATGCGCTGGTGTCTTCCCGTGTTGCGTTCGGTCAGGCCGCGGCTCAAGTGATTCGTGAACCGCTTCGAGGGCACACCGCCCGCGTGACCGCAGTCGCAGTGAGTCCTGACAGTCACCTGGTGGTCTCGTCGGCGGGCGACGGCACGCTGCGGCGCTGGGACCTCGACACTGGTCGACCGATCGGCGAACCGATCACCGGGACCACTGTCAACGATGTAGCCGCCGGCCTCGCGGAATCGTTGGCGTTCAGCCCCGACGGCCGGCTACTGGCCAGCGCCGGGTACGACGGCCTCGTCAGGCTGTGGGATCCCGCCACCGGCAAGCTGATCGGGCAACCGCTGGAGGGGCACACCAAGCCGGTCATGGCGGTGGCCTTCAGCCCCGACGGTCGCCGACTGGCCTCCGCCGGGTGGGACAACACCATCCGGCTGTGGGATCCGGCGACCCGCTCCCCCGTCGGCGCACCGATGACCGGGCACACCGATTACGTCGAGTCGGTGGCATTCAGCTCGGACAGTCGACTGCTTGCCTCCGGCAGCGATGACCAGACGGTCCGCCTGTGGGACGCCACCACCGGCATGCCTGTCGGCGCACCGCTGACCGGACACCGCAACAAGGTGCTCGCGGTCGCGTTCAGTCCCCGTGGTCATGGGCTGGCGTCAGCCGACTACGAAGGGACTGTGCGGCTGTGGAAGACCGGGCCGGGGCGCCCATTCGGTCGGCCCATGACCGGCCACACCGACGAGGTGACGTCTCTGGCGTTCAACGCCGACGGTTCTCGGCTGGCCTCGGCCAGTCGTGACAACACGATCAGGATCTGGGATCCGGGCACCCAACGCCAGATCGGCCCGGCGCTGAGCGGTCACACCAGTGGAGTGACCGATGTGGCGTTCAGCCCTGACGGCAAGCGGATGGTGTCAGGTGGTGAGGACGGCGACATTCTGCTGTGGGACCCGGCTCCGGCCTGGCGGATGAACCAGTCGCTCGGCGGCGACGCGCTGACCAGCACGATGGCCGTCGCCTACAGCCCGAGCGGGGATCGATTGGCCTCGGCCGTCAATGCTGTCCAAGGGAGTTCGGTGACACTGTGGGACACGACCACTCGCCGTGCCATCGGCGAGCCGCTGCACGTCGACGCGGCTCGAGCGGTGGCGTTCAGTCCCGAAAACCACCTGCTTGCCGTTGCCGACGGCCCCACGGTCCGGCTGTTGGATGCCACCACCGCACGGCCAATCGGCGGACCGCTGGCGGGGCACACAGCTGGTGTGAGCGCATTGGCCTTCAGTCCTGACGGTCGAATGCTGGCTTCCGGCAGCGATCCCGACGGCACCATCCGGCTGTGGGACCCGGCCACCCGACAATCCATCGGGAACCCGCTGGTCAGTTACAACATGGGGGTATACACATTGGCCTTCAGCCCCGACGGGCACCTGCTGGCATCAGCGGGTATGGACAACGTCATCCGGCTGTGGGACCCCGCGACGCTCCGACCCGCCGGAAAGCCGCTCGCCGGTCATACCGCTCCGGTGAATGCCGTGAGCTTCAGTCGTGACGGCCGACTGCTCGCGTCGGGAAGTTGGGACAACACCGTCCGGCTCTGGGATGTGGCCGACCGTAAACAGGTGGGTCCTCCGCTTCACGGTCACGCCGATCTGGCCGGTGCATCGTCGGTGTCCTTCAGTCCCGACGGCCATCTGCTGGCGTCATCCGGTTCGGACAAAACCGTGCGGCTATGGGATCCCGAAACTCAGCAGCCCGTGGGCGACCCGCTGCCATTGCCGGACCGGGTGAACGCGGTGGCATTCAGTCCCGACGGTCATGGCTTGGCATCCGGCGACGATGGGGCCGACGCACGGCTGTGGGAACCGTTGTGGGAGTTGGGTAACGCCTGCGACATCGTCATGCCCTACGTGACCCGAGCCCAGGTGACACCGTTCTTGCCGGCCAATCGGGAGCCGGCCTGCCACTACCGCGGGTAAGCCGGTCTCCCCGCCCACCATGTCAACCGGGTTTCTTGGCGCATCCGGGAATCTTGTTCTCTTCGGCGTCGAGTTTCGGCGACGGGTACTTCGAGTCGGCTTGATCCATGAACGTCTGCATTCCTCCGAAGGCATTCATGAAATCGTTGACCGCAGCACCGATCTGCTCGTCCGTGGTAGCCGCCCGCAGGTTCGACGCAATGCGCTCGAGGTGCTCCGCCGTCGACCTCATCACGTCGGCACCGGCCTTCATGCTGCCGACGGCCTCCCCGTTCGGCGGATCGCCGAGAGCCTCGGCTTTCGCCGCCAAGTCGCCCAGCAGCTTCGCGACCTTCGACACCGTGTCGCCCAAGACCGCCGGGTAGCCGATGTTTTCCTTGATCTCGGCTTGCAGCGCCAGCATCTTGGGCGTGAAGTCAGCCGACATCGCGCAGTCACGTTTCGCATACTCCGCCAACGACATCGGCGCCGCGCTGGTACTGGGGCCGGCCCCGTGGGTGGCGCTGCCGCCACCGCAGCCGGTCAGCGCCACCGCCACAGCAGCAACGCCCAGACAGGCGGCGGCGCGCCAGACCGGCGCGATGTTTGTGGTGGTAACGCACATCGCCACAGCCCCTTTCAGCCGCCATCACGGTCGCGGCCTGCTGCCAAGCCTCACACCAACCGACGCGCGCCACACGAGTAAGTGACTACTCGAAATTGCCCGTTACACGGACCGAGGGCCGTACCTGATCGACTCGCATTTGTTCCTGATGCTGGCCAGCAGAGCCTGCAACGGGCCGCTCTCCGGGCCGGTCCAGGTGAGTAGGTCAGCCTCGGCGCCAGACATGTCAGAACACCGCGTCGTCGTGGTCCATGATCTCGCCGTCGAGGGCACCCAGGACTGCCCTGGTGGCCGCGAGACCCGGGTGGCTGGCCGCCGAGATCATCGGCGACCGGGTGACCAACGAAGTCACTGAAGTCGTTGAACAGTCAGGGATTACGGTGCTCCGGGCCCGCTACGACGGCGACTACGACAAGACCAACCTGCCTGACGAACTGATCCTCACAAACTACCTCGTCATCCACGACGATCTGATCACCGCGTTGCTCATCATCTTCAACAATCGCTGATCGTGCGCACACACGCCGGCGGCGCGAAAAACTCCAGCGCGATGCCGTCGGGGTCACGGAAGCTGACCCCCGAACCGTAATGCGCGTCGACGACGCCACCATGGGTGATGCCCAACGCGTCGAGCTGCTGTGCCCGTTGTTCGAGTTCGGCGCGGTCTGCGCAGCCGAACGCGACATGGTCCAGGCCGACATTGAACTCGCTGAAGTCCGCTGCCGCAGCGGGTTTGGCGTGCTGATGCAGTCCGAACAAGGTGTTTCCCCTGAGTATGAAGACGACGTGGTGGAAGCCTCCGTCGGTGTGCTCATCCAACACCGGGCCGGTTCCGAATAGCGCTCGGTACCACGGAGCGCTCACCGCGAGATCGCGAACCGTCACTGCGATATGGGCCAGCGGAGCCGGTGTGGTCATGTCGATCCCGTTCTCAGCGCTTACGCGCTGTGATGAGCAGGTACTCCCAGTCGAGCACGGCAGTGTCGCTGCCGCGGTTGAACTTTCGGGCCAGCGCGGCCAGGGCCTCATCAAGGGCCGCGGTGCGGTCAGCGTCGTCGGCGATGCTGCGGTAGACGGAAATCGTCGGCCCGTAGCGGGCTTTGAAGTAGTCGCGGAAGTCTTCCGGCCTGGCGAAGTGGTCGACGGTGACGGTCTGGCGATGGATATCGAGGTCTGTCACCCGGTCGCCGAACAACGCGCGGACATGCTCTTCGCTGCCCCACAGCGGTGGTGGCTGCGCACCGGGTGGCGGCGGCGGCGCGTACGGCTTCATGGTGGCGAACATCTGGCCGATGAAGCCCTCCGGCGTCCAGTTGATCAAACCGATCGTGCCGCCGGCCCGACAGACCCGGACCAACTCGTCGGCGCCGGCCTGGTGGTGCGGGGCGAACATCACCCCGAGGCACGACATGACGACGTCAAACTCGTTGTTGCCATAGGGAAGTGCCTCGGCGTCAGCTTGCTGCCAGGTCAGTTGTAGGCCATCGTGCTCCGCACGTGCCCTGCCGGCATCGAGCAACTCGGGCGTCAGGTCAGAGGCAATCACCTCGGCACCCGCGCAGGCTGCGGGAATGGCAGCGTTGCCAGACCCCGCGGCGACATCCAGCACCCGGTCGCCCTCCCCTATCCCGCATGCGGTGACCAGGACTAGGCCGAGGTCGGCGATGACGTCATTCGCCAGCGTCGGATAGTCCCCCAGCGCCCACATGGCGCGGTGCCGCTCTTTGAGTGCGCGATCCTCGGTCGGTGCAGCTGCATTGGTCATGTCGGCTCCCTTCTCGGTGATGCTGACGCTACGAGCGCTGGGTCACGACGGCTAGTACACGATCTGGACTGCGCAATGCCGTGGTCATACGCTGAATCGATGGGCGCCTCGTACCACCAGTTCTGCCCCGTCGCCAAAGCAATGGAATTGCTCGACGAGCGGTGGACCATGCTGATCGTCCGCGAACTATCCTGTGGCAGCGAGCATTTCAACGACTTACGGCGCGGGGTCCCGCAGATGTCGCCGACCCTGCTGTCCAAACGCCTGCAGCAGCTGACGCGGGCCGGAATCGTGGAACGGCTGGTGGACGGCAGCGACGTCCGCTACGTGCTGACGACGGCGGGCCACGAACTGTGGCCCATTGTGGAAGCCATCGGCGTGTGGGGTGTCCGGTGGATCGGCGAACTCGGCGACGAAGACCTCAACCCCAAACTGCTCCTGTGGGACATGCACCGCAACATCAACCACGGTGCGGTCCCCGAGGGGCGCGCCGTCGTCCACTTCCGCTTCCCCGATGTGGACCCGCGCGGCAGGCACTGGTGGCTGGTGATCACGCCCGACGCCGCCGACGTCTGTGACACCGACCCCGGGCAGCCGGTCACCGCGACCGTCACCACCAACCTGCGCACCATGACGGGCATCTGGCGGGGTGACCTGTCTTGGACTGCTGCACAACGGAATTCGGCGTTGACGATCGACGCGCCCAGTTCCATTCGCCGTGCGATGCCGACGTGGTTCGCGCTCTCCGGTTTCGCGGGCGTCACACGACCGGGGTAGGCAGTCAGCTGACCCGCGCGTGGGCGTCGGCGCTGACGGTGCGGGCGGTGTCAGCGCGCTGGCCACGGTCCGATCCGGGTGGCATCCTCATGCGATGGTGGCCATACCCGAGACGGTCTACGCGCGGGATGCCAACGGCCACCATGTCGCGTACCAAGTAGTCGGTGACAGCGGGCCCGATCTTCTGTTCATTCCCACCGGGTCGTTCCCGATCGACCTCCTGTGGGATGAGCCGACCATCGGTGGCCATCTCCGTCGACTGGCCTCGTTCAGCCGCTTGATCCTGACCGACCTGCTCGGGATGGGTAGCTCAGATGCGTTGCCTATCAACGAGATTCCGGCAATCCAGTCCTGGACCGACGGGCTTCTCGCGGTGCTCGACGCCGTCGGCAGCGAGTGCACGTCCGTGTTCGCGATGGCCCAGTCGGCCCTACCTGCCATGCTGCGCGCCAGCTGTAGGTTCTCATGTTGAGCTGCACATATCCGCGGGTCTGACCTGGGGTTATTCGATTTGTCTCACAGCGGCTGCACCTGCGTTTGTCTCACGAGCCGCGTCCATTCCTACAGAGTGAGCGGGATGACATGACATGCGGTTTTGTCGCTCCCGGCACCCATTGGCCATGCTGCGTGAGATTTGGCCACGCTCAATGAGATTCCGCAGTCGTGGTTATCGTCGCGGGTCTCGGTGGTGTGGACGCGATCGTCTGCCTCAGCTCCTGCGCTCGACTAATGTTCGCCACCTGCGCCACTGCGTCGATTGCCGCGGTCGCGGCAACGGGATTCGACTGAATGAGCCATTGCAGCAGGGCAATGGTGCGGTCGTCGAGACGCGGGTCAGGTTCAGGGATCGGCGGGATCGGGGGGATGGGAGGTAGCGATTTGCTGAACTGCCGTTCGATATCTAGGAACTTTTTCCAGCAGCGGAGCTGCGCTTCCTGATAGCGGTCGTCCCACTCGATCTCTAGGTTGTCAACTCGGATCGTGGTGAAGATCGACCGCTCAGGGTAGAAGTTCTTCATGACTTCCGGTGACGATTCCCCAACGACTACACGGACTCCGATGTTGATGTCGGCGAATTCGTTCGCCGCGAAAGCGAGTTCCAGCCTGCCGCCGTTGATCTGGTATTGGCAGCCGACCCGTCGCACGACAGGAGGCCCGAGTTCGTGACCGTCGACATCACGACATGGCACTTCAATTTCGACTCCCGAACCCGCCGGATCGAGCCAAACATTCTCGAGATACCATGCATAGGCAGGTCGCTCGTATCCGATGGAGTGGGCTCGGAGCACAAAGAACGTCGAGTATCTCTTGTAGCGGTAGGAGTAGTCGCCCTTCGGGTAGATCGGACATGGTGCGACCGTCGCTGGCCGCCAATCAGAGCTGTCTCGCAGTGCACGGTCGACGGCCGGATCAGCCAGGCTCACCGAGAAGTTTTTCCACGCGTCGCCACCACCGACAGTGAGATTCACGGCGGCGAAATCGTCATCGTAAGAATTGACCCGCACCACAAATCGGCCGGCGAAGGAATGGTAGTCGAGATCGCCTTCGACTCCCTCAAGATCGATGCGATCCACATAGCGGATCCGGATAGTTGCCGGATCGGCGACGGCGCCGCTACCGCTGAAGAAGCTGGCGGCGAGGATTGTAATAGACGCGTTACCGATGCCCGCGTCATAAAACGCGTCCTTGCGGCGTAACTCAAGAAAGTGCGTGTCGCCGCCGGGGACAATCGGTGGCACAACCGCCAGCACGGGTCTGCGATTCGGCCATGCGGCAATCGCCACGTCACGCGCCACCAGTTCTAAGCTCACTTGAGTGTGCTCATAGGTCGCGGGCACGTAATTCACCGAGTACACGTTGTTGAAGGCGCCGGATGGGTTCACGGCTCCATATTGGTTTATGTACAGATGGACGGCCGGCACGTAGGGCCCCACCACATTCTGCGGAAGTTCGGGCCTTGCCGCTCCCGGAAGTCGTGGATCGATTTTCCGCGTCCAGGTGAGATCCATCGTGGCGGCGCTCATCACCGAGTACGGGCATTCGTACTCATTCGTCAGACTGCCCCACGAGTAGTACCAAGAGCCGCCCAACTCGTGTTGCAGGTTGAACGTGTGTCCGACCTCCTGGCACGCCTCGTCGAATCGACTGTTCACGTCGAACACAGCCGCCAAAATGAGCTTTCCATTCGGTGCTCGATGTGCGCCGCCGCCAAAGAGATCAGTCGTCTGCGCGAAATTGATGATGCACCGATCGAATAGGTTCCAGTTCGGGTGCGACGACCGGTCCACCTCATCGAGCACCGCCCGAACTAACTGATCGCGGGGGTCGGATGCCCCAGGTCTCGGATCGTCCAGCACCACCGGTGGAAACAGGTGATATTGGAGGTCAACTTGGTGAAACGTAGACAACTTCCAGAAGTGCGCCAAGCTGAACGGGATCGTCGGATCCATCCAGTTGTGCGCGACAGTGTCCGACCAAACCGCTTTCGCGGGGGTGCCGGGGAAGCTCGCACGGATGAAGGCGATCATTGGGCCTCCTTCGGATTCCAGTCGACAACGCCATAATGCTGTCGCTAGCGAGAACGCCATAGAGTGGTCGACTACTGCACTTGCTCAGCTCAAGCAGCCGATGTGCACGTTGTGAATCGATGGCGGTAGAGGCGTCTGATGTCAACGTTCTTTTTGCATTGAGTGGCGGCACACATGATGTGAGCTGAAGCCGCGGCTGACCGCGCTGCACTCGTGGAACCGCCCGAGGAATCTTCTGCGCCAGCCGTCGTTTGTGATTCCTCGGATGCACGTAGCCAGCTAAATGCGTTCCACCGATGTGACCGATCCCGACGAACTTCGCCTCGGCCTGCAATCGGATCAGACTGCTCTGGTAATTGAACAGTCCGCGTGTCTCAACCAGCCTGGCGGATACGCCATCACTCCGCCACCGTCCGTGAGATTCCGCCACGTTCCGTGAGGCCCTACACCAGCAGCAGCAGCGACTACCGCGCCATATTCGTGAACCGCGAGAAGTGAAGCTGGTGTGCCACAGTGATATTCGCAGTCGGACCGTTACGGTGCTTACCCAAGATGATATCGGCTTCACCACCGCGTGGGTCTTCGCGGTCGATCGCGTCCGGCCGGTGAAGCAGCATCACCATATCGGCATCTTGTTCCAAAGAATTATGCAAGTTTATGCAATTTGCCATAAAATTATGCGTGCCTTCAACGGTGCCGTCGTAAACATCATGCTCACCGACACTGGTGATCTCGACGATCTCGTCCCAGAACACATCGTTCGTAGCGAGGTCATGCAGTTCGGGATTGTTCAGTGCTGCGGCCATGCGGTGCAGCGTTGAGCGGCCAGGCGCGTGCTTCCAACGCGACTGGGAGACAGTCACATTCGCCGCGAGACTCAGGTCGCGATTGGACCACCGCTTGGCATCCATCGCTTTTTGCACCTTGTCCCAGACTTCGACTGGCACAGTGTCAGCGCCCGGCTTGCGCGTCCGCGTGTTCAGCTCAGCTAGAACCTCACGAGCCTTCTCGCCACGCGCGCCATGCACTCCAACGTTGTTGAGAAATGCAGTCTGGTTCTCTGCGCGATCGATCCACACATTCCAGCAGTCGCGATAGCCGACCTTCTTCGTCCGCTTGATGCGTCCCTGCACGCCTACGCGCAGGAGTAACTGCACCACGTCCTCAGCTAATTGGCGGCTGGTCGTCGCGTAGTAGATCTTCCCTTGGCCCGCAACGGGTTCCCACCGCACCGACCCATCCGTCGCCCACAGGTGTCGCAGGAACAACGCGACCTGATCGTTGGGCAGCGCGAAAACCTCTTTGGGAACGAACTTTTCGTAGCTCCGCTTGCCGAAGAGCCCCAGCTTGTCCAGCCATGCCGCGATCGGGTTCCGCTTCCCGTGAGTCAACCGATAGGGCGCGGGCAAACGCAGGGATGTCACCCGGGCCGCGGCGTACTCGTCGCGCACCGCGGTAACGCCGAAGTGCCCGGCGGCTCCAGACACCGCGCCCAGGTTCGCCTCATCGATCGACGCGTACCGGATCGGCTGACGCTTCACGCACGACCCGTCGCCGATCATGTGCGCCAGCATGATGATCTCGGATTCATTCATGCGCTCGGTCTGCACCGGCTCGGGCACGGTGCGCGGCACCGCGAGGCGATCACTAACGGTCAACTCGCCCAACGGAACCCAACCGTTCAGCGTCATGAAGGGGTGGTTGGCCGTAGCTTCCACCTGGCGTCCCGACGCCAGCCGCAGCAGGAAGACTTCCTTGCGCCCGCTGTAGAACACGTTGGTCATCGGCCGGGCGACCATGCGCTTGCGCTCATCGAGCGACCACACCAGCGGCCGCTCCCCGGTCGCCATCAGCTCACCAAAGGTGACCTCAGAACCGTTGTCGGCGCGCAGGATTCGCGTCGACGCAGTCAAGCAGCCCGACTCACGAAGGTCCGATACCTGCGGCCGCTTATCCGTCCGCTGCTCGGGACCGCGGTTCAGCTGGCTGATGGCCACCACCGGAACCTCGAGCTCCTTGGCCATCAGCTTCAGTGACCGAGAGAACTCCGAGACTTCCTGCTGGCGCGACTCGAACTTCTTGCCCGAGGACATCAGCTGCATGTAGTCCACCACGATCAGCCGCAGATCGGCCTTCTGGTGCAGCCGCCGGGCCTTGGCCCGAATCTCCATCATGGTCAGGTTCGGTGAGTCGTCGATGTACAGCGGCGCCTCGGAAATCTCGCTCATGCGGCGGGCCAGCTTGGTCCAGTCGTCATCGCTCATCCGGCCCGAGCGCATGTCGCCCAGCTTGATCTTGGCCTCGGCCGAGAGCAGTCGCATGACGATCTCGGTCTTGCTCATTTCCAGCGAGAAGATGACGCTGGCCAGCCGGTGCCTGATGGACGCCGAGCGCATGAAGTCCAGGCCAAGGGTCGAGTTGTGCGTCGGCACCATGGAGCGGCCGGCCAGATACAGGTGCGCGAGGTTGTCGACCTCGACGCACCGAACCGGCACGGACTCCACGCGGCGCACGTCGACAATTGCCACCGGCCGGGTCAGGACCGCCAGGCCGCCCGCAGTCAGCGCGGGCTCGAGCCGGTCGGCGCCGGCCCGCAGCGCCGCGGTGCTGATGATCCCGCGGCCGGTCGGCCACTGGTGCGACCCATCGGCCACGATGGTCGTCCCGTCGGACAGGTCGATCTCGTAGCAGGGCCGCGCCTCCATCACCGGCGTCGCTGCCACCACCCGGGTGGGGCGCCCGTCGGCGCCGATCAGCTCGTCACCAACCGCGACGTCACCCATGGTGGTCCAACCGTTGGGCATCGGCAGCGGGGTGTCCAACGCCAGCGCCTTACCCACGCCGGGACGGGCAGCAACGATGATCATCTGACCGGCATGCAGCCCGTTGGTGATCTCGTCCAGATCGGTGAATCCAGTCGGCACACCGCGCGAGATGCCACCCTGCGAGGCGATGGCGTCGATCTCGTCCATGGTGGGCTGCAGCAGCTCTTCCAGCGGGACGAAGTCCTCACTGCTGCGGGTCTGGGTGACGTCGTAAATCTCGGCCTGGGCGCGGTCCACCAACTCGGCGACATCGGCGCCCTCAGCCCCGGCGTAGCCGTATTGGACGACGCGCGTGCCGGCCTCCACCAGCCGGCGCAGAGTAGCCTTCTCGGCCACGATGCCCGCGTAGAACCCAGCGTTGGCGGCGGTGGGCACAGTCGAGATCAGCGTGTGCAGATATGGTGCGCCGCCGATGCGCTTGAGCAGTCCTCGGCGATCGAGCTCGGCGGCCACTGTGACTGCGTCGGCTGGCTCTCCGCGCCCGTACAGGTCCAGGATGGCGTCGTAGATGTTCTGGTGCGCGGGGCGGTAGAAGTCGCCGGGACGCAGCCGTTCGAGGACGTCCGCGACGGCGTCCTTGGAGAGCAGCATGCCTCCGAGGACGGACTGCTCCGCAGCCATGTCCTGCGGCGGCTGCCGGCCGTAATCCTCGCTGGGCGGCTCCTCCATGCCGGAACGACCCAAGTCGTCGACGACAGCCACGAAGCGTTCCTCCTCCCCAAAAACGAATCGAACGCGTATTCGACTATGCCTGCTTGAGACCGTACTGCACCCCGCCGACAAGGTGGACTCGAAAGTTCCTGCGTGTCGCGCGACGCATGACATTAGACGTTGCTGCGCGCCCCTGATAGCCCCCCTGTGGACAACTCTGGGGATGGCGTGTTGACAGCTCTGGACAGAAGTGTTGAGCGGCTGGGGAGAACCTGTGGAATATGGCTCACAGAATGTGTAAACAACCTGGTCAAACAGGTATATCGCGTTTGCTTCCCTGTGTATGACAACTGCTTCGGCGTGTCGCGACTGGTTGCGACCTCGGGCGTGTTGTGTATCGGCCGTGGGACGCGCAGGTTAACAGCTCCGACCATTGGCCATCTATGCGTGCCCAGAATGAGTTCGCCAGCCAAATGCAGAACGCCCGGGCGAAGTCAATGATTGACCTCACCCGGGCGTTTAATGCCTGAGCTAACGCTCGAGTTACTCGGCGACAACCGCCAGCGACAGCGGGACATTCACCGACGGGTGCAACCGCACCCCGATCTTGTGGGTGCCGACCGACTTGATGTGCGCCTTGGGCAGCTCGACGGTGCGCTTGTCGAGGTTGGGGCCACCGGCCTTCTTGATCGCGGCGACAACGTCGCCCGCGGTCACCGAACCGAACAGCTTGCCGCTCTCCGCACCGGCCTTGACGGCCAGCGACACGGGGCCCAGGGCCTCGATCGCCTGCTTCAGCTCGTTGGCGTGGTCCAGGTCGCGAACCGTCTTGGCGTCGCGCGCCCGACGGATCTCGTTGGCCTGGCGCTCGGCGCCACGGGTCGCCACGATGGCCAGGCCACGGGGCAGCAGGTAGTTACGGCCGTAGCCGTCACGGACCTCAACGGTGTCGCCGGCCGAACCCAGGTGATCGACCTCAGCGGTAAGAATGAGCTTCATATTCTCAGTTCTCCCTATCGCGTCGACGAGCTGAACGGGAGCAACGCAACCTCGCGAGCATTCTTCACAGCGATCGCGATGTCGCGCTGGTGCTGGACGCAGTTACCGGTCACGCGACGGGCGCGAATCTTGCCGCGCTCGCTGATGTAGGTACGCAGCAGCGCGGTGTCTTTGTAATCGATGGTCTGCGCCTTCTTGGAGCAGAACACGCACTTGCGGGTCTTGACCGGCTTTTCCGGCGCCGGACGCCGCTTGGTGGCCTTGGCCATGGGTATCTCTTTCTAGTTCTAGCTAATGGTTGATCAGAAGGGCGGCTCGTCGTCGGCGCCGCCGAACGAACCCGATGCCGGGGCGCTGCCCCACGGGTCGTCTGCTGGTGCGCCGCCACCGGACTGGCGGGAATTTCCGCCACCGAAGCCGCCTCCGCCGCCTCCGCCGCGGTTGGCCTTGTTCACCTTCGCCGTCGCGTACCGCAGGGACGGGCCGATCTCGTCGACCTCGACCTCGACCACGGTGCGCTTCTCACCCTCGCGGGTTTCGAACGAACGCTGCTTGAGCCGGCCGGTCACGATGACTCGCGACCCCCGGGTCAGGCTTTCGGCGACGTTCTCAGCCGCCTCACGCCAGATGTTGCAGCGCAGGAACAGCGCCTCGCCGTCCTTCCACTCGTTGCTCTGCCGATCAAAGATGCGCGGCGTCGAAGCGACAGTGAAGTTGGCAACGGCTGCACCTGACGGCGTGAACCGCAGTTCAGGGTCAGCTGTCAGATTTCCGATGACGGTGATGGTGGTATCACCAGCAGCCACGAGTTCCTCCTGGGACGAATCGAGTGAATTAGGCGCGAGCCTACGCAAGGCCTAAGACAGCGCGCAGCGACTCAGTGCTTGTCGGTCCGCATCACCTTGGTGCGTAGCACCGACTCGTTCAGGTTCAGCTGACGATCGAGCTCGCTGACCGTGGCCGGCTCGGCCTTCAGGTCCAGCACCGCGTAGATGCCCTCACCGTGCTTGGCGATCTCGTAGGCCAGCCGGCGGCGGCCCCAGATGTCAACCTTCTCCACGTTGCCACCGTCCTTGCGGACGACGTTCAGGAACGTCTCCAGCGAGGGAGCTACGGTGCGCTCGTCGAGTGTGGGGTCAAGGATGACCATGATTTCGTATGGACGCATAAGGAACCCATCACCTCCTATGGTCGTATCGGCCACGGCGTGTCCGTGGCAGGAGGGTCGCCTGCGTCGGCAACCGGCCTAGGCTACCGCAAGACACCCTGAGCTGCGAAATCGCGCGCCGCGGCGACGGCTCAGGCCGCCTCGGCGGACCGCTTGATCGCGGCCAGCGTCTCCGGGATGCCTGTCTTGGCCGATTTCTCGCGGTAGGCGATCTGCTTCTCGACCTGGTCGCCCCAGCGCTCGTGGAAACCGGCGATGCCAGCGGGCAGAAACTCCCACGACTGCGTCAGCCGGGTGCCGCCGTCCACCGGGTCCAGGGTGAAGCCCCAGCGCACCCAGCCGCCGTTGACCTCCCAGACGAACTCGCGGCCGGGCTCGGCGACCATCACTTGGCTGCGGGTTTCCCATACGCGGCCGGACGCCTCGTTGCGGCCCTTGAACCAGGCGCCGGCCACCGGGCTGCCGTCCTCGTCCTCCCACCAGCATTCTTTGCACTGCGGACTCCACTGACCCATGTTGGTCACGTCCGAGACGAGCGCATAAAGCGTGTCGGGATCGGTGTCGACGACGATGGAATCGGAAAACGTCAGGTCGGTCACGCCACTCAGATTGCCACTGGCCCCTGCCGAGCACAGCCCCCTTATGCCGTGGGCAGAACCGCCGGCGAGGGCTGCTAGACAGCCGCCAGTTCCTGTTCCGGGTCAACGTCTGGTGCCGACTCGGCCGAGCGAGGACGCAGCCGTCGTGGCAGCCAGCGCGGCGGGTTGTCGTCGGCACCGTCGAACACCCCGCCCGTCGGGTCGTCCACCGGAGAACCGTGCCCACCTGAGCGCACGATGTCGCGCTGCGGCCGGTAGATCGCGGCGACCACCAAGGCACACAACCCCAGCACCGCCAGATCGCGCAGCAGCACGGTCGTGGTGAAAAACTGCTCCGGTAGGCCCATCTTGGGATCGGCCCGCAGATACATCATCCGCGGCACCCATACCAGCGCGTCAATTGTCATCCACGCCAACAGGATTCGGCGATGCGGCAGAGCCAACGCCGCCAGCGGCACCAGCCAGAGTGAGAACTGCGGGCTCCACACCTTGTTGGTCAACAGAAACGCCGCGACCACCAGAAACGCCAGCTGCGCCAGCCGAGGCCGGCGCGGAGCCGTCAGTCCAACGTAAATGATTGCCGCACAACACAATACGAACATGGCGGCGCTGAAGGCATTGAGCACCGCCGGCGGCTGCCAGAATCCCAGGTTGGTGTCGAAACCACGCCAGCCGGTGAACGACTTCACCACGTTGTAAATCGAATCCATGTCGTCACCGCGGCGGGTGTTCAGCCGGAAGAACTCCGACCAACCCCGCGGGTACAACAGCGCGATCGGCAGATTCACCAGCACCCAGGTCAACACTGCGGTGATCGTGGTCCACACCACTGGCCGAAGCCGACCCGTGCGCACCCCGAGGATCAGCAGCGGGATCAGCAGCAACAGCGGATACAGTTTCAGGCACACTCCCGCACCGATCAGAACTCCGGTGAGCACCGGCTTTCGCCGCGACCAGGCCAGCATGGCTCCCGCAGCGCAGGCGGTGGCAAGTGCGTCGAAATTGGTGAACGCCTGGAAGATCAACATGGGCGAACCCGCCACCACCGCGGCGTCCCACACCCGTCTGCCGGCCAGCAACATGGTCGCCCACACCGTCGCCATCCAAGCCAGGGTCAGCCCGAACGCCGAGACGTTGAAGAACATGACGACCTCGGCAACCACCGGCCCGTGGATCGCCTTGGTCACCGCGGTGTACGCCTTGGCCACCGACATCGACAGGTACTGGTAGACGCCGGTCAACACCGGATATTCCATGTAGCGGATTGCGCGAGAGCCGTCGTACATGACGCGTGGCTTGCCGGCACTGTCGTTCTCGATCCAGCTGGACCGGTACGGGAACTTGCCCTGGTTCAGCAGTTCAGCGGTGTACAGCGGGACGGTGTCCGAGTAGCAGAGTTCGTAGTAGGCGCGCTGGTTCCCCCAGTTGGCCACCCGCTGATCCGGCGGACCGGTTCCGCTGGACACCAGGCATGGCGCCTTCGTGGTGTAGCCCAACGCCAGAAACACCAGCGTGATCATCAGCATGACCCGCAGCGGGGTGAGGAACCGGGCCCGCCCGATCAGTGCGCGCCGGCCGACGGGGCCACCGACCACCTCAGACAGCGCGGCGCCGATAGCATCGGTGCGGCTGGGCAGGTCGCGGTCGTCGGCGCTGCGCAGGTCTGATGTCAGTGGGGCCGGCGAGACTGTGCCTACCCCGGACTTCTCCGCCGTCACGGCGGCGGAGGCGGCCCACCGCCCTGCTGGTTCTGGGCACCCTGTTGGCTCTGACCTTGATCACCGCCAGCTGGGACCGGCGGTGGGGCCGGCGGACCAAGCTGCACGGTCGTGGGCGGACCGAACGGGATGGTGATACCCGGCGCCACCACCAGGGTCGGCTGCACCACCGTCTCAGACGGCGGCGCGCTGACCACCGGGCCGCCCGGCTGATCCGGGTTAGGCGGCGGCAACGCCGGCGCCTGCGGCACACCGGCATAACCGCCGATAGCCGTGGGCTTGGGGAACGATTCGTTCTCAGTGCCCTTCAGCGCACCATCCATGGTCGATTTCCAGATGTCCGACGGCAGCCCTGACCCGTACACCGGCCCGCCGTACTTGGTCACCAGCGGGTGGGAACCCGACGTCGTACCGACCCAGACCGCGGTGGACAGCGACGGCGTGTAGCCGACCATCCAGGCGTCCCGGTTGGCCCCGGTGTCACCGAGCTGCACGGTTCCGGTCTTGGCTGCCGACAACCGGCCACCGGCCAGGTTGTGCCCGCGCGAATAGCCGGCGATGGGTTGCATGGCCGAGGTCACGTTGTCAGCCACGGCCTTCGGAATCCGCTGCTCACCCGAATTGTCTTGTGACGACGCGTCGAACAGCACCTGCCCGTCGGCGTTGACGACCTTCTGGACGAAGTGCGGCTTGTGGTAGCTACCGGAATCGGCCAGCGTCGCGTACGCGGAGGCCATGTCCAGCGCCCGGCTCTGGTACTGGCCCAGCACCACACCGTTGTTCGGCGGTCCGCCCTTGCCGTCTTCGGACAGCGTGTGCTCGACGCCCGGGAAGCTGTCGGCCACCCCGGCCTTGTGCGCGGCGTCGGCGACGTCTTGCGCCCCGTGCTTGAGCTTGAGCATCAGCCGGTAGTAGCTGGTGTTCAGAGAAAGCTTCAGCGCCTCGGCAATGCTGCATGTACCGCAGCCTTCACCCTCGACGTTGGTGATGTTGATGCCGTTGACCGTCACCGGCGCGCTGTCCACCTGGTACCCCAGGCCGATGCCCTGCTCCAGCGCCGCGACCAACGCAAACACCTTGAACGACGACCCGGTGGGCAAGCCGGCCTGGGCGAAGTCGAAACCGTTGGCGTCATCGCCGCCGTAGTAGGCCTTGATCCCGCCCGTGCGCGGGTCGACCGACACCACTGCCGCGCGCATGTCGTCAGCCTGGCCGTCCAGCGTCTTGGCCACCACGGTCTCGGCGGCCTTCTGCGCCTTGGGGTCGATTGTCGTGGTGACCTGCAGCCCCTCGGTGTTCAGCGCCTGCTCGTTGATGTTGAAGAGGCTCTGCAGCTCTTTCATCACCTGACGCTGGATCAGCCCGTTGGGCCCCTCGGTCCGGTTCTGCTGCCGGGCCTGGTCGGGCGGCACGGTGTCCGGGAACTTCTGGGCGTCCCGATCAGACTTGGACAGCGCGCCCATGGAGACCATGCCGTCGAGCACCCAGTTCCAGCGCTCAGTAGCACCCTCCAGGTCCACCGCAGGGTCCAGCGTCGAGGGTCGCTGGATCAGCGCTGCCAGCAGCGCGCCCTCAGCCACGTCGAGCTTGTCGACCGTCTTACCGAAGTAGGCCTTGGACGCCGCGCCGATGCCATAGGTGCCACGACCGAAATAGATCATGTTCAGGTAGGCCTGCATCACCTGGTCTTTCGACCACTCGCGCGACATCTTGGTCGAGATGACGAGTTCCTTGGCCTTGCGGACCAGGCCGCCCATACCCGAGCGGGCATCACCGACCATCGCGTTCTTCACGTACTGCTGCGTGATGGTCGACCCGCCCTGCAGGTCACCACCGACCAGGTTGTTCTTGAACGCCCGCAGGAAGCCGCTGAACGAGAACCCGGGATTGGTGTAGAAGTCGCGGTCTTCGGCCGCCATCACCGCGTCGCGGATGTGCACTGGAATCTGGTCGATGTTGACGTCGACCCGGTTTCCTTCCGGCGGAACGAATTTCGCCAGTTCGCTCCCGTCGCTGGCCAGGATGGTCGACACCTGGTTGGTGCGGATATCCCCAGGTTTGGGGATGTCGACGATCAGGTACGCCATGCCGAACGTGACGATCGGCAACACCACCGCGAGGGCCATGGCCGCATACGCCAGTCGGCGCACCAGCTTCCAGCTGACCTGCGGCATCTTGAACTGCGGTGCCTTGGGCTTGTCAGCGCCACCACCGGCGCCACTGCCACTGCCACCAGCAGGAGGCTGGGGCGGGGGTGGGGATTTGGGCGGCGGCGTCGGCGGCGGATTCATCCGCCCCAGGCTGGGAACCGGGTTCCTGCCCGACGGCCCGTCCAGCGCAGCCTTGACGGCATCGATCGGGTCGCGCAGCCGCGGATCGTCGACCTTCCCGACCGCGGGCAGGATCATGGTGCGACGGTCGTCGGGGGGCACATGCCCAGGCCGGACTGGATTTCCGCGCCCTACCGGTCCCTGCGTCGAGCCATCATCGGACCGGCTGTGGCGCCCTTCGTTACTCACTGGCAGTGCGCGCTCCCGACCGCGCGGTCCGGGTACGTCGTGCCTTCGGCGCATCGTCGGTACGCGGCGCTCCCAGCACGTAGGACTTGACCAAATGGTTCCAACTGCACGTCCGGCATACCTCCACCACATGAACTGCAAACTCGTCGTACTTGGCGGCCAGCATGACCAGCTCTTCGGTGGTCCGGGCTGAGCCCGACACCGGTCCGAGGTGGTCACCGAACACCCACGACACCAACGTCAGAGGTTCTTTCCGGCAGATCGGGCACATCACCGCACTGGCCCGACCGTGAAACTTTGCAGCGCGCAGCAGGTACGGATTGGCGTCGCATACCTCGGTGACACCGGTGCGGCCCGAGTAGACCTCAGCCAGCAGGGACCGGCGCCGGAGCGCATAGTCCACCACCTGTCGCTGCAATCGCACGTTGACCAGAGTACGTCGGCCCACCCTGGCCAACGCGCGATGGCTCGCATGCAGCGCAGACCACCCGAGCTGCACCGTCGGCCTTTACGCTCTCCGAGTGGCCTCAGCAGGAACACGGGCAAAAGACAGTGACCGTAATGACACTTGCCAGATTCTGGACACTGCGCTCGGTGACGGCCAGCTGTCCTCCGAGGAGCACCGGCAGCGCGTCGCATCAGCAACCACCGCCGTGACTCTCGGCGATCTGCAGGCTTTGGTGACCGACCTGCAAACCGCGAACGCGCCGGTCCAGCTACCCAATCTGAAGACCCGGAAGTCCGGCTCCATGGGCTGGGGCTTTCTAGCCGCCATGGGAGCGGTGCTGCTGGTGCTCGGCGTCGCCATCGGCTGGGGCATTTACGCCACCCCGGGCCGCTCTCCGCTGGCCGTGAGCGCGCCGGATCCCGGCGCCAAGCCCGACGGAGTGGCGCCTCTGGTGCTGACCCCGCCACGGCAGCTGCAGTCCCTCGGCGGGCTGACCGGACTTCTGGCCCAGATGAAGCAGAAATTCGGTGACACCACCGGCTACGAGCTGAGCATCTACAGCGATTACGCGATCCTGGAACGCCCCGACCCGGGCGAACCGCGCCGGGTGCTGCGCTACGACTACCGCGGTGGCTGGGATGACCCCGACACCACGTCGGTCGGCAGTGACGAACGGGTTGTGGACCTGGGCAAGTTCGACGTCGAGAAAATCACCGCGATCATGCATGGCGCCCCCGAGACGCTCGGTATCAAACGCAACGAGATCAACACCGTCTACGTGGACATCAAGGCCAGCGGTGACGTCACCGCGCCGCCGGACACGGTGACCATCTCGATCTACGTATCTGGCAAGTTCAACAACAGCGGCTATATCGAACTGGATCCCGCCGGCAATCAGAAGCGGATCAACTACCCCACTTGAGCTACCAGCCGCTACCTCGGCATTGGCCCACCAAAATGCGCTTCCGCTTGGCACTCAATATATCGGCGCGATACAGTTGAGCGAGGTGTCGAACCGTCGTAGCGGCGAGACAGTACCGACCAAGGGGGTGTGTTCATGCTGGAGCTCGCAATTCTCGGGCTGCTCCTCGAATCCCCCATGCACGGCTATGAGCTGCGCAAACGCCTGACGGGCTTGTTGGGTGCCTTCCGCGCCTTCTCTTACGGCTCGCTCTACCCGGCATTGCGCCGCATGCAGGCCGACGGGCTGATCGTCGAGGACGCCGCGCCGCTCGGGTCCACCAAAGTGCGCCGGGCCCGCCGCGTCTACCAACTGACCGATGCCGGCAAGCAACGATTCACCGAACTGGTCGCCGACACCGGACCCCAGAACTACACCGACGACGGCTTCGGTGTGCACCTGGCGTTCTTCAACCGCACGCCCGCCGAGGCCAGGATGCGAATCCTGGAAGGACGGCGCCGTCAGGTAGAGGAGCGCCGCGAAGGTCTGCGCGAGGCGATCGCACGGGCCAGCAGCTCGCTCGACCGCTATACCCGCCAGCTCCATCAGCTCGGGCTGGAGTCCAGTGAGCGCGAAGTGAAATGGCTCAACGAGCTGATTGCAGCCGAACGTGTGGCGCAGGGTCGCGCCGATCAAACCTGAACGCACACGCTCCGGCGAACGCATTGAAACCGTAGGAAAAGGAGACCGTCACATGTCTGAGTCGAACGAGGTTCGGGTCGCTATCGTCGGCGTGGGCAACTGCGCGTCCTCCCTGGTCCAGGGCGTGCATTATTACCGCGAAGCCGACGAGAACAGCACCGTTCCCGGCCTGATGCACGTCAAGTTCGGGTCGTACCACGTCCGGGACGTGAAGTTCGTCGCCGCATTCGACGTGGACGCCAAGAAGGTCGGCTTCGATCTGTCCGAGGCCATCGGCGCCTCGGAGAACAACACCATCAAGATCGCCGATGTGCCGCCCACCGACATCATCGTGCAGCGCGGCCCGACCCTCGACGGCATCGGCAAGTATTACTCCGAGACCATCGAGGTCTCCGACGCCGAGCCGGTCGACGTGGTCAAGGCGTTGCGCGACGCCAAAGTTGACGTCCTGGTCTCCTACCTGCCCGTCGGCTCCGAAGAGGCCGACAAGTTCTACGCCCAGTGCGCCATCGACGCGAATGTCGCGTTCGTGAACGCGCTGCCGGTGTTCATCGCCTCGGATCCGGTGTGGGCCAAGAAGTTCGCCGACGCCGGCGTGCCGATCATCGGTGACGACATCAAGAGCCAGGTCGGGGCCACCATCACCCACCGCGTCATGGCCAAGCTGTTCGAAGACCGCGGTGTCACGCTGGATCGCACGTACCAGCTGAACGTCGGCGGCAACATGGACTTCAAGAACATGCTCGAGCGCGAGCGCCTGGAGTCCAAGAAGGTCTCCAAGACCCAGGCCGTGACCTCCAACCTGACCGGCTCGCTGGCCGACAAGGTCTACGACAAGAACGTGCACATCGGCCCGTCGGACTACGTGGCCTGGCTCGATGACCGCAAGTGGGCGTACGTGCGCCTCGAAGGTCGCGCCTTCGGTGACGTGCCGCTGAACCTGGAGTACAAGCTCGAGGTGTGGGACTCACCAAACTCGGCCGGCATCATCATCGACGCCGTGCGTGCGGCCAAGATTGCCAAGGACCGCGGCCTGGGTGGCCCGATCCTGCCGGCGTCGGCCTATCTGATGAAGAGCCCGCCGAAGCAGCTGCCGGACGACGTTGCGCGTGCGCAGCTGGAGACCTTCATCGAAGGCTGATTCCTAGCGTTGACTCTGCGCCTGGGGCCCGTATGTGCGAGTAGCACCGGCCCCGGGCGCAGAATTGTTTCGGGGTAATGTCCGCAAGCGTGGCCCCCGAGATCTCCGACGACGACCTGCTGACCCTCGACGAATTCGCGCTGCTGCCCGAGAACGCCGCCCAAATCGGCGCCACCGGCCCGCTGCCGGAGGTGAACCGGATCGAAGACGGGCCCATCAGCCTGCTCAAGTGGGGCACCGCCGCGCCCGAGGTGGTGTTCCTGCACGGCGGCGGCCAGAACGCGCACACCTGGGACACCGTCATCGTGGGGCTCGGCGTCCCGGCGCTGGCGATCGACCTGCCCGGCCACGGCCGCTCGGCCTGGCGTGAGGACGGCGACTACGGGCCCAGGCTCAACGCCGAAACCCTGCGGCCGGTGCTGCGCGCGCATGCGCCCAAGGCCCGGTTGGTGGTCGGGATGTCTCTGGGTGGGCTGACCGCGCTGCGCGTCGCCGCCACAGAATCGAACCTGGTGCCCGAACTGGTGCTGGTCGATGTCACCCCGTCGGCCCCGGAACGGCACGAGCAGATGACCAAGGCCCAGCTCGGCGCGGTCGCATTGGTTCAAGGTGACCGAACCTTCCCGAGCTTTGCCGCCATGCTCGACGTCACCGTCGCCGCATCGCCGCACCGTGATCGAAACTCTCTGCGCCGCGGAGTGTTTCACAACTCCAAGCAGCTTGACGACGGCACCTGGACCTGGCGCTACGACTCGTTTAGAAGTGGCGACGGCTACTCGAGCTTCAGCGGACTCTGGGACGACGTCCCGTCTATCACCATGCCGACGACCCTGGTGCGGGGCGCAAAGTCGTACTTCGTCAATGACGATGACGCCGCCGCCTTTGCCGCAGGGGCACCTGGATTCCGGCGCACCCACATGGTCGAAAACTCCGGGCATTCGGTACAGGGCGACCAACCGGCTGCCCTGATTGAGATCCTGCGGGGCGTGTTAGCCGGATAACGTGGGACATATGAGCCTTCCCATTCGCATCGGGGTTCAGTTGCAGCCCCAGCACTCCCCCAATTACGGCCTGATGCGCGACGCGGTGCGCCGCTGCGAGGACCTGGGCGTCGACGTCGTGTTCAACTGGGACCACTTCTTCCCGCTGTACGGTGACCCTGACGGCGCGCACTACGAATGCTGGACCATGTTGGGCGCCTGGGCCGAGCAGACCTCGCGGATCGAGATCGGTGCATTGGTCACCTGTAACTCGTACCGCAACCCGGAGCTGCTGGCCGACATGGCCCGCACCGTCGACAACATCTCCGACGGCCGGCTGATCCTGGGTATCGGGTCGGGTTGGAAAGAGAAGGACTACGTCGAGTACGGCTACGAATTCGGCACGGCCGGAAGCAGACTCGACGACCTGGCAGCCGCCATGCCGCGCATCGTATCGCGGCTGGGCAAGCTGAATCCACAGCCGGTGCGGGACATCCCGATACTGATCGGTGGTCAGGGCGAACGCAAAACCCTCAAGCTGGTCGCACAGTACGCCCAGATGTGGCACGGCTTCACCACCCCGCAGACCTACCCGGAGAAGGCTGCGGTCCTGGACCGGCACTGCGCCGACGTCGGTCGCGACCCGTCCGCCATCGTCCGGTCAGCCGGCGTGGACCACAGCGGCGACGGATTGATCGCGAACGCCAAAGCCCTTACCTCCCTGGGTGTTTCGCTGCTGACGGTGGGTGTCAACGGACCGGACTACGCCTTGGCAGATGCCGAAGCGCTGTGCCGTTGGCGCGATCACCGCTAGTGCCAGTTCGTGACGTCATTCCTGCGCGCGGCGGTAGCGGTGCTGGTTTCGCTACTGGTCGGTGCGCTGTGCCTGGCCGCACCCGCGGCCGCTGATCAGTGCTCGCCGCCTGGCGTCGACAGCGCCAGCCAGCTGCCCACCAACCTGGCCACTGCGGCCCAGGGCGATGGCGCCGACAAGTACACCACCCCTGGCGTACAACCACTTTCGTCGATCCACCTCGACGCTCTTGGGCTGGGCACTCCTGGCGTGCTGACGGTCGGCACCCTGTCGGATGCACCCCCGAGCATCTGCATCAACTCCGCAGGCCAGTTCACCGGGTTCGACAACGAATTGTTGCGGGCAGTCGCCGACAAGCTTGGCCTGCGGATCAAGTTCGTCGGGACCGACTTCTCGGGGCTACTGGCCCAGGTGGCCTCGCGCCGGTTCGACGTGGGGTCGTCGTCGATCACCACCACCGACGCCCGTCGCAACACCGTCGACTTCACCAATGGCTATGACTTCGGGTACTTCTCGCTCGTCGTACCCACCGGCTCGCCGATCAACGGGTTCAGTGCGCTCAAGCCGGGGCAGCGCATCGGCGTGGTGCAGGGCACCGTGCAGGAGGCCTACGTCATCGACACCCTGCACCTGCAGCCGGTGAAGTTCCCGGACTACAACACGGCGTACGCCAATATCAAGACCCGCCAGATCGACGCGTGGGTGGCCCCGTCTCAGCAGGCGTCCGGCGCCGTCCAACCGTCCGACCCGGCGCGAATCGTCGAAAACACCTTCAGCTTGGACAATTTCGTGGCCTACGCGGTGGCCAAGGAGAACCGGCCACTGATCGACGCGCTCAACTCAGGACTGGACGCGGTGATTGCCGACGGCACCTGGGCCCGGCTCTACTCCGACTGGGTACCGCGCGCCCTACCGCCGGGCTGGAAGCCAGGCTCCAAGGCCGCCCCGGCGCCGCAGCTTCCGGACTTCGCCGCTATCGCGGCCCGGCACGGCGCAGCCACCTCAAGTAGGGTGGCTCCGAAATCGACACTGGCCCAACTGAAGACCGCGTTCCTGGACTGGAAGCTGTACAAACAGGCCATCCCGGACCTCTTCAAGACAGGCCTGCCCAACACGTTGATCCTGACCGTCAGCGCCAGCGTGATCGGACTGGTGATCGGCTTGGCGCTGGCGGTAGCGGGCATCTCCCGTTCGCGCTGGCTGCGCTGGCCGGCCCGGGTATACACGGACATCTTCCGCGGTCTTCCCGAGGTGGTGATCATCCTGGTGATCGGCCTGGGCATCGGACCGGTGGTGGGCGGGCTCACCGGAAACAACCCGTACCCGTTGGGTATCGCCGCGCTCGGGTTGATGGCCGGCGCCTATATCGGCGAGATTCTGCGTTCGGGCATTCAGAGCGTGGACGCCGGTCAGCTGGAGGCGTCGCGGGCGCTTGGCTTCGGCTATCCGGCGTCGATGCGGTTGGTCGTTGTGCCGCAAGGTGTTCGGCGCGTGCTTCCGGCACTGGTCAACCAGTTCATCTCGCTGCTCAAAGCGTCGTCGCTGGTGTACTTCCTGGGGCTGATCGCCAGTCAACGCGAGTTGTTCCAGGTGGGCCGGGACCTCAATGCGCAGACCGGAAGCCTGTCTCCCCTGGTGGCGGCCGGGCTGTTCTATCTGGCCCTGACGGTTCCGCTGACGCATCTGGTCAACTACATCGACCGTAGGCTCAGCCAGGGCAGGCCGGCCCAGCCCGAGGAGGTGGCCGCATGACTGATCCGCAACCAGTTTCGTTGGCCGCCAGAGATATTCACCTGTCGTTCGGACCCAACACGGTCTTGCGCGGCGTCGACCTGGATGTGCCGGCAGGCACCACGACGGCCGTTATCGGACCGTCCGGCTCGGGCAAATCCACCCTGCTGCGCACGCTCAACCGGCTGTACGAACCCGACCGTGGTGACGTTCTGCTCGATGGGCGTTCGGTGCTGGCCGACAACCCCGATCAGCTACGCCAGCGAATCGGCATGGTGTTCCAGCACTTCAACCTTTTCCCACACCGCACCGTGCTGGAGAACGTGACGCTGGCCCCGCGCAAACTGCGACATCTGAACACCGACGCGGCCCGCGAACTCGGGTTGGGACTGCTGAACCGGGTCGGGCTGCGACACAAGGCGGATGTCCGCCCGTCGACCCTGTCCGGCGGCCAGCAGCAGCGGGTTGCGATCGCTCGCGCCCTGGCCATGTCACCGCAGGTGATGTTCTTCGACGAGGCCACCTCGGCACTGGATCCGGAATTGGTCAAAGGGATTCTGGCGCTGATCGGCGAACTGGGCGCCGACGGTATGACCATGGTGGTGGTCACCCACGAGATGGACTTCGCCCGGCGCGCGGCAGACCAAGTCGTGTTCATGGACGGCGGCCGGGTGATCGAGGCCGGCCCGCCAGAGCAAATTTTCACGGCCGCCGAAACCGAACGGTTACGCCAATTTCTGGCACAGGTCATCTAAAACGGTCCGCGGCCAGTACGACAGGTTAGACTGTCGAACTATGTCATCGACGGAACCGCAGTGCGCGGACCTCGCAGGCGAGCTGCAGCAGGTCCTGGCCAAGCTGTTCAACGTCATGCGCCGCCGTACCGAACCCAAGGGTGACGAGTCCGGAGCTGATCTCACCCTGGCCCAGCTTTCCATCCTGCTGACCCTGCTGGACCAGGGCCCCATCCGGATGACCGAGCTGGCTGCACACGAGCGGGTACGCACCCCGACCACCACGGTGGCGATCAGGCGGCTCGAGAAGCTGGGCCTGGTCAAACGGTCCCGCGATCCCTCCGACCTGCGTGCCGTCCTGGTCGATGTGACGCCGCGCGGCCTGGTGCAGCATCGCGAGGCTCTGGAGGCCCGCCGCCAAGTCCTGGCGTCCATGCTGGCCCGGCTGACCCCCGACGAGGTCGATAGCGTCGCCAAAGCGCTGGCTCCGCTGGAGAAGCTGGTTACTCGCTCCGATAACTAGAGCTTGGTTAGCGACAACTAGAGCTTGGTTAGCCCAGCCAGTCGAGCACCGACGCAGCCGTCCAGGACTGCTGCATGCTGCCCAACGGCTCACCGGTGAACGGCTCGTAGTACTCGGCGAAGGTGCCATCGCTGGCCTGCCGCAGACCTTCCCGACGCAGCTTCGACGCCCGCTCGGCCCAACCGCGCCGGGCAAAGCACCAGGAAAACAGCCACGTCATCACCGGCCATACCGGGCCACGCCAGTACTCTCGCGGCCGGAAGTCCCGAGACACCGGCGAGGTCGACGGGATGAGTGGGTAGCGCAAATCCGGATGCCCGCAGAAGCGCGGGCCTTCGAGCAGGCGCAGCAACGCTCGCTCCCGGTCGTGCGGCAGGCCGCCGCACAGCAGCGGGGAAAACTGCGCGACGGTCTCACTGGCAATCCAGCGTTCGGCACGCAAATCGAAATCCCTTGCCGCGCCGGTACGTTCGTCGGCAGTGCCGACAACGCCCTTGCTGAACCTCTCGGCCCACGAATACAGTTCGCGCACATCGGAATTCGGTCGCTTGTAATCCTCGCCGATCTCGGCCAGCACCGTACACGCCACCGACAGGATGGCCGAGACGAAAACGTCCTGCACCGCGAAGCTCATCACCTTGGGCAGCAGAGTGTCGTCGTAGCGGACCGACTTCATCTCCTCCAGCAGCCAGAGGTACCGGTCATACTCGACGTCGGACGGACGCTGACTGGCGTCCGTGACGATGGTGTTGTCCTCGCGCTGATACTGGGGCACCACGCCGGGAATCACGTTGGCGTAGGGGCTATCCCATCGCGGCGAGTTGTCCATGCCGGACTCCCAGCCGTGGTACAGCGTCACCAGGCCGTGCTCGTCCGGGTCGCGAGCTTCAGCCAGCCAGCGGTGCCAGCGCACCAGATCGTTCCACCGGCGGTCCAGGAACGTCTCGGCGACCACCCGCGTTGACCGGCCCCGGCTCCGCGCATGGTCCAGAATCCGCTGCACTGCGATGGCATGCACCGGTGGCTGGGTAATACCCGAGGTCTCCCGGTTCCGTGGCGCCTGGACCGCCAGTCGCGACGTCTCCCAGCGCGCTGGTCCGGGAAAGTATCCGTCCGCACCGTTGGCGAAAACGATGTGCGGAATCATCCCGTTGGCCCACTGCGCCGAGAGCAGGGTGTCGAGTTCGACGACGGCTCGTTCAACGCTGAGCGAGGCCAGGCCGATCGAGACGAACGCCGCGTCCCAGCTCCACATGTGCGGATACAGCAACGGCGCCGCGGAGGTCATGACCCCTAGGTCATTACCGCGCAGCAGGTACGCGGCCCGGGCCGCGAGCTGGGTGGGCGCAAAGCTTGGATCGGGTGGCATCGCCGTCCATTGTGCGACGGGTTGCCCGGATTCGCAGATCGGTACGCTGCCACACATGCCGACCGCGATGATCACCGGCGCATCCCGTGGCCTCGGAGTGGCCATAGCCGAAGCTCTGGCACCGACCCACACTCTGTTCCTGGCCGGCCGGCCGTCGGCCGAACTCGACGCCGTGGCCGAGCGGCTGGGCGCGACGACCTGGCCGATGGAGCTGACCGACGCCGAGTCCATCGAGGTGTGCGTCGAACCGATCGTCGAATTGGATGTGCTGGTGCACAACGCCGGCGTGGCCTACCCGGGCCGGGTCTCCGAATCCTCGGTGGAGGAGTGGCGAGCCACCATGGAGGTCAATGTCGTTGGCGCCGTGGCACTTACGCTGCCACTGCTGCCGGCACTGCGGGCCGCGCGCGGGCAGGTGGTGTTCGTCAACTCCGGGGCGGGGCGCACGCCGTCGCCGGGATTGGCCGCGTATTCGGCTAGCAAGTTCGCCCTGCGGGCGTTCGCCGACTCCTTGCGAGCCGACGAACCCTCGCTGCGGGTCACCACGGTGTATCCCGGGCGGATCGACACCGACATGCAGTGGAACCTGGTGGCCTACGAGGGCGGCACCTATGAGCCTTCGCGCTTCTTGAAGCCGTCGACCGTGGCTCAGGTGATCGCGCAGGTGGTGGCCACGCCGGCGGACGCCCACCAGCACGAGGTCATCATCCGCCCCCGCTGACCCCTTGAATTTGTGCACGATTTAGGGCGGTGAGCGCCCTAGATCGTGCACAAATCGCTAATTCTTCTTCTTGCTTGATGTCACCGATTTTGCTGCGGTGGAAGTCTTCTTGTTGCTGCTCTTCGAATCACCGGTCACGTTGCCGACTGCCTGGGTGGATTGCTTCGCCACGGCGCTGGCTTTTGCGGTTACGGGCGGCTTGGCATTCGATGCGGGGGCGAGCCCGAGTTCGGCCTTGGTGGTCGACGTGGTTGTGGACTTGGTGGTCGCCGCGAGCGGGCTGACGGTGCTGGTGGTCACACGGGGGCTGGCGGTGCTCAGGGTCGCGCTGGCGCTGGTGGTGTTGGTGGGCGCGGCAGCGCTGGCGTTGCTCAGGCCGGTACTCACTGTGATACCGGGCCCGGTCTGGATGACGGTCTGACCAATCGCGCCCAGGAAGGCCGCGGCGATGGCCAATGGCCCGACGATCGCCTGCACAATGTCCTGCGCGCCAGCGCTGTTGAACGCCAAGGTCAGGAGGTTGGAGCTCGTCGTGTCGCCGGCGGTGACAACGTTGTCGCTTCCGTTCGGGGACCGAAACAACGCCCCTAGATTGATGGCGGCGTTCACGAGGCCCACTGCTGACACTTCGTTGCGGTCGCCGATGGTATTGATCGCCGCGTTGGCGCTGCCGATCGCCTGGACCAGCATGTTGGAGCTAGTAGCTGGGTCCGGCCCCGACGCATTGGAGTTGCCCAGAAAGTTGAGTGCAAAGTTGAAGAAGCCGG
The DNA here is from genome assembly GCF_029892685.1 of Mycobacterium sp. OTB74. GTDB lineage: Bacteria > Actinomycetota > Actinomycetes > Mycobacteriales > Mycobacteriaceae > Mycobacterium. Next base: position 163,143 of record NZ_JARXVD010000005.1, on the reverse strand, counting down.
CCCCGCCCATGCCCCCGGCCACAACTTGGTTGGTAGTGCCGTCGCTTGCAGCGCCTAGGTTAATGGCGATGTTGGCGGTGTCAAGATTGTTGGTTCCCGCTTGCGCGCTGACACCTGTGCCGACGCCGATGGCAATGCCAAGACCACCGAAAGTCGTGGCCGTCGTGCTCGTGCCACCCGCATACGCCAGCGACAAGAAACCAGTGGAGTCCGCCGTCGTGTCTGTCCCAGTTGCGATCGCCGCAGTCAGACCCGCGGCATCCGCTGTGCCCGTCCCTATGACGAGCGCAATGCTGCCGAATGTGCTGGTGCAGCCACTACCGAGGGTGAGGCCGCTGATCGACACACAGGTTGCATTGGCGGTGCCCATGCCGAATGCGGATGTCGCGACCAGACCAGCCGTAACTCCGGCAATGCCCGCCGCCCGCAGGATGCGGTGCACAGCGTCACTCTTTGCGATTCCTCCAGCCATTGCACTCCCCGGTTCTCGTGAACTATGGGTAGCTAGGCGCTAATCCCGATATGACGGTAAACCCCCCCACAGCCGATCCGCGCGCAAATTTGCAAACAATTTGCCTGGTGTAACAGAACCGTTGAAGTATGCCTCGAGCAGGGCAGTTAGCTATTGACGCTGCCGTGAACCTTTTGCGCATGTTCATTCGCTGCACGGCGGCGCGCTACGTTTCGCCTGAGATTACGTAATTTGCTGTGTGGCTAGGCGACGATATTGACCAGTCGGCCGGGCACCACGATGACCTTCTTGGGCGCGGCGCCGGCCAGGAAGGCCTGGACCTTCTCGTCGGCCAGCGCGGCAGCCTCCAGCGCGGCCTTGTCGGCATCCGCAGCGACGGTGATCTTGCCGCGGACCTTGCCGTTGACCTGAACCGGGTATTCGACGGTGGCCTCAACCAGATACTTCTGGTCGGCCACCGGGAACGGCCCGTGGGCCAGCGGTTCGGCGTTCCCGAGCCGGCTCCACAACTCCTCGGCCAGGTGCGGCGCCAGCGGCGCGACCATCAGGACCAGTGGCTCAACGGCAGCGCGCGCTGAGACGCCGGCCTTGGTCAGGTGGTTGGTGTACTCGATCAGCTTGGCCGCGGCAGTGTTGTTGCGCAGTGCCGCGTAGTCCTCGTTCACCCCGGCGATGGTCTTGTGCAGTTGCTTCAACGTCTCGTCGGACGGCGTGTCATCGGAAACCCTTGCTGCTCCGGTGGTTTCGTCGACGACTGCACGCCACACCCGCTGCAGGAAGCGATGTGCGCCCACGACGTCTTTCGTGGCCCACGGCCGGGACGCTTCGAGGGGGCCCATCGACATCTCGTAGACCCGCAAGGTGTCGGCACCGTACTCGTCGCAGATCTCGTCCGGTGACACCGAGTTCTTCAGGCTCTTGCCGATCTTGCCGAACTCCTGGTTGACCTCAATCTCGCCGTCGGGCCCGGTCCAGTAGAACTTGCCTTCTCGCTCAACGACTTCCGCCGCCGGGACATAGGCGCCGCGCGAATCGGTGTACGCGAACGCCTGAATGTAGCCCTGGTTGACAAGACGGCGGTACGGCTCGCGCGAGGACACGTGGTCGAGGTCGAACAGCACCTTGTGCCAGAACCGCGAGTACAGCAGGTGCAGCACCGCATGCTCGACGCCGCCGACGTACAGGTCAACACCACCCGGATCATTCGCACCGTGGATCTCAGGCCGCGGACCCATCCAGTACGCCTCATTCTCCTTGGCGCAGAACGTTTCCGAGTTGTGCGGGTCGGCGTACCGCAGCTCATACCACGAGCTGCCGGCCCACTGCGGCATGACGTTGGTATCCCGCGTGTAGGACTTCAGCCCGTCACCCAGATCCAGATCGACGTGCACCCACTCGGTGGCCTTGTTCAGCGGCGGCGACGGCTCGCTGGCCGCGTCGTCCGGGTCGAACAGCACCGGCGAGTAATCCGGCACATCCGGAAGTTCCACCGGCAGAGCCGAATCCGGCAATGGATGGGCCCGCCCTTCGGCGTCGTAGACGATCGGAAACGGCTCGCCCCAGTAGCGCTGCCGGGCGAAAAGCCAGTCGCGCAACTTGAATTCGACCCTGCCCTGGCCGCGTCCGGCGGCGACCAGCTTCTCGGTCACCGCCTCCTTTGCAGCCGCGACGTCCAGGCCGTCGAGGTAGTCCGAGTTGACCAGTTCCCCGTCACCGGTGAAGGCGGCTTCCGAAACATCGCCGCCCGCAATCACTTCCACGATGGGTAACCCGAATGCTGTGGCGAACTCCCAGTCGCGCTGATCGTGGCCAGGCACCGCCATGATGGCGCCGGTACCGTAGCCCGCCAACACGTAGTCGGCGATGAAGATCGGGACCTGCTGGCCGTTAACCGGATTGGTGGCATAGGCACCGGTGAACACACCGGTCTTGGTCTTGTTCTCCTGGCGCTCCAAGTCTGACTTGGCGGCGATCGCGGCGCGGTAGGCAGCCACCGCCTCGGCCGGGGTCGCGGTGTCGTAGGTCCAGCGCACGTCCACATCGGCAGGCCATTGTGCCGCCACCAGGGAGTCGACCAGGTCATGCTCGGGCGCCAGGACCAGATAGGTCGAGCCGAACAGGGTGTCCGGTCGGGTGGTGAACACCTCGATGTCTGAAGAGCCGGCGCCGAACAAAACCGAGGCGCCCGTCGAGCGGCCAATCCAGTTGCGCTGCATGGTCTTGACCTTGTCGGGCCAATCCAGTACCTCGAGGTCGTCGAGCAACCGATCCGAGTACTCGGTGATGCGCATCATCCACTGCCGTAAGCGCTTCCGGAACACCGGGAAGTTGCCGCGCTCGCTGCGACCGTCAGAGGTGACCTCTTCATTGGCCAGCACGGTGCCCAGCCCCGGGCACCAGTTGACCATCGAGTCGGCGCGGTACACCAAGCGGTGGCCGTCGATCACCTCAGCGCGCTCGCCGGCCGACAAGGCCGACCACTCGCGACTGTCGAGAGTCCTTGCACCGGAATCGAATTCGGTGATCAGCTCAGAAATCGGGCGCGCTTTGTTGGCCGCCGGGTCGAACCAGGCGTTGTAGATCTGCAGGAAAATCCACTGCGTCCACTTGTAGAAGTCGACGTCGGTGGTGGCGAAGCTGCGCCGGGCGTCGTGCCCCAGACCCAGCCGGCCCAACTGCCGCCGGAAGTTGACGATATTGGCCTCGGTCCGGGTGCGCGGGTGAGTTCCGGTCTGCACCGCATACTGCTCGGCCGGCAGACCGAAGGCGTCGAACCCCAATGCGTGCAGCACGTTGCGGCCGGTCATCCGGAAGTACCGGGCGTAGACGTCGGTGGCGATGTAGCCCAGCGGGTGCCCGACGTGCAGGCCGTCGCCGGACGGGTACGGGAACATATCCTGCACGAACATCTTGTCGGTGGGCACGGTCGACCCGTCCGTCGGCGCCAGTGAACCCACCGGGTTGGGCACGTGGAAAGTACCGAGGACGTCCCACTTCTGCTGCCAGTCAGCCTCGATGCGCCCGGCGAGTTCGGCGGTGTAACGGTGCTGCGGGCTGTCGGCCGCAACACCGGTCTCAGCATCGCCCTCAGCACCGGTTGTCGCCTCGGGACGCGCGTTGGCCTGCGCATTCGGGGATTCACTCACGGCAACAGGGTAGTCAACGGACCGCGAGCGACCTGCACCACGCCAGCCGATCAGCCTTGGTCTCGGTTCCGTTGCAGTGCGATCAGAGCACGGTTGCAAGTGCGCGTCGCCCCTATTCGGCAAATGTCGGCCGACATTACTGTCTGCCCAGAGCTACCAGTGAACCGGGAAGGATCGGCGTCAAATGTTCACGAACGTCCGCCGTTGGCGGCTTCTGGCAGGAGGTGTCGCCGCAGGTCTGGCGGGCGTCGTCAGCTTCGCGGGGAACACCGCCTCGGCCCAGCCCCTGGTCCCGCCGCCACCGCAGCCGGCCCCGATCGTCACCGCACCTCTCGCCGTCCAGGCCGCACCCGCCCCGGCCCCCGTCGCCGCACCTCCTGCCCCCGTCCAGGGGCTGGCCGCAACTCCCGCGGTGCCCGCCGTTCAACCGGCCGGCTTGCCCCAGGCCCTTCCGCAGCCGGCCGCCGTCCCGCCGCCCGCACCGGCCCCGCAACCACCGACCATTGCCCCGGCCGCCTCCGGCACCATCGCGGACTACTTCCACGCCCACAACGTCACCCTGCAACGCCAGACCGCGGCAGGCTTCACAGCGCTGAACATCGTGCTGCCCATGCCCACCGGCTGGAGCACCGTTCCCGATCCCAACGTGCCCGACGCATTCGCCGTGATCGCCGACCGCTCCGGCGGCGACGGGCTGTACACGCCCAACGCCGCACTGCAGGTCTACAAGCTGGTCGGCGACTTCGATCCGAAGGAAGCGATCAGCCACGGCTTCATCGACAGCCAGCAGCAGACTGCGTGGCGCTCCACCGACGGTTCGATGGCGGACTGGGGTGGCATGCCTTCCTCGGTCATCGAAGGCACCTACCGCGAGAACAACCTGACGCTGAACACCTCGCGCAGGCACGTCGTTGCAATGTCCGGGACTGACCGCTACCTGGTGACGCTGTCAGTGACCACCAGTGCACAGGTGTCAGTGGCCACCGGCGCCGCCACCGACGCCATCGTCAACGGCTTCCGGGTCAGCGCGCCAGGCGCGCCGGCGCCCGCCGTTCCTGCCCCACCAGCACCCCCAGCAGCACCTCCCGCACCAGCCCGCGCAGCCGCAGTCCCGGCCGCGCCCGCGGTCCCCGGTGTGCCGGTCGGTCTGACGCGCTGACTGACCTGGCGAGACCCATACTGCGAACCAGCCGCTTGGGCCAGCCGACGGGACACCCCGTACTCTTACCCGCATGCTGATCGCCGCCGTGCTGTGCCTGTGCGCGGCCGTCGCGACCGCAGCCGTAGGCCTCTGGTCGTTGCGCCGGCCGGCCTCCGACGGCCCGGTTCCCACCGTGTTGCGGTCCATTGCCCCAATCCAATTGGCCTCGGCCGTCATCCTGGCTGCCGGTGGTGCCGGCGCTCTCGCCGCACCCGGAAATGCCGGTGTGACGGTGCTCGCCGTGTGCGTCCTTGGTGCGGTCAGCACCCTCGCGGCCGGCTGCTACCAGGGCGCGAAGGCCGGAGCCAGCATGCTCGCCCGCGAGAACGCCGCGGCCGGTGAAGGTTGTGGCGGCAGCTGCGCCAGCTGCACGCTGTCCTGCGATTAGTTTCGGTTCACGTCGATCGGATGCGTAGCCAGTAGCGCAAGCGGCAACGGTTGCCTGCGCAACACCCGGGACCATAGATCAACCCGAGCCTCGACCAGCACGTCGGACGGCAGTGCGGACAGCACGATCCAATCTTCGCGCTCGATCTCGCCCTCCAGCTGGCCCACCGACCAACCGGAATAGCCGGCATAAATTCGGACGCCCTCCACGAACGCCTCGATCATCTCGGGGTCGGCGTCCAGATCCACCATCGCGATACGCCCCTGCACGTGCCGTAGCCCTGGCACCGTCCCCACGTCCACGCCGACCCGTAACGTCGTCAGGCACAACGCGGCATCGCGTTTGACCGGACCGCCGATGAACATGGTCTTGGGTTTGGTGGCCAGCTTTGCCCATTGCGGCAACACGTTGTAGACAGCCGTCTCGCTCGGCCGGTTCAGCACCACACCCAGCGTGCCGCCGGAATTGTGCTCGACGATGTAGATGACACTGCGTCGGAACGTCGGTTCGAGCAGATCGGTGTTGGCCAGCAGCAGCGTCCCCGCGCGTATTCGGGGCGTGGCAGGGGCATCCGGGCCACGCATGAAATCTTCCGGATCCTCTGAGTGCGCCACTAGTCCATAATGGCACTGACGTCCGGCATCCGTGACCATCGAACACACCCTCATCGATATTTGTACTGTGGAGCCGACTGCCCGATCTCGGTCAGCCCACTCCACCCCAGGACCACGAATCTTCACGTGACTGACTCACCCGCACACGTCGCCGTTCTGCAGACGGTCCGGGCCTTGCCCGAGTTCCGTCGGCTGCTGGAAATGCGCGTCGTCAGCCAATTCGCCGACGGGTTGTTTCAGGCCGGGCTTGCGGGCGCGCTGTTGTTCAGTCCGGAGCGTGCGCCCACCCCGTGGGCCATCGCAGGAAGCTTCGCCGCTCTGTACCTGCCGTACTCGCTATTGGGTCCGTTCGCCGGCGCCCTGCTCGACCGATGGGACCGCCGTCAGGTCCTGATCGTCGCCAACGTGGCGCGGTTCGTGCTGCTCATCGGAGTCGGGGCGCTGTTCGCCGTCGGGGCCCCAGATCGACCCGTGCTGTTCGGGGCGCTGATCGTCAACGGGTTCACGCGGTTCGTCTCGTCGGGCCTGTCTGCGGCTTTGCCGCACGTGGTGCCCAAACACGAAGTGGTGTCGATGAACTCGGTAGCCACCGCGCTGGGTGCGGTGGCAGCTTTCCTCGGCGCCAACTTCATGCTGCTGCCACGTTGGGCGTTGGGCGCCGGCGACCACGCGGGCGCCGCCACGATCTGGTTGTCGGGGATCCCTGTGCTACTTGCTTTGTGGCTGGCGGTGCGGATTCACCCGCACATGCTGGGACCCGACGACAGCGTGCGCGCCGTGCACGGCTCGGTGTTGTACGTGGTGGTGACGGGCTGGGGCTACGGCCTGCGCTCGGTGGCTGCCGTACGCAGCGTGGCGGCGACGCTCAGTGGCCTCGCCGCGCATCGGGCGGTGTTCGGCATCAACACCCTGGTGGTGCTCGTCCTCGTGCGGCATGGCAACGCTCAGAACGTCGCCGGTTTCGGTGTGGTTGTGTTGTTCGTCGCCTCGGCTGGGTTGGGCTCCTTTGCTGCCAACGTCCTGACTCCGGCGATGGTCCGACGCTGGGGCCGTTACGCGACCGCCAACGGTGCGCTGGCATTCGCGGTGCTGCTGCAGCTCGCCTGCGTCGGGCTGGACCTGCCTATCATGATCGGCAGCGGCTTCTTGCTCGGCACCGCCGGTCAGGTGGTGAAGCTGTGCGCGGACTCGGCGATCCAGCTCGACGTTGACGACGCTCTCCGCGGCCACGTCTTCACCGTGCAGGACTCGCTGTTCTGGATGGCCTTCATCCTCGCGATCACGGCTTCGGCGTCGGTGATTCCGGCGGACGGGCGCTCATCGACGCTGATAGCGTGCGGGGCCGCGGTGTACGTGCTTGGGCTGGCCGCGCACGCGGCGCTCGGACGCGGCGCCCCGAATCTCGCGGGTTAATGTTCAGCCATGGCTGACGCTGCTGCGAATGTGATCGCAGACCTCCACGCGGAAAGTGACGATCTGGACCGTCTGGTCGCCGACCTGCCGGCCGCCGACTGGGCACGTGCCACCCCGGCCGAGGGCTGGACCATTGCGCACCAGATTGCGCACCTGTGGTGGACCGACCGCGTCGCCGTGGTGTCGGTGACCGACGAGGACGGATTCGCCGAGCTTCTGACCGAGGCCTGGAAGAACCCGACCGGGTTCGTCGACGCGGCCGCCGAGGAACTGGCACAGACTCCGCCTACCGATCTGCTGGCGCAGTGGCGCACGACCCGACACCGCCTGCACGAGTCGCTTCTGACTGTGGAACCCGGCCGCAAGCTGCCCTGGTTCGGGCCGCCGATGAGCGCGGCCTCGATGGCCAGTGCCCGGCTGATGGAGACCTGGGCGCACGGCGTCGACGTCGCTGACGCCCTCGGAGTGCGGCGCGAGCCCACCGACCGGCTGCGCTCGATCGCCCACATCGGCGTGCGCACTAGGGATTTCGCTTACACCGTCAACGAACTGACTCCGCCGACCGACGTGTTTCACGTGGAACTTTCCGCACCTGGCGGTGGGGTGTGGACCTGGGGCCCGGACGACGCCACACAGCGCGTAAGTGGTTCGGCCGAAGACTTCTGCCTGCTGGTCACCCAGCGGCGGGCACTGCGAGATCTGGATGTGACGGCCGTTGGCGACGACGCCGCCCAGTGGCTCACCATTGCGCAGGCGTTCGCTGGTCCGCCGGGGAAGGGCCGGGGTTAGGCGCCTTTCGGCGTTGACTTTGAATCCACGCGGAAGGATGTCGAGTGGCGAGCAACGTGGGCGCAGAGTCAAGGGCGCTCGACCGCACCCGTCGAATCGGCGGCACCGTCCCCGTCGGTGTCGGACAACTTGATGTCCCAACGCCCGTCACCGTCGATGTCGACGTAGGCCTGCGCTCCGGTAAGCACCCGGTCAGCCAGACCGTTGCCGTCGGTATCAATCAACCTGTCGTCGGCCACCCCGTTACCGTCGAAGTCGATCAACGGCCCGCCGTTGTGTTCGACGCCGTCCAGCCCGAACCAGCGCAGTCCCGCACCGCCGACCGTCCAGGTGCCCGACCCGTCGTCAGTGAACTGCGGCCCATTCGAGCCCATGTCGATCACGGCATGGTCGGCCAGGCCATCATGATCGAGATCGGCCAGGGCATCGTCGAACAGCCCGTCGCCGTCGACATCCAACAGAACCCCGTCAAGGGTGCCGTCCCCGTCCACATCCACCGACAACTGAGCCGGCCACCACGATGCCGACCCGTCCCCGTCACTCAGGCAGAAATCCATACCCGATTAGACGCAGGGTCAGCCACGTGCGTTCCACCATTTTTTGAGCTCGGCGATCGCCTCGTCATGGTCCAGCGGGCCGCGGTCCAACCTCAGCTCCTTGAGGAACCGCCACGCCTCGCCGACCTGCGGACCCGCCGGAATATCGAGAATCCGCATGATCTCGTTGCCATCCAGATCCGGCCGTACCCGCGCCAGATCCTCCTTGGCGGCCAGCTCGGCGATGCGCTGTTCCAAGCCGTCGTAGTTGGCTTGCAGCCGTGTCGCTCGACGCTTGTTGCGGGTGGTGCAGTCGGCACGCACCAACTTGTGCAGCCGGCTCAGCAGCGGCCCGGCGTCAGTGACGTACCTGCGCACCGCCGAGTCGGTCCACTTGCCGGTGCCGCGGTCGTCGGCGTAGCCGTGGAATCGCAGGTGCAGGTAGACCAGCTGGGATACGTCGTCGACCATCTGCTTGGAGTACTTCAGCGCGCGCATCCGCTTCCGGGTCATCTTCGCGCCGACCACCTCGTGGTGGTGGAAGCTCACTCCCCCGTCGGGCTCGTGGCGCCGAGTGTCCGGCTTGCCGATGTCGTGCAGCAGCGCCGCCCAGCGCAACACCAGATCAGGCCCGCTCTCGGGCTCCTCCAGTTCTATGGCCTGCCGCAGCACCGTCAGCGAGTGGTGGTAGACGTCCTTGTGCTGGTGGTGCTCGTCGATCGCCATCCGCATGGCACCGACTTCGGGCAGCACCACGTCCCCCAAGCCGGTCTGCACCATCAGGTCGATACCGGCGACAGGGTCCGTACCCAGAATCAGCTTGTCCAACTCGGCCGACACCCGCTCGGCGGTGATCCGGCCCAGCTGCAGCGACATCTCGATCAGTGCCTCGAGCACTCGGGGCGCCACCGAGAACCCCAACTGAGAGACGAACCGCGCGGCGCGCAGCATGCGCAGCGGATCGTCACCGAACGACACCTGCGGTGCCGACGGCGTATCGAGCACCCGGTCCCGGAGCGCGGTCAGTCCACCCAGCGGGTCGTGGAACTCGCCGATGCCACCTGGCCGCGTCGGATCGATCCGCACCGCCATTGCGTTGACGGTGAAGTCGCGGCGCACCAGGTCGTCCTCGAGCCGGTCACCGAAGACCACCTCGGGGTTGCGTGACACCTGGTCGTAGCTGTCGGCGCGGAAAGTGGTGATCTCTATTCGCTGGCCGGCCTTTGCAGCGCCGATGGTGCCGAACTCAATTCCGGTGTCCCACAAGGCTTCCGCCCAACCACGCAGCATCTTCTGTAGCTCGTGCGGACGGGCGTCTGTGGTGAAGTCCAGGTCGTTCAGCGAGCGGCCCAGCACCGCGTCACGAACGCTGCCGCCCACCAGGTAGAGCTCATGACCGGCGTCGGCGAATACCCGACCCAGGTCGGTCAGCAAGTCCGCATGCCTGTTCAATGCGACCGCAGCGGCAGTCAGCAACGTTGTCGGGTCGCTCCGCAGGCTCCGCTCCGATGTCGTCGGGTCGCTCCGCTCAGATCCGGCATCGGCACTCGCGTCGTTCGGCACGTCCAACAAGCCTAATGTGCCTGTCCTGACATTCCGAAGCGAGCACCTCAACCCACCGCAACCAACCGTGGGACGCATCGCGGAGCGGTCACAACTGGGCCACTGACCGGCGAGTGGGGCCAGGCCCTCCAAGCTCGACAACTACTATCGCTTGGGTGTCGGAAGGCGAGCGTGCCCAACCACGACGGCGCCGGGGTCGGCGCCGCGGTCGACGCTCGGCCGGTACATCCCCCGACGACACGCCACTGAACGAATCGAATCCGCACCCGGACGCTACCGGCGCCGAGGCTGCCCCAGCCCCGTCCTCTACTTCGTCAATGTCCCCGACAGCGTCAGCCGATCGCAAGCCGCATCCCAGCCGCCGGACCCCGGAACGGTTGCGGACGGTGCACGAAACCTCGGCCGGCGGCCTGGTGATCGACGGTCTGGACGGGCCCAAGGACACGCAGAAGGCCGCGCTCATCGGTCGTATAGACCGGCGCGGCCGCATGTTGTGGTCGCTGCCCAAGGGCCACATCGAGATGGGCGAGACCGCTGAGCAGACCGCCATCCGGGAGGTCGCCGAGGAGACCGGTCTGCAAGGCAGTGTGCTCGCCGCGTTGGGCAGCATCGACTACTGGTTTGTCACCGAGGGGCGCCGGGTGCACAAGACGGTGCACCATTACCTGATGCGGTTTCTAGGCGGCGAACTATCCGACGACGACGTGGAGGTCACGGAGGTGGCCTGGGTGCCGCTGCGCGAGCTGCCCTCGCGTCTGGCCTATGCCGACGAGCGCAAGCTCGCCGAGGTGGCCGGTGAACTGATCGACAAACTTCATGCCGACGGACCAGGGGGCCTACCGCCGTTGCCGCGTACGACACCGCGGCGCCGGCCCCAGACCCACTCGCGCACCCGCAACCCTCGCACAGACGACTCCGCCCATCCCCAGCCCGGCCGCCGCGCGAACGGCTGCGGTCCAGGTTCGTGAACGCCCGGTCGGCAGCCTGGCCGGCACATCTGTTGCGGATCCTCGGGGTCGCCGTCCTGCTGCTGTTGTTCGTTTCACCGGCAATGCCGCAGCCGGCCTTCGGCCAGCCTGCCCCCACCAATTTCCTGCGACTGCGGATCGACCACGTCACCCCCGACGTCGTGACTACCACCAGCGAGCCGACCGTCACGGTCACCGGCACGGTGAGCAATGTCGGCGACCGGACCGTGCACGACGTCATGGTCCGCCTGGAACACGCCGCCGCACTCAGCAAGTCGACGGAGCTGCGCACCACGCTCAGCGGCGAACCCTCCGACTATTCGGCAGTCGGCGACTTCACCACGGTGTCCCCGGAGCTCGCGACCGGCCAAAGTGTGCCTTTCCGGTTGTCCTACCCGGTGCGCTCAGCCCGAGCGCAGGCACTCGACATCGACAAACCCGGGGTATACCCGCTACTGGTCAACGTCAACGGCACCCCGGACTACGGCTCCGCCGCCCGCCTCGATGACGCCCGCTTCCTGCTGCCCGTGCTCGGCGTGCCGGCCGGCTCCGCTCAGAATGCAGACACCTCTGTCAATCCGTCGGCGCCGCTGGGCGGGCTGGTCCCGCCTGACACCGCGCATCCTGTGCAGACCACGCTGCTGTGGCCGCTGGCCGACCGGCCACGCCTGGCCGCCGGGGTGCCCGGCCGCACCACGCCCGTTCGCTTGACCGACGACGACCTGGCCACCTCGCTGGCCAACGGCGGTCGGCTGGACACACTGCTGTCGGCGGCCGACTTCGCCACCAGCGATCCGGTCGACCCGGGCGGGCCGGTCCGCCGGGCAATCTGCCTGGCCGTCGACCCCGACCTGCTGATCACCGTCAACGCCATGACGGCTGGCTACGTGGTGGCCGACGACCCGTCCGCGGCGCTGAACTCCCCCACCCACCCTGGCGCTGGGCAGCAGGCGGCGATCAACTGGCTGGGCCGGTTACGCACCCTGGCCCAGCACCTGTGCGTGACGCCGACGGTGTACGCCCAGGCCGACCTGCGGGCACTGCAGCAGGTCGGCGACGCCGGCCTCAACGGCACCGCGACCAGCGAGGCCGGGCCCATCGTGAACCAGATCCTCGGCATCACCTCGGTACCCGGCGCAACCCTGTTGGGCGACAGCCCACTCACCGCGCAAGCGGTTCAACTGCTGTCCGGACAGCCCGACCCAACAGTCGCGATCGCTGTGGCACCTGCCAGCGACTCTGGTGAGTCCGGTGAGTCCACGGCTGCCGACACTTCCCCGAAGCGTTACTCGGCCAAGGTGACCGCGGCACACTTCGATCCCGCTGTGGCCGCCACCCTGGCCGCGGCGGGCCGGGTTCCCATCGCGCCGGGCTACCTGGATCCGGCGCTGAAGGTGCCGCTGGCACACGATTCTGAGGTGGCCCGCCGCCAAGACGCGATGGCCGCGGTGCTGTGGCGCGGATTGTCACCCGATACCGAGCCCCGCACGCAGGTCCTGATGCCCCCATTCGCCTGGGACCTCGCCCCGGACGACGCGCAGGCCGTCCTGACCGCAGTCGCCACCGCCATGCACGCCGGGCTGGCCACACCGCTGTCGCTGCCCGATTTGATCAACCAGACCCGCGCGCTACCCGCGGATTCTGTACAGCCATCGCCCACCCAGAGCAGCGGCGACCCGCGATCTCATGTCTCCGACGCCATCACCGAGCACATCGGCAACGTCACCGACCGGATCTGGGGACTGAACGCCGCCCTGACCGTTGACACCCAGACCGGGCTCACCGGCGATCAGTTCACTGCTCCGCTTCGCGAAGACATGCTCCGGGCGCTGAGCCAGTCGGTGCCGCTGGATATCCGCGACGCGTCGGCCCAGCAGCGGGTCACCACCACCGAGAACTCGGTCAACGACCTGTACCAGTCCGTCACGGTGGTCAACCCCGGCGGTTCCTACACGCTGGCAACCGAACGCAGCCCACTGCCACTGGCGCTGCGCAATGACCTGCCGGTACCCATCCGGGTCCGCTTGGCCATCGACGCGCCACCCGGCATGACGGTCACCGACATGGGTGAGATCGAGCTGCCACCGGGGTATCTGCCGCTACGGGTACCCATCGAAGTGCACTTCACCCAGCGGGTGGCGGTCGATGTCTCATTGCGCACCGCCGACGGGCTGGCGCTGGGCGAGCCGGTGCGACTGTCGGTGCACTCCAACGCCTACGGCAAGGTGCTGTTTTTTATCACCCTGTCAGCCGGCGCGGTCCTGGTACTGCTGGCCGGACGACGGTTGTGGCACCGGTTCCGCGGCCAGCCCGACCGAGCCGACCTCGACCGGCCCATCATTCACCCCGGCCCGCACGGACCCACCCGGCACGCCGACCACGACCACTCCAGTCACCGGCCCGATCCGCTTGATGTAGCGATCGCCCACGCGCCGGAGGACACATGACCCGGCCCGACGCGAACGCCCAACCCGCGCCGCCCCGCCAGGAACTGTCCGATGCCGCGGTGGTCTCCCGGTCCTGGGGTATGGCCTTCGCCACCCTGATCAGCAGGATCACCGGGTTCTTCCGGATCGTGCTGCTGGCCGCCATTCTCGGCGCTGCCCTGTCCAGTTCGTTCTCGGTGGCAAACCAGCTGCCGAACATGGTGGCCGCGCTGGTGTTGGAGGCGACGTTCACCGCCATCTTCGTGCCCGTACTGGCGCGCGCCGAACGCGACGACCCCGACCACGGCGCCGCCTTCGTGCGCCGGCTGGTGACGCTGGCCACCGCACTGCTGCTGGTGACGACGGTGCTGTCGGTGGCAGCGGCCCCGCTGCTGGTGCGGCTGATGCTCGGCGGCGACCCGCAGGTGAATCAGCCACTCACCACCGCGTTCGCGTATCTGCTTCTGCCGCAGATCATCTTCTATGGGTTGACCTCGGTCTACATGGCAATCCTGAACAACCGCAACATCTTTGCCCCGACAGCCTGGGCACCGGTGGTCAACAACGTCGTCGCCATCCTCACGCTGGGCGTATATGTGCTTGTCCCCGGAGAACTTTCGGTCGATCCGGTGAAGATGGGCAACGCCAAACTGTTGGTGCTCGGGATCGGCACCACGCTCGGTGTGGTCGCGCAGGCGGGCATGCTTCTGGTGGCCTTGCTCCGCGAACGGGTGGACCTGCGTCCGCTGTGGGGCATCGATAAGCGGATCAAGAAGTTCGGCACCATGGCCACCGCGATGATGCTGTACGTCCTGATCAGTCAGGCCGGCCTGATCGTCGGCAATCAAATCGCCAGCCACGCAGCGGCTTCCGGCCCGGCAATCTACAACTACACCTGGCTGGTGCTGCAACTGCCGTTCGGCATGATCGGCGTCACCGTGCTGACCGTGGTCATGCCGCGGCTGTCCCGCAACGCCGCGGCCAACGACAATCCCGCCGTGCTGGCCGACTTCTCGCTGGCTACCCGACTGACCATGCTGACGTTGATCCCGATCGTGGCGTTCATGACCGTCGGAGGCCCGGCGATCGGCACCGCGCTGTTCGCCTATGGCCATTTCGGTGCCACCGACGCCGGGTATCTGGGCATGGCTATCACCCTGTCCGCCTTCACGTTGATCCCGTATTCGATGGTGCTGCTGGAACTTCGGGTGTTCTACGCGCGCGAGCAACCCTGGATTCCGATCGCGCTGATTGTGGTCATCACCGTCGTCAAGATCATCGGCTCGCTGATCGCCCCGCACCTGACCGACGACCGCGAAATGGTCGCCGGATACCTTGGCCTGGCCAACGGGCTGGGCTTCCTGGCCGGTGCCATAGTCGGCTACCTGCTGTTGCGGTCACAGCTGCGGCCACATCGCGGACGCCTCGTCGAACCGGCGGTGATCCGCACCATCCTGGTCACCATCTTCGCCTCGCTCGCTTCGGGCTTGCTGGGTTATCTGGCCGACCAGCTGCTGGGCCTGGACCGGCTGACCGCCAACGCGGGTGCGGCCGGCTCACTGATTCGGCTGGTGCTGCTCGGCATCATCATGCTGCCGGTGATGGTCGCGGTGTTGGTGGCCGCCAAGGTGCCCGAGGCCGAAGCCGCGATCGCGCTGGTACGGCGCAGGCTGGGCCGCTCCCCGGTCCGCCTGCTGGCACAGCCGGCTCCGGCGGGCTCGTCGGTACCTGGGGTCTCACAGGCTTCGGTCCCGTACGCTGGTCAGAGCAATTCGGACCGGCTGCGGAAAGGATTTGCGGTGACGGACGCTCCTGCGGGCAACGCTGTACCTGGTTCGCCGTCCGGGCAGTCTGGTGACGACGGCTCGACCACGCGGATGCCCAGGCCCGGCGCCGACGAGTTTCAACCGGACGCACCCGCCGACCCGACGTTGGCCCACATCCCCGACATCTCCGATGTCTCCGCCGGCGAACTCGGTGGCGGTGGCGAGGACCGGCTCCGGGCCGGCGCCCTCGTTGGCGACGGAAGGTACCGCCTGCTGGTATTCCACGGCGGACCGCCCAACCTGCAGTTCTGGCACGCCCTGGACACTTCGCTGGACCGCCAGGTGGCGCTGACCTTCATCGATCCCCAGGCCTCGCTGCCGGACTCTGTTATCGCGGACATCCTTTACCGCACAAGGCAATTGAGCCGTATCGAGGCTCCCGGGCTGGCCCGCATCCTGGACGTGACGTACCTCGGACGTGGCGGGTTGGTGGTCAGTGAATGGGTCCGTGGCGGTTCGCTGCCCGAGGTGGCCGCCACCGCGCCGTCTCCCATGGGCGGTGCCCGCGCCATCCAGTCGCTGGCGTCCGCGGCCGAGGTCGCCCACCGCGCCGGGGTCGCGCTGTCCATCGATCATCCGGGTCGGGTCCGGGTCAGCATCGATGGTGATGTGGTGCTGGCATTCCCCGCCACCCTGGCGTTGGCCACCCCCGAGGACGACATCCGGGGCATCGGCGCGGTGCTCTACGCCCTGCTGATCAACCGGTGGCCATTGCCCGAAACCGGTGCCTTGAGCGGCATGCAACCCGCCGACCGGGACGGTGCCGGCCAGCCCGTCGAACCGCAGTCGGTCAACAGCACCATCCCGTTCCAGATCTCGGCCGCTGCCGCCCGGGCGGTCCAGGAGGGCGGCGGAATCCGTTCTGCCCCAACGCTGCTGAACCTGCTGCAGCAGTCGACCGCCATCGCAGACCGCACCGAGCTGCTGGAGCCGATCAGCAGCACCGAGTCCCGCACCACCCGGATCCGCACCGACACTCCGGACGAGGAGGATGCCGCCGCTCGCCGCCGCAAGGCGCTGATGATCGGAATCGGCATCGGCGCCGCAGTTCTGCTGGTGGCGCTGCTGGTGTTGGTCTCCGTCCTCAAGAACATCTTCGGCGACGTGGGCGGCGGGCTGGACCGTCAGCAGCTCGGGCTGAGCAGTCCACACTCGACCAGCGGCCCCTCGCCGACCACGTCCGCACCGACGCCGGGCAATGCGGTCAAACCCGTTGGGGTAACGGTGTTTTCACCGGGCGGTGAGGCCGATTCGCCCAGCACCGCCAACAATGCGATCAGCGGTGCGCCGGGCGCGGCATGGACAACCGACACCTATAGCGACGCCGCGCCGTTCCCGAACTTCAAGAGCGGCGTCGGGCTCATGCTGCAGCTGCCGCAGGCCACCAGGGTGGCTTCGGTAAGCCTGAACCTGACCAGCACTGGCACCGTGATGCAGCTCCGCGCGGCGCAGAACGCGAACCCGGCCTCGCTGGACGACACCAAGGTGCTCAGCCAGCCGACGCCCATGAAGCCCGGGCCCAACACCATCTCGGTGAGCAATGCGTCGCCGACGTCGTACCTGCTGGTGTGGATATCCACGTTGGGTTCGGTCGACGGCAAGAGCAAGACCGACATTTCGAACGTCGTGGTCAAAGCGGCGGCCTGACGCGTTATCCACAGTCCCTTCACAGCTGTTTCCCCAGCTCAGCGTGCCCAGGCCAACGACCACGTAAATTGCCGTCGAATCCGGGTTCCACCGCCACATAGGGTTCGGATGTGGGTAGTTGGGGGGCGCCACGATCGCCGGCAACAGATGCAGAGCTGCTTGCGGCTCACGTCGCCGGTGACCGTTACGCCTTCGAGGAGCTCTTCTACCGCCACCACCATCAGCTGTATCGGTTGGCTCGGCTGACCAGCTACGGCCCTGAAGACGCTGACGATGCGTTGCAGGACGCGCTGTTCAAAGCGCACCGGCACGCGCCGGGTTTCCGCCACGACAGTTCGGTGAGCAGTTGGCTGTACCGCATCGTCGTCAACTCTTGTCTGGACCGCCTGCGCCGCAACAGTTTTCATCGGTCCGAGGTGCTCGACGAAGCCAGCCTCCATGTCGCTGATCCGGCGGCCGGGGTGGAAACCACCATGACCATCGAGCGCGCGTTGCTGCGCTTGCCCATCGAGCAGCGGGCGGCGGTCGTCGCAGTCGACATGCAGGGCTACTCCGTCGCCGAGACTGCCGTGCTCCTCGGCATCCCCGAAGGCACGGTGAAGAGCCGCTGCGCCCGGGCCCGGACCAAGCTCGCCCGGTCGCTTTCCCATCTCGTGCACCACCGCGATTGAGGGCTGCCGTGCCCAGCGTTGACGGGCCATTAGGCTTGTGCCGCGGGGAGGGATGCCGGTTGCACGACGAACACGAATCGGACGGCCAGCAGGCCGAGTCCACTGGCGCGGCCAGCGGCCGTGCCGCTGAAGCTTCTGTGTCGCTGAGCCAACTCGCCGATCTGCAGGCCGGCCTGGTCGACGACACCACCGCCTCCGAACTGCGCCGACGCATCCGCGACGAGCCCGAACTCGCCCGCCAGTTCGCAGCATTGGAGCAGGTCCGCCATTCCGTGGCCAACCTGCGCGCGGACACCGCGCCGGCGATCCCCGCCGACGTCGCAGCCCGGATAGGCGCCGCACTACGGGCAGCCGATGCGCCGGCGCCCGAACACCGCGTGGTGGGTCGACGCCCGCATTCAACTGGCCACGGTGCCCAGCGCCTGCTGCGACGGCCCGCTGTCGCAGTGGCCTCAGCCGCCGCGCTGGTGGCCATCGGCGTGGGTGGCGCCCAGCTGCTCAGTACTCCGGATCACCCGATCTCCACAGGTCCCACCGCGGCCTCGGTCACCGTGCCGCGGCAGGCCGGCATGCCCTGGTCCGATCAGCAGATCCTGGGCCTGCTGGCCCGGCCGGCAGACCTGGGGACCCTGGCCGACAGTGGCCGCCTGCCTTCGTGCCTGCAGGGTCTGGGCTACTCGGATGCCCACGTACTCGGCGCTGCGCGAGTGACGGCGCTGGGCCGGCCCGAGGTCCTTTTGGTGCTGCCCCGGACCGGGACACCATCAGTGATGGCGCTACTGGTATCCGACAAATGCAATGCTCAGGACGCAGGTCTGGTGGCCGATGCGGTCATCGAGCGAGCGGGCGGTGGCGGCAGGTAACCGGTGGCGGCCCGCCGAGTCGCGGCCCGACACCAGGCTGGGAACAGTGCCGCCTACCCTGGTGTTATATGCGTGCCGACCCGCGGCAACCGGAAGCGCCAGCTGAAAGGCGGAAATGACCACCCCAGACACCGTGCATGACGTGATCATCATCGGCTCCGGTCCGGCCGGGTACACCGCGGCGGTGTACACCGCCCGTGCCCAGCTCAAGCCGCTGGTGTTCGAGGGTATCCAGTTCGGCGGTGCGCTGATGACCACCACCGAGGTGGAGAACTACCCAGGCTTCAAAGAGGGCATCACGGGCCCTGAACTGATGGACGAGATGCGCGAGCAAGCGCTGCGTTTCGGTGCGGACCTGCGGATGGAGGACGTTGACGCCGTCGACCTGACCGGACCGGTCAAGACCGTCACCGTCGGTGACCAGACCTACCGGGCACACTCGGTCATCCTGGCGATGGGTGCCGCGGCCCGCCATCTCGGCGCACCAGGCGAGCGAGAGCTCATCGGCCAGGGCGTGAGCACCTGTGCCACCTGCGACGGGTTCTTTTTCCGCGACCAGGACATCGCGGTGATCGGCGGCGGCGACTCGGCCATGGAGGAGGCCACCTTCCTCACCCGGTTCGCCCGCAGCGTCACCCTGATCCACCGCCGCGACGAGTTCCGCGCGTCCAGGATCATGCTGGAGCGGGCCCAGGCCAACGAGAAGATCACCTTCGTCACCAACACCGAAGTGCTTGAGGTGGAAGGGGATTCGAAGGTCAGTGGCCTGCGGCTACGCAACACCGTCACCGGTGAGGAATCCAAGCTGCCGGTCACTGGCGTGTTCGTGGCCATCGGCCACGACCCCCGCTCGGGTTTGGTGCGCGGCCAGGTGGAGCTCGACGACGAGGGCTACGTGCAGGTACAGGGACGCACAACCAACACCTCGCTGGACGGGGTGTTCGCCGCGGGCGATCTGGTCGACCACACCTACCGGCAGGCCATCACCGCAGCCGGCAGCGGCTGTTCGGCGGCAATCGACGCCGAGCGCTGGCTCGCCGAACGGCATTGACATCATCGGTTCGCCGATGCCCGTAACCCTTCACAGACAGGAGCACCCATGAGCGCGACGGTCACCGTTACCGACGGTTCCTTCGACAGCGACGTACTGAAGAGCAGCACGCCCGTGCTGGTCGATTTCTGGGCCACCTGGTGCGGCCCCTGCAAGATGATCGCTCCGGTGCTCGAAGAGCTCGCCGCCGAGAAGGCCGGCGCGCTGACTGTGGCCAAGCTGGACGTCGACGCGAACCCGGAGACCATGCGTGCCTTCCAGGTGCAGTCGATTCCCACGCTGATCCTGTTCAAGGACGGCCAGCCGGTGAAGCGACTGGTTGGCGCCAAGGGTAAGGCGGCGCTGTTGCGCGAGCTCGGCGACGCGATCTGAACCAGATCACTACTCGATCACTACTCCGAAAAGCCTTCGGCAGCATAGTGCCGAAGTTTCAGGATTCCGCGAGGCGTCTGCGACAATAGAGACAGCCATTCGCGCCGGTGCGTAGTCGTTCGCTCGCCCGGCGTCCGTGACTGAAAGGCCAGGAATGTCGATACTGCGTCGCGGTGACCGGGGAGCTTCGGTCACCGAGATTCGGGCGGCTCTGACGGCACTCGGACTGCTGGATAACCCCGATGCGGACCTGACCACCGGCAAGCACATCGCACTCGATCTGTTCGACGAGAGTTTGGACCAGGCCGTTAGGGCCTTCCAGCAGCAGCGTGGGCTCCTGGTGGACGGCACGGTCGGTGATGCCACCTACCGATCGCTGAAAGAGGCCTCGTACCGACTGGGGGCTCGCACGCTCGCTCACCAGTTCGGCGCCCCGATGTACGGCGACGATGTCGCCTCCCTGCAGGCTCGCCTGCAGGATCTCGGCTTCTACACCGGCATGGTCGACGGCCACTTCGGCCTGCAGACTCACAACGGGTTGATGTCCTACCAACGCGAGTATGGGCTGTTCCCGGACGGTATCTGTGGCCCGGAGACGTTGCGGTCCCTGTACTTCCTGGGGTCCCGCGTTACCGGCGGCTCCCCACACGCCATCCGCGAGGAAGAGTTGGTGCGACGCAGCGGCCCACGGCTGTCCGGCAAGCGCATCATCATCGATCCGGGCCGCGGCGGTGAGGATCGCGGGCTGATCATGACCAGTCGGTCCGGCCCGGTCAGCGAGGCCGACGTGCTGTGGGACCTGGCCAGCCGGCTCGAAGGCCGCATGACTGCCATCGGCATGGATACCTTCCTGTCCCGGCCGGTCGGCCGGAGTCCGTCAGACGCCGAGCGGGCTGATACCGCCAACGCCGTCGGGGCCGACCTGATGATCAGCCTGCGCTGCACACAGTTGCCCAGCACGGCTGCCAACGGTGTCGCGTCTTTCCATTTCGGTAACTCACACGGCTCGGTGTCCACCATCGGCCGCAACCTTGCCGACTTCATCCAGCGAGAAGTCGTGGCGCGCACTGGTTTCCGCGATTGTCGCATTCATGGCCGGACCTGGGATCTGCTGCGGCTGACCCGGATGCCCACCGTGCAGGTCGACGTCGGGTATGTCAGCAATGCACACGATCGCGCGCTGCTGACCTCCCCCGGTTCCCGTGATTCCATTGCCGAGGGCATCCTGGCCGCGGTGAAGCGTTTGTACCTGTTGGGCAAAAACGACCGTCCCACAGGCACTTTCACGTTCGCCGAGCTGCTTGCCCACGAGATGTCGGTCGAGCAGGCCGGCCACGCCGCTCAGAGTTAACCTCTCTGCTTAACGCCGAAAGGCCAGTTGTCACACGCTTTTTCACGGTTCGTGTGTGGTGACTGGCCTTTCGGCGTTCTGAGTCACCTCAAGCTTAGGAGTCCGCTGCGCGACGCCGCCGTGCTCTGTACTGGCTATTGGTCCCCTCCCCCGACGGACGCCGCTACAGCCGGGCCTATGCGGCCGTGGTCCATTACGCGGGCTTTAACTAGCAGACCCTTGATCCACGCGCCTTACCGCAGCCCCGCTCCCCCGTCACACTGATAAGCGCCGGCCATGTTCCACGTGAAACAACGCACTCAGTCCGACGCGCGCGACAGCGACTCCGCCGTCAGACCACGCGAACTACTCAGCGGATTCAGGGGCGCACAGCGTTGGGCTGGCCACTGCCCCAACTGCCTGCTTCAGCGGGGTGCTCTCCAGCAGCCGCTCCAGTGCTGCCTCGACGCCGGCCTTCCAGCCCAGACCCTGCTCCAACTCCAGTCGCAGCCGAGGGAAATAACGGTGTGACGCAACAACCTTGAATCCATTATCGGTCAGGAAGTCAGCGTCGATCACACACCGTTCCGCCGCGCAGTCGCCGACTGTTTCCACCACGGCGGCCAACTCAGGATCCAACGACCTCAGGTCGGTCAGCTCCGCTACCTCACGCGTGCACCCAAAGGCTTCCAGCGCGCGCACTCCGCGTCGGACCAGATCCGCTACTACTGCAGCGATCAGACCCCGCGGCAAGGTATCGGCATGCTCGGCAGACTCCACCCCGATCGTCGTCAACAGAACCGCATCAGGACTCACCGGGCCGGTGGGAAATCGTTGTGCACGAGGAACGGCTCGTGGAGGAGCGTAGAACACGTAGCCCAGGCACGGGTCCTCGGCACCTACGGGTGGATCGATGCTGTCCGGGTCGCAGGCCATCGCGATCTGGCCGCACGATCCCCACTCCAGCATGACCATGGACAGCCACGCTTCTTTCTCAAATTCGGGATCCGCCAGATGTTCGTTGCCGCCCAAGACCGACGGATCGACTTCCCAGAACACGCAGCGGCGAGCGTGCTTGGGGAGCTGCTCGAACGATTCGAGCCGCAGCGGCGTGATTCGTGACGTCACAAGACTCCCGTCGACTGCCCTTCTGAAATGGGCTGCCCTCCCAGGATAGGAGAATGCTGCGGCGTCGGCCCGCTTTCGCTCGGCCAATCACGGGCGCTCTGGTGGGCTGATCGATCCCGTCGACATCTGATGCTCCGCTGTTGGCGCACCGGTCTTCTCCTCAACAGGCAACGTTAACCATTGATTCGGCTGCCGTCACAGTGACGGAACGGTGCTGTGTCCTTGGATCAGCTCCTTCAGCACCAATTCACCGCATTTTGGCGGCCGGTTTGGTTCGCTCTGGTCAGCTTTCCGAGGTCTTCATCAATTCGACGATTCGTTGCAGATCGTCGACCGAACCGAACTCCACCACGATCTTGCCCTTACGCTTCCCGAGGCTCACGGTCACCTTGGTGTCGAATGTGGTCGACAACTGCTCGGCCACATCCTGCAATCCAGGCATCTGGATCGGCTTGCGCTTGGGCGCCGGAGCCGGCTTGTCGCCTTCCCGGTTCGCCAGCGTGACGGCTTCCTCCGTGGCGCGGACCGACAGGCCCTCCGCGACGATGCGCGCCGCGAGCTCTTCCTGCTTCTCCGGCCCGCCCTCGAGCGCGAGTAGCGCCCGGGCGTGGCCCGCAGACAGCACGCCCGCAGCGACTCGGCGCTGGACCGCGATGGGCAACTTCAGCAGCCGGATCATGTTGGTGATCACCGGCCGCGACCGACCGATGCGCGTCGCCAGTTCATCGTGAGTGACGTTGAATTCCTCCAGCAGCTGCTGGTACGCCGACGCCTCTTCCAACGGGTTGAGCTGCACTCGATGGATGTTCTCCAGCAGCGCGTCGCGCAGCATGCTGTCGTCGGCGGTCTCTCTGACAATCGCCGGGATAGTGGCCAGGCCGGCTTCTTGCGAAGCACGCCACCGCCGCTCCCCCATGATCAGCTGGTAGCGATGTGGTCCCGACGGCTGTGGGATCTCGCGCACCACGATCGGCTGCATCAGGCCGAACTCACGGATCGAATGCACCAGCTCGGCAAGCGCTTCGTTGTCAAAGACCTGGCGCGGCTGGCGTGGGTTCGGTTCAATAGCCGACGGCTCGATCTCGCGATACACCGCGCCGACAACGTCCACCCCGTCTGGGACCGCCGCTATCGGTGCGGGAGAGATAGGCGCAATCGGAGCCCCGCCGATGACGACGTCGGCCGCAGCCGAGCCCATCCGCAGCGAGATGTTCTGCTGTTCATCCTCCGGACCACCGGTCGGAATAAGCGCCGCCAGCCCCCGGCCAAGTCCACTGCGCTTGCGTGGCTGCGTCATCGTTACGTCCTCACTCCCCGCTGGCCCCGATGGGCAAGTTCCTTGCTGGCATCCAAGTAGCTCATGGCACCACGTGATCCCGGGTCGTAATCCAGAATGGTCATGCCGTATCCCGGAGCCTCGGAAACCTTGACGCTTCGCGGGATGACAGTGCGCAGAACCTTATCGCCGAAGTGTTCTCGGACATCAGCTGCCACCTGGTCGGCCAGTTTGGTTCGGCCGTCGTACATGGTCAGGACGACGGTAGTGACGTCCAGTTGCGGATTGAGGTGCGCCTTGACCATCTCGATGTTGCGGAGCAGCTGTCCCACGCCCTCCAGGGCGTAGTACTCGCACTGGATTGGGATAAGGACCTCTGGAGCGGCGACAAGCGCGTTGATGGTCAGCAGCCCCAGCGACGGTGGGCAGTCGATGAAGACGTAGTCGAAATTGTGGTCGCGAAGGGTTGCGAGCGCATTCCGCAACCGAGTTTCACGTGCCACCATGCTGACGAGTTCGATCTCCGCACCGGCGAGGTCGATGGTGGCCGGCACACAGAACAGCCGCTCGTTGTGCGGGCTGCGCTGCACCGCGGACTCCAAGGTGATCTCACCGATCAACACCTCATACGAGGACGCCGTCCCGGGGCGGTGTTCGATGCCCAGCGCCGTGCTTGCGTTGCCCTGCGGATCGAGGTCGATGACCAGAACATTGAGTCCCTGTAGCGCCAGAGCCGCGGCCACATTCACCGCCGTCGTAGTCTTACCCACGCCGCCCTTCTGGTTGGCGATGGTGAGCACCCGCTGATGATCTGGCCGCGGCAACTGCCGACCCTTGGCGTTGTGGAGGAGACGGACTGCGCGCTCGGCCTCGGCGCCAATCGGAGTGTCCATTGTCGGAGTCTGCCACGTTTCACGTGAAACATTGCTCTGACTCACGGGTGTGGTCGGCATGGCCGGAGCACCCACACCTGGTATCTCATTCCCTGAATCGGGCTGATTCATCGTCTGCTCCTGACCGGTCGATTGGTCCCCATGCGTTTCGCTCCGCGCGTCGCCACGACCACGGTTGCGGGCGGAGTCAAATAGTTCACGCCACATTTCACCACCCTTACATCGACCGCACCGAGTGAGTTGAGAACGCGCCGATGCTCCACGATTTCATCGCTGGCGCGCTCGCCCTTCAGGGCCAACATGCGTCCGCCTTCGCGAAGCAGAGGCAGGCTCCATTTGGTCAGCTTGTCCAAAGAAGCGACCGCCCGGGACGTCACGACATCCAGCTCCCCCACGGCAGCCTTGACGGGTTTGTCCTCCGCGCGCCCGCGGAGGACCGTCACATCGAGACCCAACTCGGATACCACTTCGCGAAGAAAGTCCGCGCGGCGGAGCAACGGCTCTATCAACACCACCCGTACTTCGGGCCTCGCCAACGCCACCGGGATTCCGGGCAGACCGGCGCCGCTGCCGACATCACCTACCCGCTCGCCGTCGGACACCAATTCGGCGATGGCGGCACTGTTGAGGATGTGGCGTTCCCAAAGCCGACTCAGCTCTGACGGACCCATCAACCCGCGCTCAATCCCCGGGCCGGCGAGCATCTCGGCGTATCGCTCAGCCAGCTCCAGTCTGTCCCCAAACACAGCGGCGGCGGTGTCCGGAGGGGACGGTGCTTTGTCATGTTTCACGTGAAACATCCTCCGCACTCCCCGCCGGCACACCGCCGACGAACCACATCGATGTAATTTATTGAGCTCAATCGGGTAGAACGACGACGCGGCGGGACGGCTCCACGCCTTCGCTCTCGCTGTGCACACCATCTACCGCTGCCACCGCGTCGTGCACGATCTTGCGCTCGAACGGAGTCATGGGCGACAGCTCCTCGCGCTGTCCGGACTGCGCCACGCGCTCGGCCACCTGCTTGCCCAACGCCGCGAGCTCATCGCGACGCTGCCGCCGCCACCGCGCAATATCAAGCATCAGCCGGCTGCGCTCACCGGTCTTCTGATGCACTGCCAAACGGGTCAGTTCTTGGAGGGCGTCAAGCACCTCGCCCTTGCGGCCAACCAGCTTGCTCAGGTCGGCGCCACCATCAATGCTTACGACTGCGCGGTCGCCTTCAACGTCCAGATCGATGTCGCCATCAAAGTCGAGCAGGTCGAGCAGCTCCTCCAGGTAGTCGCCGGCGATCTCGCCCTCGGCAACCAACCGTTCCTCCAGATCGTCCGTACGCGATGCGGTCTGGTCCTCGGCGTCCGGCCGAGTATCCGTGTCTGTCATATCTGTGCCTTCTCCCTCTTGCACCGGTCGTGGCTCGGATCGTTACCCGAGTCGGTTCCGGTCAACGTTTCTTCTTGGGGCGTGCGCCCGGTGCCGGCTTGGAACTCGCGTTGGAATTCGGCTCGGCGGCGCTGTCGGCGCCCGACTCGCCTGCCGCGTCCGGTCCTGCCGCAACCGCCGATGCAGACTTCTTGGCCCGGTTGGGTTTGGCCCCTGGCGCGGGCGCATTCGCCGCTCGACGTTCCAAAGCCTCTTGCTTGGCCTTCTCTTCTTCTTTCTCGATCCGGCCGAACACCACGTGCTGCTGGCCGTACGTCCAGATGTTGTTGGACACCCAGTACACCAGGATGGCGATCGGAAGGAACGGGCCGCCGAGGACGACGCCGAGCGGGAACACATACAGCGCCAGCTTGTTCATCATCTGGGTCTGTGGGTTCTGCTGCGCCTCGACGCTCTGCCGTGCCACGGACGCCCGGCTGTTCATATGAGTGGCGAAGCCTGCGATCAACATCAACGGAATCGCCACGACAACCACGGCAAAGCGATCGAAATGCGCGAACGCATCCAGGCCCTTGGTCTGAATCATGGTGGCACCCAGCGGAGCCCCGAACAGGTTGGCGTCCAGGAAGTGGCCCACGTCGGTCGCGCTGAAGAAATAGTTACCCAGTCCGCGGTTCTCCGCCGTCGACAGCTGGGGCTGACCAAAACCGCCCTGTGTGCGGTTGAACGACCTCAAAACGTGGTACAGGCCCAGGAACACCGGAACTTGCGCCAGCATCGGCAGACAGCCCAGCAGCGGGTTGAAACCGTGCTCGCTCTGCAGCTTCTGCATCTCCAGAGCCAGCCGCTGCCGGTCCTTGCCGTACTTCTTCTGAAGTTCTTTGATCTGCGGCTGTAGTTCCTGCATCTGACGCGTGGTCTCGATCTGCCGGACGAACGGCCGGTACAGAATCGCGCGCAGGCTGAACACCAGGAACATCACCGACAGTCCCCAGGCGAAGAAGTTCGTCTCACCCAAGAGCAAGGCAAATGCCTTGTACCAGAGCCACATGATGCCTGAGACCGGGTAGTAGATGTAGTCCAGGCTGAACCAGTTAAATGACAAGCGAATCGCTCCTTGACTGCGCGGTATCGTCCGCGGACCGTCGTTCGGGGACGGGATCCCAGCCCCCACGATGCCAGGGGGCACACTTGGCCAGCCGCACTACTGTCAGCCAGCTGCCGTACAGCAGCCCATGTTCGGTGAGGGCCTCGACAGCGTACTGACTGCAGGTCGGGGTGAAACGGCACGTCGGCGGCCGCAGCGGCGACATGGTGTGCCGGTAAAGCTCGATCAGAAAAATCAGAACGCGTGTGACAGGACCGCTCATCTGCGGGATCCTGTGTTCGGGGATTTCATTCGGATCTCGGCGAGTGCGTCACGCAGCTCAGCCTGTAACCGGGTGGTCGGTGCAGCACCGCTTTTCGGCAATGCCCGGATGACGATTCGCTCTCCGTCGTGCAGATCCGCCAGTAGGTCGCGGCACGCATGACGCAGCTGCCTCGACACCCGGTGTCGCACCACGGCATTACCTACAGACTTACCCACGATCAGACCGACGCGCGGTGCGCCAGGACTGTCGGAGGGCACTGCCCCCAAGAGGTCAGAAGCAACTCCGGCATCCAATGCATGGAGCACCAGATCTGGTTGAGCCGCACGCACACCCCGGCTGACTGTGACTCCAAAGTCTGTCGAGCGCGTCATCCGGTTTCGAGCCGGAAGCAATGTGCTAAATCCTGCGCCGGATCACGCAGTCAGCGAACGACGGCCCTTGCCACGACGCGCCGACACGATGGCACGACCCGCGCGGGTCCGCATGCGCAGCCGGAACCCATGAACACGGGCACGACGGCGGTTGTTCGGCTGAAAGGTCCGCTTGCCCTTGGCCACGGCTGTATCTCCTCAACTATGTGACGCCCGCACCTCCCACCAACATGAACCTGTCATGCCGGTGGGCACGGTCGTCGCTGGTAAGTTCGCGCATCTTGCTTGCTAGCCGGCGCGGTACCGATAGATGTTCGTGGCAGAACATCCGCGGTCGCAGCCGTATCGCCACGTGTGGGCGACTGTACGAGGGTACTTGAGCGGATTTCCCTGGGTCAAACCTCGCCGTCGCCCGTTACCCCATCGTCACTGTTGCGCTAATCACTGCGTGGCAAGCCGACACGCCCAAAAACCTCGAACGAATGTGACCGAACGGTTGGCACGGCTTCAAAAAACTTGTTAGCTTCTGCCAAGGCCGTTCATCAAGCACCACCTGACAACCCAACCAGAGAGGTCCCGACGCCACAGCTCACAGAACTACCTGTGATCAGCCAACAGCGCGCGGGCCATCTGCATGCAAGCGACAACACGACGACATTCTCCTGCTTTGTCCACAGTCTGTGGATAACTATGTGGACAGATTGTCGTCGTTTTATTGAACCGTCATTCAGGCGGTATCGAGGGGGTACGCCGCAGTGACTGCAGACCCCACCCCCACCTTCACCGAGATCTGGAACAGCGTCGTCGCCGAACTCAACGGCGATCTCACCGGCAGCACCGCCTTGACCGGCCAACAACGCGCCTGGTTGCGAATGGTCCAGCCGCTCGTCCTCACCGAAGGTTTCGCGTTGCTCTCGGTGCCCACGCAGTTCGTCCAGAACGAGATCGAACGGCACCTGCGGGAGCCGATCATCACCGCTCTGAGCCACCACCTCGGCCAGCGCGTCGATCTCGGGGTCCGCATCGCCGCACCCGAGTCTGAGCCGACCGAAGCCCCCGAGCCGGTCGGCACCCCGATGCCCGCCGCCGAGCCGGACGACTTCGACGAAGAATCCGAAGCGATGGCCAGCGCAGAAGAGTCCTGGCCCCGGTACTTCAACCGGCCGAGCAATCAAGAATCGACCGACGTCAGCCTCAACCGGCGCTACACGTTCGAGTCATTCGTCATCGGAGCTTCCAACCGGTTCGCCCACGCAGCCACCCTGGCCATCGCCGAAGCTCCGGCCCGCGCGTACAACCCCCTGTTCATCTGGGGTGAATCGGGCTTGGGCAAGACACATCTGCTGCATGCCGCCGGCAACTACGCACAGAAGCTGTTTCCTGGCATGCGAGTGAAGTATGTCTCAACCGAGGAATTCACCAACGACTTCATCAACTCGCTCCGCGACGACCGCAAGGCGTCGTTCAAGCGCAGTTACCGTGACATCGACGTGCTGCTGGTGGACGACATCCAGTTCATCGAGGGCAAGGAAGGTATTCAGGAAGAGTTCTTCCATACCTTCAACACCCTGCACAACGCCAACAAGCAAATCGTCATCTCGTCGGACCGGCCGCCCAAACAGCTTGCGACGCTGGAAGATCGGCTTCGAACCCGGTTCGAGTGGGGCCTGATCACTGACGTTCAGCCGCCTGAGCTGGAAACCCGCATCGCCATTCTGCGCAAGAAGGCGCAGATGGACCGACTCGATGTTCCCGACGATGTCCTCGAACTCATCGCCAGCCGAATCGATCGCAACATCCGCGAGCTCGAAGGTGCCTTGATCCGGGTCACGGCTTTTGCCTCGCTCAACAAGACCATGATCGACAAGTCGCTGGCCGAAATCGTGCTGCGCGACCTGATCGCCGACGCCAGCACCACACAGATCAGCATCGCCACGATCATGGCCGCCACCGCCGAGTACTTCGAGACCACCGTCGAGGAGCTACGCGGCCCGGGCAAGACCCGCGCCGTCGCGCTGTCCCGCCAGATCGCGATGTACCTCTGCCGCGAGCTCACCGACATGTCCCTGCCCAAGATCGGCCAGGCCTTCGAGCGCGATCACACCACGGTGATGTACGCAGAGAAAAAGATCCGCAAAGAAATGGCTTCCCGCCGTGAGGTTTTCGACAACGTCAAAGAACTGACCACCCGTATCCGCCAGCGTTCCAAGCGCTGATCTGTCACCAACACGCACCCACTAACCGACCCGGGCCCATCAGGGGTCCGGGTCTTTCTCATGGGGTCGATGCCCGTCCGATCCGGCGTCCAGAAAATCTCAAACGACCCGGATCTGCGGCCACAATCCGGCCACGGATCGAGTTCCGAACCGAAAAAACTTTGGCATCAACCGCACCTTTCGCCCCATAAACGGATGTGGACTGGGCTGTGGACAACTTGGGACCAACCGGTGAACAGCACGCGGATCCGTCCACACCCCGCTGTTACTCCACAATTGGCGGTTACCGGCTCACTGTAAATCCACAGTCTGCTCACAGCCATGGGACGCGCTCTACCAGCGAGAGCAGGCCTCCATCCACAACCTGCACAGGACCTAATACTGATACCTATAGATCTCTCTAGATCTCCTTCTAAAAGCAGGGTCTTGGGGAAAGCACAACTCCCGGCCGGATCCACGGCAATCCGTGCTGAACGTGCACTGCTGTCGTTTAGCTTTCAACTTCTGTCCGGACGCTCTACGGTGTTGTTCGAAAGCCGGACTCCAACTCGGTGCCGCGAAAGCACACAGCGCCTGAGTGTCGGATTCCGCAGACATGCGTGGTGGGGTAACAGCGAAGGGACGCTATGGACGTGGCGACGACAGCGGGTCTAACCGATTTGAAGTTCCGTCTGGTTCGGGAAGACTTCGCAGACGCCGTGGCGTGGGTGGCTCGCATCCTGCCGTCCCGGCCGTTGAACCCAGTGCTGGCCGGTGTGCTGCTGACCGGCTCCGATGACGGTCTGACCATCTCGGGATACGACTACGAAGTGTCCGCCGAAGTCCGGGTTGCAGCTGAAATCTCTTCTCCCGGAAGTGTTTTGGTATCCGGAAAACTGCTTTCGGACATCACCAGGGCGTTGCCGGCCAAGCCCGTCGAGCTCAGCGTCGAAGGCACTCGGGTGCTGCTCAGCTGCGGCAGTGCCAAGTTCTCATTGCCGACCATGGCGGTCGAGGATTACCCGGCGTTGCCCGCGTTGCCCGACGAGACCGGTGTTGTTCCGGCTGATGTGTTCTCCGAGGCCATCGGCCAGGTGGCAGTGGCAGCCGGGCGTGACGACACGCTCCCGATGCTGACCGGCGTGCGGGTCGAGATCTCCGGCGAGAAGGTCGTTTTGGCCGCCACCGACCGGTTCCGGTTGGCTGTGCGCGAGCTCACGTGGAATTCCGCGGTTCCGGATCTCGAGGCTGCCGTGCTGGTACCCGCCAAAACCCTGGCCGAATCAGCGAAATCCGGTTCCGACGGCACCGAGGTGCACCTGTCCCTGGGCGCAGGCCAGGCCGTGGGTAAGGACGGCATGCTGGGCATTCGAAGCAACGGCAAGCGCACCACGACGCGCCTGCTGGATGCCGAATTCCCTAAGTTCCGCCAGCTGCTGCCCGCCGAGCACACCGCGGCGGCCACCATCGGGGTGGCCGAGCTGACCGAGGCCATCAAACGTGTGGCCCTGGTTGCCGATCGCGGAGCCCAGGTGCGCATGGAATTCGCCGACGATGTGCTGCGACTGGCCGCCGGTGCCGACGATGTCGGTCGAGCCGAAGAAGACCTGCAGGTCGAGTTCTACGGTGAACCGCTGACCATCGCATTCAACCCGACCTACCTGACCGACGGACTCGGTTCATTGCACGCCGACCGGGTCACCTTCGGATTCACCACCCCGAGCCGACCCGCAGTGCTGCGGCCGGCAGTCGACGGCCAGTACGCCGGTTCCGGGCCATTCCCGGCCGGGGCCACCGACTACGTGTACTTGCTGATGCCGGTGCGATTGCCCGGCTGACTCAGATCAGAACCGGGAGAGGGGCGCTCATGCAGTTGGGGTTGATCGGCTTGGGCAAGATGGGCTTCAACATGCGCGAACGGCTGCGCGCCGGTGGCCATAAGGTCATCGGGTACGACCCGCGGCCGGAAGTCACCGACGTACCGTCGTTGCAGGCTTTGGCTGACAGTCTCGCCGCGCCGCGCGTGGTGTGGGTCATGGTGCCTTCGGGTGAGATCACTCATGACACCATCGTCGATCTGGCCAAAGTGCTGTCGTCAGGCGATCTGGTGATCGACGGTGGAAATTCGCGCTACACGGAAGACGGTCCGCACGCAAAGTTGTTGGGAGATAAGGGAATTGGCTTTATCGACGCTGGGGTTTCGGGTGGTGTCTGGGGTCTGACTGAGGGCTATGGGCTGATGGTCGGCGGTTCCGACGAGGACGTTGCGCGGGCGATGCCGATTTTCGACACGTTGCGACCCGAAGGTGAACTCGCTGACGGCTACGTTCATGCCGGACCGGTCGGAGCCGGACATTTCGCCAAGATGGTGCACAATGGCGTCGAATATGCGCTGATGACCGCCTACGGCGAGGGCTACGAAATGCTCGCCGCCGAAGACCTGATCACCAATCCTCAAGCGGTGTACCAGGCCTGGACCAATGGCACGGTAGTGCGCTCGTGGCTGCAGCAACTGCTGGCCAAAGCGCTGAAGGAAGATCCCAAGCTTGCCCAGATCAGCGGCTACACCGAGGATTCCGGTGAAGGCCGTTGGACGGTCGAGGAGGCAATTCGGCTTCGGGTTCCGGTACCGAGCATCGCGGCGTCGTTGTTCGCCCGGTTCTTGTCCCGGCAGGAGGATTCTCCGACTATGAAAGCTGTTGCCGCACTGCGGAATCAGTTCGGTGGCCACGCCGTGCAGAGGGTCAGTAAGTCAGGCTAGGTGTACATCCGACGTATCGGGCTGACCGACTTCCGGTCCTGGCAGCGCCTGGAGCTGGAATTACAGCCGGGCCGTACCGTGCTGATCGGTCAGAACGGGTTCGGCAAGACCAATGTCATTGAGGCCCTGTGGTATACGGCCACCTTAGGCTCACACCGCGTAGCCTCGGATGCACCGCTGATCCGGACCGGACAAGACCGCGCAGTCATCTCGACCATTGTGGTCAATGATGGTCGTGAACTTGCGGTCGATCTGGACATCACTGCAGGTCGGGCCAACAAGGCGCGGTTGAACCGCTCCCCCGTCCGCTCGGCTAGGGAGATCCTCGGTGCCTTACGGGCGGTGCTCTTCGCGCCCGAGGACTTGTCGTTGGTCCGCGGCGACCCCAGCGAGCGCCGCCGCTACCTCGATGAGCTGGCCAGTATCCGTCGACCGAGGTTGGCGGGGGTGCGTGCGGACTACGAAAAAGTGGTCCGGCAACGGACAGCACTGTTGAAATCGGCTGCGGGCAACCGTTTTCGCGGTGACGCCAGCACACTGGAAACCCTCGACGTCTGGGATGGTCACCTGGCCGGCCACGGTGCGCAGCTGATCGCGGCGCGGGTCGCGTTGATGAATGATCTGCAGTCTGAGTTTGTGGGCGCCTACCAGCTCTTGGCACCGGCATCGCGGCCAGCTTCGGCCCGCTACCGCAGTTCGGTGTCGGAGGTGGAAGAGCAGGCTGCAGCCGGCTCGACGGACGCGGCGGTGTATGAGGAGATGTTGTTGGCGGAATTGACCCGCCGTCGGTCTGCAGAATTGGAACGCGGGGTTTGCCTGGTGGGGCCGCACCGGGACGACCTGGAACTGCGCCTTGGTGACCAACCCACCAAAGGCTTCGCCAGCCACGGGGAATCGTGGTCGACGGCTTTGGCGTTGCGGCTGGGCTCGTACGAACTGTTGAAGGCCGACGGCACCGATCCGGTGTTACTACTTGATGACGTGTTTGCAGAACTTGATTCGGCGCGTCGCCGCGCGCTGGCCGACGTGGCACAATCAGCGGAGCAAGTGCTCGTCACCGCGGCGGTGCCGGACGATGTTCCGTCGGGCTGGGACGGCACCCGGATCAATGTCACGATGCAGGATTACGACGGCGGACGGATTTCGGTGGTGGACAGTTGACCGAGGACGCGGACGAAAACCAAAAAGCCTTTCCGCCACCACATCTGGCGCATCTGAAGGGTATGGATCTGGTTCGCCGGACGCTCGAGGAAGCGCGCGGCGCAGCGCGCAGCCAGGGTAAGGACGTCGGCCGGGGCCGCAATACGCCGGTCCCCCGCGGCCGGGGTCGCGGTGGCCGCAGAACGTGGTCTGGCCCGGGGCCGGATCGCCGTGATCCGCAACTGCTGGGCTCGGCCACCATGGATCTGGCCCGCACCCGGGGATGGTCCGGCCGCATGGCCAAGGGGTCCGTGTTTGGGCAGTGGCCTGTAGTGGTCGGTGACCAGATCGCCGATCACGCGGCGCCGGTATCGCTGCGCGACGGCATCCTGACCATCACCGCCGAGTCGACCGCCTGGGCTACCCAGTTGCGGATGGTGCAGGCGCAGGTGTTGGCCAAAATCGCCGCCGCAGTGGGGGACGGTGTCGTCACATCGCTCAGAATTCAGGGCCCCGCCGGACCGTCGTGGCGCAAGGGACCCCGGCATGTCGCCG
This sequence comes from Mycobacterium sp. OTB74, assembly GCF_029892685.1. Lineage (GTDB taxonomy): Bacteria > Actinomycetota > Actinomycetes > Mycobacteriales > Mycobacteriaceae > Mycobacterium. The sequence continues at coordinate 128,792 of NZ_JARXVD010000005.1, read as the reverse complement.
GGCGCGGGCCCCGCGACACCTACGGCTGAGCGCGCCGACACGTCCAACTTGATGGCTCCGGAGCGTCCGGACGCGAGCTGACCCGAAAAATTGCGCGCACGGCGCGGACAGGTAGGTCAAAACTACGTCAGAGCGACGGTCCGGCCCGTCTCTACCGGTAGACTCGTCACGGATCTAAGCGCGGTGTTCTCACCGCCCCCGCGAACCCAAGGAGACGCGTCCGACGTGGCTGCCCAAAAAAAGAACGCTCCCAGCGAGTACGGCGCCGATGCGATCAAGGTCCTCGAAGGTCTGGAAGCGGTTCGCAAACGTCCGGGCATGTATATCGGTTCCACTGGCGAACGAGGTTTGCACCACCTGATCTGGGAAGTCGTCGACAACGCGGTCGATGAGGCCATGGCCGGCTTCGCGACCAAGGTGGATGTGCGGATTCTGGAGGACGGCGGCGTTCAAGTCACCGACGACGGCCGCGGTATCCCGGTCGCAATGCATGCCACAGGGGTACCGACCGTCGACGTCGTCATGACAGTGCTGCACGCCGGCGGGAAGTTCGAAGAGGGCGCCTACCAGGTGTCCGGAGGTCTGCACGGCGTGGGTGTGTCGGTGGTTAACGCGCTGTCTAGCCGGCTGGAGGCGGACATCTGCCGCGACGGCTATGAGTGGTTCCAGACGTACGACAAGTCGGTGCCGGGAACGCTCCGTCAGGGTGACAAAACGAAGAAGACCGGTTCGACCATCCGGTTCTGGGCCGACCCGAACATCTTCGAGACCACGGTCTACGACTTCGAGACCATCGCCCGGCGCTTGCAGGAGATGGCCTTCCTGAACAAAGGCCTGACCATCGAACTCACCGATGAACGGGTGGCGGACAACGCGGTGGTCGACGAGGTGGTTGGCGATACCGCCGAAGCCCCTAAGACCGCAGACGAAAAGGCGGCCGAAGCGTCGGCTCCGCACAAGGTCAAGCACCGCACCTTCCACTACCCCGACGGTCTGGTCGATTTCGTCAAACACATCAACCGCACCAAAAACCCTATTCAGCAGAGCATCATCGATTTTGGCGGCAAGGGCGTCGGCCACGAGGTCGAGATCGCGATGCAGTGGAACGCCGGATACTCCGAGTCGGTGCACACGTTCGCCAACACCATCAACACCCATGAGGGCGGTACGCACGAAGAAGGTTTCCGGGCGGCGCTGACCTCTGTGGTCAACAAGTACGCGCGAGACAAGAAGCTGCTCAAGGAAAAAGAAGCGAATCTCACCGGTGATGACATCCGGGAGGGTCTGGCCGCCGTCGTCTCGGTGAAGGTGGGCCAGCCCCAGTTTGAGGGGCAGACCAAGACCAAATTGGGTAACACCGAGGTCAAGTCGTTTGTGCAGAAAATCTGCAACGAGCAGCTGACCCACTGGTTCGAGGCCAACCCGGCCGAAGCCAAAACGGTGGTGAACAAAGCCGTTTCCTCGGCGCAGGCCCGGGTGGCGGCACGTAAGGCACGAGAGTTGGTGCGGCGCAAGAGCGCAACCGACATCGGCGGCCTGCCTGGCAAGCTGGCCGACTGCCGGTCCACCGACCCGACCAAGTCGGAACTGTATGTGGTGGAGGGTGATTCGGCCGGCGGCTCGGCCAAGAGTGGCCGCGACTCGATGTTCCAGGCGATCCTGCCGTTGCGCGGCAAGATCATCAACGTCGAGAAGGCCCGGATCGACCGAGTGCTAAAGAACACCGAAGTCCAGGCCATCATCACCGCGCTGGGCACCGGTATCCACGACGAGTTCGACATCTCCAAGCTGCGGTACCACAAGATCGTGTTGATGGCCGACGCCGACGTCGACGGCCAGCACATCTCCACGCTGCTGCTCACGCTGTTGTTCCGCTTCATGAAGCCACTGGTGGAAAACGGCCACATCTTCCTGGCCCAACCGCCGCTGTACAAGCTGAAATGGCAACGCAGCGAACCAGAATTCGCCTACTCCGACCGGGAACGTGACGGTCTTCTGGAAGCCGGCAAGAAGGCCGGCAAGCGAATCAACACCGACGACGGCATCCAGCGCTACAAGGGTCTGGGTGAGATGGACGCCAAGGAACTGTGGGAGACCACCATGGATCCGACGGTTCGCGTGCTGCGGCAGGTCACTCTCGACGACGCCGCCGCGGCGGACGAGTTGTTCTCCATCCTGATGGGCGAGGACGTCGAGGCACGCCGCAGCTTCATCACACGGAACGCCAAAGACGTTCGGTTCCTTGATGTTTAGCCGGGAGGGCTGAGTGCACACGGCGTTCATCCGGGTCAAGGTGGCACCGGAGACGGCTGATCAGGCGGCCGCGGCCATGCGCAAGCTGGTCCAGCCGACATTGGCTGAACCGGGCTGCATCACCTACGATGACCCGGCGTTGTTCCACTGTTTCGAGCACTGGGACTCCCGAGAGGCGATGGATCTGCATGGCACGACCGCGCACGTGGCCACGTTCCTCTCCGAGATGGGCCCGCTGATCGAGAAGTGGGAATACAACCACACCGCGGCACTGTGATTCCGGGCGAGAGCACCGACCACCAAAAGACGATGTTTAACGTGAAACAATCCGCAGAAGGAATTCGATGACCGACACCCTGCCCCCAGAAGGCGACCGCATCGAACCGGTCGACATCCAGCAGGAGATGCAGCGCAGCTACATCGACTACGCCATGAGCGTCATCGTCGGTCGCGCCCTGCCGGAGGTCCGTGACGGCCTCAAGCCGGTGCACCGGCGGGTGCTGTACGCGATGTACGACTCGGGCTTCCGACCGGACCGTTCTCACGCGAAATCGGCTCGCTCCGTTGCCGAAACGATGGGTAACTACCACCCGCACGGTGACGCCTCGATCTACGACACCCTGGTGCGCATGGCCCAGCCGTGGTCGCTGCGCTACCCGTTGGTCGACGGTCAGGGCAACTTCGGCTCCCCAGGTAATGACCCCGCCGCGGCCATGCGTTATTGCGTTACCGGTGACGCGCTGGTTCGACTGCCGATGGGATATTCGGTCCGCATCGCCGACGTCGTACCGGGCGCTCGTCCTAATACGGACACCGTCATCGACTTGAAAGTCGTTGGACGGCACGGCGATCTTGTTGCAGCCAATCGCCTGTTCCACTCCGGCGACCACGAGACGTTCACCGTTCGAACTTCAGAGGGCTACACGGTCACCGGAACAGCGAATCATCCGCTGCTCTGCTTGGTCGATGTGGCCGGCGTCCCGACGCTGTTGTGGAAGCTGATCGAGGAAATCCGCCCGGGTGATCGGGTAGCGATGCAGCGCACTCCCGCAACCGAGTTCGGTCCCGCTGACTGGTTCGAGACGCTTGAGGCGCTGCTGCTGGGTGCTTTGATCAGCGAAGGGTTCGTGTCCGAGTCCAGGGCGGGTTTCAACAACCTGGACCGCGACTTCTTCGAAACGGTGGTGGCTGCTTACGACGCGGTCGTCGGTGGTCAGAGATATCTGAGTGAGCGCGTGATTCGTTCGGGCTCAACTCTTCTCGAACTCGATGTGCAGAACCTGGAAGCGTTGCGCAACAGCCGCCTCGGCTGCCTTGTTGGTCAGCGGTCGGCGGACAAATCGGTGCCGCAGTGGCTCTGGCAATCGCCGATCATGGTCAAGCGCGCGTTCCTGCAGGCATTGTTCGAAGGGGACGGATCATGCTCGGCATTGCTGCGCAACACCGTTCAGCTTTCGTACTCGACCCGCAGCTCCCAATTGGCCCACGACGTCCAGCAGATGTTGCTGGAATTCGGTGTGGTGTCACGCCGCTACCTGCACGCCACCGGCGAACACAAGGTCGTCGTCACCAACCGCACACATGCTGAGCTCTTTGCGTCTCAGATCGGTTTTGGCGGGGTGAAACAGCGGAAACTGCAGGATCTCCTTGCCGAGTTGCCCGCTCGTCCAGCAGGTCTGGACAAGGATCACGTGCCAGGGCTGGCCCGATTGATCCGAGAACACAGTGGCAGCGAGGGTGCTGATCGCGCATGGTTGGAGCGGCACAACGTCGATCGTCTGTCGCGCTGGCAGCGGGACCGTGCCGAAATTCTGGGTCGTATCGCCGACCCGGATGTGCGGGCGATTGCTTCTGATCTGACCGACGGCCGCTTCTACTACGCAGAGGTTGAATCCGTCACCGACGCCGGTGTCCAACCGGTCTACAGCCTTCGCGTCGATACCGATGACCACTCATTCGTTACGAATGGCTTCGTCAGTCACAACACCGAGGCTCGGCTCACTCCCCTGGCCATGGAGATGCTCCGCGAAATCGACGAAGAGACAGTCGATTTCATCCCGAACTACGACGGCCGCGTGCAGGAACCCACGGTTCTGCCCAGCCGGTTCCCCAACCTGCTGGCCAATGGCTCGGGCGGTATCGCCGTCGGTATGGCCACCAACATCCCGCCACACAACCTCCGCGAGTTGGCTGAGGCTGTGTACTGGTGCCTGGAAAATCACGAGGCTGACGAAGAGAGCACCCTCGAGGCCGTGATGGAACGGGTGAAGGGACCCGACTTCCCCACCCACGGTCTGATCGTCGGGACCCAGGGTATCTCGGATGCCTACAAGACCGGCCGCGGCTCGATCCGCATGCGCGGTGTCGTGGAGATCGAGGAAGACACCAAAGGCCGTACCTCCCTTGTGATTACGGAGTTGCCATACCAGGTCAACCACGACAACTTCATCACCTCGATCGCTGAGCAGGTACGCGACGGCAAGATCGCCGGCATCTCGAACATCGAGGACCAGTCCAGCGACCGCGTGGGTCTGCGCATCGTCGTCGACCTCAAGCGCGACGCCGTCGCCAAGGTTGTGGTCAACAACCTCTACAAGCACACCCAGCTGCAGACCAGCTTTGGCGCCAACATGCTGTCCATCGTCGACGGTGTGCCACGCACCTTGCGCCTCGATCAGATGATCAGGCTGTACGTGGCCCATCAACTCGATGTGATCGTCCGGCGCACCCGCTACCGGCTGCGTAAGGCGAACGAGCGCGCGCACATCTTGCGCGGCCTGGTCAAAGCCCTTGACGCCCTTGATGAAGTCATCGCGTTGATCCGGGCCTCGGCCAACGCCGACGTCGCGCGCAGCGGCTTGATGGAGTTGCTCGACGTCGACGAAATCCAGGCGCAGGCCATCCTGGACATGCAGCTACGCCGTCTGGCCGCTCTGGAACGCCAGCGCATCATCGACGATCTGGCCAAGATCGAAGCCGAGATCGCCGACCTCGAGGACATCCTGGCCAAACCCGAGCGCCAGCGCGCCATCGTGCGCGATGAGCTCAAGGAGATCGCCGACAAGTACGGCGACGACCGTCGCACCCGGATCATCGCCGCCGACGGCGACGTCACCGACGAAGACCTTATCCAGCGCGAGGACGTCGTGGTGACCATCACCGAGACCGGGTATGCCAAGCGGACCAAGACCGACCTGTACCGCAGTCAGAAGCGCGGTGGCAAGGGTGTGCAGGGAGCCGGCCTCAAGCAGGACGACATCGTCAACCACTTCTTCGTGTGCTCGACGCACGACTGGATCCTGTTCTTCACCACGCAGGGCCGGGTATACCGGGCCAAGGCCTACGACTTGCCCGAGGCTTCGCGTACGGCGCGCGGCCAGCACGTGGCGAATCTGCTGGCTTTCCAGCCGGAGGAACGCATTGCCCAGGTCATCCAGATCAAGAGTTACGAGGACGCGCCATACCTGGTGCTGGCTACCCGCAACGGCCTGGTGAAGAAGTCCAAGCTGGTCGACTTCGACTCCAACCGGTCCGGCGGCATCGTCGCGATCAACCTGCGTGACGGTGACGAACTGGTCGGCGCGGTGCTCTGCTCGGCCGAGGACGACCTGCTGCTGGTGTCCGCCAACGGCCAGTCGATCAGGTTCTCGGCCACCGATGAGGCGCTGAGGCCGATGGGCCGCGCGACCTCCGGTGTGCAGGGCATGCGGTTCAACGAGGACGACAGGCTGCTCTCGCTCAACGTCGTGGAAGCGGACACCTACCTGTTGGTCGCGACGGCGGGTGGTTACGCCAAGCGGACGGCAATCGACGAGTACACGGCGCAGGGCCGCGGCGGAAAGGGCATCCTGACGATCCAGTACGACCCGAAGCGTGGCAGTCTGGTTGGAGCGTTGATCGTCGATGACGAGACCGAGCTGTACGCCATTACTTCGGGCGGTGGTGTCATCCGGACCGCGGCACGTCAGGTGCGCAAGGCCGGACGGCAGACCAAGGGTGTGAGGTTGATGAACCTGGGTGAGGGCGACACACTGATTGCCGTCGCGCGCAACGCGGAAGAGACTGATGCCAGCGACGACGGCCCCGAGACCGACGGGGCATAGTACGACCGCCGGCTGCCTGACCGCAGTCGGCCTGATTGAAGGAGCCGTCAGGTGAGTTCCCCGAACGAGCCGGGACACGCCCGTACCGATGCTGGACCCACAGGCAGCAACGGGGCCCTGACCGGTGCGGGTGCCGGGGCGCACGAGGCCGCAGCCGTTGACGCGACGCAGGCCACCGATGCACCGCCTTGGCAGCGTGGCCGGGCCAGGCCCGCCGCCGACGGACCGCGGGTGGCCCCTCCGGCCGGGACCGGCCAGAGTCTGGATGATCGGCTGAACCGGTTCGTCAGTGGTGGACCCGCTGCCACGCATGATGCGGAAACGACCAAGACCCCAGCGGCCTCGGCAAATCCGCCGGCGTCTGCAGTAACTACTACGGCGGTCACTGCGCTGGGCAATGTCCCTCTCAAGGCGGCTCCCCCGGCCGCGCCCCGGGTGGTCGAGACCGTCCGGACCGAGACCCGTTCGGCGGACACGTACGCCAGCGAGTTGCCGGACCTGTCCGGCCCGAAGGTGGCACAGCGACGCGCAGCTGAGCGTGCAGCGAATCCTCCTGCACGCCAACCAGTTTCCGTCACCCGGGGAGAATCGTCCAGTCGGCAGCAGGCCCCGTTGCGGGCAAACATGCAAGTCCGCCGCTTCGATCCATGGAGTGTGCTGAAGGTGTCGCTGGTGTTGTCGGTAGCGCTGTTCTTCGTCTGGATGATCGCGGTGGCGTTCCTCTACCTCGTGCTCGGCGGTATGGGTGTGTGGAGCAAACTCAACAGCAACGTCGGTGATCTGCTCACCAGCGGCGGCGGCAGCGGCGGGGAGCTGGTTTCGGCCGGCACCATCTTTGGCGGCGCGACTCTCATCGGACTGGTCAACATCGTGCTGATGACGGCGATGGCGACCACCGCAGCATTCGTCTACAACCTGACGACAGACCTGGTCGGCGGCATCGAAGTAACGCTCGCAGACCGGGATTGATTGCTGCCTCGTCAGCGCGACTGGCATCGCGTTTTGGGCGGAGAGGACCCCATACGGTAATCTCATCGCTCGGCCGCAAGGCCAGTTCCGGGCCTATAGCTCAGGCGGTTAGAGCGCTTCGCTGATAACGAAGAGGTCGGAGGTTCGAGTCCTCCTAGGCCCACGGAAGTCGGTACAACCGACTCCCTCACCGGAAGGGTGCACCTTGAGGCTGGTCGTGCTGTTCATCAGCGCCGCGGCCGCCATCGCGGCGGTGCTCGTGTGGCGAAGCCACCACGGCGCCGAGGTCTGGCACACAGCTCAATCGGACACCATCGAGGGGCCTTAGCTCAGTTGGTAGAGCGCTGCCTTTGCAAGGCAGATGTCAGGAGTTCGAATCTCCTAGGCTCCACAAGTAAAACAGCAGGTCACAGTGGTTCTGGCACTACTCGCCAGGGCCGCTGTTCTTGTCCGTGGACACGCCATGGACACACTTTCGAGTAATCCCATCGGTAATAAGGAACAATCCGCGGACTGCTGGCACTCGCGATCCCGTCGATGCGCCGGCGGCCCTAACCGTTGGTCTTTGCCGCGGCTGGCGTTGATGGAGATCATGGACAAACGCTGGACCTAGAACCCGATTCCTTTGCGCAATGCTGCTTTCCGCTAAGTAAGTGGCGCGCGGGATATGGTCCTGGTGTTTGCTAAGCACTCGTCCCACTCTTCGGCTATCTCCATGGCTTCGTTCTGTGTTCGGCGCCCAACCCCGAGTGATCGTCCACTGTGGGTTCTCGGCGTTGTAGAGGGTCGCCATCCACTGGTCACCGCTCATGGCGTAGATGCGGTAGAGCCGGCCAAACCGGCTCGCTTTCATCACGCCCTCGTCGTCGGCCTCGGTCCATGCCAGTGGCCCGCTCATGCTGCTAATTCAACCGCGTCTTGGGGAAGTGTCGGGCAGTGACGGACCACTCCGTGTTGCGCTGGTGCCAGTCTTTGAATCCGAAAGACCAGTCATGACGCCAGTCGCCTTGTCTGCGTGGCCGCTATGGCGTGGCGGTGCGTTCCGGGCGCGTCGCGGGAAAGCGACGATGCAGCCCGTCGATCAATCGATGTGTGTGGTAGAGCTCATGTCGCAGGTCGGCTGCGGCCCGTCGGCAGTGCTGCGAGTGTTTATGCGCCAGCCGGTGTTCGGCTGCTTCGAGCTTCGATGACGTTTCGTTCACCTGCTCCCACAGCGCGGCCAGCAGAACGCGGGCCTGCGCGGTGTTTGCATCGTCCACGACTCGCATCATCGCAGCCTTCGTGTTGCGAGGCATTTGGTTGAGATGTTGTTGTGTCCATATTGGAATGACTGCCCCAAAAGCCGAGTGTGAGAAATCCTCCCCACTCGCTGACCGCCAGGGCTATGTTGACTCGAATGTTGGGGCGGCATCACTTGGCGGGCGTGGCTGACATGGCTCAAGCCGAGTATTATCGCGGCGTCCTCGAGCAGGAGAAATCCGAGCTGCAGGCGCTTCTTGCTGTACAGACACGTCAGTTGACAAGGTGCATGGCGGTGGACGCCGTGGCCGCGGCCAGCGATGAACGTCGCGCGATCTGCAGAACTGAGCGTGACTTGGGTGTGATTGATCGAATGCTCAGAGCGCTGGGGCGACGGTTTCCTGACGAGGAAGATCTGCGGCGCCGAGGCTAGAGAGCACTTGCTTGGCGTGACGTTCCACGAACAGCGGGACGTAGTCGCGCACTGGTTTGCCCTCGAACCGGGCGTACTCCTCTTCGATGATGCGGTGGACTTGGTCCGGTTCGACCTGCTGGTAGGACGCGACGAGTCGGCCGTAGAGTTCGTCGATGATCTGCTTTTCGGTCATTGCGATCATGTCAAGCAGTGTGCCCCTGTGGAGCTGCGTCTGTCGATATCTAGATAGGTCGCAATGGACGCTGTGCAGGCCTTGATTCTGATCATGGCCAAACGCCAGCTGCCGACTTGAGGGCTCAGTTCTGTTCGAGGATGAATTCGCGTAGACCGATTGGCCAGTGCCAGAGTCGCCTATCCGTTATCGCTCAGTGCGAGACAGGTGATGTGGACGCCGCGGTCTGACTCGGGTCTGAAGATCACCGCATTGGGGATGTGTCGCCGTACGGGGACATACAGGGCCGGGGGGTCGATGGGTTCGTGGCACAGTTCACAATTCACGCGAATGAGTCTGCGTGGTCGTGAGCCGCCAGTCGAGTAGTCGGTCCGTTGGCCGGTCCATCACGGTCGACGTCCCGGTGGCACCCACTCAATGCGATAATCGAATGCATGTTCGAGTCGTGGGAGAACATCGCCGGCTATCGAACCCTGATCCCCTGCGATCGCACAGCCATGGTCAACACGAGTTGCCTGCCAACCTCCGGGACTCGCCGCGACGAACTACCCCTCTGGGTCAAGGCCGGCGGCCTACAGATCGATTACGAGATGCCAGCCCGCCAATTGGCTTGGGTCAGGCGAGCGGATGGTTCGTGGATCGCGGTTGTCGAACTGAGCGTCCGCAGCGGCAACCAACAGTCCTCGTTGACCGCGACACTGTGGCTGCCGCCGGGAGCGATTAGGGCTTAGAGGCTGGGCGTCCAGAACGGGACTGGTGGATTGTCCACAGGAAAACGGCCGCGCAGGCGAACGTGCCGGCAGGCACTGCGTCGGTGTGCATTTCCAGCTCACCTAGCAAATCTGGCGCGCGATCATCGGAAACGGCTTAGGACCACACGGGTAGCATTACTGCTTGTCGGGGGCCATTGGCCGGAGGTACCGATCATGTTCGACGCGACTCGCTCACTCGTCGTTGCTGCCGCAGCAATACTGACGTTGGGCTTCAGCACCCCCGTCGCCAATGCCGACCCGCCAGGACCCGGCTCCGCCTGCGGCCCCGACAAGGTGATCACGTCCATCAACACCTGTGAGGCGCTCAACTCATCGTGCACGGGGTATGACGGCATGCTGATTGGGCGGGTGGCCGCTGACGGCCGGTGCGTGATTCCGGGGATGGACGGCACCCGGTGGTAGGCCGGACCGGTAGCGGGCGAGTCGTCACTGACCGTCGATGGTTGCAGTTGCTCCCGTGGGCTGGGTCAGGTTTGGTCAGGCCTGCGCGTTTCAACGGGCTCGCCCAGGGACATTCACCAATACGCGGGTCGGCGAGATTGGAGGCAGCATGAGCTGGTCAGAAATTCTCCGAAAGGCCGCGGTGGGACTCGGCGCGCTGGCAGTGCCGGCGGCGTTCACGGTCGCCGGCGCGGGTCAAGCGTCAGCAGATCATGGTCCAGGTGCCTGCGTCACCGGCCCTTTCGGGTATGCATCCGCATGCGTGAACGGGCCCGGATGGTGGGGGCCGCACTGGGACGGATGGCGCCCAGGTTGGCACGGTGGTGACGGCGACTCGCAGGGTGGCAACTGGCAGGGTGGCGACGACTAAGTTCGATTCTGTGGCTGCCGCCGTCCGCAGTAGTTGCGGCTACTCCGTATTTTCCCCGTATAAACGCCCGTGATTCGGGGTCTACTTACCTGCAGGCAACTTCCGCGAGTTCAACAAGGCGTTCCGCTGATCTGACCGGTTCTGGGCGCATCGTGGACACATAATGGACACAGTTACAGATAACTACCGTGAACCGCTGTCATGTGTTTACGCAGGTTGGGGAGACTGTAACCCCTTGAACAGCACAGTGATTCGCCTTTGCAAGGCAGATGTCAGGAGTTCGAATCTCCTAGGCTCCACAAGTCAAAACAGCAGTTCAGAAGCGGTTTCGGTACTAGCTACCGAGGCCGCTTTTCTCATCCGTGCCCACATTTTGCCCACACCTGCGAGTAATCCCCGCCGTCAGCAAGTTATTTTACGGCCACCCCAACGGCCTCCACATCGGACGGGCCGGTGCCGGGCGTCGAGGTGCTCTAGGGCAGGCTGCCCGAAAGGTAGACCGAGGCCGGGCTATTCCCGGCTGTGTCTGTTGTCTATGAAGGCCTCATAGTGGACGGGGAGCCTCTATTCCTGTGCGGTAGACGGAGGCGCTCCAGTCCATCCGCTCTAAATCGGCGGGGGCACCCGGTCTACCGGCTGGACTCCTCCTTCTTCTCCTTCTTGGGCGGCGGTGGGGCGGCAGGCTTCTCGGGGACGATGCGGATGGCCTCGAGCTGAGACGGGCGCGACCAGGCATCGGTGTGGACCCGGAAGTGCTTGCCTTTCCCTGCATTCTGCAGGCAGCACAGGTCGTTGTCCGTGGCGCCCGGCAAGTTGATGCCCTTGCCGGGGTCCCAGTTGTAGCAATCGAACGCCTGCACCGTCCAGGGTTCCAGGTGCACCCATAGGAAATCCGGGTTCCCTCCGACGTCTTTCGGGTTCTCCGCCTTGGCGGTCACCTTGGAGCACAGCGTGTACCCGCCGAGGGCCAGGCCAAGGTCGTCGTCGAGACTGCCCGTGAAAGCGTTGGCCGTACCGGTCCACTTCATGTCCACCGTGCCCCCGATCTTCAGCTCGCCTTTGTCAAAGCGTTTCTTGGCGCCCTCCAGGAACTTCTGCAGGTGCTCGCCGTCCAGCTTGTCCTTGGTCGCCGGGTGGTCGCGCACCAGCGGGACGGGCAGCACCCGCTCGGTGCCGGAGCCGTCGAGGAAGTGGAGCAGGTTGGCGGCGGCATTCGGGAGCTTCTCCTTTTTTTGTGTCGCACCAGCTACGGCGTTGGCGTGCAAGGTGTCGATGGCCGCGGCGTCCGGGTACTTCTTGCAGTATTCGGCGACCGTCTGGCAACTCGCAGCGGCTCCTCCGCATTCGGTGTCCAGGTGGTCGAGGTCGCATTTCAGGCCCTTGTATTCGCTTTCGCCTTGGGCGAGACGCTGCACTGGGGCGGTTCCGCCCCGCGACGCCGGCCGGATCAGACGGGGAGTCGCCGGCACCGTGGCAGGCGGTATCCGCCCGATCACCCGGGCCGCTGTCTGATCGGCCTCCCGCTCGAAGGGGTCGGCGGGCGCGCTCAGCGCGAGCCGCCCGTCGGCGGTTGGCTGACCGGCTACTGGTCCCCGTGACTGCTGGACGACGTGCGTGAGTTCGTGGGCGAGTGTGCGCCGACCTTCGGTGGTCGCGGGGGCATAGGCCCCGTCCCCGAATACGACGTGGGTTCCGGTGGTGTAGGCCACCGCGTTGAGCGCCCGGGCCGAGCGGGCGGGTCCGGGGCCGGTGTGGATGCGCACGGCACCGAGGTCAGCGCCCAGCGCGGCCTCCATGCTGGCTCTCAGGCCGGCGTCCAGCGGGGCGCCGCTGCCGCGGACGACGTCCTCGACGCCGGCAGCCAGGCCCGTCGCCGGAGCGGCACCGCCGGAGGTTCCTGCCCGCCGCTGGACTGGGGCCGCGGCGGGCTCCTCCTTCTCGTCGCAATGGCAATCGCCCCCGCCCCCGCTCCCGCCGCCGGCGCAGGCCCGCTGCACGGGAACCGCGCTCGGCCGGGCTGCCATCCCGGCGACCGGGCTGCGGGGCGCCCCCAGGCCCGGCTCGGTTCCGGGGCGCGCTCGTTCCAAGGCGCGCCGGGCGCCCGGCGGGTCGGAGACATGCTGCGGGGGCAGGGCCATCACGGCCCTCAACGCTGCGCCCGCGGCGTCAGCCGGGCGTCACCAGACCGTCCCCGGCGTCGCTTGGAGACGACATCGGTCACACCCTGGCCTCGCTTACCTCGAATTTCGTGCCTGCGCCGCCGGACCCTAGCTGCTCAACGATGGACGGCGGCCAGGTGCTGCCCGATCCCCTCTAATGCCGTGCAGTGCTTCGCCATCGGCGGCCCACCGAGCAAGGCGTCGCAGGTTCGGCAATGCCAGCTCGTGTGTCCTCCGCCGCCGTATCCCAGGCAGTGGCGGGACGCTGTGCGACGGAAACGAGTACCGAACTACTCAGGCCCATCGGCGAGAGCCAGCGAACATTTCTTGTAGATGGCGCGCCGCCAACGGCAAGCCAACGCTCGAGTGCTTTAAGGCTGCGGATTCACATCCACACTCGGCGGCAATGGCGACGGCTCCGGCTGCATTGAACGTCGGACGATTGAGAAGGCCACGCCACCGAGCGCCAGCACGGCCACCGTCACTCCGACGATGAGCAACGGCCGCCGGCGCCGTCCTGAGGACGCCACCTCCTGGACCAAAGCGAGATCCTGACCGCCCTCCTCCGAGCCGCGGCAGCGTCCGCCCGCCCACCGGGCACCGGCAAGCACCGAACCGATACCGAAGCCCAACACTCCCCTGGTCAACCCAAGTAGGCCGAGCAGGATGTACAGAGGCCCGGCTACCGAGAGCTTCACTCCGTGGGCCAGTCGCGAACCCGGACCTGGGCGCTTATCGTCGGCGCTGTCGCCTTCGGTGGTGTCGATCTCGCTGCTCATGGAGGACCCTCTCTGCCGATGCCGCACCCCAGACTCCACCGCCGTGGGCTATGGCGTCAACGGTATTCGCCGGGGGCGGGTTCGGTGCCCAAAATGTGGGTGGCAGACTGGTTTTCCGTGACGAGCCCAATTCAGACAGCGACCGCGACGCTGCACACCAACCGCGGTGACATCAAGATCGCTCTGTTCGGTAACCATGCACCCAAGACCGTCGCCAACTTCGTTGGTCTGGCGCAGGGCACCAAGGACTACAGCACCCAGAACGCCTCCGGCAGCGCGTCGGGTCCCTTCTACGACGGCGCGGTTTTCCACCGGGTCATCGATGGCTTCATGATCCAGGGTGGTGACCCCACCGGCACCGGCCGCGGCGGCCCGGGCTACCAGTTCGCCGATGAATTCCACCCGGAGCTGGCATTCGACAAGCCCTATCTGCTGGCTATGGCCAACGCCGGGCCTGGCACCAACGGTTCGCAGTTCTTCATCACGGTGGGCAAGACGCCCCACCTGAACCGCCGGCACACCATTTTCGGTGAGGTTGTCGATGGGGATTCGCAGCAGGTCGTCGATGCCATCGCCACCACCGCCACCGATCGCGGCGACCGTCCGACCGAGCCGGTCGTGATCGAGTCGATCACCATTTCCTGACAAACGTTCAACGCACGGCGCGGCCGGGCCCTCAGGGGTGACCAGCCGCGCCGTGTGCGTTCAGGTGGGCTTCAGGCGGTGTGATCCTGACCGGGCGCGTAGCCGGCCTCGGTCAGTGCGTCGAGTACGTGAATGGGGTCCGTTCCCAAGTCCCACCGGGTGAACACCAGCAATCGATCGTCGTCGGTCTCCAGTTCTAGCAACCGGGTCTTACGTCCAATGCGACGGAACTCGGTGATGCGCACGCTTTTCAGCTCGCTACGGGTGTATGTCGTGGTTCGCCACCAGCCACGAACAGTTAGACCGGCTGAGTTGATTGCCAGCTTTGGTCGTGCGCGCACCGACATGCCGGCAAACACGAGCAGACCGACGGCCGCGGCACCGGCGAGGACACGGCCGGGCGCATCTGTGACGGACGTCACACATATAGTAGCCAACATCACACCAAAGACCGCGCAACCAGCGATTGCCGCCGTTCGAGGGCCCCAATGAGTTTGCTGCATGAGTTGTTCACACCCCCTCACCGTGGGGAATCGAGTTATCCACAGATGCTATCCCCAATGGGGATGAATCACATTGGTGTGATTGGGGGTCTTGTTGGTAGCCAGCGCAGTTACGGAAAATGGACCGTATGTAACGCTCTGACTACGTTGACCAGCTCAGCGCCACCGCATGGTCAGCAGGAGGCCCGTGATCATGAAGGCAAACGCGATGGCGTAGTTCCACTGAGCAAGGTCAGCCATCCACTGCAGAAGGTGTGGAGTACCCACCGGGTTGGACGCCGCCAGCTGGAACACCGCCAGCCACAGCAGCCCGATCAGCATGAGGGCACAGAAAAACACCACGAACCACACACTCGACGGCCCGGCCTTGACCTTGACCGGCGTCCGACTCACCGGGTTGACGGTGAAGTCATTCTTCTTACGGACCTTGGACTTGGGCATGGGAACCTTTGCGGGCAGTCGGTGCCGCCCGGCACGCGGGAAAATCCGGCGATTCGATGCGACTATGGAGCGGTATGCACACTGAGCCTAACGCAGGTCAACCCCCGGTCCGGAACTCGCAGAACCCGGCAGGCGGAGATCACGCGACAAAACCCCAGCCGCACCACTCCCGGTGGCGGTTCGGCGTGCCTGTCGTCTGCCTGCTGGCGGGGCTCCTGCTGGGCACTACCCACGGAGTGTCCGGGGGCAATGAAATCCGCCGCAGTGATTCGCCGCGGCTCGTCGACATGGTTCGCGATGCTCAGCAGACGGTCAGCGCTCGTACAGCCCAACGCGACGACCTGCAGCATCAACTGGACAACCACCACGGTGGCACTTCCGGTGCTGGAGCGGCACTGAGCGCAATCACCTCCCGCGCGGACGAGCTGGCCCTGGACCTCGGGCTGGACGCGATGCGTGGCCCGGGCATGGTGATCACCCTCAACGACGCTCAGCGCGACGCCCAGGGCCAGTTCCCACGTGACGCCGCCCCTGACGATCTGGTTGTGCACCAACAGGACATCCAGGCGGTGCTCAACGCGCTGTGGAGCGCAGGCGCAGAGGCAATCCAGATGCAGGACCAGCGCATTCTGGCGACGTCGGCTCCGCGCTGCGTGGGCAACACCCTGCTGCTCAACGGCCGCACCTACAGTCCGCCGTACGTCATAACCGTGATCGGCGATGTGGCGGCCATGCGGGCGGCGCTGGTCGCCGCGCCGTTGGTGACGTTGTACCGGCAGTACGTGGTCCGGTTTGGCCTCGGCTACACCGAGGACCCCCGACCGTCGGTAGATGTGGTCGGGCACCGAGTCCCGTTGAAGTTGAAGTACGCAAAGCCGGCCGGTCCGATCACGTATTGATGAGCCACTGACTCCGGTAGTCCGATTGGGTACCCAGTAGCCTGGCGACATGCAGGTTCTCGTCCTCGACAACTACGACAGCTTCGTGTTCAACCTGGTCCAGTACCTGGGCCAGCTCGGGGTGCACGCTCAGGTCTGGCGTAACGACGACGAGCGGGTGTCCTCGCCCGAGGGGTTGGCGGCGGTAGCCGACGAGTTCGACGGCATCCTATTGAGTCCCGGCCCCGGAACACCGGAACGAGCCGGCGCGACGATTCCGCTGGTGCGGGCATGTGCCGAGAGCGGGACGCCGGTGCTCGGCGTGTGCCTGGGCCACCAGGCGATCGGGGTGGCGTTCGGCGGCACGGTGGACCGCGCACCCGAGCTCCTCCACGGCAAGACCAGCCTGGTGCATCACGCGAATATCGGTGTGTTGCAAGGACTTCCGGACCCCTTCACGGCCACGCGCTATCACTCGCTGACCATCCTGCCGGAGACCTTGCCGGCCGAGTTGGAGGCCACCGGACATACCGACAGCGGCGTCATCATGGCTGTGCGGCATCGCGAATTGCCGATCCACGGTGTGCAGTTCCATCCCGAGAGCATCCTCACCCAGGGTGGGCACCGGATGCTGGCCAATTGGCTGGGTGTCTGTGGCGAGGCGCCGGATGAGGGTTTGGTGCGGCGGCTGGAGCGGGACGTCGCGGATGCCATCGCCGGCTGAGCCGGCAATTGAACGGCGCGGCTGAGCCGGCAATTGAACGGCGCGGCTGAGCCGGCAATTGAACGGCGCGGCTGAGCCGGCAATTGAACGGCGCGGCTGAATGGTATGGCTGAGCCGCGGGTCTCATAGCCGCGGCTCACCCGATCTGAACTACTGCGCGAAACTCAGCGTGATCGATGCGCCGAAATTGACTCCCGCGCCCGGCGCCGGGCTCTGGCTCACCACCGCGTTGCTGCGCTGACCGCTGTTCTGCACGTCGGCACCCTTGATCAGCACCCCTGTCCAACCCAGCGCCCGCAGATTCGGTTCAGCGTCGGTCCAGAACTGGCCGGACAGGTTCGGCATGACGAACTGGTTGCCCTCGGACACCTTCAGGGTCACCGGGGCGTCCTTGGCGGTCGGTGTACCCGCGGGCGGATCGGTACCGATCACTTCACCGGAGGGCCGCGGACTGTCGACCGGAGCGATCAGGACGGCAGTGAAACCCAGCGTGGTCAGGTTGCCTTTCGCCACCTCGGAGCTCTGCCCGGCGGTGTCGGGAATCGGCACCAGGCCCGGGCCCGACCCGACGATGATCGTGATGACGTTGGTGATCGCCGAGGTCTGATGGGCCGGCGGGTTGGTCGCAATGACCTTGCCCTTCTGCTCCGGCAGGGACTGGGACACCGTCTGCTGAATATTTCGGAAGCCGGCCGACTGCAATTTGGCCATGGCGTCGGTGGGCGTCAGCTTCGAGACGTCGGGCACCTCGCGCTGCTCGGGGCCGGTGGAGATGTTGATGGTGATCTCGTCGCCCGCGGAAACCGACGTGTTGGCACCGGGCTCGGTGCCGATCACGTGGTCGGGTGCCACGGTCGAGTCCGGCCGCTGCTGGGTCCGGGTCTTGAAGCCGCGATTCTGCAGATTGGCCACCGCGTCGGCCTGGGCCTGCCCGCGGACGTCGGGGATCTGCTGGTCGTGCGGCTTGTCGTTGATCATGTTGATCGCGACGGTCACCACCACGGTGAGCACCGCCAGCACCGCTACCGCGATCAGCCAGCGCCCGATCGGCGTACCGCGATCACGGGCGGCGTACGGCACTGGCCGCACTGAGATCTGGTCCTGCGCCGTGGTGCGGGGGCCGTAGCCGCCCTCGCCCATCAGGGCTGTGCGGTCGGCGTCAGTGAACACCTTCGGCGCATCCGGGGACTCGCCGCTGTGCACCCGGATCAGGTCGTTGCGCATGTCCGCAGCGCTTTGATACCGGTTGTCCGGGTTCTTGGCCAGCGCCTTGAGGATGACGGCGTCCAGGTCCGCGGAGATGCCGGGGTGCCGATGCGACGGGGGCACCGGGTCTTCGCGGACGTGCTGGTAGGCCACTGCGACGGGTGAGTCGCCGACGAATGGGGGCTCGCCGGTGATCAGCTCGTACAGCACGCATCCAAGTGAGTAGACGTCCGAGCGGGCGTCAACGGTCTGGCCGCTGGCCTGTTCCGGCGACAGATACTGCGCGGTGCCGATCACCGCGGCCGTCTGGGTCATCCGGTTACCGCTGTCGGCGATCGCCCGGGCGATGCCGAAATCCATGACCTTCACCGCGTTGGCCTTGCTGATCATGATGTTGGCCGGCTTGATGTCGCGGTGCACGATGCCGTGCTGGTGGCTGAAGTTCAGCGCCTGGCAGGCATCGGCGATGATCTCGATGGCCCGTTTCGGGCTCAG
Source organism: Mycobacterium sp. OTB74 (assembly GCF_029892685.1). Classification (GTDB taxonomy): domain Bacteria; phylum Actinomycetota; class Actinomycetes; order Mycobacteriales; family Mycobacteriaceae; genus Mycobacterium. The sequence continues at coordinate 110,206 of NZ_JARXVD010000005.1, read as the reverse complement.
CGGGCCATCGGTGTGCAGGATGTCGCGCAGCGTCACGCCGTCGACGTACTCCATGACGATGTACGGCAGCGGCCCGTTGGGTGTCTCGGCCTCGCCGGTGTCGTAGACCGCGACGATCGCCGGGTGGTTCAGCGCGGCGGCGTTCTGGGCTTCGCGGCGGAAGCGCAGGTAGAAGCTCGGGTCGCGGGCGAGGTCGGCGCGCAGCACCTTGACCGCGACGTCGCGGTGCAGGCGCAGATCGCGGCCGATGTGGACTTCGGACATGCCGCCGAAGCCGATGATGTCACCGAGTTCGTAGCGGTCAGAGAGGTGCTGGGGGGTGCTCATAGCTGGTTTGACCCGTCGGAATGCCAGGGCAGGGGGCCTGCGGTTGACCACTGCGGAGCCAGGGCACCCGGGGTCTTGGTGGTCTCGGTGATGGTGTTGGTAACCGTCGGCGGCGGTGACGACGGGTGCGCCTTGCGGTCCTGTGCGTTGAGCACGATCAGCACGGCGATGACAATCGCCAGGGCACCCAGCACGCCGGCGGCCCAGAGCAGCGCGCGCTGACCCGGTGAGAAGGTGCGGCGTGCGGGTGGCGGCGACGAAGGTCGATGGCTACCGACGGCCGCGCGAGGCCGCGGTGCTGCGGCCGGGGGCCGAGGGTTGGCGTCGACGGCTGTACGAGCCTGGGTGTTCGACGGGATGGTGGCCGGGGTAGCCCGCCCGATGGTCGGAGCCTGGTTGGGCCGCGGAGGGCGGCGACCGGCGCGCACAGCGGCAACCGCATCGGCGAAGGGACCACCGCTGCGGTATCGGTGCGCGGCGTCCTTGGCCAGGCTGATTTCGATCAGCTCGCGGACGTTGGGCGGCAGGTCGGACGGCAGTGGGGGCGGCGGTTCCTTGATGTGTTTCATCGCCACGGTCAGGGCGCCGTCACCGGTGAATGGTCGACGACCCGAAACCGATTCGTAGCCAACAACTCCCAGTGAGTAGACGTCGCTGGCGGCAGTTGCGTCATGGCCGAGCGCCTGCTCGGGTGCGATGTACTGTGCGGTGCCCATCACCATGCCGGTCTGGGTGACCGGAGCTGCGTCGACGGCCTTGGCGATGCCGAAGTCGGTTAGTTTCACCTGGCCGGTCGGGGTGATCAGGATGTTGCCCGGTTTGACGTCGCGGTGCACCAACCCGGCGCTGTGCGCGACCTGCAGGGCGCGTCCCGTCTGTTCGAGCATGTCCAGCGAGTGCCGCAGAGACAGCCGTCCGGTGCGCTTGATCACGGAGTTCAACGGTTCGCCGTTGACCAGTTCCATCACGAGGTAGGCGGTGCGGCCCGCGTCGTCCAGTTCGGTCTCGCCGTAGTCGTAGACGCTGGCGATGCCCGGGTGGTTCAGCATGGCGACGGTGCGAGCTTCGGCCCGGAACCGCTCGACGAACTCGGGGTCGGTGGAGTACTCGGCCTTGAGCACCTTGATGGCGACTTGGCGCCCGAGCCTGCTGTCGACGCCCTCCCAGACCTGACCCATGCCGCCGGTGGCGATCAGCCGTTGCAGTCGATAGCGGCCGGACAGCGTTACTCCGACCCGCGCGCTCATGATCCCTCCCGAAGCGCCGCAGCGATGGTGGCCCGCCCGATCGGTGCAGCCAGTGCACCGCCGGTCGCGGACAAACGGTCGCCACCATTTTCCACGAGGACCGCGACAGCCACTTTAGGGCTCCGCGCCGGTGCAAACGCGATGTACCAAGCGTGGGGTGGGGTGTTGCGCGGATCGGTGCCGTGTTCGGCGGTGCCCGTCTTGGATGCGATCTGCACGCCGGCTATGGCCCCTTTCTGCTGCGTCACCTGCTCGGCGCCGACCATCAGATCAGTAAGTGTAGCTGCGACCTGGGATGAGACCGCTCGCCGCTGCGGGTGCGGTGCAGTGGCGGCGATGTTGGAGAGGTCGGGTCCCTTCAAGTCGTTGACGAGATACGGGCTCATGGTGACACCACCGTTGGCGATGGTCGCAGCGACCATCGCATTCTGCAGGGGGGTCATCGCAACGTCCTTCTGGCCGATGCTGGAAATAGCCAGGGCCGGCGGGTCAGTGATCTGCCCGACGGTGGACTGCGCCACCTGCAGCGGAATCGATGGCGGGGATGAATCCAGGCCGAACTGCTTGGCCGTCGAGCGCAGGGCGTCGGCGCCGGTGTGCATGCCCAGTTCCACGAAAGCGGTGTTGCACGATTTGGCGAATGCTTCACGCAGCGTCACCTGAGGGCCGCTGCCACATGGACTGCCGCCGTAGTTCTCCAGCGTTGCGGTGCTGTCCGGCAACGTGATCCGGGGCGCCGACGTCAGCAGGGTGTCCGGATTGGCGCCGCCCTGCAGGGCGGCCGCGGTGGTGATCACCTTGAACGTCGAGCCCGGCGGGTAGGTCTGGGAGATGGCTCGATTCTGCAAGGGCGAGTCGGGATCGTCCCGCAATCTCTGCCACTCCGCAGACTGCTGGGCGCCGTCGTGCGAAGCCAGCAGGTTCGGGTCGTACGACGGCGCGGACACCATGGCCAGAATCTTCCCGGTGGCCGGATCCAGCGCGACGACCGAGCCCTTGCACGGACCGCCATTGCACCCATGTCCCATGGCGTCCCAAGCGGCCTGCTGTACCCGCGGGACGATCGTGGTGTCCACGTTGCCGCCGCGCGGGTCGCGGCCGGTGACGAAGTCCGCCAGTCGGCGCCCGAAGAGCCGTTCGTCAGAGCCGTTGAGGATGCTGTCCTCGGTGCGTTCCAGGCCGCTGCTCGAGTAGAGCAGGGAGTAGAACCCGGTCACCGGCGCGTACTCCAACGGGCTCGGATAGATGCGCAGGTACCGGAACCGCCCGTTGGTGGGCATCGAGTAGGCCAGCAGCTGGCCGCCGGCGGTGATCTGCCCGCGTTGACGCGAGTACTCATCGAGTAGCACTCGCTGATTGCGCGGGTCGGTGCGCAGACCGTCGGCGGCGAACACCTGGGTGAAGGTCGCGTTGGCCAGCAGCAACACGATCAGCGCCATGACCAGCATGGCGACGCGGCGAAGCGAGGTGTTCATACCTTGGAGATCACCTCAGTGCTGGCCGCCGCGATCGACGTTGTATTGGGCTTGCGGTTGGCGACGGGTCGACGGGCGACGTGCGATATGCGCAGCAACAGGGCCAGCAGCACATAGTTGGCCAGCAGCGACGACCCGCCGTAGGACATCCACGGGGTGGTCAGACCAGTCTGTGGGATCAACTTGGTCACCCCGCCGACGACGATGAACAGCTGCAGCGCCAGCGCTGCAGACAGGCCGGCGGCCAGCAGCTTGCCAAAGCTGTCCCGCACGGCGATCGCGGTGCGCAGACCCCGGATGATGACGACGGCGTAGAGCATCAGCACCGCCGCCAAGCCCACCAGACCCAGCTCCTCCCCCACCGCGGAGATGATGAAGTCGGTCGACGCATCGGGCACGGTGCCGGGCTGCCCGTTGCCCAGGCCGGTGCCGAAAATGCCGCCGGTGGCGAAGCTGAACAGCGACTGCACCATCTGGTAGCCGGCGCCGTCGGGGTCGGCGAACGGGTCCAGCCAGTTCTGCACCCGGACCTGTACGTGGTGGAAAAGGTGGTATGCCACAACGCTTCCCAGGCCGAACAACGCCAGTCCGATGATCACCCAGCTCACCTTCTCGGTGGCTACGTACAGCAGCACCAGGAACGTCGCGTACAGCAGGAGCGAGGCGCCGAGGTCCTTCTCGAACACCATGACGCCGATGGACCCGACCCAGGCGACCAACAGCGGGGCCAGGTCTCGGGGTCGCGGCAGGTCCATGCCCAGCACATGCTTGCCGGCGCTGGTGAACAGCCCGCGCTTGGTCACCAGGACGCTGGCGAAGAAGATGAGCAGCAGAATTTTGGAGAACTCTGCGGGCTGAATTGAGAAGCCGGGCAACCGAATCCAGATCTTGGCGCCGTACTGCTCGGCGACAGAATCAGGGAGCAGAGCCGGAATGGCAAGCAGCACAAGGCCGGTCAGCCCGCACAGGTAGCCGTAGCGGGCCAGCATGCGGTGGTCGTGCACGGTGATCAGCACGAGGGCGAACACCACGATGCCGGCTAACATCCACAGCAGCTGCTGATTGGCGTTGCCTCCAGGCACCAGACCGGTCGGCCGCGGGCCGGCGGCCAGGTCGAGCCGGTGGATCATCACCAGACCCAGGCCGTTGAGCAGCGCCACCACCGGCAGCAGCAGCGGGTCGGCATACGGTGCGTAGCGCCGCACCACCACATGCGCGACGCCGAAAAGCAGCACGTAGCCGACACCGAATTTGACGAGATCCAGCCGCAGCCCGCGTTCCTGATTGGCCTCCACGATCAACAACGCCACCATGGTGATGGCTGTGGCGAACCCCAGCAGCAGCAACTCGGAGTTGCGGCGGTTGGGCAGCGGAGGGAGGACGGTGACCGGTGACTGCGGCTGGGTCGTCATGACTCTGTCCGGCAGTTGGTGCCCGGCTCCTGCGGTGGAGGCGGCAACGCGGTGACCGTGGGGGCCGGCGCTGCGATGGTCGGGGGGCCTGCAGGTGGGGCTGGCGTCGGGGCGGTCAGTACCGGCGATGCGGGCACGGGTGAGGGCGGCGTCGGAGCGCCCGGTGCGGGTGCGGCGGAGGCCGACGGTGCCGGAGCGCCCGGGGGCGGAGCGGGTACCGGTTGCGGCACGACGATCGGCGGTGCCACCACCGGGGGTGTCACGACCGCAGGCGCGCAGACAGGCAACAACGACGTGTGGCCGAGCTCTTTGAGTTGGCGGATCGCGTCATCGACGCTGCCGGCGGGCAGGCCTGCGGCGACCTGGGCGCGCTCGGACTCACGCAGGTCGCCGATCTTCATCGGCTGGCAGTCGGCGCGGTTGTCGTCGACGCCGATGATGGTCAGTGCCGAGTGGCCGTCCAGACAAGCCAACAGGTACGGCTCCTGCAGCGGAAGGCCCAGTAGTGAGCCCTGTACGCCCCGCATGATGAACACCGAACCGTCGTGCTCGGCGACGTAGTAATTACTGCGGATGATCATGCGGCCGACGGCCAGACCGGCCAGCAGCAGCACGATCAGTGATATGGCCCCGATGATCACGTTGCGTCGGGTATGACTCTTGTGCGGTGGCGGATCGAGTTGCGCCACAGGCTTTTTGGCGGCTTCGGCGCGCTTGGGGTTGAACACTGCGGCGCGACCGGCGGCGGTGTTGGGGGGAAGAGTGTCGTCGTCCTGTCCGGAGACGGCACCGGCCAGGATAGGTGCGGTCTGGCCGTATTCGTAGTCAACGACGTCGGCCACCACGACCGTGACGTTGTCCGGGCCGCCACCGCGCAGGGCCAGCTCGATCAGTCGATCGGCGCTGTCGACGACGTCGGGAATCTGCAGGGCGCCCAGGATGGTTTCGTGACTGACCGGGTCTGACAGCCCGTCGGAGCACAGCAGATAGCGGTCGCCGACCTGGGCTTCGCGCATTGTCAGCGTCGGCTCGACCTCGTGCCCCGTGAGAGCCTTCATGATCAGTGAGCGCTGCGGGTGACTGTGGGCTTCTTCGGCGGTGATCCGGCCCTCGTCGACGAGAGTCTGGACGAAGGTGTCGTCTTTGGTGATCTGCACCAGCTCGCCGTCGCGAAGCAGGTAGCCGCGGGAGTCGCCGATGTGCACCATGCCCAGCCGATTCCCGGCGAACAGGATGGCGGTCAGCGTGGTGCCCATGCCTTCAAGCTCGGGGTCGGCTTCGACGTGCGCGGCGATGGCTTCGTTGCCGTCGTGGACCGCGTTGTTGAGCTTGACCAGCAGGTCGCCACCGGGCTCGTCGTCGTCGAGGTGCGCCAGCGCGGCGATGACCAGCTGAGAGGCCACCTCACCGGCGGCGTGACCGCCCATGCCGTCGGCCAGGGCCAGCAACCGGGCACCGGCGTACACCGAGTCCTCGTTGTTGGCGCGGACCAGGCCGCGGTCGCTACGCGCGGCGTATCGGAGAACAAGTGTCACGGGCGCAGCTCAATTACCGTCTTGCCGATTCGAACCGGCGTCCCCATTGGAACCCTTACCGCCGTCGTCACTTTCACCCTGTCCAGGTATGTACCGTTGGTCGATCCTAGGTCTTCGACGTACCACTCGGAGCCTCTGGGCGACAGCCGGGCGTGCCGTGTCGATGCGTAGTCGTCGGTCAGTACCAAGGTGGAGTCGTCGGCCCGGCCGATCAGCACTGGTTGGCTGGTCAGCGTGATGCGGGTGCCGGCCAGAGCACCCTCGGTGACTACCAGATGACGGGCGATGCCGCGACGTTGGCGGCTGGGCAACAGGCCTCCCCGCAATGCCAGTCCACGGCGCACCATGACCGCACCGGTGGGGGCGTAAATATCGGTACGCAGAATGCGGAGTACCGACCAAATGAATAGCCATAGAAGCAAAAGGAACCCGACGCGCGTCAGTTGCAGTACTAACCCCTGCATCCGACGTCCTCTCCGTCACCGTATGGCGCCTGTGGCCGATGTCCGGCAACCGTCGGCACCGTCACGATACTTGGGAGGTCGCCCGCCGGTGCGCAGTTCGCACCGGCGGCGACGGATACCGCCCTCAGTGAACGCGAACGACGATCTCGGAGTGGCCCACCCGGATGACATCGCCGTCCGCCAGCTGCCATTCCTGGACCGGCGCGTTGTTGACGGTGGTGCCGTTGGTCGAATTCAGATCCGACAGCAGCGCGACGTGACCATCCCAGCGGATTTCCAGGTGCCGGCGGGAGACGCCGGTGTCGGGCAGCCGGAACTGTGCGTCCTGACCGCGGCCGATGACGTTTGCGCCCTCCCGCAGCTGGTACGTGCGGCCGCTGCCGTCATCGAGCTGAAGGGTGACGTTGGCACCGCCGCCGAACCCGCCGGCGTAGCCGCCGCCCTGCTGGCCGTAATCGGGCTCGCTGTAGCCGGCGCCTGCGCCGTAGCCCGCGCTCTGGCCGCCGGCGTAACCCTGTTCGCCGTAGCCACCCTGGCCGTAGCCACCCTGTTCAGGCTGGCCATAGCCGCCCTGCTGGGGCTGGGCGTAGCTCTGCTCACCGTAGCCACCCTGGCCGTAGCCACCTTGCTGACCGCCGTAGCCGCCCTGCTCGCCGGGATGTCCGTAACCGCCCTGCTCAGGCTGGCTGTAGCCGCCCTGGCCGTAGCCACCTTGCTGACCGCCGTAGCCGCCCTGGCCGTAGCCGCCCTGTTCAGGCTGGCCGTAGCCACCGCCCTGACCGTAACCGCCCTGCGGGCCGGCCTGGTGTCCGCCGTATCCGCCCTGGTCGTGCTGGCCGTAGCCCGGGCCGCCGTAGCCACCTTGGTCGGCCTGCCCGGGGTATCCGCCCTGCGGGCCGGCCTGGTGTCCGCCGTATCCGCCCTGGTCGGGAGGGGCTTGGTGGCCGCCGTAGCCACCCTGCTCGCCGCCCTGCGGACCGTAGCCACCCTGAGGACCCAGCGGAGGCGGTCCGGGAGGGCCACCCTGCGGGCCGCCGTAGCCGCCACCTTGTCCGTAGCCTGCGGGACCGGCGCCGTAGCCGGCCTGATCGCCATATCCGGCTTGCGGGCTGGCGCCGTGTCCAGCTGGGCCGCCCTGGCCGTATCCGCCCTGATCTTGATGCTGGCCGCGCGGTTCCTCGGACTGGCGCCCGTATTCGTTGTACTCATCACCGGGCTGGCCCTGTCCCTGGCCACCACGGTAGGTCGGGTTGTCACTCATCCTTAGTGCTCCTGGTTCTGCAGTGTGCGCGCGGTCGCTGAGTGCCGGTCTTGCAGGACCAGCGGTCGAGTCGGGATTGACCACGCCGTGGGCGCGGAACTGGCCGGTGTGTAAGCCCGGCGACGGCTCAAACCTGACGACCACCTCACCATACGTTTGCCAACCTTGCTCATGGATAAATCCCTCCAGGTGTCTTGCAAAAGCACTGGGCGTGAGGTCAGGGTCGGCATTCACCTTCTCAAAATCGGTGCCGCCGAGCGTAATGACGTATTCGTTCGGTGCCAAAATACGGCCACCGCCGACTTCGCGCGCACCGGACTGAGCCTCGCGTTGAAGTGCGGCTTCGACTTCCGGCGGCGCGATGGAACCGCCGAAGACGCGGGCAAAGGCGTCACCGACCGTCGTCTCGAGCTTGCGCTCGAATCGGTCGACCAAACCCATATACCGTCTGCCTCACTGCTATCGAAGGTTCATGGTGCGCGGTGCGCGTGTTGATCCGATAACACCACTGTTACGCATGGTATCGGGCAGGGGTGCGGTTGCGGGACCAACAGAATTCTGAGAATTGAATAGGCCCAGGTCAGACCATCGCCAATGCCGGTGACTAGGGCGTTTGGAATCGGAGGCGGGTGTAGTGATACGCTCTCCCGGTCATTCAGGGCGAGTGGCGGAATGGCAGACGCGCTGGCTTCAGGTGCCAGTGTCCTTCGGGACGTGGGGGTTCAAGTCCCCCTTCGCCCACAGCAGAGCGGTTCTATAAACCGCGGACGTAAAGGTCACGAACTCAGTCGAGTTCGTGACCTTTGTGTTTATGGCGAAGACGCTGTGACGTGGCGGATTTGGGCCGGCGAGGAATTTCGGCGCATGCGCCCGCAGAATGAAGCCAACCGTCCCGTCGCGATCGTTCTCAGATTCACGCTGGTTGGTCGCCGCAGTCGGCGATCCACAAGGATTACTGGCGGCCTCACCGTCTACCGGGTATTAGCGGTCGAATGCGTCTACTGGCGATCATTGTCGAATGCACGGGGATCATCAGCTTTTGCGAACAAATAGTCGGCTATCGCAGCGCTGCACTTACGAAATGCCAATGGCAGCAGCGCAGCCGAAGTCTGATCTTGGCCGGTCGGATGGCCCAGTTGCACCGACGAAAGTCGATGCGACTGCGGCAATTGCCAACCTCTACCGGGCAAACACGTAGCGTCTCGTCAGCGACGCTAGCACAAGATTAAGGAACATAAGACAAAAGTAAGTAAATACTAAGGCTCTGTGTGGGTGGTCGTGATCAGTGAAGTCCGCGGACAGGGCGGGATCAGCCCGTGCACGTGGCCGCTAATGACCAGCCTTGATCTTCGGAGCCGCGAACGGAATGGCGGGAGTCGTCCCGGGCATCGATGGCATCTCCTCGGTCGGGCTGATGGTGGTGGCGCCCAACCGCATCTCGGGTTCGGTCGGCTGCACGATCGAACCGCCCCCCCCGCCGCCGCCGTGGCTGGGGCGTGCGAGCAGTTGCGCAGAGTCGGGTGTCCCGGTACTTACCAGAGCGGCTACCACGAGTGCGACTGCCGCGCTCCCGCCGACCATGGCGGCGGCCGACTTTCTGAGTCGCGCGGGAACAAAGCGGTGCGAGTTGAGTGCCATGTCGTGCCTTCTATCGGTAGCCGGTTGCCCTCTGCGACGTCGTCTCCGACTGCGACGCGGGGTGTACCGGCCTCATCGCCGAGTGGCATTGGAGATGAGCCTGACAATTGTTCGCTGAGAAATCGCAAAGAGGACGACAGCCGATCCCTCCGTGGCGCATGTGCCACGGACAATGCGCCGTATCCGCGCTGGACCCGGCTCGATACTGGCTAGGCTGAGGCCCGTGAGGACGAGCCCCGCAACTGGCAAAACCGGAACCAAAGGGGTGCCACGGGGTGAACGTGAGGAGCTGATCGTCGACGCTGCCATCGACGAGTTCAGAAGGGTGACATACGCAGGTACATCCCTGGCAGCTATCGCCGCAAACGCCGGTGTGTCGAAGACTTTGATCATCAGCTACTTCGGGTCCAAAGAAGCGGTCTACATCGCGTGCGTTCAACGCCTCGGACTGCAGATAGCCGATGCCGTGACCAATGCACTGAACACGTCGGACTACCTCGCCGGTACCGGAGCGGCGAGTGGTGAGCCCGTGCTGGCCGCCATCTTCACGACGTTCGAAGGACGTCCTGGCGACTGGCATGTTCTTTTTGATCGATCGGTCCCTCATGGGCCGGCGCGAGAGGCTGCGCGCCAACAGCGGACGGTGCTGAGGGGACAGACGTTCGCCGGTGTGTCGCGGGCGCTTGGACCGATCGGTCTCACGGACCAGTCCGATCTCGGTGCGGCCACCGTGGTGTGGGAACACACGGTGTCGGGACTGATGTTGTGGTGGCGGCAGCACCCGGCAGAGTCCGCCGCGTCGATGGTTGCCCGGACCCACCGCATCCTGGCGGCCATGGCGGGCCGTATGTCAGACCTCGTTTAGGGCGTTGCGCTGGGCGCGTTGACTGTGTTGGGGCACTTGCGATTTTTGTGCCAAGCCAGTTGACGGACTCACGGTGCCGATCAGAGCACGCACGACATCGTTCGCCTCCCGCGCGTCGGGACGGCCGATGATCGCACTGCCGTTCGGTGCCATCATGCGAACCATGACCCAGTCCGATTCCGAGTTGACGCTGAGCGCTGCGGAACAGCTCCTGGCTATCGAAGCAATCAAAAACGTATTCGCGGGACGACTTCGGTGCATGGACACCAAAGACTGGGATCACTACGGCGACTTCCACACGGAGGACGTCGTCAGCGATTCCTGGCGCGGGCTGCCCGGCGAGAATCGACCCGTCACCGGTAGCGACAACGTGGTCGTCGGCAGGGAACGCCTGGCCGCAGCCATTCGGTCATTACTGGACGGGGCGGTGTCGATCACTTCGGTGCATCACGGCCATACTCCACAGATCGAGCTGACCTCAGATACCACCGCGCAGGGCGTGTGGGCCATGGAGGACCACCTGTGGTGGACCAACGGCGATCACGAAGAACACCTCCACGGTTATGGGCACTATCACGAGGAGTACCGCTGCGTTGACGGCCGTTGGTTGATCAGCAAGCGGACACTGACCCGGCTGCGGGTCGACACGACGCCGGGCTTCTACTCCCACCTGACCGGCCGCTTGTAGGCGCCAGCGTGAGGGGTATGCAAAATGGTGAATCTGCGTGCCCTGCCCTTACATTCGTGAGCTTTGTCAAAGACAAACCCCGCCAACCGAAAACGGTTGGCGGGGTTTGTTGCAACCTCAAGCGAAAACTAGGACTGCGGTGCCTGTCCCAGCGTCACCTGCACTGTGTGCGAGGTGCCTGACGCATCGTTGTAGGTCACCGCGACGTTGTCGCCAGGCGACTTGGACCGCACCGCCGCGACCAGCGCGTCGGGGCCGTCGATCACATGGTCGTCCACCTTGGTGATCACCGCGCCCTTGGGCAGGCCGGCTGCCGCAGCCGCACTGCCGTCAGCCACCGCCGCAACGGCAGCGCCGTTGGCCTTGCTGTTCGCGGCCAGCTGCACGCCCAGCGAAGCGTGCTGGACAGTGCCGCCCGCAATCAACTGATCAGCAATGCGCTTGGCCTGATCCACCGGAATCGCAAAGCCCAGGCCGATGGACCCGCTCTGTGCGCCCTGCGAGTCCTGTCCCAGCGAGGCGATCGCGGAGTTCACCCCGATCAACTTCCCGTCCATGTCCACCAGCGCGCCCCCGGAGTTGCCCGGGTTGATCGCCGCGTCGGTCTGGATGGCGCTCATCACCGAATGCTGACCGGTGTCGCCGTCGCCGGTGGAGACCGGACGGTCCAACGCGCTGACGATGCCGGTGGTCACGGTGCCCTGCAGGCCCAGCGGCGACCCGATGGCCACCACGTTCTGCCCGACCTTCAGGTCCTTGGACGACCCGATCGCGATCGGAGTCAGCCCAGAAACGTTCTGCGCCTTGACCACTGCGATGTCGTCATCCGGGTCGGTACCGACCACAGTGAACGGCACGGATCGCCCGTCGGACATGGTGACCGTTGCGTCCACGGCGGAGCGGGCCCGAGCCGACGGCGCGGTGGACGGTCCGTCGTAGGGATCCTGAGAGTCAGACCCGTCACCCGGGAGAAGCCCCGGTGGCAGGTCGGGCATCTGGCCGCCCGGGAACATGCCCCGCGGGAGCTTGGGCACCTGTCCGTCCGGAGCGCTGGCCTGTGGGGCCTGACGTCCGGATCCTTGAGCAGCAGCCGCGACAACGTGGTTATTGGTGAGGATCAGCCCATCCGGGCTCAACACGATGCCGGAGCCCTCTTCGCTGCCCTGCCCGGTCTTGATTTGCAGCTTCACCACGCTGGGCAGAACCTTTGCCGATACCTGCTCCACCGAACCGACCGGTGCTGCGATGCTCGGCTGGGTGGGGGCCGATGCCTGCGGATGCTGTTGCATACCCTTCGGCATCGGAAGCTGGGTGGCAGCCGGCTTGTCGACGTGGTCGATGAACGCCATGGTGGCGGCACCGCCGCCGGCAAGCGCGATTGCGGCCACGCCAAATCCGGCGACCATCGCTCGAGACCGCTTGCGCGGCTGGGGGTTCGGCGCAGGGAATTGTCCAGCGGGACCGGCTGCCGGTCCATACGGTTGCTGCTGTGCGAATTCGCCTGTGTTGCCGGGGCGTTGGTAGCGGTCGTGGCTCCACTGGACCAGGTTCTGTTGGTCCGCGGCGTAATTCCGAGACCAGCGATGGTCTTCGCCTGACGGCGGAGTCTCCGGTTGATATCCCATCTGTGTTCCGCTTCTTCTTTCTAGAGATGCCAAGGGGCGTGTGTGGCACACGCTGTGTGTTTTCAGGCTGCCGACGCCGACTGAGGCTTTGCTGAGAATGTGTTCGGTGCTGGCCAAGACTTTGCTCGGCCGATGTCAGGTGGCGCTCATAATCGACTCGGGCGCGACGCGGGTCACACGAATTTGCCGCTGCCGCAGTACCCATCGATCGGTGAAGCTGAGCTGAACATTGCTCGAGGATCGGGAGGTCGGCTCGCGGGATTGGCGGGGCTGGTCCAGCATCGACGGATGGCTGCCGACCGATTGACTGCCGCTGGCGAGATTCCGGATACCGGAATCTCGCCCGCCGTTGCTACCCACTTGACCATGGCTGAGCAGTACGAGTGGCATCGGGCATTTCTGCGGCGGAACCGGGTGACGCGCCGCAACTTCCTGCGCGGGTCGGCGGCCGCTGCGGCAGTGGCGGCGGTGGGGTTGACGCCGTTCGGGCGCCGGGCCTACGCGCAGGATGCGCCGCTGACGGTAGCGAATCGCAATGTCGGATTCGGCGCTGACGCCGCCCGCCAGCTCCGACTCAGCGCACAGCTGTCCCGAAACCCAGCGGATACCAGGGTCTTCGTCGATCATGGGCCGACAGCACAGCTAGGTGCCACGCAGGAGGCCGAGGTGCGCAACCTGCTCACCCAGATCCCGTCCAGCGACGGCGGAGTGTTGGCCGCCGAACAGTTCTACGTCCACCTAGAGGTCGATGACCTGCCCGGCGGCACGCCGCACTTCTACCGCTGGCGCACCGAGGACGGCTTCGTCAGCGATGTCCGGTCGGCGGCGACGGCAATGCCGAGCACGCGAAACACCTTGGCGCCGTTTCGGTTCACCATGATGGGCGATCAAGGCACCGACGAAACACCGACGCAGCCCCATGGGGTGAAGCGTGGCGATTACGACGACAGTGGTTACAGCCTCGATAACGACCCGCACGTGCCACACACCGCCAACGTGCTCAACCAGATCGTTGCGGCTCGCCCGGCCTTCCATCTGTTGGCCGGTGACATCGCTTACGCTGATCCGAACGGAACCGGTAGCCCGCCGGCATACGTCTCGAAGGGCAAGGTGGCAAAGGGATTCGACAAGTACAACCCGTACGTCTGGGACGTCTACCTGCGCTCGATCGAGCCCAGTGCGGCCGATACGCCGTGGATGTTCGCTACCGGTAACCACGACATGGAGGCGGCCTACCCCACTCACGGCTACGGAGGACACCTTGCGCGCCTTGGCTTTCCGGACAACGGCCCGTCGGCCTGTCCATCGGTGTATTCGTTCAGCTACGGCAACGTGGCGGTGCTTTCGCTGGATGCCAACGACGTGAGCTATGAAATCCGTTCTAATACAGGGTATTCCGGTGGAGCTCAGAACAGTTGGGTGGAACAAACCCTGGCCGGCTATCGGGCCGACCCGAACATCGACTTCATCGTCTGCTTCTTTCACCACTGCGCCTACTCGACCACCGCATCGCATGCCAGCGACGGCGGCGTCAGGGATGCCTGGACTCCCCTATTCGACCGGTACCGTGTCGATCTGGTGTTGCAGGGTCATAACCACGTGTACGAGCGCACCGATCCGATTCGCGCGGGCCGGCCGACGAAAGTCGCAGGCGACAACGGCACCGTCTATCCCGAGACCGATGGCACCGTCTACTACACCGTCGGCAGCGGTGGGCGACCTCGGTACGACTTCCAGCCGGGTGAGCCAGAAAGCTTCCGCGGCAGAGAAGTTCCCGACACCTATGTGCGAAACAGCTTCGTCTGGACACCGGCGGGTGGCAAGCAACCCGAAGGGGTCGCCTGGTCGCGGGTGCGCTTTCGGAACTATGCGTTCATCCGGGTCGATGTGCGCCCGGGTCAACTGATGAGCGAGATGGACGTCACCGCCGTCGACGAGAATGGCCGGGAGTTCGACAAGCTCACCTATCGCCGCGAGGTCAACCGGATTCAATAACCGAGCAATCGCTCTGTTATTGTTCGGGGGTGCCCCGCCCTCGCCTTTACGACCTCGACTCGGTGCTCGACGCCGCCGAGGCCCTTGCCGTCCAAGGCGGGCCCGCCGCAGTGACCACTCGGTCGGTGGCAACCGAGGCAGGCGTGTCCAACGGCGCGATCTACCACCACTTCGGTTCTCGAGCCGACTTGGTCGCACACACCTGGCTGCGGGCAGCGCGCCGATTCCTCGACGTGCAGGCGGAATTGGTCGACGGGTTACTGGCTGACAATAAGGTCGACCCGGTAGAAGCGGTGGTTGCCGCCGCCGATGCCCCGGCCGTCTTCGCCGGTCGGCAGCCGCAGTCGTCGGCACTGCTGTTGCGGGTGCAGCGCGACCACCTGCTCGGGACCGACCTCCCGCCCGACCTCGCCGCGGAAGTGAGTGCGGTGGACCGCACCTTGATCCACTTGATGATCCGCCTTGCGACCGCTCTCTGGGGCCGTCGCGATGGCGCAGCCGTGGATGCCATCACCCTCTGCATCGTCGACCTACCAACATCAATTCTATTGTCCCGCAACAGGATCAACAACCGCTGGGCCCGCGAACGGCTGACCGTCGCGGTTCGGGCGGTGCTCGCCGAGCAACCCACCACGACAAGGAGTACACACCCATGACCGTCACCGTGACCTACCAGGACCAGATCGCCGTTCTGAATCTGGGCGACGACGAAAACCGCTTCTCGCTGGGCTTCTTCGATGAGATCAACAGTGCGCTCGACGACGTGCGGGACAACGCTCAGGGGCTTGTCACCACTGGCTCCGGCAAGTTCTACTCCAATGGACTGGATCTGGACTGGCTGATGGCGCACGGCGACCAGATGCAGTGGTACGTCGGCCAGGTGCACGCCCTGTTCTCTCGGGTGCTCACACTGCCGATGCCGACCGCAGCGGCGATCAACGGTCACGCGTTCGGTGCAGGGGCCATGCTGGCCATGGCCCACGATTACCGGACCATGCGCAGTGATCGCGGATTCTTTTGTTTCCCCGAGGTCGACATCAGAATTCCGTTCACCCCCGGCATGGCCGCATTGATCCAGGCCAAGCTGACCCCGCAGGCCGCCATCGCCTCGATGACCACCGGCCGGCGATTCGGCGGATCCGATGCCGCGCAGTACGGATTGGTGGACGTCGCGGCGGCCGAGGATGCGGTGGCCTCATCGGCCCTCGACCTGGTGCTTCCGGCTGCGGGCAAGGACCCCGGGACGGTCGCAGTGGTCAAGGCCACCATGTTCGGCCAGGTCGTCACGGCGCTGGCTACGCAGTAGGGCGCGCCCAGCAGGCTGCCCCGTCATCGGTGCTCGCACGGGGCCTGATAGGCATAACGGCGTGGGAACCAACGAGCGCAAGAAGATCCAGATGACCGACGACGAGATCGCCGAGTTCATCGATCGCAGCCGCACCGCCACCATGGCCACCGTCTCCCCCAGCGGCAAGCCGCATCTTGTGGCCATGTGGTACGCCCTGATTGACGGTGAGATTTGGTTCGAGACCAAAGCCAAGTCTCAGAAGGCGGTCAACCTGCGCCGAGACCCGACCCTGACGGTGATGATCGAGGACGGCGACACGTACGGCACGCTGCGCGGGGTGTCCATCGACAGCCGGGCTGAGATCGTCGACGACGACCCCGAGCTGCTGAGGCGCGTCGGCATCAGTGTGTGGGAGCGCTACACCGGTCCCTACACCGAGGATCTGCTTCCGTTCGTCGACCAGATGATGAACAACCGAATCGCGGTACGGGTGGTGCCGACCCGTACGCGCAGCTGGGATCACCGCAAGCTGGGCATGCCGGACATGCCGGTGAGCGGGTCGACCGCTCAATACCTCAACAAGTGATGTCGACGCGCTCCATCACGCACAGTGAGACGGAGCGCGCACACCTCGCTCAGGCCGGATCGACCAGTGGTTCGTATTCGGGATGTTTTGCGATGTAGCCGCTCACCATGGAGCAGGCCGGGACGATACGTAGTCCGGCGGCGCGGGTGGTGGACAACGCTTCGGCAACCAAAATCGTTGCCAGACCACGGCCTTCGTAGGCCGGGAGAACTTCTGTGTGCGGGAAAACCCGCTGACCGTCGCGGTCCGTGTAGTCCATCACGCCGACGGTCTTGCCTTCGACGGCGATGGTGAAACGTCCGGATTCGGCGCTGACGCTGGTGGCTGCGCCGGTCTTGTCGGTAGTGCTCACCTTGTCACCGTAGTCCGGTTGATGAGCTCGGTTGACTGTTGAAAGCTGCCCGCGCTGCCGTCCCCTCGATCGGCAGCGCGGGCAGCGGGCGAATCAAGCGACTTCGAGAAACAGCCGGCGCTGCTGGCGGACCGGATAGCCGTTCTGCTCGGCCAATGACCGGAGCTGTTTGAACGCATGGGTCCGGCCGCGGCCCTCTTCGGCGGGAATGACGATGCCGGCCCACAGCCCCTCGGCGCGGGGCAGTTCAACGGCGTCGCGCGCACAGGCCCAGCGGCGCGGGCATTGCCGGCAGAGGCTCTTGGCTTCTGCATCGGGCATGGTCGTCCACTGGTCGGGGTTCTTGGTGCACTCGCCGAGTGGCAGGCCGTCCATGGCAATTGCGGTCATCGGGGGTACTCCTTTGTGCTTTCCGCTGCGCTTGTTCCGTAGCGATGGAGGAGAATCTATAGCACCACACCGCAGTAATGCAACAGTTAAACCGTAGCGGTGAAGAACCTCGCAGGTGGCCGGGTCGAACCGGGCCTGAAATGATGCCCTGATCTGGTAGCAGACGGTGTTGATGGGGCCCGAAAACCGGTGCCTGCACGGCCTAACTGAAGCGTTGACACCCTTCAGCGACACGGTTCAGAAATGAACAATGCAATGGTTCCGGCCAGGCGGGACGGGCTAGGCTGTATCAAGCAGCGCTTGGTGCTTCAGGTTTCATGTTGAGCGGGTAAATGGCAGGGGGTGACTCCGTTGGCGAGCGTCGACCAGGACGATGTCACCGAATACATCACCCTTCCGGCCGCAGATCCGGGTATGGAACGCGCTGGAGCTGCGGCTGCGGCCCGCCGGCGCGAACTCGATATCAGCCAGCGCAGCCTCGCCGCCGACGGCGTCATCAACGCCGGCGCACTGATCGCCTTCGAAAAGGGTCGGAGCTGGCCGCGCGAAAAGACGCGTGCACGCCTGGAGGAAATCCTGCAGTGGCCACCGGGGGCCATCGCCCGAATCCGTAGCGGTGAGGCGGTGCCGACACAGGCGCCGCCCGCGGTGCAACCCACGCCGGTGCCACCGCCGTTGGCCAGCGCGGGCGAAGTTCCGCTGATCGCGCAGGCGATCGTTGCCGCGGTCAACACTCTCAGCGCCAGGGCGGACGCGCTGCCGGCCGTCGAGGATTCGGAGTTCACCCCTTGGGTCACGCAAATCCTGTCCGATCTGCGTCAGTTCGAAGCGGTAGCAGCCAGCGCAGCCCGGCTGGGCCCGGTCTCAACGCCGCTGATCAAGGCGCTAGGGCTGGTTCGCGGTCGGATCGACGAGCTCACGCTGATGAGCGCAAAGTCGCCCGCGGCCACGCTCGGCCAGCGGCTGTACGCCGCCCGGCGGGGCGCCAACCTGACCATCCAGGAGACGGCGCAGGCTGCGGGAGTCACCGAAGACGTCGTGGTTGGGGCCGAGTCCGAGGTTGCCTTGTCCGCGCAGGACAGGGTGCTCGTCGAGGCCCTCATCGAGCAGCTGGCCTGACTCGCGGTGCCGCACTGCTCAGCGCGGCTCGTACCTCGGTGGTTGATCCTCCTGCGGCCGAAAGCGCTCTCGATGCCGGTCGTCGCTTTTCGGGAAGTTCGACGCCAGCGCCGCGGCGATCTCGACAAACTTGCGCCGCGTCGCAGGCGCCATTTCGGCGGTGCGGTCGATCACGGCGCCGGTACGCAGCCGGTCGTCGAACGGGACCTCGACCACAGCCTGTCCCTGCCCGGAAAACTGTTGCGCCAGAATCGCCCGGGTCCGCTTGTCTGCGTGACCGTCGGAGTCGTTGAGCACCACGACCGTCCGCTGCAGCAGCCCCTTCAGCCCACGTGCGGCCAGCCAGTCCAGGGTCTGTCCGGCGGCCCCGGCCCCGTCGACCCACGGTGAGGACACCACGATCAGGGCATCGAGATCGCGCAGAACCTCCTGAGTCACCGGGCTGTCCATGGTCGAGCTGCAGTCGACGATCGAGATGGTGAAGTGCCGGTCCAGCCGGGTCGCCGCCTCCCGGTAGACCGCCGGATCCAAGACTCTGCGCCGGGCCGGGCTGGCCTCGCCGGCCAGCACGAACAGTCCGGCGGCATTGTTGCCGACGCGGTTGCGAATGTCGGCGAAGGTGTCGAGATGCTGGTCAGCCGCCAGCTCCCAGTACGACCCGAGAGCCTTCGGGTCGACCCGGCTGCCCAGCTTGCCGAACGCCGTGTCGGCATCAATGGCCACGACGCGGTCATCCTGGCGCAGTTCGGCGAACACCGAACCGATCGAGGCGGACACCGTGGTCTTCCCGACCCCGCCCTTGCCCATGACGCCTACCTTGTAGTGGCCGGAAAGCGCGGCCTTGATCCGCTTCTCCAACTCCTCCTCTTGCAGTTCTGCCGCCGACGGACCCAGGTTGACCAGGCCAAATGTGGCTCGCAGCAGGAGGCGGCGCCAACCGCGGCGAGGCTCCGGCTGGCGGGTCCGAATCAGGTCGTCGCGCCGGATTGCGTCCGCATACGACGCGTTCGCCCCGCCGGCGGCCTGGGGTCCGGTGCCGTGCGGCCATGGCCCGGGCGTACGTGCCGGCGGATAGCCGGGTGGCGGCGTATAGCCGGG
Source organism: Mycobacterium sp. OTB74 (assembly GCF_029892685.1). Taxonomy (GTDB): domain Bacteria; phylum Actinomycetota; class Actinomycetes; order Mycobacteriales; family Mycobacteriaceae; genus Mycobacterium. The sequence goes on along the minus strand of NZ_JARXVD010000005.1, from coordinate 90,841 downwards.
GCCGGCAGCGGCCGGGCCGGGCTGAGGCGGTCCGGTGCGATGAATCGGTTCGGTGTACTGAACGCCCTGAACGCCGCCGGGGCGAGATGGATTGGGCACCCGCGGCCACGCTGGTGGGGTGTCATCGGGGCGCTCGGTACGGGCGTGCCGTTCGGGCCGCTCCGAGCGCTCGGGTTCGGGCCGATCGTAACGCGGATCGTCGTCGTGATCAGTCACCGCACACGTACTTTCTCCTCGGGTTCACCCAGTCCGATGGCAACCAGTATCAACTACCGCACCTTGAAGCGTCCCGCCGTGCCTGCCGTTGATCGTCGGGCCGATTGATAATTGCTGCGTGGCAAAGAGTTTCGTCCCACGGAGGGCGGATTTGGGCCGATGGTTGCCCAGCGGAATTGGTGCAGGGTGCCTTTATGGCCGCTGGTAGGCTCACTCAGGGTCGTGGGGAGACGCCGTGGGGTCGGGGGCGAACCGGGGTTGACGTCGGTAAACAACGTTGGCTGTCGGGGTTGCCTGCCGGGCGAAACGGAGCCGCTCCAGCCCGCAGGTTGCAGCTGGGGACAGGGACCTGTTCACCACGAGTTTTCAGATCGGGCTGCCGCCTTGTCCTGACCGTATGAAGATATGGTCAGCTACGAAAGCGATGGCCGATGCCCGGCATCGGGAGCAGGGGGTGGATATGCAGAGGCAAACAGCGGCACGGTGTAGCGCGCCCTGGTGTGACCGCACCGTGGTCGGTTGACCATGACCGGACCGTACTCAGCAGCGAGCAGCGCTTCGGGGGGAAGCGACGACGTCGTGGCCATGGAGGTCACCATCGACGGCATGTTGGTCATCGCTGACCAGCTCGGCCTGCTGGACTTCCCGACGTCGCTCGGCATCCGGCCGAACATCCCGCAGCTGGACCTCCGCAAAATAGTGTGGGAGCAGGTCCGGCGGGACCTGACCGCGCAGGGCGTACTCGATGTTCATGGCACGCCGCATCCCGAAGTCGCTGCCATGGTCGACACCATCAGCCGTGCCGATCGCACGCTGGAAGGCCGGTGGTGGCGCCGTGACCTCGGCGGGAAGATGGTGCGCTTTGTGGTGTGCCGCAAAGGCGCACGGCACGTCGTCGCCGCCCGTGACGGGGAAATGCTTGTACTGCAACGCGTCGCACCGCAGGTCGGCCTGGCGGGAATGGTCAACGCCGTACTCGGCACGGCCAACCCGGCCAACGTTGAGCCGCTGACCGCGTCGACCAGCCGGCTGAGCGATGCGCGAACACCCGAGCAACTCACCCAATTCGGCGTCGGGCTGAACTCTGCCCGGACCTATGCCGAACTGATCGGCAACCCCGACTCCTGGGTAGAGATCACCGCCAACGAGCGGCATTCGGGTGGCACCTACACCCAGGCCGATGTCGCGGCCGGTGTCCTGGACTCTCGGCTGGGTCGGATCGTGTCGTTGCCGCGCAAGGTCAGTGGCGAGCTCTACGGAAGCTTCCTGGCCGGCACCGACGAGAACCTGCAACGTGCGCTAGATGGACTGATGGACTTCCTGCCGTCGCGTTCGTGGTTTGACAAAGCCTCCGCTGACGCCGAATACCGGGACTAGAGGGGCGGCGACGTTGGTGGACCGTCATCCACCCGAGGACGGGTTCGACAGTGACCGACCGGACCCGCTATACGGCGACGAGTCCGACGGCGACGAGGGCGCACTGGACTTCCTCTACCGCGACGAGGATTCCGGCGCCTACCAGCCCGACGACGTCGATGAGGACAGCGACGCCGACGGCGCCGATGAATCTGATGGACGTGCTGACTCTGCACAGTTGCTGTTCACGGTCGCTAACCCACAGCACACCGTGGAGGTGGCCGCCTATCTGGACGGCCGGATCCAGCGGATCAGGCTCGCACCGGGCGTCACCCGGATGACTGAAGTCGAACTGGCGCAGGAAGTCTGTGTCATCGCCGACCTGGCTCGCCAAGACGCCAGATCGGCTCAGTACTCGGTGGTGTATGACGGTCTGAGCAAGCTGGGCCACGATCGTGCGAGCACCCGTGATTTCCTATCCCGAAACCTTGACCTGCCCTCTCCGGAGGATGCCGCAGCGGCGCGTGCGCAGGTTTTCGCAACTCGATATGTAGGTGACAATGACTGACCATCTGGCCGCCATCTTCAACACCGCCTTCGGCATGTTGGACAATTCTCCGGCCCGGTCCATGGAGCTGTTCACAGAGATCACCTCCATCGACGACACCGTCTGCGATGCTTGGATAGGTCGAATCCGCTGCGGCGACTACGACCGTGCGACGCTGTTCCGGGCCTGGTATTCGCGCGGCAATCTGGGTCAGCTGGCCGGTGCGGCGGAAGTGTCGCTGATGGCACTCAACGCCCGAGTGCGCATCGGTGGCGAGCTCGGAGATATTACGTATCCAGTGACCTCGCCGTTGGCGCTGTCGCTGGCGTTCGCCGTCAACGAGGCGGCTGAAGGCAACTATGCCGACGCGATGGATGCCGTCGAGAACACTCCATCCCAGGGCTCCGAGCACCTGGTGGCCTGGGTCAAGGCCGTCATCTATACGGCTGGGCAGCGCTGGACCGATGTGATGGACGTGTTGCGCGGTTCGGACAGCTGGCCGGATGCGTTCTTGTCCTCGGCGGCGTCGGTGGCTCGCGGTGTGGCTGCGGCCAACCTCGGGCTGTTCACCGAGGCCGAGAGCCAGCTGGTGGCGGCCAACGAGTCTCCGGTCGGCGTCGCTTGCGGGCGTGCCATTGCCTGGTACTCGGCCATGACGTTCCGCGCGACCGGTAACGAGGACGCGGCACGCCGGCTGTTGGAGTGGTTGCAGGCCAGCTACCCGGAGCCGAAAGTCACTGCCGCACTGCGTGATCCGAACCACCGGTTGGAAACCACCACGCCGGAGAAGATCGCCGCGCGCAGTGATCCATGGGATCCGAAGAGCGTCGTCGCCGATACGTCCGAACGTGAGCGGATGCTCGCCGAAGCGCAGGCCGAACTGGACCGTCAGATCGGTCTGTCCAGGGTGAAGGAACAGATCGAAACTTACCGCGCCGCAACACAAATGGCGAAGATCCGGGCCGCCCGCGGGATGAAGGTGGGCCAGCAGTCCAAGCACATGATCTTCACCGGTCCCCCAGGCACCGGCAAGACCACCATCGCCCGCGTGGTCGCCAACATCCTGGCCGGTCTCGGCGTCATCGCCGAACCCAAGCTGGTCGAGACCGCCCGCAAGGACTTCGTGGGCGAGTACCTGGGCCACACCGCGGTCAAGACGTCCAAGGTCATCGACCGGGCGCTGGGCGGCGTGCTGTTCATCGACGAGGCGTACACCCTGATTCAGGACGGGCTCCAGGGTGGCGACGCGTTCGGCTCCGAAGCCATCGACACGCTGCTGGCGCGCATGGAAAACGATCGTGACCGGTTGGTGGTCATCATCGCCGGATACAGCTCGGACATCGACCGGCTGCTGGAAGCCAATGACGGCCTGCGGTCCCGCTTCGCCACCCGGATCGAGTTCGAGTCCTACTCCCCCGAGGAAATCGTCGAGATCTCCAAAGTCATTGCCAAGAACAATGATTCGTCGATCAATGAGGAAGCCGGCAAGCACATCCTGGAGGCTGCAACGTTGCTGAGCCAGAAAGAGCTGAACGGCAAGCCCGCCATCGACATCGCGGGCAACGGCCGGTACGCCCGCCAGTTGGTGGAGGCCGGCGAGCAGGCCCGCGACATGCGCCTGGCCCGTTCACTGGACTTCGAGAACCTGCCCACCGAGGCGCTCAGCGAGATCACCGGTGATGACATGGCGTCGGCCATCAATGGTGTGCACCGTCGATTGAACATCGGCGAGTAGTCGATGGCAGATTTCCGGCTCACCACCAAGGTCCAGGTCAGCGGCTGGCGTTTCCTGCTGCGCCGGGTCGAGCACGCCATCGTGCGGCGCGACACCCGGATGTTCGACGATCCGCTGCAGTTCTACAGCCGGGCCGTGTCGCTTGGCCTGGTCATCGCCGTCCTGGTCTGCCTCGGCGCGGCCATGCTGGCGTACTTCAAGCCGCAGGGCAAACGTGGCGAGGACGCGCTGCTGGTCGATCGCAGCACCAACCAGCTGTATGTCGTCATGCCCGGCTCGGAGCAGATTCGCCCGGTGTACAACCTGACCTCGGCACAGCTGGTGCTCGGTCACACCGCCGAACCGCAGGTGGTCAAGCCGGCCGAACTGGCCAAGATGCCCAAGGGCCAACCGATCGGGATCCCAGGTGCGCCGTACGCCACCGCGGTGACCAGCTCGGTGTCGACCTGGTCGCTGTGCGACACCGTCACCAAGCCCGAGAGCGTAACCCCGACGGTCGAGACCTCAGTGCTGATTCAGCCGCTGATGATGATCGGCGACGTCGCTCCCCTGCGGGCCGACCAGGGCGTGCTGGTGAAGTTCCAGGACCGGACCTGGTTGATCACCAAGTCGGGCCGGCATTCGATCGATCTGGCCGACCGCGCCATAACCTCGGCCGTCGGCATCCCGGTCGGCACCAAAGCCGCCCCGATCTCTGAGGGGTTGTTCAATGCGATCCCCAACGTCGGCCCGTGGGTGCTGGCGCCTGTGCCGGCCGCCGGAGCCCCGAACACTCTTGGCTTGCCGCCGAATTTGGTGATCGGGTCGGTGTTCCAGACCCTGTCGGACAACAGCAAGCAGCAATACGTGGTGCTGCCCGACGGCGTGGCGAAGGTCAACGAGACCACCGCCGCGGCCCTGCGCGCCACCAACTCCTTCGGTCTGATCTCGCCGCCGTCGGTGGAATCCAGCGTCGTGGCCAAGATCGTCGAGCAGACCTATTCGTCACCACTGCCGGACAAGCCCATGACCATGCTGCTGCCGCAGGACGATCCGACACTGTGCTGGGCGTGGGAGCGCGAACCTGGTGATCAGTCACCCAAGACCGCCATCATCGCCGGCCGGCACCTGCCGCTGCCGCCGAGTGCGGTGGGCACCGGTATCAAGCAGATCGAGGGTGATGCCACCGTGTACATCGATGGCGGGCAGTTCATCCGGTTGCAGTCCCCCGATCCGCGCTACGGCGAGGCGCAGTACTACATCGACGCCCAGGGCATTCGGTACGGCATAGCCAACAACGACACCGCGAAGGCATTGGGGCTCAGTGCTCCGGTGACGGCGCCCTGGCCGGTGGTCAGCCTGCTGGTCGAAGGTCCGGTGTTGTCCAAAGAGGCCGCGTTGCTCGAGCACGACACCCTGCCGTCCGACCCCAAGCCTCGAAAGGTGCCCGGCGGTAACGACAACGCTGCGCCTGCGCATCCGGGAGGAGCGTCATGACTACCAAGAAGTTCACCCCGAATATGAGGCGGGGTCCGCGCTTGACCCCGGGCGAGATCAACGTGACACCGCCTGATGACCTGGGTATCGAGATCCCGGCGTCGGGTATGCAGAAGGTCATGCCGTACGTGATGGGCGGCGGCATGATCGGAATGATCGCCATCATGGTCTTCACCGGCGTTCGGCAGCTCTCGCCGTACATGCTGATGATGCCGCTGATGATGATCATGGGCACGGTCGGCTACATGTCCAGCGGCGGAGGCGGCGGCAAGAAGGTGCCCGAGATCAACGAGGACCGCAAGGAGTATCTGCGGTACCTCGCCGGCCTGCGCTCCCGGGTGACCTCCTCCGCGGACGCGCAGGTCGCCTTCTTCGGATACCACGCGCCCCATCCGGACGACCTGTTGTCCATCGTCGGGACCAATCGGCAATGGTCACGCGGCATCAGCGGACCCAACGCCGACTTCTTCGTCGGTGCCCGGGTCGGCATCGGCGCCGAGGCCGCTGTGGACCGGTTGCTCAAGCCGAATATCGGGTCCGAACTGGCCGGACCCATGGCGGCGCCGCAGGCGCATCTGGAGCCGGTCAGCCACATGTGGGTGACCAAGTTCCTGCGCACTCATGGCCTGGTGCACGACAACCCAAAGTTGGTGATACTCAAGTCTTTTCCGACCATCGCCATTGGTGGTGACCCGGGACGCGCGCGTGGCCTGCTGACCGCCATGATCTGTCACCTTGCGGTTTTCCATCCGCCGGACGTGCTGCAGATGCGGGTGCTGATGGACGACCTGAACGACCCGGACTGGGCCTGGGTCAAGTGGCTGCCACACGTGCAGAGCCAAACCGAATCTGACGACGCGGGTGCCAAGCGCATGGTGTCCACCAAGCCCGACGGACTCGCCGATCTGACCGCTCGTGGACCGCACAGTGCCGACTCGGCCCCGTCAGGCCCCTATGTGGTGGTGATCGACCTGACCGGCGGCAGGGCCGGTTTCCCGGTGGACGGCCGGGCCGGCGTGACGGTGCTGACCAAGGGCAACCACCGCGGTTCGGGCTACCGAATCAAGGTGGACGAGGACGGCACCGCTCATGACAAGCTGCCCAACTCGGCGTACCGGCTGATCACCGATGTCACCGACACCATGACCCCGACCGAGGCCGGACGTCTGGCCCGCAAGCTGGCGGGTTGGTCCATCACCGGCACCATCCTGCAGGCCGGACAGCGGGTCCAGAAGAAGGTCTCCAACGAGTGGCAGCACCTGGTGGGTGCGCGCACGGTCGAGGAAGTCACCCCGCGACGCTGGCGGATGTTCCCGGACCAGGATCGGGACCGGCTCCGTATTCCGTTCGGGCACGAGCTCAAGTCCGGCGAGATCATGTACCTGGACATCAAGGAAGGTGCCGAATTCGGTGCCGGTCCGCACGGCATGCTCATCGGTACGACGGGTTCGGGTAAGTCGGAATTCCTTCGCACCATGATCCTTTCGCTCGTTGCGACGCACCATCCGGACCAGGTCAACCTGTTGCTGACCGACTTCAAGGGCGGGTCGACATTCCTCGGCATGGAGAAGTTGCCGCACACCGCGGCGGTTGTCACCAACATGGAGGAAGAGGCCGAGTTGGTGGGACGTATGGGTGAGGTGCTCACCGGTGAACTGGACCGGCGCCAGGGCATCCTGCGCCAGGCCGGCATGCAGGTCGGCGCGGCGGGCGCGCTCTCCGGGGTGGCCGAGTACGAGAAATATCGCGAACGCGGAGCCGATCTTCCCCCGCTGCCAACGCTTTTCGTGGTCGTCGACGAGTTCGCCGAGTTGCTGCAGAACCACCCGGACTTCATCGCGCTGTTCGACCGCATCTGTCGCGTCGGCCGCTCGCTGCGGGTGCACCTGCTGCTGGCAACCCAGTCGCTGAACACCGGCGGTGCCCGTATCGACAAGCTGGAGCCCAACCTGACGTATCGAATTGCCTTGCGCACCACCAGTTCTGCTGAGTCCAAGGCAGTGATCGGCACGCCTGAGGCGCAGTACATCACCAACAAGGAGAGCGGCGTCGGCTTCCTCCGGGTGGGTATGGAGGACCCGGTGAAGTTCGCCAGTGTCTACACCGGCGCAACTTATGTGCCGACCAAGGCTGAGGCCGAGGACGGCGACGATTCCCAGCGGGTCATCGCGCAGAACACCTTCCGCATCCGTCCGTTCACCGCGGCGCCGATGGCTGATTCGGGGGCCCAGCGATGACCAACACCGAACAGCGCGCGCTGCGCGAAGTGGTCCTCAATCAGCTGACCACAGGCGAGAGCCGTGCCTACAAGATGTGGTTGCCGCCGCTGCTGGACCCGGTGCCGGTCAATGAACTGATCGAGCGTGATCAGCGTCAACCTTTGCGGTTCGGCCTGGGCATCATGGACGAGCCGCGCCGGCATCGTCAGGAGGTGTGGGGCATCGACACCTCTGCGGCCGGCGGCAACATCGCCATCGGTGGTGCGCCGCAGACCGGTAAGTCGACCTTCCTGCAGACCCTGATCCTGTCGGCGGCCGCCACCCACACCCCGCGTCAGGTGCAGTTCTACTGCGTCGATCTCGGCGGTGGTGGCCTCATGTACCTTGAGGACCTGCCGCACGTTGGCGGTGTGGCTATCCGTTCCGAACCAGACCGCGTGATGCGCGTCGTCGCGGAAATGAAAGCTGTTCTGCGACAACGCGAAGCGATGTTCAAGGAACACCGCATCGGTTCGATCGCGAGCTATCGGCAGGTGCGTGAGGACCCCAACCACCCCGCGTCGCAGGACCCGTTCGGCGATGTCTACCTGGTCATCGACGGCTGGCCGGCGTTCACCGGGGAATTCGGCGACCTCGAACCGACCGTCCAGGACCTGGCCGGTCAGGGCCTCGCGTACGGGGTGCACGTCATCATCACCACCCCGCGGTGGACCGAGCTGAAATCCCGTGTCCGTGACTACCTGGGCACCAAGGTCGAGTTCCGGCTCGGTGACGTCAACGAGACACAGATCGACCGCATCACCAGGGAGATCCCGACCAACCGGCCGGGCCGCGCGGTTTCCATGGAGAAGCACCACCTGATGATCGGTGCGCCCCGAATGGACGGGGTGCACAGCCTCGACGACATCGTGCCCGCCATCACCGCCGCGGTGGATCGCATCGCGTCTCTGCACACCGACATGGCACCTCGCGTCCGGGTCTTGCCCGAGCGCATTTATCTGCACGAACTCGATCCGAATCCGCCGGGACGGGAAAGCGACTACAACACCCGCTGGACCGTGCCGCTGGGTGTGCGCGAGTCCGATCTATCGGTGGCTTACAACAGCATGTACGCCACCCCGCACTTGCTCATCTTCGGTGCACCGAAGTCGGGCAAGACCTCCATCGCCCATGCGGTGGCATCGGCCATCTGTTCGCGCAACAGCCCTGAACAGGTGCGATTCGTGCTGGCCGACTTCCGTTCGGGCCTGCTCGACGCCGTCCCGCAGAGCCACCTGCTGGCCGCCGGTGCCATCAACCGGAACATCGCGACCTTGGAAGAGACGATCAAGGCGCTGGCGGCAAACTTGAAGAAGCGACTGCCGCCGCCGGATCTGACCACGGCACAGCTACGTGCGCGGTCCTGGTGGACAGGTCCGGACGTGGTTCTGCTGGTCGATGACTGGCACATGATCGTTGCGGCGAGCGGCATGGCTTCGCCCATGGCGCCGTTGGGTCCGCTGCTGCCGGCTGCGGCGGACATCGGTCTGCACATCATCGTAACGTGTCAGATGAGCCAGGCGCACCGGTCGACCATGGACAAGTTCGTCGGAACCGCGTATGGCGCTGGTTCGCCCACATTGTTCCTATCGGGCGAGAAAACGGAGTTCCCGTCGCAGGAGATCAAGCTCAAGCGCAGGCCACCTGGCCAGGCGTTTCTGGTCTCGCCGGATGCCAAGGAAGTCATCCAGGCGGCCTATGTAGATCCCCCCGCGGAATAAGTGTAGGTGACCCCCTGAAAGCCTCGGTAGTATCTAGCACAGACGTTCAGCAACGCTGACGCCCGCTTGTCGGGAGGGGTAAACGGGGGTTTCGAACTTGGCTTCGGAATTCTGAGCCTGCGCGACTCGCACAATTCCATACCGCAATTCTGAATTGGTAAGGAGCTAAGAAATGCAGCCATTGGAGCACAATCCGGGTGCGGTTGGTATTGGTACCGAGGTCGTGGCTAACGGTGCCCGCGGCTTGGCCACCGGCACCGCGACAACTGCCGAGATCAGCGCGTTGCTGCCAGCCGGTGCAGAGGAAGTTTCGCTGCAGGCGGCCCTGGCATTTGCGTCGGAAGGTATCGAGGCAATGGGGTTGAACGCATTCGCACAAGAGGAGCTTGCTCGCGCTGGTTCTGCGTATGTCGAAGCGTCAACCATTTACGAGACTGTCGACGACGCCAACGCCTCCACCCTTCTTTAACGCAAGCTGAATCAACCCTGTACTGAGCTGAGGACAGCAAACAATGGTGGCCATACCCGCGATTCCCGGGATGCACTACCCCGCATTTCCTCCGGAGGTCAACACCGGCCGTTTGATGGCCGGTGCCGGTGCGGCCCCTATGCTGCAGGCCGCCGCGGGCTGGGAGGCGTTGGCCATCGCGTTGGAGACCCAGGCCATCGAGCTCGCCGGCAACCTCGCCTCACTCAGCGGTACGTGGTCCGGAGCGGCTAGCGAGCGGGCGGTATCGGCCACGACGCCCATGGTGATGTGGCTGCAAACCACCGCCATGCAGGCCCAGAAGCGGGCACTGCAGGCCATCGCGCAGGCCAATTCGTATGTCACTGCAATGGCCACCACGCCGCAGCTGCCCGAGATCGAAATGAACCACGTCACGCATGGGGTCCTGGAAGCCACCAACTTTCTGGGCATCAACACCATGCCCATCGGGTTCAACGAGATGGATTACGCGCGGATGTGGGCGCTGGCCGGCACCGTGATGGAGACGTATTCGGCCGAGACCAGCCTCAACACGATCTTCGAGGCCATCGAGCCCATGCAGCCGATCGTCATGCCGGGTGTCGGTGAGAGCACAGCGGCGGCAGCGCTGGCGCAGGCCGCGACGATGATGCCCGAAGCTGCGGCGCGGAACCTGATCATGGGCCAGGTCTCGGGCCAGTCAGTCATGGAAGAGGCAGCTCTGTGGGGCGGCAACGCCGCGTCGCAGTTCAACTATGCCGCTCAGCGTGCCGAGGGTCAGGCGCAGCGCAGCCAGACCGCGGCACAGCAGCAGCAACCGCAGGACGGTGCGCAGCAGGGCAGCCAGATGCTGATGCAGGTTGTCTCGCAGGTCGGTTCGCAGGCCGCTCAGATTCCGCAGCAGCTTGGGCAACTGATTACTCAGCCGGTGCAGCAGCTCAGCCAGCCCATGCAGCAGATGACGCAGATTTTCAGTCAGTTGGGCAGCAGCTTTGGGCAGAGCAACGGGCCGCAGATGGGGTTCATGGGTGCCAGCCCGTTCACCAACCATCCGGCTGCGGGGGGCTCAGGCGCCGCGACCGGTGCCGGTCTGGTTCGGGCGGCGTCGCTGCCCGGTATGGGCGGTACAACCGCGCGGACCCCGCTGATGGCTTCGCTGGTCGGCGGCCCGGAAGGGGCATCCGCCGCCACGGCCTTGGCCGAGGAGGGTGCCGGCGCCGCGGCCGGCGCGTCTGCGGCCGGTAAGGCACCCATGAGCGGTCCCGGCGGCGCCTTGGGCATGAAGCCCAAGAACGAGAAGGACGTCGGAACCAAAGAGGCGCTCAAGGCGCCGGGGGCTCTGGTCCAAGACCTTGATGATGAAGACGACGACTGGTGAGTCGTCGCAACTACACAGACTTTCCGGCCCCGGGGGGTCGGCAAGGACTCGCCATTCCCGTGGTGAGGACACAGGAAAAAGGAAGGTGATCCAAACATGTCCATCATGAGTACCGATGCCGCAGTCCTCGCCTCTGAGGCTGCGAACTTCGACCGTATCGGCGGGGAACTGAAGGGCGTCATGGCGCACGTCGAGTCCACCGCGGGTTCGCTGGCATCGCACATGGTTGGCCAGTCCGGTACCGCTACGCAGCAGGCTCTGATCCGTTTCCACGAGGCCGCCATGCAGCAGGTCCAGGAACTGACCGACATCTCGAACAACATCCAGAACGCCGGTGTGCACTACACCTCCAGCGATGAGGATCAGGCCTCAACGCTGCAGGGCCAGATGAATCTCTGACCAAGTTCACAAACTTTTCAACCAGAGTTCCAACAAAAAATAGACTTAGAAACGGAGAAATCATGAGTGGCGAACAGCATTGGAATTTTGCTGGCATCGAAGGCGGCGCCGGCGACATCCTGGGTGCGGTGAGCACCACCCACGGCCTGCTCGACGAGGGCAAGAGTTCGCTGATGAAGCTGGCCGCAGTCTGGGGCGGCGACGGTTCGCAGGCCTACCAGGCCGTGCAGCAGCGCTGGGACAACACCGCTGCCGAGCTGAACTCTGCGCTGCAGAACCTGGCGCACGCCGTCAGCGAGGCTGGCCAGACCATGGGCCAGACCGAGGCCGGCGTCACCGGGATGTTTGCCTAAAACGGCTGACTACAGGTGGTGGGCAGGTCGGCGTAGGGTCGTGCCTGCCCACCTCTGCGCGCTTAGGCTTCATGTGCGCTCAGGCGTTATAACCACGACGAGAGGTACTCATGTCCGCCGACTATGACCGGCTCTTCAACAACTCGGGCGCAAGTCAGGCCGACAACGATGAAGCGACGAGGACCGTCGATCCTGCCACCCTCGCGGCTGCAGCCCAGATGTCGGCCAACCAGGCCGCCGGTGCTGCCGCGGCCGCTCGGGCCGAAGCGCAGTCTCAAGGTGCAGGTCACTCTCAACAACCTCCGGTCGGGGGCGTCATGCCACCCCGGGCCACTGAGGTCACCACCCACATGCCGCCGACGCAGCCGCAGTTCATGCAGAACGGTCTGATGCGTGCGCCGTATGCCGGCAATCAGGCCGGTGCCCAATACGAGCAGCCGCGCCAGTCCATGACCGCACCGCGTCATGCGACACCGCAGCCCCAGTACTACGTGCCCGAACCGCAGGCCGCCATGCAGTGGCACGAGCAGCAGATGCCGGATCAGGCCCAGACGTCGGCAGCCACCATCGGAGATCACCGTGCGATCGATGCGCTCTCGCACGTAGGTGTGCGGGCCGGCGTGAAGATGCCGTCCCAGCGCGGATGGCGGCACTGGTTGTACGTGACCACCCGGATCAACCTCGGCCTCTCCCCCGACGAACTGTACGAGCTGGACTTGTACAGCCGGATTCGTCGCAACGCGCGCGATTCCTACCAGATCGGCATCCTCGGTCTGAAGGGCGGCGTCGGTAAGACCGCGGTCACCGTCACGCTCGGATCGATCATGTCCAAGGTCCGCGGCGATCGGATTCTGGCCGTCGACGCCGACCCAGATGGCGGCAACCTGGCCGACCGTGCCGGCCGCCAGTCGGCAGCGACCATTTCGGATCTGCTATCGGACAAAGAGCTGAGTCGCTACAACGACATTCGCGCCTACACGAGCATGAACAGCTCCAACTTGGAGGTGCTGTCGTCGGCGGAATACAGCGTCGCGCGCCGGGACTTCAACGAGGAGGACTGGCAGGGCGCGGTCAAGGTTGTTTCGCAGTACTACAACCTGGTGCTGGCCGACTGCGGCGCTGGCCTGTTCCACTCGGCATCCCGCGCCGTGCTCAAGACCGTTTCGGGTCTGATCATCGTCGCCAGCGCCTCGATCGACGGTGCCCGTCAGGCCGCCGTCACCATGGACTGGTTGCGGCAGAACGGATATCAGGACCTGCTGAGCCGGGCATGTGTCGTGATCAATCACGTGACGCCGGGCAAGACCAACATCGACGTGGACGACTTGGTGCAGCAGTTCGAACGGCATGTTCCCGCGGGGCGTGTCATCGTGTTGCCGTGGGACAAGCACGTCGCGGCGGGGTCCGACATCCAGCTTGATCTGCTGGGCAAGACCTACCAGCGCCGGGTCACGGAACTGGCAGCTGCCCTCTCCGATGACTTCGATCGGCTCGAACGTCGGTGACCGCCACAGCCAGCCCCGCCACAGCATCTTCGGGTGTGGCGGAGGCGAAGCCAACCCGCCCGTCGGCAACCCGCGTCACCATCTTGACCGGCCGTCGGATGACCGACCTGGTGCTGCCGGCGGCTACACCGATCGAGACGTACATCGACGAGACGGTGAACGTGCTGGCCGATCTGTTGGACGGCACCCCGGCCGAGGTACTGGCCGGATTCGACTTCAAAGCCCAGGGTGTGTGGGCCTTCGCGCGGCCGGGCTCCCCGCCGCTGAAGGCCACTGAGTCGCTCGACGAAGCAGGCGTGGTCGACGGCGCGCTGTTGACGTTGGTCTCGGTCAGCCGTACTGAGCGTTACCGGCCGCTGGTCGAGGACGTCATCGATGCCATGGCGGTACTTGAGGAGTCTCCGGAGTTCGACCGCAAAGCGCTGAATCATCTTGTGGGCCTTGCCATTCCGGTAGCCGCCCTGGCCATCACCTGGGCATCGCTATGGACCTGGTCGAAGGCCGGCCACGGCTGGTGGTGGCTGCTCGTACTGGGGGTGCTCGGTCTGCTGGTGTTCGGCGCAAGCTTCGTGGCCAAGAACCGCTACGACAACGTCGATCTGTCCGAGAGCCTCCTGGTGGCCGCGCTTCCGCTACTCGGTGGTGCGGCTGCGTTGGCAGTGCCCCTGCCCCGGGGAATCAGCGGCCTGGGTGCACCCCAACTCGCCGGCGCGGCTGCGGTTGTCCTCGCGGTGGTTCTGGCAACCCGGGGTGGTCCTCGGCAGCGGGCCGCGGCGGCTTCCTCCACGGCCGTGATTGCCGTGGCAGTGACGGCCGGGGCGGTGGCCTACGGTTACGGCGGCGCGTCGTGGGTGCCGGCAGGCGCCATTGCGTTCGGCCTGATCGTGCTGACCAACTCGGCGAAGCTGACGGTCGCAGTGGCGCGTATCGCGCTGCCGCCAATTCCGGCACCTGGCGAGGTGATCGCCAATGAAGAACTGCTGGATCCCGTTGCCGCGCACAGCAATATCACCGATGAAGAGTCCGCGACCTGGCGGGCCATCATCGAATCGGTGCCGGACTCGGCGGCCCGGCTCACCGAGCGCAGCACCCTTGCCCGGCAGTTGCTGATCGGATTCCTCGGTGGCGGTGTGCTGGTACTGACGGCCGGTTCCATCGCGGTTCTCGAGCACGGCCACTTCTTCGTCCACACCCTGATCGTGGCGGGCCTGGTCACGGTGGTCTGCGGCTTCCGTTCCCGGTTGTATGCCGAACGTTGGTGCGGCTGGGCGTTGTTGGCGGCGACGGTTGCGATCCCAACCGGTGTCATGATCCGGCTGTGTCTCTGGGATCCGAACGGTGCTTGGCTTGTGATCGCGCTGTACGTGGTCCTGGCATCCGTGGCGCTGGTGGTGGTGGGTGCCACTGACGGCGTACGGCGGGTCTCGCCGGTGACAAAGCGGATTCTGGAGTTGACGGACGGTGCGGCGATTGCTGCGGTGATCCCGATGCTGCTGTGGATCGCAGGCGTCTACGACCAGATTCGGAACATCCGCTTCTAAGGCCCGGGTGCCGCTGAGGGCCGCATTTGATGGTGCCCGGTGATCCTGGTGATGTGGTCCATTGCTTAATTCATTAGCCGAAATTTAGGGAGAAGTGCGTTTATGTCCCAAAGCAACGAACCGAATGCCGCCGGTGAGGCGCAGCAGCCTGGACCGGCTTCGCCGGAGGCGGCTTCAACACAGCCCGCCAACTTCCAGGATGACGGCCAGACTCCGTTGGTGAATCGGCCGTCGGCCGAGTTGACCCGGGTGGACGGCAAGACCCAGACGCCGCCGTCGGCTCAGCCGACCCCCGAGGTGGCGGCCTGGCAGCCGCCTGCGGCGCTCGAGCCGACCGCTTGGCAGCCCCCCGCCGCGCCGCAAACACCTGCGTGGCAGCCGCCGGCTCCGGGAGCGCAGGTTGGGTGGCATCAGTCGACCGCCGCGTTCCCTTCGGCATCGGCACCGGCCGGTCCGTACGGTCAGGACGCCACGCCGAACTGGCAGCCGCCTGCCGCCGGCTACTCCCCCGCCCCGTATGGCCAAGGTGTCGGTCCGGCGGTTCAGGGGTGGCAGCCCCCGGGTGCAACGCAGGCCCCGCAACCGCAGTTCGGACAGCCGATGCCAGGTGCCCCCGCTCCGGGTCAGCAGCAGCAGTGGAACCCCGCGCCGGGCGTTCCGGGGTACGGTGCCCCGACCCCTCAGCCTGCGCAGGGGTACAGCCCCTTTGGCGCGGCGGGCCATCCGGGATTCGGCCAGCCGGGCCAGCCAGGATTCGGGGCGCCCCAGCCCGGGAACCCCTATGGCCAGGCGGGTGCACCGTACGGCGGCCCGGTGGGGCCGCAGCAGACTCCGGTCGAGATGGCCAAATCGGCTCTGAACAAGAGTGGGTCGTTCATCTTCCGGACCATGAGCCAAGGCGTCCGTGGTGAGCTGATCAAGCAGCCGTGGTTCCAGGGCATGCGGAGCAATGCTCAGGGCGCCAATCAAATTGCTTACATTGGAACAGCTGTGTGGGCCTTGGTGGCCGCACTGGCGGTCTTTATGGCAGGCGTACCAGGAGCGGTCTTCGCGGCTGTGGTCGGCCTCGCGCTGATCTACGTTCTGCTGGCGCTCGGTACCAAGGTCGGGGCCCAGTGCGCGGCGTACGGCATCTGTGGAATCGGCATCGCCGGCTTGATCTATCTGGTGATCGCTAGGGCAATGTTCATCGCCGACCTCAGCAGCATCCCTGATTCGCCCTACGCGCACGTGTCGACTGGTGGCTCCATCGCGGAGGCTGTGGTCGCTATCTTGGTGTCCTTCGTGCTCGGCGCCGTGGCAGGCTACATTTCCTTGCAGATCCAGAACGGTATGAAGAAGATCGCCGCCGGCCAGTTCTGAGATAGCTACCCTGTCGATCGCGCGCACCGGCTTCCGGTGCGTGCGATGGTCGTTTTAGTAGTCGAAAACCGTTGTGCCCTCAGGGGTGTCGTATCCGATGTAGATCGGGTAGAGACTGAACGGCGCATATCCGGTGTTCATTGCGTCGGCTGACCCATCGTCGGTGGTGACGTACGGCGAGTTCGATCCGGATGTGAAGTACGAGTACAGCAGGGTGCCGTCTGGGGCATACACACTGATCGGCGTGCCGTTCTTGATGGTTGTTGCGCCGGACAGCACCGCCGACGGAAGGGTGCCGGTGACGCCGCCGGAGTCGATGATCAACCAGATCGGGTGGCTGGAACCGTTGACCACAACTGTGCCCAGCGCGTAGGGCGAGCCTGACACCGTCGTCCGGGCGGGCAGCGAGTTGGGCCCGAAGACCAGCCTTCCCCCGGCCTCGTCGATCAGCACTCCGTCGGCCAGCTCGCCTGGCAGCGCCGCGGTGACGATGCTGGGGCCGGGTCCGAAGGCATTGGCACCGATGCCGAGAACCCCGACCACCCCGTCGCCGGAGATGTAGTTCTCAAACGCAGTTTCCGAGGATGCGTCGACGATGTTGACCGCCGTCGGCTCGGTGACGATGCCGTTGCCGAAGTCGACCGTCGTGTTGTAGGTGGTGTAGGTGTAATTCAGGCCGCCCGCGTACGCGCCTGCCCCGGCGCCGGTAGCGGCCCCGAGCCCGCTCTGTCCGACGTTGTTGCTTCCGATCACCAGCCCGGACGAGCCGGTGTCGACCAGCACTGGGACCAAGGGCCCGCCGTTGACCCGAACGTAGACGATCGGCTCGGTGCCGGCGTACATGATCAATGGCACCACGCCGTACACCCGGGCATTCGTCGCAGCGGCCGAGATCAAGTTGGTGGTCGAGGTCGCCTCCGCCGAGGACACACCGAACCAGGCGAGCGCCGGGGTGGTACTAGCTGCGCTCTGAAGCATGAACACAGCGAACCCGGGCAGCTGCTGGGTGCCACTGAGCACCATCCTGGCGAAGGCCTGGCCCAGCGGGTTGTTCACGTTGTCGGCGACCGCCTGCATCTGGCTCGGGTTGTTGGTCTGCCAGGTGGTCAGCGCCCACTGTGCAACAGCGAGGTCGGTCTGCGCGCCGAGTGTGGCCAAGCCGGCGAAGACGTTGCCCTGGCCCCATGTGTCGGTATTGAGCTGAGTCTTGGCGGTCGAGATTTGTTGCAGCGCCAGCGCGGTGAATGTGCCGGGCTGGGCGACGGAGCTACCCAGCCAATTGGTCGTCTCCGGCGTGGCGAGAGCGCTGGAGGCTGCAGCACTGGTGGTTTTGGTCGTGGCGTTTGCCGTGGTCTGGCCGGTTTCAGATGTCGTGGTGGAAGCGGCCGTTGTGGGGAGGGACGCGGCCGCCGTGGCGACCGAGGCCGCAGTGCTCGCGAGATCGTTACTGACCTCGTCGACGGCTCCGCTGACGGCCTGACCGATCGCCCTGCTTATCAAGCGAGGAGACGACGGAGTACCTTTGTCGCCCTTGGTATTTCGAGATAGAACCGGGGCAGTGCTGGAGTCGGTCAGCGCGGTTTTGCTCACCGCCGTCGGCGAGTCCGTAGCGAGAGCGGCGGCAGTGGTACGGGTGGTCTTCGGCGTCGACTGCTCGTCGGCCTGTGTCGCGTCATAGGCGTCGCCGGCGGTCGGTGCCTTGGCAGCAACGTGCCGGGCCGGATTCTCGGACGCCGGCGTCGCCGAGTCCGACGTAGGCGAATGCCCGCTGTCGCGGATGTGCTTGGCCGGAGACTTTGTGGTCTGCCTGGCGGGGGAGGAGGTATGGGTGGAACTGGCGTCGGAGGCATGCGTGGACGACGAATCGTTGGTCGGCCCCGCATTTGCCACCGCGGTGCCGCCGAGCAGTGCAGCACCCACGCCCGCGGTCGTCACGCCGGCACCCAGCCAGGCCGATACGGTCAACACGCGACGACCTTTGCGGCGGTGTGTACCGGCCATGACGAACTCCTTCACATCTGCGGACCGTGCCGTCTGACGCCAGCCGCGCAAACTTGCTGCTCGGGCATTTGGCTATCCGACGGCACTCGGACCGAGATGTTGCCAGGAAATTCCCAGTTACGGAAGCGATTGGGGATGCCGGACGCAGCGGAGGCTGCGTCCGGCGCGACGCTCAGATCAGCGAGCGCAGCTCTTCGATGAGTTTCACTCGCTCAGCGGTGTTCGCGCCGAGTGGGACGACGTTCAGTACGGTCACCCCGGCCTCGCGGAACGCGGCCACCCGTTCCTTGACGAATTCGCGACTGCCGATTAACGAGATGTCGCGGACCAGTTCATCGGGAACGACTTTCGACGCGCCTTCCTTGTCGCCGGCCAGGTACAACTCCTGAATCCGGTCGGCTTCGGCGCCGTAGCCATATTTGGTGGCCACGTTGTGATAGAAGTTCTTGCCCTTGGCGCCCATGCCACCGATGTACAGCGCCACATGGGGTTTGATGAACTCGCGCAGGCCTTCGACGTTGTCGCCGATGGCCAGGGCCGGCCCGGCATAGACGTCGAGCGGGGGGAGTGACGGGTCGCGCTTGGCGGTACCGGCGGCCAGTGCCGAGCCCCATACGGCGTCGGCCTTCTCCGGCAGGTAGAAGATGGGTTGCCAGCCTTCGGCAACCTCTGCTGCCAGTTCCACGTTCTTGGGGCCGAGAGCAGCCAAAAGAATCGGAATGCGCTCGCGCACAGGGGTATTGATCAGCTTGAGGGGCTTGCCCAGGCCCGTGCCCTGCCCGGCCGGCAGCGGGATGGTGTAGTTCTTGTCTTCGTACTGGAGCCGTTCGCGACGCCACACCTGACGGCAGATCTCGACCACCTCGCGGGTACGCCCGATCGGGTTGTCATAGGGCACCCCGTGGAAGCCCTCGATGACCTGTGGGCCGGAAGCGCCCAATCCCAGGATGTACCGGCCGTCGGACACATAGTCCAAGCCGGCCGCGGTCATCGCCGTGAGTGTGGGGGTCCGGGTGTAGAGCTGCAGAACACCCGATGCCAGCTGCACCCGTGAGGTGACCGCGGCCAGGTAGCCCAGCGCACTGACCGCATCGAATGAGTAGGCCTCTGGCACGAAAACAACGTCCAGACCAGCCATTTCGAGGTCGGAGACCTCCGCGGCGACCTCTTTGAACCCGCCGGCATAGTTAATGCCCAGGCCGATCTTCATGTCACTGCGCCTGTGCCGCGATCGCTTCGGCCGCCTCGGCCTGAATCTGCGGGAACTGCGCGCCCATTGCCTCGGACAGCGCGGTGGCACCGGACAGCGGCCGCACCATCACCATGAAGTCGTCGATCAGCCCGTCTGCGTCGACGTGGATGAAGTCGCAACCGGTGATCTTCTTACCGGCCACTGTTGCCTCGAAAACCAGTGCATGACTGGCATTTTCGGAGTCATTGATCTCGCGAACGTAGCGGAAGTCCTCGAAGACGCGCAGCACGCCGCGCAAGATTGCCGCGGTTATCGGCTTGCCCGGGTAAGGCTTGAAGGCCACCGGACTGGTGAACACGACGTTGTCGGCCAGGCAGGCCTCCATCGCCACGGCGTCGCGGGCCTCGACGGCCCTCCGGAATGCCTGCATCACATACCTCGCATACTCAATTAGTTGACTAGGTAGTGGCGACGTTAGCGATTTCGCGCGGGTATGTCTATATGTAACTAATCACTTTGTTGACTATTAGTATCGAGGCGTGGCGCTACGTGATGCGGTGTTGGTGACTCTCCTCGATGGTGAGTCGTCGGGCTATGACCTGGCCAAAGGATTCGACGCCTCGGTTGCGAACTTCTGGATGGCCACCCCGCAGCAGCTGTACCGGGAACTCGATCGGCTGGCCGAAGAGGGACTGATTCAGGCCAGGGTGGTGGAGCAGGAGCGACGCCCCAACAAACGGATGTACACCCTGACCGAGGCGGGGCGAGCGGCGGTGCGTGAGTTCGGCGCCGCGGCACCCAAGCCGGCGATGATGCGGGACGACTTACTGGTCCAGATACAAGCGATGGACGTCAATGACCCGGACGCGGTCCGCGCCGTCCTCGCTGACCGGATCGTTTGGGCCACAAAGAAACTCGAAAGTTATCGACGGTTGCAGGCGCGCATTCTGGGGGAGCGCACCGAGCAGGAGTTTCTGCGAAGCGCGCCCCGGGTCGGCCCCTATCTGACACTGTTGCGCGGAATCACGTTCGAGCAGGAGAACATTCACTGGCTGCAGCAAGTGGCCGGCGTTCTCGAGGCCAGGGTTGGGTAGGCGACCCCGCTCGGCTGTGGCTCACCACCGGCGGAACAACTCGGCCGGCCGGCCGCGCGTGCCGCTGGTCGTGGTGCCCGTCGCGGTCAGGTGCGCTTCCATGGCTCGGCGGAAGGTGTCGCGCTGCAATGGGTGTCCGGCGATGGCTTCGTGAACCAGGCGCAATTCGCGCAAGGTGAATTCGTCTTCGAGCAGCCGGTCGGGGTCGGGCTTCTCCGTATACCGCAGCTGTAGTTCGTCAACGGCGCGCTCGATGATGCTGGGGTGGTCGAACGGCAGCCTGCCCGGTGAGCCGACAGGCTTCAGCCGGGTACTCGTCGGAAGACGATCGGCGAGGTGCGTCAATCGGGCCACCGCGATGTGCGCGACGGAGAGCACCCAACCGCGGTCATCGCGATCGAGTGCGTCGAATACATGCAGCTGACGGGGTTCCAGTCCGACGACATTCGCCTTATCGAGCAATGACCGGGTGACGGCATCGGCCAAGACCTCACCTTCGTGCAGGAAGGTGCCTGGCAGTGCCCAGCCAGACCCGTTGTGCCTGCGCACTTGCAACACCATCAGCCCGGCTTCGGGGGCGACGGTGAGCACGGCTGTGTCGACGGCGACCGACGGCCGTGGATAGGCGGTCAGTTCTTTTCCATTGTTATCGCGATAAGTTGCTGGGCTCATATTCGCGTCCCACTGTACCGCTGACTGCTAATAGCGCACCATCGCGTAAAATAGGGTCCGTTATGCGCGACCCATAGCCTCCGCGAATGCACCGTCGACCAGGATCTCGATGCTCTTGGCGTGCAGGTCGATTCGAGTGATCCGGTGCGTGAGGCCGCCGTACCAGTAGTAGGTGTCTGCACTCACGACACCACCGGGTGCATTGTCGGTCTGGTTAACCGTTGCAGTTGCCAGACGGCCGACCGCCACGTCAGTATCGGCTCCAACGGCGTGCAACAACAGCAGATGGCGATGTGGCACACCGAAAATCACGCCAAAAGGCGCCGACCCGCCCAGCGTCGTCTGGATAACGTGTGGCATGTTCAGCGCCTTTGATGCGGTGAAGAAAGACTCACCGGTAATCGCGGCTATGTCGTACTGGAGCCGTTGGATGTCGAAGGGCTCGGCGTCGGTGTTGCGCTGGCCGACCTGGTACAGGAATTCCACGTCCCGGCCCACCAGATCACCGTCGGGCATTGTGCGCACAGTGGTCGGCAGGTCTCGATTCAATTCGGCCACCAGGCCGTCGAACGCGGGACGGGCGTAGCTCAGGGGGACCTTCCCGGAGGTGTCCCGCCGCTGTAGTCGGGTCCGGACCTGGGCCAGTAGTTCAGTCTCGGAAAGTTCCGGCGTCGGCGGTTCGGTACGGGCGGCAAAATACTGCGCGAAGTGGTATTCGACCGCGCCGGGCCACTCTGCCGCCGGCAGTTGTGTACAAGTGAGTTGCAGGTTGCTGAGCCAATGCTGAAAACCGTTCTGATCGACCAGCCGATCATTGCCTGGGGCGTCCTCTGGCGCAGGGTGGACCGATAGCCCGTGCCGGCGTAGCTCTGCGATTGCCAACTGTCTCACCTGTTGGTATCGCTCTGCCTCGGTAACCATTCCGCTAGCCTCCCCGCTGGAATGTACACAACCACAACAATTTTCATCAGCGTCAAAGTATCTCCACGCGCACGGCACGCCCCGTACCGTGATAATCACGGTCTCCGGCATGCATCCGATGGAATTTGCCGAACATCGACGGCCAGGTGTCCGGCCAAGTTGCTCAGGTCTGCAGGCCGGTGGTCGTCGCGCAATGCCGCGGTCACACCAGTGACGATAGGCCGGTTAGCTCGCGCTGCCCAGTACTTGATCGGCATGTCCCTGGCCGGGATCAGATTGCATGCCGACGGCGTTCGCGATCGGAAGGTCCGGTCCCGGACCTAAGTTCACCAAGGTACCGAAGTCGATCCTTGTATTACGGTGACGGGTGTTGCTCGACGGTGGGCGTGCCACCGATGAGATTGTCCCAACTGCGACGCACAGGCGCCCAGCGCTGGTCAAATGCCGCCGCGCGTGCCTTCGCGCGGTCCAGCTTCTCTCCCGAATAGCGTTTGCGGGCCCAAGGTGAAGTCGGTCGCGCCAGGCGGAGCGCGCCGAACCATGTCACCGGTCCGACGAACAGCCCGATCAACGCCATCGGGTATTTACCCTTCAGCGCGGTAATGGCCACCAAGAGCAGGTGCAGTACCAGCCAGGCGGTCGCGATCATCCGGGCCATGGTCGAGAAATCGCTAAGCCGGTCCAGCTTCACCGGGGAGATGCCGACGGCGGCCAGTCCGACGCAACCGGCCGCGAGTGTCACTACGTTGAGCGACAGCTGTCCTTCCTGTGCCCAATACACGTCTTCGAGACGGAACAGCATGGCGAATTCATCGAGCACAAGTGACGCCCCGACGCCCACGAATAGTGCTGCGACGTAGCCCCAGATGGACATCGGCGGTGATCCGACTGCCATGAATGCCCCGAGGATCAATACCAACAGCCCAGGCGTCGAGTGGTGCATGTGCACACCGCCACTGCTCATGTTGTGGAACGGACCCTTGCCGGCGCGGATCAACCGGGTGATGGTCCGCGTGGCGATGAAGGTGACGACGAATGCTGTGAAGCTCAGCAGCAGTGGGCCCTTGTAGCCGTACACCACCTCGTCGTGCCACCAGACGTTCAGCCAATGCATTCAGTAAGGGTAAGCGCCACAGGATCTTTCACACCCAGCGTGCAGCACTCTCACAGTGCGGCTGCAGGATGGCGGAGGGTTCAGCCCTGGGCGGACCCGGTTAGCGGCTCGCCACCGGCCGACTGCAACAGGCAGATCACAGTGCTGGGCAGCGGTGTGTGACCGGTTCGGTCCATGTTCGAGTCCACCAGGTAAGTAGAGGTGTAGCGACTGGCCTGATGGGTGTAGTGGGCCAGGCCTGCGGAGCACTGCTTGCCTGCTACGGCAGCGATTGCGTCGTTGACTTCGACATTGGCGCGCAGGAACACCTCCGCCGCGTGCTGCGCAGCACAATCGACCAGCGTGACGTCGACGACACTGGGGTCACTGGGTGGTGGGCTGCCGAGGCAGTCACCGACTTGAAGGTCGACCCACTTGGCCTGGTGTGCAATCGGAGGTGGGACGGGCACGATGGGGTGCACTCCGGAGATCGGTGTGGTTGCCGAAATGCTCGGCGAAGCGTTGTCCGGCAAGGGATTTGAGGTACCCGGCGGCTGCTGCGCCGATGGGGCGGACCCGCACGCGGTGAGGAGTAAAAGCGCGGCGGCCTGCCAAGCCAGCCAAGATCGGGCCATGCCGCCATAGTAACGCCGATGCGGTAATTGCGTTGGTATCCAACGCAATTACCGCATCGATTGGGGACTTCAGTTCTGGTTCCACACGCCGTACGGGACTGATGGATCGGTACCGAACGGCACATAGGGGTTGGCGCCGCCGAGCACGCTGTTCTGCGGGTAGACAGGCACCGGACCGGGCAGCGCGACTGTGCCGCCGCTCTCTGCCATGGCCGGGCTGGCCAGTGCGATGGCGGCTGCGGCCAGCGCGCCCGAAGCCAGTCCTGTTGCGATGGCGGTGAAGCTGATGGTCTTCATGTCGGTGCCTCTCTTCTGCTGTTGTGCCAGAACTAACGAGCAGGCGACCTGGCATCATCCCAGGTGGCGTGATGTTTATCAGGGTTGGCAGGATTGCATTGCCGTACGGTCGTCAGCACTCGGTCGAGTTCGGCGATCGGATCGGCTGGCAGTGATTCGGCCCGCCACGTGACAAATGCGTCGGGCCGGACCAGCAGGGCGCCGTCGGGCTGCAACCGGGTGGCGCTGAGCCACGCTTTTCGGTCTTCTGGTGAAATAGTCTGCAGGACCACACTTTCAGGCGTACTCCACGCGCCGGTCGGCTCCGCAGTCAGTAGGGTGAACCCTCTCCCGACCAGATCGAGGGTGGATACCCCGCCGTGCAGCCACACATGCGGCATCCGCGTGCCGGGCTGTCCACGCAGTTCGGACACCAACTCGGGCAGTGCTCCAGTTGATGGTGTGTCGGAAACAACTGCCGCCGAACGATATTGGTAGCCCGCAATCATGGAGAACAGCGGCCGCTCCTCCTCGGCCTCGAGACCCGAGTAGGAGTCGGTGTCCAGGAAGGAGAGGGCGGGTCCGGTCAGCGATTGGCGGCAACTGAATGCGCCGATCGGGTGACGTTCATCGTGGTAAGTAGCCAGCAGGCGGGTGTCGGCTCGACCATGCAGCACCTCGGCCAGCTTCCAGGCCAAGTTGTCGGCGCTCTGGATCGCGACATTGGCACCCCCGGCCTTGAATGGGGGCATTGCATGTGCGGAGTCGCCGACCAGGAAAGTGCGCCCGTGCATGAAGGTCGCGGCAACCCGCTCGTGGGGCTGCCATGCCGCGATCTCGATGATTTCTGCGTCGAACGTTTCGCCCACTGCGGCGGACAGCAGTTCGTGGCACCGCTGCTGGGTGAACTCATCGACCGACTGTCCGCGCTGCGGAAAGTAGGTGGTGATGAACACGCACAGGTCACCGTCGGCGGGCACGAAGATTCCTTCTACCGCAGCGCTTTTCACTTGGACACTGGACCCGTCGCCCAGGTGCGGGACGTATTGCTGCCACGGTCCGCGGAAGTAGACGAACACGACGTAGATCGGTAGCGCGTCGCATCCCGTGGTGCCGATGCCGAAGGTCTTGCGGATTGTGCTGTGTACGCCGTCGGCGGCTATCAGATAGTCGGCGCGGATTGCGGTGGTCGTGCCGGAGTCTATGTCGCGCAGTACAGCGCAGGCTCCGGCGTCATCCTGTTCAACGGTCACGAGTTCGGTCCCATACCGGACCTGCCCGCCGGCGTTTCTGATGTGGCGCACCAACATCGGCTCCAGCCGGCTTTGTGGGCAGTATCGGATCACCGGCTCGGGGCTCAGGCCGTCCATCCCGGTGAAGAGCGCTTTGATGTCCAGCGCGGGTAGCTCCTCGGGGCTGTTGAGAGCCGGCTTGCTGATCATGTCGGGGAAGTCGGCGCCTGCGGCGGCTATTTCGCCGGACAGGCCCAGTCCGCGAAGGATCTCCAAGGTGCGGAAACTCAGATTGCGCGCCTTGGGATAGCGGAAGATTTCCTGGCGTTTTTCCACGACCAGCGAGTCCACGCCGTGCTTGGCCAGTAGTGCCGCCGTCGACAGTCCGGCTGCGCCGGCTCCGACGATCAGAACAGGGATGTCTGTGGTGGTCATTAGTCCTCCACCCATTGAACGGAACTGATTCGTTCCGTTCAACGGTCCCACGCTGACGGCTGCTGTGCAAGCCCTGAATTATCCGGTGGCCAGTGGCAGCACTACGTCGTCGAGAACCTGTCGCACGAAGCTCCGGTCGATTGGGCGTCCGGAGAGCATCCGCAGGACGTTCAGGCCGAGCACGGTGTCGGGCAGCAGCGACAGGTCGCGGTCGGCCGATATCTCACCGCGGTCTACCGCGCGCTCCAAGACCGCCAGCATGATCTGGCGCGGAACGCTCAGCACCAGATCGTCGAGAGCGGTCGCCAGCGCAGGATCGCGCATGGCCGCCGTGGCCACGCCGATCACGACCCGGATGGTGTCGATTTCCTGTTCGCTGTAGTCCTGAACCGCAGACACCAACGCGTCAAGGTCGCTGCGCAGTGAGCCGGTGTCCGGTGGGGACGTCGGGCCGCGGGACTGCCGCCAGTGTGCAATGGCCTGGGCAACCACTTCGCCCTTGGATGACCACCGTCGGTAGATGGCGGCCTTGCCGACGCCGGCACGGGCGGCCAGGTCGTCCATGGTTATTCGGTCATAACCCAGTTCGGTCACTGCCGCCAGGGCCGCGTCGAGAATGGTGTCCTCCAGGGACGGGTCCCAGCGTCCGGCGGCGCGCTTGGGTCCGCGGCCGGTCGGCATGAGATCTCCTTGGTGAGCGGAACAGTTCAGTTCCGTCACTTTAGGCTGCGCGGTCGTTCGTGGCCACGGCTACCATCGCGGTAACACCGACGTCAGGAGGCGGGCATGTCCGAATACACCGTCGGCGACTACCTGCTGGACCGGCTGGCCGAGCTCAGTGTCACCGAAATATTCGGAGTCCCAGGTGATTTCAATCTAGAGTTACTCGATCACGTGATCGCGCATCCCGATATCCGCTGGGTCGGCAGCGCCAACGAACTCAATGCTGGGTATGCCGCCGACGGTTATGGCCGACTCCGTGGAATGGCAGCGCTGATCACCACCTTCGGCGTCGGCGAACTCTCGGCTGCCAACGCCATTGCCGGCAGTTACGCCGAACACGTCCCCGTGGTGCACATCGTCGGCGCCCCGTCGATGGATGCTCAAGGTGCCCGACGCGTGGTCCATCACTCTCTGGGCGACGGTGACTTCGAACACTTCCTCCGCATAGCGCGGGAAATCACCTGTGCCCAAGCCAAACTCGTACCCGCCACTGCGACGCGGGAGATCGACCGGGTGCTTTCTGAAGTACGTGAGCGCAAGTTGCCCGGATACCTGATGCTGGCGACGGACGTCGCGCGGTTCCCGGTCGACCCGCCCACCGCACCGCTACCGCGCTACACCAGCGGCACCAGTCCGCGGGCGCTGGCGCTGTTCACCGAAGCCGCCAGGGAACTGATCGGCGAACACCAATTGACTGTCCTGGCAGACCTTTTGGTGCACAGGTTGGAAGCCGTTCCGCAGCTGGAGGCGCTGCTGGCCGCCGACGCGGTTCCGCATGCCACCCTGATGTGGGGTAAGAGCCTGGTCGACGAGAGTACCCCCGAGTTCCTCGGAATCTACGCCGGCGCCTCCAGCGACGAATCAGTCCGCCGTGCCATCGAGGAAGCCCCAGTCCTGGTTACGGCGGGTGTGCAGTTCACTGACATGGTGAGCGCATCATTCACCCAACAGATCGAACAGGGGCGCACCATCGATGTAGGTGCGAATCAGAGCACCGTGGCCGGAGAAGTCTTTGCGCCTCTCGATATGTCCGCTGCATTGACGGCGCTTACCGAAATCCTGTCGGCGCGGTCCACGCGTTCGCCTGCGGTGAAACAACCCGCTGCGTCAGTGGCCGAGTTGGATGCCGCGCCCGACCAGCCGCTTACTCAGAAAACCTTGTGGGACAGAGTCTGTGGTGCGCTGACGCCTGGAAACATCGTATTGGCCGAGCAGGGCACGTCCTATTACGGCATGGCCCGGCATCGACTTCCGGCCGGGGTGACGTTCATCGGCCAACCTCTTTGGGCATCCATCGGGTACACGCTGCCCGCCGCACTCGGGGCCGGGTTGGCGCACCCGGGTCGTCGACCGGTGCTGCTCATCGGGGACGGGGCGGCCCAGCTGACCATCCAGGAACTGGGCCAGTTCGGGCGGGAGCAGGTACCCGCCGTCGTCATCCTCGTGAACAATGACGGCTACACCGTCGAGCGGGCGATCCACGGACCCGCAGCCCCGTACAACGACATCGTCGGCTGGCGATGGCGGGAGGTTCCGAGTGCGCTGGGCCTGCGAAATCCCTTGGTCTTCAAGGCAACTACCTGCGGCGAGTTGGACGAAGCGGTGGCCGCGGCAGCCGCCCATCCCGAGGAGATGGTGTTGATCGAGGCGGTGGTACCAACGCTGGACGTACCGCCGCTGCTATCCGAGTTGGCGGGATCGATCGCGACGGCGAACAAGGCGGTCAAGGACTGATCGAACTTCGGGTCACTCCTGCAGCAGATAACCTGGCCATATGGGAGCCGCAGTGCTCGATACCGATGCTGGGTGGGAGTTCGTCCGTCCCGCCGGTACGCACTCGCGGGTGAGCATGGTCGGATTCCGCGACCGCGCCGGACACGGCATGGACCTCCGGGTCACAGCTATCCCGGCCGTTACCGTCGTGCTCAGCTTCGGTGACGACCTCGTCGTGGAGCGCTGCGGGCGTTGGGCGAACACGAACACCACCGCTGTGGCGGGCCGGGAGTGGGCGCCGTGGGCATGTGCTTCACCGGCGGATTCGCTTTGGCCACGGCAACGGATGACCGGTTGCTGGCACCTATAGTCTCGCAACCCGGTCTGCCACTGGCCTTTTCGGCGAAACAGAAGTTCAACATCGACGTCTCACCCGACGACATGGCGCGCATCAGACAGCGCTGCGGAGACGGCCTGTCGGTGTTGGGACTACGTTTCCGCGGCGACAAGCGTTCTCCCGCAGAATGATTCGAGTACTTGCGGGCGCAGCTGGGCGAGGGCTTCGTCGCCGTCGAGCTCGATGACGCCGCTGCCAATCCCAACGGCGTGCTGAGCCCGCATTCGGTGCTGACCGAGCATCTCATCGACGAGCCCGGCCAGCCCACCCAGGAGGCGCTGCACCAGGTGCTGGACTTCCTGCAAAGAAGGCTTGCTGTGAGACGGGCCTGGCCTCGCTAACGAAGGCGGGCCTTGCCGTCACCGAGGTAGGCGTCGGCCCACGCCGCGATGATCCGCCCGGCCCGGCGGGCCTGGCCGGGTCCGGTGAGCAGATGCTCGGAACCTTCCAACGACACAAAGCTGCGCGGGTGGCGCGCGGTCTGGAAGATTCGGCTGGCGTTCTCGATGCCCACGGTGTTGTCGGTGGGGGAGTGCAGGATCAACAGCGGCAGCTTGAGTCCACGGATCTTGGCGCGTAGGTCGGTGGCCCGGACGTCTTCGACGAAGTGGCGTCTGAGGGTCAGCTCGCGCCCGCCGACCATCCATTGGGCGCTGCCATTGGCCATGACGCATTCGAGCACGTCGTCGTACTGCTTCTCGACGTGCACGGGGTCGCTGGGGGCACCGACGGTGACAACCGCACGCACGCCAGGCGCCTCCCGCGCGGCGGCGAGCACCGAGGCTCCGCCGAAGGAATGCCCCACCAGCAGGTCCGGCGGGGTACCCCGGTTGGCCATGAATTTGCACGCCTCGACGACGTCGGCGGTCTTGTGGGTGAACGAGCCGTCGTCCCAGTTCCCCTCGGAGTCGCCAAGCCCGATGGCGTCGAACCGCAGCATGCCGATGCCGTCGGCCGCCAGTTGTTTGCAAATTCGGGCGGCCGCGGGCGAATCTTTGCCTAGGGTGAACCCGTGCGAGAAGACACCCCACCCGCGAGGGTTGCCCTCCGGCAGGTCAATGAGGCCTGCCAGGGTAGGGCCGGTGGAACTCGGGAACGTGACGCGTTCGGCCATGGTGGAGGTCTATCACCTGTGGCTGCGCCTTGTCTGAATATATCCGGCCGACCAGTTTGCCAGGGTCGATCGGTAAGGTGAGGCTTCACGGAAACCCGGCCTGCGGGTCGGCCGGATATGATTGCGGTCAGCGCTGGCCGCCGTCTCCCTATGTTGTCGTCAGATGCGGAGCGGATTCGTGACTCTCAATACCATCGCCTTCGAGCTGGTACCGCCCAATATCGAGCGGGGACCTCAGTACGCCATCGACGAAGCCCACAAGGTGCTGGCCCTGGCTGACGAGTGCGGCATCGGGGGACGTATCCGCCACGTGATGATCCCCGGGATGATCGAGGAGGACGGCGACCGTCCCATCGAGATGAAGCCCAAGATGGACGTCCTGGACTTCTGGAAGTTGATCAAGCCGGAGCTGCCGGGCATGCGCGGCCTGTGCACCCAGGTCACGTCCTTTTTGGACAAGGACGCCCTGAGCGACCGGCTAACTGTGCTTCAGGACGCCGATTTTGACGGCATCGCGTTTGTCGGGGTGCCCCGCACCATGGCCGACGGCGAAGGTGTGGGTGTGGCACCGACCGATGCGCTGACCATTTACCGGGATGAGGTGCCCAACCGGGGTGTCATCTTGATCCCTACCCGCGATGGCGAACACGGTCGCTTCAACTTCAAGTGTGAGCAGGGTGCCACCTACGGGATGACCCAGCTGCTGTACTCCGACGCCATCGTGGGCTTCCTTCGCCAGTTTGCCGCGACCACCGAGCACCGGCCGGAGATCCTGCTGTCGTTCGGCTTCGTGCCGAAGGTCGAGACCAAGGTCGGGCTGATCAACTGGCTGATTCAAGATGCGGGTAACCCGCTGGTCGCTGCCGAGCAGGAATTCGTCACGCGATTGGCCTCCGAAGAGCCCGCGCAGAAGCGTGCGCTCATGCTTGACCTTTACAAGCGGGTGATCGACGGGGTCGGTGAACTCGGCTTCCCGCTGAGCATCCACCTGGAGGCGGCTTACGGGGTGTCCAAGCCGGCCTTCGAGACCTTCGCCGAGATGCTCGCGTACTGGGCGCCCGACCAGGCCTAGTTTTTGCGCCGAAATGGCGTTCGAGCAGGACCCTTCTCGAATTTCTGCTGTCGGAATGCAGTTTCGGCGGGTATTTGCGGTGACGCCGTCCTAGTCCTGGGCAAGCTCGCCGGGGGCGTAGCCGTGGCACCACGGTTGTGCTGAGCGCTGGTCGACGCGGTTAGGTGTGGCAGGTTGGCGGCGTTGGGCCCTGGGCGCGTGACGGTGCTTGCCGGTGGTGTGGCTGCGTTGCCGCCGTTGTGCTGCGCGCTGACTGACGTGGTCGGCTGGGCGAGGTTGAAGTTCGGTCCCGGCGGCCGGCCGTGGGCATCGGCTGGGGCTGCGAGCACGATGAAGAGGGCGGTCAGCGCGGCTGCGCTCCCTGCTCTCTCAGTCTTGAGCAGTTTGGGCCCGGCAGGCGCAGAGTCCGCACGCTGATATAGTCGATTGAGAAATTTCGCAATCCATCAATCAGGGAGTTGGTGCGGTGGACGACGTGCTGGACGGCCCAGGGCGACCGCTGTACGAGATCAAGGCGAACCTGTTCAAGGCGCTTGCGCATCCGACGCGGATCCGGGTGTTGGAGATCTTGTCCATGAGCGACGAGCCGACGCCGGTCAGCGCCATCCTCGCGGACAGCGCCATCGAACCGACGGTGCTGTCGCAACATCTGGCAGTTCTGAAGCGACATCGGGTTGTCGAGGGCCGCCGAGTCGGAAACGCTGTCTTCTATACATTGGCGCATCCGAAGATCGCCGAGCTATTGCTGATCGCTCGGATGTTCCTGACGGATGTTCTTGCGTCACAACGTGATCAGTTGGATGTGGTTGAGTTGCTGCCGCCCATCGGTACCGGACGATGAGTAGTTTGCCGCTCGGCAACATGGCGCGGTTGTTGCCGAAACGTTCCGATTACGCCGGGTTGACTAGTTCCTGGCGGCGCGACATTCTCGCCGGGCTGACCGTGGGTGTGGTGGCCCTGCCCTTGGCACTGGCATTCGGAATCAGTTCCGGGGTAGGGGCTGCGGCCGGCCTGGTCACCGCGGTCATCGCCGGTGTGGTGGCAGCGGTGTTCGGCGGCTCGCATGTTCAGGTC
Organism: Mycobacterium sp. OTB74; assembly: GCF_029892685.1. Classification (GTDB taxonomy): domain Bacteria; phylum Actinomycetota; class Actinomycetes; order Mycobacteriales; family Mycobacteriaceae; genus Mycobacterium. Next base: position 58,884 of record NZ_JARXVD010000005.1, on the reverse strand, counting down.
TCCGGTCCCACCGGAGCCATGGCCGTGGTGCTGGCGCCCATCGTCGCGCACTACGGGCTTGGTAGCGTCGCGCTCGTCACCGTGGTGGCCGGAATCATTGTGATAATCGCGGGTGCCACCGGGCTGGGCCGGGCGGTGACCTTCATTCCGTGGCCGGTCATCGAAGGCTTCACGCTGGGCATTGCGGTCATCATCTTTCTGCAGCAGGTGCCTGCTGCGGTCGGTCAGGCCACCCCGCAGGGACAGGGTCCGCTGGCAGCCGCCATTCACGTCCTCCGAGTGGCCGAACCGGCAAGCGCGGGCCCAGCGCTGATAGTTGTTGCGGTAGCGGTGGTTTTGATGTTGGTGCTGGCGCGGGTGCATCCGGCGATCCCGGGCTCGCTGCTCGCGGTGATCGCCGCGACGGCGTTGGTGGTGGTGTCGCATATCGCAACGCCCCGCATTGGCGTGTTGCCAGCCGAATTGCCGGCTCCCTTGTTGCCGCACATCGATTTTGGGTCGGTGCACGCGTTGGGCGGCGCGGCGTTGGCGGTAGCGGCGTTGGCGGCCATCGAGTCGTTGTTGTCCGCGCGCGTGGCCGCGACGATGTCGCCCACGGGCCCGTACGACCCGAACCGCGAGTTGGTGGGCCAGGGGCTCGCGTCGGTGGCAGCAGGCATGTTCGGCGGGATGCCGGCGACCGGGGCCATTGCGCGTACAGCGGTTAATGTCCGATCCGGTGCGCGGACCCGGGTTGCCGCCGTTTCGCATTCGATATTGCTGCTGGCCGTGGTTTACCTGGTCAGTGGGCCGGTGGGAGCAATTCCGTTGGCGGCGTTGGCCGCTGTGCTTATGGTGACGTCGTGTCGGATGATTTCCGCTCGCACGATCGCTCGGATCATGCGGTCCACCCGAGCCGATGCCGCCACCTTCATCCTCACGGCAGTGGTCACCATTGGATTCGATCTGATCGAGGCGGTCGAGATCGGGATTGTGCTCACGGGGGTGTTCGCCCTACGCGCGGTGGCGCGGCGGGCCAGTGTCACGCGGGAGGAACTTCCGGGGCCGGCGCAGTCAGGTGATGAGCGCATTGCTGTGCTCCGGCTCGACGGCGCTATGTTTTTTGGTGCTGCAGAAAGGATTTGGTCCACCATTCTGGACGCGAAGCATCCCGATACTACGGTGGTGATCATCAGGTTGTCGCAGTTGGGCATGCTCGATGCCACAGGGGCGCACACCTTGGCCCAGATCGCCGAGGAGCTGGAGGCCTGCGGTATCACGGTGATCATCAAGGGCGTCCAGACCGAACACAAGGACCTGCTGACCAATGTCGGCATCTTGGAATCCCTGCGCCACGAGAAGCACCTCATTGACAATCTCGACGACGCCATCGCCCACGCGCGCAGCCACGCCGTATCCGGGCGCACGCCGAACTAACCTGATAAACAAGGAGATTCGCGATGACCAACAACGGCCATGGAGAGGCCACCGCATCCACCACTGCGGTGTTCCGCGCCGTACCCGGCATTGACGGCGCATCGACCGGTCGGCCTGGTGCGGCAGACCCTGCGGCGGCCACGGCCGTGCTCGGATCGGGGACGCTGGTGCTGACCCGGGGTGCTCATCCGCGATCGCGATTCCTGTTGGGCCAGAAGGTCATTTCCGCCGGGCGTCACCCGGACAGCGCAATCTTCCTCGACGACGTCACGGTCAGCCGTCAGCATGCCGAGTTCCGTTGGCTCGACGACGAGTACTGGATCGTCGACGTGGGCAGCCTCAACGGCACCTATGTCAACGGCGTTCAAGTCACGTCTCAGCCGCTCAATGATGGCGACCAGATTCAACTCGGAAAGTTCTGCTTCACCTTCATCAATCGCCCGTCGCGCTGACGTCCCGCCGGGCTCGTTTCGGCGGGTATCGCCGGTCGGCAGAGTCAACTGTGCGCCGAACGCTGAATCATTCGAATCAGGCCGGCCGCAGGGCCTTCGAGGACGCGGGGCGGCCGCCATACGGCACGTAGCTTTCGCGGCAACGTCAGTCCGTCGACATCGATACGGACCAATTCGCCGGAATTCAGCTGCTCAGCGACGGCCAGGGTGCTCATCACTGCCGGGCCTACTCCATCGAGCACACTGGTCCGGATAGCTGCCGCGCTGCCGAGTTCCAGGAGAGGTTCGGCACGCGGGAATTCACGCAGTGCGAGCTCGAGGGTGATGCGGGTGCCAGAACCCGGCTCGCGCACCACGAGTGGTGTCGCGGCCAGTTCTGCCATCGTCAGCGGATGCCGCCGACGAGCCCAGGGATGGGAGCGATGAACCACCAAGACCAACTCATCGTGGCCCACCACCACGCTGTGCAGGCCGCGTGGGATTGACGGAGATTCGACAAAACCGATGTCGCACTTACCTTCCGAGACCAGGTCGAAGACTTGTGCGGAGTTGTGCACCTGCAGGTGAATCGACACACCAGGGTTCGCACCGCGAAACTCCACCAGCCATCGGGGCATCAGGTGTTCCGCCACCGTCATGCTGGCGCTGACAGTTAAGTGCGCTGATCTGTCGGCGCGTAGTCCGCCGGCGACTTCGAGGAGTTTGTCTGCATCGGCCAAGATGCGCTGAGCCCAGTGCGCGATCACGGTGCCGTGCGCGGTGAGCACCGAACCAGTCGGGCGCCGGTCGATCAAGCGTACCCCCAGCTGACGCTCCAGTTGTTTGAGTGAGCGACTGGCATTGGACTGGGCAACTCCCGCCGCGCGGCTTGCCGCGCCGACGCTGCCGTGCACCTCGACGCCCACCAGCAACTCCAATGTCGCCAGGTTGAGCTGCCCGATACCCATACCCCAATGATATAGCCCTCACCGGCGAGCCATATAGAGATGATATGTGGTGATGCCGAATTGCCAGCTAGTCGGCGCCTGCCTTCGCACGAACAATGGAAGCCATGACTATTGGCGTTGCTGAACCCCGGACCACCGACGTCAGCCCTGCACTCAGGCGTGGACTGTCCAGCGCTGGCGCGCTGATACCCGGAATCGCGGCGTGTGCAATCGCGACAGGCGTGTCCGTCGAAATCAACAGGGTCTTCCCGACGGTCAGTCCGCTGTTGATCGCCATCGTCCTCGGAGCGTTGATGGCCAACCTCGTGGCTGTCCCGGAGCGACTCGTGCCGGGCCTTCAGTTCTCGGCAAAGCGGTTGCTGCGCATGGGAGTTGCGTTGCTCGGATTGCAGCTGGCGCTCGGTGACATTCTTGTGCTGGGCCCGGGCGTTTTCGGCATGGTGGTGGCCATCGTGGTGTTAGGCATCGCCGGCACTGTCTTCATGGGCAAACTGATGGGCCTGAGCTGGACGCAACGGATGCTCATCGCATGCGGCTTCTCGATCTGCGGGGCTGCCGCCGTGGCTGCGGCTGATGGCGTGATCGAAGGCGAGGACGAGGAAGTCCTCACTGCCATTGCACTTGTCGTGGTGTTCGGCACCCTGATGATTCCGGTCATCCCTCTGCTCGCCGACATCATTGGCTTGTCGCACCGCCAGGCTGGTATGTGGGCGGGCGGTTCGATCCATGAGGTAGCCCAAGTGGTTGCAGCGGGCGGTGCCATCGGCGCCGGAGCGTTATCGGTCGCCGTCGTCATCAAACTCGCGCGAGTGCTCATGCTGGCGCCGGTGATGGCCGTACTCAGCTTGCGCCAACGGCGCCTGGCCCCGGGAACCGAAGTGCGTCGGCCGCCATTGGTGCCGCTGTTCGTGGTGGCGTTCCTGGTCTGCATGGCCATCCGCTCCACTGGCGTCGTACCAGCCGGCGTCCTGGATGTCGCCCACGTAGCGCAGACGGCGCTGCTGACCGCGTCGATGTTTGCACTCGGCGCTGGTGTCCACATCGCGACGCTTCGCAAGGTGGGCATGCGGCCGTTGGCGCTGGCCGCGGCCTCGACGGTGTGGGTCGGGGCGATCGCTCTGGTGGGAGTCCTGCTCGTCGCCTGATGGCGAGGGGATGAAGTGTCAGGCTCCCATCGATGCCTTGATCGCCTGGGCGATGAACCGCACCGCGCTATTACGCCCGACCGAGGCCATCAGTTGCGCAGCCGCCTCGATCTCCGGTCCGACCAGACAGGTCGGACCGTTGGTCAGGTTTGCGAATGCCGTCGCCACGACCGAGTCGACCGACGCGGCGTCCGCCGGTGCCGTATCTTCGGATTCCAGTAAGCCCCTGCGATATTCGAGACTGCGCAGCGCCGGAGTGTTGGTCTTGCCGAGAATCAGCCCCAGGACATCGATGCCCTGGTCGTGCAGTTCAGCCCAGAGTGCCTCGGCCAGTACCATGTCGAAGGCCTTACTGGCGCCGTAGGCCACCATGTTGGGCCCGCCGGCGAAGCCGGCGCCGGAACCGAAGATGACGATGCCACCCCGGCCGCGTTGGACCATCGGCTGCGCGTAGTGATGGCACAACTGCAGCGGGACAACACAATTGCGTTGCACCAACGATTCCGCGTTCGCCACAGGACTGGACAGGAACGGTTCGAAGTTGGGATCGGCGCCGGCGCAGTACACCAGGAACCCGATGTCCAGGTCGGCGGTGGCTTCGATGACCTTGGCGCTGGCACCCGGTGCAGCGAGATCAACTGCCAGCGTCCGGGTTTGAACGTGATGTTCGTTCTGGATCGTTGCCGCAACGTCATCGAGGACGGCCTGGCGCCGGGCCAGCAGCACCACGTTGACGCCCTGGCTCGCCAGGTGCGCGGCCATGGCTGAGCCGACTCCGTCGGAAGCACCGGCGACCAGCGCCCACGGTCCGTACTTATCAGCGAAATCCATTCGTCCTCCTAAACCGTGGATACGCGAACCGGGGTGAACCGGCGGCGGGCGATACGCCAACCATCCGCCGTCCGCACCAGCTCATCGTCGTAGAACCCGACCGCATTGACGCCAGAATTGTTGTCGGCCATCATGATCAACGCATCGACATAGGTGCGGGCGGTTGCGATGTCGCCGTCGATGGCAACGGCATGATTGGTCAGCCGGTGCATGGTGTGCCCGGCCATCGCGTGGGTTTGATCCATGAATTCGGTGACCGCATCGACCCCGTTCCAGGTTCCGATTTCGCCATAGTCCAGCACGCAGTCGGCGGTGAACACCGTCCGGAACAGCGGCCAGTCCCGCCGGTCGATGCCGGTGGCGTACCGGATCAGTACTTCTGCGATGTCTTCACGGTCAGTCATGCGCGATCCGCCTTCGCTACTCGCTGCCCAGTCATGCGCGATCCGCCTTCGCTACTCGCTGCCCGGTCATGCGTGATCCGCCTTCGCTACTCGCTGCCCGGTCATGCGTGATCCGCCTTCGCTACTCGCTGCCCGCTCATCGGGACTCTCCATTCGGGTGCACCATGATTCGTGGCGGGCCTGCGGACCGGCGGGCCAGGTCGATTGCTTCGGGTACCTCATCGAGCGTGACCACCCGCCCGATGCTCGGCGTCGGGTCCAGCTCGCCGGCGGCTATCGCGTCCAACGTGCCGTACCAGTCCTGCGGCCAGGGTCCGCCGCCGAACTGCAGAGTCACGCCCTGCCGGGTGGCGGCGGTGATGTCGAGGGTGTCCCCGGTGTACCAACCTCCGGCGCAGTAGATCCGGGTACCCATGTCGGCGCTGTTCACCAACTCCTGGATCAGTCCGGAAGCGCCCACACACTCGAAAACCACCGCGGGACCCCACATGTTGCGTTCGGCCCGGACCTCGCGAACCGCGTCCAGTGGTGCCTGATGCGCCGGGTCGACAGCGAAGTGTGCACCAAATCCGCTGCGCGCCAGCTCGCGTCGGTCAGCCTGGTAGTCCGATACCAGTATCGGGGCGATGCCGCGGCGAGCCAGGGCGGCTACCGTAGACAGGCCGATGGCGCCGGCCCCGATCACGATCGGTACCTCGTCGGGCTGCACGTTGGCACTGCGAACGTAGAACTCGCCCACGGCAAAGGCATCGGTCAATGCCACCGCGTCATCGGAAACTGCGGATTGTGTTGCCCGCGCGATGGATTCGGACACCACCAGCAGTTCGGCGAAGCTGCCCGGCGTCTCGGGGTGCTGGCCGATTATGTGCGCGCCGTCGGCGCCGCCGTTGACCAGCCGAATGGGGATTGAGGTCACGCGGGTTCCCAGCGGGAACTGGTCGCTACAGCCGGGGCCGTGCCCGATGACCTCGCCGACGAACTCGTGGCCCAACACCACATCGCGGTCGGCGTCGTACAGCGACCGGCCGGTCGGATCGTGCAGGCTGAGCTCGGGGTAGTCCATGAAGTGCACATCGGAGGCACAAATTGCGGTGCTGCGAATACGCAGCAGTAGTTCGCCCGGACCTGGTTCAGGGTCGGCCACCTCACGCACCTGTAGTGCGCCACCCCGGAGTACGACGGCTCGCATCAGCTACCTGCATTTCTCGAATAACCGAGATAGACTCTCGAAATAACAGTTTGACTGTATGAACTGGCGGAAGGGGAGTCAAGGGTGCGCGGTACGACTTCGGCCCCGACCGGACGGGTGCTCGACATTCTTGAGCTACTGTCCCAGCCCGCCAACGAAGCACTGCGCTTCTCGGATATCGTTGCCGCCCTTGGGCTTACCCAGGCCACCGCGCACGCCATCCTGATGACCCTGTGCGACCGGGGCTGGTTGGTTCGCGACCCGAAGGACAAGACCTTCGCGTTCGGGCCGGCATTCGCGGTGGTGGCCGCTCGAGTTGAGGGTGCCCGCCCGCTGGTCCATGCAGCGCGCCAGGCTGCACAGGAACTCTCAGCGGCGTTGGGCTATGCCGCCTCAGTGGTGGAACGCATAGACGACGAGCTCGTGATCACTGCATTCGAGGGTCAATCATCCGGGGTGCCGGGTGACCGCATCCGCTATGCGCCACCGTTCGGCGTCGCTTTCGCGGCCTGGGACGGTGACGACGGCCAGCAGGATTGGATTGACCGGGCACCCAGCGGTCTCGCCGACCGTCTCAAAGGCGTTCTGGCCCAGACTCGTGAGCGCGGGTATGACGTGGACTGGACGACACCGGAGCTGACCCGTGCCGCGCAGATCGTGGGCAGTCTCCCCAGCGACGGACTGCCGGACCACGTCAGGGGGATCACCGATCAGCTTCTGGCCGAGTTCACCACCATAGGGCTGCAGCCGACGGGCGCACAGCCGGTGGCCACCATCGCTGCCCCGGTGTTCGACCGGAATGGACACGTGGCGCTGATCCTGTCCGTGCACCCACTGCAGACGATGACGCCGCGGCAGGTGGAGGTGGCGGGCCGGCGGGTGATGCGGGCTGCCGGCGGGCTACTTCGGTAGCGCCCGCAATCCGTACATGTACGTCGTGAGGTATTCGTCCAGGGCCCGGGTGCGGAATTCCTTGTCGGTCGGGAGCGAGATGAGCATGGCGTAGAGCCCCACCAGAAATGACACGCCGTTGTGTATGACGTCGACGTCGGCCGGAATCTCGCCGCGGGCCTGCGCCCGTCCGAGTTCGTCGATCACGGCGACGATGACAGGGTGGGTCGACCACTCGTCCGATGTGGGGCGCGTGGTCGAAAAATGGAGCACCAGAACCTCTTTGAATAATCTTGGACCTTGGCGGCGTTCGAGTTTCTCCATAATGCGGACGGTCTCGGTCAGCGTGCCACGCACATCATGGGGCTTGCCGAAAAAGCGCGTCAGCTCGGCTGTCATGCGTTCTTCCTCGCGCCGTTCAACCTCCAAGAGGACGTGCTCCTTGGTGGGGAAGTGGAAGAAGAAGGTGCCGTGTGCCACACCCGCTGCCGAGGCGATCGCGGTTGTGTCGGCTCCTGCCATGCCCTGGCGTTTGAACTCGGCGACGGCCGCTCCGAAGAGCCGTTCCCGGGTCTGCAGGCCTTTGCGGCCACGCTCCGGCGGTTTCGCCTTCAACATGATGAACCATTCTGCCTGTGGGCGCAGGCACTGATTGATAGGGTCGCGCACGTATGCAAAACTGACTGTACTCAGAAAAATGAAGTGGTGCTCCAGTTCGGGGAACGCGGCGTGGTAGCGCCAAAGAGCCTTGGACGTTGCATCTTCTGCCTGGGGCCAGACGTTGAGCGACGTGCAGACAATTCTGATTTCAGTCAGTTTGGAGGGCATGTAATGCAGATACTTGAGCAGGCGCAGGATCTACCGAAAGCCGGAGACCTCAAGGCGCAATGGGTGAGCCTGTGGACCGCCCCGGTCGTCGGGATAGTGCTTCTTGCCGCCGCACTGGCCTTCCCCGGCTTCTGGCCACCGATGTCGCCGACTTGGTCAGCCAACCAGGTGGCCGGGTTCTACGCCGACCACACCGCATGGATCCGGGTGGGCCAGGTGACGTTCAACCTCTGCGGCATCATGATCCTGCCGTTCTTGACAGTGATTGTCGTGCAGATGAAACGCATGAAGGGCCAGAGCCACGTCTTCGCGTACTGCTATCTGACGGCCGTGGTCAGCGGTGCCACCATCTTTGCGCTGTCCAACGTCTTCTTCCTGGTGGCTGCCTTCCGGCCCGATCGCAATCCCGAACTCGTTCAGCTGCTCAACGACCTGGCGTGGATAGTGTTCATCGCTCCGGTCGGCATGGTGGTGAGCCAGTTCGTGCTGCTCGCGCTCTCGATCTACTTCGATGACCGCACAGACCCGGTGTTCCCGCGGTGGGTTGGCCACTTTTCAATGGTCATCGCCGCACTGATGGTGCCGGCTGCGGGAGCGGCGGTCTTTCAGACCGGGCCGCTGGCGTGGAACGGCGTCTGGTCCTTCTGGGTCCGCAATGGTGCCTATGTGGTTTTCGTGATCGTGATGTTCTTCGTGCTGCGCAACGTGTTACGCCGGCAGGCAGTCGATGAGGGTGTGGTCGCCGCATGAGTGTGATTACGCCCGAACAGGTTTCACCGTCGGCCACCGACGGTGGCAAGCGGGACGTCTGGTGGATGACATGGTTCTTCCCGGCGTGGTACACGGTGTTCGGCATCATCATCTGTGTATTGACGCGGGTCACCCCGCCGCCTCGGCCAGATGTCAGCGCGGCCGCCAAGGTCGCCTTCTTTGCCCAGCACCACATGACCATCCAGATCGGCTTCACCCTGCTCCTGGTGCTGCTGGGCGGCGCGGCGATGACCAACGGACTGGTGTGTTACCAGATGAAGCGCATGTCGGTGGGGTCGGTGTTTGCATACGGCTACATCGGTGGGATGAGCGTCGGCGCCATACCCGGATTCCTGTTGGTGACGGTGTGCTTCCTGACCGCGGCATATCGGCCCGACCGCAACCCCGAGCTGACCAGCCTGCTCTACGACCTCGGAATGCTTTCGTACAACGGCTCATTGGGCTGTTTCTCGGTGGCATACCTGGTGCTGGCGATCGCTATTCTCTATGACCGCAACGAGATCTTCCCGAAATGGTTTGCCTACGTGTCCATCTGGCAGATCATCACCGAAGTCATCGCAACGCAGATGTTCGTGTTCCCGTCCGGGCCGTTTGCCTGGAACGGATCGATCGCATTCTGGTGGGCCGTCGTTGTGTTCTGCGTGTGGCTGGTGGCGCTGATCATGCTGCTACGCCGTGCCGCAGCGGCGGAACCCGCGGACGCTCCGGCACTGGACTGAGGTGAGAACTGTTATGACGCAGACTGAACAGGCGACTGAGCGGCTGTCAAAACCTGGCGCCGGAAAGCTCCCCGGCGACAGCCACATGTGGGTGATGGTCCTCGGCGACATGGTGATCTTCGCCGGTTACTTCATTGTCTTCGTGATTTACCGGGCCATGAACCGCCAGGAGTTCCTGCTGGCACAGCAGCACCTTGACATCACCGTCGGCGTGACCAACACGGTCGTCCTGGTGACCAGCTCCTGGTTCGTCGCCCGTGCGGTGCAGGCGGTCCGGGCTGGCCAGCCCGACAAGTCAGTGCGGTTGATCCTGGCCGGCGGTGTCGGCGGCGTGTTGTTCATCGGACTGAAGAGCTACGAGTGGGTCCGCAAGATCATTGCCGGGCATACCAATTCGGAGATGTTCTACTCCTTCTACTACGTCATCACCGGCGTGCACATGATTCACGTGCTCATCGGTCTGATCGTGCTGGGAGTGCTGGTTCGCGAGCTGCGTAACCCAGCCGCGCGCCGCCCATGGATGGTGGAGGCCGGCGCAACCTACTGGCACATGGTCGATCTGCTGTGGGTAATCATCTTCGCCCTGTTCTATGTGATGAGGTGACCAGTGAAATCTGAATCGCGCGTGCTGACCTGGGTGTGGGGCGTACTCGTCGTCCTCAGCATCGGAACGGGCTGGCTGGCGCCCGCCGCACACGCCAACCACCTCGCGCAGGCCAGTCTGCCGATCACCGTCCTCGTCCTGGCATTGGCGCTCATCAAGTCCCGCCTGATCATCAGATACTTCATGGAGGTCCGCACCGCGCCGCGCTCGCTAAAGATGGCCACCGACGCTTGGCTGGCCGCGTTGTTCGGTGCCATCATGGTCATCTACCTGGTGTGACGTAAGCCACCGCGGAACCGGACCGCCTATCCTGGGACCGGTGTCCGACCTCCAGCTGCGCGAACGTCTCGATGGTCTGACCATTCGTGACGCGGCTCGGCTGGGCCGGCGGCTGAAGAACCTGCGCGGCGACAGTCCCGAGAAGATCGCCCAGCAGATTGCCGAAGGCGAAGCCCTGGTGGCCGCGCGCCGGGCTGCGGTGCCCACGATTAGCTATCCGGACCTGCCGGTCTCCGAGCGTCGTGACGAGATCGCCCGCGCCATTCGTGAGCACCAAGTGGTGGTCGTGGCCGGTGAGACCGGCTCGGGCAAGACCACCCAGTTGCCCAAGATCTGCCTGGAACTCGGGCGGGGTATCCGTGGCACCATCGGCCACACGCAGCCCCGACGGCTGGCAGCCCGCACCGTCGCCCAGCGCATAGCCGAGGAAACCGGCACCGAACTGGGCGGCGCCATCGGCTACACGGTGCGGTTTACCGATCAAGCCAGCGACCGCACTCTGGTCAAGCTGATGACCGACGGCATTCTGCTCGCGGAGATTCAGCGCGACCGCCAGCTGCTGCGCTACGACACCCTGATTCTGGATGAGGCGCACGAACGCAGTCTCAACATCGACTTCCTGCTGGGCTATCTGCGCGAACTGCTGCCACGTCGGCCTGATCTGAAAGTCATCGTCACCTCGGCGACCATCGAGCCGGAGCGCTTCGCCAAGCACTTCGGCGTTGCCGAACATGGGCTGGGCGGCGTTGCCGAACATGGGCTGGGCGGCGTTGCCGGACATGGGCTGGGCGCCGGTGTCGATGGCCTGGCCGCGCCCATCGTGGAGGTATCGGGCCGCACCTATCCGGTCGAAATCCGCTACCGGCCATTGGAAGTCCCGGTTGTCGTCGAAGACGGTGACGACCCCGACGATCCTGACCACGAAATCGTCCGCACCGAAACGCGCGACCCGACCGAGGCCATCGTCGACGCAGTCCGCGAACTGGAGGCCGAGCCCGCCGGCGATGTATTGGTATTCCTGTCCGGTGAACGCGAAATCCGGGATACCGCAGAGGCTTTGCGCGACGCATTGCGTGGCGATGTGTTCCCGACCGAGATTCTGCCACTGTATGCCAGGCTGCCAACCGCCGAGCAACAACGGGTGTTCCATCCGAAGGCCGGTGGACCGCGCCGAATTGTGTTGGCTACCAACGTCGCTGAAACCTCGCTGACCGTCCCGGGCATCAGATACGTGGTGGACCCGGGAACCGCCCGGATTTCCCGATACAGCCGGCGCACCAAAGTGCAGAGGCTGCCGATCGAACCGATTTCGCAGGCGTCTGCTGCGCAACGGTCCGGTCGGTCGGGTCGCACCGCCCCGGGTGTGTGCATCAGGCTCTACTCAGAGGCCGATTTCGAGTCGCGGCCGCGATACACAGACCCGGAGATTCTGCGCACAAACCTGAGTGCGGTCATCCTGCAGATGTCCGCGTTGGGTCTGGGGAACATTGAGGCGTTCCCGTTCCTCGATCCACCGGACGCTCGCAGCATCCGCGACGGCATCCAGCTGCTTCAGGAACTGGGTGCGTTCGATGCCACGGGCGCCATCACCGACGTCGGCCGGCGGTTGGCCCGGCTACCTCTGGACCCGCGGGTCGGCAGGATGATCCTGCAGGCTGACACCGAAGGATGTGTGCGCGAGGTGCTGGTACTGGCTGCCGCTTTGTCGATCCCGGACCCACGGGAACGGCCCGCCGACCGTGAAGAGGCCGCCCGGCAGAAGCATGCCCGGTTCGCCGACGAGCACTCGGACTTCATCTCGTACCTGAACTTGTGGAACTACCTCCGTGAACAGCGAAACCAATTGTCCGGCAGTGCTTTCCGTCGGATGTGTCGAGAAGAGTTCCTGCACTACCTGCGGATCCGGGAGTGGCAGGATCTGGTGGGTCAATTGCGCAGCATCGCCGGCGATCTCGGTATCCGCGAATCCAGCGAGCCGGCTGATGCCGCACGGGTACACAGTGCGTTGATCGCTGGACTGCTGTCGCATGTCGGACTTCGCGAGGGAGAAACGCGGGATTACCAAGGTGCCCGCAATTCTCGCTTCGTCCTGGCGCCGGGCTCGGTCCTGACAAAGAGGCCGCCGCGCTGGATCGTGGTCGCCGATCTGGTCGAGACCAGCCGCTTGTTTGGCCGGATCGCCGCGCGGATCGAACCCGAGGCGGTGGAGCGAGTTGCCGGAGATTTGTTGCAGCGCACCTACAGTGAGCCGCATTGGGATGCCAAGCGCGGCGCGGTGATGGCGTTCGAGCGCGTGACGCTGTACGGACTGCCCCTGGTGCCACGACGTCGGGTCGGTTACGGCCAGGTGGATCCCGTGACCGCGCGCGAGTTGTTCATCCGGCACGCGCTGGTTGAAGGCGACTGGCAGACCCGGCACCACTTCTTCCGGGACAACGCCCGATTGCGGGCCGAGCTGGAGGAGATGGAGGAGCGCGCGCGTCGTCGGGATCTGCTGGTCGGCGACGAAGAGGTGTTCGCCTTCTACAACCAGCGGATACCTGAAAGTGCAGTATCAGCAGGGCATTTCGATGCCTGGTGGAAGAAGGAACGGCACCAGACTCCGGATCTGCTGACCTTTACCCGCAACGACCTGTTGCGGACCGAGACCTCAGACGACCAGCCGGATACCTGGCAGACCGGTGATCTGGAGTTGCCGCTGAGCTACCGGTATGAGCCGGGTGCCACCGACGATGGTGTGACGGTGCATGTTCCGGTGGAGGTGCTGGCTCGGCTGGGCGGAGACGGATTCGCCTGGCAGGTACCGGCGTTGCGCGAAGAGTTGGTCACCACGCTGATCAAATCGCTGCCGAAAGACTTGCGCCGAAACTTCGTGCCGGCACCGGACACCGCACGGGCCCTGGTCCCACACATCGACCCTGGCGAGGGGTCGCTGCTCGAGGCAGTGCAGCGGGAATTGCACAGGAGCACAGGCATTCTGGTGCCGATCGACTCCTTTGATCTGACCAAGGTGCCGGACCACCTGCGGGTCACCTTTGCCGTCGAATCGGGCGGGAAGGTGGTGGCGCGTGGTAAGGACCTGAACGCGCTGCACGACAAGCTTGCCGGGTCGGTACGCCAGGCGGTGGCCGGAGCCGTCGCCGGAGACCTGGAGCGCACCGGGTTGCGGGCCTGGCCGGAGGATCTCGCTGAGCTACCCCGCGCCGTTGAGAGCACCGCGGGTGGGCACACCGTTCGAGGCTTCCCCGCGTTGGTGGACACCGGAGCGGCGGTGGATATCCGGGTTTTCCCAACCCAGGCCGAGCAGGCTGCGGCGATGGCTCCGGGTGTGCGCCGGCTGTTGCGGCTGGTGGTGGCGTCACCTGTCAAGGCAGTCGAGCGTGCGTTGAATCCCCGAACTCGGCTCGCGTTGTCCAGCAACCCCGACGGCACGCTGGGGGCCCTGCTGGACGACTGCGCCGATGCGGCGACGATGCTGCTGGCCCCCAACCCGGTATGGACCGCAGCGGACTTCGACGCACTGCATCAACAGGTTTCGGCCAAGTTGGTTCCGACCACCAGGGATGTCGTCGGCCGGATCGAGCGGGTGTTGACCGCCGCGCATGCGGCCCAGGTCACGCTGCCGGACAAGCCGACGGCTGCCCAAGCCGATGCGGTCGCCGATATCCGCGCCCAATTGGCGACCCTGTTGCCCAAAGGGTTTGTCATGGCAACGGGCGTCAACCACCTGGCCGACCTGACCCGGTACCTGACGGCCATCGGCCGACGATTGGAACGACTGCCGCAGGGCTTGGTGGCCGACCGTGAGCGGATGGATCGGGTGCACGCCGTACAGGAAGCCTATGACGAGTTGCGCCAGGCGCTTTCGCCGCTTCGCTGCCAGGGTCAAGATGTGCGCGACATTGCCCGACAGATCGAAGAACTGCGGGTCAGTCTGTGGGCACAGCAGCTGGGCACGCCACGGCCGGTCAGCGAGCAGCGGATCCACCGGGCCATCGACGCCATTCAACCGTGATTTCTGCGCGCGCCAATTCGCAACTGCCACATCATTCCCGCCGCAAAGTGAGGTGCGTGTTGCCCGCCTCTATGCGACAACTTTTGTGAGACAACGGATTGTCGCACAGAGGCGGGCAACTCGACCCAGCTTCCAACCGTGGGCTGAATTGACAGATGTGACCAAAAGTCCCTGTCCCCAAGAAAATCTCGGCGTGCTCAGGACACCTGGGTCGGGGCGTCGGCGACCTTGACCAACTGAACCTCGGGTTTGGCCGGCACCTCGTCGGTGAGGAACCACCGGAACGCCAGGATGCCCTGCGGGTAGTCGAGGGTGGTCAGTGAATTCGGGTGTGCAGTAGGTTCTTTCGACAACACGATGGTTATCGAGCCATCAGAGTTCTGCACCGCACTAGACCCGTTGACCGAGCTGCGGGCATCGTTGACGCCGGGGTTGGCCATGAACTGGTTCCACACCACCAGGTTCCAGAATCGGCAGGGCGGCGGGCGATGGGTGATGACAAGTGCCTCGTCGTCGCCCAGTACAAAACTGCCGTATGAGTAGCAGGCATCCCGCGCGGACCAGCCGAAGTTGGCATCCGGAACCTGATAGGGCGCAGCGAATTCATTGGCCAGGTGCGCTGTCGAATGTCCCAGGGAGCCTCCGTCGTCGGGGCGGGTGCCGACGGGCATGGGCATGATCGCGAACAGTGTCCGTATCCAGTTGGCGGCGGCCCGGAATGCGGCTGCTGTGTCGATATCGTTGTGCTGCAGGGGCTCTGGCGCATCCAGCGCCTCGATGTTCCAGCTGACGGGGCGACCGGTCAGCGGGTCGGCCTGGTAGTCGCGGGTCATGAAGACCGCGGCGTCGGGCAGCGGGCCCAGTTCGAAGGAGAAGTTGCCCTCGGCATCGAAATCCAGGTCAGTGTCGCGGATTATCGTCACAACTCGGTCTGACCAAGCACCGGGGGAGGGCTCGTTGTAAGCGGTCAACGACAGGTACACACTGTCGCCCTTGTTACCGCTGATCCGGTAACGACGCTGCGGGTCGACCGGGCACATGAAGTAGTACGCGTCAGTGTTGTCGCCGCCCCAGCGCCGGTCATGCCGGAACGGGGTATTGACCGCAACGAACTGCGGGCGGCCAGGCTCGGGGTACAGGTAGCAGTCCAGCGCCACACCCAGTCCGGTGGCCAGCATGCGGTAGCCGTCGGCGATCTGCCGGTCGTCGGTGACCGCGCGGTCACCCTCCAGGAACGAACGGTCCAGGTCTCGCAGTGTGTCGAGAAGTTCGCGCCAGGCGCCACCGGATTTGGTGCCGGATTCGGTCATTTACCAATACCTTTCAGAATCAGGGTTGCATTGCGATCGATCCAGTCGTCATCGAGTTCCCCACCACGAGTGAGCGCAGCCAGCAGCGCAAGCCCAGCCACCACGTCGGTCAGGTCGGCGGCTGTCACGTCTGCGCGGACCTCACCGCGGGCCGCTGCGGCGGCAAGTCGCTCATTCAGCCCGCGGGTGAGGACATCGCTGAACCGCTCCAGCAGTGCGGCGTGCAGGGTCGGGTCGGTGGTCATCTCGCCGAGCAGTCCAGGTAGCGCCTCCCTGGCCGCAGGGGTGCTCAGGAAAGTGACGGCCCGGCGCATCATCTCGCGGACGTCGCCATCGAGTGAACCGGTGTCCGGCAGTTCGGTGGCTGAGCCGACGGGAAACACCGCCTCGTGAACCATGTGCGCCTTGCTGGGCCAGCGCCGGTAGATCGCCGGTTTGCTGGTACCGGCTCGCCGCGCGATGGCGTCCACGGACAGTGCGGAATACCCGGATTCGCTCAGCATTTCGGCAGTGGCCTGCAGAACTGCATCGGCTATCCGCTGGTCACGGGGGCGCCCAAGCTCTTTCATCATTACGGAACTCATAGTAACATAACTCGTGTGACTGATACCACAGCAGCTGTCGAGCTCGATGATCTGGCCAACCCCACCTTTAGCACCGAGGCGCAGCAGTTCCGCGATTTGATGGCGACAGTGGCGGCGGACTGTCCGCTCGATTCGGATTCTCTGCACGCCAAGGCGACTGCCGATACCGGCCTCGACGACTTCGGTCCGGTCGACTATCGGGAACGGCTGGATGTCTACCTCGCGGCGCTACGTGACATCGATGGCATGAACGGGCCCGGCCTGGTCAACTTCTACGGCCAGCTGCTCCAACTCCTCAAGAACAGACTGCTGTTGACCGATCTGCTGAAGCGCCACCCCGAGATTCACGACATCGAGCTGTTGCCTCCAGTGGCCATCGTCGGTCTACCGCGTACCGGGACCACCCATCTGCACAACCTGCTGGCTGCCGCCGGCACGTTCCGCACTCTGCCGTACTGGGAGTCGGTGGAGCCCTTTCCACTGCAGGCCGAAGCGGGCGTCCAACCGGATCCCCGAATGGCTCGAATGGATGTCGCGGTCAACGTGATGAACATCGTCATGCCGTACTTCCCGCTCATGCACGAGATGACCACCGAGCATGTACACGAGGAAATTCAGTTGCTGGCCAACGACTTTTCCACCATGTTCTTCGAGACACTCTCCGATGTACCGGCCTGGCGCGACTACTACCAGACCCACGATCAGACTCCGCATTACCGGCACATGGTCACCCAGCTGAAGGCGCTGCAGTACCTGCGTGGCGGCCGCCGCTGGCTACTGAAATCGCCTCAGCACCTAGAGCAGATTCCGGTGCTCGATGCCGCACTGCCCGGCGTGGTCGGCATTTTCACGCACCGGGACCCGGTTCCGGTGGCACTGTCGATGATCGCCATGATCACCTATTCGGCCCGCATGCATCGCAGCCCTGTGCCAGTCGAACATATTGCCGCGTATTGGGTCGACCGGCTGGAAGTCATGCTTGGCGCGCTGATCCGGGATCGGGAGGTCATCGGGCCGGACCGGTCCATCGACGTCCGTTTCGACGACTTCATGGCTGACGACCTCGGTGTGACGCAAAGGGTATTTGACCTTGCCGGAGAACAGCTTTCGGGACCTGATCGCGACGCCATGGCGGAATACTTGGCCGAACACCGGCGCGGCAGGCTCGGCCGCGTGATCACCTCGTGCGAGATGTTCGGGCTCGATCCGGACGATCTCCAGCAACGGTTCGCACCCTACGTGCAGCGGTTTTTGTCCTAGCCCGAGACATATTGGTGGTCCATGGAGCGAAAGTTATTGCTTCGTAGCGGAATCGTGTCACGTCGCTCGCGCTTGCCTATTGCGTCGGTACGTAGCATTTGAACAGTGACCAGCAGTCCGTGTGAAAAAGACAGCGGCATCGGGTGCATCTCCCGGCGCCGCATGCTGACCATGGCTGCGGCGGCGCCAGTTTTGGTCGGGATGCCGACGATATTGAATGCGCCCAGGGCAGCGTCAGCAGGTGTCGCCGGCGCGATTGTGTTCCTCGACCCGGGCCACAACGGGGCCAACGATGCCTCGATCACCAAGCAGGTGCCTACTGGTCGGGGCGGTACCAAGGATTGCCAGACCAGCGGAACCACCACCGACGCGGGCTACACCGAGCACACTTTCAACTGGAATGTGGTGCTCATGATTCGGCAGGAACTGAGCAATCTGGGTGTGCGGACCGCCATGTCCCGCGGCAACGACAACGCACTGGGCCCGTGCGTGGATCAGCGTGCGGCGATGGCGAATTCACTGCGCCCGGACGCCATTGTCTCGATTCACGCGGACGGTGGCCCAGCGGGCGGGCACGGATTCCACGTCAACTACTCGAACCCGCCGCTGAACCAGGCGCAGGCCGGCCCTTCCGTGCGGTTCGCCCAGATCATGCGGGACTCGATGGTCGCCGCCGGGCTGACTCCGTCGACCTATATGGGCAACAACGGGCTGTACGGACGAGCTGACCTGGCCGGGCTGAATCTTGCTGAGTACCCGTCAATCCTGGTCGAATGCGGCAACATGAAGAACCCGCAGGAGGGCGCGTTGTTGGCTACACCGCAGGGGCAGCAGACCTACGCGAACGCGGTGGCCCAGGGCATCGTCAACTACCTGCAGCAGCGTTGATGCCCTAGGGTGTCGGTGCCACCGACGCGCCGAGTGGATGCGGCGACCACTGATACATCTGCGCGCACGCGAGCGCAAGCCAGACCCATTCGCAGACCACGGCGAGCCAGAGCAGTGCGATACCGGCGGTGTGGTTCGCCAGTATTACGCCGCCGATGAAGCCGCCGAGTATGCCGATCGCCAGGACGATGCTCAGCGCACCACGGGCCGGTTGGCCGACCGTCCTGCTCCACAATCCATGCGCCAGCGCCGAAGCGGTAATGGTGACGAGTTGTGTTGCCCCGCAAAGCAGATGCATCATCCCGCCGGCAGATGGCGAGCCGGCAACTGCGCCAGGCGGGAAGCCGCTGACTGGGTCAGGCACGAATAGGGCGGCGAGGATTAGTGTGACTCCGGCAGCTATGACAAGGCCGCCCACCGCCAGGCCGCGACCGCTGCGTATCGCCCGCAGGACGCCCATCCCCGCCGCGATCACCATGAGTCCGCACAGCACAAAGTTGGTCCTTTGAATCCACCCCAAGTGACCCAGCATCAGCAGGGACAGGGCGTGGCGCGTGAAGTCGAAACCGGGGCGCGTCGTTCCTAGTACCACGCCGACGACGAGGTAGAAGGGACCGGCGACGACTCCCCAGCCAAGCAGGCTGCGCGTGGCAGCGGCACCGCGGTTTAAGACTGGCTGCGGATTTGGCATCGCAACTCCTGCACTCGTGAGTGTATTAGTGCACTTATCAGTACACTAATTGTGCAAGGGTTGGCGATGCAAGTGCGTGGCTCGGGGAAGGTGGAATGCCAACGGACGGCGAGGATCCCAGGGTGACGCGATCGCGGGCACTGATACTGGATGCGGCCGGGCAGGTGTTCATCGAACTGGGTTACCAGGGTGCCACTGTCGAGCAGGTCGCGGCGCGCGCCGGAGTCGTCAAGCGCACCATCTACAACCTTTACAACGACAAGGAAGCCCTGTTCCGGGCGACCGTCCTGCAGTCAATCTCGATTGCCGAGCGGTTTAGCGCCGATCTGGCCACCGATGTGCGCGCAGTGGCCGAACCTTTGGCGGAACTACCCGCGATCGCCGTCCGGTTGGCAGAAGCCGTTTTGCTCACCAGAGTGCTACCGCTGCGGCGGCTGTTGGTGATGGAGTCGTCTCGGTTCCCGGACCTGGTGGCGCAATACCGAAATCGGGCTCCGGAAGCGGTCATGCGAGCGCTGGCCGATCTGTTCGGCAGCCTCGCCGACCGTGGCCTGCTTCGGCCGAACGATCCATCGCTGGCTGCGGAGCATTTCGCCTTCTTGGTGATGGGCGCCGACCTCGACCGCGGCATGTTCATCCCGGAGATCGATCAGACGCGGATCAGAGAGCGCGCGGTCGCGGGTGCGGCAGCCTTTTTGCGGGCCTACGCCGCCTGATCTGGCCGCCAGACGCTACTGAAATGCCTAGCGGGCCGCTAGCGTTCTGCTTGACCAGTGAAACCACGGAGGTACGACTGTGCACATCGATCTGACCGGAAAAACCGCGTTGGTGACCGGGTCCACCCAGGGCATCGGAGTGGCCATCGCCGAGGGGTTGGGCCGCAGCGCCGCGCGGGTGGTGGTCAACGGCCGCAATGAGGAGCGGGTCAAGGCAGCCGTGGCGGAGGTGACCGGCCGAGGCCTGACCGACGTGGCCGGCGTCGCCGCAGATGTCACCACGGCCGAGGGCGTCGACCATCTCACGCAACAACTCCCGGACGTCGATCCTGCCCTGAACCGTGGTACCCCGTAGTGACCCGCAAACGAATCGTTGTCGCCGGCCTAGGCGACACCGGGATACTGGCCGCAATCCGGCTGGCCGGGCGCGCCGACGTCGTCGGAATCTCGACCAAGCAAGGGCTGGTCAGCGGACAGGAACTCGGTCTACGGGTGTCCCGTCCGGATGACTGGGCTCGGGACTACCTGATCGGATTCCGCCGCTTCCGTGGCTTGGACTCGGTGCGGATTGTCCACGGCGCGTTGACCGGTGCTGATCTGACCGCCCGTACCGTCTCGGTCGCCACAGCCGACGGCACCGAGACCAACGAGCCGTTCGATGCCCTGGTCATCTCGACCGGTACCAGCAACGGCTTCTGGCGTCAGCCGAACGTGCAGTCGGCAGATGCGGTGGCTGCGGATCTGACTGCCACCCACCAGCGGCTGGCTCGGGCCGATCGGATCGCCATAGTGGGAGGTGGGGTTGCCGCGGTGAGCTCTGCGGCGAACCTGGCCCGCACGTTGTCGGACAAGCGGATTGACCTGTACTTCCCTGGCGCCGAGGTACTGCCCGGTTACCATCCCGGGACCAGGGAGCGGATCGAGCACCGGTTGACCGAAGCCGGCGTCCGTTTGCACCCGGGTCATCGTGCGGTGTTGCCCGCCGACCACGATGAAATAACAAGTGGACCAATTGGATTCAGCACCGGACAACCGCCGTCCGAAGCCGATGCGGTGCTCTGGGCAGTTGGCAGGGTGCTGCCCAACACCGGTTGGCTACCACTCGATGTCCTTGACGACGACGGGTTCGTCCGGGTTACCCCGCAGTTGCAGGTGCCTGGTTACCCCGGGGTCTACTCGGTCGGTGATGTCGCGGCCACCGATCCGCTGCGGACCTCGGCCCGCAATGGTGGCGGCGCGCTCGTAGCCCGAAACATCCTGGCCGAATTCGAGTCTCGAAGACTTCGGCGTTACCGGCCGCCGGCCGTCCGCTGGGGATCGGTGCTCGGCCCACAGCCTGATGGGCTGGAGGTGTTCACGCCGTGGGGCCAGGCCCTCCGATTCCCGGCTTGGACGGTCGACCCGGTACTGCAACGAATGGTGGTGCGCCGCGCGCTGTACCGCGGCGTGCGCGATTGAACCCCATTGACTCTGCGGTGGCGGCGCCGCGTACTCGACAAATATCGCCGTGGAAGCAGGGTCAACGGAGGCTCCAAGTGCTCGGCCCGCGGTCCTGTTGTGGCACTTTCGATTTGAAGGTGTCAACTTTCCTTGACGGTCAGAGAAAGTTGACGACTCTGGACGGAAGTTGTACGGGGACAGCGCCGAGCGCTAGCCGCGCCCACTTTCACACTTTCACCAGGTGTCGACGAACCGCCGTGGTGGTGCCAAGCCTGCTGGCTCAGCCGCGGCCAGGGTCGCTGCGATGAGGGACCTGGTCTCGGCAGGATCTATGACGTCGTCGATCTCGAACATCGACGCCGCATTGAGTGCGGCGGCGTTGGCCTGGGCCGCGGCGGTGGCCTGCTGTACCGCCTCCTCACGCGCAGCATCGTCGGCGATGGCTTCCAGTTCTTTGCGCAGACCCAGTCGGACGGCGCCTTCCAGCCCCATCGGGCCGAGGTGTGCCCCCGGCCATGCCACGGTCAGCAGCGGCTCGTGCAGACTTCCGCCGCACATCGCTTGTGCACCAAGGCCGTAACCACGGCGCAGGATCACCGCGATCAGCGGCACCCGCAGCGCAGCCCCGGCGACCAGTAGCCGTGAACCGCGGCGGACCAGCGCTTCTGCTTCGGCCGCCGGGCCGACCATGTAGCCCGGGCAGTCGACCAGAGAGACGACCGGAATGCCGAACACGTCGCACAACTGCAGAAACCGCGCGGCTTTGTCGGAGGCGTCGGCGGTGATTGCACCGGCCATCACCATGGTGTTGTTGGCCACCACGCCGACCGGCCGGCCTTCGATGCGGGCCAGCGCGGTCACCATCTCGGGCGCGAATTTCTCCCGAAGGAACGTGACCGAACCCTCGTCGGCCAGGGTTTCGATGATGGGGCCCGCCTGATAAGCGCGTCGAGCGCGTTCGGGAACCATTGTGCGCAAGGTGGTTTGATCTGCAGCGGTGCCAGGTTCGCCGGGCCCCCGGAAGTAGCCCAACAGTCGCTTGGTGACGGTCACTGCCTCGGCTTCGTCGGGCACCACCACGTCGACCACACCGTTGGGCGCCTGCACGGAGATCGGGCCGACCGCATCGGGAGCGACGTCACCAAGACCGCCACCGGCGATCATGGCAGGGCCGCCCATCCCGATAGAGGTGTCCGCAGTGGCGACGATCAGATCCGAGCACCCGGCGATCACCGCATTTCCGGCGAAGCAGCGGCCTTTGACCACCGAAATCCGCGGCACCACACCGGATAACGAGGCCCACAATTTGAATGCCCGGACATTCAGCGACGACACAGTGGGATGGTCGGTGTCCCCGGGCCGCCCGCCGCCGCCCTCAGCGAAGAAGACAGTCGGCAGTTTCATCCGCTCGATGAGATCAAACAACCGGTCCTTCTTGAGGTGTCCCAGCGCGCCCTGGGTCCCGGCCAGCACCGTGTAGTCGTAGGACAGCACCGCGCACGGTTGTCCGTCCACCTGGGCGGTGCCGGCGACCAGGCCGTCGGCCGGGGTGCGGGAGATCAGGTCATCGACGGAACGACGTTGGCGTTGAGCGGCTATCACGAACCTGCCGTACTCGACAAAGCTGCCGGCGTCGATCAAGTCGGTGATGTTCTCGCGCGCAGTGCGTCCCCCCGCGTTATGGCGGCGCTGGACAGCTTCGGGACGAGCGGCGTCTTCGGTCAGCGCACGGCGGCGAAGTAGCTCGGCGTGGTCATCGCGCAGCGTCATGATCGGGCGAACTCCACTGTGATGCGGTCCAGCAGAGCCGGATACCGCTTGGACTCAGGATGGTTGCCCGGCTTGCCGCTGCTGACCACCGCCACCGACAATGCCCGCGACGGGTCAGCCCATACCGCGATATCCGTCAACCCGGTGTGGCCGAACGCATCTGGAGAATTCCGGCCGAACGGTCCGAACCGCCGCGAACCCAGCATGTACCCGGTACCCCAGCGCATCGGCATCAATCCGGTCGCGACATCGGGCCGTAGCCGCCGGCACTGCCGGGTCGCAGCCTGCAGTGTCGACGGTTGCATGACCCGAACGCCGTCGAGTTCACCACCACGGCAGAGGATTTCAGCGAACCGTGACAACTCGAACGCATTGGACACCGTGCTGGTCGACGGCACCACGCTGGTGAGGAACGCCGGGGTATTGCTGAACGGGATCATCTGGGTGGGGTTACCGCCGACCGCCTTGCGGAAGATGGCTGCCATGGGCGGCGGCAGCGGCTTGCCGGTGACATGACTTGGTGCAACGAGCGGAACATCTTGCGGTGCAACACCGTAATTGCTCCAGCGGAAGCCCAGCGGATCGAGGATTTCCGTGGCCAGGATGTCCCGAATATTGCGTCCGGTTGCGGCTGAGACGATTTCGCGCACCAGCGGTCCCCAGGTCAGCCCGTGGTACATGTGCATCAGGCCCGGGCGATAGATCGGTTTGAGCTGGCCCAGCATCTCCCGTGCGTAGTCGCTGTCATCCATCCGCTTGAGGTCTGGCCGCGGGCCGGTAGCCAGTGGCACGCCTGCGCTGTGCGTGATGACGTGCCGGACGGTGGTGCGATCCTTGCCGTGGCTGGTGTAGGTCGGCAGATAGTCGCACACCCGGCCGTCCAGGTCGAGTTCGCCACGTTCGACCAGCATGTGCACCACGGTGGTACTGATGGCCTTGGCCGCTGAGTAGACGCAGAACGGAGTGTCGGTGCGTACCGGAACCTGTTCTGCGTCAACGGGATCGGCCGGTCCGTTGCCCCAGGCATGGCCGATTGCGCGATCGACCACTATCCGCCCGTTACGTCGCACGCAGACCTGGATGGCGGGATGCATACCGGCCGAGTACCAGTGCCGGGCAGCCTGCCAAATCCGTTCCGCCGCTTGTGGATCAATCTCAGAGTGATCCTCGGCGCCGACCGTGGTGACCGAATCCAGATCGGCCGGCACCCGGATACGTCCTGTCTCCAGGGTGCTCATGCGTCCTTCCGGTGCAGAGTGGCACCAAGGTGGTGCTGCAGCGGTTGGGCCATCGCGGCCATCTGCACGTCGTAACGCAAGGTGTCTCCGTCGAGTTGGAACCGACGACGCAGCGCGTCAACCTGTTTCGCAGAGTCGGTACGGCCGATATCGGATGACTCCAGGTCCAGCTCGAGGCCGCCATCGACCATCGTCAGGGTGCCCTGAAGCACCTCGGTGATCCCGGTGGGGTGTGCCAACACCCATTCGATCCGGCCGGGGGAGGGCACGCGCAGGTACCCGGTCTCGGCATGCAGCGGTCGGTTGTCATCGGCCGCTCGGGTCCGCTGGCTGTAGGCCAGGAACGGTTTGCCGACGTGCCCGAAGGTCACCTCTTCGAGGTACTCGAAGGGTTCGATGGTCGGGTACTCGCCAGAGCCGGCGCCTGCCCAGGTGCCCAGCAGCGGGGCGAGGACGGCGATGTCGGGATGCAGATCGGCCACGATCGCCAGCCTACGGGCTGGCGGATAGGAGCAGCAGGCAGCAGCGAGCTACTTGGTGCCGACGGTCAGCAGGTCCGAGACGACCTGCGTCCACCACGGCCGGTCGATCCGATGCTGCTCGGACACCGTGAACCCCGCGTCCTCGAACAGCTGCTTCATAGCCGGCTGACTCGGCGTGTGCGCGGGTGCCAGCAAGCTGGCGGTGAGGGAGTGCAGCGGCCCGATCTGCCGCGGGCTGATGGTGGTGACCACGGCGATCCCGCCCGGGCGCAGCACCCGATGGAACTCGCGCAGCGCGGCGGGATGGTCGAAGAAGTGGAACGCCGAGGTGGTCACCACGGCGTCCAGGGAACCGTCCTCGAACGGCAACTGCTCGGCCGGTCCGGTCAGCCAGGTGACCTTCGACGACCGGGCCTTGGCCTGCGCCAGCATGCCATCGGCCATGTCGACGCCGGTAACGTCGACGTGCAGCTCACGCTCGACCCGGTCGGCGAAAATACCAGTGCCACAACCGATATCGGCGATCTTCTGGGCGCCGTGCGCCCGCAGTTGGTTCAGCACCGCGTCCTGCGCGGGTTGGTAGACGATCCGCTGTAGCACCTGGGTGTCATAGGCCGGAGCAGCCAAGCTCCAGAAACCCGTGATCAAGTCGTTGAATCCGCGGCGTTGAACCATGACGCAAGACTAAGCGGCTGGGTAATCAGGCTGCCGATACGCTGCCCGGTTGTGAGTGACGCAACGCCAAGCTGGATCGCCCGATTACTCGACTTCGAGCGCACCGGCGACATATTTATCGCACCGCAACCCAGCGGTGGGCCGGGATCACGGCTGTTCGGCGGCCTGATCGCGGCGCAGGCGTTGGCCGCGGCCGGCAACACGGTCGAACCGGAGAAGCTGCCGCAGTCGCTGCACCTGTACTTCGTCCGCGGTGGTCAGTATGGCGTCAATGTCGAGTTTCACGTGGAACGAACCCGTGACGGCCGAGCCTTCGATACCCGTCGGGTCACCGCGGTGCAGCGCGGCAAGACCATTCTGGAGATGATCGCGTCGTTTCATGTGCCCGAGCCGGGTGTGTGCTGGCAGCGCCCGGAGCCGATCGGGATCGAACTGGACGATGCCATCCCGAAGGCTCCGGACATCGGGTTTGCCGACCGGTTCGAGCTCCGGGTGACTCCCGATGACGACACGGTGTTCGCGGTGCCGCCGTTCTGGATGCGAACCAAGGCGGACATCGAGGACGATCCGCTGATTCGGGCCTGCATGCTGACCTTCATGTCCGATTTCGGGCCGGTCCCTGTGGCGCGTCCGGCCGGCACGGGTCTGCGCGACGGGTTTGCCGCCAGCCTGGACCACGCGGTGTGGTTCCACCGGCCGTTCGTGCCGCAGGACTGGCACCGCTACGAGGTGATCGCGCTGGGCAATGCGGACTCCCGCGGGCTGGTGCGCGGCAGTCTGTATGACACTGGTGGGGTGCTGATCGCCAGCACCAGCCAGGAAGCCCTGTGGCGGCTGTAGTCCGGAGAAATGTGTCGATGACCGTCCCGTCGCCGAGTTGTTACCGGCACCCCGACCGCCCCACGTACGTGAGTTGCACCCGGTGCGGCCGGCCGATCTGCCCGGAGTGCATGCATTCGGCCGCCGTCGGACAGCAGTGCCCGGACTGCGTGCAGGAAGGTGCGCGCTCGGTGCAGAGCGCCCACACGCATTTCGGTGGGCGGATTGCCCAGCGCCCGGTACTCACCTATCTGCTGATCGCGGTCAACGCGGTGATGTTCGTGCTGCAGAAGACCTCTCCGCAAATTCAGTCCGATCTTGTGTTGTGGGTGCCCGGGGTGGCCGAGGGGCAGTGGTATCGGTTGGTCACTTCGGCCTTCCTGCACTACGGACTGGCCCACATCGTGTTCAACATGTGGGCGCTGTATGTGGTGGGCCCGCAATTGGAGCACTGGCTGGGGCGACTCCGGTTCGGCGTGCTGTATGCCCTCAGTGGGTTGGGCGGTTCGGTGCTGGTGTACCTGCTGGCGTCGGTCAATTCAGCGACCGCGGGTGCGTCTGGCGCGATATTTGGTTTGTTCGGAGCAACTTTCGTGCTGTTCCGGCGACTGCAGCTGGATGTTCGCGGCATCGGGGTGATCATCGCCATCAACCTGGCGATCACCTTTATGCCGTCAGTGGTCGGTGTGCCGGCGATCAGTTGGCAGGGCCATGTCGGCGGGCTGGTCACCGGCACGCTGGTGGCCGCCGTATTCGCGTATGCCCCTGCGCCACAACGAAAGTTGGCGCTGATATCCGTCACCGTGGTGTTGCTGGCGGTGTTCGTCGGGCTGACGCTCTGGCGTACCCACGAGTTGCAGGCGATGTTCGGGTGGTCAGTCGCGGGATGAATAGGGCAGCAGCGCAATCTCGCGGGCATTCTTGATCGCGTTGGTGACCTGACGCTGCTGCTGGACGGTCAGGCCGGTCACCCGCCGCGACCGGATTTTGCCGCGCTCAGAGACGAACACCCGCAGCTTGGCGGTGTCCTTTGTCAATTCTCAAACTGCGTGTCACATTCTCAAAATGGATGTCACGCCGACGTCCAAAATGACACGAATTTGAGAATGTGGGGATTGGAGTCGGCGATGCGCAGGACGTGGTTGACGTCCCGGCCTCGTACATAGTGTCACTCGCGTTCCGGTGATACCCGCCAGAGTTAGCCGGACATCGCTGGACAGATAGTCCAAAGATCGTAGTGCCGTGTCGTCTGGAGGTGTCGCTAGTTGCATCGCCTAAGATTTTGGTGTGCCCGACATGAATCGTCGTAGTGTCATGATGATGGTTGGTCTGGGCGCGGCTGTGGCCGCGCTGCCTTCTCAGAAGGCCTACGCCGACCCGTTTCCGGTTTCCCCGGGTCCGGGAACCGGCCCTGCTATGCCCGCAGCGCCCGCCAGCTCGTCGGTAGGTTCGGCGATGCTGTTCCAGGACGAATTCAACGGCCCCGCGGGTGCACCGCCGGACCCGGCGTGGTGGTCCATCGTGCCCGAGCGCGAGGTCATCCGGAATCCCGTCGAATGGGACCAGCCGTACAACATGGGCCGTTACGCGACCGACCAGGAGCACGTGTTCCAGGACGGTAACGGCAACCTCGTCATTCGGGCCACCCGCGGCCCTGGCAAGAACATTCACGAGCGTTACGCCAGCGCGAAGGTCATCGGTAACTGGCGCGGCGGGATCGGCACCACCTGGGAGGCTCGTGTCAAGCTGAACTGTCTGACCGACGGTGCCTGGCCGGCTTTCTGGTTGCTCAATGACGATCCGGTCCGCGGCGGCGAGGTCGACTTGGTGGAGTGGTACGGCAACCGGGACTGGCCATCGGGGACCACCGTGCATGCCCGGTTGGACGGTACGTCGTTCGCTACCGACCCGCACCCGATCGACAGCGGCTGGCACACCTGGCGGGTGACCTGGCAGCCGAACGGTATGTACTTCTGGAAGGACTTCGCGCCGGGAATGGAGCCGTTTTTCACAGTGCCGGCCAATTCTCTGGACGACTGGCCGTACAACGACCCGGGTTACACCTTGGTCCCGGTGTTCAACCTCGCTATCGGTGGCTCCGGCGGGCGCGAGCCCGGTGGGGGCAATTACCCGGCCGACATGCTGATCGACTGGATCCGCGTCTTCTGATCAGCGCTCCTGTGAAAGCCGCTGCGTCCCCATTACGGACGGTCATCGTGCCGGCGCCGAGCCAGGTGCTTACCGGCCGCGAGGCAGCGTAGCGGTTGTCTCGATGGCAGGAGCCGTCTGCTGAACCGTGTTCAATTGCACGAATGCAGGTCCAGACATCACAAGATGACACTCTGGTCGAGAACTGACATCCTCGTAGTCGATCTGGTTGACGCCGAGGCTGGCCAGCAGGTTCCGTGCCGGTCGCTTGGTTTCGTTCTTGGGACTCGATTACCAATCGCGTTCATAACAAGGCGATTACGCCGCGTGTGGGTCAAGCGGGTAGTTGCCGCGCGCAGCTAGCGTGCCATTGACAGATTGAGCCAGGTTGGACGAGTGAATGGAGCCCGGTCGTGTTGGCGACGTTCGTTGGCGGGAATTGGGGCGCGAAGGTGCGTCGTCTGATGGTGGCTGCAGTGGCCGCGCTGGCAGTGCCGGGCATGGTGGTGCCGGGGACGCTGCCGCACGCGCGCGCTGCGGCGAAGGCGGTCGAACAGTTGAGTGTTCCGTCGCCGGCGATGGGACGTGACATCAAGGTCGAATTCCAGGGCGGCGGACCGCACGCGGTCTTCTTGCTCGACGGCCTTCGCGCCCAGGACGACCAGAGCGGCTGGGACATCAATACCGATGCCTTCTCCTGGTACTACCAGTCCGGGGTTTCCGTGGTGATGCCCGTCGGCGGTCAGTCCAGCTTCTATTCGGACTGGTACCAGCCGGCCACCAGCAGCAGCGGCACCGTCACCTACAAATGGGAGACGTTCCTCACCCAGGAACTGCCAGCCTGGCTGGCCGCCAACCGAGGTGTCCAGCCGGCAGGCAATGCGGTTGTGGGGCTGTCGATGTCGGGCGGGGCGGCGCTGACACTGGCCATCTGGCACCCGTCCCAGTTCATCTTCGCAGGATCGCTGTCGGGCTTCCTTAACCCGTCACAAGGCTTGTGGCCCACCATGATCGGCTTTGCCATGAAGGACGCCGGCGGCTTCAATCCAACCCAGATGTGGGGTGTTTCAAGCGATCCGGCTTGGCGGCGCAACGACCCGACCGTCAACATCGGCCAGCTGGTGGCCAATAACACCGCTGTCTGGGTGTACTGCGGCAACGGCCGTCCGTCCGATCTGGACACCCCCGGTGATATCGGGGTGCTCTACAGCGCACAGTTCCTCGAGAACATCACCATCAGCACCAACCGCGACTTCCAGCGGCTGTACCAGCAGGCCGGCGGGCACAACGCAGTGTTCAACTTCCCCGCCGACGGTACCCACAGCTGGGGTTACTGGGGCCAGCAGCTGCAGGCGATGAAGCCGGACCTGTTGCGGGTGCTCGGTGTTGGTCAGCCGGCACCGGCCGCAGCTCCGGCTCCTGCTCCGGCCGGCGCGCCGGCAGCGGTGCCCGCCGCGGCACCGGCACCGGCCGGCTGAGTCGGGCTCAGGCCCGGCAGCTGATCTCCATGCTGTCTGAATCGCGGGCCGGAAAGCTCACGCTCACATAGCCGTTGGCTTTGTCGCGGACGTAATCCAGGTACGGCTGGGTGGCATCCATGGAGGTGTTGTCCGCCACGATCAGCGCGCCGGGCGACAGCTTCGACTCGATCAGTTTGAGGACGGGTACATACAGTTCTTTCCACCCGTCCAGCAGGACGAACCCGATAGGGGCGTCGACGCTGCGCAGGGTTTCCAGTGCGTCGCCGGCCAGCACCGTGATCAGGTCGTCCAGACCCGTCTCGGCGAAATTCTGTTTGGCCGCCTCGATCTTCGCCGCGCTCAGCTCGGTGGTGACGACGCGGCCGACGCCGTTGTCACGAACGGCTGCGGCCAGATGAATGCCGGACAGTCCGAGCGACATGCCGAATTCAACAACGGTATGCGGACGCGACGCACGTACCAGCGAATAGATCAGCCGGCCGGCGTCGCGCGTCACGGGCATGTAGATGTCACTGAGCGCGTCGGCCCTCTCCTGCGCGGTTGCGGTGGCGTGGTTGAACTGGCCGGCGCGGCTGTGCAGCGTCGCCATCTGCTGGTCAGATTCTGCGTACATCCGGTCGAGTGCCGAGGCGACCCGGGTTTCGTCGAGTGTGCTCACTGGCCCGACGGTACGCCGCGCGGCGGCGCCACGGGGTGGTAGCACTCGATGACGTGCTGCTATGCCGCAGACGTGCCGGGAGACTGTGGCTGACCTCAGTGTTTCTCGCGCTGTAGGCGGTCACAGCGTGGGGATCTGAAACTCCAAACGAATCCACAGTTTCCGTTCGTATGGTTTTCCAGTCGGGTATTTGGGCATTCCAATCGCAGGCGGAGCACGCTATTCGCCGAACGGAGGAGAACATGCGTATCAACCCCAAAAGCTTTGGTCTGATCGTGGGGGGAGTCGCCGTCGCTGCGTCGGCGGTGCTGGCGGTCAGTCACGGCGGTGGAGCAACCCCGGCAGGCGCCGTCACGGTGGAGGCAAAAAACGCGTCGAACGCCACCGCAGCTAACACGTACACCACGCCGTCGGCGAATGTCCGGTCCGGCGGTGCCGATTCAGGCGCTACGGCCACCCCGGCGGGAGGCTAGCAACACGAACACACATAATGCTTTGGGTCCCTTTGGTTGCCTGGAGGGACTAAACGCATTCTGTGTATGTCGGTTGGGTCACGTTCCGATTCCACCCGTGAATAGTTTTGCGACTTGCCGTAGCCACGGTGTTGCAAGGCGGACAACATTCGTAGAGTGACGGACTTCGTATCCACCGAGCCGGGATCGTTCGGCGCGGCCCAACTGCTTCCGCGAGGTTGACGTGCTGGTCGGCGATTTCCCCATCGGGGGCTTCTGCGCCCCCGAATTCGATGCTGTCCGTATCGAATTCGAGCGCAATTTTGCTGCGCGTGGAGACGTGGGCGCAGCGGTCGCCGGTTTCGTCGACGGTGAGTTGGTGGTCAACCTGTGGGGTGGCTGGCAGGACGCCGGTAACGAGATTCCCTGGCACCAGCGCACATTGGCGAGTATTTTCTCCGGCTCCAAGGGGCTGACCAGCACCTGTCTGCACATGTTGGCCGAGCGCGGCACGATCGATCTGCGTGCGCCCATTGCCACGTACTGGCCCGAATTTGCGCAGAACGGCAAGGGCGACATCACCATCGCCATGGTGCTGTCGCACCGCTCCGGCGTGATCGGCCCACGGCGCCGGATGACATACGAGGAAGTGCTGGACTGGGACCACGTCTGTGCAGAGCTCGCCGCATCCAGCCCATGGTGGCCGCCCGGTTCGGCGCAGGGCTATCACATGGTGACGTTCGGGTTCATCCTCGGCGAGGTGGTCAAGCGCGTTACCGGCCGCACCGTCGGTGAGTTTCTGCGCGACGAGATCGCCGAACCGATCGGCGCCGACGTGCACATCGGATTGCCCGAGCAACAGCATGCGCGATGTGCCGACATGATCAACAAGCCACACATCCGCGAACTGCTCGGCGATGCCGGAGCGCCTGAGCGGCCGACGTCGTTGGCCGACCACCGCAAGGCAGGTTTGTCCGTGGCGATGGGATTCATTCCCGACGACGAGGTCGGATCGGAGGCCATAGATCGGTGGCGCTCAATGGAATTTCCGGCGACCAACGCCCACGTATCGGCACTGGGCATGGCCACTTTCTACAACGCGATGGCACAGGAGAAGCTGCTGAGCCGGGAGTTGATGGACCTATGCCGCACTTCGCAGGGCGGCTTTGACACCGATCTGGTGCTGGGGCCACGGGTGGCGGACCACGGCTGGGGCCTGGGCTACATGCTCAACCAACGCAGGGTGGCGGGCCCGAACGCACGCATATTCGGGCACGGCGGCACCGGCGGCTCGTTCGCGTTCGTCGACCTCGAACACAAGATCGGCTACGCCTACGTGATGAACTATCTGGACCCGACCAAGGCCAATGCCGACCCGCGCAGCGTGGCGCTGTCCGACGCGATCTATGCGGTGCTTGGAGTCGCCGGATGAAAGGACAGCTTCATCGCTGCCGTCGTGCTTGACCGTCCGCTAGTCGGCGAATATCGCTGGACCACACGCGTTGTGGTTCAGTTGGCGGTACTGGCAGCCGCGGCCTATGTGTATGCCGTCGCCGAGCTTGTGCCTATCGGGGCCATGCCGGCGATCGCCGCCGACCTGCACGTCAGCGAGGCACATGTCGGAATGCTGCCTGCCGCATACGCTTTCATCAGCGTGTTGGCGACGGTACCGCTTGTGCGGTGGACCGCGCACTGGCCCAGGCGCCGAGCGTTCGTAATGACGCTGGTGTGTCTGACCGTTTCGCAGGTGTTTTCGGCGTTGGCACCCGGGCTCGGGTTGTTGGCGGCCAGTCGGGTGCTGTGCGCACTGACCCATGGGTTGATGTGGTCCATCATTGCCACGATCGGTGCCAGGCTGGTGCCGGCGTCGCACACCGGCCGCGCGACCACCGCGCTCTACATCGGCACATCGGCTGCGTTGATCGTCGGAAATCCGTTGACCACGTCGATGAGTCAAGCCTGGGGCTGGCGAGCGACC
Organism: Mycobacterium sp. OTB74; assembly: GCF_029892685.1. GTDB lineage: Bacteria > Actinomycetota > Actinomycetes > Mycobacteriales > Mycobacteriaceae > Mycobacterium. Next base: position 25,803 of record NZ_JARXVD010000005.1, on the reverse strand, counting down.
ACACTGGTGATCGCTGCTGCCGGCGCCGCGATCACGGTGCTGGCGCAGTGCTGCCTGCCGGTGCTGGCTACCGATGCCGCCAGGCCGGAGACTGATTCACCGGGTCGGTGGTTCCGTAACGCCCGACTGGTGATGCTGTGTGGCATCACCTTGGTCGGCGTCACCGCGCACTTCGTTTCGTACACCTTCGTGGTCCCGATCATTCGGGACGCGGCGGGACTCGGTGATCGAGGTCAGGCAGTGGTGCTCGCGGCCTACGGGGTCGTCGGTTTGGTGTCGATGGCGCTGCTGGCTCCGGCCACCGACAGTCGGCCGCGGTTGGCGGCGACAACTACGTTGGCGGTGCTGTGCCTGGCGTTCTGGGTGTTGGTGGCGGGAGGCCCGGTCGGGTCCGGGGTGACCGCGATTCTGGTGTGGGGTGGCTGTGCGGCGGTGCTTCCGCCGATGCTCCAGGCATCGGCGATCCGAGCCTGCCCGCAGCATGCCGAATACGCATCGGCGTTGTATGTCACGGCTTTTCAGATCGGCATTGTCAGCGGTTCGTTGCTCGGCGGTCTGGTCTACGGCGGACACCAGATACTGCCGGTGGTGGCGACATCAGCGGTGTTGTTCGCGGTTGCACTGGTCGGCACGTTATTGGGTGGCGGGGTGTTCCGGGCGTCGTCCGGGCCGGGCCTACGGCAGGACCGGATGGACGGCACTGTCGCTGAACAGGTTTGATCGCACTACGCCGGGCGATCAAGGTAATCGGCACCGCCGACGTAGATCGTGGCGTGGCTCGCGTGCCCATTGGCGGCGTCCACGATCGCGGCGGCGAACTCCTCGACAGTCGGCAGTGGTGCGCGGCTGCGCCGTGCGTCAACGGCCGCCGGATCGCGCCGCTGCAATAAGCGGATGATGACGGTCCCATCGATCATGTCTCCGGATACCACGGTGAAACCGATTCGGCAGCGGTCGAATTCGGGTTTGAGCGTCCGTAGGGCATCCTCGCCGGCTCGCTTGCTGTGGGCGATCGGTGCATATCCGTCCGGTACTGGATGCCGGGGGTAGAAGTGCGCCTGGTGGCTGGTGACGAAGACGATCTGGCCACCGGCCGGGATCAGCGGCAGCATCAGGTCGACCAGTCGCAGCTGGGCATCCCGATTCAGTTGCATTGCGTAGTCCGGAGAAGCGCCGCGCTCCAGCCCGCCGGATGCGTTGAGTATCAGCGTGTCCAGCCGGCCGAACCGACTATCGATCCGGTCGACCAGTGCTCGCACCGAAGATTCGTCCGACAGATCGGCGCCGATGACGGACGCGTAGCCGCCGGCGTCGCGGATCGTTTCGGCGACGGTTTGCGCGCGCTTTTCCTTCTCGCGGTAGTTGATCAGGACGTGGGTGTCAGGGCGGGCAAGCCGCGCGGCGACGGCTGCGCCAATGCCGCGGGAAGCCCCGGTGACGAGGGCGATTCTGGGCTGCATGGAAGCTCACCGTACACCAAAAATAAGAAAAATAAGAGAAACTTAAGATAACAATAAAGTTCTGGCTGGTTGGCCAAGGTGTGCCAAGCTACCCGCGTGGGGATGCGAGGAACGTCCAGGCCGACAAAAGCCGACGTGGCACGGTTGGCCAATGTGTCATCGGCGACGGTCAGCTACGTTCTCAACAACGTTGCGGGACAGCGGATATCCGCGCAGACCCGGGCCGCCGTGCACGAGGCCGCGGCGCGGCTGGGTTACCGGCCCAATCTCGCCGCGCGCAACCTGGCGTCCGGCGGCAGTGGCGTGGTGCTCTACATCGTGCCGCGAATTGCGTTGGGGGAGTTGCCGTTAGAGGTGGGCAGCAGGCTCACCACGGCGTTGGCCCGGCAGGGTATCGTGTTGTCGCTGCAGCTGGAGACCGACGACGGGCAGAACGTCGTCGATGCGGTGGCCGACCTCAACCCGATCGCCGTCAGTGGTGTGTTTCCGCTGACCGGTGCTGCCGCCGCTGCGGTGGACGCGGCCGGCATCCCGCAGATCTATCTGGGCAGTGAGAAGCTCCAGGCGCTCGGAGTCTTGCATCTGACGGTTGGCGAGATGCGTATCGCTCATCTGGTGGACAAGGGGCACAGCAGGATCGGCTTCGCCCGCGTCGACACCCCGGAACTGCAGCCGCTCGGCGACTACTGGCTGGCGGGTCTGGAGGAGGCGGTGGCGCGGCACGGACTTGAGCAGCTCATCGTCGACACGGTCGCGGCGGACGGCTCGGATGCCGCCGACGCAGTCCGCCGCTGGATGGATGCCGGGGTCACCGCGATCTGCGCCCAGAGTGACGAGACCGCGTTCGTGGTACTGCACGGCATGCGGCTGGCGGGCCTGAGCTGCCCGGATGACCTGGCGGTTATGGGTGTGGATGCGATCCCGCTGGGCGCTGTCAGTGGGCCGCCGCTGACCTCCGTGCGCTTTGACCCGAGCCTGATCGTGGAGGCGGCGGTACCCGTGATGATGGCCGAATTGGGCTATCCCGTCGAAGGCGAACCACCCAGCGTCGGCGCCGCCCAGTTGGTCGTTCGCGACTCGACCTGAATGCGCGCCGCACCCTTGTCTGGCGCCTGCTCAGCGAGTAACTTACGCGTGTAAGCAACCTTGCAGCCCTCAGAGAGGCGGACTGTCGGTGACTGTTGAAACCACCGCTGACGTGTACTTCGATCCCTACGACGTGGGGATCAACCACGACCCGTACCCGGTGTTTCGCAGGCTTCGCGAAGAGTCGCCGCTGTACTACAACGAGCAGTTCGATTTCTACGCGCTGAGCCGCTATGACGACGTCAACAAGGCCCTCGTCGATCATGAGACCTTCAGCTCGGCTCGCGGCGCGATCATCGAACTCATCAAGGCCAACATCGAAATTCCTTCCGGTGCCCTGATTTTCGAGGATCCGCCGATCCACACCACGCACCGCAAGCTGTTGTCCCGGATGTTCACCCCACGCAAGATCAATGCGTTGGAACCCAAGATCCGCGAATTCTGCGCCCGTGCGCTGGACCCGCTGGTGGACGGCGGCAAGTTCGACTTCATCACCGATTTCGGCGCCATCATGCCGATGCAGGTGATCAGCGAGCTCCTCGGCATCCCCGAGGACGACCAGGTGATGATCCGCGACCACGGCAACGACCAGCTGCGCACCGAGGCCGGTAAGCCGATGAAGGCGGCCGAGCACGGCCTGGTCGACGGTTCGATCTTCGAGACATACATCGACTGGCGCAAGGACAACCCGTCCGACGACATCATGACCGACCTGCTCACCGTCCAATTCGAAGACGAGCACGGCGTCACCCGCAACCTGACCCGCGAAGAGCTGCTGATCTACATCAACGTGGTCGCCGGTGCGGGCAACGAGACCACCACGCGTCTGATCGGTTGGGCGGCAAAGGTTCTCGCCGAGCACCCAGATCAGCGTCGGCAGCTGGTCGAGAACCCCGCGCTGATCCCGCAGGCCATCGAGGAGCTGCTGCGCTTCGAGCCGCCGGCCCCACACGTGGCCCGCTACGTCACCCGCGACGTCGAGTTCTACGGGCAGAAGGTGCCCGAGGGCAGCGTCATGATGATGCTCATCGGCGCGGCGGTGCGTGACCACCGGCAGTTCCCGCCCGACGGCGACGTCTTCGACATCCACCGCGAGCAGCGTCAGCACCTGGCCTTCAGCGTCGGCACCCATTACTGCCTGGGCTCGGCACTGGCCCGGCTGGAAGGCCGGATCGCGCTCGAAGAGCTGCTCAAGCGATTCCCGGAGTGGGACGTCGATCTCGAAAATGCTTCGCTGTCACCGACTTCCACGGTGCGTGGCTGGGACACCATGCCCGCGGTCGCCAGGTGACCAGAGCGTTGACCGTCCCGAAGAACTGGGACGAGATCGATGGCGAATGGATGACCGCAGCGTTGCGCGGTCACCATCCGGACGTGGAAGTTGAGCGCGTAACCGTCGACATGCGTGACGACGGCACAAACCGGCGCGCTCGGCTGGCGTTGACGTACTCCTCAGGTGCTGGACCTGCCACCGTGTTCGCCAAAGCCGTCGACCCGGACCACAAGATCCTGATCCAGCTGACCAGCGGTCTGCTGCATGAGCCTCGGCTGTTCAACTCGAATATCGAATTGCCACTGGAACATCCGGTGGTGTACGCGGCACCCATCGACGAGGCCGACGAAGACTTCATACTGATCATGGAGGACCTCACGGCCCGGGGCGCCGATCCGCGCGATGCGACTCGGCCGATGACCGTCGAGCAGGCCGCAGCCGGGGTCCGCGGATTGGGCCGGATGCACGGCAAGTTCTGGGGCGATCGGCTGGCTGCGCACCAGCGGCTGTATTGGTTGGAACCGTTCGTGCCGTGGGACGGCATGCAGGCTGCGCCGCTGCCGGCGGCGTTGGAACGCCTGGGTGACGACGTCCCGGCGTCGGTCCATGCGTTGACCATCGACGGTCTCATCGACGACATCTGGAAGCCCTATATCCGGACGCTTACCGTGGGTCCGCAGACCCTGCTGCACGGTGACGCCCACATCGGCAACACTTACCTGCTGCCGTCCGGTGACGTCGGCTTCCTGGACTGGCAGGTGGCCCGCCGCGGCAACTTCTCTCTGGATCTCGGTTACTACCTGCAGGGCGCACTGGTGACCGAAGACCGGCGTAACCACGAGCGTGCGTTGCTGGAGGAGTACCGCGACGCGCTCGGATTGCCTGCCGCTGAACTCCCGTCGGCCGACGAGGTGTGGCTGCGCTACCGGGCCTCGGTGGCGCACGGTCTGACCTTGTGGCTGTGCACGGCCAGCGCGGGTGAGCTGTGGCAGCGCCCGGACATCGCCCTGGCCCTAGCCCAGCGCTACGCCGCGGCGTACGAGGACCTGCAGACTGCGCAGGCCATCGCTCAGATAACTGCCTGATCAGCCGGCCGGGTCCGGCGTGCAGTCCAGGCAAGCCGAGTCCTCGACTACCCTTTGGGCGTGCGAGATCGGGCCGGGGGACGCTCACCAGTGGTGAATGGACCCGACCATTGATCACCCAGGGCTTGGTGGTGGTGTTCGCGCTGTGCGCGGCAGTGTGCGCAGCGGTCGGCATCGTTGTTCGGCAGCGCGCGACCATCGACGTGCCAGCCGAATACGGGGTCAGCGCCGTCATGATCTCGACGCTGCTGCGCCGCAGGCTGTGGTGGGCAGGTACCGCTGCCGCTGTTGCGGGCTATGTCTTCCAGGCGCTGGCACTGGCCCACGGTTCACTGATAGTGGTGCAGCCGCTGCTGGTGTCGGCGCTGCTGTTCGCGCTGCCGCTCAGTGCCCGGCAGGCACACCGGCGGGTGACCCGCGGTGAGTGGTTGTGGGCAGTGGTGCTGACGGCCGGGCTGTCCGCGTTCGTGATGCTGGCCCGACCCGGTCGGTTCGAACAGGCTGCACCGCTCAAGGAGCTGATAGCGGCGTCCTCGGTGTGCGCCGTAGTGATCGTGGGCTGTGTTCTGCTGGCTGTCCGGATGCGCGCGTGGCAGCGTGCGGTTCTGCTGGCCGTCGGCGTGGGTGTGCTGTTCGGTGTGGTGGCGGTCGTGACCAAGATCTTCATGCGGGTGGTGGAACAACGCGGTCTGATCGGTTCACTGTCGACGCCGGCCCCCTATGTGCTGATAACTCTGGGTGTGATTGCGACGTTGCTGCAGCAGTCGGCCTTTCACGCGGGTGCGCTGCAGACCTCGGTGCCCACGATGCTGGTGCTGGAGCCGGTGGTCGCGGTGCTGCTCGGTGCGCTGGTTCTGGGTGAGGGTCTGGACACCAACGGGCCTCAAGCCGCCGCATTGGTGGTGGCAATCGGCGGGATGGTCGCAGCCACCATCGCTCTCGGTCGCGACGAAGGTGCGTACGAGACGCAAGTGTCGCAAGTGGAGGACCACGCCGCCGGGCGCTGAGTGCGGTTTATCACACCGGCCGCTCAGGCATTACGGCATATCTTTAGTTTTGCTAACGTTGTATACAAGCGAAGCTGGCGGATAGATCTACGGCCATATACGCAAAATTTTTCAGGGGTTGTCGATGTCGAACGAGAACGAATTGGTTACCACACCCACCGAAGACGAGCAGCGGTTCATCGCGCGCGTCGAAAACTTGTACGCCACTGACCCGCAGTTCGCCACCGCCCGGCCTGACGCTGAGGTCAGTGCGGCCGTCGATGAGCCCGGAATGCGGTTGCCGGAGATGATGCGCATCGTCATGGAGGCGTACTCCGATCGGCCTGCGCTCGGACAGCGCGCCGTCGACTACGTCACCGACGACGCCGGCCGGACCGTGGCCAAGCTGCTGCCTCACTTCGAAACCATCACCTTCGGCGAGGCCTGGCAGAAGATTCAATCCCTCGACAACGCGCTGCTCTCTGGTGCAGAAGCCATCGCCCCCGGCGACCGGATTGCCATGCTGGGCTTCACCAGCGTCGAATACACCATCATCGACACCGCTCTGGCCCGCGCCGGAGCCATCGCCGTTCCCATGCAGACCAGCGCCCCTGCCGAGCAGCTGCGCCCCATCATGGTCGAGACCGAACCGGTGGCCCTGTTCGCCGACGTCGACTTCCTGGATGACGCGGTTGAACTCGCTCTGACCGGCTACACCCCCAAGCGGGTCATCGTCTTCGAGTACCGGCCGCAGGTTGACGACCAGCGCGAGGCGCTGGAACGCGCGACCACCCGGTTGGCCGATGCCGGCGTGACCGTGCAGACTTTGGCCGAACTGCTGGAGCGCGGAGCCGGGCTGCCGGCTGTGGCGCCGCATGTGTTCGACGAGCCGGACCCACTGTTGGTCCTGATCTACACCTCCGGCAGCACGGGAACTCCCAAGGGCGCAATGTATCCGGAGCGACTGCTCACCAACGGCTGGCGTACCTCGGTGCGTGCCGGCTGGGGGCACCAGTCCGCGGTGCCTGCGATCGTCCTGAGTTTCCTGCCGATGAGCCACATGATGGGCCGGGGCATCGTCTACCGCGCTCTGGCCAGCGGCGGCACCGTGTACTTCGCCGCCAAGAGCGACCTGTCCACCCTGCTGGAGGACATCTCCCTGGTGCGCCCGACCCAGATGAACTTCGTTCCCCGGGTCTGGGAAATGATTCACCAGGAAGTTCAGAGCGAAGTTGACCGGCGTGCCGCTGACGGCGTGACCGAACAGCAGGTGCTCGACGAACGGCGGGAAAGCCTGCTCGGCGGACGCCAGGTGGTCGCGATGACCGGCTCGGCACCGATCTCCCCCGAGCTCAAGGCCTGGGTGCAGAACTTCGTCGGGCTGGAACTGCTGGAAGGATACGGCTCCACCGAGGCCGGCGGCATCATGGTCAGCGGCCACATACAGCGTCCGCCGGTGATCGACTACAAGCTGGTCGACGTTCCGGAACTGGGTTACCTGTTGACCGACCGCCCGCATCCGCGCGGCGAATTGCTTTTGAAATCAACCGATTTGATCCCCGGGTACTACAAGCGGCCCGAGGTCACCGCGGCAGTGTTCGACGAGGACGGGTTCTACCGCTCCGGCGACATCGTGGCCGAGCTCGGTCCCGACCACCTGCAGTACCTGGACCGGCGCAACAACGTGCTGAAGCTGGCGCAGGGTGAGTTCGTCACCGTCTCCAAGCTGGAGGCGGCGTTCGGTACCAGCCCACTGATCCGTCAAATCTACGTGTACGGCAACAGTTCTCGCGCCTACCTGCTGGCCGTGATCGTGCCGTCGGCCGAAGCTCTGGCCTGCGTTTCCGACGCCGAAGACCTGCGGCCGGAGCTGGCCGACGCACTTCAGTCGGTCGCCCGCGAAGCCGGGTTGCAGTCCTACGAGATCCCCCGCGACTTCATCGTCGAGACAACACCTTTCACGCTGGAGAACGGTCTGCTGACCGGCGTCCGCAAGCTGGCCTGGCCCAAGCTGAAGGCCCGCTACGGCGCAGAACTGGAGCAGCTGTACAGCGATCTGGCCGAAGGCCAGGCCACCGAATTGCGAGCCCTGCGGGCCCTTCGGGCCGGCGACGCGCCAGTGCTGGATACCGTGTTGCGAGCCGCTGGTGCCCTGCTCGGCGCCGCGGCATCCGATCTGGCGGGCGATGCCCACTTCACTGATCTGGGTGGAGACTCGTTGTCCGCGTTGACCTTCGGCAACCTGTTGGAAGAGATCTTCGAGATCGAGGTGCCGGTGGGCGTGATCGTCAGCCCCGCCACCGACCTGGCCGGAGTGGCGTCGTACATCGAAGGTGAGCGCGCGGCCGGCGGCAAGCGGCCAACGTTCTCCACAGTGCACGGCAAGGGCGCGACCGTCGCTCGCGCAGCCGACCTGACCCTGGACAAGTTCATCGACTCCGCCACCCTGGCCGCGGCCCCATCACTGCCTGGCCCCGCCTCGGAGATCCGCACCGTGTTGCTCACTGGCGCAACCGGATTCCTCGGCCGTTACCTGGCCCTGGAATGGCTCGAGCGCATGGACTTGGTCGACGGCAAGGTGATCTGCCTGGTCCGCGGAAAGTCTGATGACGACGCCCGGGCCCGGCTGGATGCCACCTTCGACAGCGGCGATCCTGTGTTGCTGGCGCACTACCAGGAGCTGGCAGCTGACCACCTGGAGGTCATCGCCGGCGACAAGGGCGAGGCCAACCTGGGTCTGTCCCAAGAAGTTTGGCAGCGGCTGGCCGACACCGTCGACCTGATCGTTGACCCGGCGGCGTTGGTGAACCACGTGCTGCCGTACAGCGAGCTGTTCGGCCCGAATGCCCTGGGCACCGCCGAGCTGATCCGCATCGCGTTGACCACCCGGATCAAGCCGTTCGCCTACGTGTCGACCATCGCGGTCGGCAGTGGTGTGGCTCCCGGTGAATTCACCGAGGATGCGGACGTGCGCGCGATGAGCGCCGAGCGTACCGTCGACGACAGTTACGCAAACGGTTACGGCAACAGCAAGTGGGCTGGTGAAGTCCTGCTGCGCGAAGCCAATGACCTTTGCGGTCTTCCGGTTTCGGTGTTCCGCTGCGACATGATCCTGGCCGACACCACTTATGCCGGTCAGCTGAACCTGCCGGACATGTTCACCCGCATGATGTTCTCGCTGGTGGCCACCGGCATCGCGCCGAAGTCCTTCTACGAGTTGGATGCGGCGGGCAACCGGCAGCGTGCCCACTACGACGGTCTGCCGGTGGAGTTCATCTCCGAGGCCATCTCGACGCTGGCGGTGCAGGTTGCCGCCGGTGATTTGCGGTCGTCGTTCGAGACCTACCACGTGATGAACCCGTACGACGACGGCATCGGCATGGACGAATACGTCGACTGGTTGATCGAGGCCGGTTACCCGATCGCCCGGGTGCCCGAATACGCCGACTGGTTGGCGCGCTTCGAAACCTCGCTGCGGTCGCTTCCGGACCGTCAGCGCCAGGCGTCGCTGCTGCCGCTGCTGCATAACTACCAGAAGCCCAGCTACCCCGTCACCGGTTCGATTGCACCTGTGGAACGTTTCCGGGCGGCGGTACAGGACGCGAAAATCGGTGCGGACAAGGATATTCCGCATATCGGTGCGCCGGCGATCGTCAAGTACATCACCGATCTGCAATTGCTCGGCCTGCTCTGAGCAACCCAAATCACAGGGAATTGGCAGGCACAACTGGAACAAAGCCGGCCCCGCCGGCGTCGTTTATAGAGGTGGGAGGCACAACGGTGCGCCCCCCACACAATCCTGAATTGCTTTGTGAGGTTTATTTATGTCGACTGACACCGCTGACGACCGGTTGCAGGGCCGTATCGCCGAATTGATTGCCAATGACCCGCAGTTCGCCGCCGCCCTGCCGATCCATTCGGTGGCGCAGGCGGTCGAGAAGCCGGGACTACGTCTGCCGCAGATCGTGCAGACCGTGCTGGACGGCTACGCCGATCGGACCGCGCTCGGACAGCGCAGTGTCGAGTTCGTCACTGAGAAGGGCCGCACCGTGGCCCGACTGCTGCCGCAGTTCGACACCATCACCCACCGCGAGCTGTCGGACCGGGTCCGCGCGACCGCGAGCACGCTGCACGCCGACGGTGTGAAAGCCGGTGACTGTGTAGCCATCCTCGGCTTCACCAGCATCGACTACACCGTCATCGACACCGCGCTTGGCCAGATCGGCGCCGTGTCGGTGCCGCTGCAGACCAGCTCGTCCGCGTCGTCGCTGCTGCCGATCATCGCTGAGACCGAACCGGTGCTGATCGCCACGAGCGCGACCTACGTCGCCGACACCGTGGAACTCGCCGTCGGTGGCCCCGCGCCGGCCCGGATCGTGGTGTTCGACCACCACCCGCAGGTCGACGACGAGCGGGAGGCCATCGACTCGGCCCGCGCCGCACTGGCCGAGGCGGGGTTGACGGTGGCTGTGGAGACCTTCCAGGACGTGCTGGGCCGCGGCAAGGAACTGCCGGCAGCCCCGGCGCCGGTTTTCGAGGACGCCGATCCGCTGGCGCTGCTGATCTACACCTCCGGTTCTACGGGTGCCCCCAAGGGGGCGATGTACCCGGAGAGCAACATGACCAGTTTCTGGCGGCGGGCCAGCTCGGCTTGGTTCGGCCCGAGCGAGGCATCGATCAACCTGGCCTTCATGCCGATGAGCCACGTCATGGGCCGCGGCATCCTGTACTCCAGCCTGGCCAACGGCGGCTCGGTCTACTTCGCCGCCAAGAGCGACCTGTCCACCCTGCTGGAGGACTTCGCCCTGGTCCGGCCTACCGAGCTGAACCTGGTGCCCCGCGTCTGGGAGATGCTGTACCTGGAATTCCAGAGCCGCGTCGACAAGCAACTACCGGCCGGTGCCGGTGAGGCCGAGCGGGACGCGCTGGAGGCCGACGTGATGGCCGACATGCGACAGAACCTGATCGGTGGTCGCTACATCAAGGCCATGACCGGTTCGGCCCCGATCACCGACGAACTGAAGGCCTGGGTCGAGAAGTTCCTGGGCATCCACCTGCTGGAGGGCTACGGCTCGACCGAAGCCGGCATGGTGTTCTTCGACGGTGTCATCCAGCGGCCGCCGACCCTGGACTACAAGCTGGTCGACGTCCCGGACCTTGGCTACTACCTGACCGACCAGCCATACCCGCGCGGTGAGCTGCTGGTCAAGACCGAGTACCTGTTCCCGGGCTACTACAAGCGGCCTGAGGTCACTGCGGGCGTGTTCGACGAGGACGGCTTCTACCGCACGGGTGACGTGGTCGCCGAGTTGGGTCCCGACCAGATTCAGTACCTGGACCGCCGCAACAACGTGCTCAAGCTGGCACAGGGTGAATTCGTCACGCTGGCCAAGCTGGAGGCGGCATACAGCAACAACAGCCCGCTGGTCCGGCAGATCTATGTCTACGGCAACAGCACCCAGCCGTACCTGCTGGCCGTCGTGGTGCCCACCGAAGATGCTTTGGCCCGTTGGGATTCCGCCGAGCTCAAGGTGCAGATCGCCGATTCGCTCCAAGAGGTCGCCAAGGCTGCCGAGCTGCAGTCGTACGAAATCCCGCGCGACTTCATCGTGGAGACCGAGCCTTTCAGCCTGGAAAACGGTCTGCTGACCGGTATCCGCAAGTTGGCCTGGCCGAAGTTGAAGGCCCAGTACGGTCCGGTGCTGGAAGACTTGTACGCGAGTCTTGCTGCCGGCCAAGCCGATGAGCTGCGGGCCCTGCGGCAGAACGGTGCCGACGGCCCCGCGCTGCCGACCGTCATTCGCGCTGCCGATGCGCTGCTGGGAGCTTCCGGAGAGGTTGCAGCCGACGCCCACTTTACCGATCTCGGTGGAGACTCGTTGTCCGCGTTGACCTTCGGCAATCTTCTGGAAGAAATCTTCGGTGTCGAGGTCCAGGTTGGCATCATCGTCAGTCCGGCCAACGACCTCGCCGCGATCGCTGCTTACATCGAGACCGAACGCAGCGGTGGCTCCAAGCGTCCGACGTTCGCGTCGGTGCACGGGCGTCATGCCGCTGAGGTCAGCGCTTCGGACCTGACGCTGGACAAGTTCATCGACGCGGCCACCTTGGCCGCGGCACCCTCGCTGCCCGGTCCGGCCGCCCAGGTCCGCACTGTGTTGCTCACTGGCGCAACCGGATTCCTCGGCCGTTACCTGGCCCTGGAATGGCTAGAGCGCATGGACCTGGTGGACGGCAAGGTGATCGCACTGGTGCGCGCCAAGTCTGACGAGGAGGCCCGGGCCCGGCTGGATGCCACCTTCGACAGCGGAGATCCGGTGTTGCTGGCGCACTACCAGAAGCTGGCAGCCGACCACCTGGAGGTCATCGCCGGCGACAAGGGCGATGAGAACCTCGGTCTGTCGCAAGAAGTTTGGCAGCGGCTGGCCGACACCGTTGATGTGATTGTCGACCCGGCGGCGTTGGTGAACCACGTGTTGCCGTACAGCGAGCTGTTCGGCCCGAATGCGCTGGGCACTGCCGAGCTGATCCGCATCGCGTTGACCACCAAGCAGAAGCCGTTCATATACATCTCCACCATCGGTGTCGGGGATCAGATTGAGCCGGGCAAGTTTGTCGAGGACGCCGACGTGCGTGTGATGAGCGCGGAGCGTTCGGTCAATGACAGCTACGCCAACGGTTATGGCAACAGCAAGTGGGCCGGCGAGGTCCTGCTGCGCGAAGCCAATGACCTTTGCGGTCTTCCGGTTTCGGTGTTCCGCTGCGACATGATCCTGGCCGACACCACCTACGCCGGCCAGCTCAACGTGCCCGACATGTTCACTCGCATGATGTTCTCGTTGGTGGCTACCGGCATCGCGCCGAAGTCGTTCTACGAACTCGACGCACAGGGCCAGCGCCAGGCCGCGCACTATGACGGTCTGCCGGTGGAGTTCATCGCCGAGGCGGTCTCCACATTCGGTGTCCGCGAAGCCGGCGAGTTCTCCACCTACCACGTGATGAACCCGCACGCCGATGGCATCGGCATGGACGAGTACGTCGACTGGCTCATCGAAGCCGGGTATTCCATTGCACGAGTTGATGATTACGCGCAATGGCTGGCTCGCTTCGAGACCACGCTGCGGGCCCTGCCGGATCGGCAGCGTCAGGCGTCACTGCTGCCGCTGCTGCACAACTACCAGAAGCCGGAGCACCCGCACAACGGGTCGATCGCGCCTGTGGTGGTGTTCCGCGAGGCGGTGCAGGACGCAAAGATCGGTCCGGACAAGGACATTCCGCATGTCACTCCGCCGGTGATCGTCAAGTACATCACCGATCTGCAGCTGCTCGGCCTGCTCTGACGTTGTGATTTCGGCGCGCTCCGTATCGATTATCGATACGGAGCGCGCCGAACTCGTTGAAACTACGGGGCAATCAGTACGCCCGCGTCTGACGCCGCCTGCTGCAACTCCGGAATGGTGAGATCGCCCCAGTCATTAACCGGGCCCATTGGTGAACCCAGCCACGGCAGCACGCCGGGGTCGGGGGTCACGCCCAGGCTGTAGGCCTGCATGCCCGGCATGTGGTGCTCAAGGAAGTTGCCCAGCAGGTCGCCCGCGAAGGTCAGGTCGTCGAACACGTTCGGACCCCACAGCGCTGACCCGTTGATCAGTGGATCGACCGCATTGGGATCACCGATCATCACGATCGAGCCGTAGTGCGGCTTGGTGCCGCCACCGGCGACGTAGGCCGGCATGAATGGCTGCAGGCCGGGCAGGTCGGTCGAGAGGTACGCGGCGACATCGCCATAGGTCTCGACGTTGACGAACCCGGAGTTCACCCCGTTGCCCGGCACCGTGGTGTTCAGGCCCGGCCCCTCGAAGCCGATACCGTCCAGGCCGGTTTGCTGCGCTACGTACTGCGCCTCCCAGCCGCCCAGCGACTGGCCGGTGACGAAGATGTCATCAGTGTTGTAACCCTGCTTGGCGGCCTCGGCCTGCACCTGCTGGGCGAAGGTCAGCGAATCCACGAACGCTTGCGGCGTGGTGTTGGTGAAGATCACCTGGGCGTCGGCGATGGATTGAGTGATCGCGATCAGCGGGTCGACCAGCAGGTTCGTCCCGCCCGTGGTGCCCTGGTAGGCGATGATGATCTGCCCCTCGGGCGTTACCCATGCCTTGGCCGACTCCCCGGACAGGATGTTGGTGGACTGCATCTGGAAACCATTGACGACGAATGGTTTCAGATCGCTGGGCTGCCCGCCCAGCACGTACTCCGCGGTCGCCGCGTCCAGGAACTGCGCCACCGTCGGGGTCTTCTGCGAGGTGTCACCGGCGTAGGTGATGGTCGCCGGGGTCGGCTGTGCCGTCGGGGTCTTGTCCAAGCCCATGGAGGTCTCCCAACGGCGGAAGGCCGCGAACAGGGCCTCACTGACGGGGGCCCAGTTGAACGGACTCGTCGGCCCGGTGGCCGCGACCGTGAGGTCCAAGGTCTCCAGCACTGTGTTGATGATTCGGCCCGGCAGCTCGGCCAGCTTGGCTATCGGCGACAGCGGTTGCGGGCTCGGAGTCTTGGGCTTCGCCGGGTCGGTGGTCGTGGTTTCCGTAGAACTCGCCGTTGTGGCCTGCGTCGAGCTCGCGGTGACAGCGGCCAGTAGCGCCGCTTTCAGCGTCGCGCGTTTGCCGATGCTCGTCGATGACGGTGCCACAGAAGGCACCGGTGACGGCGCTGACGCTGCTGCAGCGCCCAGCGCGGACTTCTTCGAAGCCGAACCGCTGCTATCGTCGCGCGTCTTGCCGAAGAGTGAATTTAACTGTTGGGCAAGTGAATTCGACTTCAAAGTGTTGGGATCCGAGGTCGAGTCGGCCGCGCCTGTGGTCGCCGGCTGGCGAATGGGCTTTGGCTTGGGCGCCGGGGTCCCGGTGCTGGCCGACGCACCGTTACCCGACGTGCTTGCCGCGCCGCTGCTCGGGCGTGAAGTGAGGCCTTTGTGGAGTCCGGTCTTGCCGGTCGGGCCATTGCCCGTCGAGGACAGGCTCGACGAGGCATTCGATGAGTCGTTGTGTCCGGTATCGGCCCAGGCCACATGCTGGCCGCTGGCCGCGGCAATCCCTACGCCGACCGCCATCGCCGCCAGGCGGTAGTGGTGGGCGCGCTTCTCCCGCTTCGTGCTGCGCCGAGCGTGCACCGTCATCAATGTCCCCTTTGACATGTCGATGCGTGCGCCCTCCGCTGACGAGAGCCCCAGCCCCTGCGCACGCAGAATGCCCATAAACATATGGCAACATGTGACGCTGGTCTCAATAAGGGGGGACGTAGCCGACAGCCGAGGTCGGGTATCAGGGCGCGCTCAGCGCATACGGGCTACAGCGGCTTCCGGCATGGGTTCGTACCGGGCAAAAGCCCTTGTGAACGAGCCCGCGCCATGCGAAAGCGAACGTAATTCGATCGGGTACCGGGTCAGTTCGATCTCCGGGACCTCGGCGTCGATGCAGGTGCACGAGTCGCCCGCGGCGCCGGTGCCGAGCACCCGGCCACGCCGCCCGGACAGGTCGCTCATGACCGCGCCCACCAATTCATCGGGCACCACGATATGCACATCGTCGATGGGCTCGAGCAGACTGACCGACGAGGCGGCGGCGGCTTCCCGCAGCGCCAGGCTGCCCGCCATTTGGAACGCATGGTCCGACGAGTCCACGCTGTGCGCCTTGCCGTCCAGCAGCGTGACTCGGATGTCGACCATCGGGTGGCCGGAGATACCGCGTTCCATCTGGGCCCGGACGCCTTTCTCAACGCTCGGGATGAACTGGCGGGGCACCGCGCCACCGACCACTTTGTCGACGAACTCGAACCCGGAGCCCTCCGGAAGTGGCTCCACGGTGATGTCGCAGACTGCGAACTGCCCGTGCCCGCCGGACTGCTTGACGTGTCGTCCGTGTCCTTTTGCGTTGCTGCCGAACGTCTCTCGCAGCGGAACCCGCACGTCCACGGTGTTGACAGCGACCCCGAATCGTCGAGACAGCGCATCGAGTACGACAGCGGCGTGCGCCTCGCCCATGCACCACAGCACGACCTGATGCGTATGTGGGTTCTGCTCGATCCGCAGCGTCGGGTCCTCAGCGGACAACCTGCTGAGCCCGACCGACAGTTTGTCCTCGTCGGTCTTGGCCCGCGGCTCGATTGCGATGGGCAGCAGCGGCGACGGCATGGACCAGGGCTTGCAGACCAGTGGAGAAGCCTTGTCCGACAAGGTGTCTCCGGTCTCAGCGTGGGACAACCTGCCGATGGCACAAATGTCTCCGGCGATCACCTCGGGTGCTGGACGCTGTTTGCGTCCGAGTGGGAACGACAGCGCGCCGATACGTTCGTCCTCGTCGTGGTCGTCGTGTTCGGCACAGCCAGAACCGGAATCGACGAAAGAACTGAAATGGCCCGACACGTGCACTGTCATGTCGGGCCTGATGGTGCCGGAGAAAACCCGGACCAGACTGACCTTGCCGACGTACGGGTCCGACGTCGTCTTCACCACCTCGGCCAGCAGTGGCGCGTCCGCCTTGCACTCGGGCGCGGGTCGCGACGCCCCAGTAGGAGTGAACACCTCCGGGGGGTGATGTTCTGGGGGAGAAGGGAATCCGCTCGCGATGACGTCCAGCAAGGCACCCGCCCCGTCGCCGGAAGTGCTGCATACGGGGATCACCGGAAAGAACGACGCCCGCGCCACCGCACGCTCCAGGTCGGCGATCAACACGCTGCGGTCGATCTGTTCACCGCCGAGATAGCGCTCCATCAGCGATTCGTCCTCAGACTCTTCGATGATGCCCTCCAGCAACGCCGCCCGCTCGTCCTCACGGTCCGTCGGCACATCGTCGGATAGCAATGAGACCAGTCCGTCGTCGGTTGGGATCAACACCGGAAGCACGTTGTCCCCGAAGGCTGTTCGTGCCGAGTCGACGACGGCGTTCCAGTTGGCACGGGCATGGTCCAGCTTGGTCACCACGACCACGCGCGGCATGCCCACCTGGGCGCACTCACGCCACAATGCTTCGGTAGCGGCGTCGACGTGTTCGTTGGCGGCGATGACGAACAGTGCGCAGTCCGCTGCGCGCAGCCCTGCCCGTAGTTCACCGACGAAGTCGGCGTACCCGGGGGTATCGATCAGATTGATCTTCACTTCCGCATGCCGCAACGACGCCAGCGCCAACCCGACCGAGCGTTGCTGTTCGATCTCGGCCGGATCGCTGTCGCACACGGTGGTACCGTCGAGCACCGATCCGACGCGGGTCAGCACACCGGCGTGCATCAGCAGAGCGTCGACCAGCGTCGTCTTACCTGAACCGGACGGCCCGACCAGCACCACGTTCCGGATCGCGGAGGGACTGTCCGCAGTGGGAGCGTCTCCGTGCGCGTTGTTTGCCTTATCCGCCATGGATGCCCCCTGTCGAAGACTCGAAGTCCACCATGCGCCCGCGATAGGGCTGTGCACAAGGGTTCAGGCGCGCCAGGAGTTCCATCTGCCGATTGCCACCCGAACCACCGGGCCGTCCAGAGCCACCCGGTCGTACTGGGAGTACTTGGCGCGCAACAGCGAATAGCCTGTCGCCATCTCATCCCCGCTGGGATGCACGGTTGCCGTGCCATCCGCTCGCACCCACCACAGCTCATCCCAGTTGTCGCTGTAGTGATCCACCAGCAGGCTCACCCGCGGGTTGGCTGCGATGTTGGCCAGGCGCCGCAGTTGCCTGGTTGTCTTTCGTTTGGCGTCGACCGCGGTGTAGAGCACGTCGCCGCTGAGAGCGAATACCACCGGAACGACGTGCGGTTGCCCCTCGGCCGACACCGTCGACAGCATCGCGACCGGTGCCGCGGCGAACAGAGCAGTCGGGTCAGTAGACATAGCAGGCCTCAATGGTGCGGGCTGGCGCTCATGGGCAGGCGGGTGACATTTAGTTCGGGCCCCTTCGGCGGTGGCGGGGCGGCGGTCGGGTGGCCTGCCTGGTGCTCGGCAGGGTGCTCGGCCACTGGTGGTGGGGGCTGAGCCGGCGGCGGGGCGGCGGGCGGTGCGGTAGGAGACTCGGTTGGCGCTGTCGTGGTGGGCGTGGTGGCGGTGGGCGTCGGGGAGGTGGTGCCGGTTGTGGTGGTAGACGGTGGGGCGCTCGGCGCGTTGTTGTCGGAGCCGGAATCCCGTCTGGTTGCGAGGACCACCAGCGACACCACCAGCGCGATGGTGGCCAGCGCGACCACGATCAGCAGCAGGCGCGATTCGGGGCGGCGGTACCAGGGGACCGGGACTTGGCGGAATCGCCAGGTGTTGGTGTCGAATGCATCGAACGTGTCGCCGGGGGGCTCGGGCTCGGGAATGTGGAACGAACCGGTGGTTGGGCCGGCAAACGGCCCGGATTGTGGGCCCGGATCGACTACGGCAAACGGGTCGGTATCTGGCCCATTGCCGCTGTCGGTCGTCTCGACACTCTCAGCCACCCTCCAGATCGTAGGGTGCGGTCTGGATGAATACTGCGCTATCTCGGTGCGTGTCCGCGGTTTACACGTCCTGGACGGGTTCGATGCCCAGATCGCGGTAGCTGACCAGGGCCGCGAACGGCACGCCGCGCCTGGCGAATCGCTCGGTAGCGATGTCGCCGCGGTCGACCATCGGAATGACCCCGGTGACGACAGCGCCAACCGAGGTGACCCGCTCGTAGGCGATCTCGGTGGACCCGCCGGTGCTGATCACGTCGTCGACCAGCAGCACCCGCGTGCCCGACTCCAGGCGGGTGCCCTCGATCCACTGCTCGCGGCCACGGGACTTCTGTTCCTTACGTACCGAGAACCAGGCTTTGCCGGTAACCATCGCCACGCCGTGTGCCAACGGGTCAGCGCCCATGGTCAGACCGCCGACGGCGTCGAACTCGATGCCGTGCAGTGCCGCGAGTTCGGCCACCGCCTGGCTGACCACCGTCAAGCTCTTGCCGTTGTCGATGGCGAACTTGCCGTCGATGTAGTCGTGGCTGAGCTGTCCACTGGCCAGCCGGAACGGTTCCTCGCGGCGCTCATAGCCCCGGGTGCGGATCAGGTCGAATGCAGCGTCCCAGGATTTCGGGCGTTCAGACATACCGTGATGCTATTGCACCCGCGCAAACCGAATCGACGGCTAGCCGTCCTGCCGGGATAGTCGTGTCAATTCCACAGCAGCCGAACGCAATTCATCGATGGACTGCAGTGGCTGTGGGTAGCCCACCCGGGTGTAAGCCATGCCGCGGGCAGTGTCGACCCTCAGATCCAGGCCGTAGCGATCAGCCCCGGTACACGTCGCCGACGAGGTGTCCGGGTAGCCGCCGAGCACCCGAGCCATGGCGGCCAGCGCCTCGGCGTGGTCGGCGTTCAGGTGCTCGATCGCCCGGGCTGCTGACGGCGTCACCGGATCCGGCTGTGCCGCAGCGTAATCCGCGCCTGTGGTGGAATCCATCCGGCCGTATCCGCCGACCCAGCGAACCCGGTCGACGTGCAGTACCCACAGGGTGAAGTCGCTGTAGTCGATGTAGTACTTCGCAGCCGGCACCGCGGCCATGTGCGCAGTCCGGGCGGCGTCGCGGTCCGCGCCCGATGGGCGGTGTACCCGCCCGGCCAAGGTGACCCGGCCACCGGCCAGGGGATCCTTGTCGGTAGTGGCCGCGACGATCGAAATACTGGCCCGCTGATCACCGGCCAGGTTGCGGCCGTGCTCGGCCAGGTTCGACACGCACAGCACCGGAGCACCGTCCAGCAGGCCGTAGGTGACCAGCGACGCCCACGGATCGCCGTCGCTGGTCAGCGTGGCCAAGGTGCCGGTGTTGGTAGACGCCGCGATGGTGCGGGCCTCCTCGGCCGCTGACGGCCGGACCGGATTGACGACCTCGCTCAGCGGGGGCGGGATCGTCGGCGCATCACCTGGGTCACCATGATCGCGTACGGGCATGGGCAAACCCTAGATCCGCAGCGATGACTAACCGCCGAGAGCGGCGATCAGTTCCTTGATCTGCGCGGTCTCGGACTCGTCCGCGGGCCCTTCGGCCTCGATGGACTCGATCAGGTCCTTGCGCAGGCCCATGCCGTTGGCGGCCTCCTGCGGAGACAGCTTGGCACGGTTGCGGGCGACGTACAGCCGCTGGCCGAGCGTGCCGCCAGGGCCCTCGGCGGCGATCGTCATCAGATCGTCGTAGCGGCGGCGCACGTCGCTCAGCGCGACGATGACCGATGGGCTGACCCGACTGCGCTTCGCGGCCTGAGACATGGTGGCCTGCAGTTTGCGCATACCGGTGAGGACCACCGCGGCGCGCTCGGGGAACTCTGGGTCGCTGGACGCCGGCAGCGTGTCGATTGCGGCGATGTACATGTGCATCGCCGCATCGAAAAGACCAACGATTACTGGTGCTTCACCGTCGTTCGGTGCGGAGTCAGCCACAGGCCATCCCTATGTCGAAAGGTGGACCGCCGCCGGCTCGGGGCCGACGACGAGTTGAAAGTCGGGGCAAAAATAACCGTAGTTGGCTGCTAATTCAACCGCTGATTTTCCAGCAAACCTGTCCTCCTCGGCAGACCGCTCTGCTGCGGCATCGATTTCGGCCCGACCCGTTGGGGCGAGGTCTGCAGCAGATGTTGAGAACCGCCGACGTAGGTACCTTGGGAAGCTGATGGACAACGTTCAAGACGGTCGCGCAGAGGACAGCCACGCCGCGGCGGTGTCGGAGCCGCAGTCGGGAGTGGTCGAGCATCCGTCCGCCGAGGATTTCGGCCATGCCAGAACGCTGCCGACCGACCGTGACTGGTTCAAACACGCGGTGTTCTACGAGGTGCTGGTGCGTGCCTTCTACGACTCGGACGCCGACGGCTCGGGTGATCTCCGCGGTCTCACAGAACGGCTGGACTACCTGAAATGGCTTGGCATCGACTGCATCTGGCTGCCACCGTTCTACGACTCCCCACTTCGGGACGGCGGCTACGACATCCGCGACTTCTACCGGGTACTACCGGAATTCGGCACGGTCGAGGACTTCGTGGAGTTGCTGGACGCTGCGCACCGGCGTGGTATCCGGGTGATCACCGACCTGGTCATGAACCACACCTCCGACGCCCACGTCTGGTTTCAGGAGTCCCGCCGCAACCCTGACGGCCCGTACGGCGATTTCTATGTCTGGAGTGACCGCAGCGAGCGGTACCCGGATGCGCGAGTCATCTTCGTCGATACCGAGGAGTCGAACTGGACGTTCGACCCCGTGCGCCGGCAGTTCTACTGGCACCGGTTCTTCTCCCACCAGCCCGACCTCAACTACGACAATCCCGCGGTGCAGGAAGAGATGCTCGACGTACTGCGGTTCTGGCTGGGCTTGGGTATAGACGGTTTCCGGCTGGATGCCGTGCCGTACCTGTTCGAGCGCGATGGCACCAACTGCGAGAACTTGCCCGAGACGCACGCCTTCCTGAAACGCTGCCGCAAGGTCGTCGACGACGAGTTCCCCGGCCGGGTGCTGCTGGCCGAAGCCAACCAGTGGCCGGCCGACGTGGTCGCCTATTTCGGGGATCCGGACACCGGCGGCGACGAGTGTCACATGGCGTTCCACTTTCCGCTGATGCCCCGAATTTTCATGGCTGTACGTCGGGAGTCTCGGTTTCCGATCTCGGAGATCCTGGCTCAGACCCCGCCGATTCCCGAGCTCACCCAGTGGGGCATCTTCCTGCGTAACCACGACGAGCTGACACTGGAGATGGTCACCGACGAAGAGCGCGACTACATGTACGCCGAGTACGCCAAAGACCCACGAATGAAAGCGAACGTCGGGATCCGGCGTCGCCTGGCTCCGCTGCTGGAGAACGACCGCAACCAGATCGAACTGTTCACCGCGTTGTTGTTGTCCCTACCCGGCTCACCCGTCCTGTACTACGGTGACGAAATCGGTATGGGCGACATCATCTGGCTGGGTGACAGGGACGGCGTGCGTACGCCGATGCAGTGGACGCCGGACCGCAATGCCGGTTTCTCCACTGCCAACCCCGGACGGTTGTATCTGCCGCCGAACCAGGATCCGGTGTATGGCTATCAAGCGGTGAATGTCGAAGCGCAGCGCGACAGTACGAACTCGTTGTTGAACTGGACCCGCACCATGCTGGGGGTGCGGCGTCGGCACGACGCGTTCGCGGTCGGTGGGTTCCGCGAACTGAGCGGATCGAATCCGTCGGTGCTGGCCTATGTTCGGGAGATCGACTCCGCTGCGGTGCTCTGTGTGAACAACCTGTCCCGGTTCCCGCAACCCATCGAATTGAACCTGCAGAGCTGGAATGACTACACGCCGGTCGAGTTGACTGGGCACGTGGAATTTCCCCGAATCGGTGTGCTGCCCTACCAGTTGACGTTGCCCGGTTACGGCTTCTACTGGTTTGCCCTGCGCGCACCCGATGGGGGACAGCGATGACAGAGGTGAAGTTCGCAGAGTGGCTGACACGGCAGCGTTGGTACGCCGGCCGCAACCGGGAACTGACCGGTGTCGACGCCGGTACCGTCATCGCGCTACGGGATGATCTTGACTTGGCGCTGCTCGACGTCGCCTACGCCGATGGTCCCGCGGAGCGGTACCAGGTGTTGGTGCGTCGGGCGGCTGGCGCCCAGCCTGAATACGCGGATTTCGCGGTGATCGGAGCCGATGGTCCCGAGACCGTCGTGGACGCCATGTACGACCCGGATGCAACGGAATACCTGCTGTCCCTGGTCCGTTCGTCGGCTGTTGTCGGCGATGTGACCTTCGCCGCCGAACCTGACAGCCTGCTGCCGGTGGGGGAGCCGGCCAGGGTGATCAGTTCCGAACAGAGCAACACCAGCGTGGTCTTCGGCGACACCGCGATACTCAAGATGTTCCGCCGCCTGATACCCGGAATCAACCCCGACATCGAGCTGACCGGGGTCTTGGCCCGCGCCGGCAGTCCGCATGTGGCCGCGTTGCTCGGCGAGTTTCATCTGCGTGAATCGGACTCGGCTGCAACGTCTTTAGGCATGGTAACCACCTTTGCCGCCAATGCTGCCGAGGGATGGCACATGGCTAACGCCAGTACTCGGGACTTGTTCGCCGAAGGAGACCTGCACGCTGACGAAGTGGGTGGGGACTTTGCCGCCGAGTCGTTCCGGCTGGGCAGCGCCGTGGCGCAGGTGCACACGACACTGGCCGCCGAACTTGGTACGGGCACAGCGCGGTTCCAGACCGAGGTCATGCTCGATCGGCTGGCGGCGGTCGCCGAGGCGGTGCCGGAGGTCGGACCCTTCGCCGGGCAGATCGAACAGCGCTACCGCGACTTGGCCGACCAGTCGATCACGGTCCAGCGGATACACGGCGACCTGCACCTGGGCCAGGTCCTGCGCACTCCCGAGACCTGGTTGCTGATCGACTTCGAAGGCGAGCCTGGTCAGCCGTTGGAGCTGCGACGCGCGTCCGACTCTCCGCTGCGGGACGTCGCCGGCATGCTGCGCTCATATGACTACGCGGCGCATCAACGGCTGATCGAGGGCGCCGGTAGCGCCAGGCTGAACAAGCAACTGGCCACGCGTGCCCGCGAGTGGGCCGATCGCAACCGGTCGGCTTTCTGTGACGGCTACACCGAAGCGTGTGGCAGCGATCCGCGGGATTCCGCGGATCTGTTGGCCGCGTACGAGCTGGACAAGGCGGTGTACGAGGCGGGTTACGAAGCCCGATACCGACCCACATGGTTGGAGTTGCCACTCGGTTCGATCGACAGGCTGCTGTCCGACTAGGCATGCCAGCTGTGGCGTTGCTCCCAATTTGTTCTGCGGTCGCCTGCCACGAGTCCGACGACGTCGATGTGACCTGCCAGGATGCTGATGTTCTGCGATACCACCCCCGCTGTTTGCAGACAGTTCACAGGTAGTAACAGGGTAGTGGTGGATAACTGGGGCGGTGAGTATCCAACTCGAAGCATCCGACGAGCTCGCTGACGAATCCGTTCCGGAGCCTGTCGCCCGAGGCCAGCGCCTGGCGCTGGCGGTCCTGCTGATCGGCACGGCGGTGCTCTACCTATGGAACATCACGGTCAATGCCATGGGCAACGACTTCTACGCTGCCGCTGCCTGGGCCGGGTCGCGGAACTGGGAGGCGCTGCTGTTCGGCTCGCTGGACCCCGCCAACTTCATCACCGTTGACAAGCCGCCACTGTCGCAGTGGGTGATGGGTTTGTCCGGCCAGATTTTCGGGTTCAGCAGCGCCAGCATGTTGGTGCCGGAAGCACTCATGGCCGTCGGCTCGGTCGCGCTGCTGTATGCGACCGTCAAGCGGGTCGCTGGGCCGTGGACCGGACTGCTGGCCGGGGCGGCCCTGGCGCTGACTCCGGTGTGCGTGCTGATGTTCCGGTTCAACAACCCGGACGCGGCGATGGTGCTGCTGATGACGGCCGGTGCGTACTGCGGGGTGCGGGCGCTGCAAGGTACTACCGCTGATGCGGCTCGCCGCAGTGGAGCCCGCTGGATGGCGCTGGCCGGCGTCGCGATGGGCTTTGCGTTCCTGGCCAAGATGCTCGAGGGCATCATGGTGGCGCCGTCGATTGCACTGGCGTATCTGGTTGCCGCACAGGTGAGTTGGCGGCAACGCCTGGTCCACCTGGGCTGGGCGATGCTGGGTACTTTGGCGGCGTCGGGGTGGTTCGTGGTCGTGACGCTGCTGTGGCCGGCCTCGTCGAGGCCCTATCTAGCCGGGTCCACCGACAACAATTTCATGAATCTTGTTTTGGGCTACAACGGTTTTGGCCGGTTGACGGGTGACAACAAGAAGAACTTTGCCCAGCCCACGGGCGAGATCGGCACCTTGGCCGGCACCCAACTCCGTATCGGCCCGCATGGCCCGTTGGGTTCTCACGCCGACGGCCCCATGCGCTTGGTCAGCGGCGAGTTCGGTTATGAGGTCGGTTGGTTACTGCCTGCTGCACTGGTGTCGATCATCGTGGTTCTGATTGCGCGACATGGGAAACCACGTACCGATCTGGTGCGCGCTGCGGTACTGATGTTCGGCGTCTGGCTGCTCAGTGACGGTCTGGTGCTCAGTTACATGAAGGGCTTCATCCATGCGTACTACAGCATGTCGATTGCCCCGGCGGTGGCCGCGATGTTCGCAATCGGAGTGCAGCAGATGTGGGTGCTGCGAGGCAAGCTGTGGGCCCGAATTGTGCTGGCGGTCATGCTCTTCGGCACTGCAGTGTGGAGCTTTTACCTGCTGAACAGCCACCCGGATTGGCTGCCGGCGCTCCGCTGGATCATTCTGGTCGGTGCTGGTGTCGGCGCTGTGGTACTGGTGCGGCTGGGTGGTGAGGCAGCGCGGGTGCGCGCGGCCACCGCGGCGTTCGGGGTTGCACTCGGCGCTGCGGTATTGGGGTCGGCCGCCTACTCGGTGGCGACCATCAATGTCTCGCATGTTGGCGGTGGTCCCACCGTTGGCCCCAGCAGTAACTACAACAGTTGGGCCACCGGGGTCGACAACGCCGACCTGGATGACATGCTGAGAGCGACCCCTAATGAATGGTCGGCAGCGATCGAACGGTCTTCGTACGCAGCTACTTTGGAACTACACACCGGCACCTCGGTGATGGCGATCGGCGGTTTTGGCGGCGGTGACCCGGCACCGACCCTCAAGGAGTTCCAGGACTACGTCGCCGCGCACCGGATCGGATACTTCCTCAAGCCGGGCCTGCACGGCCGGGGTCCGCAGTTCGGTAGGCATGACCACAACGACATCGTCGAGTGGGTGCAGGCCAACTTCCGGGCGACCAAGGTCGGCGACGTCACCGTCTACGACCTTTCGGTGCCCAAGAGCTAGGTGTACTCGGCAGGGACGTTGTTGACGATTCGGCTGTGAGAAGGGAGGACCTCCGGGCTTAGTGGAGATGTCTGACGTCTTCACACACTCGGAGGT
>NZ_JARXVD010000004.1 GCF_029892685.1 Mycobacterium sp. OTB74 | reverse complement strand
ACGCGAGGAGCAATCAGGTTCCGGTGCACGCGAGGAGCAATCAGGTTCCGGTGCACGCGAGGAGCAATCAGGTTCCGGTGCACGCGAGGAGCAATCAGGTTCCGGTGCACGCGAGGAGCAATTGAGCTTCGGGACGCGGCTGTCGGCCGCGATGACACAGCGCGGGCCGCTGTGCCTGGGTATCGATCCGCATCCCGAGCTACTCACGGCCTGGGGTCTGCCGGTGTCGGCGAACGGCGTGGCCCGGTTCAGTGACATCTGTGTCGAGGCCTTTGCCGGGTTCGCAATAGTCAAGCCGCAGGTCGCGTTTTTCGAGGCCTACGGCTCAGCCGGATTCGCCGTGCTGGAACGCACCATCGCCGGACTGCAACAGGCAGGCGTGCTGGTGTTGGCCGACGCCAAACGTGGCGATATCGGGTCGACCATGGCCGCATACGCCCAGGCCTGGGCCGGTGATTCACCGCTGGCATCCGACGCCGTGACCGCGTCGCCGTATCTGGGTTTCGGCTCGCTGCAGCCGTTGTTGGACACCGCAGCACAGCACGGGCGTGGGGTTTTCGTGCTGGCGGCCACATCCAACCCGGAGGGGGCCAGCGTGCAGCGGGCGCTGGCGGGGGACAGGACCATCGCCCAAACGATCGTCGACGACGTCGCCGCAGCGAACACCGCCGGCGACGGCTCGGTGGGCGTCGTAGTGGGTGCCACGCTGGCGGATGTGCCCGACCTGAGCCGCCTCGGCGGTCCGGTGCTGCTTCCGGGCGTCGGCGCCCAGGGCGGCCGACCCGAGGCGCTGGCCGGGCTGGGCGGCGCGCAACGGGGAACCCTGCTGCCTGCGGTCTCCCGAGAGGTACTGCGCTCCGGACCCGACGTCGGCGCCCTGCGGTCGGCCGCGGAACGCATGCGCGATTCGGTCGCCTACCTGGCCTGAAACCCGGCGACAGTCCCATCGACAGCAAAACGGCTCACCACGATTGCGTGGTGAGCCGTTTTGCATAGCCTGCGTCAGAAGGGCATCCAGATCGGGCCGAGCTTGAAACCCCACCCGTTGTGGCCCGGGTCGAACACCGGGTTGATCCACTGGCCATTCCAGTTGAACGGCTGGTGGTCCCGGCGCGCATCATCGATGCCGCGGTGCTGCCAGTCGCGACCCTGGTCGTCGTGCCAGTCCGGTCCGCCGGGGCCGCCGGGGCCGTGATCGCCAGGTCCGCCGGGGCCGCGGTCGCCAGGTCCGTGGTCATCGTGCTGGCCGCACGGTGCCCCGGGCGGGCACGGACCACCCGGGTCGGCGTTGGCTGCGCCGAGCCCAATGCCGAACAGTCCGGCCAGGCCGATGCCTGCGGTCAGTGTCGATGCGGTCAAGGCCCGTTTGAAATTCATGGCTTCACTCCGTCTTCTGAGTCTGGTGGGGCGAAATCTCGCCGCACTGGTAGTGACGGTAGGAAGGCCTCATTTGTGCGCTCTTTGGCCGGCATGTGTGCCCCCTGTGTAGCCGATCACGGTTTGGATACGCGGTGTTGATCGACCAACTGTTCGCGGCGGCGCCGGTGCCGGGACCATTTGGAGCGCACCGACACGCCCGACACGCCGTGACCTGCGAAAATTTATCTTCACTGAGCTGTGCGACTGCCCGATTATCGGAATCTGGCCCGTTCGGCCTCCCGGCTGTGGACCGGGCTGCCCACCAAATGCCTTGATACGCAGGCGGATTTTGGTGGCGCCTGCCAAATCGCTGTCGCGCCGGCTCGCCGCCGGGGACCGCCCGCCGGCCGGTCGGATCGCCCTACACGCTGGACTTTTGGCCAGCTAACCCGGGGGTGGGGTTAGCGCTTGTCGGAATGCGTGGGTACGGTCGTCGTCGCTGGCTGGTTAACGACCAGCCGTGACGGAAATTATTGACGGCGAGATACGGAGGAACCCCGTGGCCCTTCCCCAGTTGACCGACGAACAGCGCGCGGCAGCGTTGGAGAAGGCTGCTGCCGCACGTCGAGCGCGTGCCGAGCTCAAAGATCGGCTGAAGCGTGGCGGCACCAACCTCAAGCAGGTCCTGACGGACGCTGAGACCGACGAGGTCTTGGGCAAGATGAAGGTTTCCGCACTGCTGGAGGCCCTGCCCAAGGTCGGCAAGGTCAAGGCGCAGGAAATCATGACCGAGCTGGAGATCGCTCCGACCCGCCGCCTGCGCGGCCTCGGCGATCGTCAGCGCAAGGCCCTGCTGGAAAAGTTCGACTTTTCCTGATCTGACGCACACCTGACGAGCAGTGGGGCCGGACGGCGATGAACCGTGTAGTTGTGCTGTCCGGCCCCTCTGCCGTGGGTAAATCGACGGTCGTGCGTTGTCTGCGAGAGCGGATGCCCGACCTGCATTTCAGTGTTTCCGCCACGACGCGTGCCCCGCGTCCCGGCGAGGTCGACGGTGTCGACTACACATTCGTCTCGGCCAAGAAATTCCAGCAGCTCATCGATAACGGTGAACTGCTGGAATGGGCCGATATCCACGGTGGCCTGCACCGTTCCGGAACTCTGGCACAGCCGATCCGGGAGGCCATGGCCGCCGGTCACCCGGTGCTTATCGAAGTCGATCTGGCCGGAGCTCGGGCGGTCAAGAAAGCCATGCCCGAGGCCCTGTCGGTCTTTCTGGCCCCGCCCAGCTGGGAGGTGCTGGAGAGCCGACTTACCGGCCGCGGCACCGAAACCCCCGAAGTCCAGGCCCGACGCCTGGATACCGCGCGAGCCGAACTGGCTGCTCAGGAGAGCTTCGATGTGACTGTTGTGAACAGTCAGTTGGAGTCCGCCTGTGCAGAATTGGTATCCTTGCTGGTGGACCGCTGATCGGTCTGAGCCCCGCGGCACAGACCACCCCGACAGCGCCTCAATCTTCACGCCGAACGCCGGGAGAATTTTTCGTGAGCACCATGGTCGAGAGCAACGACTCCGACGCCGCCACCGCCTACGACACGCCGCTGGGTATCACCAACCCGCCTATCGATGAGCTGCTGGATCGGGTGTCGAGCAAGTACGCGCTGGTGATCTACGCCGCCAAGCGCGCGCGCCAGATCAACGACTACTACAACCAGCTCGGCGACGGCATCTTGGAGTACGTCGGTCCGCTGGTTGAGCCCGGCCTGCAGGAGAAGCCGCTGTCCATTGCCATGCGCGAGATCCACGGCGACCTGCTCGAGCACACCGAAGGCGAGTAGATCGGGTCGGGCTGGATGGCCGGGGGTCGTACGTGACCAAGCGGATCATCGTCGGCGTGGCCGGCGGCATCGCCGCATACAAGGCTTGCACCCTGGTCCGTCAGCTCGCCGAGGCAGGCCATTCGGTCCGGGTGGTGCCGACCGAGTCGGCGCTCAAGTTCGTCGGCGCAGCCACCTTTGAAGCTCTGTCGGGCAATCCCGTCCACACCGGCGTGTTCGAGGACGTCCACGAGGTTCCGCACGTCCGGCTCGGCCAACAGGCCGATTTGGTCGTCGTCGCGCCCGCCACCGCGGACCTGATGGCGCGTGCCGCTTCGGGCCGCGCGGACGATCTGCTCACCGGCACCCTGCTGACCGCCCGCTGTCCGGTGTTGTTCGCCCCGGCGATGCACACCGAGATGTGGATGCACCCGGCCACGGTCGACAACGTGGCGACGCTGCGGCGGCACGGGGCAGTGGTACTGGAACCGGCCTCCGGACGTCTTACCGGGGCCGACAGCGGCGCGGGACGGCTACCTGAGGCCGAGGAGATCGCGACCTTCGCCCATCTGCTGCTCGAACGCGGTGATGCCTTGCCTCGGGACCTGACCGGCGTCAGGGCAGTGGTCACTGCCGGCGGTACCCGCGAGGCCATCGACCCGGTGCGCTTCATCGGTAATCGCAGCTCCGGCAAGCAGGGTTATGCGGTGGCCCGAGTGATGGCACAGCGCGGCGCCGACGTCACTCTGATAGCGGGGAATACGGCTGGCCTGATCGACCCGGCTGGTGTCGACGTGGTGCGCATCGGTTCGGCCGCGCAGTTGCGCGACGCGGTGTTCAAGTACGCGCCGGACGCTCACGTACTCGTGATGGCGGCCGCAGTCGCCGACTTCCGGCCCACCGAAGTAGCCACCAGCAAGATCAAGAAGACGCACGAGCCTGGCGAGGAAAACCAGGCACCTGTGATCGAACTCACACGCACCGATGACATCCTCGCTTCGGCGGTAAGCGCTCGCGAAGACGGACAGTTGCCCAATACGCGAGCTATCGTCGGGTTTGCGGCCGAAACAGGTGACGCCAACGGCGACGTGTTGTTCCACGCCAGGTCCAAACTGCGGCGCAAGGGCTGTGACCTGTTGGTAGTCAATGCGGTCGGCGATGGCCGAGCATTTGAGGTCGATGTTAACGACGGCTGGCTGCTGGCCGCCGACGGCACCGAGGGAACACTGGAGCATGGCTCCAAGACACTCATGGCCAGCCGGATCGTCGATGCCGTCGTGGCATTTCTACGTGGCAGCGCCGAGTAGCCGAATCACGGCTCTACGTGGTTATAACGGTTGTGCTTCGAGGAGGAACTCGCTGGGGTATAACCCTCTGCGGATACGATTTGTCGTACTAAGCATTACGAAAGGGATTTGGACGTGAGTGAAGGTCGGCTGTTTACCAGCGAGTCGGTAACTGAGGGCCACCCCGACAAGATTTGCGACGCCATCAGCGACTCGGTGCTCGACGCATTGCTGGCGCAGGATCCCAAGTCGCGGGTCGCGGTGGAGACGCTGGTGACAACCGGCCAGGTGCACGTCGTGGGCGAGGTGACCACCACCGCCAAGGAGGCGTTCGCCGATATCCCGCTGATCGTGCGCGACCGGATCCGCCAGATCGGTTACGACCATTCGGACAAGGGCTTCGACTACGCAACCTGTGGTGTCAACATCGGTATCGGCGCGCAGTCGCCGGACATCGCCCAGGGCGTTGACACCGCGCACGAAGCGCGGGTCGAGGGCGCCGGTGATCCGCTGGACGCGCAGGGCGCCGGCGACCAGGGTCTGATGTTCGGTTACGCGATCGACGACACCCCCGAGCTGATGCCGCTGCCGATCGCGCTGGCGCACCGCCTGTCGCGTCGCCTCACCGAGGTCCGCAAGAGCGGTGAGCTGGACTACCTGCGTCCCGACGGCAAGACCCAGGTGACCATCGAGTACCGCGACAACGTTCCGGTTCGGCTCGACACCGTGGTGCTGTCCACCCAGCACGCCGACGGCATCGATCTGGACGCCACGCTGGCCCCCGACATCCGTCAGCACGTCGTGGAATCCGTGCTGGCTGATCTGGCGCACCAGACCATGGACATCTCGGACTTCCGGCTGCTGGTCAACCCGACCGGCAAGTTCGTTGTCGGCGGCCCGATGGGTGACGCCGGTCTGACCGGCCGCAAGATCATCGTCGACACCTACGGCGGCTGGGCCCGCCACGGCGGCGGCGCCTTCTCCGGCAAGGACCCGTCAAAGGTGGACCGCAGCGCCGCGTACGCGATGCGCTGGGTGGCCAAGAACGTGGTCGCAGCCGGGCTGGCGCAGCGCGTCGAGGTGCAGGTCGCCTACGCCATCGGCAAGGCCGCCCCGGTCGGCCTGTTCGTCGAGACGTTCGGTACCGAGACCGTCGACCCGACTCGGATCGAGAAGGCCATCACCTCGGTGTTCGATCTGCGTCCGGGTGCGATCATTCGCGATCTGGACCTGCTGCGTCCCATCTACGCCCCGACTGCCGCGTACGGCCACTTCGGCCGCACCGACGTCGAGCTGCCGTGGGAGCAGACCAACAAGGTCGACGAGCTCAAGGCTTCGGTCTAGCTTTTCTGCGCGATGGCCCCGCACCCCCTGTGGTGCGGGGCCATCGGCATTTTCGCCCAGACCGTCACGTCACGGACACAGGTTGCAGGCGTGCGGATCTCCGCGAAAAGTTACCGGCATCGAAGAACTTTCATATGTGTTGCGGCAGTGCGCCGTTACGCGGTGAACCGGTAATCGTCGAGATCGAATCGACGACTACGCCAGTAGGCCTCCACGGTGGTGGCCGGCCGCAGCGGCACGTCGCCGTGCTTGTCGAAGTAGTAGCTGTTGGCCAGCGAACAGCTGTCCTGCCAGAACACCTGCCGGTGGCGTTTGCGCAGCATCTCGGCGAAATAGCGATCGTTGGCCTCCTGCGAAACCTCCACCCGGCGGGCACCGGCACGCTTGGCCCGCAGCAGGCACCGCACGATGTGGTGAGCCTGCGCTTCGATCAGGGCGAAGTACGACGATCCGACGTACCCGTACGGCCCCATAACGGTGAAGAAGTTCGGAAAGCCGGGAATGCTGACCCCCTCGTAGGCCTGCAATCGGTGGGTGTCCCAGAACTCTCCAAGGCCTTCTCCGCTCGGACCGGTCACCGGGAACGTCGGGACGCTGTCGACATCCATCACCTTGAATCCGGTGGCCAGGATGAGCACATCGATCTCGTGAGCCTGACCATCGGTGGTGAGTACTGCCTCTGCAGTGATCCGCTCGATGGATTCGGTTACCAGCGAGACGTTTTCGCGGTTGTAGGTGGACAGGTAGGTGTTGTGGAAGCCGGGCCGTTTGCAGCCGACGGCGTAGCGTGGGGTGAGCTTGTCGCGGATCACCGGATCGTGCACTTCACGACGCAGGTACGCCCGGCCAGTACGGGCCGCACCGTCGGCTAACGGGAACACGTTGTAGTACTGGACGGACAAGGGAAAGGTTAGTTCGACGTAGGCCTGGCTGGCCAGCCGCTGCAGCACCTTGCCACCGGGGATGCGCATGGCCCAGCGCGCCGCGGTCGGCAGCGGCCGATCGAGCTTGGGGAAACACCAGATGGGTGTCCGCTGAAACACCGTGAGCTGCTGCACGATTGGCGCTATCTCCGGAATCACCTGGACCGCCGACGCGCCGGTGCCGATGATCGCAACCCGCTTGCCGGTCAGATCGGCGCCGGAGTCCCAGCGTGCGGTGTGCATGGTGACCCCGGCGAAGTCCGAGACGCCTTGAATGTCCGGCAGTTTGGGCACGGTCAGCACCCCGCTGCCGTTGATCAGAAACCGCGCCGTGACGGTGCCGCTGTCGGTGTGCACCTGCCACAGATCGGCCTCGTCGTGGTACTCGGCACCGGTGACCTGGGTGCCGAACCGGATACGGTCGCGCAATCGGTACTTGTCGACACAGTGCTCGGCGTAGGCCTTGAGTTCGTGCCCCTTGGCGTAGGTGCGTGACCAGTCCGTGCTCTGCTCAAAGGAGAACTGGTACGAGAACGACGGAATATCCACGGCAACACCGGGATAGGTGTTCCAGTACCAGGTACCACCGGGGGCGGTGCCGGCTTCGATGATCAGGTAGTCACTTAGTCCGGCTCGGTCCAGCAGGATGCCGGCGCCGATGCCGGAGAATCCGGCCCCGACGATCACGGTGT
Organism: Mycobacterium sp. OTB74; assembly: GCF_029892685.1. Taxonomy (GTDB): domain Bacteria; phylum Actinomycetota; class Actinomycetes; order Mycobacteriales; family Mycobacteriaceae; genus Mycobacterium. Next base: position 342,557 of record NZ_JARXVD010000004.1, on the reverse strand, counting down.
GGAAATCCGGTGTGGTCATGAGCGATGATTCTCCCGCGACCAGAGGCAGTTGTCCCCAAAATCTCGGCGCTTCGGGGACATTTGAGCCCCCGCAATCGGGAGCTATGCCCGACTCGGCGGAAGCCGCTAGCCGTGCAAGGCGGTCTTCAACGCGGCCAGCCCGCGATTGGTGGCTTCGGTCGCTACCGGCGAGGCCAGGGCCAGGCTGACGTAGCCGTGCACCATGGTCGGTTCGTTGCTCCATTGCACCGGAACACCGGCTGCGGCAAGCAGTTCGGCGTACTTGGCGCCGTCGTCGCGCAGCGGGTCGTGTTCGGCCGTTCCGATGTATGCCGGCGGGAGGCCGGCCAGTGACTCGGCATTGGCCGGCGCCAGATCTGCGGGCAGCGTCGCTGGGTCAGTGATGTCTATGCCCGGCAGGTACCAGGTCAGGAATGCGTCAGCGACATCGCGGTTCAGCATCGGGGCGTCGGCGTTCTGGATAAACGACGGCAGTGAGACATCACCGGTGGTCGGCGGGTACCAGAGCAGCTGAAACACCAGCGCAGGCCCGCCGGCGTCCCGGGCCCGCAGCGCCATCACTGCCGCAATGTTGCCGCCGGCCGAGTCGCCGGCCACGGCGATGCGCGCGGGGTCGCCGCCCAGTTCGCTGGCGTGCTCACCGACCCACTGCAGCGCGGCCCAGGAATCCTTGATCGCGGCTGGGAACGGGTGCTCGGGCGCCAGGCGGTAATCCACCGACACCACGATGGCGTGCGCGCCAAGCACATGGGCGCGCGCAACAGCCTCGTGGCTGTCCAGGCTGCCGATCGCCCAGCCACCACCGTGGTAGAAGACCACCACCGGCATCGGGCCGGTTTCCCCATCGGTCGGAGGCCAGTAGATGCGGACCGGAATATCCCTGGCCGCACCGCAATCCAGCTCGCGATCCTCCGTACGCATCGCCGGCAGCAGTTCGGCGGGCAGCTGCATGGCCGCCAGCCTGGCCCTCGCCACCTCGACGCCGTCGTCGATGGTGAATTCCAGCGGGATCGCTTCGAGGACGCCCTTGATTAGCGGGTCGATGGCGGGGCGCGTGTTCTGCGTCACCTCGGAGGTCATGCCTCAGGCTAGCGCGGCCTTCAGGGCCGCCAGCCCGCGGTCGACCGCGTCAGTGGCGGTAGGTACCACTCCGTGGTAGCCCAAATAGCCGTGCACCAACGTCTCGGCATTGTGCACCTCGACGGAAACCCCTGCCGCGGTGAGTAATTCGCCGTACCGGATACCGTCGTCGCGCAGCGGGTCGTAACCGGCGACCGCGATGTAGGCGGGCGCCAGACCGGCGAGTGACTCGGCGCGCGCTGGTATCAGCGCTGCCGGAGCGTTGTGCAGGTCTGCGCCGCCGGCGTACAGGAGCGAGAATCCGCCGACCGAGTTGCGGTTCAGGATCGGCGCGTCGGCGTTCTCGGTGAACGACGGCAGCGAGGTGTCCCAGGTGGTAGCCGGATACCACAGCAACTGGGCCCGCAGCGGCGGCCCGCCCGCGTCACGGACCAGTTGCGCCACAACCGCTGCCAGATTTCCGCCCGCCGAATCACCCGCCACTGCAACGCGATTCGGGTCGCCATCGAGCTCATCGGCGTGCGCACGGACCCACTCGGTCGCCGCCCACACGTCGTCGACAGCCGCGGGGTACGGGTGCTCGGGTGCCAGTCGGTAGTCGACCGACACCACCACGGCGCCGGTGGCCACCGCATGCAGCCGCGCGGAGCCGTCGTAGGTGTCCAGATCACCGACCACCCAGCCGCCTCCGTGGAAGAACAGCACTACCGGCGCGGGCGTAGCGGCCTGCGGCGGCCAGTAGATACGGACCGGAACCCCCACGATCACCCGGTCCTCGGCGCGGACCTCCGGGTACACCGCGCTGCGCGGCAACGCGCGAAACCTGGCCCGCGCTTCTTCGGCGCCGCCGTCGATGGTCAATTGGAACGGCACCGCTTCCAGTACCTTTTTCAGGATGGGATCGAGTGCGGGGCGTTCAGAGTCCGACATGAGCTCACCGTACGCACCGCGCCAACTGTGGCGACTGTGGGTAGCCGCAGCGGTGGTCGCTGCGGGTTACGGCGTCTTCCTGATCGCGACGGCGCTGCGGCTACCGTCGGGCGCTGATTTGACCGGCCAGTTTGCGCTGCAGCCCGAGGTCAAGGCACTGCCGGCGCTGCTGTTGGCGGTCGCCGCCGCCGGACATTCGATCACCCGGGAGCGGCGCTGGCTGGTCGCCGCGCTGGTGTTCTCGGCGGGCGGTGACTTCCTGTTGGCCATGCCCTGGTGGCGGCCGGGGGGAGTGCCATCCTTTGTCTTCGGCCTGGGCTCGTTCCTGGTCGCGCACCTGTGCTTCCTGGCGGCGCTGGTTCCACTGGCTCGTCGCACCCCGGGGCGTACCGCCGCGGCCGCCGTGTTGGTGGTGGTCTGCATCGGACTGCTGATCTGGTTCTGGCCCAACCTGATCAGGCAGGGCATGGCGATACCGGTGACGGTCTATATGGCGGTTCTGGTCGCCATGGTGTGTGCCGCGCTGTTCGCGCAGCTGCCGACGCCCTGGACCGCAGCCGGAGCGCTGTGCTTCGCGGTGTCCGACAGCATGATCGGCATCAGCAAGTTCGTGCTGGGCGACGAGTCACTGGCAGTCCCGATCTGGTGGGCCTACGCCGCCTCTCTGCTGCTGATCACCGCCGGTTTCTTCGCGAAGCGGACGGTGTCTGCCCCGTCTGCTAGACCGGCTGCGTGACCGCCACCAGGACGCAGGCCGAGCACGAGCCCGTCGCCCGGGTGCTGCCCATGTTGTCGGTGCCGCACCTGGACCGCGACTTCGACTACCTGGTGCCCGCTGAACTGTCCGACGACGCACAGCCCGGGGTGCGCGCCAAGGTCCGGTTCAACGGCCGGTTGGTGGACGCCTTCATTCTCGAAAGGCGTTCTGACACCGACCATTCCGGCAAATTGGGGTGGATGGACAAGGTGGTCTCGGCGGAACCGGTGCTGACCGCCGAGGTGCGCAGACTGGCCGAAGCGGTCGCAGCCAGATATGCCGGCACCCGTCCCGACGTGCTTCGGCTGGCTGTCCCACCCCGGCACGCCACCGTCGAGAAGCAACCGCCACCGGACCTGCCGCCGCTGACGCAACGTGACGTCGACCATACGGGCTGGCAGCAGTACGGGCGCGGCGGACAGTTTCTCGATGCCCTTGCCCAAGGTCGCGCTGCCAGAGCGGTGTGGCAGGCGTTGCCGGGGGAAGACTGGGCCCAGCGGCTGTGTGAGGCGGCCGCCGTCGTGGTCAATGCCGGGCGGACGGCACTGCTCATCGTGCCCGACCAGCGCGACGTCGACGCCGTGCACACCGCGGCATTGAACCTGGTCGACGAGCAACGGGTGGTAGCCCTGTCCGCGGGGCTGGGCCCGTCGCAGCGCTACCGGCGATGGCTCTCGGTGCTGCGCGGTCAGGCCAGGTTGGTGATCGGAACGCGCAGTGCGGTGTTCGCGCCGGTGGTCAACCTCGGGTTCGTCGCGGTCTGGGACGACGGTGACGATTCCCTGGCCGAGCCGCGCGCGCCCTACCCGCACGCGCGCGAGGTGGCGATGCTGCGGGCCCACCAATTGCGTTGCGCCGCAATGATCGGCGGGTTCTCCCGTACCGCAGAGGCACACGCATTGGTACGCAGCGGCTGGGCTCATGACCTGGTGGCCACCCGCACTGTGCTGCGTGCCCACGCACCCCGGGTGATTGCCCTCGACGACGACGCACACGCTCACGAGCGCGACGCCGCGGCACACACCGCGCGGCTGCCTTCGCTGGCTCTCGGCGCCGCTCGAGCGGCGTTGTCAGCCGGTAAGCCGGTCCTGGTGCAGGTGCCGCGCCGCGGTTATGTCCCGGCATTGGCCTGCGCCAAATGCCGAGCCATCGCCCGGTGCCGACACTGCACCGGGCCGTTGTCGCTGCCCGACCGGGACACGACCGGTGCGGTGTGCCGGTGGTGCGGGCGCCAGGATGCGGCATTGCGCTGCAGCCAATGCGGCAGCGACGCGGTGCGTGCGGTTGTGGTCGGCGCCCGGCGGACTGCCGAGGAGCTGGGCCGGGCATTTCCCGGGACGACGGTCATCACATCCGGCGGGGACTCGGTGGTGCCGCAGGTGCCCGCAGCGCCGGCGGTGGTGGTGTCCACTCCGGGGGCCGAACCTCGAGCAGACGGTAGTTATGGCGCGGCCCTGCTACTGGACAGTTGGGCGCTATTGGGGCGCCAGGATCTGCGTGCCGCCGAGGACACCCTGCGCCGCTGGCTGTCAGCGTCGGCGCTGGTGTGCTCGCGGGCCGACGGCGGCCAGGTGGTGGTGGTCGCCGAGTCAGGCATTCCCACCGTGCAGGCGCTGGTGCGCTGGGATCCGATCGGACACGCCGAGGCCGAGCTGGACGGGCGGGCCGAGGTCGGGTTGCCACCGGCGGTACATCTGGCCGCTGTCGACGGCACGCCGGCCGCGGTGGCGGCCCTGCTGGCCGCGGCTGATCTCCCGCCGGACGGTGTGTTGCTGGGGCCGGTCGACCTGCCGTTCGGCGCGCGGCGTCCACCCGGCTTGGACCCAGCCGATCCGGTGGAGCGGATGCTGGTCCGGGTGCCGCGGGACCGCGGGCTGGTGTTGGCGACCGCGCTGCGGCACGCCATCGGCGTGGTCAGCGCGCATCGCGACCAGCAGCCGGTTCGGGTTCAGGTGGACCCGCCGAACATCGGCTGATTCGGGCGCGCGTCGGCTGGCTCGGCAGCAGTTTGGTGGTGGACGTGTCACAAATGACATGAGCACGGACGTAGGCGAGGATGACGTCACAACCAACCCGTGGAACCCCGGCCCGCCGCAGGGTTGGCAGCCGGGCCCGCCGCGACGGGGCCAACCGCAGCCGGTAGGGCCCCAGCCGGGCCAGTACCCGGTGGGGGCTTGGCCGCGGAGCATGGTCCGCAGGTCGGTGCTGGTTGGCTAGCCTGGTACATCGTGCGCATAGTCTTCGCCGGAACGCCCGAGCCCGCAGTGCCCGCGCTGCGTCGGCTCATCGACTCACCCCACCATGACGTCGTCGCGGTGCTGACCCGACCAGACGCAGCGGCCGGTCGTCGGGGCAAGCCCAAGCCGTCCCCGGTGGCGGAAGTTGCTCTGGCAGAAGGTATTCCGGTGCTGCGCCCGGATCGACCCAATGCCCCCGAGTTCGTCGCCGAGCTGGCAGAGCTGGCACCCGAATGCTGCGCTGTGGTGGCCTACGGCGCACTGCTTCGCGAGGAACTGTTGGCCGTACCTCGGCTGGGCTGGATCAACCTGCATTTCTCGGTGCTGCCGGCCTGGCGTGGTGCCGCACCGGTGCAGGCGGCTATCGCGGCGGGTGACGAAGTGACCGGTGCCACCACCTTCCAGATCGAACTGGCCTTGGATTCGGGACCGGTTTTTGGCCTCGTCACCGAAACGATTCGGCCGACCGACACCTCCGGTGATCTGTTGGCTCGGTTGGCCGAATCGGGTGCCGGATTGCTGGCCGCGACCATGGACGGCGTCGCCGACGGTGCACTGACCGCGGTCCCGCAGGCCACCGACGGGGTCACTGTGGCGCCCAAGGTCACGGTCGAGGATGCTCGGGTGCGGTGGGACCTGCCCGCCCATGTGGTGGATCGCCGGATCCGGTCGGTAACCCCTAATCCCGGTGCCTGGACCGAGATCGGTGAGTTGCGGGTCAAGCTCGGGCCGGTGACTCAGGTCGAGGCAGATCCGTTGGCGCCTGGGGCAATTCGGGTACAGAAGTCGGCGGTGCTGGTCGGCACCGGCAGTACGCCGGTGCAGTTGGGTACCGTGCAGCCGCCCGGCAAGAAGGCGATGAACGCCGCCGACTGGGCGCGCGGTGCACGACTGGAGGAAGGCGTGGTGGCGCAGTGAGTGAGCGACGCGAACACGGACAGGGACGTCGGCCGCAGCAGCGAGACGGCCAGCAGCGGGATAGGCAGCAGCGGGGCAGGCCTGGCCAGGGCGCGCCGCGAGACCGTGACCGCGGTCGGGACCCGGCCCGAACTCGGGACCGAACCGAGGACCGGGGGCAGCAATCGCGGCCACGCGGCCCGCGTCGCAAGCCCCTCGACCCGGCCCGGCGCGCTGCGTTTGACGTGCTGCGCGCGGTGTCGCAACGAGACGCCTACGCCAACCTGGCGCTACCGGCGTTGTTGCGCGAGCGCGCCATCACCGGCCGTGACGCGGCCTTCGCCACCGAACTGACCTATGGCACCTGCCGCAGCCTCGGCCTGCTCGACGCGGTTATCGAGCATGCCGCTGGGCGGCCAGCCAGCAACATCGACCCAGTGCTGCTGGACCTCCTGCGGCTTGGCGCCTACCAGTTGCTGCGTACCCGGGTCGACGCACACGCGGCGGTGGACACTACCGTCGAACAGGCTGGCATCGAATTCGACACGGCGCGTGCGGGTTTCGTCAACGGCGTGCTGAGAACCATTGCGGCCAAAGACGAAGCGGCCTGGGTGGCCGAGCTGGCGCCCGCGGCGGCCACCGACCCGATCGGACACACCGCCTTCGCCCATGCCCATCCCCGTTGGGTGGCACAGGCTTTCGCTGATGCGCTGGGTGCCGATGCCGCAGAGCTGGACGCCATGCTCGCCAGTGACGACGAACGTCCGATAGTGCACCTGGCAGCCCGGGCAGGTGAGATGACCGCTGAGGAGTTGGCTGCCGCGGTCGGCGGCGAGGTCGGCCGATACTCGCCGTACGCGGTGTACCTGCCCGGCGGTGACCCGGGCCAGCTGGATCCGGTGCGCGACGGCTGGGCTCAGGTGCAGGACGAGGGCAGCCAGCTGGTGGCCCGGGCGCTGACCGAGGTACCGCTGCAGGGATCCGACGAGCGCTGGCTGGACCTGTGCGCGGGGCCGGGCGGCAAGACCGCCATGCTGGCCTCGATCGCCGCACAGTGCGGGGCCACCGTCACCGCGATCGAACCGACCGCGCACCGCGCCGACCTGGTCGAGCGCAACACCGCGGGCATGGGTGTCGAGGTGCTGCGGGTGGACGGCCGCCAATCCGGCTTGGAGCCCGGATCATTCGACCGCGTGCTGGTCGACGCGCCATGCACCGGCTTGGGCGCGCTGCGCCGTCGTCCCGAGGCGCGCTGGCGTCGGCAGCCCGCCGATGTGCCCGGCCTGACCAAGCTGCAGCGTGAATTGCTCGCTGCAGCAATCAAACTCACCCGCCCCGGCGGCGTGGTGGTGTATGCGACCTGTTCGCCGCACCTGGCCGAAACGGTCGGGGTGATCGCGGACGCGGTGCGTCGGCAGCCGGTCGAGGCGCTCGACACCCGGCCGCTGTTCGCCCCTGCGGACCGGCTCGGTCCCGGCCCGCACGTGCAGCTTTGGCCGCACAGGCACGGCACCGATGCGATGTTCGCCGCCGCGCTCAAAGTAGTCTGACGGCCATGGCAGGACCCATGATCGCCCCGTCCATCCTTTCCGCGGACTTCGCTCGGCTCGCCGACGAGACCGCCGCCGTCACCGGAGCCGACTGGCTGCACGTCGACGTGATGGACAACCACTTCGTGCCCAACCTGACACTTGGGCTGCCGGTGGTGGAGAGCCTGCTCAAGGTCACAGACATCCCGATGGACTGCCATCTGATGATCGAGGACCCGAAGCGCTGGGCACCGCCGTACGCCGAAGCGGGCGCCTACAACGTGACCTTCCACGCCGAGGCCACCGATGATCCGCGGTCGGTGGCCCGCGATATCCGTGCGGCGGGGGCCAAGGCCGGGCTGAGCGTCAAGCCGGGTACCCCGATCGAGCCCTACCTGGAAATCCTCAAGGACTTCGACACGCTCCTGGTGATGTCCGTCGAGCCGGGCTTCGGCGGTCAGAAATTCATCCCGGAGGTGCTGCCGAAGGTCGCGGCGGTCCGTCGCCTGGTCGACGCCGGTGAGCTGACCATCGTGGTCGAGATCGACGGCGGCATCAACGCCGACACCATCGAGGCGGCCGCCGAAGCCGGCGTCGACTGCTTCGTCGCAGGTTCGGCGGTCTACAACGCGGCCGATCCGGCCGAAGCGGTGGCGGCCCTGCGGCGGCAGGCCGCGGCCGCCTCTCCGCACCTGGTGCTGTGACGCTCGACGGTCCGGTGATCGAGGCCGCAATGCGGCTGGCGATCGAACAGGCCGAAGCGGTCAAGGGTACGACCTACCCGAATCCGCCGGTCGGTGCGGTGATCCTGGACCGCGGCGGCGCTGTGGCCGGCGTCGGCGGCACTCAGCCGGCGGGGGAGGCACACGCCGAGGTGATGGCGCTGCGTCGAGCCGGGCGACGTGCCGTCGGCGGCACCGCCGTGATCACCCTGGAACCGTGCAACCATTACGGCCGCACCGGTCCCTGCGTCGATGCGCTGCTGGACGCCGGCATCGTCGGTGTGGTCTATGCGGTCGCCGACCCGAACCCGGTTGCGGCCGGCGGGTCGGAGCGGCTGGTCGAGGCGGGAGTGCGGGTGCAGCCCGGGGTGCTGGCCGAGGCGGTGGCCGGCGGGCCGCTGCGCGAGTGGTTGCACCGGCAGCGCACCGGTCGACCCCATGTGACGTGGAAATTTGCGGCCAGCGTCGATGGTCGCAGTGCGGCGGCCGATGGGTCGAGTCAATGGATCACCAGCGGTGCGGCCCGGGCCGACGTGCATCGGCATCGCGGCGTGGCCGACGCCATCGTGGTGGGCACAGGCACGGTGCTCGCTGACGACCCCACCCTGACCGCGCGGCTGCCTGATGGCTCGCTGGCTCCCCGTCAGCCTTTGCGGGTGGTGGTCGGAATGCGTGAAATATCCTCCGAAGCAAAGATTTTGAACGACGACTCGCGGACCATGGTTATCCGCACCCGAGACCCGCACGAGGTGATGCAGGCACTGTCGGACCGGACCGACGTGATTCTGGAAGGTGGTCCTGTGCTGGCCGGCGCCTTCGTTCGGGCCGGCCTGGTGGACCGGATTCTGGCTTATCAGGCGCCGATGTTGCTGGGTGGACCTATTACTGCGGTCGACGATGTAGGCGTCGCCAGCATCGGGCAGGCCCGGCGGTGGAGGTTCGACGGCATGGAGCCGATCGGGCCGGATATCCGACTCAGTTTGGTGCCGAACTAGCGGGTCAGACGCCATCGAGCGGCCTTTTCGGTTCGACGGATGGTTTTTCAGCACCGGCGGTTGCGTTTTTTCGCAATCGTCTGAGACGCGTCAGGCAGCGGTGGTTTCGATGTGATGCAGGCCACTTCCTACGGGCGACAATTCGGCCAGTCGTTATCGCTTTGAGATCAAGGGCGTCGCGTTCCCCCAGGAAGAGTCAATTGCACGCCCGTAAAATCGAGCCGACAGACCGAGTCGTCTGACTCGGCCGCCGATACCGCTGACACCGAAGTCAATTCCGCGGCGGCGAACACGAGCAAAGGATTACGAGCATGACTGCATTGCAGGACTGGCTCGGCTTTCGCCCGGGTGATGACGGCATGAAAGACGGGCTCAAGGACATGGTGTTCCGCCCGTTGCGGGCGGTGCTGAGCGTGGTCGAGGATTTCGACGACGCCGTTGACGGGGCGCTGGACCGGTTCACTACGCACACTGCGCCGCAGTGTGAGCGGCCCGACTACATTCCCGACAACGTGGTCCTGATGCGTCCAGGGCTGGAACGGTGCTAGCCGACCGCTGACGCCGGAGCCGACAAAATGACTGTGGCCCTAGATTTCAACGCACAAACGCGTCGAGTCTGGGGCCACACCCATATCTGCCTAACGCACCGCTATGTCACCGGAACGGGATCGGCCTCGGTGGCGGTATCGGGTTCCTCGGCGTGCTCTTTACGGCCCGCGATCAGCAGGCCCAGCACGGCACCGACGATGCAGATGATCGCGGTGATCTGGAATATCGATGCGTACTGCATGGCGTAGGCGGTGCGCACGTTGCGTTCGAGCTGCGCCGCCGCATCGGCCAAGCTGGTGGGCTTGTGGGTGGGCATGGCGGCCAGGTTCTGGTTGAACTTGTACAGGCCCCACGCCGACAGCGCAGCCATGCCGATCAGCATGCCGATCATCCGGGAGACCACCACGGCCGCAGAGGCGATGCCGTGCTGGGCGGTCGGCACCACGCGCAGTGTCGCCGAAGTCAGCGGCCCGATGACCAACCCGAGGCCGAAGCCGGCGATGATCAGATCGGTCGGCAATACGGGCAGCTTCATGGCTACCAGGCTGTGACTGGCCGTCAAGACGTCCATATGCCAGTGCGACACAAGCCAATACGCGAAGCCGGCAATTACAAGACCGGCGACCGCGACAATCCGGTCACCGATCCGGATGGCGATCCAGCCGCCGATCAGTGCCCCGACCGGAAGCGCGCCCAGGAACCACACCAGCTTGCCGACCGCCGTGTTCTGATCCAGGCCCAGCACACCCCGGCTGAACAGCTCGACGTTGACCAGTGTCACCATCAAGGCCGCACCCGCACACAGCGACGAGCCGAGCCCGGCCAGGAACGGCCGGAACCGCACCCCCTGCGGGTCGATAAGCCGGGTCCGGGCCATCTTCTCCCAGACGAAGAACGCGACCGCGGCGATCACTGCCGCGATCAGCAGCGGCGGGCCGTTTTCCGGCAGCACCTGCTTGCCGTCTGGGTTCGGGTTGTACAGACCCCAGGTAGCCAAGCCCAGCGACGCCGCCAGCAGCACGCCGCCGGTCACGTCGATGCGTTGCGGGGATTCGGACTCGCTGTGTTTCGGCAGGCTGATATGGATCAGCAGCATGGCCACGACCGTCAGGGGCACGTTGATCCAGAAGACATCGCGCCAGGTGTGCAGCAGCCACACCACCCCGACGCCGTACAGCGGACCGAGCACACTGCCCAGCTCCTGTGCTGCCCCGACGCCGCCGAGCACGCCGGCCCGGTTGCGGGCCGACCAGAGGTCGGCCGCCAGCGCCAACGTCACCGGCAGCAGGGCGCCGCTGGCGGTTCCCTGGATGGCCCGGCCGATGATCAGCTGGTTGAGCGGCTCGATCAGCTGGTTCAGGTCGGGAAACGAGCCGGACAACGCCGTCACGACCGAACCGATCGCGAACGCGGCCAGGCTGACCTGCAGGACCAGCTTGCGGCCGAACCGGTCCGACGCCCGGCCTAACAGTGGCATGGCCGCGATGTAGCCCAGCAGATACCAGGTGACGACCGGGGTGACCTGCTGAATCTTGTTCAGCGGGATGCCGACGCCGTCAGGCGGCTCCTTCATCATGTCGGTCATGATCGTGACCACGACGTAGGTGTCGAGGGCACCGAGCACGACCGCCAGACTGCCGGCCGTTATCGCGACCCAGCGGTCGGACGTCGCCCGCATTACTCGGACGGCTTGGAGACGGTGACCGGCTTACCCCAGTCGGTCAGGGTCATCTGGATGTTGTTGCCCGGGGTAACTTCCAGCTGCGCCTGCTCAAGCTGGTGGTTGCCGCCTTCTTCGATCCACGCGGTACCCGGCAGGGGTGCGCTGGCCTTGAGCTGCGGGGCGATCTTGTTGACCGCGTCGGCGCTGACCGTGCCGGTGATCTTGACCGTCGACACCCCGTTGATGGTTTCGCGGCCCTCGGCCTTCGGGTTCGAGAAGTTGGACAGGATGTTCGAGAGCCCGGTCTCAGGCCGCAGGATGGCCGAGACGTCATACACGTCGGCGGCCGGTCCGATCTCGATGGGCTGACCGCCGGAGCTCAGTGCGGCGTACAGGGTGCCGTCGACGACCACGAACGGTGCGCCCTTGATGGGGGCGCCGGCAAAGCTCAGGTCGGCCTCGCCCTTGGCGGCTACCGCCGGGGTCAGCGTCAGGTCGCCCGCGAGCCTGGACAGCGTCATCGACGGAATCTTGCCGTTGACCGTCAGCACCAAGTGCACGCTCTGCTGAGCGCGGGTGGTGTCAGCGGACTGCTTGAGCAGCCCCGCGGCATCCGGCAGCGGGGTCTGCGAGCCCTCTGACTTCGAACAACCGGAAGCCAGGAGAACGCCGGCGAGCACCACAGCGAAAAGAGAGAATAGGACAGCGAAGCGTTTGCGCGTCTGCATGCCCTGCATCGTATAGGTGTACGTGACGTGCTGGTCTGTGCGATGGGCGGGTAGAACGGCAGGCGTGGTGGCTGAACTCGAATTTCGCGCGATTCCGATCGACTCCGACGAGGGAGCAGGACTGGTCGGAGCCATGGAAGCCGAGATGGCCGCCCTGTATGCCGACGTCCGCGGCGGCTTGGACCTCAATGCACCAGAAATGCCCAAAGCTGGACCGACCCAACTCGGCCCGCCGAACGGTGTCTACCTGGTTGGGTACCGCTCTGGTGTCCCGGTGTGCGCCGGTGGCCTGAAACGACTGCCCGACGGGTCCTGCGAGATCAAGCGGATGTACGTCGTGCCGGGGGCTCGGCGCCAAGGTCTCGCCCGAATCCTGCTGCGCGCCTTGGAAGATGCGGCCAGGGGACTCGGATACACGGTGGCCCGGCTGGACACTGGTGTTCGCCAGCCGCACGCCCAGCGGCTCTACGAATCCGAGGGCTACCGGCCAATTGGCAATTTCAACGGCAACCCGGTGGCCCACTACTTCGGTGAGAAGCAGCTTTTGGGGGCGAGCGCAGCGACGGGGGATGTTCCAGGGGGCGAGCGCAGCGACGGGGGATAGCTAGGCTGGACCCATGTTCACCGGCATTGTCGAAGAGCTCGGCGAGATCGTCAGCAAGGATCAACTGGCCGACGCCGCCCGGTTCGTCATCCGCGGACCGCTGGTCACCGCCGATGCGGGACACGGCGACTCGATCGCGGTCAACGGCGTATGCCTGACCGTCGTCGAGGTGCTGTCCGACGGCGCATTCTCCGCCGACGTCATGGCCGAGACACTCAATCGGTCGAGCCTGGCGGGCGTCGACGTCGGTGGCCGGGTCAACCTGGAGCGTGCCGCGGCGATCAACAGCCGCCTGGGTGGACACATCGTGCAGGGCCACGTCGATGGCGTCGGAACTGTGTTGGCCCGCACTCCTTCCGAGAACTGGGAGGTGGTGCGCATTGCGCTGCCGGAGCAGCTGGCACGCTACGTGGTGGAGAAGGGCTCGATCACGGTCGACGGTGTCTCTCTGACGGTTTCCGGCCTAGGACGCGACGCACAGGGGGATTGGTTTGAAATCTCCTTGATTCCCACCACGCTGTCGCTGACGACGCTGGGCCGTGCCCCGGTGGGCACCACCGTCAATCTCGAGGTGGATGTCATCGCCAAATATGTCGAGCGGCTCTTGTCGGCAAAGTAGCCTTCTACCAGCGGATATCTACCGAATTTCGGCCTCGGCCAGTAGCGCAGGGGTTGTAATTCAACGTTTTTACCCCACCGTGCGGGAGGCCGGTATGGACACCGCCAACCTGACGGCCCTTGTCAGCATTAGCGACACCTTCATGGGGGTCGCGCGTGCATTTGCTACGAAATGACGTGCCGCCCAGGCCTGCAACATCGCCTGCCCGAAGCCGCCGTCGCGGATGCGCTCCAGCGCCCGCCGGACCACAGACTCGGCCATCCAAACGCGGCGGCCGATCTTGGCGTGGGTCCAGCCGCGCTGCCCAGCTCGACGATCATGCGGTCCCGTTCCTGGGCGGGATGCGAGCTGGCCTATTTCTTGGTCCAGCGGTCCTTGCCATCTGTGCCAGCCGTGCAGGTGAGCTTGGTCCCGTCACTAGCGGTGCCGGTCTTGCCCTCTAAGTCTTTGCTGCAAAACTGACCGGCCGCCGCCGCACCTGGTGCACCTGCCGCGCTCCAGCGGTCCTTGCCGTCCTGGCCCGTCACGCATGTGAGCTTGGTGCCGTCCTTGGCAGTGTTGGATTTGCCCTCTAAATCCTGGCTGCAAAACTGACCGGGTGTTGGGGGGTCCGCCAGCGCGCTCGGGACATAGCTACCGACCAGCAGCGCCGCACCCACCGACAGAACAGTCGCCAACCTTTTCATCACCCATCTCCCTCTTTCTGTGGTCCAGCTCTTTGCCGGTCCTAACTGCAAGTTGAGTTTTTAGTGTGACAGATATCACTTCCCCAAGGTGTGCGATGCGCAACACTGTGACGGGTTACCATCACCCGGTGCCTAGGGCGCTCTAGACCGGAAAACTAGTGCCGCGACATGAATACGGAATGCCGCATCGCTAAACACCCGGCAGCCGTCGGAGAAGTCATCGCTGATCTTCATCCAGGTCATGGGCTGTTTCCTTTCTGGTTGCGCGCCCGTGACCCATGCCCGCCGGGTGTGCGAGCCTTGACTTGTGTGTGTCGTTGATGTGCAGAAGCGGCCCCGGGTGACCGGGGCGGCTTTCGCAGGGGCGGTCGTCATTCGCCGGCACCGGGCTGCTCCTCGCGTTACTCGGCTGCGAGGGCGTCGGCCGTCTCGTGCAGCCTTGCGGCCTTCTTGAGCCGGCGCGTCCGGACCGGCTCCTTGGCGGCCTTGAGTGCGTTGGAATGCAACCACGCCCGCCGCCCGTCTGGTGCGGCTTTCCACTGGTCCAGCGTCAGCGGGTCCACATCGACATCCGCGCCCAGAGGCGGCGCGCGGGCCAGGCAAACCCGCGGGGCTGTTGTCATTCGCTCAGCGCGGTCCGGGACGCCGGCCTACATGTGGTAGGCGGCAGCCCGGGTCTCCTGGCTGTGTTGGTGAGGGGTGCATGTCTGCGCCATGCACATCTCCGGCATTCCAAAGTCATTGCCCTCCAAGCGATTACGTTAGCACGCTAGAGGATTAGGGAGGAGAGGACGGCTACCCACTCGCACATATTGGGTGCGGCTGGGGTGGCTGAATCTGCTGCATCTTCCCAGGTAGCATATGGGTTTGTTTAGCTGTACTCACCAAGTACGTCGAACGGCTGCTGCATCCGCAGCGATAGCACTGCCTGCCGCAGTCGCAGCGCTAGCACCGCCCGCTGAGCGGACCGGCGGGAGTTAAGCGACCTGTACCGGTGGTTCATACTGGTAGGTGATCAACAAGGTCCTCATCGGGCCGTGGCAAGGGTGGTGGAGATGACGAGGCTGGATTCCGTCGAACGGGCGATAGCCGATATCGCGGCGGGCAAGGCTGTCGTGGTCATCGATGACGAAGACCGAGAGAATGAAGGCGATCTGATCTTCGCCGCCGAGAAGGCGACCCCGGAGTTGGTGGCCTTCATGGTCCGCTACACCTCCGGCTACCTGTGTGTTCCGCTGGACGGCGCCATCTGCGACCGGCTCGGGCTGCTGCCCATGTACGCGGTGAACCAGGACAAGCACGGCACCGCCTACACCGTCACGGTGGACGCGAAACAGGGTGTGGGAACCGGTATTTCGGCATCCGACCGGGCCAAGACCATGCAGGCGCTGTCCAACCCCGCCGCCGTGGCCGACGACTTCACCAAGCCGGGGCACGTGGTTCCGTTGCGCGCCAAGGATGGTGGCGTGCTGCGCCGTCCCGGCCACACCGAGGCTGCCGTGGACCTGGCCCGCCTCGCCGGGCTGCGGCCGGCCGGCGCCATCTGCGAGATCGTCAGCCAGAAGGACGAGGGCTCCATGGCCCAGACCGACGAGCTGCGCGTCTTCGCCGATGACCACGACCTGGCGCTGATCTCCATCGCCGACCTGATCGAGTGGCGGCGCAAGCACGAGAAGCACATCGAACGCGTCGCCGATGCCCGCATCCCGACCCGGCACGGTGAGTTCCGCGCGGTCGGCTACACCAGCATCTACGAGGACGTCGAGCACGTCGCGCTGGTCCGCGGCGACATCTCCGAGAACAACGGCGACGACGTGCTGGTCCGTGTGCACTCCGAGTGTCTGACCGGTGACGTGTTCGGCTCGCGGCGCTGCGATTGCGGTCCGCAGCTGGACGCCGCCATGGCGATGGTGGCCCACGAGGGTCGCGGCGTGGTGCTGTACATGCGCGGTCACGAGGGCCGCGGCATCGGTCTGCTGCACAAGCTGCAGGCGTATCAGCTGCAGGACGCCGGTGAGGACACCGTCGACGCCAACCTGAAACTGGGGCTGCCGGCCGACGCCCGGGACTACGGCATCGGCGCCCAGATTCTGGTGGACCTGGGTATCCGCTCCATGCGGCTGCTGACCAACAACCCGGCCAAGCGCGTCGGTCTGGACGGATACGGGCTGCACATAATCGAGCGGGTGCCACTGCCGGTGCGGGCCAACGCCGATAACATCCGCTATCTGATGACCAAGCGTGACCGGATGGGTCACGATCTGACCGGCCTGGATGACTTCGCCGAGGCGGTCACCATGGATGACTACGACGAAGGCGTGTACCTGCTGGGTGAGCGCCATCAGCCGTCTGCAGGCGACAGCAAGGGGAGCGCTCAGTGAGTGGTGTCGGTGTCCCGGATATGCCCGTTCTGGACGCCTCGGGGGTGAGCCTCGCCATCGTCGCCAGCACCTGGCACACCACGGTCTGCGACGCGCTGCTGGACGGTGCGAAAAAGGTTGCCGCAGCATGCGGTGTCACGAATCCGACCGTGGTGCGAGTGCTCGGCGCCATCGAGATCCCGGTGGTGGCACAGGAATTGGCCAAGAATCACGACGCGGTTGTCGCGCTCGGCGTGGTGATCCGCGGTGGCACACCGCATTTCGATTACGTGTGTGACGCCGTCACCCAGGGGCTGACCCGGGTTTCGCTCGATGAGTCGACTCCGGTGGCCAACGGGGTGCTGACGGTCAACACCGAGGATCAGGCCATCGATCGGGCCGGGCTGCCCGGATCATCGGAAGACAAAGGCGCACAGGCGGCTTCGGCTGCCTTGGCGACAGCACTGACCCTGCACCAATTGCGCGCATGACTCAGCCGGCCGGTGAGTGGGATCTGCAGGTTCGCCCGTACCGGGTGAAATTCTTCGCCTACGGGGCCGCTGTGGTCATCATCGCGGTACACATCACGGTCGGGGCGCTGCTGAAACTGCGGGCCACCGGGGTGATCTTCCAGACCTCCGACCAGATCGCCATGGCGGTACTGGGCTTCATCCTGGCCGGCGCTGTTCTGCTGTTCACCAGGCCTCGGCTGCGGGTCGGGTCCGCCGGTATCTCGGTGCGGAACGTTTTGAGCGACAAGTTGATTGCCTGGCCCGATGTGGCGGGCGTGTCGTTCCCGCAGGGGGCTCGCTGGGCCCGGGTCGATTTGCCCGACTACGAGTACGTTCCGGCGATGGCGATCCAGTCCGTTGACAAGGAACGCGCCGTCGATGCAATGGACCGACTGCGTGAGCTCGTCGCGCAATATCGGCCAGACCTCAGCTCACATTCAGCGACATGATGACTTCCCCTGCGGGAGCGGGGTTTGCCGGTGTGGCCGTCTGGTCGGACACGGTGAACCCGAGCGCGTCATAGACCGCGCGGGCGGCGTCATTGGCCTGGTCGACCCGCAGCGTCACCGTGCTGGCCCCCTGATCCCGGGCCCAGTCGATGGCAGCCGACATCAGCGTGCGGGCCACGCCCCGGCCGCGCGCCAGGGGGTCGGTCCAGAGCGAATACAGGTACACCGACTCGGTATTGGGTCGCTGGGCAGCGATCAGGCCGAGTACCGTGCGCGTGTCGCCTCCGGTGTCCGCCCCGGCATCGCCCTCCACGAATGCGAACTGGGCGTGAGCACGCAACCGGCGGCGCCACTGAGTCCCGGTGAACCCGACCTCGCCCAGGTACTGGGCGTCCTCATTGCCGACAGAATCCGCCAGTGCCCGCAATCGCAGCGCAGCGAACAGCCGCCAATCGGATTCGGTGAGCCGGATCACCCCTGTCCCGGTCATGCCGCGTGCACCTTCCCCATTTGTCGGATGCGATAGAATTTGCTGATAGTGACCGATTTTCGCATGCCCTCGCCGACGCTGGACGTGGTGTCGATCGCGCCTGCCGACGCGGGTGACGGGCTACGCGACCGCCATAGCGCGGTGCTGACCGCAAGCCAGCTTGTCACACGCCTGGGCGGCTATCCGACGTTGACGTTCCCGATCTACGGCAAGGACACCATCGAGGTCACCCCGATGTGGGAGTTTCTGCGGGAACCCGCCGATTTCTTCGGCGTGCCGTTGCCGTCGGTGAGTGACTTGCGTGACGCGGTGGCCCGATTCACTGGTGTGCTCTGTGACCGGCTCGACGGCCGGTTAATCGCTGCCACCGTGACCCTGATCGACGTCGACGGGGGCCGCTTCCTGGTGTCTGGCAGCGCTGACTTCCCGGTGGCGGCCGAACCGGTGCGGGTTGGCCTGCTGGACTCCGGCTGGACGAAACCCGCCGGCACTGACCCGTATTGGCTGCGGATGGCTGCCCGGACCACCAGCCTCGCGGCGGTCGACCATCTGCTCGGACGGCTCCGGCAGCTGGAGTGCATCGACGGCATACCGCCAGGCTCGGATGTGACAGCTCCGCTGGCCGGGGCGCTGGTGGTCGACACCGGCGAATCGCTCGTCGGGCTCGCTGGCACCGAACCGGTATCCGTCCTCGATCAGCTCGAAAACTGTGGACTGCTGCGGCCCGATGTGGTGGTGCGGCGGTCTTCGCTACCGGTGGCCGATGCGCATCGAGCCTGGTGGATTTCCCCGCAGTACCGCACGCATCCGGTCGCGCAGATCGGTGAGCGCGCCATGCCCGTAGATTCCGCACACCCGTCGTTTCTGGAGCAGCAGTGACCAAACCTTTTGTCCCGCAGGCGTATCGGTCGTTTCGCATCGACGGGTACGACGTCACCGACGGGGTGTTCCGCGGGCGCTACACCATGTGCGGCACCGACGCCGCCGACGACGTCAGCTTCACCGAGACCATCGACTTCGGTCCGGCGCCGGCTCATGGTCGACCTGATGACCGGCTGTTGAGGCTGCTGACCCTGAGCTGCGCGCTGAGCTACTACAAGGCAGCGGCCCCGGCGATCATCGAAATCGCCTTCCCGACATACGCTTTCGAGCGTGACTACTTGCGTCATCTGATCGCCGGTGGGCTCGGCGAATTCGCCTACCGCAATGACCTTCCCGGTGCGCTGTCCCCGGATATCACCGGGGAGACAGCGTCGGCCCCCATCGCCGGCGCCGACACCTGGGACAGCGAAGCGCCGCCGCTGGTGCCGGTCGGTGGCGGTAAGGACTCGGTGGTGACCATCGAGGCGCTCTCGTCCATGCGCCCGGTGTTGTTCAATGTCAACAAGTTCGACCCGATCGACCGGTGCATCGAGATCAGTGGACTGGAGCACTTGCGGGTCATGCGCTCGATCGACCGCGCGCTGATCGAGGTCAACGCTGCCGGTGCGTACAACGGGCATATTCCGGTCACCGCGATTAACAGCATCATCGGACTGATCGTGGCCGACGCCAACGGCCTGGGGCCGGTGGTGCTGTCCAACGAGCGGTCATCCAACGTCGGCAACGTCGAGTGGCTGGGCCACGACATCAACCATCAGTGGTCCAAGAGCATCACCTATGAGACCCTGTTGCGGAACACGTTGGCGCACTACGGCTTGAACCCGAATCGGTACTTCTCGCTGCTGCGCGGGTTGTCCGAGTCGCAGATCGCCGACCGGTTCGCCGCCAGTCCCCAGTACTTCCGGGCCTTCATCAGCTGCAACCGCCCGTTCGCGTTGGACGAGGGACGCCGCGGTGCGTCCTGGTGCGGGCACTGTCCGAAGTGTCAGTTCGTCTTCGTCCTCATGGCCCCCCGACTGGGCCGCGCCGAAGTGGAAGCCATCTTCGGACGAAACCTGTTCGCAGACATGGAAAATCGTACCGGCTTCGAGGACATCCTGGGGACCGGGGTGCACAAGCCGTTCGAGTGCGTCGGCGAATACTACGAGGCCGCTGAATCGATGCTGGCCGTTCTCGACGACGACAGTTGGCGAGGGCTGGCACTGGTCGAGGAATTCCGCAGTGACCGAACCGAATTGGAGAACGTCGCGGCTGAAAGGGATGACAGCCCGGCCACTCAGTATGTGCCGGAGCGCTACACACGCGCGCTGGACGGTCTCGATGACTCCGTCACCGCCTGACTTTTCCGGTGCCGCCGTCGGCATCTGGGGCTTCGGCAAAGAAGGGCAGTCGATGGCCCGTATCGCGGCAGCCGAGGGTGCGGCACGCATCGAGGCGGTCGACGATGCCGGCAGCGGCACGCTGACTGCGCCCGATGGCATCGCCAACCTGCACGTGTGGAGTGGCGCCGAGCACCTGACCAGGCTGGACCATTGCGACGTGGTGTTCATCAGCCCGGGAGTCCCTTGGCATCAGCCGTTTTTCGCCCACTTGCGGGAGTCCGGGCGGACGCTGTCCAGCGTCGCCGACTGGTATCTGCGACGGTACGGTGCGCAGACCATCGGGGTCACCGGAACCAAGGGCAAGAGCACCACGGCGTCGTTCCTGACCCACCTGCTGCACCGGCTGGGGTTGGATACGACGGTGGCGGGCAACATCGGTATCCCGCTGACGGACCTGACGCCGGGTCCGGACGCCGTCGTTGTCGCCGAGTTGTCCAGCCAGCAGTGCGCTCTGGTGAGCGTGTCCCCCCGAATCTCGGTGATCACCAACCTGTTCGAGGATCACCTGGACTGGCACGGCGATATCGACGGATATCACAGTGCGAAGGCGAACATCTTCGCCCGGGGCGGCGAGGTGCTGGTCACCACGCCGGAGGTGCTCGACACCCTGGGCCGGCTCGGCGTTCCGCTGCCGCCGGTGGTCCGCACGGTCGATCCGGCCGACATTCAGTGTCGGCAGACCGGTGATTACGTGATGGCTTACGAGCACAACGTGATAAATGGAGGACTGGCGGCCGTCGCTGCTGCGGAGATCCTCGGCCGACCGGTGACCGATGACGAATTCGACAGTGCAGTAAAAACATTCGAAGCACTACCGCATCGGCTGCAGACCGTGCGCCGCACCGGGCCGGTGCGCTGGATCGACGACACGCTGGCCACGACCGGCGAGAGCGCAGTCGCAGCGCTGCGGGCCATGCGACCCGAGGACCGCATCGCCCTGATCGTCGGCGGCATGGACCGTCAGCTGGACTATGACCAGATCGATGACTACCTGCTGTCCGGCGCCCGTGACGTGCACCTGATCCAGGGACCATCCAATGGCACGCAGATCGGGCGTCGCTTCGCCGCAGCGCACCCCGAACGGACCCACCCGGTTTCCAGCCTGCAGGACGCGGTGCGCATTGCGGCGGGTCTGCCGGGCCTGACCGCAGTGTTGTTGTCGCCCGGTGCGGCGAGCTATGACCTGTTCACCAACTATGTGGCCAAGGCCGCGGCGTTCTGTGCGGTCATCGACGACCTGCCGGGTGCCGAAGTCGTGCATGGCATTGTCAGCCGACCGAACTAACCTGTAACCGTGCCCGATCCATCGACGTACCGGCCCGCGCCGGGGACGATACCCGTGGAACCGGGCGTATACCGGTTCCGCGATCCGCATGGCCGGGTCATCTATGTGGGTAAGGCCAAGAGCCTGCGCAGTCGCTTGAACTCCTACTTCGCCGACCTGTCTGCGCTTGCGCCGCGCACCCGGCAGATGGTGACCACCGCCGGCAGCGTCGAGTGGACGGTGGTGACCACCGAAGTCGAAGCGCTGCAACTGGAATACAACTGGATCAAGGAATTCGATCCGCGATTCAACATCCGCTACCGCGACGACAAGTCGTACCCGGTGCTGGCTGTCACCTTGAATGAGGAGTACCCACGGCTGTTCGTCTACCGTGGTCCGCGGCGAAAGGGCGTTCGGTATTTCGGGCCTTATTCGCACGCCTGGGCTATCCGCGAGACGCTGGATCTGCTCACCCGGGTGTTTCCCGCTCGCACCTGCTCGAATGGAGTATTCAAGCGGCACAGCCAGATTGACCGTCCCTGCTTGCTGGGCTACATCGACAAATGTTCGGCACCGTGCGTCGGAAGGGTGAGCGCCGCTGAACATCGCAAGATCGTCGAAGACTTCTGCGATTTTCTGGCAGGCAAGACCGATCGGCTGGCCCGGGACATGGAACAGCAGATGAACGAGGCCGCCGAGCAACTGGAGTTCGAGCGGGCTGCGCGGTTGCGGGACAACATCTCTGCGCTCAAGCGGGCGCTGGAGAAACAGGCTGTGGTGCTGGGTGACGGCACTGACGCGGACGTCGTGGCATTCGCCGACGATGAACTGGAAGCCGCAGTTCAGGTGTTCCACGTCCGTGGCGGCAGGGTGCGCGGGCAGCGGGGTTGGGTTGTCGAGAAGTCCGGTGAACCTGGAGCCGCGGCGGCGGCGACCGAAGACGAAAGTGAATTGGGTCCGAAATTTCTGGTGGAGCAGTTCCTCACGCAGTTTTACGGAGACCAGGCCGAACTCGGTGCGGCCTCCGACGCTGCGGGCAACCCGGTTCCCAAAGAAGTCCTGGTGCCCGTCCTTCCCGACAACGCCGCCCAGTTGGCCGACTGGTTGTCGGGTCTGCGAGGTTCGCGGGTGCAGTTGCGGGTGGCTCAGCGCGGGGACAAACGCACTCTGGCCGAGACGGTGCACCGCAATGCACAGGAAGCGCTGGCCCAGCACAAGCTCAAGCGGGCGGGTGACTTCAACGCCAGATCTGAAGCACTGCAAAGCATTCAGGATTCGCTGGAGCTGGAAGACGCTCCGCTGCGGATCGAGTGTGTGGACATCAGCCATGTGCAAGGTACCGACGTGGTGGCCTCGCTGGTGGTGTTCGAGGATGGGCTGCCGCGCAAATCGGATTACCGGCACTACGCCATCAAGGAAGCCGCCGGCGAAGGCCGGTCCGACGACGTCGCCTCCATCGCCGAGGTGACCCGCCGGCGCTTCGCGCGCCACGTCGCCGACAACCCCGGCCCCGCCCCTGACATCGCGGCATCCGACATGCTGGTGCCAGGTGTCGAAACACCAGGCAGGCCAAAAAGATTCGCGTATCCGCCCAATCTCTACGTGGTGGATGGCGGCGCACCCCAGGTCAATGCCGCGGCCGCCGTGCTCGACGAACTGGGGGTCACCGATGTCGCGGTGATCGGGTTGGCCAAGCGGCTCGAAGAAGTATGGGTACCCGAGCAGCCGGACCCATTGATCATGCCGCGCAACAGCGAGGGGCTGTACCTCTTGCAGCGGGTTCGTGACGAAGCCCACCGCTTTGCTATCAGCTACCACCGCAGCAAGCGATCCAAGCGAATGACGGCATCCGTGCTCGACACCGTCCCGGGCCTTGGTGAGCATCGTCGCAAGGCGCTGGTCACGCATTTCGGTTCGGTGGCCCGGCTCAAGGAGGCGGGCATCGAGGAGATCACCGCAGTTCCGGGAATCGGCGCGGCAACGGCGCGCGCGGTGGTCGAGGCGCTGCAGTCCGGTGGTGTAGTGACTGATGCAGTGGCCGGTTCTGAGGCCGATTCCGAGGCCGATTCCGAGGCGCGCAAGCCCGACATCGACAATGATCGGGTGGAGGAATGACGGGTCAGGGGATGAACGAGGACGTACAGGACGAGCAGATCGCCGGCGGCGTGGCGGGGGACATCGACGTCGTCCTGGTGACCGGGCTGTCCGGGGCGGGCCGCGGAACTGCAGCAAAGGTGCTCGAGGACCTGGGCTGGTACGTGGCAGACAACCTGCCGCCGGAGCTGATCACCCGGATGGTCGAACTAGGCCTGGCGGCCGGTTCGCGCATCACCCGGTTGGCGGTTGTCATGGACGTGCGGTCGCGCGGGTTCACCGGCGACCTCGACTTCGTGCGCAGCGAACTGGCCACCCGAAACGTCACGCCGCGGGTGCTGTTCCTGGAGGCCTCCGACGACATCCTGGTCCGTCGCTATGAGCAGAACCGTCGCAGCCATCCGCTGCAGGGCAATCAGACTCTCGCTGAAGGAATCGCCGCCGAGCGGGCGTTGCTGGCGTCGGTGCGCGCGACCGCCGATCTGATCATCGACACCTCGACCCTGCCGGTGCCGGTCTTGCGCGCCAGCATTGAGCGGGCCTTCGGCGAGGGCGCTGTAGCAAGCACCAACGTGACCGTGGAGTCCTTCGGCTACAAGTACGGTTTGCCGATGGATGCCGACACCGTGATGGATGTACGGTTTCTGCCCAACCCACATTGGGTCGATGAGTTACGGCCGCACACCGGGCAACATCCTGCGGTTCGTGACTACGTGTTGGGACAACCCGGTGCCGAGGAGTTCATCGACACCTACCATCGGCTGTTGGACGTCGTCATCGACGGATATCGCAGGGAGGGAAAGCGTTACATGACCGTGGCCATCGGATGCACCGGCGGCAAACACCGCAGCGTGGCGATCGCCGAAGCTCTGGCCACCCGCCTGCAGGGCGGTGATCAACTGACGGTTCGTGTGTTGCACCGGGATCTGGGGCGCGAATGATTACCCGCACGCGAGGAGGAGAATGATCCCCGCACGCGAAGAGGTTTATGCGCCGGCGCGCATCGTCGCCCTCGGGGGCGGCCACGGACTGTATGCCACGCTCTCGGCTGCGCGTCGGCTCACCCCGCACGTCACCGCCGTGGTGACTGTCGCCGATGACGGTGGCTCGTCGGGTCGGCTGCGCAGCGAGTTGGACATCGTGCCACCGGGCGACTTGCGAATGGCGTTGGCGGCGTTGGCATCTGACAGTCCACACGGTCAGCTGTGGGCCACCATCATCCAACACCGGTTTTCCGGCAGCGGCGCACTGACGGGACACCCGATCGGCAATCTGCTGCTTGCCGGGCTGAACGAGGTACTGGCTGATCCGGTTGCGGCACTCGATGAGCTCGGCCGCATTCTGGGCGTCAAGGGCCGGGTGCTGCCGATGTGCCCCATCGCGTTGCAGATCGAGGCCGACGTGTCCGGGCTGGAGGCCGACCCGCGGATGAGCCGGGTGATCCGCGGCCAGGTTGCGGTGGCCACGACGCCCGGCAAGGTGCGCCGGGTGCGGCTGTTGCCAGGCGACCCGCCCGCAACCCGGCAGGCCGTCGACGCGATCATGTCGGCCGATCTGGTGGTGCTCGGTCCGGGTTCGTGGTTTTCCAGTGTGATCCCGCACGTTCTGGTGCCGCAGCTACTGGCTGCGCTGCAAGCCACCGAGGCGCGGCGGGCGCTGGTCCTGAATTTGGCGGCGGAGCCGGGGGAGACCACGGGATTCTCCGCCGAGCGGCACGTTCACGTGCTGTCTCAGCACGCTCCGGGGCTGACCATCAACGACATCATCGTCGATGCGGCAAGCGTCCCCAGCGAGCGTGAACGCGAGCAGCTTCGTCGGGCAGCCTCGATTCTGAACGCGCAGGTCGAGTTCGCTGAGGTGTCGCGACCTGGTACACCTTTACATGACCCGGCACGGCTGGCTGCTGCGCTGGAGCGGGTGCGGCTTCACGGAACGGCACCGGCTCAGACTGCACAGCTACCCACCGCCGCCCGGTCGGCAGCCGGTGACCGCTGGCAGCCGGCCCCTGATGGATCAAGAGGTGACGATTCGTGGCGATGACGTCCGAGGTCAAAGACGAGCTGAGCCGGCTCGTCGTCAATTCGGTGAGCGCCCGCCGGGCCGAGGTGGCCTCACTGCTGCGGTTCGCCGGCGGATTGCACATTGTCGCTGGTCGCGTTGTCGTAGAGGCCGAGGTGGACCTCGGCAGCATTGCCCGTCGGCTGCGCAAGGACATTCACGATCTGTACGGCTACAACGCCGTGGTGCACGTGCTGTCGGCCAGTGGTATCCGCAAGAGCACGCGCTATGTGGTGCGGGTCGCCCAGGACGGCGAAGCGTTGGCCCGGCAGACCGGCCTGCTCGATCTGCGTGGCCGCCCGGTGCGCGGCTTGCCTGCCCAGGTGGTTGGCGGCAGCGTCGGGGATGCCGAGGCCGCCTGGCGTGGCGCATTCCTGGCACACGGCTCACTGACCGAGCCGGGCCGATCCTCGGCGCTTGAGGTCAGCTGCCCAGGGCCGGAGGCGGCCCTCGCATTGGTGGGTGCGGCCCGGCGGCTGGGCGTCAGCGCAAAGGCCCGCGAGGTCCGTGGCAGCGACCGGGTGGTGGTGCGCGACGGCGAAGCCATCGGCGCGCTGCTGACCCGGATGGGTGCGCAGGACACCAGGCTCAACTGGGAGGAACGCCGGATGCGCCGCGAGGTGCGCGCGACGGCCAACCGCCTGGCCAACTTCGACGACGCAAACCTGCGCCGGTCGGCCCGAGCCGCGGTGGCCGCGGCCGCCAGGGTCGAGCGCGCCTTGGAGATCCTCGGCGACAGCGTGCCTGATCACCTGTCGACGGCCGGCCGACTTCGGGTCGAACACCGGCAGGCCTCGCTGGAGGAACTGGGCCGGTTGGCCGAACCGCCGATGACGAAAGATGCTGTGGCGGGCCGTATTCGGAGGCTGTTGTCGATGGCGGACCGGAAAGCCAAGCAGGACGGCATCCCGGACACCGAATCTGCGGTGACACCAGATCTGCTCGACGACGCCTGACGCGGCGATATTCGGTCTAATCTGCTGAAGGTGGGCCGCACTTTATCTGTTGCGCTGGCGCAGTTCCCGCCATCGACAGGTCCCGATCCGGTTGGTCAGCTCGAGTCCCAGGCGGCCCAAATCAAGCGCGAGTCAGCTGATCTCGATCTGCTGGTGTTCCCGGAGATCCATCTGTGTGGTGACTGCGACCAGGCCCCGGACAGCAATGAGTGGCTGAGGGCGGCAGCCGAATCGCTGGACGGGGCGCGGGTGCGGGCACTCGGAGAGGTTGCGGCTCGGCTCGGCGTGTGGTTGATCCCGGGTTCGGTGCCCGAACTCGGCGATGACAACCGGGTGTACAACACCCAGTTGGTGTTCGACCCGACCGGTCGGCTGGTGTCCAGTTACCGCAAGGTGTTCCCGTGGCGGCCGTTCGAAACCTGGTCTGCCGGACATGAATTCATCGTTTATGACATGCCCGGTGTCGGCCGCGGCGGACTGTCGATCTGCTACGACGCCTGGTTTCCCGAATCGACCCGCAGCGTGGCGTGGCTGGGTGCCGAGTTCGTGGTCAACGTGGTCAAGACCATTGGGGCCGACCGGAAGCAGGAACGCGTACTGGCTCAGGCCAATGCGATCGTCAATCAGGTGTTCATGCTCAGCGTCAACGCCGCGGGGCCAGTGGGCACCGGCGGATCGATCGTCTGTGATCCGGAGGGCACGGTGCTCGGCGACCTGCCCACCGCCGAGCCCGGCGTGCTGTCGGTGGTGCTGGACCTGGACGACGTGACCAGGGTGCGTGAGCACGGCACCGAAGGCAGCAACCGCATGTGGTCCCAGTTGGCGCCCGACGATCCGCTGATCGACCTACCCATCTACGCAGGACGGATCGACCCCACGAGCTGGCAACCGAGAGGAACGTCATGACCATTGCCGGAGATACAGCGGGTGCCGGAGATACTGCGGGTAGCCAGCACCACGAACATCACGGCACGCTGCGCAAGCAGCTGGGTCTGCGCTCGCTGGTGCTGTTCGGGCTGGCCTACATGTGCCCGATCATCGTGCTCGGCATCTTCGGGGTGATCGCCGAGAAGTCCGGCGGTGGTAGTGCCGGCTCATATCTGTTGGCGACGGCGGCCATGTTCTTCACCGCGCTGAGTTACGGCGTGATGGCCAAACGCTATCCGGTCGCGGGGTCGGCCTACACCTATGTCCGTTCGGCACTCGACTCGCGGCTGGGCTTCGTGGTGGGCTGGACGATCCTGCTGGATTACCTGTTCCTGCCACTGGTCATCTGGCTGATCGGTGCGGCCTACCTCAAGGGTGAGTACCCGAACGTGCCGATTGCGGTGTGGGTCATTGCGTTCATCCTGATCACCTCGGCGCTGAACGTGCTGGGTCTGAAGGTGGCCGACCGCACCAATTTTGTCTTGATGACGGTGCAGATGCTGATCCTGGTGCTGTTCGTGGCGTTGTCCGTCGCCTACCTGCTCCACGGGTTACATTCGCTGGTGTCGACCGTGCCCTTCACCGGCGGCGGCTTCGGGCCGCTGGCAGCGGGCGCGGCTGTCGCGGCCTATTCGTTCCTGGGTTTCGACGCCATCAGCACGCTCACCGAAGAGACGCACAATGCGGAGCGCACCGTGCCGCGGGCGATTGTCCTGGTCGCGTTGATCGGCGGTGCGATCTTCATCGTGGTGACCTATTTCGTCACGCTGGTTTCGCCGGGCGGGGTATTCGCCAACAGCGAATCGCTGGCCGCCGATATCGCAAAGACCATCGGCGGCAGACTTTTTGGCTTGGTGTTCCTCTGGGGGCTGATCGTCGGACAGTTCACCTCGGGCCTGGCCGCGCAGGCCGCGGTGGCCCGATTGCTGTACGCGATGGGCCGGGACCGGGTGCTGCCCGAGCGGGTGTTCGGCTGGGTATCGGAACGCTTCCACACCCCGGTTTTCAACATCGCCCTGTGCGGCGTCGTCGGCCTGGGCGCGATCTTCCTCGATGTCACCACATCGACGTCGTTCATCAACTTCGGCGCGTTCACCGGATTCACCCTGGTCAATATCGCGGTCATCGCGTACTACCTACGGAACCGCGGGCAAGGGCTCAATGGTGCGCGGTATCTGCTGCTGCCGGCCATCGGCGCGGTGATCGACGCCTACCTGCTGACTCAGTTGGACTCCAAGGCGCTGATTCTCGGCGTGAGCTGGCTGACCATCGGCGTCATCTACCTATTGGTGCTGACCCGCGGTCTGACCAAGGAGCCGCCGGTGATGACCGCGATCACCGAGGCCGCGTAGGTAACGACTGCGCTTACCGAGGCTGAATAGGTGGAATTCCTGTTCGGGCCGACCTTGCTGACCAGAACGCATACGCAGTAAGGCAGACCATTAGGCTGGGCCGCGAGCGGTTTTCACAGCATCACCTAAGTCAAGGCATCATCCATTTAGCTAAGGAGCACAGCAGTGACGATTCGGATCGGCGTCAACGGCTTCGGCCGCATCGGCCGCAACTTCTTCCGGGCCCTGGACGCGCAGAAGGCGGAGGGTAAGAACACCGATCTCGAGATCGTGGCGGTCAACGATCTCACCGACAACGCCTCGCTGGCGCACCTGCTGAAGTTCGACTCGATCCTGGGCCGGCTGCCTTACGACGTCAGCCTGGAGGGCGACGACACCATCGTCGTCGGCGACCACAAGATCAAGGCACTCGAGGTCAAGGAAGGCCCCGCCGCCCTGCCGTGGGGTGACCTGGGCGTTGACGTCGTCGTCGAGTCCACCGGCATCTTCACTGCCCGCGCCAAGGCGCAGGGCCACCTGGACGCCGGCGCCAAGAAGGTCATCATCTCCGCGCCGGCCAGCGACGAGGACATCACCATCGTGATGGGCGTCAACGACGACAAGTACGACGGCACCCAGAACATCATCTCCAACGCCTCGTGCACCACCAACTGCCTCGGCCCCATGGCCAAGGTGCTCAACGACGAGTTCGGCATCGTCAAGGGCTTGATGACCACCATCCACGCCTACACCCAGGACCAGAACCTGCAGGACGGCCCGCACAAGGATCTGCGCCGCGCCCGCGCCGCCGCCCTCAACATCGTGCCGACCTCCACCGGTGCCGCCAAAGCCATCGGCCTGGTGCTGCCCGAGCTCAAGGGCAAGCTGGACGGCTATGCGCTGCGGGTGCCGATCCCCACTGGTTCGGCCACCGACCTGACCGTCGAGCTCGCCAAGGCAGCCTCTGCTGCGGACATCAACGCCGCGATGCAGGCCGCCGCCGAGGGTCCGATGAAGGGCATCCTCAAGTACTACGACGCCCCGATCGTCTCCAGCGACATCGTCACCGACCCGCACAGCTCGATCTTCGACTCCGGCCTGACCAAGGTCATCGACGACCAGGCCAAGGTGGTCTCCTGGTACGACAACGAGTGGGGCTACTCCAACCGCCTCGCCGACCTGATCGCGCTCGTCGGCAAGTCCCTGTAAGCGTCAAGCGACAGGAATTATCTATGAGCATCAGGACTCTTGATGAGTTGCTGAGCGAAGGCGTCGAAGGTCGGGGCGTATTGGTGCGCTCCGACCTCAACATCCCGCTCGACGATGACGGCAATATCACCGATCCCGGCCGGATCATCGCCTCGGCGCCCACGCTCAAAGCGCTGGCCGAGGCGGGTGCCAAGGTGGTCGTCACTGCGCATCTGGGCCGCCCCAAGGGCGGTCCCGATCCCAAGTTCTCGCTGGCACCCGTCGCCGCCGCGTTGGGGGAGCAGTTGGGCCGCCACGTGCAGCTGGCTGGTGATGTGGTGGGCACCGATGCGCTCGCTCGCGCCGAGGGCCTGACCGACGGAGATGTGTTGCTGCTGGAGAACATTCGGTTCGACCCGCGCGAGACCAGCAAGGATGACGCCGAGCGGATGGCTCTGGCGCACGAGTTGGCCGCGTTGGTCGAGGGCGCCGATGGTTCGCCGGGCGCATTCGTCTCCGACGGTTTCGGCGTGGTGCATCGTAAGCAGGCCTCGGTCTATGACGTCGCGACGTTATTGCCGCACTATGCCGGCACGCTGGTCGGCGCTGAGGTCAAAGTGCTTGAGCAGCTGACCAGTTCGACCGATCGGCCGTACGCCGTGGTGCTCGGCGGGTCGAAGGTCTCCGACAAACTGGCGGTCATCGAGAACCTGGCCACCAAGGCCGACAGCCTGATCATCGGCGGCGGCATGTGCTTCACCTTCCTTGCTGCCCAAGGAGTTTCGGTAGGCACCTCGCTGCTGCAGGAGGAGATGATCGACACCTGCCGCAAGCTCCTGGAGGACTACGGCGACGTCATCCATCTACCCGTGGACATCGTGGTGGCGGACAAGTTCGCCGCAGACGCAGAGCCGGAAACCGTTGCCGCGGACCGGATTTCGGAGGGCAAGATGGGCCTGGACGTCGGCCCGGCGTCGGTCCGTCGCTTCACTGCGCTGCTGAGCAACGCCAAGACGGTGTTCTGGAATGGTCCTATGGGCGTGTTCGAGTTTCCGTCGTTCGCCGCGGGCACCAAGGGTGTCGCCGAGGCCATCATCACCGCTACGTCGAAGGGCGCCTTCAGCGTCGTCGGCGGGGGCGACTCGGCTGCTGCGGTGCGCCAGCTCGGACTGCCCGAGGACGGCTTCTCCCACATCTCCACCGGTGGCGGCGCCTCACTGGAATACCTTGAGGGCAAAGAACTTCCCGGCATCGCCGTTCTCGAGACCTAGGAGCTCACTTGTCGCGTAAACCGCTCATCGCGGGAAACTGGAAGATGAACCTCAACCATTTCGAGGCCATCGCCCTGGTGCAGAAGATCGCATTTGCCTTGCCGGACAAGTACTTCGACAAGGTCGACGTCACCGTCATCCCGCCGTTCACCGACCTGCGCAGCGTGCAGACCCTGGTCGACGGCGACAAGCTGAAGCTCACCTATGGTGCGCAGGACGTTTCGCAGCACGAGTCAGGCGCTTACACCGGTGAGATCAGCGGTGCGTTCCTGGCGAAGCTGGGCTGCACCTTCGCAGTGGTTGGTCACTCGGAGCGGCGGACCTACCACGCGGAGTCCGATGAGCTGGTGGCGGCCAAGGCCGCCGCGGCACTCAAGCATGGGCTGACCCCCATCGTCTGCATCGGCGAGGGTCTGGACATCCGCGAGGCCGGCAACCACGTCGCCTACAACGTCGAGCAGCTCAAGGGCTCGCTGGCCGGGTTGTCCGCCGATCAGATCAGCCAGGTGGTGATCGCTTACGAACCGGTGTGGGCGATCGGTACCGGGCGGGTGGCCAGTGCCGCCGACGCGCAAGAAGTGTGTGCGGCTATCCGGGCCACTCTGGCGGAGCTGGCTTCGGCCGACATCGCAGCAGGTGTCCGGGTGCTCTACGGCGGCTCGGTGAACGCCAAGAACGTCGGTGAGATCGTGGCGCAGACCGATGTGGACGGCGCTCTGGTCGGTGGTGCCTCGCTGGACGGCGAGCAGTTCGCCACACTGTCGGCGATCGCCGCAGGTGGGCCGCTGCCGTAGACGGCAAATTGGGCCGCTGCCTTGATCCGCGCACGGCACCGGTAGGCTGTCAGTCATGGTTTTGGCCCTGCAGATCACGTTGATCGTCACCAGTGTGTTGGTTGTGTTGCTGGTGTTGCTTCACCGGGCCAAGGGTGGCGGCCTGTCGACGCTGTTCGGTGGCGGTGTGCAGTCCAGCCTTTCGGGTTCGACCGTGGTGGAGAAGAACCTCGACCGGCTGACCTATTTCATCGTCGCCATCTGGGTGGTCTCGATCATCGCTATGGCCCTTCAGATCAAATACGCCGCCTGACCGCGTCAACGTTGCCAAAACCGGCTCCGCCTGAATGGCGGGGCCGGTTTTGCTTATGCGGAGGCAACTGGGCGTAACAGGAATCACTCAGGGGCAGGACCTATTATCGCTGGCGGGCTCGGGGGAGATGTTGCCGCGACCACAGTCAATCGATTGCTTCGGTTAGGCAGGTGTGTGTGCTGAAACTTGTTCGTGCCGGTGCGATGGCTCTGCTCTGCGCGACCGGCGGGGTGGGCGGACCCGTGGCCAAGGCAGAGCCCCTGCCGGTCGCCGATGTTGCGCAGTCCACCAACACCGAAGACGGCTGGCATCTTGGCGTCGGTCTCACCCAGATGACCATTAACTCGGTGCCGAACATGGCAGCTACCGCGTTCACCCGGGAAGGGTTCGTCACCGGCAAGGCCGCGGCCACCATCGGCGGCAGTGGTTCGTCGGCCGTCAACAACGGGACGCTGATCCTGGGCCTGCAGCTCGGTTGCCAGATCGACCTGAGTGAGGGAGCAAGTGTCGGCGGCGACGCCGAGATCGGTGTCAACCCGGGCTTCAACAGCAGCAACCTCTTCAGTGCGATCGGCCCCTACGCCGACCTGGAAGGCAATGTCTCGGTGAACCTGCTACCCGGCACCATCACCAACGTGGTGCTCGGGAAGAAGTCACTCAAGGGCCGTACCGGCGGCATCACTGTGCACGACGCGCACGTCAAGGTTGACGCGTGCGGGGGGCCGGTGTCCATCAGATTCTTCTCGACGGTAACCATCGACACCGACAAGAACGACGACAGCGTCAACGCCTACGGTGACATCCTGCAACTATGAGCACCTTTCGGAAACCCGCCATGACAGGCCGCCGCTGGCTCGCGGCCGTCGGGGTCGGAGCCTGGTCGGTGGCCGCCTGGATTGGCGCACCGTTGGCGGATGCGGACTGCACGACCGCGGGTGATTTCGGCGCAGGTGCGGGATGTGCGCCTCCCGGTGGTGGCGGATCATCACCGCAGGCCTGGCCACCGACCGCGGTGGACTGGCCACCGAGTGCCGGCGAGGACTCCGACAACGGCAAGGGCGGCGGAAAGGGTGGAGGCGACGAATCCTCGTCGACGCCGATCGTGATGCCGAACGGGCAGCAGGCGGCCTCGACCAAGTCACAGTCCAGTGGGGGCTCGTCCGCGAAGGATTCGTCGAGCACGTCGACCACGCCGATCGTCCCGGCGGGCGCACCGGCACCGGTCACCACCGTCAGCTGACCACGACGCCCATCGTCGTACCCACCCCGACGCACTGACCTTCGCCCTGCGCCACCGCGTCAGGCCGTCGATACTGGACTGATGGCAGGGGATTCCGAGGCTTCCGACGTTACCGAGGGGCCAGATACCGCACTACTTCCGATCGGTTCGGTGCTGCGGACCCAGGTAGGCCGAGAGGCCACCGAACCCATGCGTGAGGACATCCGGCTGCTCGGGGCGATCCTCGGTGACACCGTTCGAGAGCAGAACGGAGAGGCTGTTTTCGAGCTGGTGGAGCGGGCCCGGGTGGAATCGTTCCGGGTGCGCCGGTCGGAGATCGACCGCGCCGAGTTGGCCGCTCTGTTCGACGGTATCGACGCTCGGCAGGCCATTCCGGTGATCCGGGCATTCACCCACTTCGCGCTGCTTGCCAACGTGGCCGAGGACATTCATCGGGAGCGCCGCCGAGCCGTGCACGTCGCCGCCGGTGAACCGCCACAGAACAGCAGCCTGGCGGCCACCTACCTCAAGCTCGACACCGCCGACCTCGATGCCGATACCGTTGCCGACGCGCTGCGAGGTGCCCTGGTAGCCCCGGTGATCACCGCGCACCCGACAGAGACGCGGCGCCGCACCGTGTTCGACACCCAAAATCGGATCACCGAATTGATGCGGCTGCGGATGCGTGGGTATACGTGCACCCGCGATGACCGCAGCATCGAGATCGAGTTGCGGCGGCACATCCTGACGCTGTGGCAGACCGCGTTGATCCGCTTGGCGCGCTTGAAGATTCAAGATGAGATCGCCACCGGTCTGCGGTACTACCCGGCGGCGTTCTTTGAGGTCATCCCGCAGGTCAACGCAGAAGTGCGCGCCGCCCTCCAGGCCCGCTGGCCTGGTGCGGACCTATTGGAGCAGCCGATGCTGCGGCCGGGTTCGTGGATCGGCGGCGACCGTGACGGCAACCCCAATGTCACCGCCGAGGTGGTGCGGCTGGCCACCGGCAGTGCCGCCTACACCGCGCTGGATCACTATTTCGCCGAGCTGACCGCGCTGGAACAGGAGCTGTCGATGTCGGCGC
The DNA here is from genome assembly GCF_029892685.1 of Mycobacterium sp. OTB74. GTDB lineage: Bacteria > Actinomycetota > Actinomycetes > Mycobacteriales > Mycobacteriaceae > Mycobacterium. Next base: position 307,990 of record NZ_JARXVD010000004.1, on the reverse strand, counting down.
GGTTGGTGCACGTCAGCCCTGACCTGCAGGCGTTGGCGGCGGAGTGCACCGAACCGGTCTCGGCCGACGAGCCCTACCGGTGCGCGTTGCGGGTGATCCGGGCTCGGCTGACCGCCACTGCCGCCGACATCCTGGACCGTCAACCCGAGCATGAGCTGAATCTGGCTCTGCCGCGCTATCAGACGCCGGCCGAGCTGCTGGCCGACCTGAACGCCATCGACAGCTCGTTGCGGGCCAACGGCAGTGCGGTGCTGGCCGATGACCGGCTGGCAATGCTGCGAGAATCGGTGCACGTCTTCGGTTTTCACTTGTGTGGCCTGGATATGCGGCAGAACTCCGACGTGCATGAGCAGGTGGTGGCCGAACTGCTGGCCTGGGCCGGCGTGCACGACGACTACCAGTCCCTGGACGAAGACGCCCGGATATCGGTTCTGGTGGCGGAGCTGTCCACCCGGCGCCCTCTGGTCGGCCCGGACGCCCAGCTGTCTGATCTCGCCCGCAAGGAACTCGACATCGTCGCCGCTGCCGCGCACGCGGTGAACGTGTACGGAGCACAGGCGGTGCCCAACTACATCATCTCGATGTGCCAGTCGGTGTCGGACATGCTGGAGGCGGCGATCCTGCTCAAGGAGGTGGGTCTGCTCGATGCCGCGGGGGCTGATCCGCACAGCCCGGTGGGCATCGTGCCGTTGTTCGAGACGATCGACGATCTGCAGCGTGGATCATCGATTCTTGAAGCGGCTCTTGACATTCCGCTGTACCGGGCGATCGTGACCGCACGCGGGGAACAGCAGGAGGTGATGCTGGGCTACTCCGATTCCAACAAAGATGGTGGCTATCTGGCCGCGAACTGGGCGCTGTACCGGGCCGAGCTGGATCTGGTGGAATCGGCCCGCAAGACCGGTATCCGCTTGCGGCTGTTCCATGGCCGCGGTGGCACCGTCGGCCGCGGGGGCGGCCCCAGCTACGACGCGATCCTGGCCCAGCCGCCGGGCGCGGTGCGGGGTTCGTTGCGGATCACCGAGCAGGGCGAAGTGATCGCCGCCAAGTACGCCGAACCCCATGCGGCGCAGCGCAATCTGGAATCGCTGCTGTCCGCAACGCTGGAATCCACGCTGCTGGATGTCGAGGGCTTGGGTGATGCGGCCGGCCCGGCGTACCAGGTGCTCGACGACCTGGCTGCCCGTGCACAACACGCGTACGCCGACTTGGTCCATGACACACCGGGATTCGTCGAATACTTCAAGGCGTCGACGCCGGTCAGCGAGATCGGCGCGCTCAACATCGGCAGTCGCCCGACGTCGCGCAAGCCCACCACATCAATCTCCGATCTGCGGGCCATCCCGTGGGTGCTGGCCTGGAGCCAGTCCCGGGTCATGCTGCCCGGCTGGTATGGGACCGGGACGGCGTTCGAGGAGTTCATCGATAGCACCCCAGGCGGTCTGCAGACCCTGCAGGACCTGTATGCGCGCTGGCCGTTCTTCCGCACCGTGCTTTCCAACATGGCCCAGGTGCTGGCCAAGTCCGACATGGGTCTGGCAGCGCGGTACGCCTCACTGGTCGACGACGAAGCGTTGCGGCACAGGGTGTTCGACAAGATCGTCGCCGAACACGACCGCAGCATCCGAATGCACGCGCTCATCACCGGGCAGGACAACCTGCTGGCCGACAACCCGGCGTTGGCGCGATCGGTGTTCAACCGCTTCCCGTACCTGGAACCGTTGAACCACCTGCAGGTCGAGTTGTTGCGCCGCTACCGCTCCGGTGACGAAGACGAGCTGGTGCAGCGCGGCATCCTGCTGACCATGAGCGGCCTCGCGACGGCGCTGCGCAACAGCGGGTAGCGGCACGGGTGGCCCTGCGCGCTGTGCTCGATCAGGTTGTGGGACTGGCTGTTTGCTCATCTCCGGCCGGTGACCGGGGCGAGGCGGGCCATCCCGCGCACGATCCACGGTGTCCGCCTGACGATCACCTCGACCGCGCGATCTGAGCGGCGCATCGAGGACCGACGGTCGGGGGTCGGCATTGATGCCAGCTCTGCCTCGGCCGATCCCGCCTGCGCGCCATGGCGATTCACCGCCAAGAGTTGCCATGTACCGGGTACGCCACGCAGCTCGGCACAGCCGCGGTCCTCGAAGCCGGTGCCCGAGCCGACGACCAGGTCGCGCACGGTGCGGGAAACCAGGATTTCCCGACCGCCGGCTTGGCCGCAGATCCGCGCGGCGATGTGTACTGCAATGCCCCCGATGTCGTTGTCGAGCAGTTCGCATTCGCCGGTGTGTATGCCGGCACGGATCTCGACGCCCAGCGTCTCGACGTCCGCGCGTAATGCCTCGGCGCAGCGGATGGCCTGCGTCGGGCCGTCGAACGTCATGAGGTGACCGTCGCCGGTGTGTTGCACCACCGTGCCGCCGAACCGTTGCGTGAGGTCGGCGGTGATCTCACCAAAGCGGTGCAGCACTGCGCGCCACCGCTCGTCGCCGATGGCTGCAGCGTGTTCGGTCGAGGCGACGATATCGGTGAACAGCACGGTACGCAGCGCACGGTGCGACCGCGGCGGTGCGGCACGGCTGCCGGTGAGGAACTCCTCGATGCTGGTCAGGATCTTGTGGGGTTCGGTGAACCAGGGTGCGTGATCAGCGCCGTCGACCTCGAGGTACCGCGCCCCCGGAATATGGTCAGCGAGGTAGCGGCTGTTCTGCACCGGTGTGGTGTCCTCGCGGGCATGGATGACCAGGGTCGGTGCGGAGAGCGTCGGCAAAAGCGGCCGCACGTCGATCCGGTAATTTGATTCCATCGTTGCGCGCAACATGCCCGGGCTGGCGCACATGCGCTCGACCATCGCGAGCTGGCGCATCGACCGGACCGACGGGAAAAAAGCTTTCGCCGTCGCGCCGCTGCCCCACGCCGAGCGCGCAGCACGGCCCATTTCTTGGAACCGGGCCAACTGCTTCGTCGATGGCGTGTAGTTCTCACCCAGCTCGGCCAGGACGCGCGCCCGCAGTTCACCCGGGTCGCCGTCCAAGTCGTCCCACCCGCCCCCTGCGAATGCGAGAGAACCGTAGAGGATCAGTGCTCGCGTTCGCTCTGGTCGCTTTGCCGCAAACGCGATGGCCTGTGGGCCGCCTTCGCTCATACCGAACACGACGGGCTTGCCGAAGCCGGCGGCGTCCATAACGGCCTCGATCTCGGCTGCTCGCTCTTCAAGCAAACGAACTTTCGGGATGGGGTCCGACAGACCGACCCCGGCCTTATCGAACATGACGACGCGACAAAAAGTGGCGAGCTGATCGAAAAAGGCCTTGAACTCGGGCATGGCCCAGAACAACTCGACGTGGAAGACCATCGGCCCGACGAAGACAAGCTCGACCGGCCCGTCGCCGAACACCTGATACGCCAGGCTCAGATCGCCGCAGGGTGCGTACAGCGTTTCCGCCACCGCATGAGCGTACTGCGGCCGGGCGCCAGTGGGCCGGAATCGACCGGCCGGCTCGGCGGTACGCTGAGCCGCTAACTGCGGCTGCGCAGTGCGGTGAGGATCCCGCGCACTGCGTTCTCTGTAGCCGCGATCGGCGAAACGAACGTCTCGGCCACGCCGACGATCACTTCCACTCGTCCGACGATCGACTCCATTCGCTCAACCACCGTGAGCATCTTGGGCGGAAGGACCTCGATCTTGTCGATGGTGTCGTTGAATCGGGCCATCGTGGCTTCCAAAGCCTCGGTCGCCCGGTCGAGATCGGCCAGAGTGTTGGACAGGTCGACCAGGATGGTCTCGACCTGCCCGACCGTCATGTCGGCATTAAGTGCCGCCTGGGTCAGGGTCTTGAGTCGCTGCCGTCCCGCGCCGGTACGAGGCGAGCCGTCCCCCTTGTCAGCCATACCAACGAGTATGACGGCCGGCCACCCGGTTGGGCCAGGCAGCTGAGTGACCGTTAGGTGTTGCCACGGACGGTTGCGGGGACATTACAGCTTCGCCGCTGCTGCTGCATCCACCAGCCACACGGTTGCCTCGGTGCCGACCGCACCGGCCGCCGGGATGTCCTCCGCCGACGCGCCACCCACGGCAGCGGCTACCGCGTCAGCCTTCTCGGAGCCAGCTACAACCAGCCACACCTGGCGGGCACGGCGAACCGCGGGCAGGGTCAACGTGATGCGCTGTGGCGGCGGCTTCGGGGAGTCGGTGACCGCGAGAACGTAATGCGATGTCTCGCGCACCGCCGGGGTGTGTGGGAACAGCGAGTTGATGTGACCTTCGCCGCCCATGCCCATCAGATGCACGTCGAATTCCGGTGTCGGCGAACCGTTTCCGGCCACCTGGGCCAGCTCGCGTTCATAGGCTGCAGCCGCGGCCACGATGTCGGTGCCGAACTCGCCGTCGCTGGCCGCCATCGCATGCACGTTGGCCGCCGGGATGTCGATCGAATCGAGCAACGCCTCACGGGCCTGCTTGATGTTGCGGTCAGCGTCGTCGGCCGGCACAAACCGATCATCGCCCCAGAACAGGTGCACCTTGGCCCAGTCGACGGGATGCCCTCCGACGTGCTTGAGCAGCTTGATCCCGGTGCCCCCGCCGGTCAGCACGATATACGCGACACCGCGGGCCGCAATGGCGGCCGAAATGGCCTGCACCAGATGGTCTCCGGTCGCTGCGACCAGGGCGTCGGCGTCGTCGTGCTTTTCGATGATCAACTCAGACATAGACAACCCTGTCCAGGCCCTGCAGAGCACGGTGGTAGATGTCGTCGGCGTCCAGGCGCCGCATTTCCTCGGCCAGGCAATCGCGAGCTTCGCGGCGCGCCAACGGGATTCGGCCGTCAGGTCGGCCGGTGCGGACCAGTTTGGCGGTGACGCCCGTCTGGGGCCGGCTCAGTGCGATGGTCTCGCTGGGTCGGGTCAGGACGACCTTGAGTTCGCCGACCGCGCGGGTCACCGGGCCGTCGATGCAGCTGGCCAGCCAGCCCGCCAGGATGTCCAGTGCCGGTTCGTCTTTCAGGCCGGACACCACCGCGGACAGAATCGGCTCATACGGCGCTTGGTCGACCGCCGAGGCCAGCAGTGCCCGCCAGTAGGTGACCCGACTCCACGCCAGATCGGTGTCGCCGGCGGTGTACCCGGCCAACCGACCCTTGATAGAGGCCAAGGGGTCCTCGCCGTTGGTGGCGTCGGTGATCCGGCGAATTGCCAACTTGCCCAATGGATCTTCCGCCGGGCATTCCGGCGCGATATCGGGCCAGAAAGTGACCACCGGGGTGTCCGGCAACAGGAACGGCATCACCACGCTGCTGGCATGCCCTGCCAGGGGACCCGAAAGGCGAAGCACTACAACTTCATTGGCTCCTGCATCCCGGCCGACCCGGAGTTGAGCATCGAGTCGAGCGGTGGAAGCCAACCGATCACCGGGGATCACCACGATCACCCGACACGGATGCTCGCGGCTGGCCGCGTTGGCCGCCTCGATCGACTCTTCGAGCATGGCCTCGGTAGCCGGCGCAACCACCAGGGTCAGCACCCGGCCCAGGGTGATGGCGCCGCCCTCTTCGCGCAGCGCCACGATCTTCTTGTTGATTACGTCTGTGCTGGTGTCGGGAAGATCGACGATCATGGCTCGGCTCCTTCTCGTTGCGCTCCTCGCTCGTACCTCGCTGCGATGCTCACTCGTCGTCGCCTTCGCGGATCATTAGGGCCGCCTCCATTCGCGGCCAGAGCGCCGCAGCATCTCGAACGCCGAATCAGGACCCCAGCCACCGGAGTCGTAGGAGTCGGGTCTACCGCCGGCCTTGTCCTCGGCAGCCCAGAAATCCAGCACCGGATCGAGAACCTTCCAGGCCAGCTCGACCTCGGCGTTGACCGGGAACAGTGACGGCTCACCGAGCAGGACGTCCAGTATCAGTCGTTCATAGGCCTCGGGGGAGTCCTCGGCGAACGCCGACCCGTAGGAGAAGTCCATGCTGACGTCGCGGACCTCCATGGTATTGCCGGGCACCTTCGAACCGAACCTCAGCGTGATGCCCTCATCCGGTTGCACCCGGATCACCAGTGCGTTCTTGCCCAGTTCCTCGGTCATGGTGGTGTCGAACGGCAGATGGGGTGCGCGTTTGAACACCAATGCGATCTCAGTCACCCTGCGGCCCAAGCGTTTTCCGGTGCGCAGGTAGAACGGCACACCCGCCCACCGCCGGGTGTCCACGTCCAGCGTGATGGCGGCGAACGTCTCGGTGGTCGATGTCTTGGAGAAGCCTTCCTCGTCTAGCAGCCCGACCACCTTTTCGCCGCCCTGCCAGCCCGAAGCGTATTGGCCGCGGGATGCCGTCTGGTCCAAAGGTTCGGCCAGTCGCGTCGCCGAGAGCACCTTGATCTTTTCGGTCTGCAGTTCATGCGGTTGGAAGCTGACAGGTTCTTCCATTGCGGTCAATGCCAACAGTTGCAGCAGGTGGTTCTGGATGACGTCGCGAGCCGCCCCGATGCCGTCGTAATAGCCTGCGCGCCCGCCCAATCCGATGTCCTCGGCCATGGTGATCTGCACGTGATCGACGTAATGCGCATTCCACACCGGCTCGAACAGCTCATTGGCGAATCGCAGCGCCAGGATGTTCTGGACGGTCTCCTTGCCCAGATAGTGGTCGATGCGGAAGACCGACGACTCCGGGAACACGCTGTTGACGACGTGGTTGAGTTCCTCGGCGCTGGCCAGGTCGTGGCCGAACGGCTTCTCGATGACCACTCGACTCCAGCAGCCTTCGGGCTTGTCGGCCAGCCCGGATTTGGACAGCTGCTCGCACACCTGCGGGAAGGCGTTCGGCGGAATCGACAGGTAGAAGGCGTGATTACCGCCGGTGCCGCGCTCTTCGTCCAGCTTGTGCAGGGTGTCGCGGAGCCGCTCGAATGAGGATTCGTCGTCGAATGTGCCTTGGACGAAACGAAACCCCTCAGCGAGGCGGTCCCATACCTCCTGCCGGAACGGCGTTCGCGCGTGCTTCTGAACGGAGTCGTGCACCACCTGGCTGAAATCCTGGTCGACCCAGTCGCGGCGGGCGAAGCCGATGAGCGAGAACGACGGCGGCAGCAGGCCACGATTGGCGAGGTCGTAGATCGCCGGCATCAGCTTCTTGCGGGCCAGGTCGCCGGTGACCCCGAAGATGACGACTGCGCATGGACCGGCGATGCGCGCCATCCGCTTGTCGCGCTTGTCCCGCAATGGGTTAACCCAGTCGGCCGGCCTGACGTTGCAGTCGCTCATCTCGCCCCTCCGCTCATCTCACCCCTATGCTCGCCGTACCAGCGCCCATCGCGGGCGCGGATTACTTCGCGGCGTCGAGTTGACCCTGCACAGCCTCAACCAGCTCGCCCCAGGACTTCTCGAACTTGTCCACGCCCTCGACTTCGAGGAGGTTGAACACGTCGTCAAGGTCGATGCCGACGGCCGTCAGCTCTTCAAACACGGCCTGCGCTGCGGCGGCAGTTCCGGAGACGGTGTCGCCGGTGATCTGTCCGTGGTCGGCGACTGCCTCCAAGGTCTTCTCCGGCATGGTGTTCACCGTGTGGGGGGCAACCAATTCGGTGACGTACAGGGTGTCCGGGTAATCCGGATTCTTCACCCCGGTCGACGCCCAGAGCGGACGCTGCACTCGCGCGCCGGCACCCTTGAGCGTCGTGAACTGTGCACCGCCGAACACCTGCTCGTACGCCGCGTAGGCCAGTCGGGCATTCGCGACACCGGCCTTGCCCCGTAGGCCGAGCGCCGAACCGCCGAGCTTCTCCAGCCGGGCATCGATCTCGGTGTCCACGCGGGACACGAAAAACGAAGCGACAGAATGGATTTTGGACAGGTCGTGGCCAGCTTCGCGGGCCTTCTCCAGCCCGGTCAGGTAAGCGTCCATGACCTGGCGGTGCCGTTCCACCGAGAAGATCAGCGTCACGTTCACCGAGATGCCCTCGGCGATCACGGCGGTGATCGCGGGCAGGCCGGCCAACGTCGCCGGGATCTTGATCAGCAGGTTGGGCCGGTCGACGATCTTCCACAGCTCGATGGCCTGCAGGATGGTCTTGTCGGTGTCGTGGGCCAGCCGCGGGTCCACCTCGATCGAAACTCGGCCGTCGACGCCGCCGGAGGCTTCGTAGGCCTTGGCCAGCACGTCGCAGGCGTTGCGGACGTCGTCGGTGGTGACGGTGCGGATGGTGGCATCGACGTCGGCGCCGCGCGAGGCCAGCTCACGCACCTGCTCGTCGTAGGCGGTACCCGAGGTCAGGGCGGCCTGGAAGATCGACGGGTTGGTGGTGATGCCCACGATGCTGCGAGTGTCGATGAGCTGCTGCAGGTTTCCGGTCTGCAGCCGCTCCCGCGACAGGTCGTCGAGCCACACGGATACGCCAGCGGCACTCAGCGCTGCCAGGTTCGGGTTCTGCGTCATCTGAATTACCTTCTTCGACTCGGTGATTGGTCTTCAGTGTCGGTTAGTTGTCCAAAGATCGTTCCGCGGCGGCCACGACGGCCTCCGGTGTGAAGCCGAACTCGCGGAACAGCGTCTTGTCGTCGGCCGAAGCGCCATAGTGCTCGATCGAGACGATCTCGCCGGTGTCGCCGACCAGCTTGTGCCAAGGCTGGGCGATACCGGCCTCGACCGCAACTCGGGCAGACACATCAGGCGGCAGCACCGAGTCCCGGTACTCCCTGGGCTGTGCCTCGAACCATTCCAGGCAGGGCATCGAGACCACGTAGGCCACGATGTCCTTGTCTGCCAACAGTTTCTGCGCTGCGACAGCCAGCTGCACCTCGGAGCCGGTGGCGATGATGATGACGTCGGCGTCGTCGGCCGGGTTGCCGCCGCCGAGCACATAGCCACCCTTGGCGGCGCCCTCAGCGTCGGTGCCTTCCAGCACCGGAACACCCTGGCGGGTCAAGATGAATCCGGTCGGGTTGTTGCCGTGAGTGCGCGCCAGGATGGTGCGCCAGGTGTAGGCGGTCTCGTTCGGATCGGCTGGACGCACCACCGACAGGTTCGGGATGGCGCGCAGGGCCGCCAGGTGCTCGATGGGCTGATGGGTCGGGCCGTCCTCGCCCAGACCGATCGAGTCGTGGGTCCAGATGTAGATCGGGTCGATGTTCATCAGCGCGGCCAGCCGAACGGCCGGGCGCATGTAGTCGGCGAACTGCAGGAAGGTGCCACCGAACGGACGGGTTGGCCCGTGCAGCACGATACCGGACAGGATCGAACCCATGGCGTGCTCGCGGATACCGAAGTGCAGCACCCGGCCATACCAGTCGGCGGTGTAGTCCTCGGTCGAGATCGACGGCGGGCCGAACGACTTGACCCCGTTGATGGTGGTGTTGTTGCTGCCCGCCAGATCGGCTGAGCCACCCCACAATTCGGGCAGCTTGCCCGCGACGTCGTTGAGCACCTTGCCGAACGCGGCGCGGGTCGCCACGGCCTTGCTGCCCGGCTCCCAATGGGTCAGGTCGGCATCCCAGCCCTCTGGCAGTTCGCCGGCGTGCAACCGGTCCAGCAGCTTCTTGCGCTCGGGTTCCTTGGCGGCCCAGGCTTCGAAGGTGATCTGCCACTCGTCGTGTGCCTTCTTGCCGCGGCCGACCAGCTCGCGGGTATGGGAGATCACGTCGTCGCGAACGTCGAAGCTCTTGTCGGGGTCGAAGCCGAGCACCTTCTTGGTGGCAGCCACCTCGTCAGCGCCCAGCGCCGAGCCGTGCACGCCGCCGGTGTTCATCTTGGTGGGGGCGGGGTAGCCGATGATGGTGCGCACAGAGATGAACGACGGCTTGTCGATCACCTTGCGCGCGGCCTCGAGCGCCTCCTCGATGGCGACGACGTTCTCGCCGCCCTCGACTTCCTGGACGTGCCAGCCGTACGCGCGGTAGCGGGCGCAGGTGTCTTCGGTCAGTGCGATGTTGGTGTCGTGCTCGATGGAGATTTTGTTGTTGTCCCACAACACAATCAGGTTTCCGAGCTGCTGAGTGCCAGCCAACGAGGAGGCCTCACTGGTGACGCCCTCTTCCATGTCACCGTCGGAGGCGATCACATAGATGTAATGGTCGAACGGGCTGGTGCCCGGCGCGGCATCCGGATCGAACAGACCGCGCTCGTAGCGGGCGGCCATCGCCATGCCGACCGAGGACGCCAGGCCCTGGCCCAGCGGACCGGTGGTGATCTCGACGCCCGTGGTGTGGCCGTACTCGGGGTGGCCCGGCGTCAGCGAACCCCAGGTGCGCAACGCCTCGATGTCGGCCAGTTCGAGACCGAAACCGCCCAGGTACAGCTGCAGGTACAAGGTGAGGCTGGAGTGCCCGCAGGACAGCACGAACCGGTCGCGGCCGATCCAGTGGGTATCCGACGGATCGTGGCGCATCTGACGCTGGAACAGCGTGTAAGCCAGCGGAGCCAGGCTCATGGCCGTGCCGGGGTGGCCGTTGCCCACCTTCTGAACTGCATCCGCGGCCAGCACGCGAACGGTGTCGACGGCGGCCGAGTCCAGCTCGGTCCAGTCATCCGGGTGATTGGGGCGGGTGAGTTCGGAAATCTCTTCGACAGTGGTCACAGGCGCACTCCAAGTTGAGGGACGTCTCAGGCTCGGCAAGAACAAGCGAGCTGCATCTCTACCCTAATGTGCCGGTCTTGGATGACGCAGGCCGCTCGGCTAACCGCTGGTCGTGTTGGGTTGCCGTTCACCTGAATCGACCCTGCGGTACCGGGCACACAGGTACGCCGTCTACCATCGTCTGTAGTAGAAGCCCTGTGCTGCCGCGACACCCGAGGAGATATCTGCGTGAGCATTCGCGAGCGCCGTTCGGTCCACGGGGCGCACGGCAACGAGATTGCCGGCTCTGGGCCCGCTGATTCCGGTGCCGAGGCACCGCACCGCGTTCGCGACACCGTTCTTGCCTACATTGCGCTGACCAAGCCGCGGGTTATCGAGTTGCTGCTGGTCACCGCCATTCCGGCGATGTTGTTGGCGCACCGCGGCTCGGTCGACCCGCTCCTGATCCTGAACACTCTGGTCGGCGGCATGCTGGCGGCTGCCGGCGCCAACACCTTGAACTGTGTCGCCGACGCCGACATCGACAAGGTGATGAAGCGTACCGCCCGTCGACCGTTGGCCCGGGCGACGGTGCCAACCCGACATGCGCTGATCTTCGGCCTGGTGCTGACGGTTGCCTCATTCCTCTGGTTGTGGCGCACGTCAAACCTGCTGTCAGGGTTGCTGGGGCTGGCGACCATCGCCTTCTACGTGTTCGTATACACCTTGCTGCTCAAGCGCCGCACGTCGCAGAACGTGGTGTGGGGCGGGGCCGCCGGCTGCATGCCGGTGATGATCGGTTGGTCGGCGGTGACCGGCACCATCCAGTGGCCCGCGCTGGTGATGTTCCTCGTCATTTTCTTCTGGACGCCACCGCACACCTGGGCCCTGGCCATGCGCTACAAGGAGGACTACCAGGCGGCCGGGGTTCCGATGCTGCCCGCGGTGGCCACCGAGCGCGAGGTCACCAGGCAGATTCTGATCTACACCTGGCTGACCGTGCTGACCACGCTGGCGTTGGCGCTGGCCACCGGCTGGCTGTACGCGGCGGTCGCGCTGGTGGCGGGTGTGTGGTTCCTGGTCATGGCGCACCAGTTGTACTCCGGGGTGAAACGCGGTGAGCCGGTGAAGCCGCTGCGTCTGTTCCTGCAGTCCAACAACTACCTGGCCGTGGTTTTCTGTGCGCTGGCCGTCGACTCGGCGCTGAACCTGCCGTTGCTCCTCGGTCACTGAACCTTCCTCAAGTGCCTTCTCAGGCCAACAAAATGGTCGTTGCCAGCCACCTGGCAACGACCATTTCGTCAACCTGGGCGGGCTCCGATCAGGGCACCAGCACCACCGAGCCGATGGTCCGCCGGCCCTCGAGGTCGGTATGTGCGCGTGCCGCATCAGCCAGTGGGTAGTGCTGGCTCACCGTCACGCTGATGGTGCCGTCGGCGATTGCTGCGAGCAGTTCGCCTGCTCGCCACGAGAATTCGTCGGCATTGCGGGTGTAGTGCGCCAGCGTCGGACGCGTCAGGAACACCGAGCCCGCGGCATTGAGCCGCTGCGGGTCGAACGCCGGCACCGGCCCACTGGACGCACCGAACAGCGCCAGGGTGCCGCGCACTGCGAGGCTGGCCAGGCTGGCGTCGAAAGTCGATGCGCCCACGCCGTCGTACACCGCGGCGACCCCGTTGCCGTCGGTCAGTTCGCGGACCTTGGCGGCGAACTCGGCTGGGTCGTCGGGATAGTCCAGAACCTCGACCGCGCCGGCCTGCCGGGACAGTTCTGCCTTGCCGTCGGTGGAGACGGTCGTGATGACCCGTACAGCCATGCTGGTGGCCCATTGGGTCAGGATCAGCCCGACGCCGCCGGCGCCGGCGTGCAGCAACACGGTGTCGCCTTCCTGTACCGGGTACACCGACTTGATCAGATAGTGCGCAGTCATCCCCTTCAGCAGGGCTGAGGCGGCAACGTCGGCAGCCACGCCGTCGGGCACGTAAGCAACGAAATCGGCAGGCGCCACACAGTATTCGGCGTAACCACCGTCGGCTGCGGCAGTGACGACCCGGTCACCGACGGCCAGCGCTGCGACGTCGTCGCCGACCGCGGTGATGGTGCCGCAGACCTCCTGGCCGGGGATGAAGGGAACCTGCCGCTGGTACAGCCCGGCACGAAAGTAGGTGTCGATGAAATTGACGCCGATCGCCTCTGCCTTGATCAGAACCTCTCCTGGACCTGGGGTCGGCTGCGGTCGGTCGACGAAGGACAGGACTTCGGGGCCGCCGGTTTCGGCGATTTCGATGGCGTACATGCCGCCTATCATTCCAATGTGAAACTCGCCCGGCCCGACATCCGCCATCCCCGTATCGTTTTCGCAGGTTGCCGAGCTTTGGTCGACGGCGACGGTGACGATGCGGGACTGGTCGCCGCATTGCGTGACCGCGGTCTGCACGCCCGCTGGATGTCGTGGGACGACCCGGGGACCTTGGATGCGGACCTGGTTATTTTGCGGGCCACCTGGGACTACACCGAGCGTCACGACGAGTTCCTGGCCTGGACCACCAAGGTGCGGAACCTGCTGAATGCGCCGAACGTGGTCGCGTGGAACTCCGACAAGCGGTATCTGGCCGATCTGGCGGCTGCCGGTGTGCCGATCGTGCCGAGCAGTTTCTTCGCTCCGGGGACTCAGGTGGTGGTGCCGGCCGGTGAGGTGGTGGTCAAGCCCGCAGTCGGCGCGGGTTCGCTTGGCGCCCAACGATTCACCCATGCAGAGGCGGCCCGGGCCCACGCTGCGGCGTTGCAAGCGGCCGGTCGTACCGCGCTGATTCAGCCGTATGACGCGCGGATCGAGGCGGGGGAGAAAGCGTTGGTCTTCCTGTCCGGCAAACAGTCGCACGCATTCACCAAGGAGCCCATGCTGCCGCCGCCCGGCGCAACACCCGAGCTGGACGAGTCCGGAACCTTTGCCGCCGAGCAATTGCAGCCTGCCGAACCGGATTTCGAATTGTGGGACGTCGGATACGCGGCGCTGGCCGCCGCGGCCGCACACCTCGGAATCGACGAGTCGGAGTTCCTGTACGCCCGGGTGGACGTCATCGGGGACCGTCACGATCCGCGACTGTTGGAACTGGAACTGGTTGAGCCGGGGCTGGGTTGGCGTCAACTGGGCGACGCCGAACGTGTTGTGGCGCAGCGGCAGTTCGCGCTCGGCGTGCAGTCAGCCCTGGACCGGCTCGGCCTCGGACCGTTCTCGCATCGAAGCCCATAGCGCTGCCGTGGCTGCAGTACAGGCGGCGGCTCCGGCGACGTGGATGGCGACCAGGACCGCTGGCACGCCGGTGTAGAACTGGACGGCTCCGACCGCACCCTGGGCGCAGACCAGGGCGGCCAGCACTCCGAGCCGTAGCCGCACGGCACCGGGTGCCCGCACCGCGAACAGCGCAAAAGCCAGCCCGATGACGAAGCTCAGATAGGCCACCACAAGCGACGAGTGCAGATGCACCAGGTCGGTGATCTGCAGCTGCAGGCGCTTGACCGGTTCGGCAGCGCTCTTGTCGCCCGCGTGCGGCCCGGCGCCGGTGACCAGGGTGCCGGTGATCAGTACCGCGGACAGCGTCAGCGCGGTGAGAGCCGTGAACCAGCGCAGTGGCGCGGGCGCTACGTGGCGGTACGAACCCTGGTCTGGCTCACCGATTTTCACGTACAGCAACACTGACAGCCAGACCATCGCCATGGACACCAGCAGATGGATCGACACCGTCCACCACAGCAGGCCGGTGCGCACGGTGACGCCGCCGATCACGGCCTGCACAACAGTCGAGGCAGGCATCAGCCAGGCGTACACCAGCACCTCGCGGCGGCGCCGCGCCCGGGTGACGGCCAGTACCGCGAGTACAGCGGTCAGCACCACCCCGAACGTGAACATCCGATTGGTGAACTCGACGGCCTGGTGGACCACCGGCACTTCGGCATGTGGAACCGGGACGAAACTGCCGGGGAAGCACTGCGGCCAGGTCGGGCAGCCCAGTCCGGACGCCGTGACGCGGACGATGGCGCCGGTTACGGAGATGCCGCCCTGGGTGAGGATGACGGCAAGTGCGATCAGACGTTGGACCCGCAGGCTCGGCATCGGCAACGTGTCGACGATCCGCTGAAAAAACCCGTCGGCCATCGCCCGATCGTAGAACAGCGCTAACTACACGTTGTAGTAGGGCCGGTTCGAGACGTCAGCTGAACCGGAACCAGCGCATCGCACCGAGCGCAGTGAGCACGCCCCAGGCGGCCAATACGGCCACGCCGAACCAGTCCAACGACATCGTCATCGCCTGGGTCAGTGCCTCCGTCAGCGCACCCGACGGTGTCAACCGCGCCACCCAGCGCAGCGCCGACGGCACTAGGTGATGCTCGATGGTCAATGCGCCAAGAGCGGCGAACACGAACCAAAGCAGGTTGGCCAGCGCCAGCACGATCTCGGCCTTCAAGGTGCCGCCCAGCAACAGACCCAGCGCGGCGAACGCGGCGGTGCCCAGCGCGATGACCACGGCGCCGAGCGCCAGTCCGCCGATCTCCGGCCGCCAACCGAGAGCAAAACCGATGCCGCCCAACAGGATTGACTGCAGGAAGACCGTGGTGACCACGGCGAGTGCCTTGCCGGCGATGATGCCCCACACCGGCAGTGCGGTGGCGCCGAGCCGTTTGAGCGCGCCGTAGCGCCGATCGAAGGCCACTGCGATGGCCTGCCCGGTGAACGCGGTGGAGATCACCGCCAGCGCCATGATCGGCGGGGTGAAGGTGGCCGCCCGCGTCGTGGCGTGGTTGTCGCCGAAAGTGCCCAGCGGCAACAACGTCATGCCGACCAACAGCGTGATCGGGATGAACATGGTCAGCAGCAACTGCTCGCCGTTGCGCAGCAGCAACTTCAGTTCAAGGCCGTATTGCGCGGCCAGCATCTTGGGTACCGCGGCCGGCCGTGGATCGGGTGAAAAAGTGCCGGTGGCGAACCGGTTGGTCTCAGTACTCATGCACGATCCGCCTGCGCTACTCGCTGGATGGTCACGATCGCAGCTCCCGTCCGGTCAGTTCCAGGAACACGTCCTCGAGGCTGCGCTGCTCGACGCGCATATCAGTGGCCAATACCCCGACCCGCGCACACCAGGCGGTGACCGTGGCCAACACCTGCGGATCGATATGGCCCTCGACCAGGTACTCGCCGGCGGCTGCCTCGGTTACTCGGTAGTCCTCGGGCAACGCCGATTTCAGCAGCGAGAGCTCAAGTTTCGGCGGTGCGGTGAAGCGCAGTTGGTTCTCGGCGCCGCTGTGCATCAGGTCGGCCGGGGTGCCTGCGGCGACCGCTGAACCGTGGTCGATGATGACGATCCGGTCGGCCAGTTCTTCGGCCTCGGTCAGTTGGTGGGTGGTCAGCACCACGGTCACGCCGTCGCGGCGCAGCGCGTCGATGAGCTCCCACACGACGATCCGGGCGTGTGCGTCCATGCCTGCGGTGGGCTCGTCGAGAAACACCAGCTCGGGCCTGCCGACGATGGCGCAGGCCAGCGCCAGGCGCTGCTGCTGACCGCCGGACAACCGCCGGTAGGTGGTGCGGGCCGCCTCGGTCAGGCCCAGGGTGTCCATCAGCCACTTCGGGTCCAACGGATTGGCCGAGTAGGCGGCCACCAGGTCCAGCATCTCGCCGGCCTTGGCTGCCGGATATCCGCCGCCGCCCTGCAGCATGACGCCGATACGCGGCCGGAGCTTGGCGTTGTCGGCGGTCGGGTCCAGGCCGAGGACCGAGATGGTGCCGTGGTCGGGCTTGATGAAGCCTTCGCACATCTCGACGGTGGTGGTCTTGCCGGCGCCGTTGGGCCCGAGCAGGGCCAGCACCTCGGCGCGCTGTACTTCGAGATCCAGATTGTTGACGGCCTGCGTGTCGCCGTAGCGCTTGCTGACGCCGCGCAGCAACACGGGCACTGCCGACGAGCGCTCGCGCGAGGAGCCGTCGGCAGAATCAGGACGTGAACTCACGGGGACTCAGCGTAAGCGTCGGACCTGGCAGTAGAGGCACCCGGGGGAGCGCTGCCCTCGGAATCGGGGAGCGCTCGCCACGGCAAGTGGTTGCGGGTCAGCGCGATCAGCACAAGCACGATGACGGTGCTGGCCAGGGTGGCGTCGACGATCTGGAACAGCGCGAATCTATCCCCGTTGGCGGTGGGGCCGAACACGCCGACAATGAAGGTAACCACGATGGTGGTGCCGCGGAAGCTGGGTCGGGTGGCCCAGCAGGCCAGCGGAATGATGGCCCACAGCAGGTACCAGGGCTGCACCACCGGGAACAGCAGCACAGTTGCGCCCATCGCAACCCCGAGTCCGCCGACCGGATGCAGGCGTCCGCGCAGCACCGACAGCAGCAACCAGGTGACCAGCACCGCGATGATCAGCACGCCGATCCCACGGGTCAGGCCCAGCACTGCGGTGGTGTGATCGCCGAGTCCCAGCAGGATGCCGACCTGCCCGGTGCCCAGCGCGATGAGCGTCGGCGGTGACATCCACGACCGCACCACGTTGGCGGTACCCAGAGTGAACAACCAGCCGAAGCCCAGGCCGCTGGCCCAGCCGATGATCGCCATCACGGCAAGCGCGACCACCCCCAGCGGCACGCTGGCCCGGAAGAAGGCCTTGACCGTGCCGCCGAGGCGGCGCGCCAGCGCCATGGCGACGAACCCGAGGGCGAGCAATGACGGCAGCTTGATCTGGGAGGACATCGCGATCAGCACGGTGCCGGTGAACAGCATGGCCATCGGATACCAGCGCGCCCAGTCGTCTCGGTGCCGCGGCCAGTGCGCCGGTCGAGGGATGAGTGGCCAACTGGAATCGACGCCGCGCAGGGCGAACTCGGTTCCGGCGAGCATCAGGCCGAGCATCGGGGCCTCGTTGTGGATACCGGCGATCAGGTGCATGAACAGCAGCGGGTTGCATGGGCCCAGCCACAGCGCGCTGACCTCGGCGACGCCGCACCGGTGGGCCAATCTCGGGGTGGCCCATACGGTCAGGGCCACGCCGAGCAGGACCAGCAGCCGATGCGCCAGGACGCCTGCGACGATGTTGTCGCCGGTCAGCTCGGATATGCCGCGGCCGATCCAGAGGAACAACGGGCCGTAAGGAGCGGGGGTCTCGCGCCACAGGCTGGGCACCGAGAGGGTGAGGACGTGGTCGAGCCCCAGGCCCGGTGCCGGCCCGACGCGGTATGGGTCCAGGCCGATTCGCGCGATCGCACTCTGTGCCAGGTAGGAGTAGACGTCCTTGCTGTACATGGGCGGCGCGACCAGCAGCGGCAACGCCCACAGCAGCAGGGTCTGATCGAGCTGACTGCGGGACATGCGGCGGTCCCCGAGCGCGAACCGTCCCAACATCAGCCAGGCCAGCGCCATCATGACCGCGCCGGTGGTGGTCATGGTCAGTGACACGGTCTGGATGCGGGACGGCAGATTGAGCAGGCGGACGCCGAAGGTCGGGTCCTGCACCACTGGCCGAGCGCCGGCACCCAATGCGCCGATGGCCATCAGCACCGTGCCGGTTGCACCGAAAACGCGCGTACGCCGCAGCAATACGACTTCGGTGGAGTTCAGCGGCGAACCGACAGCGAGCTCGTCGGCGTGCCATCGGGAAACGGCCGTGCTGAGGTACTGAAGGCGGTCGGCCATCACAGCAGACTAACGGCCGGGCTTCCGCCGACTGGCACTGTGCTGAACCTCTCAGCTCAGCTAAGGGTGACCTTCCTAGATTCGATTTTCGAATTCCGTCACAATGGTGTTGTGAAATTCGAATCCGGGGCACTCGGAGCCACCGACACCGCGACTGTGGTCGCGTCGGCGGCGTCTGTCTCGGACGGTCACACCCGTTCGGCCATCGTGCAGTTGCTGCTGGAAGGTGCGGTCACCGCCGGCCAGATCGGCGAGCGGTTGGGTATCTCCGCCGCTGGCGTTCGGCGCCACCTCGATGCCTTGATCGAGGCCGGCGACGCCGAATCCAGTGCCGCTGCAGCCTGGCAGCACAACGGTAGGGGGCGGCCGGCCAAGCGCTACCGGTTGACTGCGGCGGGCCGGGCCAAGCTCGGCCACACTTACGACGACCTGGCCGCGGCGGCTATGCGGCAACTCCGCGAGATCGGCGGAGACGACGCCGTCCGGACTTTTGCCCGGCGCCGCATCGACTCGATCCTGTCCGGTGTCACCGCCACCGACGACATAGCCGATACCGCTGACCAGGTGGCCGCTGCGCTCACCGCCGCCGGTTACGCCACTACGACCAATCCGGTCGCCGGACCGATCCACGGGGTGCAGATCTGTCAGCACCACTGCCCGGTATCCCACGTCGCCGAAGAGTTCCCGGAACTCTGCGATGCCGAGCGCGAAGCGTTCGCCGAGGTCCTAGGCACCCATGTGCAGCGGCTGGCCACCATCGTCAACGGCGACTGCGCCTGCACCACCCACGTTCCGACGCAGGGCCCGACCAGTCCTGAACAGTCCCATGAAGTAACCGAGAAGCAAGGAGCGTCGCGATGACGACTACCCCGGAACAGTTGACCCAGGAGGAGACCATTGCCTCCCTGGGCAATTACGACTACGGCTGGTCGGACTCCGATGTCGCCGGTGCCGCGGCTCAGCGCGGGCTGAACGAGGCCGTCGTACGGGACATCTCGGGCAAGAAGAATGAGCCGGAGTGGATGCTCGACTTCCGGCTCAAGGCGCTGCACATCTTCGACAAGAAGCCCATGCCGCGGTGGGGCAGCGACCTCGAAGGCATTGACTTCGACAACATCAAGTACTTCGTGCGGTCCACCGAGAAGCAGGCCGCGTCCTGGGAGGAACTGCCCGAGGACATCAAGAACACCTACGACCGCCTGGGCATTCCGGAGGCCGAGAAGCAGCGCCTGGTCGCCGGCGTCGCCGCGCAGTACGAGTCCGAGGTGGTGTACCACCAGATTCGCGAAGACCTCGAGGCGCTGGGCGTCATCTTCCTGGACACCGACTCGGGCCTGCGCGAGCACCCGGAGCTGTTCAAGCAGTACTTCGGTACCGTGATCCCGGCCGGTGACAACAAGTTCTCTGCGCTGAACTCCGCCGTGTGGTCGGGCGGTTCGTTCATCTACGTGCCGCCGGGCGTGCACGTCGACATCCCGCTGCAGGCCTACTTCCGGATCAATACCGAGAACATGGGCCAGTTCGAGCGGACGCTGATCATCGCCGACGAGGGCTCCTACGTGCACTACGTCGAGGGTTGTACTGCGCCGATCTACAAGTCGGACTCGCTGCACTCGGCCGTCGTCGAGATCGTGGTGAAACCCGGTGCGCGCGTTCGTTACACGACCATCCAGAACTGGTCGAACAACGTCTACAACCTGGTCACCAAGCGAGCCCGTGCCGAGGCGGGCGCCACCATGGAGTGGATCGACGGCAACATCGGCTCAAAGGTCACCATGAAGTACCCGGCGGTCTGGATGACCGGCGAGCACGCCAAGGGCGAGGTGCTGTCGGTGGCGTTCGCCGGTGAAGGCCAGCACCAGGACACCGGCGCCAAGATGGTGCACCTGGCGCCCAACACGTCGAGCAACATCGTGTCCAAGTCGGTGGCCCGCGGCGGCGGACGCGCGTCGTACCGTGGCCTGATCCAGGTGAACAAGGGCTCGCACGGCTCGCGCTCGAGCGTGAAATGCGATGCGCTGCTTGTCGACAACATCAGCCGCAGCGACACCTACCCCTACGTCGACATTCGCGAAGACGACGTCACCATGGGCCACGAGGCCACGGTGTCGAAGGTCAGCGAGGACCAGATGTTCTACCTGATGAGCCGCGGCCTCACCGAGGACGAGGCCATGGCGATGGTGGTGCGCGGCTTCGTCGAGCCCATCGCCAAAGAACTGCCAATGGAATACGCGCTCGAGCTGAACCGGCTGATCGAGCTGCAGATGGAAGGTGCAGTCGGATGACCTGGGCGAGCGAAGCGACGGGAAACATCTAGTGACCAACTTGACCGAGGTGGCGGAAGGAATCGTCGCCAATAAGGGTGAGCTGTTCACCTCGTTCGACGTCAACGCGTTCGAGGTGCCTGGCGGCCGCGACGAAATCTGGCGGTTCACCCCGCTGAAGCGTCTGCATGGGCTGCACGACGGCTCCGCGGCTGCTACCGGCAGTGCGCGCGTTGAGGTTTCGGCCCGAGACGGTGTCACCGTCGAGACGGTCGGCCGCGACGACGAACGGCTGGGCCAGGGCGGCGTGCCCGCGGACCGGGTTGCCGCACAGGCGTATTCGTCGTTCACCGAGGCGACCGTGGTATCAGTTGGCCGTGACGTTCAGGTCGCCGAGCCGATCGAGATCGCCTTCGCCGGCCCCGGCGAAGGCAACGTCGCCTACGGCCACCTGCAGGTCCGGGTCGGCGAGCTCGCCGAGGCCGTCGTCGTCATCGACCAGAGCGGCAGCGGAACCTACGCCGACAACATCGAATTCGTCGTCGGTGACGCGGCACGGCTGACCGTGGTGTCCATCGCGGACTGGGCCGATGACGCCGTCAACGTCAGCACCCACCACGCGACGCTGGGCAAGGACGCGGTGTTGCGTCACGTCGCGGTCACCCTGGGCGGCGACGTCGTGCGGCTGACCTCGCGGACCCGATACCTGGCTGCCGGCGGCGACGCCGAGATGCTGGGCCTGTACTTCGCCGACGACGGCCAGCACTTCGAATCGCGACTGCTGGTCGACCACGCGCAACCGAACTGTCGCTCCAACGTGCTGTACAAGGGTGCGCTGCAAGGGGATCCGGAATCGCGCAAGCCCGATGCGCACACCGTGTGGATCGGCGACGTGCTGATCCGCGCGGAGGCCCTCGGCACCGACACCTTCGAGGTGAACCGCAACCTGGTGCTCACGGACGGCGCCCGCGCCGACTCGGTACCCAACCTGGAGATCGAGACCGGCGAGATCGTCGGTGCCGGACACGCCAGTGCCACCGGGCGTTTCGACGACGAGCAGCTGTTCTATCTGCAGGCCCGCGGCATCCCCGAGGACCAGGCCCGTCGCCTGGTGGTGCGCGGCTTCTTCGGCGAGATCATTCAGAAGATCGCTGTGCCGGAAGTCCGCGACCGCCTGACCGCTGCCATCGAACACGAACTTGAACTGACTGAAGGACGCAACAACTCATGACCACACTGGAAATCAAGGACCTGCACGTCTCGGTCACCGCACCGGACGGCGGCGACATCCCGATCCTCAAGGGCGTCAACCTGACCGTGAAGTCGGGCGAGACCCACGCGGTCATGGGCCCCAACGGATCCGGCAAGTCGACGCTGTCGTACGCCATCGCCGGCCACCCCAAGTACACCGTCACCTCCGGGTCCATCACCCTGGACGGCGAGGACGTGCTGGCCATGAGCGTGGACGAACGTGCCCGTGCCGGCCTGTTCCTGGCCATGCAGTACCCGGTCGAGGTGCCCGGCGTCTCGATGTCGAACTTCCTGCGCACCGCCGCGACCGCGGTCCGTGGCGAGGCCCCCAAGCTGCGGCACTGGGTCAAAGAGGTCAAGACCGCCATGTCCGAGCTGGACATCGACCCCGCGTTCGGCGAGCGCAGCGTCAACGAAGGCTTCTCCGGTGGTGAAAAGAAGCGCCACGAGATCCTGCAGCTGGGCCTGCTCAAGCCGAAGATCGCGATCCTCGACGAGACCGACTCCGGCCTGGACGTCGACGCCCTGCGCGTCGTCTCCGAGGGCGTCAACCGGTACGCCGAGGCCGAGCACGGCGGCGTCCTGCTGATCACCCACTACACCCGCATCCTGCGCTACATCCGCCCACAGTTCGTGCACGTGTTCTTCGACGGCCGGATCATCACCTCCGGTGGACCGGAGCTGGCCGACGAGCTCGAAGAGAACGGCTACGAGCGCTATACGACTGCCGCTGCAGAGGCGTGAGATAGCGCGGACGCGAGGAGCAAAACGGTGACTGTGTCGGTTGATCGAGATCTCACCAGGATCAGGGCCGACTTCCCGATTCTCAGCCGCGTGATGCGCGGCGGGAATCAGTTGGCGTACCTGGATTCCGGCGCCACGTCGCAGAAGCCGCTGCAGGTGCTCGATGCCGAGCGGCAGTTTCTGACCACTTCCAACGGCGCGGTGCACCGTGGTGCGCACCAGCTGATGGAAGAGTCGACCGATGCCTATGAGCAGGGCCGCGCCGACATCGCGGCGTTCGTCGGTGCCGACGACGACGAACTGGTGTTCACCAAGAACGCCACCGAGGCGCTGAACCTTTTCTCGTATGCGTTGGGCGACAGCCGTTTTGAACGTACCGTCGGGCCCGGTGACGTCATTGTCACCACTGAACTGGAGCACCACGCCAACCTGATCCCCTGGCAGGAGCTGGCTCGCCGCACCGGCGCGGAGCTGCGCTGGTATGGGGTGACCGACGACGGCCGCATCGACCTCGATTCGTTGCAGCTCGATGACCGGGTGGAAGTGGTTGCTTTCACGCATCATTCGAATGTCACTGGTGCCGTCGCCCCGGTTGCTGAACTGGTGTCGCGGGCGAAAGCGGTCGGAGCATTGACCGTGCTCGACGCCTGCCAGTCGGTGCCGCACCAGCCGGTGGATTTCCATGCTCTCGACGTCGACTTCGCGGCGTTCTCCGGGCACAAGATGTTGGGGCCCACGGGAATCGGCGCGTTGTACGGGCGCCGGGCACTGCTGAATGCGCTGCCACCGTTCCTCACCGGCGGTTCCATGATCGAGACCGTCACCATGGAGGCAGCCACCTACGCCCCGGCGCCGCAGCGGTTTGAGGCCGGAACCCCGATGACCTCGCAGGTGGTCGGATTGGCCGCCGCCGCGCGGTATTTGAGCGATATCGGTATGACCGCCGTGGAGGCGCATGAGGCCGAGTTGGTGGCCGCGACACTTGAGGGTCTCGCGCAGATCCCACAGGTTCGGATTATCGGGCCGACCACCACGGAGCATCGCGGCTCGCCAGTGAGTTTCGTGCTAGACGGAGTCCACGCGCACGACGTCGGTCAGGTGCTCGACGACGAGGGCATCGCGGTGCGGGTCGGCCACCATTGCGCTGCGCCGCTGCACCGCCGGTTCGGCATCGCCGCGACCGCGCGGGCTTCGTTTGCGGTGTACAACACCCTCGATGAAGTGAACCGGCTGATCGCCGGGGTCAAGCGAGCTGTGGAGTTCTTTGCATGACGGTGGGCAGGAGCGCAGCGACCAGGGGCAATGGATGAGGCTCGAGCAGATGTACCAGGAAGTGATCCTGGACCATTACAAGCACCCGCATCATCGTGGGCTGCGCGAGCCATTCGGCGCCGAGGTGCACCATGTCAACCCGACCTGCGGTGACGAGGTGACATTGCGCGTCGAACTGTCCGATGACGGCGAGACGGTCAGAGACATCTCCTACGACGGCCAAGGCTGCTCCATCAGCCAGGCGTCAACCTCGGTGCTGACCGATCAGGTGATCGGCCTGAGCGTCGGCGATGCGCTCAAGACGGTCGCGGCATTCACCGAAATGATTTCCTCGCGCGGGAACATCGAAGGGGACGAGGATGTCTTGGGTGACGGCATCGCGTTCGCCGGTGTCGCGAAGTATCCGGCGCGGGTGAAATGCGCGTTGCTCGGCTGGATGGCTTTCAAGGCTGCTCTGGCTGAGGCCAGGCCAATGGACGAGGGGCTCGCCGAGGCGGGCCACGATGTGGAGGACAAACGATGACCGAAGCCACTCCGGAGGCGACCACCACGACGAACGTGGTCGACGACCCCGAACTGCTCGACGCCGTCGAGGAGGCCATGCGCGACGTCGTCGACCCCGAGCTGGGTATCAACGTCGTCGACTTGGGTCTGGTCTATGGCATGAGTCTCGAAGAGGGCGAGCAGGGCACCGTCGCCAAGCTGGATATGACTCTGACGTCGGCCGCATGCCCCCTGACCGACGTCATCGAGGACCAGTCGCGGACCGCGTTGGTCGGCGCAGGCCTGGTCAGCGACCTCAAGCTGAACTGGGTGTGGAACCCGCCGTGGGGCCCGGACAAGATCACGGACGACGGCCGCGAGCAGTTGCGAGCCTTGGGCTTCACCGTCTAGGCCCCGCTAGGGCCACAGTCTGCTGACTTCTCACCCGTCATCGACGCGCTGATACCGCGGGCGCCGGTGCCGGCGATCCCGGGCGCCTTGCCAGAATTCGACGTCGATGGGTTGTACCGCATACGGCACCCATTCGTCGGAGACGAGCGCCGGGTCGTCTTCCAGCTTGCGCGGGCCTTGTCGATCTCGGTGCCGAGTTCGGATAGGTGAGTAGAGGCTGGCTCTGCCGCAGAGTCAGCGCCATTGCGCGAGACTCCAACGGTCGCGCCTGGAAGTCGGCGGCGCTGGCTGCTGCGCCGTCGCTGACGACCGGGCCGACCACTCGGACCTGCCGCACCAGCTACGGCCAGTAGAACGTCAGTGCCGCGACGGGATTCGCATCCAGATCATGGCCCTTGTGGCTGATGCTGTTCACCGCGAAGTGCCAGCCGGCCTTCGGTGGCGGAACCTGTGGATAACTCCCGATTCAGCCCACAGATTTGTCGGTTGCCCTCGTTAGCTTCGGCGCAACAGGACCAAACCAGGTCCGATGCGACAGAAAGGCACCACAATGAACCTCGATATCGAACGACTGCGAGCTGCGTGCGAACGTGACCTCGGCGATCCGGCGGGCTGGCCCGCCCTCGTCGGGTATCCAAACTCGCTGGCGCTGTGCATCATCGAGGCCATCTACGTCACTGGTGCGCGGTATCTGACCGTCGAGAAAGTGGTGCAGCGCTACCGCGCATTCCGGGCCGGGCAAGGTGGGGACGCCGATGCGGATGGTGCGCCGCAGCTGTTGACGACGGTCGAGCAGCTTGGCGGGCCGCAGCGGTGGGCGGCAGATATCGGTAACCGCCGGCCCACATCGACCGCGAAGAACGCACCTCTGCGGTCGGAGGCGCTCACCGAGACCGCGCGCGGTCTGGTGGATCTGGGCATCCGGACGACCGAGGATCTGCGCGCCGCGGCAGACGACAAAGACCTCTGCCGGCAAGCCAGGGCAGCATGGTGCGCAGTGCCTGGCCAGAAGTCGGGGTTCACCTGGAACTACCTGGTGATGCTCGCGCAACGGCCGGACGTCGCGGTTGACCGGACCGTTGCGGCGTATGTCGCCCGCGAAGTCGGTGACGACAGTGCCCGCGCTGCCGAATTGCTGTCCGCGTTGGCCGAATCCGCCGGCTGGAATGCCGGTGCCCTGCACCATGCGATCTGGCGCTTCGAAGCCGGCCGGCCGCGCGAGCTGCCGTCGTCAGCCTGAGTCACCTGCGCTGCTATGGCCGGTTGTGGCACGGGTTTTCGCTCCGTGCCACAACCGGCCGGTAGGTGGGAGGGCCTGGGTGTCGCCGGTCAGCCGTAGTTTCTGCGCTCCCGAAAACCGCTGCCCGAGTTCGCTGACGTCAGGGTAAGATCAGCCACGCTGCATAGTCAGTTTGCTGGGGGACAGTGGCAAGGAGTCGCCGGTGTCGGTGTGGCCGTTCGTTGGACGCGGCGGTGAACTGGACGCTGGACTATCTGCATTGCGACCGGATTCGGGTCTGCGGGGCTTGGTGCTATGCGGCGAGTCGGGAGTCGGCAAAACAGCGTTGGCTCGTGCCATTGCGGAGTCGCTCAGAGTCGAGGGGCATGCCACCCGTTTCGTCCTCGGCACTGAGACAGGGCGGCTGGTCCCACTCGGGGCTTTCCAGAGGGTCGTGTCGGTTGGGACGCACGAACCTGCGGTGATGCTCGCCGCCGCCTACCGTGAACTGTCTGCTGACGAGTCAACGGTCGTCGTAATCGATGACGCACACCTCCTGGATCCACTGTCGGCGCTGTTGGTACAGCAATTGGCAGAGGGCGGGGTGTCCCGGCTGATCGTCACCATTCGGTCCGGTGAGCGGATGGCCGATTCGATCACCGCACTGTGGAAAGAGCACATGCTGCTGCGGTTGGACGTGCAGCCGTTTGCTCGGTCGCAGGTGGCTGAGTTGGCCGGGGCGGTGTTGGGCGGTGCTGTCGACGGCGAGTTGGTCGACCGTCTGTTTCGGATGGCCACCGGTAACCCGCTGTTCCTTCGGGGTTTGCTTAACGCGGCATTGGCAGACGGCGTGCTGGTCGAACGCGACGGCTGTTGGCGGCTCAATGGGCGGCTGAGAATCGCCACCGAACTGGTGGATTTGATCGGCATGCGGCTGGCGTCACTCGAATCAGACGAACGTGACGTTATCGAGATTGTTTCCACAGCCGAGGTTTTGGACTGGAACGTGCTGTTCGAGGTATGTGATTCGGCGGCAATCGAGCGCACTGAGCGGCGCGGTTTCATCCAGGTGGTCGACGATGGCGAGCACACTTCGGTCCGACCGGGGCATCCGTTGATCGGCGAGGTGATCCGGCAGCGCTGCGGGGCTGTCCATACTCGGCAGCTCAATGCCAGACTGGCCCGGCATCTGTCCGACTATCTGGACGCGCACGGTGATGCAGGGCACCGCCACGTCGACGCCTTCACCGGTATTCAGCTCGCGCAGTTCATGATGCGCAGTGACGTGGTACCCGACATCGACGCGGTCATCGGTGCGGCTGAGAGTGCGATCACCACAGCCAATCTCGTACTGGGAGAACAGCTTGCGCGTTTCGCCCTGGGGCGGGGCGGGGGATTGAGGGCGGCGCTTGCGCTCGCCGACTCGGTCAGCTGGCAGGGCCGTGGCGAGGAGGCCGACCGGATTCTTGCCACGCATGAGCCGCGTGGCGTCGATGACATGGCCAGGGTGCGTTGGGGATGCCTGCGTGCGGCCAATCTGTTCTTCGGCTGCGGTCGGCGCGACGATGCCCGCGCGACACTGGCGGCGCTGCGGCCGGTAATTCCCGAGTCGCTGCAGGGCGATCTCATGGCGACCGAGGTGGCAATCGCGTTCTTCGAAGCCGATGTCAGTACCGCGCTTCGGGACGGGCGGTCGGTGCTGGCCGGCGAATTGTCGCCGCTGGCCACGGTCTGGGCGGCGATGGCCACCGCGTGTGCCTTGGCGTTCTCGGGTCGTTTCGCTGAGGTGGCCGCTATCGCAGAGCAGGGGCTTCGCGCCGCTGAGTCATGCGAATCTGGGCCACAGCGATACGCGCTGGGGCTTGCCGAAGTGCTTGGCCAGCTCGGTGCCGGCGACCTCGCGGGTGCCGAGCAGGTATGCCGGCGTTATGCGGCCCGGGCATTCGGTGTCCCCGAGGCCGACGCGATTGTGAGCGCGCTGGAGGGGCGGGTTCTGATGGCGCACGGGAAGTTGCCGGCGGCATGCGAAGCCTTCACCAAGTCGCTGTGGACTATGTCCGGTGCGCTGCCTGCGGGCTGGGTGATGCTGGTGGCGTCCTGGTTGGCGCAGGCCGCGGGGGCTCGTGGTGAGTCCGGGATGGCCGCGGAGGCATTGGCCCGCGCTGAAGCGGCGGACGGTCCCCAAGTGGCGGTGTTCGGACCCGAGCTGGAATTGGCGCGAGCTTGGGTGCAGGCCGCTTCGGACCAGACGACTGCGGCCCGGGACCACGCTCGACGCGCGGCATGGATGGCTCGAAGCGCGGGTGCGTCCGCTGTCGAGTTGGTGGCACTGCACGCCGCGCTCAGATTCGGCGAACGCTCGGCGGCGTCCCGGTTGGATCAGCTGTCATCGACGCTGGACGGCCCGTTGGTTGCAGCGGTGCGGGTGCACGGGTTGGGTCTGTATCGGGCCAACGGCGACCTCTTGGACGACGCCGGCATGCAGTTCGAACGACTTGGTGCTACGGCACTGGCCGCCGATGCCTATGCCCATGCCGCCGGAGCGCATGCTCGGGCCGGCGCCCGGACCAGTGAGCTGGAATCTGTGGCGCGCGCGCAATCGCTTGCCCGGCAATGCGGTTCGTCCACACCGGCGACCCGAGGCGTGTCGCAACCATTGCCGATCACCGATCGCGAACGCGAGATTGCCGGACTGGTGGCTGCCGGACTGACCAATCGTGAAGTGGCTGACTGCCTCGGGCTGTCCGTGCGTACCGTCGACGGCCACCTGTACCGGATTTTCGGCAAATTGGGCGTGGGTGACCGTGATCAGCTCAAGCGGCTGGTCGGCGAACCGGTGATCCCTACCGGAGATAACCCGTCACGAAAGCGTTCGAGTCTGCAGGCTTAGCGCTCAGCGCCAGACGCGGCGCTGGAAACACGCGATATGGTCGGTGTGCCGGAATTCGTCATGGCGGGGTCGTGTTGCATAGGCACATGACTGTCGACGCCACCGCATTGTTCGCGCCACTGACCGTGAAGAGCATGACCGTGCCCAATCGGTTCGCCATGGCGCCCATGACCCGCAGAGCTTCGCCGGGTGGCGTTCCTGGTACCGAGGTGGCGGATTACTACGCGCGCCGCGCTGCCGGGGGTGTAGGCCTGATCATCACCGAGGGCATCCGACTGGGCGACCCGGCCGCGGGATGGCCGGTGGAGATTCCGACGTTGGTCGGCGCCGAAGCTCTCGACGGCTGGCGGCGCGTGGTCTCCGCGGTGCACCGGCACGGGTCGGTCATCGCGGCCCAGTTGTGGCATCAGGGCGCTGAACGCGAGGGCGGTGATGACGGCATCGCACAGGTCAGTCCGTCAGGTGTCAACGGTGCCGGGGTGGTCACCGGGCGGGCATTGTCCGCCGATGAGCTGCCCGCAGTCGCCGAGTTGTACGCCGAAGCCGCCCACAACGCCAAGGCCGTCGGTTTCGACGCCGTCGAAATCCACGGTGCCCACGGCTACCTGCTCGATCAATTCTTTTGGGCCAGAACCAATTTGCGCACCGATGAGTACGGGTTGGCGAATCGGTCCCGGTTCCCGGCGGAGGTGGTCGCGGCGGTGCGGGCGGCGGTCGGGCCGGACTTCCCGATCATCTACCGCTTCTCACAGTGGAAGGGTTCGGACTACTCGGCGTCCATCGCCGAGGATCCGGTCGAACTACAGGAACTGCTGGCTCCGCTGGTCGACGCCGGTGTCGATGTCCTGCACCCGTCGACCCGGCGGCACTACCTGCCCGGTTTCGCCGACGCTGACCCGACCCTCTCGCTGGCCGGCTGGACCAAGAAGGTCACCGGCGCGATGGTGATCTCGGTCGGCTCTGTCGGGCTGCAGACCGCCTTCCGGTCCGAAACGCCCGGGCAGGTTATCGAGCCGGGTCCGGTGGACCAATTGGTGGAGCAGTTCGAGGCCGGCGAGTTTGACATGATTGCTGTGGGCCGGGCGCTCCTGGCTGATCCGGGTTGGGTGAACCGGCTGCGCGTTGGTGCCCTGGACGAGTTCAATGGTTACGACGCGGCCAGCGCGCTGTCGCGGTTGCACTGACCACATGCTGGGAACAAGCTGGTACACAGCTACGTTGGGAGAAGCGTGAGCACAAAGGACATTACCGCCGCCGAGTTCGACGGCATCATCACTGACAACGAGATCGTGCTGGTGGATTTCTGGGCTTCGTGGTGCGGACCGTGCCGGGCTTTCGCCCCGACGTTCGCCGCGTCGTCCGAGAAGCACCCTGACGTCGTACACGCCAAGGTGGACACCGAAGCCGAGCAGGGCCTGGCCGCAGCCGCCCAAATCCAAGCCATTCCGACGCTGATGGCGTTCAAGAACAAGGAATTGGTGTTCCGGCACTCCGGGATGCTGGCCGCCAACCAGCTCGACGAAGTGATCAAACAGCTCAAGGACCTTGACGTGGAAGCCGCGTTGGCGGCTGCAGCCGCAGAGCAGGCCGGGGCCACCGAAGTCTGACCTGGTCGGCATGGCAGCGGGCGGGGCAACCCGCACCCGCTAGCGTGCAGTGCGTGAGCGAACAGACCCCACTAGTACTCGTCGATCGTCCCCGGCCTGGCGTGGCGTTGGTCACGTTGAACCGCCCGGAGCGCATGAACTCGATGGCGTTCGACGTCATGGTCCCGTTGAAGAAGGCGCTCGACGAGATCACCCATGAGAACGACGTGCGCGCGGTGGTCCTCACCGGCGCTGGGCGCGGCTTTTCTTCGGGTGCCGATCACAAGTCGGCCGGTTCGGTCCCGCACGTGCAGGGCCTGACCCGGCCGACCTTTGCGCTGCGTTCCATGGAGGTGCTCGACGACGTCATTTTGGCGCTGCGCAAGCTGCACCAACCGGTCATTGCCGCGGTCAACGGCGCAGCTATCGGCGGCGGCCTGTGCCTCGCGCTGGCCTGCGACATCCGGGTCGCCGCGGACGGCGCCTACTTCCGCGCCGCCGGTATCAACAACGGCTTGACCGCCAGCGAGCTGGGCCTGTCCTACCTGCTGCCCCGGGCGATCGGCACGTCTCGCGCCTTCGAGGCCATGCTCACCGGACGGGATATCGACTCCGCAGAGGCTGAGCGCATCGGGCTGGTGTCCCGGACCGTGCCGGACGACCAGTTGCTGGAGACTTGTTACGACATGGCGGAGCGCATCGGGTCGTTCTCCCGCCCGGGCATCGAATTGACCAAGCGGACGCTATGGAGTGGACTGGACGCAGGTAGCCTGGAAAGCCACATGCAGGCCGAAGGCCTGGGCCAGCTGTACATTCGTCTGCTCACCGCCAATTTTGAAGAGGCGGTTGCTGCGCGCGCGGAAAAGCGGTCGCCCGTCTTCTCTGACGAGAAGTAGTCTTCACCGACGAAAACCGAATACGACAACCACCCAATTACCCAGCTAAGGCGACCAAGGAGGCAGCCGCGTGATCACCGCAACGGACCTGGAGGTCCGCGCCGGAGCGCGCACGCTGCTCGCCTTCGAGGGTCCGGCCCTGCGAATCCAACCCGGTGACCGGATCGGTCTGGTGGGTCGTAACGGTGCCGGCAAGACCACCACGTTGCGCATCCTGGCCGGCGAGGGTCAACCGTACGCCGGGTCGGTCGACAGGATCGGCGAAATCGGTTATCTGCCACAGGATCCCAAAGAAGGTGACCTGGATGTACTGGCCCGCGACCGGGTGCTGTCGGCTCGGGGGCTGGACACCCTGCTGGCTGATCTGGAGAAGCAGCAGGTACTCATGGCAGAGGTCGCCGATGACGCGGCCCGGGACAAGGCGGTCCGCAGATACGGCCAACTGGAGGAACGATTTTCGGCCCTGGGTGGGTATGCCGCCGAGAGTGACGCCGGCCGGATTTGCGCCAGCCTGGGCTTGCCCGAGCGAGTTCTGACCCAGCCGCTGCGCACCCTGTCCGGCGGGCAGCGGCGCCGGATCGAGTTGGCCCGCATCCTGTTCGCCGCCAGCGAGGGGTCGGGCGCCAACACCACCCTGTTGCTGGACGAGCCCACCAACCACCTCGATGCCGACTCCATCGGCTGGTTGCGCACCTTCCTGCAAAACCACACCGGCGGACTGGTGGTCATCAGTCACGACGTGGATCTGCTGGCCGACGTGGTAAACCGGGTCTGGTTCCTCGATGCGGTCCGCGGCGAGGCCGACGTCTACAACATGGGCTGGAAGAAGTACCTGGACGCCCGCGCGACCGACGAACAGCGCCGTCGCCGCGAACGCCTCAACGCCGAGAAGAAGGCCGGTGCGCTCCGGGCGCAGGCCGCCAAGATGGGTGCCAAGGCCACCAAAGCCGTTGCGGCCCAGAATATGCTGCGTCGCGCCGAGCGGATGATCGCCGAGCTCGATGCCGAACGGGTCGCCGACAAAGTGGCCCGGATCAAGTTTCCGACGCCTGCGCCCTGCGGCAAGACTCCGCTGGTGGTCAAGGGGCTGACCAAAACTTATGGCTCCCTTGAAGTTTTCACCGGTGTGGACCTTGCCATCGACCGGGGTTCGCGAGTTGTGGTGCTGGGCTTGAACGGTGCGGGCAAGACCACGCTGCTCCGGCTGATCGCCGGAGTCGAGACCCCCGACGCCGGCGGCCTGGAACCCGGCCACGGACTCAAGATCGGCTACTTTGCGCAGGAGCATGACACGCTCGATGATCAGGCCACGGTGTGGGAGAACATCCGTTATGCCGCACCGGACACCGGTGAGCAGGACCTTCGAGGGTTGTTGGGCGCCTTCATGTTTACCGGCCCGCAGTTGGATCAGCCGGCCGGCACCCTGTCCGGCGGTGAGAAGACCCGGTTGGCGCTGGCCGGCCTGGTCGCCTCGACGGCCAATGTGCTGCTGCTCGACGAGCCGACCAACAACCTCGATCCGGCATCGCGTGAGCAGGTGCTCGATGCGTTGCGCAGCTACGCCGGCGCGGTGGTCCTGGTGACCCACGATCCGGGTGCGGCCGAGGCGCTCAACCCGCAGCGAGTGCTGCTGCTGCCGGATGCCACCGAGGACTTCTGGTCCGACACCTACCGCGATCTGATCGAATTGGCCTGACGCGTTTCTTCGATTCGCCCGCACCGGGCGAGCCTGGTTTCTACGCTGAATTAGTCAGTCCGGCGCACGGCCGGGTCAGACTCAGGGGAGCCGGTGATGAAGGAATCGAAAGTTTCTCGCACCCAGTTGATGACCGAACTACGCACCGCCTACGAGGGCGGCGCCAGTATCCGGTCCCTGGTGGCTACCAGCGGCAAATCGTACGGTTCGGTCCACAGCATGCTGCTGCAGGCCGGTGCGATCATGCGCAGCCGGGGCGGGCCCAATCACAGGACCCGCCACTAGCTGAATTCGTGTGTCCGCCAAGCGGTTAGACGTCAGACACAGCCGCTGACGTGGATACGGCGCCCGATGCCGCCACACACGCCGATGTTCGGCGGTGGTGGCGGAGGCGGTGGTGGCGGGGCAGCGTCGAAGTCCTCGGGCATCGGGGCGTAGTAGGCGGGCGGCGGCGCCCATCGTTCGACCGGGTTGCCGCAAGCGTTGATCGAGACCCACCGGCCGCCGATGCCGCCGCACACATCGGCGGAGTACGCCGTGTGCGGTGCATCAGTCATCAGCAGGGTAAGCACTCCGGCGCCCGCCACCAGGACGACCGTCATGCGCTGGTACAGCTTCATCATGGTCCCAGCCTCCGTTCCATCCGTGTCTAATCGTCGCAGTAGTTCGGACCGGCGGTATCAGTTTTGCGATGATTCCTGGTCTGTGTCCGCACGCTGCCCCTCGGCGTCGTGTTGACGCACTGATGCCTCCACCAAATCGAGTACCGCAGTGAGTTTTTCGGGGTCATCCCCGGATGCCAGCCTAGCCACCAGACCGTCGAGCACCAGATCCAGATAGGTCTGGAGCACCGCGCCCGGCACATCGTCACGAAGCCGCCCGGCCTGCTTCTGCTGTCGCAGGCGCGCCGTTGTGGCCGCCGACAGTTCGGCCGATCGCTCCGCCCAACCCGCGTGAAACACCGGGTCGTTGCGGAGCTTTCGGGCGATCTCCAGCCTGGTGGCCAGCCAGTCGTACTGCTCTGGTGCGGCAACCATGTCGCGCATCACCTGAACCAGGCCCTCGCGGGCGGCCACATCGGCCATCCGCTCGGCGTCTTCGTGCGCTAACTCGAAGAACAAGGTGTCCTTGTCCTTGAAGTGGTGGAAGATGGCGCCGCGCGACAGCCCGATGGTGTGTTCGAGCCGCCGCACGGTCGCCTTGTCGTACCCGTATTCGGCGAAGCAGCGCCGGGCGCCATCGAGAATCTGGCGGCGGCGCGCCGCTAAATGATCTCCTGTGACCCGGGGCACGGTACCGGCTACACCTTCAGCATGTTGCGCAGCACGTACTGCAGGATGCCGCCGTTGCGGTAGTAGTCGGCCTCACCGGGGGTATCGATGCGAACGACCGCATCAAACTCAGTACGAGACCCGTCCTCCTTGGTGGCGGTGACGTGCACTGTCTTGGGAGTCTTGCCGGCGTTGAGCTCTTCGATACCAACGATGTCGAAGGTTTCGGTGCCGTCCAGGCCCAGCGACTTGGCGGACTCGCCGGCCGGGAACTGCAGCGGGATCACGCCCATGCCGATCAGGTTCGACCGGTGGATGCGCTCGAACGACTCGGTGATGACGGCCTTGACGCCCAGCAGCGTGGTGCCCTTGGCCGCCCAGTCGCGCGAGGAGCCGGAGCCGTACTCCTTGCCGCCCAGCACAACCAGCGGGATGCCGGCCTTCTGGTAGTTCATGCACGCGTTGTAGATGAACTCCTTCGGGCCACCCTCCTGGGTGAAGTCCCGGGTGTAACCGCCCTGGGTGCCTTCCAGGCCGATGGTGTCGAGCACCCGGTTCTGCAGGCGGATGTTGGCGAAGGTGCCGCGGACCATGACCTCGTGGTTACCGCGTCGCGAGCCCAGCGAGTTGTAGTCCTTGCGCGCCACACCGTGCGCATCGAGGTAGTCGGCGGCTGGGGTACCCGGCTTGATCGGGCCGGCCGGGCTGATGTGGTCGGTGGTCACCGAGTCGCCCAGCAGGGCCATGACCCGGGCGCCCTTGATGTCCGAGACCGGCTCGGGCTCCAGACCCATGCCGTCGAAGTACGGCGCCTTGCGGACGTAGGTCGAGGCATCGTCCCAGGCGAAGGTGTCGCCGTCCGGGGTCGGCAGGTTGCGCCAGTTGTCGTCGCCCTTGAACACGTCGGCGTAGGACTTGCGGAACATGTCCTGGCTGATCGCGGTCTTGATGGTGTCGTCGATCTCCTGGGCCGACGGCCAGATGTCGCGCAGGAACACGTCGTTGCCGTGGGTGTCCTTGCCCAGCGAGTCGGTCTCGAAGTCGAAGTCCATGGTGCCGGCGAGGGCGTAGGCGATGACCAGCGGCGGGGAGGCCAGGTAGTTCATCTTGACGTCGGGGGAGATGCGGCCCTCGAAGTTGCGGTTACCGGACAGCACCGCGGTGACGGTCAGGTCTTCCTCGTTGACGGCCTTGGAGACCTCCTCCGGCAGCGGACCCGTGTTACCGATACACGTGGTGCAGCCGTAGCCACCGAGGTAGAAGCCCAGCTTCTCGAGGTAGGGCCACAGACCGGCCTTCTCGTAGTAGTCGGTCACAACCTGAGAGCCCGGGGCCATGTTGGTCTTGACCCACGGCTTGCTGGACAGGCCCTTCTCGACGGCGTTGCGGGCCAGCAGGGCCGCGCCGATCATCACCGACGGGTTGGAGGTGTTGGTGCAGGAGGTGATACCCGCGACCGCGACGGCGCCGTGGTCGAGGATGAATTCGCCGCGCTCGCCCTTGACCCGGATCGGCTTGGTCGGCCGGCCCTCGGCGCCGTTGGCAGCGGACTGCACGTCTACGGCGTCGTCCTCGGCGAAGCTCAGCTTGGCCGGGTCAGAGGCGGGGAAGGACTCCTCGATGGCCTCGTCGAGCTTGGTGTGCGGAGCGGGGTGCTGCTCCTCGACGTAGTTGTGGATGTCCTTGCGGAAGGCGATCTTGCTCTCCGACAACAGGATTCGGTCCTGCGGGCGCTTCGGGCCGGCGATCGACGGAACCACGGTCGACAGGTCCAGCTCCAGGTACTCGGAGAAGGCCGGCTCGTGGTCGGCGTTGTGCCACATGCCCTGGGTCTTGGCGTATGCCTCGACGAGTGCGAGCTGCTCGTCGGTCCGGCCGGTCAGGCGCAGGTAGTTGATGGTCTCTTCGTCGATCGGGAAGATCGCGCAGGTCGAGCCGAACTCGGGGCTCATGTTGCCCAGGGTGGCGCGGTTGGCCAGCGGCACCTCGGCGACCCCCTTGCCGTAGAACTCGACGAACTTGCCGACCACACCGTGCTTGCGAAGCATGTCGGTGACGGTGAGCACCACGTCGGTGGCGGTGACTCCCGGCTGGATCTCGCCGGTCAGCTTGAAGCCGACGACGCGGGGGATCAGCATCGACACCGGCTGGCCCAGCATGGCTGCCTCGGCCTCGATGCCGCCGACGCCCCAGCCCAGCACGCCCAGGCCGTTCTGCATGGTGGTGTGGCTGTCGGTACCGACGCAGGTGTCGGGGTAGGCCTGTCCGTTACGGACCATGATGGTGCGGGCCAGGTACTCGATGTTGACCTGGTGCACGATGCCGGTGCCCGGCGGGACGACCTTGAAGTCGTCGAAAGCGCCTTGGCCCCAACGCAGGAACTGGTAGCGCTCGCCATTTCTTTCGTATTCGAGCGCTACGTTCTTCTCGAAGGCGTCGGGGGTACCGAACACGTCCAGGATCACGGAGTGGTCGATCACCATCTCGGCGGGCGAGAGCGGGTTTACCTTGTTCGGGTCGCCGCCGAGGGCGGTCACGGCCTCACGCATGGTGGCCAGGTCGACGACGCAGGGCACGCCGGTGAAGTCCTGCATGATCACGCGCGCCGGGGTGAACTGGATCTCGATGCTCGGCTCGGCCGAGGGATCCCAGTTGGCCAGGGCCAGAATGTGGTCTTTGGTGATATTGGCGCCGTCTTCGGTGCGCAGCAGGTTCTCGGCCAGCACCTTGAGGCTGTAAGGAAGTTTTTCGGCTCCCGGTACCGCATCGAGGCGGAAAATCTCGTAGCTGTTATCCCCGACCACCAACGTGTCGCGGGCTCCAAATGAATTGCTGCTCACATCAACTCCCGGCTAGATCTCGCCGCGACGGGCTGTGTCAGCGGCGCGTTGCAACCCTAACAGTACGCTTGTCCTATGAAGGACCCGCGGGGTGGTTTCAGTCTCGTCGGGTTGTGCGTGTGCCGTCCCTGTGTTCGGTTAAATTCCAGTACCGTTTGCCAACGTGACGATCCACTTCGTACCGGCATTCATCCCTCCTGACGTCTGCGCCACTGTCGGGCAGGATCCGGTGAAGACCCCGGTCGATGTCTGTATGGCGTCGGTGATCGCGCAGGTGCGCGACGGCGGCGTGAGTGCCCCCGGCATAGCACCCGCCAAGCCGGCGACCACTCCGCAGGAAGATCAGCAGAACGCCGACGCGGCCCGGCAGGTCACAGAACTGCGCCAGGTCGTGACTGATGCGAAGGCCAAGGGCATCGATCTGAAGATCGTGGTGCTGCCCACCAGTCCCGGCATTGATACGCCGTTGCGGGACATCAGTGCCGACGTCGGGCATGCATTCCCTGGCGCGACGGTCTTGACTCTCAGCCCACTCTTCGCGGGTGCCTACAGTCCGACGTTCGACCGGGTCACCCTGGAAGCCGGCCAGGACCTGGCCAAAACCGGCAATGCGGTGCAGTCGTCGAAGAATTTCGTCAGCCAACTTGAGACGCCGATTTTCCCGTGGACCACGTTCACCATTGTTGTGATCGTGGGCGTGGTGCTGGCTGCTGTTGGTGCCCGTTTGCTACAGCTGCGGGCCAGGAAGTCGGCAGCGAGCGCTGCTGCGGCAGGAGCGGGCGGGGCCGACAAGGACGCCGAACCGCCGGCCGCTGGTTAGCTGCGTCGAGCGCCCAGCAAATACCAATATCACTATTTGGTCACACTACTTCCAATTACAAACATGTGATTTGTTACTAACGTTTCATTTGTGCAACCTGTGACGTACGGTGCAATTGGTGTCGGATGTTGCAGATGTGATTGCTGCGATTTCTGTGACTTCGGCCCCGACGGATGAGCCCACACTCGCCCGCCTGCCAGCGGGTGGTGGCGCGCTCGAGCCTTAGGAGACCAGAGTCCAATGAGACGCACCATTCGCGCCTCAGCCGTCCGGCTGGGCAGTCGCCTCGGCACCGGATCGCTCGCGTTCGGTGTGATGACGGCCTCGGTATTCAGTTCCGCCCCCGGCATCGCGGCAGCCGAGCCCGGAAGCGCTGAAATCGCCGCCCTGGTGGCCGATGTCGCCACCGCAAACCAGAAGCTGCAGGACCTCGGCGCCTCCATCCAAGGCCAACAGGAAGCGGTCAACAAGGCCATCGACGACGTGCAGACCGCCCGCGACAACGCCGCCGACGCCCAGCAGAACGTCACCACCAGCCAGACCGGCCTCAAAGACGCCAACACTGCCATTGCCGCGGCGCAAGGTCGGTTCGACAAATACGCCGCGTCGACCTATATCAACGGCCCCGCACAGGCGTATGTGACTGCGCGCGACCCGGGCGTGATGATCGACACCGCCGCCGCCGGACAAGCGCTGACCATCAGCTCACAGCAAGCCATCACGGACCTGCAGCGGGCCCGCACCGAGCAGGCCAATCGCGAATCGGCCGCCCGGCTGTCCAAGGAGAAGGCTGACCAGGCCGTCAAGGACGCGCAGGCCAGCCAGGACACTGCGGTCAAGGCGCTGACTGACGCCAAGGCCACCTTTGCTGACCAGCAAACCCAACTCAACCAGCTCACCAGCGCGCGCAACGCCGCCGAGGTCAAGTTGGCGGCCGCCCGCAAGCAGTGGTCGGCCCCCGGTGCCCCGGCCCAACCGGCACCTGCGCAGCCCAGCCCCTATGCCGCGAACTGGGACACCGCGCCCGGCGCTGCTGCCGGCCCTCGCAAATGGGACGACGGCGGTTGGGATCCGACATTGCCCATGATTCCCAGTGCCAACATCCAGGGCGATCCAGTGGCTGTCATCAATAAGGTCCTCGGCGTCACCGCCACCTCGGCACAGGTCACCCAGCAGATGGGCCACAGCTTCCTGCAGAGCCTCGGCCTGGTTCCGGCCCAGGTCACCCAGAACGGTTACACCAATGGGGCCATCCCCAGGGTCTATGGCAAGCAGGCCTCCGAATACGTGATCCGGCGCGCCATGACGCAGATCGGCGTGCCGTACTCCTGGGGCGGCGGCACCGCGGCAGGCCCCAGCCGCGGTATCGACGACGGCGCAGGCACCACCGGGTTCGACTGCTCGGGTCTGATCCTCTACGCCTTTGCCGGCGTCGGCATCAAGTTGCCGCACTACTCGGGCAACCAATACAACATGGGCCGCAAGATCCCCACCTCGCAGGCTCGCCGCGGAGACGTCATCTTCTACGGGCCGGGTGGTAGCCAGCACGTCACGCTGTACCTCGGCGACGGCAAGATGCTGGAAGCGCCCTACACCGGCTCGGACGTGCACATCTCCCCGGTTCGCACTAGTGGCATGACACCGTACGTCGTCCGGTACATCGAATACTGATTTTGCCGTGGCGAGCGAAGCGACGGGAAGAATAGAGGGTATTGCGTTGGAGCGCAGGAATTTTCACCGTAGGAGCGTGCTGGCCGGAGCGGCCGCGCTGACACTGACACTGGTCATGGGACCGGTGCCGTCGGCATTCGCGGACGCAGACGGGGGCGGCGCGTGGGACCCGACGCTGCCCGAAAAAGCCAGCTCGGGAGCGCCCGGCGACCCGGTCGCGATTGCCAACGCTTCCTTCCAGGTGAGCCAATTGGCCATCCAGACCACCCAGAACCTGGGCCAGAGTTTCCTGTCCAGCCTGGGCTTGGGCGGCACGCCGAGCGGCGGTGGCAGTGGGTCCGCCATGATGATGCCCGGCGGACGCGTCGGCGGTAAACAGGCCATCGAATACGTCATCCGACGCGGTGGCTCGCAGATGGGTGTGCCGTATTCCTGGGGCGGCGGCACCCTGACCGGACCTGGGCCCGGGGTGGACTATGACGCCGGCAAGATCGGCTTCGACTGTTCCGGTTTGACTCGGTACGCGTATGCCGGTGTGGGCGTACAGATTCCGAAGTACTCGGGAGATCAGTTCAACACCGGCCGCGCCGTTCCGCCGGCGCAGGCCAAGCGCGGCGACCTGATCTTCTACGGCCCGGGCGGTAGCCAGCACGTCACCATCTACCTCGGCGGCGGCAAGATGTTGGAAGCCTCCGGCAGTGCCGGCAAGGTGACGGTGAGCCCGGTGCGGATGGCGGGGATGTCGCCGCACCTGTCGCGCATCATCGAAACGTGAGCGCACGGGGCCCGGAATCCGGGCCCCGAATCGCCAGGAAACCGGACCCCAACCGAATCGCCCGGAAACCGGGCAACGTCGACGGATCCGGAAGTGCCTGGAATAGTTGATCCAAGGCGCCCGGTCATCCGGCCGGCGGCGCCCGTATCGAGCGTGTCGGATAGTCCCGAGTGGGAGGAATGCTTCATGACGTCACCGAGTGGCCAGCCTCAGAGTTCAGGAGGTTTCCCGGCGCAGGGATATCCCGCGCAGCAGCCACCGGCCGCCGCAGCTCCCACCGGCAACAGCGCACTACAGTCCGAGGTACACACCCTTGAGCGTGCCATCTTCGAGGTCAAGCGCATCATCGTCGGCCAGGATCTGCTGGTCGAGCGCATGCTGGTCGGCCTGCTGTCCAAAGGTCACGTGCTTCTCGAAGGCGTGCCCGGCGTCGCCAAGACGCTGGCCGTCGAGACGTTCGCCAAGGTGGTCGGCGGCTCTTTCGCCCGCATCCAATTCACCCCGGACCTGGTGCCCACCGACATCGTCGGTACCCGCATCTACCGCGTCGGCAAGGAAGAGTTCGACATCGAACTCGGCCCGGTGATGGTCAACTTCCTGCTCGCCGACGAGATCAACCGTGCCCCGGCCAAGGTCCAGTCGGCGCTGCTGGAGGTCATGGCCGAGCGCAAGATCTCCATCGGCGGCAAGACCTTCCTGCTGCCCAGCCCATTCCTGGTGATGGCCACGCAGAACCCCATCGAGCAAGAGGGCGTCTACCAGCTGCCGGAAGCGCAGCGCGACCGCTTCCTGTTCAAGCTCAACGTCGGCTACCCGTCGCCGGAGGAAGAGCGCGAGATCATCTACCGGATGGGCGTCAAGCCGCCGGAGCCCAAGCAGATCCTCACCACGGAGGACCTGCTGCGGCTGCAGGATGTCGCGGCCAACACCTTTGTGCACCACGCCCTGGTTGACTACGTGGTGCGCGTCGTCACCGCTACCCGCGAGCCGGAGAAGTTCGGCATGCCCGACGCCAAGGCCTGGATCGCCTACGGTGCCTCGCCGCGTGCGTCGCTGGGCATCATAAGCGCCTCGCGTGCCCTGGCACTGGTCCGCGGCCGCGACTACGTCATCCCGCAGGACGTCGTCGAGGTCATCCCGGACGTGCTGCGCCACCGCCTGGTGCTCACCTACGACGCCCTGGCCGACGAGATCTCCTCTGAGACGGTGATCAACCGGATTCTGCAGACGGTCGCCCTGCCGCAGGTGAATGCTGTTCCGCAGCAAGGACATTCGGTTCCGCCGGTGATGGCTGGTGCTGCCGCCGCGCCTGCGCCGGCGCCCACTGCTCCGCCCTCGATGGCCACAGGTCGGTGACCACACCCGGGGCTGATCGTTCGGCTCAGCCGACTGTGTCCGATTCTTCGGCTCAGCCGAAGTCCGGCCGCTCTGTGGACCTGCCGTCGCTGCAGCGCGGCCAGATCCGCGACCCCGAGCTGTCGGCCGCACTGCGCAAGCTCGAACTGACCGTCCGGCGCAAGCTCGACGGCGTCCTGCACGGTGATCACCAGGGGCTGATTCCCGGTCCCGGTTCAGAACCCGGCGAGTCGCGGCTCTACCAGCCCGGCGACGACGTGCGCCGCATGGACTGGTCGGTCACGGCTCGAACCACCCACCCGCACGTCCGGCAGATGATCGCCGACCGCGAGCTGGAAACCTGGCTGGTGGTCGACATGTCGGCCAGCTTGGACTTCGGCACCGCCGGCTGCGAGAAACGGGATCTGGCCGTCGCCGCGGCTGCGTCCATCGCGTTCCTCAACAGCGGCGGCGGTAACCGGCTAGGTGCGGTGATCTCCAATGGCGAGATCACGCGCAGGGTGCCGGCGCTGTCGGGCCGGTTGCACGAGCAGGAAGTGCTGCGCGCGATCGCCACGACGCCCAAAGCGCCGACCGGAGTTCGGGGCGACCTCGCTGCCGCCATCGATGCGCTGCGCCGGCCCGAACGCCGGCGGGGCATGGCGGTGATCATCAGTGACTTCCTCGGTCCGATCAACTGGATGCGTCCCTTGCGCGCCATCGCGGGCCGGCACGAGGTGCTGGGCATCGAGATCATCGACCCGCGTGATGTGGAACTGCCCGCGGTCGGTGACGTCGTGCTGCAGGACGCCGAGTCCGGCGTCACCCGCGAATTCACCATCGACGAAGAGCTGCGTGACGACTTCGCCCGGGCCGCTCAGGCCCACCGGGACGAGGTGGCTCGCACCCTTCGGCGCTGTGACGCTCCGCTGCTGACTCTGCGTACCGACCGGGACTGGATCGCCGACGTGGTGCGGTTCGTGGCGAGCCGGCGCCGCGGCGCCATGGCAGCCCGCTGATATTCGTCCTTGAAGTTCAACAATGAGATCGACGTTTTGGCCGGACCCACTCGTACTTTTCGGTCGAAACGTCCGCTTGGGCAACGATGCAACCTTATGTGCCGATTTCGGCGATCTGCGCCGAAGACGATAAGTTGGCGGGCATGAGTGACACCGCTGTCTCTGAAAGTGCCTCCGAAGGTGCCGCCACGGCCGCCGGCGGTCGTCCGGCCTTCGTTTCCCGTTCTGTGCTGGTCACCGGTGGTAACCGGGGCATCGGCCTGGCCATCGCACAGCGCCTGGCCGCCGACGGCCACAAGGTGGCCGTGACGCACCGCGGTTCCGGCGCCCCCGACGGGCTCTTCGGCGTCGAGTGCGACGTCACCGACAACGACGCCGTCGACCGCGCCTTCAAAGAGGTCGAGGAACATCAGGGTCCCGTTGAGGTGCTGGTGTCCAACGCCGGCATCTCGAAGGACGCCTTCCTGATGCGGATGACCGAGGAGCGGTTCCAGGAAGTCATCAACGCCAACCTCACCGGAGCATTCCGGGTGACCCAGCGCGCGTCGCGCAGCATGCAGCGCAAGCGCTTCGGCCGGATCATCTACATCGGCTCGGTCTCCGGTATGTGGGGCATAGGCAACCAGGCCAACTACGCGGCCGCCAAGGCAGGCCTCATCGGCATGGCCCGCTCGATCTCCCGCGAACTGTCCAAGGCCGGCGTCACCGCCAATGTGGTGGCCCCGGGCTACATTGACACCGAGATGACCCGGGCGCTCGATGAGCGGATCCAAGAAGGCGCCCTGGAATTCATTCCCGCCAAGCGGGTCGGCACCGCCGAGGAAGTCGCCGGTGCGGTCAGCTTCCTGGCCTCTGAGGACGCCAGCTACATCGCCGGCGCGGTCATCCCGGTCGACGGCGGCATGGGCATGGGCCACTGAGTCAAAAGCTTTGGCGTACTAGAACTTTCGATTAAAAGGAGTCACCACAATGGCAGGTTTGCTCGAAGGTAAACGGATCCTCGTCACCGGGATCATCACCGACTCGTCCATCGCGTTCCACATCGCGAAGGTCGCGCAGGAACAGGGCGCCGAGCTGGTGCTCACTGGTTTCGACCGGATGAAGCTGATCCAGCGCATCGCCGACCGGCTGCCCAATCCGGCGCCGCTGCTGGAGCTCGACGTGCAGAACGAGGAACACCTGGCCTCGCTCGGCGAGCGCGTCAACGAGGTGATCGGCGCGGGTAACAAGCTCGACGGTGTGGTGCACTCCATCGGTTACATGCCGCAGAGCGGTATGGGCATCAACCCGTTCTTCGACGCGCCGTACGAGGACATCGCCAAGGGTATCCACATCTCGGCGTACTCCTACGCCTCGCTGGCCAAAGCGCTGCTGCCCATCATGAATGAGGGCGGCGGCATTGTGGGCATGGACTTCGACCCCACCCGGGCCATGCCTGCCTACAACTGGATGACGGTTGCCAAGAGCGCGCTCGAGTCGGTCAACCGGTTCGTCGCCCGCGAGGCCGGCAAGTACGGTGTGCGGTCCAATCTTGTTGCGGCAGGCCCGATCCGGACCCTGGCGATGAGCGCTATCGTCGGCGGTGCGCTGGGCGACGAGGCAGGTGCCCAGATGCAGCTGCTCGAAGAGGGCTGGGACCAGCGGGCTCCGATCGGTTGGAACATGAAGGACCCGACCCCGGTCGCCAAGACCGTGTGTGCGCTGCTGTCCGAGTGGCTGCCGGCCACCACCGGCTCGATCATCTACGCCGACGGTGGCGCCAGCACCCAGCTGCTCTGATTTGTTTTTATTCTCCGCCGAAACGGTGTTCCAGCAGGGGTGTACTCGTACTTTTCCTGCTGGAATGCCGTTTCGCCATTTAGGGGGCGCAACTAGTGGACTTTGACGCGGTACTGCTGCTGTCGTTCGGCGGACCCGAGGGACCCGAACAGGTCCGGCCATTCCTCGAGAACGTCACCGGGGGTCGTGGTGTGCCATCGCAGCGGCTGGACGCGGTCGCCGAGCACTACTTGCATTTCGGGGGAG
Organism: Mycobacterium sp. OTB74; assembly: GCF_029892685.1. Classification (GTDB taxonomy): domain Bacteria; phylum Actinomycetota; class Actinomycetes; order Mycobacteriales; family Mycobacteriaceae; genus Mycobacterium. Next base: position 263,313 of record NZ_JARXVD010000004.1, on the reverse strand, counting down.
TGTCGCCGATCAACGGCATCAACCGCGCGCTGATCGAGCAGATTCGGGCCCAAATGCCCGATATGCCAGTCTATTTTGGCAACCGGAACTGGGAGCCGTTCGTCGAAGACACCGTTACCGCTATGCGAGACAACGGGGTTCGTCGCGCGGCGGTATTCACCACTTCGGCCTGGGGTGGTTATTCCAGCTGCCGCCAGTATGTCGAGGATATCGCCCGCGGGCGCGCGGCTGCCGGCCCGGATGCGCCCGAGTTGGTGAAGCTGCGCCAGTACTTCGACCATCCGCTGTTCGTCGAGATGTTCGCCGACGGCATCCACGCGGGCTTTGCGCAGTTGCCCGCCGAGTTGCGTGCCGGCGCGCGGGTGGTGTTTACCGCGCACTCCATCCCGGTGGCGGCCGACGAGCGGCACGGGCCGCAGCTGTACAGCCGGCAGGTCGGGTACGCCACCCGACTGGTCGCGGCAGCTGCCGGCGTGACCGAGTACGACCAGGTGTGGCAGTCCAGATCCGGACCACCGCAGGTGCCATGGCTCGAGCCGGATGTCGGAGATCACCTGGCCGCCTTGGCTTCTGGTGGGACGAAAGCCGTCGTCGTGTGTCCCGTCGGGTTTGTCGCCGACCACATCGAGGTAGTCTGGGACCTTGATGACGAGCTGGCGACGCAGGCCCGTGAGGCTGGAATCACGTTGGTGCGCACCGCAACCCCTGGCGCCGGCCCCCGATTCGCCCGGCTGGCAGCATCTTTGGTCCACGAAGTGCAGACTGGTTCCGCGCCGGCCCAGGTATCGGGTCCGGATCCGGTTCCCGGCTACGGATTCAGCATCAACGGCGCACCCTGCTCACCCCACTGCTGCGGTGCCTGACTGCGTCCAATCGGGCAAACGGGCCGCAAAAGTCGAGTGGCGGAGGCCAATTCGTCGATTTCGGCGTAGGCCGACGGGCTAGCTCAGTATCTTTCCCAGGCCGAATGCATGATCGCTCCGACCGCCGCCAGTCGGGCAGAACGCACCACGTCGGCCAATGGCCGCACGGCATCACCGGCGAGCTGCATCTCCGATGCGCTCTGCAGGCCGATCGGTGCCAGCCCGGCGCCCACCGTGACGATCGCGTCGACGTGCGCCGCGGTCTCCAGCACCCGGACCGCGCGCGGCGGGGCATGATCGGGCAGGCGGTGCAGATGGCCGGCTTCGATCAGCTGTTCGACCATCGCCCGTGGATCATCGACGTCGGCACCCGGCTCGGCCCGCAGCCGGTTCAGTGCCTCGGCGGCTGAGCGCACGGCTTCGCGCAGCCGGTACTCCTCCTCGGCGAGGTCGAAGTGCGGCGTAGCCGGCGCCGACGACAGCGAGTACACCGTCCAGGACAGTGCGCTCACTTCAGCTTCGTCGGTCTCGTCCTCGTACTCGAAGTCGGGCACCATGCCGACGGCCTCACCGAGGGCCGAGCTGATCACCACTGCCTCGCCCGCGCCGATGGCGTCGGTCTGGAAGCGGGTTCCGGGCGCCAGGCCGCGCACGTCACCCGGCACGGGCAGCAGCAGGTGAAAGGCGGGTTCCGAGCGCGTGGCGCCGGCGGCCGAGCGCAATGTCTGCAGCAGTGTCACGCCACCGAAGTTGGTCAGATCCGGCCACGGCAGGCCGGTGCGGGTGGCTGCTGTGGCGTCATATGCGGCGACGGAATGTCGTGGTGCCCAAAGGGATAGTGCGTCAAGGACGTCGTCGGGCGCGGCCAGCCCGGCCTGCCAGGCGTTGGCCCACACCGCTAGAGAAACACTCGGGCACCACATGATCCACGCAGTGTAATTCGCTGCAGGCTCGTCGGCGCACAAGGCGCTAGGCTGGTTTGCATGCCGGTGCCGTTGCTGTGGCTCATTCTGGCGATCGGTCTTGCCGGCGCCGAGGCACTCACCGGCGACATGTTCCTGTTGATGCTCTCCGGCGGCGCGCTGACCACCGCCGGCATAAGTTGGGCTGCCGGTTGGCCTATCTGGGCCGATGGTCTGACCTTCCTGGTCGTCTCGGTGCTGCTGGTGGTGCTGGTCCGTCCGGCTCTGCGCCGCCGATTCGCTGCCGCAGGCCTGCCCGAGCCGGTGAAGGCGTTGGAGGGCAAGACCGCCCTCGTGCTCGATCGGGTGGCCCGCCATGAAGGGCAGGTGAAACTCGACGGCGAGATCTGGACGGCTCGCCCATTCGATGACAACGATGTATTTGAACCCGGCGATCACGTCACGGTGATGCGGATCGACGGTGCGACAGCCGTGGTGTTCAAGACCATCTGAGAGCAAGAGGAGCTCAAATTGACTGGTGCGCTTGTCCTTCTGGTGATGCTGGTGGTACTCGCCATAGTGGTGGTCGCCAAATCGGTGGCGCTGATCCCGCAGGCCGAGGCGGCGGTCATCGAACGGCTGGGCCGGTACAGCAAGACCGTGTCCGGACAGTTGACCCTGCTGCTCCCGTTCGTCGACAAGATCCGGGCGCGGGTGGACCTGCGTGAGCGGGTGGTGTCGTTCCCGCCGCAGCCTGTCATCACCGAGGACAACCTGACGGTCAACATCGACACCGTCGTGTACTTCCAGGTCACTAGCCCGCAGGCCGCGGTCTACCAGATCAGCAACTACATCGTCGGCGTCGAGCAGCTGACCACCACCACGCTGCGAAATGTGGTCGGTGGCATGACCCTGGAACAGACGTTGACCAGCCGTGACCAGATCAACGCCCAATTGCGCGGCGTGCTGGACGAGGCCACGGGCCGCTGGGGTCTGCGGGTGGCCCGGGTGGAGCTGCGCAGCATCGATCCGCCGCCGTCCATCCAGGATTCGATGGAAAAGCAGATGCGCGCCGACCGTGAGAAGCGCGCCATGATCCTCACCGCCGAGGGCACCAGGGAGGCGTCCATCAAGCAGGCCGAGGGTCAGAAGCAGTCACAAATCCTGGCGGCCGAAGGCGCCAAGCAGGCGGCGATCCTGGCTGCAGAGGCGGACCGGCAGTCCCGCATTCTGCGGGCCCAGGGCGAACGCGCCGCCCAGTACCTGCAGGCCCAAGGTCAGGCCAAGGCCATCGAGAAGACGTTCGCGGCGATCAAGGCGGGCAGGCCCACTCCGGAGCTGCTGGCGTACCAGTACCTGCAGACCCTGCCGCAGATGGCAAAGGGTGAGGCCAACAAGGTCTGGGTAGTGCCCAGCGACTTCGGTTCGGCGCTACAGGGCTTTACCAAACTGCTCGGCGCGCCCGGCGAAGACGGGGTGTATCGCTACACGCCGTCACCGGTCGAGACCGATCTGCCCAAGCCTGACGATGACGCCGCCGAGGTGGCCGACTGGTTCTCCACCGAGACCGACCCGGCGATCGCCCAGGCGGTCGCCAAAGCCGAGGCCGAGGCCCGCACGCCGGTACAGCCGGGCTACAGTGCCCAACCGTTGCCTGCGCCCAAGGCGCCCCAGATCGAACCCCCGGCCGGACAACACACGAGGTAACCGATGAGTGTTCTGACTTCCCCCAAAACCTATGTGGCACTGGCGCTTTTCCAGGCAGGTGACGCCGCTGCGGTTGCGGTTCCGCTCGCGCCCGTCCAGAAGGCGCTCACCGACGTGAACTTCCCGCTGGAGCAGCGGTGGGTGCTGGTCGGCGCCAAGGCCGCGTCGGCCGTCGGTCTGCTTGCGGCACACCGCTTCCCTGCGCTGGGCCGGCTCACCACGGCCATGTTGGCGCTGTACTTCACCCTGGCCCTTACCGCGCACATTCGGGCCCACGACAAGCCGCAGAACATGGCGCCGGCGGTGATGTTCCTGGCGTTGTACGGCGCGCTGGCGGCGGTGGGGCCGAAGGGTTCTGAGGCCTAACTTCTTTAACGCTGCAGCCGCAGTTCGACCATCGGCAGGGGAATGTCGGTATCGCCAATGGGTTGCCCGAGGGTTTCTTCGACGACGTGCCTGAACTGTTCCCAGTATCTGGGGTGACGGGTTCGGTAAGCGTCGAGTGCCTGGTCGGCGGCCTGCTGATCCAGCACGTGCGCGACGGCCGTCGCGGGCGGATGGTTGCCGATCCACACCTTGACGTTCGGGTTGGCGCAGATGTTGAGGAACCACTGGGCTTTTGTGCCGAAACCTGAAGCGACGACGTAGGTTTCGGTGCTCGGCCGACCGACGACCTCCAGCACCACGTAGCGGCGAATACCCGACGTACGGCCCAGGTGCTCGAGCATCAGCATCCGGGACCCCAGCAGAGCGCCGGCGCGGGCGCGGTACAGCCAGATCGGCGCGCGGACCAGGCGGCGGTTACGCAGGAGCCGGGCGCCGAGACCGCCGAGGGCGGTCATTGGCTGGAGCTCACCGCGTCCCGCGTCACTGCGGTGCGGTCTGTGCGCCTGTGCAGCCGAATCTCGTAAATCAACCCGGCAATGCCGATGCTTGCGGTGCTCAGCGACACCAGAAGCAGCGACGGGCTGAGCCGCCCAGTCAGTGCGTCACCGAGGATGACGACCGCAGCCGTCCCGGGGAGCAGGCCGATGAAGGTGGCGATGGCGTAGGGCAGCACCCGTACCGATGAGGCGCCAGCTGCGTAGTTCAGCACCGAGAACGGCACCGCCGGGATCAGCCGCATCGACAGGATCGAGGCCCAACCCCGCTCACGCAGCCGCGCGTCGAGGGCGCCGATGTTCTTGTGTGAAAGCTTGCTCAACTGCCAACCCAGCACGCGCACCAGCCACAAGGCGATCAGTGCGCTCGCCGTGCTGGCCACCACGGCCAGCGCCACACCCACCAACGGGCCGAACAGTAACCCGGCCGCCAGGGTGAAGGCGGTGCGCGGAAACGGCAGCACTGTGATCAGCGTGTGGGCGGCCAGAAAAGCCAATGGAAACCATGGCCCGACCGAGGTAGCCCAGTCGCGCATCACCACCGCACTGGGCAGCGGAACCCAGATACCAACTGCGACGAGAATCACAATTGCTGCGGTGAAGCCCGTGGCACGGCGCAACGGCATCTGCGCAGCGGTGGCCTGGACCGCGGCGAAAACCGTACGCAACGCGCTGACAACGGAGTTCACGGTGTCCAAGGGTACGGGGCGACCGGCGAATAACCGGTTTCCGGGCCATGACCATTGGGCGGACCACGGCACCAACCCGTGACTGCGATCATTTAGCCTGAGTTCTCGGGTGATAAGTCACACGCTGCGACAACACAGGAGAAGCGGTGTCCGAACAGACTGGGGCCAGCGCCGGCACCATCGAAGCCGATCGCGATACGTGGCGGGTCGGCGTCGCCGGGGTGCTGGCCAAGAGCACACGCAAAGATCCCGCCGAGCTGGGGCCCGAACCCGAGCGGCTGCTCGACTCGCCGACCTATGACGGATTTCCGGTTCGGCCGCTGTACACAAGCCTGGACGGGCTGCCCGAGCCGTCGCTGCCCGGGCAGTGGCCGTTCACCCGCGGCGGCGACGCCGATCGCGACGTGCTGTCCGGTTGGAAGGTCGCCGAGTCGTTCCCGATCGATCCGAGCGCTGACGCCGGCACCGTCAACGGGGCCGTGCTACTCGCCCTCACCGACGGCACCAGCGCATTGGCCGTCCGGGTCGGCGCGGACGGGGTTGTGGTCGACGAACTGGACCGGGTTTTCGAGGGTGTCTTCCTGGATCTGGTGCCGGTGATCCTGGACGCCGGCACCGACTACGCCGCCGCCGCCGAACAACTGCTGGCCCTGCTGCAGGCGTTCGATGCCGAGCAACGGGCGCGGCTGTCGATCGACCTGGGCGCTGACCCGCTGACCGCGCCGCTGTCCGGCACAGCGTCGGCCTCCGAACAGGACGTGCTGGCCACTGCTGCCAAGCTGGTTCAGTTCGACGGGGGAGTGCGCGCCATCACGGTCGACGCGGCCGCCCTGCACAACCTGGGGGCCAGCGCGTCGCTGGAACTCGCCGGTGCGATCGCTGCCGGCGTCGCCTACCTGCGACTGCTCACCGCGGGCGGGCTGAGTTCCGCCGATGCGTTACGGCAGATCAGCTTCCGGTTCGCCGCATCCGACGATCAGTTCGAGACTATCGCGAAACTCCGTGCGGCGCGCCAGCTTTGGGCCCGGGTGGCCGAGGTGGTCGGTGACATCACCGCCGGCGGTGCCGGCAATACGAGAGACGCTGGTGCGGCAACAATTCACGCCGTCACTTCGAAAGCCATGATGTCGCAGCGTGATCCGTGGGTGAACATGCTGCGCACCACGCTGGGCGCCTTCGCTGCCGGCGTGGGTGGCGCCGACGTCGTGTTGGTGGAGCCCTTCGACGCTGCCATCGATGGCGGATTGGCGGGCATCGCAGCCACTTTCAGCCGCCGGATGGCCCGCAACACCCAGTTGTTGCTGCTGGAGGAATCGCACCTGGGCCGGGTCAGCGACCCCGCGGGTGGTTCCTGGTTCGTCGAGGACTTCACGGAGCAGTTGGCGCAGGAGGCCTGGAAGCGCTTCCAGGAGCTGGAATCGGCAGGCGGATTCGTCGCGGCGCGGGACCAGCTGGTCGCCGAGATCGCGGCGGTCGCCGCCCGTAGGGCCGATGACATCGCACACCGCCGCACCGCGCTCACCGGTATCAATGAATTCCCAAATCTGTCGGAAGCTCCACTCGCGCAGAGTGATTCGTTCACCGGAGTGATCCGGTACGCGGCGGCCTTCGAGGCCCTGCGGGACCGCTCGGATGCCTTCCTGGCCAAGACCGGAAAGCGGCCCCAGGCGGTGCTGCTGCCGGTCGGTCCGCTCGCCGAGCACAATGTGCGGACCACGTTCGCTTCGAACCTGTTGGCATCGGGCGGTATCGAGGCGGTGAACCCCGGCACTGTGGACGCCGCAGGCGTGGCGGCGGTCGCCGACGGGCACGTTGCCGCGGTGGTCTGCGGCACTGACGCGCGGTACGGCGCGGAGGCGTCCGGGGTGGTCAAGGCTGCCCGCGATGCCGGTGTCGTGCACATCTACCTTGCAGGGCCGGAGAAGGCGGTGGCTGAGGACGCCGACAAGCCGGACGAGTACCTGACCATGAAAATCGATGCCGTCGAAGCGCTTTCGACCCTGCTCACCCGATTGGGAGCCTGAGATGACAGTCTCTGATGTCACCGCCATCGGCAGCTTCGCCGAGGTACCGCTGAACGGTGAGCGCACCGCACAGCCGGCGACCGCACCCGCCGTCGCCGCCCACGTCGCCGGTGCAGCCAAGGCCCACGGCTACACCGCCGAGCAATTGACCTGGTCCACCCCTGAGGGCATCGACGTCAAGCCAGTGTATGTCGCCGAGGACCGCGATGACGCTGCCGCCCAAGGCTATCCGCTGGACACTTTCCCGGGTGCCCCGCCGTTCATCCGCGGGCCGTACCCGACTATGTACGTCAACCAGCCCTGGACCATCCGCCAGTACGCGGGCTTCTCCACCGCTGCCGAGTCCAATGCGTTCTACCGGCGCAACCTGGCCGCGGGGCAGAAGGGCCTGTCGGTGGCGTTCGACCTGGCCACCCACCGTGGCTACGACTCTGACCATCCGCGGGTGCAGGGTGACGTCGGAATGGCCGGTGTGGCTATCGATTCCATCCTGGACATGCGTCAGCTCTTTGACGGCATCGATTTGGGTAGCGTCAGCGTGTCGATGACCATGAACGGCGCGGTGCTGCCGATCCTGGCGCTGTACGTGGTGGCCGCCGAGGAGCAGGGGGTGGCGCCGGAGAAGCTGGCCGGGACCATCCAGAACGACATCCTCAAAGAGTTCATGGTCCGCAACACCTACATCTATCCGCCGAAGTCGTCGATGCGGATCATCTCGGACATCTTCGCTTACACCAGTACCAAGATGCCGAAGTTCAACTCCATCTCGATTTCCGGCTATCACATCCAAGAGGCCGGTGCCACAGCCGATTTGGAGCTGGCGTACACGCTGGCCGACGGTGTCGAGTACATCAGGGCCGGGCTGGACGCGGGTCTGGACATCGACAAGTTCGCACCGCGGCTGAGCTTCTTCTGGGGCATCGGCATGAACTTCTTCATGGAGGTCGCCAAGCTGCGCGCCGGCCGGCTGCTGTGGAGCGAGCTGGTTTCGCAGTTCAACCCGAAGAGCGACAAGTCCCTGTCGCTGCGCACCCACTCGCAGACCTCCGGCTGGTCGCTGACCGCCCAGGACCCGTTCAACAATGTGGCGCGGACCTGCATCGAGGCCATGGCCGCCACCCAGGGGCACACCCAGTCGCTGCACACCAACGCTCTTGACGAGGCGCTGGCGCTGCCGACCGACTTCTCGGCCCGCATCGCCCGCAACACCCAGCTGCTGCTGCAGCAGGAATCTGGCACCACCCGGCCCATCGATCCGTGGGGCGGCTCGTATTACGTCGAGTGGCTGACCCATCAGCTGGCCGAGAAGGCCCGCGCCCACATCAAGGAAGTCGCCGAGCACGGCGGCATGGCGCAGGCGATCGATGAGGGCATCCCGAAGTTGCGCATCGAAGAGGCCGCTGCGCGGACCCAGGCCCGCATCGACTCGGGTGCCCAGACAGTGATCGGCGTCAACAAGTATCAAGTCGACGAGGACCAGGAGATCGAGGTCCTCAAGGTCGAGAACAGCCGGGTGCGCGCCGAGCAGCTCGCCAAGCTGGAGCAGCTGCGCGCAGACCGGGACGAGGCCGCCACCCAGGCCGCGCTGGCCGAACTGACTCGTGCCGCAGGCGAATCCGGGGGCGCCAATCTCGACAACAACTTGATGGCGCTGGCCATAAACGCGGCCCGTGCAAAGGCCACCGTCGGCGAGATCTCCGATGCGCTGGAGAAGGTCTACGGCCGCCACCAGGCTGAGATCCGCACCATCGCCGGGGTCTACCGCGACGAAGTCGGAAGGGCCGGAAACGTGAGCACCGCAACGGAATTGGTCGAAAAGTTCGCCGAGGCGGATGGCCGCCGGCCACGCATCCTGGTCGCCAAGATGGGCCAGGACGGCCACGACCGCGGCCAGAAGGTGATCGCGACCGCATTCGCCGACATCGGCTTCGACGTCGATGTGGGCTCCCTGTTCTCGACCCCGGACGAGGTGGCCCGTCAGGCCGCCGACAACGACGTGCACGTCGTCGGTGTGTCGTCGCTGGCCGCCGGTCACCTGACCCTGGTGCCGGCGCTGCGGGACGCCCTGGCGGAGGTGGGCCGTCCGGACATCATGGTGGTGGTCGGTGGCGTCATCCCGCCGGGTGACTTCGACGAGCTCTACCAGGCCGGTGCCGCGGCGATCTTCCCGCCGGGCACGGTGATCGCCGATGCCGCGATCGGCCTGCTGAACAAGCTCGCCGCGCGTCTCGGCTACCAGCTGAGCTAGGGGTATGGCTACGGTCCCCGAGCTCGCGGCCAAAATCCGAGGTGGTGACCGCGCGGCATTGTCGCGCGCCATCACGCTGGTGGAGTCCACCCGCGCCGACCACCGCGACACCGCGCAGCAGCTGCTGCTGGAGCTGTCACCGGAAGCCGGCAGCGCCCTGCATGTCGGCATCACCGGCGTGCCGGGGGTGGGCAAGTCGACGACTATCGAGGCGCTCGGCATGTACCTGATCGGGCTGGGTCACCGGGTCGCGGTGCTGGCGGTCGACCCGTCGTCGACTCGCACGGGTGGGTCGATCCTGGGGGACAAGACCCGCATGGCGCAGCTGGCTGTCCATCCGGACGCCTATATCCGGCCGTCCCCGACCTCGGGCACGCTGGGCGGGGTCGCCAAGGCGACCCGCGAGACCATCGTGCTGCTTGAAGGCGCCGGATATGACGTAGTTCTGGTCGAGACGGTGGGTGTCGGCCAGTCCGAGGTGACGGTAGCCAACATGGTGGACACCTTCGTGTTTCTGACCCTCGCGCGCACAGGTGACCAGCTGCAGGGCATCAAGAAGGGCGTGCTCGAGCTGGCTGACGTCATCGTGGTGAACAAGGCCGACGGCGAACATGCCCTCGAGGCCAAGGCCGCCGCACGCGAGCTGACCGGCGCCATCCGGCTGATTCACCCGCGCGAGTCGCTGTGGCGGCCGCCAGTGCTGACCATGAGTGCGCTGCACGGCGACGGTCTGGCGCAACTCTGGGACACCGTGCTCAAACATCGTGAAACACTCAGCGCTGCAGGTGAATTCGATGCCCGGCGCCGTACCCAGCAGGTGGATTGGACCTGGTCCATGGTGCGCGACACGGTGCTGGACCGAGTGCTGTCTCACCCTGAGGTAAAGGCTCAGCGCGCTGAACTGGAACGCCAGGTTCGCGATGGTGAGTTGACGCCGACGCTGGCAGCGCAGCGGATAATCGACCTGGCGCAGTGACGGCCCGATCTTCCGTGATGTCGTCTCGGAGGCTCCGGTGCGGGCTCGGCGGCCTCGGTGCGGTGGACGACGATTAACGAACCGGTAACCCTTCGTAACTTTGCTCACACTCGTCAGGTAACTTGGATTGTGTGACGCAGGTTTCCCCTCAGCAGCGCGACGAGGCGCTGCCATCCGGCGTGTATGGCGCGGCGGATCCCAACTTCGCCTGTGCGGTGCGCGGCTTCAGTGCCATGTTCCCGCACCATCGTTTCGGCGGCGGAGCGCTTGCTGTTTACCTCGATGGCGAACCAGTTGTGGACGTGTGGACCGGCTGGGCGGACCGGCGCGGACGGCAGCCGTGGACCGCCGACACCGGCGCCATGGTGTTTTCCGCCACCAAGGGCATCGCCTCCACGGTGATCCATCGGCTGGCCGACCGAGGACTGATCGACTACGACGCACCCGTCGCCGAGTACTGGACCGCATTCGGCGCGAACGGCAAGGCTGACATCACCGTCCGCGAGATGATGCGGCACCGTGCCGGGCTCTCTCGCCTGAACGGCGTCAGCAAGGCCGAGATGATGGATCACATCGGCATGGAGGAGCGCATCGCAGCAGCTCCTGCGTCACGGCTGCGTGGCAAACCGGCTTATCACGCGCTGACCTACGGCTGGCTGCTGTCGGGCCTGGCGCGGTCGGTGACCGGCAAGGGCATGCGCACGCTGTTCCGCGAAGAGATCGCCGAGCCGTTGAACGCGGAGGGCATCCACCTGGGTCGGCCGCCCGCCGACTCGCGGACCAAGGCGGCGCAGATCATCCACCCGCAACTGAATCTGCCCAACCCGCTGTTCAACCTGATCGCTCCGTACGCCGCGCAAAGCCAGTTCAGTGGAGGTTTCGGCGCGCTGTACTTCCCCGGGATGAAGTCCACCGTTCAGGGCGACACGCCCATGCTCGACAGCGAGATTCCGGCCGCCAATGCAGTGGCGACCGCCCGCGGCCTGGCTCGGATGTACGGCGCTCTGGCCAACGGCGGTCAACTCGGCGGCCGGCAGTTCCTGTCCTCGGAGCTCACGACCGGACTGGTCGGACGGCCGAGCCTGGCGTTGGACCACACCGTGGTGATGCCGATGTCGTTCCACCTGGGTTATCACTCGATGCCCATCCCGGGCTTGCTGCCCGGATTCGGCCACGTCGGGCTGGGTGGTTCGCTGGGCTGGGCGGACCCGGAGAGCGGGTTGTCGTTCGGGTTTGTACACAACCGCCTATTGACTCCGTTCGTTGTAGCCGACCAGGCAGGCTTCGTGGCAACCGCGGCGATGGTGCGTCGCGGGGCCGCGCTGGCCCGGACCAACGGCTACCGCTCGGTGGCCGACTTGGGTGCCCGATTCGACGAAGCGGCGCCGGTCGCGGGTTAGCCGTCGCAGCGGACCTTACCCATCCTGGGTGGCTGACCGACATCCCGGCCAACCAGCCGACGGCGCTCGTCATCGACGGGTTGGCAGCGTTCCTGAAGCAACGCGATTTGGTAGACCTGCTGCGACGCCTGGTGGATCGTCGTCAATCGGGTGAGCTGTCGCTCAACGCCTATTCGACGTATGCGCTGTAGTTGTTCCGACACAGCGCGGTGATGGCGCCGATTGTGAAAGCAATGATCAACCCAGAATTCAACGACCTACGGGTCCTGACCCTGGTCGTAGAGATTTTTCTAACTCGCTCGCCTGGGTTCGCCGAGCTTTCGCCGCTCGGGCGTTTGACATCTCGGGTGGCCGCACGCAGTGCCAGGCTGTCGCGGTTCGTGCGAACCATGGTGCTGCGATACAGCTTCTGATCCGACGCAGTCACGTAGTGCGCCTGCCTACCCGCGGCCGCGCAGAGTTATGTCGTCGCGCGAATGCCTCGCGACGGCTCGTTCAGCATTTCGCGTGCCATTACGGGTACGGCCCCAGGTGTAACCACCGGTACACCCATTCAGTGGGTGTGATGTTGATCACAAGCAAACAATAGCTGAATATTGCCTGTGAGCGATGTGGAGTTTGCTGGACCGCGTTTCAGCGTTTGCGAGCAAGCGATTGCTAGCAACTGCAAGCGGATGTGGTGGCTGTTTGACCGAACTTCATCCTGAAGTCAGATTTCAAAGCTGATGGTGCCGAGGGTCCAAACTTCCGCGAACGGTGGCAGATGCTGACGAACTCAGCGACCGGCGCGGGTGAACCACCTGGCTTTGCTCAGCCAGGATTGCGCCGAGGCGATGGCGAATACCCCTCCGCACATGCACGCCAAGACCCACACCAACCGGCCGTTCTCGAGCGGTTGTAGTGCCGGGATCAGGGAGGTTGTGATCCTCACTGCGCACGCTGCAACCCCGCTCGCTGAGGCGAACAGGTAGATGTTGGCGATCCGTCGTGACGCCGGGTCCTTGCGCAGCACCAGTAACGCACGGGCGCCGTAGATCAGCAGGTAGGTCAAGGTGCTGCAGAGCACCAGCCAATAGGCGGCCAGCCAGGCGTCGGTCGGCAGGGTGAACAGGTCTGGGGAGTACTCGCGGCCGGCGACGCTCATCGAGAACAGTGCGAGCAGGATCGGGATGCATAGCGTGGCCGGGCGCTCGACATACTGCGTGAACATCCGCTGCATGGCGTCGTCGTCGGCCAACCGGCCCAGGACGTTGTAGACGATGGCCGACGCCGCCACGATGTAGCAGTCGTGTCCGATGTAGGCCTGCAGGTTCCACACGCCGGTCAGCGAGTGAATCCACCGTCCGATGGTGTTGGCGGCGAAAGGCGACATCAGCGCGATGGCGGCGGCCTGAAGTGCGATGTTGAGGGTCGCTGCGACTTCCCAGCGGCACGACCAGGTGATCCGTCGGATCCACAAGCTCCACGCCATGCAGGCGAGGGTGATCGCGATGAGAAAGGTCAGAGCCATGGAGCAGCCTTACAGGGACGGAGCGTCACTACGCCGGGTCATCTCGGACAGCCTGGTGGCCCGTCGCGGGATCACCGTAGCGGCGGTCGCCACGGCGAGCGGTGCGGATTGCATGTAATTCACGACTTCGTCATGGCTCATCAGCCCGAACCGTATTTGCAGATCCGGGTAGCTGAGCTGGAATCGGTCGGCGACCAGACGTAGTTCTTCAGCGTTGGGATAGTCCGCCTCTTTGATGCGGCGGTAGTAAGTGCTGCTGGATGTGCCCAGCGCGTGATATATCTCACGGGCCTCTACATCGCCGTCGAAGATGTAGTCGAGCAGGGCTTTGAGCTGTCTGCCGTTTTGGTCGGTCCGGGGCACGCTGTCACGATAGCTGGTTCCCAGCGCGGTTGCTAGCAACCATAGTTACGCCAGTTTCACCCGTAATTGACACCGTCGTCATGATCTTGGGATCAGTGTCCCAATTGTGGGAATCTGCGGTACGGTCGTGCACATGTTTCTCGCGTATGCAGGGGAGATCGGTTCAGTAGGGCCGCACAACACCCCCGTTACCGTCACCCACAACGACCACCAGTTGGCTGGCAGTGGTGCCGCTGCGCCCGCGAACATGGAGAGGTTCGCCATATCGTTGTCATCGGAATTAACAGACGAGCTCGACGGCGCTGCAGAGTACCTGCTGGTCGATGTTGAGGCCATCTTGGTCGCGGCCTTGGCGCGGGCCATGGAGCGCGTGCTCGGAGCCGGCCAGGCGTATGTGGACATCACGGTGGCCAATGAGCGCGCAGGCAGTTGGTTGGCGGCCGTCCAGCGGGTTCAGCTGCACTGCGTTTCGGCTGCCGAACTCGACGCCACCGACATGCTGGCAGCAGTCGGTCAGGCATTGGCCGCCGCGGACGCCGATCTCACCGGCGACTGCGATGTCTTGTTCAGCTATGGCACCACCCCGATCGGCGACGATCATCCAGGTGCCGCCCACGCCGTGGAGTTGCGTGGCTACCGCTGCGACGGCGTTCTGCAGCTGGACTGGTGGTTCGATGTACGGCGGGTCGATTCGTACACCGTTGAGGAGCTCGCCGAGCAGTTCCCGCTCGCGCTGATCGAGCTGTCCACCGAGGCAACGCCCGCGTCGCGGTAGAATCTCCGTCATCTGCATCGATCCGGCCATCACCGGGGAGCTTTTGGAAGAACGGTCGTGCGTTGAGCCGGCTCATTAGAACCGAACGGGTTGGGTCCGTCATAGCCCAGAATTGAGCGGTGTGCACCCAACTCGGGCGTGCGCAAGCGGGGTGGTACCGCGGCGCTCGCGTTAGACGCGAGATTGTCGTCCCCGTGCCTGGAACGAACCGTGGCACAGGAGACGACTGACGTGACCGCCTACCCGAAGCCGGCCAGTGGCGCCCCCAACTTTCCCGCCCTCGAACTCGAGGTGCTGGACTACTGGGCTGCCGACGACACCTTCCGGGCCAGCATCGCGCAGCGGGACGGCGCCGAGGAGTACGTCTTCTACGACGGCCCGCCCTTCGCAAACGGCTTGCCGCACTACGGCCACCTGTTGACCGGTTACGTCAAGGACATCGTTCCGAGGTACCGGACCATGCGCGGCTACAAGGTCGAGCGCCGCTTCGGCTGGGACACCCATGGTCTGCCCGCCGAACTCGAGGTGCAGCGGCAACTCGACATCACCGACAAGGCGCAGATCGAGGCCATGGGCATCGGCGCCTTCAACGATGCTTGTCGCGCCTCGGTGATGAAGTACGCGAACGAGTGGCGGTCGTACGTCACCCGTCAAGCCCGCTGGGTCGACTTCGACAACGACTACAAGACCCTGGACCTGTCGTTCATGGAATCGGTGATCTGGGCGTTCAAACAGTTGTGGGACAAGGGACTTGCCTACGAGGGCAACCGGGTGCTGCCGTACTGCTGGAACGACGAGACGCCGCTGTCGAACCATGAGCTGCGGATGGACGACGACGTCTACCAGAGCCGTCAGGACCCGGCGCTGACCGTGGGCTTCCGGGCGGTCGACGGGCCGATGGCGGGCTCGTACCTGCTGGTGTGGACCACCACGCCGTGGACCCTGCCGTCGAATCAGGCCGTCGCAGTCAACCCTGAGGTCACCTACCTTCAGGTCGTGGGCCCCGACGAGCACAAGTACGTGCTGGCCGAGGCGCGGCTGGCGGCCTATGTCCGCGAGTTCGGTGAGGAGCCGGTGGTTGTCGGGAGCTGCCTGGGAGCCGAACTGCTGGGCACGCGCTACCTGCCACCGTTCCCGTATTTCGTCGATACCGATCAGGCGGATAACGCATTTCAGGTGCTGCAGGGCGACTTCGTCACCACCGAGGACGGCACCGGCATCGTCCACATGGCACCGGCCTACGGCGAGGACGACAAGGCCACCTGTGACACCGCGGGCATCGTCGCGGTCACCCCGGTCGATTCCCGGGGGCGCTTCGATGCGACCGTGCGGGACTACCAGGGGCAGCAGGTCTTCGAGGCCAACCCGCAGATCATCCGAGACCTCAAGAACGGCACCGGTTCCGCGGGAGTCAACGGCGCGGTGCTGCTGCGCCAGGAGACCTACGACCACTCGTATCCGCACTGCTGGCGCTGCCGCAACCCGTTGATCTACCGGGCGGTGTCGTCGTGGTTCGTCAAGGTCACCGAGTTCCGGGACCGGATGGTCGAGCTCAATCAGCAGATCACCTGGTATCCCGAACACGTCAAGGACGGCCAGTTCGGCAAGTGGCTGTCAAATGCCCGGGACTGGTCTATCTCGCGAAATCGCTACTGGGGCAGTCCGATCCCGGTGTGGAAGTCCGACGACCCGGCCTATCCGCGCGTTGATGTGTACGGCAGTCTCGACGAACTCGAGCGCGACTTCGGTGTGCGCCCGGACAACCTGCACCGGCCGGTCATCGACGAGCTGACCCGTCCCAATCCCGATGACCCGACCGGCAAGTCCACCATGCGCCGGATCGAGGACGTGTTCGACGTCTGGTTCGACTCCGGCTCCATGCCGTACGCGCAGGTGCATTACCCGTTCGAGAACGCGGAATGGTTCGAGTCGCATTTCCCTGCCGACTTCATCGTCGAATACATCGGCCAGACCCGCGGCTGGTTCTACATGATGCACGTGCTGTCCGCCGCGCTGTTCGACCGGCCGGCGTTCAAAACGTGTGTGTCACACGGCATTGTGCTCGGTAACGATGGCCAGAAGATGAGCAAGTCGCTGCGAAACTACCCGGATGTGTCCGAGGTGTTCGACCGTGACGGCTCCGATGCCATGCGTTGGTTCCTCATGGCCTCGCCGATTCTGCGCGGCGGCAACCTGATCGTCACCGAGCAGGGCATCCGCGACGGGGTGCGTCAGGTGCTGCTGCCGGTGTGGAACGCCTACAGCTTCCTGGCGCTCTACGCGCCGGAAAAAGGCAAGTTTCGCACCGACTCTCAGAACGTGCTGGATCGCTACATCCTGGCCAAGCTGGCCGACCTACGCGACACACTCACCACGGCTCTGGATGAGTGCGATGTCTCCGGCGCGTGCGAGCAGCTTCGGCAGTTTGCCGAGGCGTTGACCAATTGGTATGTGCGACGGTCGCGTTCGCGATTCTGGGAAGAGGATGCGGACGCCATCGACACCCTGCACACCGTGCTCGAGGTGACCTGCCGGTTGGCCGCGCCGTTGCTGCCGCTGACCACCGAGGTGATCTGGCGTGGGCTGACCGATGAGCGTTCGGTGCACCTGACCGACTGGCCCGAAGCCGGTCTGCTGCCGGCGGACCCCGAGTTGGTCGCTGCGATGGACGAGGTGCGCGAGGTGTGCTCGTCGGGCTCCTCGTTGCGCAAGGCCAAGAAGCTGCGAGTACGGCTGCCGCTGCCGAAACTGACTGTGGCGGTGAACAATCCGGAGGCATTGCGGCCGTTCGCCGACCTGATCGCCGACGAGTTGAACGTCAAGGCCGTCGAACTCACCGACGACATCGACGTCTACGGCCGGTTCGAGCTGACCGTCAACGCCAAGGCCGCCGGGCCGCGGATCGGCAAGGATGTGCAGGCGGCTATCAAGGCGGTCAAGGCAGGGGAGGGCGTGCTCAACGCCGACGGCACCCTGACCGCCGGGCCGGCGGTGCTGTTGCCGGAGGAGTACAGCTCGAAACTTGTGGCCGCCGATCCGGATTACACCGCGGCGTTGCCCGACGGTGCCGGCTTGGTGGTGCTCGATGCCACCGTGACGCCCGAATTGGAGGCCGAAGGCTGGGCCAAGGACCGCATCCGAGAGTTGCAGGACCTGCGTAAGTCCAGTGGCCTCGACGTCTCGGATCGGATCAGCGTCACGCTGGCGGTTCCCAGTGACAAGCAGGACTGGGCACGCACCCACGCCGAGTTGATCGCCGGGGAGATCCTGGCGACCAGCTTTGAGGTGGTGGCTGAAGCCGGGCTTCCAGACGGCAACGACGTCGGGGACGGCGTTCGAGCCGCGATCGCCCGGGCCTGAGTATTCGGCCTTAGCTGTGCAGCTGGGACGAGATCCACGATCGAATCTGGTTTGACGCCAAAGAAACCGGTCACCTCCTCCAGTTCGACGACGACCGCTCAGGCTGCCCCGGCCGTGGACCCCACGCCCGCCAAGCCGACAACTCCGGTTGCTTCGGTGCCCACGACGCCGGCGTCGCCGAAGACGGGTCTCGTTCGCGCTCTGACGGGTGCGCTCAACAAGTTGAAGTCCGGATCATCCACCAGCACGAGCGCGCAGGACCCGAAGGCCACGCCGACCCAGCAGGTGGCTGACAAGTCGTCTAGCACCACGACGACTGGGTCCACGACCACCGGGAGCGCGACCACTGGCACTAGCAGCGGCCAGCGCACCACCGGCAAGGTCGGGACAGACAGTGGCAGCCCGGCCCAGCACAGCACGACCGGGTCTGCCAGCGGGACCGGCAGCGGCGCCCACAGCCAGGGCGGCAACAGCCACAGCGGAGGGCACGGTGGCAAGTAAGCCGGTCAGCCCACCCGGGCCTCGCCTCCGGCGAATGACACAACGTCGCCGGCCCGCAATTGCCGGCCACGTCGGGTCTCCACCTCACCGTTCACCCGGACAAGACCGTCACCGATCACCGACTTGGCATCCGCACCGCTGTCGATCAGCCCAGCCAGTTTCAGAAACTGTCCCAACCGGATCGACTCGTCGCGAATTGGCACGTCGTTCATGTCCAGAACATTAGCCACCTACCATTGCACTCTGTGGATCGCTGGGTCCTGCATCTGGACATGGACGCTTTTTTCGCGTCAGTTGAGCAACTGACCCGACCGACCCTCAAAGATCGGCCGGTCCTGGTCGGTGGCCTCGGCGGCCGTGGGGTGGTGGCCGGGGCGAGCTATCAGGCCCGCAAGTTCGGTGCCCGATCCGCGATGCCGATGCACCAGGCCCGACGCCTTGTTGGTGCCACCGCTGTGGTCCTGCCGCCGCGGGGTGCGGTCTATTCGGTGGCCAGTCGGCGGGCGCTGGACGCCGTGCGCGCGGTGGTGCCGGTGCTCGAGCAACTGTCCTTCGATGAGGCTTTCGGCGAGCCCGTCGAGCTGGTTGGTGCGAGTTCTATTGACGTGCAACGGTTCTGCGAGGACTTGCGTGCCAAGGTGCGTGACGAAACCGGTCTGGTGGCATCGGTCGGCGCCGGTTCGGGCAAGCAGATCGCCAAGATCGCCTCAGGGCTGGCGAAACCGGATGGTGTCCGGATCGTCGCGCGTGACGAGGAGCGCCCGTTGCTCGAAGTGCTGCCGGTGCGCAAACTGTGGGGGATCGGCCCGGTGGCCGAAGAAAAGCTGCACCGGCTGGGAATCGAAACCGTGGGAGCCTTTGCGGCCCTTACTGATTCGGAGGCTGCCGACGTGCTCGGCGGGACCCTGGGCCCGGCCTTACATAGGCTGGCCCGTGGCATCGACGACCGGCCGGTGCAAGAGCGGGCCGAGGCCAAGCAGATCAGCGCGGAGTCGACATTCCAGACCGATCTGACCACCTTGGCACAACTGCACGACAGCATCGCCCCCATCGCCGAGCATGCGCACCGGCGACTGCTGCGCGACGGCCGCGGAGCCCGAACCGTCACCGTCAAGCTCAAGAAATCCGACATGGGCACGCTGACCCGTTCGGCTACCTTGCCGTACGCCACCACCGACCCGCCGACCTTGCTCGCCACAGCGCGGCGACTGCTCCTCGACCCCATTGAGGTCGGCCCGATTCGCCTTGTCGGCGTTGGCTTTTCAGGCCTGACCGAAGTGCAGCAGGAGTCTCTGTTCCCCGATTTGGAACTCATCGACGAGCCCGCACCCGTGGCCGATGGTGGCCCAGCCGCGACGCCGTCCAGCGACGCCGCACCGTGGCGGATCGGCGATGACGTCACCCACCCTGAGCACGGTCACGGCTGGGTTCAGGGCGCCGGCCACGGAGTCATGACAGTCCGGTTCGAGACCCGCGCAAGCGGACCCGGCATTGCCCGCACCGTGACTTCCGACGATCCGCTGATCACCCGAGCCGATCCGGTCGACAGCCTGGATTGGCAGGACTATCTGGCTGCGCTACCCGGCGACACCGAGGCCGAAATACCGGACTGATCAAGCCCATTCGGCGAAAACGTCGGAGACGGGAACATCCGCGGCCAGCGCCGCCATCAGCAGCACTCGAGCCTGGGACGCCCGCAGCCCACCGGCGGATACCGCGCCCGCATCCACCAGCGCTCGGCCCGGGCCGTAGCCGGCCGTTACCCGCGCTCCAGGCACCCGGGTGGCGATTACCACCGCGACACCCGCCGCGTACGCCCGTTGAACCCCTTGTTGCACAGCGGTTCCCGCGTTTCCAGCACCTAACGCCTCCAGCACGATGCCGCCGGCGCCCGCAGCCACGAACGCGTCCAGAGCCACCGCGTCACTGCCGGCGTAGATCGCCACGATGTCCACCCGTGGCGCGGCACAGGCCGACAGCACACCCAGCGCCGGACGACGCTTGACGGATTCCGGGACGAACACCTGGTCCCGGACAACCCCGATCTCGGTGCCAACCAGCCCGGTCCCCATCTTGGTCATACCCAGGGGCTGCCAGAGCACTCCGGCCATGCACACCACGGCACCCAGATCACGGGCTGACGGACTAGCGGCCACGGCGATGGCGTCCCGCACGTTCTGCGGCCCGTCGGCATCCGGGGCGTCGCTGCTCCGCATTGCCCCGGTCAGCACCACCGGGGCCGCCCCGGAGTAGGTGGCGTCGAGCCACAGCGCGGTCTCCTCCATGGTGTCGGTGCCGTGGGTGATGACGATCCCGTCGGCGCCGGCCGCCGCATGCACCGCATCGGCCATCCGGTCCCAGTCGGCCGGGGTCAATTCCGAACTGTCCACGCTCATCAGGTCGACGGTCTCCAGGCGGACCTCAGCGCTGTGCGCACCGACCAGGTCCGCGGCGCTGCGTGTCGGACGGGCCACCCCCTGATCATCAGTGCTGGTGGCGATGGTGCCCCCGGTCCCGATGACGACGACCCTTTTCATGCGCGATCCGCCTCCGGCTCCTCGCTGGTCTTCATGCCCGATGCGCCTCCGGCTCCTCGCTCATCTTCATGCCCAGATTGTTCCTCACCACGACTTTGGGATGATGGTGGAGTGACGGACGAATCCAAGGAGCAGACGGTGACGGCCGACGACCCAGCCACCGGGGCGCAGGACGCCCGGCAGCCGGGCCGGAAGCGACGGTTGCGCCTGCTCTTGGCCGTCGCCGCAGTGGTTCTGATGGTCGACATCGTGACCAAGGTGCTGGCGGTGAATCTGCTGACGCCGGGCAGACCGGTGCAGATCGTCGGTGACACCATCACTTGGACACTCGTCCGCAATTCCGGCGCAGCCTTCTCGATGGCTACCGGCTACACCTGGGTGCTGACCGTGGTCGCAACGGGCGTGGTCGTCGGCATCTTCTGGATGGGACGCCGACTGGTATCGCCGTGGTGGGCCCTGGGCCTGGGCATGATCTTGGGCGGCGCCCTCGGCAACCTGGTCGACCGGTTCTTCCGGTCACCTGCGCCGCTGCGCGGCCACGTGGTGGATTTCCTGTCGGTCGGCTGGTGGCCGGTGTTCAACGTCGCAGACTCGGCTGTCGTCGGCGGCGCTGTCCTCCTGGTGGTCCTTTCCGTATTCGGCTATGACTTCGACACAGAGACCCGGCGGGAACCAACAGAAGTACCGCCCGCCAGGGCCAATACCGAGGCAGCAGCTGAGCCTGAGGCTGAGACCGAGAGCAAGCCGGAAGCCGAGACTGACGCCGACGACCAGTCGGTGGCCGCTCCTGATGAGGCCGAATCCGACCGATGACGACTCGTTCGATGCCCGTCCCGGAGGGGTTGTCCGGAATGCGTGTGGACGCGGGCTTGTCGCGTCTACTGGGCTTGTCCCGTACCGCGGTGGCGGCGATCGCCGAGGACGGCGGCGTCGACGTCGACGGAGTGGCGGTCGCCAAGTCCGACAAGTTGGTGGCCGGTTCCTGGCTGGAGGTCCGGTTACCCGAGGCTCCGGCGCCGGTGGAGAACACGCCCGAGGAAATTGAGGGCATGGCCATCCTGTACTCGGACGCCGACATCGTGGCCGTGGACAAACCCGCCGGGGTGGCCGCGCACGCCTCGGTGGGCTGGACCGGTCCGACAGTTCTCGGCGGCCTGGCCGCTGCCGGCTTCCGGATCAGCACCTCAGGCATCCACGAGCGGCAGGGCATCGTGCATCGGCTCGATGTCGGCACGTCCGGAGTCATGGTGGTGGCACTGTCCGAGCGCGCGTACACGGTTCTCAAGCGGGCCTTCAAACACCGCACCGTGGACAAGCGCTACCACGCCCTGGTGCAAGGGCATCCGGACCCGTCCAGCGGCACCATCGATGCCCCCATCGGCCGCCACCGCAGCAACGACTGGAAGTTCGCGGTCACCGAGGGCGGTCGACACAGCATCACCCACTACGACACCGTCGAAGCATTCGTTGCCGCCAGCCTGCTGGACGTCCACCTGGAAACCGGGCGGACGCACCAGATCCGAGTGCATTTCTCGGCGCTGCACCATCCATGCTGCGGTGACCTGACCTACGGCGCCGACCCCAAACTGGCCAAAAGGCTTGGGCTGGAAAGGCAATGGCTGCATGCCCGGTCGTTGGCGTTCGCCCATCCGGCCGATGGCCGCTGGATCGAGATCACCAGCGAGTACCCACCGGACCTGCAGCACGCCCTTGATGTGCTGCGCCGTCAGTGACCGCCACCGCGGCTCGCACGGATAACCGGGGCTTGCTGCTGGGCTTGGGCGCCTATGGATCGTGGGGGCTGTTCCCGGCTTTCTTCCCGCTGCTCAAGCCGGCGGGTGCGCTCGAGGTGCTGGCCCATCGGATCGTGTGGACGTTGCTGCTGATGCTGGTGGTGCTTGCGGTCGCCCGCCAGTTGGGTGACCTCAGGCGACTCACCGGCCGCACCTGGGTGTTGCTGGTGTGCGCCGCCGCGTTGATCTCGGTGAACTGGGGCGTCTACATCTACGCAGTCACCAATGGCCACGTGGTCGATGCCGCGCTGGGCTATTTCATCAATCCACTTGTCAGTGTGGCCTTGGGGGTGGCGCTGTTCGGTGAGCGGCTCAACCGAGCCCAGATGACGGCGCTGGCCATCGCGGCTGCCGCGGTCCTGGTGCTTGCGGTCAAGTCAGGTTCGCTGCCGGTGATCGGGCTGGTGCTGGCAGCATCGTTCGGGCTGTACGGCGCGGTCAAGAAGGTGGTCCCGGCGGCCCCGCTGCTCAGTGTCAGCATCGAGGCCGGGTTGGCCGCGCCATTCGCGTTGGGCTACCTGATCTTTCTCACCATCGCCGGACAGTCCACGTTCACGGGGCATGGACCCGGCCACGCGATGTTGATGATGTTGTGCGGACCGATTACTGCGGTACCGCTGCTGATGTTTGCCGGTGCGGCCCAACGTCTTCCGTTGGTCACCATCGGCCTGTTGCAGTACCTGACGCCGGCGTTGCAGATGGCCTGGGGCGTGTTCGTCGGCCACGAACCGATGCCGGCGGCGCGCTGGGTCGGATTTGCGCTGATCTGGCTGGCGCTGTTGGTGATGACGGTCGATGCCGTACTCCGGGGACAGCGCAGTGCGGTACCGCAGCGTGCGTGATGACGACGAATTGCCTTGGTAGCGTTGACCGCCGAGTACGCCATCGGCCGCCTGACTGCCACGGCTCCGGTACTGCCGTTGTGTCCAGAGCCGATAATCTGGCGACCGGTGGCGCGGTGGCACGATAACTTTCGGCGGCATTGGAAGTGCCGAGAACGCCGAGATTGGGAGTCTCACTGAACGTGAAGACCGTCGACATATTCACCGAGGGCTTCCAGATGGTTTTCGACGACGGCAAGGTTGCCGGCCATGCGACAGCGACTCGGACCGGCAACGCCTATCGGGTCGAAGGCGAAGGCACCGGCTTTTACAACAACGGGCCGAATCACATGATGAAGTTCACCATCGCCGTCACCTGCCCACCCGACTGACGCCGGTTCCTGATGCTGCGCCCGCTTCGCGCGGCGCGACATGTGCGGCCCCGGCCGGCTACTACGGTGGCGGCAGTGACAGCTGTGCAGCCGGTTGCCGGATGCGCACGCCGACACACGCTCGACACGCCCGGGGCTGTCATACCCACGACCTAGACTGGCATCTCCAAGCGATCGAGCCTCGGTCGTCGGTCAAATCACGGCTAGGTACGAAAGGTACGTGTGAGCTCCCCGAACTCCTCGTTCGTGCACCTGCACAACCACACCGAGTACTCGATGCTGGACGGTGCCGCGAAGGTCAAGCCGATGATCACCGAGGCCCTGCGGTTGGGAATGCCGGCCATCGGCATGACCGACCACGGAAACATGTTCGGCGCCAGCGAGTTCTACAACACCGCCACCAAAGAGGGCATCAAGCCGATCATCGGCATCGAGGCTTATATCGCGCCCGCGTCCCGGTTCAACACGAAGCGTGTCACCTGGGGTGACCCCAGCCAGAAGAGTGACGACGTCTCCGGCAGCGGTTCCTACACCCACATGACCATGGTCGCCGAGAACGCGACCGGTCTGCGCAACCTGTTCAAGCTGTCGTCGTTGGCCTCGTTCGAGGGCCAGCTGGGCAAGTGGCCCCGGATGGACGCCGAGATCATCGCCGAGCACTCGGCCGGCATCATCGCCACCACCGGCTGCCCATCGGGCGAGGTGCAGACGCGGCTGCGCCTGGGCCATGAAGCCGAGGCCCTGGAGGCCGCCGCCAAGTGGCAGGACATCTTCGGCAAGGACAACTTCTTCCTGGAGTTGATGGACCACGGCATCGAGATCGAGCGCCGGGTCCGCGAAGGTCTGCTCGAGATCGGCAAGCAGCTCGGCATCCCGCCATTGGCCACCAATGACTGTCACTACGTCACCCGCGAGGCCTCGCACAACCACGAGGCGTTGCTGTGCGTGCAGACCGGAAAGACTCTCTCGGACCCGACGCGCTTCAAGTTCGACGGTGACGGCTACTACCTGAAGTCCGCCGCCGACATGCGGGCCCTGTGGGACAACCAGGTGCCCGGCGCCTGCGATTCGACGCTGTTGATCGCCGAGCGGGTCCAGTCCTACGAAGACGTCTGGGCGCCGCGCGACCGCATGCCCATCTTCCCGTGCCCCGAGGGCCACGACGAGGCGTCGTGGCTGCGTCATGAGGTCGACGCGGGCTTGCATCGTCGGTTCCCCGACGGCGTGCCCCAGAAGTACTTCGACCGGGCCGCCTATGAGATCGGCGTCATCCTGGAGAAGGGCTTCCCGTCCTACTTCCTGATCGTGGCCGACCTGATCAACCACGCCCAGTCCATCGGCATCCGGGTCGGGCCGGGCCGTGGTTCGGCCGCCGGATCACTGGTCGCCTACGCCATGGGCATCACCAACATCGACCCGCTGCCGCACGGCCTGCTGTTCGAACGGTTCCTGAACCCCGAGCGACCGTCCGCGCCCGATATCGATATCGACTTCGACGACCGCCGCCGCGGTGAGATGGTGCGCTACGCCAGCGAGAAGTGGGGTAGCGACCGGGTCGCCCAGGTCATCACCTTCGGTACCATTAAAACCAAAGCGGCACTGAAGGATTCGGCCCGCGTCCACTACGGCCAACCGGGTTTTGCCATCGCCGACCGCATCACCAAGGCGTTGCCTCCGCCCATCATGGCCAAGGACATTCCGCTGTCCGGCATCACCGACGCGGAGCACGAGCGGTACAAGGAAGCCGCCGAGGTCCGCACTCTGATCGACACCGACCCGGATGTGCGCACCATCTACCAGACCGCCCGCGGTCTGGAGGGCCTGGTCCGTAACGCCGGCGTGCACGCCTGCGCGGTGATCATGAGCTCCGAGCCGCTGATCGACGCCATCCCCATGTGGAAGCGCGCCCAGGACGGCGCCATCATCACCGGCTGGGACTACCCGTCGTGCGAGGCCATCGGCCTGCTGAAGATGGACTTCCTGGGCCTGCGCAACCTGACCGTCATCGGTGATGCGCTGGAGAACATCAAGGCCAACCGCGGCATCGATCTGGATATGGATCATCTGCCATTGGATGACCCGGCCACCTACGAACTGCTTTCCCGCGGTGACACTTTGGGCGTCTTCCAGCTCGACGGCGGCCCGATGCGCGACCTGCTACGCCGCATGCAGCCCACCGGCTTCAATGACATTGTGGCGGTGCTGGCGCTGTACCGGCCCGGCCCCATGGGCATGAACGCCCACAACGACTACGCCGATCGCAAGAACGGCCGCCAGCCCATCAAGCCCATCCACCCCGAGTTGGAAGAGCCACTCAAGGACATCCTGGCCGAGACCTACGGCCTGATCGTCTACCAAGAGCAGATCATGTTCATCGCGCAGAAGGTCGCCTCCTACACCATGGGTAAGGCCGATGCGCTGCGAAAAGCCATGGGTAAGAAGAAGCTTGAGGTACTCGAGGCCGAGTACAAGGGCTTCTACGAGGGCATGACGGCCAACGGCTTCTCCGAGGCGGCGGTGAAAGCCTTGTGGGACACCATTCTTCCGTTCGCGGGGTACGCGTTCAACAAATCGCACGCGGCCGGCTACGGCCTGGTGTCGTTCTGGACCGCCTACCTCAAGGCCAACTACCCGGCCGAGTACATGGCCGGGCTGCTCACCTCCGTCGGTGACGACAAAGACAAGGCCGCGGTGTATCTGGCCGACTGCCGGCGCCTGGGCATCACCGTGCTGCCACCGGACATCAACGAGTCGGTGCACAACTTCGCCTCAGTCGGGCCGGACATCCGGTACGGGATGGGCGGTGTGCGCAATGTCGGCGCCAACGTGGTGCAGTCGATCATCGCGGGCCGTACCGAGAAGGGGAAGTACACCGACTTCTCCGACTACCTGAACAAGATCGATATCACGGCCTGCAATAAGAAGGTCACCGAATCTTTGGTCAAAGCCGGAGCGTTCGACTCGCTGGGCCATGCCCGCAAGGGCCTGTTCCTGATTCATGCCGACGCGGTCGACTCGGTGCTCGGCACCAAGAAAGCCGAGGCAATGGGTCAGTTCGACCTGTTCGGTGACGCCGGCGGTGGCGAGCCAGGCGAATCCGCGTTCACTATTCGGGTGCCCGAGGACGAATGGGACGACAAGCACAAGCTGGCGCTGGAGCGCGAGATGCTGGGGCTCTATGTGTCCGGCCACCCGCTCAACGGCGTCGCTCACCTGTTGGCCACGCAGGTCGACACGCAGATTCCGGCGATCCTAGAGGGGGATGTCGCCAACGACTCCCAGGTCAGAATCGGCGGCATTCTGGCCTCTGTAGTCCGACGGGTCAACAAGCAGGGCCTGCCTTGGGCCTCAGCTCAGCTGGAAGACCTGAACGGTTCCATCACCGTGAACTTCTTCCCGAAGACATATGCGGTGTTCGGGGCGGACATCACCGACGACGCCATCGTCCTGGTCAGCGGCAAGGCGCGCGTCGAGGAGGACCGGGTATCCATCTTCGCCAGCGATCTCGTGGTGCCGGACTTTTCCAGTGCCCAGGCCGACCGTCCGCTGGCGGTCAGCCTGCCCACGCGGCAGTGCACGCCCGACAAGGTGACGGCGCTCAAAGCCGTGCTGGCCAACCACCCAGGCACCTCGCAGGTGCACCTCCGATTGATCAGTGGCGACCGGATCACAACCCTCGAGCTCGATCAGACCCTGAGGGTGACGCCGTCGTCGGCGTTGATGGGCGACCTCAAGGCCTTGCTGGGTCCAGGGTGCCTTGGCGGCTAAGACGCGCGTGTACTTGCTGGAGTTTTCGGTGGGGCCTCGCGTCATTGTGGATATTGCTGTGAGTGGTTCGAGCAACTTCAGATACCAAGAGTGATTTATCTCACATTAGCTGGGCGGGTTTCGGCGGGGTTGGCAACTGTCGTGGGTTTGCGGCAGTTTGGCGGCGGCAGCGATCGAGCTCGGTGTCTCGGGTCGGATGAAGGCTTGACGGCGCCGAACCATGGCTCCCCGGATAGGCAAATGGCAAACTCTGACGTCAGCGTGATGTGGGTGCCATCACTAATCTACACAGGCGTTATTAACGTCGCAGGTCGATTATCTCGTCGCCCAGCTACTTGATAGTACAGCTAATCAACTGGTGATTAAGCGAGCTGTACAAAAATGGGCGGAGGGTAATGGCGGGTTGCATCCTGGCGAACGGCTAACGGCGAGTGGGCCCGGACCCACGTGCGCGCAGCATGCAAATTTCGCTCTGGCGGAATTGCGATGTTGACAGCATGGTCGTGTTGGTCTAGCCGCGCGCAACCCCACCGGCGGCACTATGTGTTCGCTCGCGCAGAGGCGTTGATCTGACAGTTAATCCATTGTGAGACAACTGAATTCGATAAATCACTGCGTGACCGATGCTGGACTGGCTACTCATTTGCACGACCCCGAGCACTGCGAATGTTAGCTCGGAAGGCTCCATTCGCGCGTCTGCGGGCGATGTGGGCGCAGGCTTTGCTGCGGACGACTCGCGATACAGCTCAGCTAATATGGCAAACGCCCGATTCATTGCGGGAATCTGGTAACGTCCACCGTCGGCGACGCGCCGAGCGAATTGTTCGACACCTGAACAAGTGCGTTCATCGCCCGAATGGTGGGGGGCCCACCGTGCCTAGTAACTAGGTTACCCGGCGATGGTGCTCGGCTCGTTCGGTCCGTGAGTGTGAAAGAGGATTGAAAATGGTGGTTGAGGCACCGGTCGCTGCGATCGCCGTCATCGGTATGGCATGCCGGCTACCCGGCGGGATCGACTCTCCCGAGCAGATGTGGAAGGCCCTGCTGCGTGGCGACGACCTCGTCACCACCGTGCCAGCGGAGCGCTGGGATGCCGAGGAGTTCTACGACCCCGAACCCGGTGTGCCCGGCCGTTCGGTATCGAAATGGGGCGCCTTCCTCAACGACGTCGGCGGCTTCGACGCCGACTTCTTCGGCATCAGTGAGCGTGAGGCCACGGCCATCGACCCCCAGCACCGACTGCTGCTGGAAACTGCGTGGGAGTCCGTCGAGCATGCCGGCATCGACCCCGCAACGTTGGCTGGGTCGCTGACCGGTGTGTTCACGGGTCTTACCGCCGGCGACTACCAACTGCTGGCCGCCGACGCGCATTCGATCGAAGGTCCGTACGGCTTCACCGGCAACAACTTCAGCCTCGCGTCCGGCCGCATCGCCTACCATCTGGGCGTCCACGGTCCGGCGTACTCGGTGGATTCAGCTTGCTCGTCGGGCCTGCTGGCAGTGCACAACGCGTGTCGCAGCCTGCAGGACGGCGAAAGCGACCTGGCACTGGCCGGCGGCGTGTTTATCGCGCTCGAGCCGCGCAAGATGGCCTCGGGATCGGCACAGGGCATGCTGTCGCCGACCGGACGCTGCCACGCATTCGATGTGGCGGCCGACGGCTTCGTTTCGGGTGAAGCCGCCGCGGTTCTGCTACTCAAGCGCCTGGACGATGCCGAGCGCGACGGCGACCGGATTCTGGCCGTGGTGCGCGGCACCGCGGTCAACCAGGACGGCCGGACCGTCAACATCGCCACCCCGTCGCGTGATGCGCAGGTGGCTGTATACAAGGCTGCCCTGGCTGTGGCCGACGTCGACCCGGCCACGGTCGGGCTGGTCGAAGCGCACGGCACCGGCACGCCTGTCGGCGACTCCATCGAATACGCCAGTTTGGCAGCGGTTTACGGCACGAACGCGCCGTGTGCCCTCGGGTCGTTGAAGACCAACTTCGGCCACAGTCAGTCTGCAGCCGGCGCGGTCGGACTGATGAAGGCCGTGTTGGCGCTGCAGCACGCGGCCGTGCCGTCCAACCTGCACTTCACCCGACTGCCCGACGAGATGGCCCGTATCAGCACCGACCTGTTCGTGCCGCAGCAGGCCGGTGAGTGGCCGGTCACCGGCGCACATCCGCGTCGGGCAGCGGTGTCCTCATACGGCTTGTCCGGGACCAACGTGCACGCTGTGTTGGAGCAGGCTCCCGACGCAAGTCCTGTGGACAACTCTGACGCGGAGCCCGAGGGGTCCGCGCTGTTCCTGCTGTCGTCGACCTCGTCTGACGAGCTGCGGCGTTCAGCAGACAGGCTGGCCAACTGGCTGGCCGACCGCGCCGATATCAACCTGACCGATCTGGCCTACACACTGGCACGCCGCCGGGCGCACCGGCCGGTGCGCACCGCGGTGCTCGCCGATGACCGGGCCAGCCTCATCGCCGGACTGCGCGAGATCGCCGACGGCGAGGTGCCCTACGAGGCCGCCGTCGCGCAGGACGATCGCGGACCTGTGTGGGTGTTCTCGGGCCAGGGCTCGCAGTGGGCGCAGATGGGTGCCGGGCTGCTGGCGTCCGAGCCCGCTTTCGCCGCGACCGTCGCCGAGATCGAGCCGTTGATCGCCGCTGAGTCCGGTTTCTCGGTCATCGAGGCTATGACGGCAGCAGACGTGGTCATCGGCATCGACCGGGTGCAGCCGACGGTGTTCGCAGTACAGGTCGCCCTGGCGGCGGCGCTGCGGGCCCGCGGCGTGGTGCCCGGCGCCGTGATCGGGCACTCGATGGGTGAGGTCGCGGCCGCAGTGGTGTCGGGCGTGCTGACGCTCGCCGACGGGGTGAAGGTCATCTGCCGGCGTTCGCGGCTGATGGCGACCATCTCCGGCTCGGGTGCCATGGCAGCCGTGGAGCTGCCGGCCCAGCAGGTGCTCTCGGAGCTTGCCGCCCGCGGTATCAACGACGTAGTGCTGGCCGTGGTGGCTTCGCCCACCTCGACCGTCGTCGGGGGCGCGGTCGAGTCGATCCGAAACTTGGTCGCGGACTGGGAAAGTCGCGACATCATGGCTCGCGAGGTGGCGGTCGACGTCGCCTCCCACACCCCGCAAGTCGACCCGATCCTCGATGAGCTCGCCGATGAGCTCGCCGACCTCGACCCGGCCGACCCGACCATGCCGTACTACTCGGCCACTTTGTACGACCCGCGCGATCTGGCCGATTGGGACGCCGACTACTGGGTGGACAACCTGCGCCACACCGTGCGGTTCGCCGCTGCGGTGCAGGCGGCCCTCGAAGACGGGTTCCGGGTGTTCACCGAGCTCTCCCCGCACCCGCTGCTCACCCACAACGTCGACCAGATTGCCCGGACACTCGATGTCCCGCACGCTGCACTGGCCACGATTCGTCGTGGCCAGGAACTCCCCGGCGGTCTGCTCGGCGTGGTGGCCGACCTGTACCGGATGGGCGCGCAGGTGGACTTCTCCGTGCTCTACCCGCAGGGCCGGCTCGTCGATGCGCCGCTGCCGACGTGGACCCGGCGGCAGTTGATGCTCACCCGCGATCCGAACGAACTGGCCCCCGGCGGAGCGGTGCTCGCGGTGCACCCGCTGCTCGGCGCGCACGTGCGGCTCACCGAAGATCCCGAACGGCACGTCTGGCAGGCCGACGTCGGCACGGACACCCAGCCGTGGTTGGGCGATCACCAGGTGCACAACGTCGCCGCGCTGCCCGGTGCCGCATACTGCGAGATGGCTCTCGCCGCCGGACGTACTGTGTTCGGTGACTCCGTTGAGATCCGCGATGTCACGTTCGACCAGATGCTCCTGCTGGAGGAACAGACCCCGGTGTCGGCCTCTGCCGCCGTAACCGGCACCGACACAGCCGAATTCGTCGTCGAGACGTTCGAACAGGGCGAGCGCGTTCGACGTGCCGGCGCCCGCCTGCACTTCGAGGATGCAGCTGCGCCGAATGCCTACGACGTGAGCGCGCTGTTCGACGCCCACCCGCAGCGGCTGGAGGGCGCCGAAATGCGGGCCGCATACAGCGACCGCGGCATTCAGTACGGCCCGGCCTTTGCGGGCCTGGTCGCCGCGTATGTCGGTGCGCCGGAAGGGGATAACACCAACTCGGTGCTCGCCGAGGTTGCGCTGCCCGGTTCTATCCGGTCACAGCAAGGCGTGTACGGCATCCACCCGGCGCTGTTGGACGCCTGCTTCCAGGCGGTCGGGGCGCATCCAGATCTGCACGGCGACCGGACCGGCACATTGATGCTGCCGCTGGGCGTGCAGCGGCTGCGGGCGTTCGGTTCGACCCGCAACGTCCACTACTGCATCGCCCGGATCACCGAGATGACCCCGTCGGGTGCCACGGTCGACATCGACCTGCTCGACGAAGACGGGGCCGTGCTGCTGGCCATCACCGGATTGCAGTTGGGCACAGGCGTTCCGGCGAGCGGGCAGCGCGAGCGCACGCTCAATGAGCGGCTGCTGGCCATCGAATGGCGGCGCCAGGACTTGCCGGAGCCGGACTTCACCGATCCAGGTCACTGGCTGCTGATCAGCACATCAGATGCGGCTGACCTGTTGGCAACCAAACTGGCCGACGCGTTGAAGACCCATGACGTCGACGTCACCACCATGGCGTGGCCGCAGCATTCCGATCACGAGTTACGGGCCGCGCGGCTGCGTGAGCACCTCGCCGCCCGGCAGTTCAGTGACGTGCTCGTGGTGACGGCGCCGCGTCACGGCGGTACCGACCAGCAGTCGGGCATCCGCGGCGGCGACACCGTGCGTCACCTGGTCCACATCGTCCGGGAGCTGCCAGAGGTACACGGCGAGCCGTCGCGCTTGCACGTACTGACCCGCAACGCCCAGAACGTGTTGGGCGAGGACACCACCAACCTCGAACAAGCGGGCCTGCGAGGCCTGATCCGGGTCATCGGCATGGAGCATCCGCGTCTGCGGGCCAGCCAGGTCGACATCGACGACTACACCGACGCCGCTCGCGTGGCAGCGCAATTGGTCGCCGGATCCGACGAGGATGAAACCGCATGGCGCGGCGGGAATTGGTATGTGGCACGACTGGTTCCGGGTCCGCTGCGGCCCGAGGAGCGTCGCACCGCCGTGGTCAACCCGGCACGGGAAGGCATGCGGCTGCAGATCCGCACGCCGGGTGACATTCAGTCGCTGGAGCTGGCGGCGTTCGAGCGCGTCACCCCTGGCCCCGGGCAGATCGAGGTGTCGGTCTCTGCGTCGAATCTGAACTTCGCCGATGTGCTCGTGGCGTTCGGCCGGTACCCCAGCTTTGAAGGCCGCCTGCCGAAACTGGGTGCCGACTTCTGCGGTGTGGTGACTGCGGTGGGCCCCGATGTGA
Organism: Mycobacterium sp. OTB74; assembly: GCF_029892685.1. GTDB lineage: Bacteria > Actinomycetota > Actinomycetes > Mycobacteriales > Mycobacteriaceae > Mycobacterium. The sequence goes on along the minus strand of NZ_JARXVD010000004.1, from coordinate 230,414 downwards.
TCAGCCATCAGGTAGGCGACCGAGTCGGCGGCATTTCGGCAGACGGTGCCTGGTCGACATTCGTCACCTGTGACGCCAATCTTGCTGTGACACTGCCGCAGTCGGTGCCGATGAATCGCGCCGCCGCGGTGCCGAGTGCACATGCCACTGCGTGGTACGGCCTGCATGATCTGGCCCGGATGTCGGCAGGGGACAAGGTGCTCATTCACTCCGCCACCGGTGGCGTCGGGCAGGCGGCCATCGCCATGGCGCGTGCCGTAGGTGCCGAGATCTATGCCACCGCGGGCAGTGAGTCGCGGCGGGAGTTGTTGCGCGACATGGGGATTGACCATGTCTACGATTCGCGCAGCACAGACTTCGCCGAACAGATCCGCCGCGACACCGACGGCTACGGCGTGGATATCGTCCTGAACTCGTTGACCGGGGCCGCCCAACGGGCCGGTCTGGAACTGCTGTCCTTCGGCGGCCGGTTCGTCGAGATCGGCAAGCGCGACATTTACGGCGACACCCGCATGGGGTTGTTCCCGTTCCGCCGCAACCTGTCGTTCTACGCTGTCGACCTGGCTCTGTTGGCGTTGAGCGAGCCTGACACGATGCGTCGTCTGCTGGAGGTCTGCTACCAGAAGATCGCCGACGGCACTCTGCCGCTGCCGCAGACCACCCACTACCCGCTGCAGGACGGCGCCACCGCGATCCGCGTGATGGGTGGTGCCGAGCACACCGGCAAGCTCGTTCTCGACATCCCGCATGGCGGCCAGATCTCGGCAGTGGTACCGCCCGAGGAGGCTCCGGTATTTCAGCGTGACGGTGCCTACGTCATCACCGGCGGTCTAGGCGGTCTCGGGTTGTTCCTCGCCGAGACATTGGCCTCGGCCGGATGCGGCCGGATCGTGCTCAACGGTCGGTCGGAGCCGACGTCGGAGGCACGTACGGTGATCGACCGGATTCGCCAGACGGGTACCGAGGTCGCGGTCGAGCTCGGTGACATCGCTGAACCCGATACCGCTGTTCGTCTGGTCGAGGCTGCGTGCGCCACTGGGCTGCCGTTGCGCGGTGTGTTGCACGGTGCCGCTGTGGTCGAAGACGCGGTGCTGGCCAACATCACCGATGATCTCATCGAAAGGGACTGGGCACCAAAGGTTTACGGCGCTTGGAACTTGCATCGTGCCACGCTTGGGCAGTCGCTGGACTGGTTCTGCTCGTTCTCGTCGGCAGCTGCGCTGGTGGGCTCGCCCGGGCAGGGGGCTTACGCCGCGGCCAACAGTTGGCTCGATGCGTTCACCCACTGGCGTCGCAGCGAGGGCCTGCCCGCGCTGGCGATCGCCTGGGGCCCGTGGGCTCAGATCGGTCGCGGCACGGGGCTGGCCGATGAGTCCGGTGCGTCGATCTCGCCTGCCGAAGGTGCCTACGCCTTCAGCACGCTGCTGCGGCACGATCGCGCCTACAGCGGGTATGCACCGGTGCTGGGGACGCCGTGGCTGGTGGCGTTCGCCGAGCACAGCCTGTTCGCAGAGCAGTTCCGGTCCGCCGGCAACAGCCGAAGTGGTGGTGGTAGCGCGTTCCTGTCCGAGTTGCATGCCCTGCCGCAGGACGAATGGCCTGCGCGGATGCGCCGGATGATCGCCGAGCAGGTCAGCCTGATCCTGCGCCGCGCGGTGGACCCGGATCGTCCATTGGCCGAGTACGGCCTCGACTCTCTCGGTACTCTCGAAGTCCGCACCCGGATCGAAGCAGAGACCGGAATCCGTATCGGCGCAACGGATATCAGCACAACCCGGGTTCTCGCCGACCGTTTGTGTGATGCACTGGCTCCTCAACTGCCAGTGTCGGTTTCGTCGTGACGAAACTCATCGTCTCCGACGTCGTTGTCCAGATAGGAGAACTGCTGTGGTTGCGATGAAACCCATCCACGATTGGACGGGTGAACCCGGTCGGGTGGTGTCCTGGAATCCGTCGCGGGCATCGCAGGCGAAAGTGCTGCAGGCACCGGTCAGCGCGGTGCCGCCCAGCTACCAGCAGGAGCAGCATCTGCTGGCGTACCGCAAGCACCTGTCCCAGGGCACCGACATGGCGCGGCTCAACATTCCGGCCTGGGATGTCCCCGGCACGTGCGACGTGCGCGCGATGACTCACGTGATCAACGCCTACCTGCGCCGGCACGACACCTTCCACAGCTGGTTCGAGTACACCGATGACGATCGGGTTGTCCGGCATACGGTGAGCAACCCGCGCGACATCAAGTTCGTGCCCACCGAGCACGGTGAGATGTCGCCGAGCCAGTGGCGCGACCACATCCTGAGCACGCCCGATCCGTGGCAGTGGGACTGCTTCCATTTCGGGATCATCCAGCGCGCAGGGCATTTCACGATGTACATCAGCGTCGACCACGTGCATACCGACGCGATGTTCATGGGATTGGCCTTCGTCGAGATCCACATGATGTATCACGCACTGGTCCATGGCGCCGCGCCGTTGCAACTGCCGGACGCCGGCAGCTATGACCAGTTCTGCCTCGCGCAGCGGCAGTACACCGACGAACTCGACCTGAGCACGCCGGAGGTCCGGGACTGGATCACCTTCCTGGAGGCCAACAACGGCACGCTGCCGAAGTTCCCACTGCCGCTGGGCGATCCGTCACTGCCGTACACCGGTGACGTCGTCACCATCGAGCTGCTCGACAAGGAGCAGGGGGACCGGTTCGAAGCGGTCTGCACCGCCGCCGGCGCGCGGTTCAGCGGCGGCGTGTTCGCCTGCGGAGCGCTGGCGGAACGCGCGATGACCGGTGCCGCGAGCTACAGCGTGATCACCCCCACCACGACGCGCCGCACCGAGGCGGATTACATGACTACCGGGTGGTTCACCGGGCTGGTGCCGATCACCGTGGAGTTGTCAGAGTCGTTTGCCGCCATTGCTCGCTCGGCGCAGGAATCCTTCGACGGCAGAATTGATTTGGCGCACGTGCCCATCGAGCGGGTGCTGGAGCTGGCCGAGCCGGGCAGTGGGATCCGAAGCCCCGACCCCGGGGTGCCCATGTTGTCCTACCTGGACGTCGGACTGTTCTCGCCTGGCGTCATCGGCGAGTGGCAGCGCTTGGGCGGCACCATCTACAGCGATTCCCGCTCGGCCTACCAGGTCGGGATGTGGGTCAATCGGGTCGAAGACCGCACGACTGTCACAGCGGCGTTCCCATCCAATCCGATTGCCCGCGAGTCGGTTCTGCGCTACCTGGAGGCCATGAAAGCGGCATACCTGCGGGTGGTGGAGGGCCACGACACCGTGGCGCCAGTCGACGACGCAGCCGGTCTGGATCTGAAGACAGCGTGAGCACAGAGGCATAGGAGGTGACGGTGCGATGACGGGTGCCAGCATGCGAGTCGCTGATCAGCTCGCATACACCGACCAGGTGATGTTCCTCGGTCTGCGCGCAACCGGCCAGGAAGCCGTGATGCAGTGCGTCTGGATTTACGAACGCCCCATCGACTACGACGGGCTGCTACGGTTCCACGACGGTATCGGCTACGGGGTGTTCGGTAGGCGAATCGAGTGCTCGCCGTTGCCGTTTGGCCGGCATCGCTGGGTCGCGGCACCAGGGCCCCAAACGAAGTTGGATATTGCCGAGCCCCGGCCCCGTGCCGCACTCGCAGGTTGGGTGGATGAACGCGCCGCCATGCCGCTGGACCCCGAGCACGGTCCCGGCTGGCACGTCGGCGTGTTGCCCATGACGGACGGCTCGACCGCCATCTGCCTGGTCGGCTCACACTGCATCGGCGATGGCGGTGGTGGCATCCTCACCATCTTGGATGCGGTGTACGGGAACAAGACGGACTTTGGTCATCCGCCGCCGTCTTCGCGCACCCGCTGGCGGGCGATCGGCGCGGATCTACGGGCCACGCTGCGGGACGTCCCAGAAGTGGGCCGCACCCTGGTGAACGCGGCCAAGCTGGCTCGCCGCCGCCGTAACGACATCTCCCGCTCCACAGCGGCGCGGCCGCGGGTGCCGGGCGGCGGAACCGAGCGTGTGTACACGCCGGCAGTAACCGCCTACGTCAATCGGCAGGACTGGGAGCTGCGCGCGAAAACCCTTGGTGGCAACAGCTATTCGTTGGTAGCCGGTTTCGCTGCGAAACTTGCGCAGGCGGTTGGCCGGGTCCGGGCCGAGGACGGGCTGGTTACGCTCAACATCCCACAGAATGACCGCACCTTGGACCGGGACACCCGGGCCAACGCGGTTGTGTTAGTCAATGTCGCCATCGATCCGACTACGGTCACCTCGGATCTATCCGACACCCGTGCCGCCATCAAGAACGGCATCACCACGGCGCGCGATGTGCCCGACGAGACCCTGCAGCTGCTTCCGTTGACGCCGTTCATCCCGAAGCGGGCGGTGCGCAAGATGGCGGACGTGCTGTTCGGCTTCGCGGCCGATCTGCCGGTCTCGTGCTCGAACATGGGCGAGGTCCCAGCGGCGATGGCAATGCCCGACGGCACCGAAGCGGACTACCTCTATGTCCGCGGCGTGGACCGCTATGCCACTCGCCAAGCCATGGAACAGCGCCGTGGGCTGCTCACGGTCGTCGCCTGCACCGTCGGTGCAACGGTCTCGCTGAGCGTCGTCGGCTACCAGCCGGGAGGCCCGAACACGGCTGCCTGGCTGCACGACCTGGTGGCCGATACTTTGTCGGCGTACGAACTCTCCGGCGTGATCGAGTAGGCACAGATGGTTCAATCATATTCCGCAACAAGGCGATTCACATCATCACGGCGTGATCTGCCGGAGCACCGACTGGCGCTGTGGGACGAAGCGGCGGTGCGCACCATGCGTGCCACCGGTCGGGTGCAGGTCATGCAGTGCACCTGGGTGTACGAGCATCCCGTCGATCTCGACGGGATTCGGCGATTCCACCAGAACTTCGGCGGCGGACTGTTCGGTCGGCGGATCGAACGTTCCCCGCTGCCGTTCGGCCGGTACCGCTGGGTGTCCGCGCTTGGTCCGCATGCACCGCTCGACGTGGCCGAACCTCGGTCGCGGGACCAGATCGGCGACTGGCTCGATGAGCGCGCACAACTGCCGATCGATCCGGAAGCCGGACCCGGCTGGCACCTCGCTGTGCTGCCGGTGACCGACGGTTCGACCGTGGTCACCGTGGTGATCTCACACTGCCTGGGCGACGGGGTCGGGGGACTGCTTGTGGTCGCCGATGCGATCGCAGGCAGGTGTGTCGACCTCGGCTACCCGATGCCGAACTCGCGCAGCAGGTTACGGGCGATCGCGCGCGATGCCCGCGACATCGCGTCTGGTGCACCCGAGATAGCCCGGACCGTCGTCAACGCGGCCAGGGTGCTGCGCCGTCCCAGTCCGGATAATGCGGCCGCCGCTGTCCGCGAGCCGGTGCGCACGGTGCCGGGCGGTGACAAAGTTGTTGTGCTGCCGTCGATCTCGGTATTCGTCGACCTCGATGATTGGAACGCCCGTGCTCAGGCCGTCGGTGGCAACAGCTATTCGATGTTGGCCGGCTTCGCGGCGAAACTTGGAGAGCGCATGGGCCGCTGCGGGCCCAAGGGCGACGTCACGCTGCTGATCGCGGTCAACGATCGCACCGAGGGCGACACCCGGGCCAACGCGCTGTCGCTGGCCACCGTCCCGTTGGACCCGGTAACTGTGACTACGGACCAGACCGGTGCCCGCGGCGTCATCCGCAAGGCGTTCGCGACGTTGCGCGAGCAGCCCGACGAGACCCTGCAGTTGCTGCCGCTGACCCCGCTGGTCCCCAAACGGTTGCTCAAACGGGTGGCCGACGGGTTCCTCGGGTCGGGCGAGCTGCCGGTATCGTGCTCCAACCTCGGCGATCTCATGCCGGAGGTAACCAGGGTCGATGGCACCGCGGCGGAATACATCGTGTTCCGTGGCATCGACCAGGGCGTCACCGGCCAGGAACTGGAGGACGCCGACGGCCAGCTGGTGCTGGTGTCTTGCCGGGTTGACGGCAAGGTGTCTATCGGTATCACCGGATACCAAGCGGGGGAAAAGAATTCGAAGGCTCGGCTCGCCGAACTGGCGGAGAAGACCTTGGCCGAATTCGATCTGACCGCCCAAATCGAATGGAACAGCTGAGAAAGGCTGAAAGATAATGAGCGAAACCACATTGATCGAGATACTGCGTGAACGCGCCAGCCTGCAGCCCGAGGACACCGCGTACACCTACCTGGACTACGACCATGATCCCGAAGGCGTGCCCGTAACCCTGACCTGGGCGCAGCTGCACCGGAAGGTACGTGGGCTGGCACATGTGATGCGGCAGAACGGATCGGTCGGTGACCGGGCCGTGATCCTGGCGCCGCAGGGCCTGGAGTACATCATCTCCTTCCTTGGATCGCTGGAGGCCGGTTTCATCGCGGTGCCGTTGTCCGTGCCGATGGGCGGTAGCCACGACGAGCGCGTGACGGCAGTGCTGGCGGACTGCCGGCCCACGGTCATCCTCACCACCGCACCGTACGCCTCAGCGGTCACCGAATACGCGGTGCAGCAAGGTGATTCGGACGCTCCGGCAGTGCTCTCGGTCGATGAGCTCGACCTCGATTCGCGGGTGAAGGCCATCAGCAGCCGCGAGGTCCGTCCGGCCACGGCGTACCTGCAGTACACGTCTGGGTCCACTCGGACCCCGGCCGGGGTGATGGTCTCCAACCGCAACCTCACGGCCAACTTCGAACAGATGATCTGCGACTTCTGCCCGCACTACGGCAAGGTGCCGCCGCCCGGCACCACCGTGGTGACGTGGCTGCCCTTCTACCACGACATGGGGTTGATGCTGGGCGTCGTGGCGCCCATTCTCGGCGGCTTGCACACGGTATTCACCACGCCGCTGCAGTTCCTGGCCAAGCCGGCACGGTGGCTGCAGTTGATGGCGCGCTACCCGCGGGCCCTGTCGGCCGGACCCAACTTCGCTTTCGAACTGGCTGTCGGGCGGACCTCGGACGAGGACCTGGACGGCCTCGATCTCAGCGATGTGCTTGCGGTGATCAGCGGCAGCGAGCGGGTTCACGAGGCAACGCTGAAGCGGTTCGCCCAGCGGTTCGCAAAGTTCGGCTTCCCCGAGGAGGTGCTGCGGCCGTCCTACGGTCTGGCCGAGGCAACACTGTATGTCTCCACCGGGCAGCCGGGTGTGCCCAGCGTCGTCACTTTCGACACGGACAAGCTCTCCGCCGGCCAGGCAGAACGTTCCAGTACCGGCGAGGGCACTCATCTGGTTGGTTACGGCACGCCCGAATCCCCGCTGGTGCGGATCGTGGATCCGGAGACTCGACTGGAGGTTCCGGCCGGCAGTATCGGCGAGATTTGGTCGCACGGCGAAAACAACTGCCTGGGTTACTGGGGCAAGGCCGAACAGACGGCATACACCTTCAGTGCCACTCTGCCGAAGCCGTCGGCAGGCGCACCCGAAGGTCCGTGGCTGCGCACCGGTGATCTCGGATTCATCTCTGACGGTGAGCTTTTCATCATCGGGCGGATCAAGGACCTGTTGATCGTTCGTGGCCGCAACCACTATCCCGATGACATCGAGGCGACCATCCAGGAGATCACCGGTGGCCGAGTGGCGGCCATCGCGGTCGAGGAAGACCGCACCGAACAGCTTGTCGCGATCATCGAGGTCAAGAAGCGCGGGGAGACCGACGAGGCCATCGCCGAGAACCTGGTCTCCCTCAAACGTGATATCGCAGCGGCGATTTCGCAGGCCTACGGACTAAGTGCCGCCGATCTGGTCCTGGTACCACGCGGAGCCATCCCGATCACCACCAGCGGCAAGATCCGGCGGGCCTCATGTGCCGAGCAGTATCAGCAGGGCAGTTTCGCCCGTTTCGATGATGAACTGACCGTGGCTTAGCCGTGACGCCCCCCGAACTGCGCTCATCGATCGAGTAGGGCCGGAAGTGCCGGAATGCTTTACGCAAGGAACTCCCTTGTTGGTAACCGAAACTCGGGCCGGATCGAGGCGATCTCTCACGGACTCCGTCGTCGCGGTGTTTGGTGTGGTGCTGGGGGTGCATCTCGCGATCGCCCTGGCGGTCGGAGCGGAATCCTGGGACGACGGCTACATCACGCTGTCCTTCGCCCGAACATTCGCTGAGACTGGGCATTTCGCACTGACGCCGATGAGGACCAGCAGCGCCAGGTAGTCGACGGACGGCAACGCGAGAGTCAGCCCCATCGCGCCGGATAACCAGGGTGAGCTGCCGCGGGCGAGTCCTTTGGCGCGGGTCAGGACGATCCGGGCCGACCTGGACTGGTCTGGTGATCCGGCGGCGACATTAGCGGCATCGGCGGCGTCGGAGCGGTGGGAGAATTGCCGCAGCCACACATTGCTGGCCACCACGGCCGCGGCGAGCGTCATCAGTACGCCGAAGACGAGTTGTACTCTGGCGGTTCCGAATTGGGGAACGCTGAGCACGCCGGGCCCGGCGACAAATAGCACGACCAGCCCGGCCGTGACCCTCATCAGGAAACTGCCACACAGAAACGCCAACAGTTGCAGCACCGGCCTGGGTCTACCGAGCGTCAATGTGATTAGGCCGAGGCGGATCGGCTCGAAATTCACCGCGATGGCAAGGCCAAGCACGGTGATCCACATCGTCCGTACTTTCCTAGAACTGCCTGTTCACCTTCAGCGCTACGTGGGTGAGTCAGCAGCGGTGCCGGTGAGGGCAGGCTCGGGCTCTCGCCCGTCCAGTGGTTCATCGTCCGTTGACGTTGCTACCTCGACCTCGTCGGGCACTGTTGCCGCTTCGGCGGCCTTAGGGGGCTTCGGGGCGTGCGCCGCCGTTTTGGACGGCCACCAGTTGTGCTTACCCACCAGGACGGTCATAGCCGGCACGGTGGTGGTACGCACCAGGAAGGTGTCGAGCAGAATGCCCACGCCGATGATGAAGCCGGCCTGAACCAGGGTGCTGATGGAGGCGAACAGCAGGCCGAACATCGACGCGGCGAAGATCAGGCCTGCCGCGGTGATCACACCGCCGGTGGCGCCGACGGTGCGGATGACCGCGGTTCGCAACCCATGGTGTGATTCTTCCTGGACCCGTGAGATCAACAGCAGGTTGTAGTCCGCACCCACGGCAACCAGGATGATGAAGGTCAGCCCTGGCACACTCCAGTGCAACTGTTGCCCCAGGACGAACTGGAACAGGGCGACTCCGATGCCGAGTGCGGACATGTATGAAATCACCACAGAGGCAATCAGATACAGCGGCGCCACCAAGGCCCGCAGCAGGATCACCAGGATCAGGAAGACGACCGCAATGGTCACCAGGATGATGAATCTGATGTCGGCGTTGTAGTAGTCGCGGGTATCGCGAAGTGACACCGTATAGCCTGTCATCGAGATCTTCGCATCGGAGAGTGTGGTGTTGGGTTGCGCGCCGTGGGCGACGTCCAGGATCGCGTTGGCCTGGTCCATCGCATCGGTGCTGAACGGGCTGAGCTTGGTTTGGATCATGTAGCGCACCGTGTGGCCATCGGGTGAAAAGAAAAGAGCCGCAGCCTTTTTGAAATCATCGGTAGCTAGGAACTGGGGCGGGACATAGAACCCTGACATGGCAGGGGTCGTGGCGTCGTTCTTCATCGCCAGCAGGAACGCTGACGCGTCGCCAAGCCCGCCACCCATTTTCTTGGTCTCGTTTACCAGCAGTGCTACGCCGTCTGCCACCTGTCGGCTCGCGTCGGCAAGCATGTCTGCGTGTTGTTGAAGCGTGACGAATTGCTGCCGCATGGCTGACGGATTGTCCGCCCCAGCCGAGCGTAGGGCCCTGCTTGCAGTGTCGAAGGCCCCGCGAAGGTTCTGCGTTGTCGAGCCCAGCGTCTGGTTTCCGTCGGTTGTCTGGAGCTGCTTGGCCAGCTGCAGGATGCTCGCCAGTGTCGCGTCGTTGTTCGAGTCGACGAACCGTTGCAGCTCTGCGCGGGAGGCCTGGCATGACGGGTCCGCATCGCACACAGGGCTGGCGTTCAGTGCGGCCAGAACAGGACGTGCCTGCTGTACCGAGTGGGAGGCGTCGTCGAGGCTGACGCCGAGCGAATTGCCGAGGGTCCGCATGCCGCTGACGAGTTTGGCCGCGCTGTCGAACTCGTTGAGCGCCTTGTTGCCGCCGATCTGCTTTTCCATCGAGCCCAGCACGTCGATCAGCCCACTGACGGTGACCGCGGACTGTTTCAGTTGGCCCCGGACACCGCCCAGCACCGTGGCGATCTGATCCGCGCCGCTGGCCAGTTTGTCCATGTCGCCGCCGCGCTGGGACACCAACGACGACGCGTCGTTCAACTTGCTACCGACCTGACCCGCTTGGAACGAGAGCCGGGCCTGCTCTAGAGACTCTCCGGTCGGTCGGGTGATGCCCCGTACCGCCTCGATGTTGGGCAGCTGGCTGATGCGGTGTGCCATCTGTTCGAGGTCGGCCAGCTCGCGCGGGCCACGGAGATCGTGTGGTGATTCGATCAGGAGATACTGGGGCAGGCTGGAATTCACCGGAAAATGCGCAGCGATCGCGTCGTAGCCCTGGATACTTTCCACCGAACCGGGCAGCCCTTTGCGGTCGTCGTAGTTGTACTTGGCCAGTCCGGAGAAGGTGGCCAGAATTACCAGCACGACCAGGCTGGAAATCAGGTTACGCAGTGGACTGCGGACGATGCGTACGCCCGATCGGCGCCACACCGTGCTTGTCAGACCGCGGCGTGGTTTGACCCAGCCGCGGCGGCCGGCGAGTACCAGGATCGCGGGCAGGAACGTCAGCGCGGCCGTACAGCCGATGGCGATGGCCACCGCCAACGCGACGCCCACCGAGGAGAAGATAGTCAGTTTGGTGAAGATCATCCCGATGAACGTGATGGCCACCGTGGCCGCCGATGCGGCGATCACTCTGCCGATCGAGTTCATAGCGTTCTGGACGCATTGATCTGAGGTCTCGCCTGACCGTAGGAAGTCGTGATAACGGCTGATCAGGAACACCGCATAGTCGGTTCCGGTACCGGACAGCATGGCGGTGAGCAGCACGATGGTCTGGCTCGAGATGCTCAGGCCCAGGGTGCCCAGCCCTGAGATCACCCCCTGGGCGGTAACGAGCGATACGCCGATGGTCAGCAGCGGCAGGATCATCGTCAGGGGATTGCGATAGATGACCAGCAGGATGGTCAGGAGCATCGCCGCCGTGGCGATCTCGATGTGTTGGCGGTCGCGTTCTCCGACGTCGGCAAGGTCGGTGAGGGTCGCTGCCGGCCCGGTGACGTGTGCTTGGATCGCGGACCCGGACACCATGTCCTTGATAGCTCGGCTGACATGAGCCGTCGCGGTCATGGACTGAGGAGAGCCCAGCGTGCCGGTGAGGCCCACCGGCAACAGCCAGGCCTTGTTGTCGGCGCTGGTCATCACCTGCCGAATCGGCGGGGTGGTGACGAAATCCTGCAGCGTGGCGACGTCTTTTTGGTCGTCACGGAGTTTGTGAACCAGTGAGCGGTAGACGTCTTCGTCGGCGGCATTGAGGCCCTTCTCGTTACTGAGAACGACCAACAGAATGTTGTCCGAGCCCGACTCGTGGAAAGCCTGCGACATCTGTCGGGCCGCGACCGATCCAGGGGAGTCGGCCGGAAGCAAGGCCGGCGGGGTTTTCTGGGCGAGTTCGCCAAGGGACGGGAACATCGGCGGCAGGGCAGCGGCGACGACGATCCAGCCCAGGATCACCAGCCACGGCCACCGAACGACGACGGTGCCCAGCCAATGGAGGACGCCGCTGTCGGTTTTGTCTTCGGTGCCGCGGAGGTGCCGCAGCAGCTTTGCTGCCTTACTGATCCTGCCTGTCCTAACCCGTCTTGACGCGATGGCGCTCGGATAGCGCGGCGTCCATACACCGGCGAACCGATGACCTCAGTTCGGACAGTGTATGCGGTGCCGTAAAGTGCCAGGATCCAGCGGGTTAAGTCTGGACGGTCTGGCCGCTCAGACCGCGGAGCAGGCGAACTTCTCGCCGAAGCCGTCTGGCGGTGGTTTGACCGGCGCCAAGCAGCCGAATGTCTGGATGCCGTCGTTGCCGAAACGCACCGCAGACCGCTGTGCGTTGTTCACACACACCAGGCCCGCGGCATCGGCCCGGCACCGGTAATCACCGAATTGCAGGCTCTCCCCGTCGTTCAACTTCGCGCCGGTGCCACTGTTGAAACGGCCTGGATCTCCGTGCACCGAGCCGACTTCTGCAGTCGATCCCTCGAAGTCAACCCAGCCCGGGACCCAGTGCCCATAAGCATCGGCGGGCCGCTGCGGTGGATCGGTGAGGTGCATCAGGCATGCCAGCGCTCCATTGAAGGCCTTGTCGGTCATGCAGTTGGCGCCAGAGGCGGTGGTGAAGGCGACGTCACCGGCCAGGTCGGTGACAGCGCCATCGCGAGTGGCTGAGTGAAACCCCTTGAGGTCGGCAGGGGTGCCGGCTTCGGCCCAGGCAATCACGTCGGCAATGGGGGTGCCGGGCTGCGGGACGCCGGGAGGTGCGGCCTTGGCACCTGAAGGCGCAGCGCTTGACGACGGTGCGCCGGCCTTCGGGGGCGTGCCGGAGGGTGCGGCGGCCGGCAGTGACGGCGCTGAGATCGCCACCCCCGGCTGTGCGTGTTGGCCGGCCGTGGCGGAGCAGCCCGCAACCAGGGCGCACGCAGCAAGAGCCACCGGAAGTCGCATGACGGTCAGGGTAACGGTGAATCCTTGGATCAGCGGGCCAGCCACCCCGAGCAGACAGATTTTGGTTACTGTCTACTCATGCACGATCGCACCGTTCGGGTGACCATCGACAGCGGCACCATTGAGGGGTTCACCCGCGATGGCGTGCACCGCTGGCGTTCCGTCCCGTTCGCGCGTCCGCCGGTGGGGCCGCGGCGTTATCGCGCACCGCAGCCGGTGCAGCCGTGGCGGGGCGTGCGGTACTGCCACGGATACACCTACTGCGCGCCGCAGGAACGCAAATACACGCTGCTCGGCCTGGGTAAGTACCAGGCGATGGGCGAAGACTGCCTGACCCTCAACGTGGTGGCTCCCCAGCACCACTCCGGCGATCCGCTTCCGGTGATGTTCTTCATCCACGGCGGCGGCTACATCATGGGTAGTTCGGCAACCCCGATCTATGACGGCGCCGCCCTGGCCCGGCGTGGTTGCATATTCGTCTCGGCGAACTATCGACTGGGTGCTCTCGGCTGTTTCGACGTTTCGTCACTGGCGACGGCCGAGCATCCGCTTGATGACAACCTGTTCCTGCGCGACCTGGTTGCCGCGTTGCAGTGGGTACGCACCAATATCTCGGTGTTCGGCGGCGACCCTGACAACGTCACCATCTTCGGGGAGAGCGCCGGCGCTCACGCAGTGGCCACGCTGCTGGCCGTACCAGAAGCGAAAGGGCTTTTTTCGCAGGCGATTTCGGAGAGTCCGGCCAGCGGCATGGTGCGCCCGCCGGAGGCGGCGGCCGAATTCGCAGAGCAGTTCGCCCGGCAGTTGGGTGCCGACCGCAACGAGGGTGCTGCTGCCGTGATGGCCGCTAAGCCCGCCGAATTGATGGCTGCGCTCGATCGGGTGATCCGCGGTGCCGTCGAAGACCTGCCCGGCGCCTTCCCTGCAGGTCCGGCCTCCGGTACCGAGTTCCTTCCCGAGGATCCCGTGATCGCGATGCGCACCGGCCGTGCCCACCAAGTGCCGATGATCGTCGGAAGCAATGCCGACGAGGGCCGGCTGTTCACGCGCTTCATGCAGTTGCTCCCCACCACCGAAACGTCCATCGAACGGGTGCTGGCCAACACCGCGCCCGGCATGCGCGACCGAATCGTTGCGGCGTATCCGGGCTACCCGAAGTCGGCCCACGCCTGCATCAAGCTCGGTGGCGATTTCGCCTTCGGCACCGCCGCCTGGGAGATCGCCGAAGCGCATTCCGCTCACACGCCGACCTACGTCTACCAATACGACTACGCCCCGCGGGCATTGCACTGGACCGGCCTGGGTGCCACCCACGCCACCGAATTGCTCGCGGTCTTCGATGTCTACCGCACGACACTGGGCTCCATGCTGACTGCCGCGATGGATCGCCAGTCGGCGTTGCGGATCAGCAATGACGTACAGAACCGGTGGCGGGCTTTCGCCCGCGACGGGGTGCCGGGGCAGGGCTGGCCGCAGTATCTCGCAGGCGAGCGCGCGGTGCTGGTGTTCGATCGGCATTCCCGGGTGGAGTTCGACCCGGCAGCTGAGCGCCGTCAGGCCTGGGAGGGCTTTGCACTGGCCGTTCACTGATCAGACATGATGGCCGTGGAGTACGTTGACGCCGTGACAACGTCCGGCACTGTTGTAAACCGACCGTCCGACCTCACCGCGGCCTGGTTGACCGCTGCGGTCGGTGCCGGTGAGGTCATCGATTTCACCGTCGAGCGGATCGGCACCGGGCAGATGAGCGAGTGCTACCGCGTCGCGCTGACTTACGCACCCGGCGACACCGGACCGGACTCAGTGGTGCTCAAGGTGGCCGCGGCCGATCCGAGCAGTCGGCAGACCGGCTTGGCCATGGGCCTGTACGAGCGCGAGGTCCGGTTCTACACAGACGTCGTCCCGGCTTTGACGCAGCCGCCCGTGCCCAAATGTCTAGCGGCCGGATATGAAGCCGACACCGGCGCATTCCACCTGCTGCTCGACGACGCCACACCAGCCGTCGTCGGTGACGAAATCTCCGGTGCCACACTGGATCAGGCCGCGATGGCGTTGACCGCTCTGGGTCGTGTTCACGGTCCGCTGATCGGCGCCGCGGCACTGCAGAGCGCGGAGTGGCTGCATCGCGAGAACCCACTCAACCAGGCGCTGATGGGTGGCCTGTACGCAGCATTCCTGGAACGTTATGAAACGCGGATCGCACCCGAGCACCGGGTGGTCTGCGAAAGGTTGATCGGCACCTTCGATGCCTATCTCGCGGCGGACGCTGCGGTCGAGCAGCCGCGTGGATTGGTGCACGGGGACTACCGGCTCGACAACTTGCTGTTCAGTACCGAGAGTGCCCGCCGGGATCTGACGGTGGTGGACTGGCAAACGGTGACCTGGGGTCCGGTGCTGGCCGACGTGGCCTATTTCGTGGGCTGTGCACTGCCCTCCGATGTCCGCCTCGAGCATTACGACGCGCTGCTGCGCGCCTACCAAGCCGGTCTTGGTGGGGCGCTGACGCTGGAGGATATCCGCCAGGGCGTCCGCCGGCAGAGTTTCTTCGGCGTGGTGATGGCCATTGCGTCATCGATGTTGGTAGAGCGCACCGAACGTGGCGACGAGCTGTTCATGACCATGCTGCAGCGCCATTGTCAGCATGTGCTGGACGCGGACGCGCTGGCTGTGCTGCCCGCGCCATCGGCGCCGGAACCGTTGCAGCCCAACGAATCCGAGGAGGGCATCCACCCGCACGAGGGCGACACATTCTGGAACGAGAGCTGGTATCTGGATTTCGCCGATCCGGCTCAGCAGGTGGGCGGGTGGGTGCGCCTCGGTCTGGTTCCCAATCAGGAGCACTGCTGGATCAACGCCCTGCTGTGCGGGCCCGGCATGCCGACCGTGGCGCTGCTGGACTGGCACGCCCCGGTGCCGGCTGATCACACCCGTGTCAGCGGTGATGGGGTGGCCATGACGCTGGAGTCGACCGAGCCCTTACGCACTTTCGAGGTAACGGTCCAGGGCGCCGGGCAGGCCTACGATGATCCGTCGGCGTTGCTGCGCGGTGAGGCGGGCCGGCCCGTTGAGGTCAGTATGAACCTGACGTGGCACACCGCCGGTGTCCCGTATCAGTACCGGATATCCCCGCGCTACGAGATTCCATGCACGGTATCCGGATCGGTCACCGTGGACGGCCGGTCGTATCAGTTCAATGCGGTTGCCGGACAACGTGATCACTCATGGGCACCACGAGACTGGTGGAGCATGGAGTGGATGTGGTGCGCCCTGCACCTGGACGACGGAACTCACTTGCACGGTGTTGAGATACGCATCCCGGGAATGGGGCCCATCAGCGTCGGTTATCGGCAGGACCCCGGCGCACCGCTGGTCGAAACGCAGACGGTGCGGTGCCGGGAAACGTTCGGCGACAACGATTTACCGACCGGCGCAGAGTTGACGCTGGACGAGCTGACCGCCGTCGTCGACATCCGGGGCCACGCTCCGGTCCGGCTGGACGCCGAGGACGGTCGGGTCAGCCAGTTCCCGCGGGTGTGGGGCACGGTGGTCACCGGCGACGGCCGTAGCGGGTCGGTCTGGATGGAGTGGAACCGCAACCAGTAGATGGTGCTCAAGTCGATTGGACTGTTCGTCCTGGCCGCGATTCTCGAGATCGGTGGCGCCTGGCTGGTCTGGCAGGGTGTCCGTGAGCATCGCGGCTGGATGTGGGTGGGTGCGGGGCTGGCGGCACTCGCGGGGTACGGGTTTGTCGCTGCGTTCCAACCGGATTCTCACTTCGGACGGGTGCTGGCGGCTTATGGCGGGGTATTTGTCGCCGGCTCGTTGCTCTGGGGCATGGTGGCGGACGGATTCCGGCCGGACCGGTGGGACGTCGCGGGGGCTCTCGTGTGCCTGCTCGGTGTCGGTGTGATCATGTACGCGCCGCGCTGACCGGCGCGGCATCAGGCGCGCGCCGCGGTCAACCCGCCTTCGTCGGCATCGATGATGGTCCGCATGGACCGCTCGGCGGTAGCCGTATCGCGGTGACGGATGGCGCGAGCGACGTCGTCGTAGGCCTCGACCACCGCGGTATCGGGGATGGCGGTTTGTTGGATTGGCGCGGCAGCCACCAACCGGTGCAGGCCGCGGAACATCGAGTTGCCGCAGGCATCGACAACAGTGTCATGAAACAGCTTGTCCGCCAACAGATACCGTTCCCGATCGCCTGATCTGGCATGTACCGCTATATCGGACGACGCAGCGGCCAAGGTCCGGCAGTGTGAAGGGTCGGCGCGCTGGGCGGCGAGGGCGGCGGCCACCGGTAGGTACCCGGTGCGCAGCTCGGCCAACGAATCCAGTTGCTCGGCGCGATCGCCGGATTCCAGTCGCCATCGAATCACCCTGGCATCGAACACGTTCCAGGCCGTCTCCGGCTGAATGGTGATGCCGATGCGGCGGCGCGAGGCGATCATGCCCAATGATTCGAGCACCCGGATCGCCTCGCGCGCCACGCTGCGCGACACCCCGTAGCCGGCGCTGACCCCGTCGAGCGTGATGACGTCACCGACCGCCAGCTCACCCGAGACGATGCTCTGGCCCAACCCGGTCAGGACATTGCCGTGCAGTGCGCTGACACCGGATTCGGACACCAATACATCGTGTCATATGGTCCCGAGCGGCGGTAAAAGGCAGATCTGTGCGCTTAGATGAGTCACGTGCCAGCACCAATCGTCGTCATGGGCGTGGCCGGCTGCGGGAAATCGACGGTCGGCGATGCGTTGGCGCGCCGGCTGGGAATCGCCTTCCTCGATGCCGACGACCTGCATCCGGCGGTCAACATCGAGAAGATGGCCCGCGGGCAACCGCTCGACGATGCTGATCGTGAACCGTGGCTGGCCGCGGTAGGAGACTGGCTTGCGGTTCACCGCGACGGCGGTGTCACGGCCTGCTCAGCGCTGCGGCGGCATTACCGCGACCAGTTACGCCGGTATTGCCCCCAAGCGGTGTTTGTCCACCTGGATGTTCCGCCCGAGGTCATCGAGACGCGGTTGGCCGGGCGGACCCGGCATTTCATGTCCGCGACGTTGTCCGCATCGCAGTTCGCCACCCTCGAACCGTTGGCCGGCGTCGAGAGCGGCATTACTCTGGACGCCACCGCAAGCGTAGATCAGCTTGTGGGACAGTGTCTTTCGGCTACGCTGATTACTTCTTGACCACCTGGGTGCCACCGGCCAGCTCGTCGTGGCGGCCCTGCTTGCTCGGGCTGTCGTTGATGGTGATCGCAATGTAGATGTAGGCGATGAACGCCAGCAGCCCACCGATGTACGGGATGACGGTGATCAAGGTGAACAGGTTGCGGATAGCTGATTGCTTTGCGCTCGGTTTCGCGAGGCCGTGCGGCCCGCGAACGTGCATGCCCAACAGCATCTTGCCCGGCGTCGCACCGGCCAAGACTTCGAACAGCACAAAGTACAAGTAGGTGCCGAGGCCGGAGAACAGCCCGGTCACCATGATGTCACTCAGCGAACCCACCGAGAAGGCACCGAAGGCGGCCAGGAGTCCAACGATCAACCCGTCGATGAACCGGGCGAAGAATCGGGGCAGCAGTTGACCAGGGTGCACCGGGACGGGGGCGCTGTACGGGTCTGAGGAGGGGTAACTTCCGCCAATCGTCATAAATCCCAATCTACCTACGGCCGGACAACAGGATCTGGCTTAAACGGGAAGTTGTCACCTGACCTTCGTCGCAGCCGCCGGCTCCGCCCAGCGCGTTCATGATGGCCAGGGTGTAGCGCTGGCTGGGCCCGGCGAAGCCGACGCTATTGGTCACCCAGCCGCCCTGCTCGTCGGACCAGCCATCCTTGTTCCCGGGTGCCATATCCGGGCCAGCTCCCCACACGCCCCACTGCTGGTTGGCGTCGACATGCTGCATCTGGTCGATGATCCAGGCTGTTTCGTTGGGTCGCAGGCCGGTCAGCATGAAGTTGACCATGTGGTCCAGGTCATCGGTGGTCGACTTCTGAAAACCCCAGTAGGGGAACATGCTTCCGAATCCGGGCTGCGGTTGCACCCGGGTCATGCCGAAGTGGGGGAAGTCCTTGTTGAACACGGTGTGATCGGTGCCGCCGTAACGGGTCCACAGGGTGTCCGCGGCGTCGTTGTCCGAGGAGTGCAGCATCGACTTCATCAACGCAATGTCATTGTCGCCCAGGCGGACCAGGCCGGCGACCTGTCGAGCGAACAGGTCCACCACGATGCCCAATTTGATGGTCGATGCCGTCCAGATCATCTCGCCGGCATGTGAATTGCGGTACACCGCACCGGTTTTGCGGTCCCGCAGTACGTAGCCGACCACACCGGGGCGGCTCGCCAGGTAGGCGTCGGCGGTGGCGACGCGCTGCTGTGCGTCGCAGTCACCGGTGCATTCCGCCCGAGCGACAGCGGGAGTGGGAAGGGTCAGCAGGGCGGTCGTCAAGACAGCTCGAATCCACTTCACGCCAGTCATCCTGCCGTCGGTCTGGGCCATGCCGGCAGAGCTGCCGGTCCATCGGCGGGTCGCAGCCGATCCAGTACCGCCCGCAGCGGCGGCCAGGTGGCCCGGCCCTTGCGGGTGACGGCGTAGGCCGTGTGGATCACCGTCGGCCCGGCCAGCGGCACCACCGTCACTCCGGGGTTGGTGGGCCGCTCCAGCGGCAGCAGGCCGACACCGTAGCCCGCGACGATCAGATCCTCGACCAACTCCAGGCTGTCTATCTGGTGGGCGATACGCGGGATGAATCCGGCCAGCGCGCCCAAAGTCCGGACCGCGTCCTCGTCAGCGGTGTTGCGCGAGTTGACGATCCAGGTCCGATCGGCGTAGTCAGCCAGCTCAGCCGGCCCGGTGGCCTCGTTGGTCCGCAGGCCCAGTCCCCACGGGATCGACCAGAGCGCAAGGCTTTCCAACAACGGTCCGGGGGAGGCCGGGGCCAGGTTGTAGTCATAGGTCAACGCGAGGTCCAGGTCGTCGTCGGTCAACAAGGCGAACGCCTCGATGGGCTCGTACTCACTGATGGCCACCTCAATTCCGGGATGTTGACGGGTCAGGTCGGCCAGGATCGGCAGCAGTGAGACTCGAATGCCCGTGGCGAACCCGCCGATGCGCAGGGTGCCGACGGGCTCGGCCCCGGAATCCAGGTCGAGTCGGGCCGCGTCGACTGCGGCCAGGATCGTGACGGCATGGTCGGCCAGGCGCTGTCCGGCCGGGGTCAGGCGGACCCGGCGGCCCTCCGGTTCGATCAGTTGCGCGCCGGTCTCCTTGGCCAGGGCAGCGAGCTGCTGGGACACCGTCGACGTGGTCAGGTTCAGATTCTCGGCGACGGCGCGCATGGACCCCAGACGCGACAGGGCCAGCAAGAGGCGCAGTCGGCGGGTATCCATATCGGAAGTGTCCGAGAAATCGGCGCCGATTCGAGCCGACTGGCCCGCAGTTATGAATATTTAGCCATTATGCGACGATGCGAAAATGAGCGAACGTGCAGCCCATTTCATCCCCCTGGACGCCGAACGCGTGCAACCGACCCGGTTCGCCCAGAGCCACTGGGGTGCGGACCACCTGAACGGTCCGGCGCTTGTCGGGCTGGCTGCGCACGCCTTGGAGTCGGCCTACGGGCTGCCTGAATTTCTCCCGTCCCGCTTGACCGTGGACCTGTTCCGGGCCGCTCGTGGGGTGCCGACGATAACGAAGGTGGCCATCGTCCGCGACGGTCGACGGGTCCGCAACTCCGAGTGCGAGGTGATCCAGGACGGTGTCACCGTCGCCAGGGCCACGTTGGTGCAGTACCGGATCTCGGAGCCGCCGCGGGGTGCGGAATGGGCCAGTACCACCGATTTTGTGCCGCCTGAGGTGATTGATACCGCGCTGGCCACCTATATCGGCAGCGATGACGTCGGGTGGACCCGCTCCATCGCCGAGCACCAGAACGCCTCTCGTAAGCGGTATGTCAACCGGTCCATCGACGTCATCGAGGCCCAGGTCAATTCGCCGTTCGTGCGGGCGGCCATGGCGGCCGAGGGCACCAGCTTGGTGACCAACCTCGGTACCGCCGGGGTCGGCTACATCAACGGTGACGTCACGATGACTCTGGCCCGGTTGCCGCAGGATGACTGGGTTGGCGCACAGGCCGATACGCACTGGGCGCACGATGGCATCGCGGTGGGTACGGCGACCCTGTTCGATAGCGCCGGACCGTTCGGCTCCGGGATGGTGACCGCGGTCAGCAACCCCGCTGCTCAGATCGATTTCACTCACGACCCGTTCCCGGAGCGCAGCGCTCGCGAGATGTAGGCATCTGATTCAGCTAAACGTCGATTAGGACTATTGGGGCGTAGAGCTTGTACGGGGCGTCGGCAAAATCCTAGCCTCGGCTCGAAGGGGGGCCAACAGCACCGGTTCGTTGGATCAGGACAGCAAGAAGACCGCAGACAAGTCATCGAGCACCACAAGTGCTAACGAGTCGAGCAACTCCAGTTCCAACTCCGGCAGCAGCTCCAGTTCCAGTGGCCGGCACGCCAGCGGCAAGACCGGCAGCGACAGCGGCAAGCCCGCCAAGCACGCCGCTGCCAGTGGTTCTCACGCCAGTGGCAAACACGGTAGCTAGGTCGAGCGGCGCTCGCGCCTCGGCGACTGGGGCTCGGCGCCAGGCCAACGGGTCTGCAGCGGTTCGGGTGTCCATGACGGCCACGACGGCGTGCCCACACTGACACCGCCGTTGAGTTGTGCCACCACACGTGGTCCCTGCGCGCGCGAATTGTCGTACACCGTGGCGATATCCGACCGAGTGGCGGCCGCTGCGACCAAGTCCCACAGCCGCCGGTAGCGCTCACGGATCTTGGGTTCGGGAACGCTGTGCCCGCCGGCGCGGACCCGGTAACCCACACGCGCCACTGCCAGGTCTTCGGGGATCAGCACGACGTGCAGCACCACGGTGTAGCCGGCGTGATGAGCCGACTCGATGAGATCCAACTTCGACGGATGCGAGAACACGGTCTCGGCGATAAATGATCGCCCCTGCTCGATCAACGCTGCGCGGGTGCCGGCGGCGACCTGCGCAGCGTCGTACGAATGCAGTTCGGGGTTTTCGGGCCAGCGCTGTTTGGCAATCTCGTCAGCGTTGACGAATACGCAGCTCGGAAGCAGGGGCGCCAGAATCGCCGCGACGAAGGTCGACTTGCCTGCTCCGTTCGATCCGACGACAAGGTCGAGACGTTTCACCGCGCCGCGCTAGTGACCGGCATCCACCACCACGGAGGTGCCGTTCGGTCGGTACTCGACCAGCTCCCCGGCGTCGTTCAGTGCCACCGTCGTAATACCTTGCGCGGCAAGCATTTCAGTGAAATTGGTCTGCGCCAGGTGCTCGTCGATCGCAGCGGAGATCTCGGCGTTGAACACCACACCTTCTTCGGTGCTCAGGCTCGCCAGATCGAGCTCGCCGGCCAAGGCGGCCTCGACCCGATGCCGGGATGCGGTGTGCTGACTGGACACCGCTCGTCCTACCCTGGCCCAGTGGTCGAGCTGCTGTTTGGCCGATCGGCTCTGCCGGACACCTTCAGCCGCCGCCGATTCCATCAAATCGGCGGCAACCCGGGTGACGCGATCCGCAACCTCGGTCATCGCATGCCTCCTTGTAGCAACCTGTAACACTCTGTAACAGAATGCTACAACCATCCAGCAAAGCCTGCCATCACATCATCATTCAGAATTTATGAACGGTATATCCGCGATTCTCACGTGGACATGAACATTCGGGCTGTCGTTCAATGCCTGGGTGACCACAGCCTCCGCCCGCAATGGCGCGTTCATGACGATCGCGTCCATGTCGTCGGTGCAGCTCGGCGCCGCGCTGGCGGTCGAACTGATGGACGGCATCGGCCCGGAAGGGGTGGCGTGGTTGCGCCTGGCGTGGGCCGGCAGCCTCATGCTGCTGTTCGTTCGCCCCAAGCCGTCGTCGTTCACGCGCTCGGCGTTCGGCGCGTGTGTCCTGCTCGGGATGGTGACCGCCGGATTCACCCTGCTCTTCATGATGGCCGTCGCCCGTATTCCGCTGGGTACCGCCAGCGCGCTGGAATTCCTCGGCCCGCTGGCTGTCACGGTGGTCAAGGGGCGCGGACGCCTCGTGTTGCCGGCGATGGCTGCCACCGGGGTGGTGTTGCTGACCGAGCCGTGGGCGGGCGATGTCAATCTGACCGGAGTGTTGTGCGCAGTGGCCTCCGCGGGGTGTCTAGCTGCCTACATTCTGCTGACCCAGCGGGTCGGCGATGAGGTCGCCGGCATCAGCGGTCTGGCGGTGTCGATGCCTGTTGCCGGACTGATTGTCACCGGCTACGTCACCCTCATCGACCGGTCGCCGGTATTCGATCACCTCTCGCCGCGGTTGCTGCTGGCCGGATTCGGCCTGGCGTTGCTGCTGCCCGTACTGCCTTTCGCCCTGGAAATGCTGGCTTTACGCCGGTTGACCACCGCGGCGTTCGGCACCCTGATGAGCCTGGAGCCGGCGCTGGCCATGCTGATGGGGATGATCATCCTGCATCAGGTACCCCGGCCCAGTGCCGTCGTCGGCATCGCTCTGGTGGTGGCGGCCGGAGTCGGGGCGGCCCGTACGGGGGCCCGCACTCACAGCGAGCCTGTCGAGCCCTATCCTGCGGCGTGATCGAATAGCAGCATGACCCGACCGGCTGCCGTTCAGGACGCGCTCACCGCTGCACCGTTCACTGGCCGCACCCCCAGTGGTGCCGGTGACATGTCGGTGGAAACCCATGGCATCGCCCCGGTCTCGGCAGACCAGCGCTACGGCACCCCGCGTCGACTGTTCACCGTGTGGTTCGCCCCGCAGATCAACATGACCTGTGTCTTTACCGGAGCGCTCATCGCCACCCTCGGCCTGGGCTTCTGGCTCTCGATTGCTGCCATGGTTCTGGGTACCGTCCTGGGTTCCCTGGTGGTGGGGTATCTGTCCACGTTGGGTCCGCGCACCGGGACCGCGCAATTACCCGGCGCCCGGATGGCTTTCGGGTCCGCGGTGGCGATTCCCGCTGCGCTGCAATGGCTCTCGTCGGTGGCATGGGACGCCCTGGTCGGCCTGTTCGGTGGTGAGGCGCTCTCGGTGTTGCTCGGTGTCCCGTTCTGGGTGGCGGTGCTGATCGTGCTCGGTGTGCAGGGGGCGGTCGGTTTCATCGGCTATGAACTGATTCATCGGCTGCAGGCCGTGCTCACCGTGATCTTGTTCACGACATTCGTCGTGTTCGCCGTCAAACTCGTTGCGGGACATCAGGTAATGACGCCGGCCAGCGTGCACGGCGCGGATCTGGCAGGGGCCTTCATGCTTGCGGTGACCATCGCGCTGAGCCTGGCCGTGTCGTGGGCCAGCTATGCCGCGGACTTCAGCCGCTACCTGCCGGCCACCTCCTCGCCGCGGCGGGTATTTGGATTCAGCTTCGCCGGACTTGCGCTGGCGTACGTGTTCGTCGAGACCATCGGCATTGCCGCCGGCACGGTGATCACTGATCAGACCGCAGTGGGTGTGCGGTCGGTGATGGGCGGGGGAGCGCTCGGCGCCCTTGCACTGGCCGTCATCGCCCTGGCCTCGGTGGGGTCGGGGGTGATGAACGACTACAGCGGATCGCTGGCGCTGCAAACCCTGGGCATTCGGGTGCGGCGGCCGCTGTCCTCGCTGTTGGTGACAGGTTTGGCGTTCGGGCTGATCCTGTGGCTGCACACCGGCGACACCGCCACCCGATTCCAGAATGTGCTGCTGCTGATCAGTTATTGGATTCCGGCGTTCGCCGCGATCGTCATCGTGGACTGGCGTCGCCGCAGCAGCGGACGCGCAGCGGTGGACCCGGCCCAGGAGGTGACCCCGCGGGCCGACGCGATCGCCGCGTTGGTCGCGTTCGTGGTGGCCTACGGTGCTGCGATCCCGTTCATGAACACCACGCTGTTGCAGGGCCCGGTCGCCGTGGCCTGGCACGGCGCCGATATTGCCTACTTTGTGAACTTCGTTGTGGCTCTGGTCATCTACGGGGGATACCGTCGGCGTAAGTCACCTGCGCTCAGCGCACCGTAGCGAAGAACGCCCGCACATCGTCGACCAGCAGCTGCGGTTGCTCGAATGCGGCGAAGTGTCCGCCCCGCGGCATGGTCGTCCAACGGGTGATGTTGTACATCGGCTCACACCAGGATCGCGGCGCCCGGCCGATCTCCTTCGGGAACGATGCCACCCCAGTCGGCAGCTCCACCCGAGTACCAGAACCGAATGCCGCCATGCTTTCCCAGTACAACCGGACAGACGAGGCGCCGCTGGCGGTGACCCAGTAGATCATCACGTTATCCAACAACTCGTCGTGGCTCAGCACGTTCAGTGGATCGCCGTCGCAGTCGGTCCAGGACCAGAACTTCTCCACGATCCAGGCCAGTTGCGCCACTGGTGAATCGACCAATCCGTAGCCGAGGGTCTGTGGCCGGGTGGCCTGTTGCTTGGCGTATCCCGAATCCTGCTTGCGGTAGTAGGCCATGGCTGCCAGCGCCTGTTGCTCTTCGTCGCCGAACTCGGTTTGCCCGGCAGGGGGACGGGCCACCGGCATGTTGGTGTGAATCCCGATGCAATGCCCCACATGCCGGCCGATCTCGGTGGTGACCGCCGCGCCCCAGTCTCCGCCCTGGGCGCCGTACCGGTCATAGCCCAGCCGCACCATGAGCGTGTCCCACGCCCGGGCGATGCGTCCGACGTTCCAGCCGGTGGCCGACGGCTTGCCGGAGAATCCGTAGCCCGGCAACGACGGACACACCACATGGAAGGCGTCTTCGGCGCGGCCGCCGTAGGCGACAGGATCGGTCAGCGGCTCGATTACCTTCTGGAATTCAGCGATCGACCCCGGCCAGCCGTGAGTGACGATCAGCGGGAACGCGCCGGGGTGCGGCGAGCGCTGATGGATGAAATGGATGTCCAATCCATCGATTTCGGTGACGTATTGATCGAATCGGTTGAGCGCGGCCTCCCGCGCCCGCCAGTCGTAGCCGTCGGCCCAGTATTCGGCGATGGCGCGGGTGTAACTCAGCGGGATGCCCTGGCTCCAGTCCTGTACGCATTCGGCTTCGGGCCAGCGGGTGTTGGTCAGCCTGCGACGCAGGTCTGTGAGGACGTCGTCGGGCACGGCGATGCGGAACGGTTTGACAGCGGTCACGACACATCATTGTGGCCGAGTGCCCGCAGCCTTAGTCAGCCGCCGGTACCCAGGCGCTCGTGAGCTTGGATCGCCCGCGCAACATTCGCACCCCGGACTGCTGCCAATGTGCGCGTTCACCGCTGTCGGACAAGACAACTGCCCTGTCAGCGGCCAACGTGCGCCCGGGCTCCTTCTTGGCCAGGTCGGCCAAGCGGGCCGCCTCGTTCACCGGATCACCGATCACGGTGTACTCGTACCGATTCTCGGCACCGATGTTCCCGGCGAACACGCTGCCTGCGGATACCCCGATGCCGAAGTCCACGACCGGCAGCTGCTGTAGGGCAATGCGTAGGGCGCGGGCGGTGGCCAGCGCATCGGTGGCGGCGGACGCTGAGCGCAGCGGAGCTCCGTAAATGGCCAGTGCGGCATCACCTTGGAATTTGTTGATCAGCCCACCGTGTTCGTCCACGGCTGCGACGACGATCCCGAAGAAGGCGTTGAGCACCTCCGCGGTTTCGCGCGGGGCAAGGGTGCCGGCCATCCGGGTGAAATCGGTCAGGTCGATGAACAGCACCGCGACATCGCGCACATCTCCGGTCGAAGGGGAATCCGACGATAGGGCCAGCCGTGCAACATCGGGGCCCACGTGTCGGCCGAACAGGTCGCGCAGTTGTTCGCGCTCCTGCAGGCCGGCCACCATTCGGTTGAAACCTGATTGCAGTCGCCCTATTTGGGATTGCTCGTATACCGGAACCGTCCGGCCGATCTTCCCGCGTTCGACTTCGGCCATCGCGTCGACGACGTCTCGGACCGGATCGGAGATCGACAGCGACACCACGATCAGCGACCGCAGCCCCAGTCCGACCGAGACCACTGCCAGCACTACAACCGGGATGTCCACCGACGCTGTCTTCGGAATCAGCCACCCCAGGTGCCGGAACCCGACCAGCACGGCGATGAGCAGGCACGGCATGGCACTGTTGGCCACCCACATGGCTACCAGTCGCGCCAGTACGCCCGGGGCTGTGGCGCGGCCCAGATAATCGTGTGATGCTGCGGCGACCAACGGGCGGTACACGCGCTGGGTGAACAGCAAGCTGGTGCTTATGGTCGACACCGCACCGAAACCCGTTGCCAGCACGATCAATAGCGTCGGTACGGGCTCCGGATTGGCGACGATCATTACGGCACCGCTCAGCACCCAAATCATGATCACGAAGGTGGACTGCCGCCGGACGATGTCGATCGCGGCCTTGCGCTGGGCTTCGTCGGGCACGCGCCGGTCCGAATACCACCGTGCGGTGTCGATGATGTTGCGGTAGCCCAAGACCGCGGTCACCAGGGCGCCGGACACCACCACGATGATCGACAGGATCAGATTGTGGCGATTCAGCAGTGGCCGGGCGTCACCGAATGTTTCAGCGCACAGCGATACGACGACCGCAATGACCTCAGCCGCAGTCATTAGCTGCGCAAACGTGCGGCCGGCGGCGTACCGCAGCGCGATCGAGCGCGCACTGGGCCGATCGGTCATCGGCACTCGGGTGCCCCGACGATCAGCACATCCAAAGTACGTGGGCCGTGTACACCTTCGACACGCTCGAGTTCGATGTCACTGGTGGCGCTCGGGCCAGAGATGAAGGTCAGTGGCCGGGTGCCATCGAGCGCGGCGAAGCCCTGCGGGACGGTATCGACGATCTGGTCCTCCCGGATCACGCAGATGTGGTGGTCCGGGACCAGAGTCAAGGCCCGACGGCCCTGCCCCGCACCGGCGTCGAGCACAATGGTGCCGGTGGCAGCGATGCCCAGCGCGCACCCGGTGACCACCGCGTCCGCCTGGTTCAGGTCATCGATCACCAGCGCCGGGTCGTCGACGACGGTGCGCACGCCCGCCACCCAGTCGGCCGGCAGATCCCGCGGGATCACCACCGTTCCGTCGCCCACCAGCGTCGCCACCGTCGGCGCTATGTCGGCGACTCGATGAACCCGTGCCCGGTAGTCGGCAACCGTCTCGACGAACCGTTCGACATCGCCGGCACCCTCGAGAGGCCTGCGGTCGTAGTCCCGTGGCACGGCGACCGGGGCTGCGGTGCCACGCACGGCGCGGATCCGCCCCAGCACCTCCGCCCGTGGATCAGTCTGCGGGTCGTAGCTCATGAGCCTGATCCTGCCCGGTTGCGGGCCCACCACTGCCGGAACGTCTCGGCTGGCGGTTCAGGAATATCGCGGCTGGTGGTCCATTTGGAGGCCGGCCAGGGCAGTGCCGAGATGCGGTGATCCCTGCCGGCTATCAGCCGGGCAGCACCGAGTGCCTTCTCCGCCAACGCGAATCGATTGCTCGATGACATCGCCCACGCGGCGGCTTTCATCGCCAGATCCTGTCCAGACGGCAGCCCGCCACGTTCTTGATCCACCTCCTTCGCACGCAGATGCACCAGGATGCTCGGGATGTCGATGCGTACCGGGCACGCCTCGAAACAGGCACCACATAACGACGATGCAAACGGCAGGCTGGCGTTGGGATCGTCGTGACCTGTGGTACCGGTCAGCTGCGGGCTGAGGATCGCCCCGATGGGGCCCGGATACACCGAGCCGTAGGCGTGCCCGCCGGTCCGCTCGTATACCGGGCACACGTTCAGACAGGCGCTGCACCGGATGCAGTGCAGAGCAGCGCGTCCCACCTCGTCGGCCAGCACCTTGGTGCGCCCGTTGTCCAGCAGCACCAAGTGGAACTGCTGCGGCCCGTCGCCGGGATAGACGCCAGTCCACATCGAGGTATACGGATTCATGCGCTCAGCGGTCGAGGAACGCGGAAGCAGTTGCATGAACACTTCGAGGTCGGAGAAGGTCGGGATCACCTTCTCGATGCCCATCACGGTGATCAGGGTTTCGGGCAGGGTCAGGCACATCCGACCATTGCCCTCGGATTCGACCACGGCCAGCGTGCCGGTCTCGGCGACCCCGAAGTTGGCCCCGCTGACCGCGACCTTTGCCGACAAGAACTTGCGGCGAAGGTGCTCGCGGGCGGCCATGGCCAACACCCGTGGTTGGTCGGAAAGCTCAGTGGCGCGGGGCATTTCACGGGCGAATATCTCCCGGATCTCGGCCCTGTTGCGGTGGATCGCAGGCACCAGGATGTGGCTGGGCCGGTCGTGACCCAGCTGCACGATCAGCTCGGCCAGGTCGGTTTCGATCGGGGTTATGCCTTGGGCTTCCAGGTATTCGTTGAGCCCGATCTCCTGGGTGGCCATCGACTTGACTTTTACCACTTCACTGTTTCCGGTGGCTCGGATCAGTTCAGCGACAAGGTGATTGGCTTCATCGCCGTCGCGCGCCCAGTGCACGGTCCCGCCCCGGGCGGTGACGTTGCGTTCCAGCTCTTCCAGTAGTTCGGGCAGCCGGGCCAGCACGTCTTGTTTGATGGCGCTGCCGGCGGCGCGCAGCTGCTCCCAATCTGCGCATTCAGCCACAGCCGCAAGACGTTTGGCGCGGATCGTTGCGGTGGCGTGCCCGATGTTGCGGCGCAGCTGGGTATCTGCCAGCGCGGTGCGGGCCGCGGCGGGAAACTTCTGGTCGCCGCGTAGATTGCCTACGCCTGGGTTACCGAGGAACACCGCGGTCATCGGGTCGCCGCCAGGATTTCGGCGAGGTGCACGGTGCGTACTCCGCTGCGCATCCGGCTCAACCCGCCGCCGATGTGCATCAGGCACGACGAGTCGCCGGCCGTGCACACCTCGGCGTGGGTCGACGCGATGTTGGCCATCTTGTCGGCCAGCATCGCGGTGGAGACGTCAGCGTTCTTGATCGCGAACGTTCCGCCGAATCCGCAACAGGTTTCGGCGGCCGGCAGCTCGACCAAATCCAGTTCGGCCACTTTGCGCAGCAGCTGCAGTGGCTTGTCCCCAACACCGAGCATCCGCAGTGAATGACAGGTGGGGTGGTAGGTCACCCGGTGCGGGTAATAGGCGCCGACGTCGTCGATACCGAGCACGTCGATCAGAAACTCGGACAGCTCGAACGTGTGCGCCGCAACCGATTCGGCGCGTTCGGCGAGCGCCGGTTGGTGGGCGCGGTGGGCCACCATGGCGTGTTGGTGGCGTACCGCGCCAACGCAAGACCCCGACGGTGCGACCACCGCGTCGTACCCCTCGAACGCATCGACGTGGTTGTGCACCAGGTCGACCGCTTCCTTCAGATACCCGGTGTTGACATGCATTTGGCCGCAACAGGTTTGCGATTCCGGGAACACCACCTGATGGCCGAGACGCTCGAGCAACCGGACCGTGGCGATGGCCGCGGCCGGGAACATGGCGTCGGCCAGACAGGTCGCGAACAGAGCTATCCGCACCGGCCGACACTACCGCTGATAATGCCGGCGGGGCAGCAACATGTTCAGTTTGCGTGCCGGTCGGCCACTTCCAGGACCCGGTCCAGGATTGCCAGACCCTCGCGTGCCTCCTCGGAACTGGCGTTGCACGGCGGAGCCACGTGAATGCGGTTGAAGTTGGTGAACGGCAGCAGACCCAGCTGCTTGCAGGAGGCGATCACCGCGTTCATGGCCGCGCTGGAGCGGCCGTACGGCGCCAACGGTTCGCGCGTAGCACGGTCGGCCACCAGTTCGATGGCCCAGAACACGGCGGCGCCACGGACCTCGCCGACACTGCGGTGCCGCTGAGCGAAGTCGCACAGCGCGGGTCCGATGACCTGCTCGCCAATCCGGGCGGCGTTCTCCACCATGCCTTCCTCGCGCATGACGTTGATGGTCGCCACGGCGGCCGCGCAGGCCAATGGGTGCCCGGAATAGGTCAGCCCGCCGTGGTAGGCGCGGTACCGGGAGAGGACCTTGTACTTACCGGTGTGCAACCGAGCCATGCGCACTGCGAGCTCGACAGCGTCGGCGCCGCCGTTGGTGAAGAAGATCGTGTTCACGTCACCGGGGGTCAGTTCAGCCAGCAGCCGGGCTGCCTCTGACCGGGCAGCGTTCACGTGTTGCGGTGCGATGGTGCACAAAGTGGCGGCCTGTTCCTGAATCGCCGCAAGGACTTTCGGGTGCTGGTGCCCGATGTTGGTATTGACCAGCTGGGAAGAGAAGTCCAGCAGTCGGTTCCCTTCGTCGTCCCAGACGTAGCGGCCTTCGGCGGCTGTGATCGTCATCGGGTTCAGCTGCGCCTGGGCCGACCAGGAGTGGAAGACGTGGGCGCGATCCAGGTCAGACGCCCGCTGTGCGTCAGCGCGAAGGGAATCCAGCGTCAGGCCTTCGGGCAGAACATCATTGGTGATTGTCATTGACTGTACTTTTCGAGTCTAAGTTGTTTTCGACCGCGGTGCGGTCAGTTGTTGGCGGGGAAGCCCAAGTTGATGCCGCCGTGGCTGGGGTCGGCCCAACGCTGGGTGATGGCCTTGGCGCGGGTGAAGAAGTGCACACCCTCGGTGCCGTAGGCGTGGGTGTCGCCGAACAGCGAGGCCTTCCAGCCGCCAAAGCTGAAGAACGCCATGGGAACCGGGATCGGTACGTTGATACCGACCATGCCGACCTCCACCTCGTTCTGGAACCGGCGCGCGGCACCACCGTCGTTGGTGAAGATCGCGGTGCCATTGCCGTACGGGTTGTTGTTGATCAATTCCAGCGCCTCGTCGTAGCTTTCGACCCGGATGACCGACAGCACCGGCCCGAAGATCTCGTCGGTGTAGACGCTCATCTCGGGGGTGACGTTGTCGAGCAGAGTCGGGCCCAGCCAGAAGCCGTCCGCACCGCCGTCGGTAACGACGTTGCGGCCGTCGAGCACGACCTTGGCGCCTTCGGCTTCGCCGGCGCTGATGTAGGAGGCCACCTTGTCGCGGTGGGCCTGGGTGATCAGCGGCCCCATATCGGCGTTCTGGGCGCCGTCGCCGGTTTTGATGGCTGCGGCACGCTCGGTGATCTTGGCAACCAGGTCGTCGGCGATCGGCCCGACTGCCACACACGCCGAGATGGCCATGCAGCGCTCGCCTGCAGAGCCGAAACCGGCGTTGACCATACTGTCTGCGGCCAGATCCAGGTCTGCGTCCGGCAGGATGACCGCGTGGTTCTTCGCGCCGCCGAGGGCCTGGACGCGCTTGCCCGACGCGGTGGCGGTCCGGTAGACGTACTGTGCGATCGGGGTGGAGCCCACGAACGAAATTGCTTTGATGCCAGGGTTTGTCAGCAGTTCGTCGACGGCAGTCTTGTCGCCCTGCAGCACGTTGAACACCCCGTCGGGCAGGCCGGCCTCTTTCCACAGCCGAGCCATCCACAGCGACGACGACGGGTCCTTCTCAGACGGCTTGATCACGACGGTGTTGCCGGTGGCGATGGCGATAGGGAAGAACCACATGGGGACCATGGCCGGGAAGTTGAACGGCGAGATGATGGCGACCGGCCCGAGTGCCTGGCGGATGTTGTAGACGTCGATGTTGGTCGAGGCGTTCTCGGAGAATCCGCCCTTGAGCAGATGCGGTATACCGCAGGCGAATTCGACGACCTCGAGCCCGCGGGCGACCTCACCCATGGCGTCCGAGAGCACTTTGCCGTGCTCCGCGGTGATGATCGCGGCCAGCTCTTCTTTGCGAGCGTTGAGCAGCTCGCGGTAGGCGAACAGGATTTGCACGCGTTTGGTGATCGAGGTGTCACGCCATGACGGGAAGGCGGCGACGGCCGCGTCGATCACGGCTCGCGCGTCGGCAACGCTGGCCAGGGCGACCTGACCGGTGACCTCACCGGTGGCGGGGTTGGTCACCGGTGCGGACTGACCGGACGTGCCCGCGAAGGTGTCGTTGTTGATCCAGTGCGAAATGGTCGTGCTCATCGTCGGTGCGGGCCTTCCAGTCGGGGTGATGGGCCCGGATGATGGCCCAGCGATGGTTGTGCGGTGAATCCGTGCCTCTGAGCCTGCCCGGCTCCACCACCGATCTCGGCGACCACAATGTATTGATTTGGCGTCCTGGAATTACACTTTGTAAGTGCCAACCATCGCCGAGATCGTCGCTCTGCCGGTGATTCAGCACGGTGAGCCCGAAATCTTGTGTGACCGCGGGTTCGACCGACCGATCCGGTGGGTGCACGTCAGCGATGTGCCGGACCCGGCTGAGGTGCTGCAAGGTGGCGAACTGGTGCTCACCACGGGTGCTGCGCTGCGCACAGCACCCCGGGACTACCTGCAGTCGGTGGCCGAGGCCCGGGCAGTGGGCGTCA
Organism: Mycobacterium sp. OTB74; assembly: GCF_029892685.1. Classification (GTDB taxonomy): domain Bacteria; phylum Actinomycetota; class Actinomycetes; order Mycobacteriales; family Mycobacteriaceae; genus Mycobacterium. The sequence goes on along the minus strand of NZ_JARXVD010000004.1, from coordinate 197,324 downwards.
TCGTCGAGCTTGGAGCCGGCGCGGTGCCGTTACCGGTCAACGTCAGCGCGATCGCCGTCGAACTCGACTTGGCTCTGGTGGCGCTACATCGGGTGATCAAGTTCGTCGAGGTCACCGAGCAGGTGCACCGGGTGATAGTCGCCGACCAGTACCAGGAGGTGGACTTTGCGCGGCAGACGCATGAGGTTTTCACCGACCTGAGCATGCGGCGGGCGACGCCGTCGGACATCACCGGCGCTGCCGCCGGGCTGCTCGGGGTCCCGGTGGTGCTGGAGGATTTGACGCACCAGGCGATCGCTGTTGCCACCGCTGGCCGGGCTGCGCGAGATGTGTTGCAGGACTGGCAACATCGGTCCCGGCGGCATGAGGCTGGCAGTGCTGATGACTGGGTGATAAGCCAGGTCGGCCGCGGCGATGAGGCCTGGGGACGGTTGATCGCCGTGGCGCCCAGCGTGGACGCGAACATCGCCCGCGACACCAGCCGCATCACCATGGTGCTGGAACGTGCCGCACAGGCGCTTGTGCTGCACCGCATGGCCGAGCTCGGCCGCTCAGACATTGAACATCAGGCCCAGGCGGGGTTATTGGAAGATGTTGCGCGCGAACGTATCCGAGACGAATCAGACGCTGTGGCGCGGGCCTTTGCGCTGGGTCTGCGGCGGTCGGCGGAATACCTGCCGGCTACCGTGCGGATCGGCGACTGGCCGACAGACGCCGATCCGGTGGCCGGGCAGCGGCGCGGCGCTCGGCTGCTCGACGTGGTGGTGCGATCAGCAAAAGCCTTGGGGCACACCGGGCTGTTCTCATTGCGCGGTGCTGGGGAGATCGCCATGGTGTTGTCGCTCAACCCGCGTCACGCAGGCTCACTGGAGCCGCTGGGCCAGGCGCTGCGGCGCGATGTGGAGCGCGCGGTTGACGCGCCGGGGTTGGTGCTCGGCATCGGCAGTCCGGCATCGGGTTTGATCGATGCGATCCATCTGATCACCGAGGCTGCACATGTAGCCGAAGCTGCACTGTCGCTTCCAGTTTCGTCGAGGACGTGTTTCCGGGTCGCCGATATCCGGTTGCGCGGCCTGTTGTCGTTGCTGCGGACGGACCCGCGCGTGCAACGCTTCGCAGAGGGCGAGCTGCGAGCCCTGATCCTGCACGATATCGAGACGGGCGACGACTGCATGGAGGTGCTGCGCGGTTACCTGGAATTGGGGGGCAACAAGTCTGCGTTGGCGCAGCGCCTGCACGTGAGCCGTCCCGCGCTTTACGCCAAGCTGGGGCGGATACAGCAGATCCTGGGTGTCGATCTGGCCGACGGCGAATCGGCCACCTCGCTGCACGTTGCCCTGCTGATCCTGAAAACACGCCGCGCATTCGGCGGGTCGGCGATGCCGCTGTGACATGCTCCTAACGTGTTGGGCACATCGCATAACCGCCAGGGCAACGCCACCCGGGCGCGGCTGGTGAAGACGGCCGAGAAGCTTTTCGCCGAGCAGGGCGTGGACGCGGTGTCGGTGCGCGCGGTCAATGCCGCCGCGGGTCTGGGTGCGGCGTCGGTGCACTATCACTTCGGCTCCAAGGACGAGCTTCTGCGCGCGGTGATCCTGGATCTGGGCACCACGGTGGGTTCCAGTATTCAAGCCAATGTCGATGCGCTGCAAGCTGATCCGATCTCACCCACGCCCGATCAAGTGGTGCGAGCGGTCACCGGCCCATATCGGGATCTGTTGCACCGCCAACGGACCCGCGGCATGCGCTGGATCAAGATCGTCGCGCAGACCTCGCAGGCGGGTCCGGCAGATGAGGCCATCGAGCCCAAGTTGCGCGAAACTCTGCTGGCGCAAGTTCGGCGGGCCTTCCCGACGGCCGCGCCGGAGCGCCTGGAGGCCCGCTGGGCCGTCTCCATCATGGGCTTTGTGCAGGCCTTGAGCCGTGCCGATGATTGGGACCGGGTGAAGTCGTCGGCTGATGCGCTCGACGCGTTCTACGAAGACCTGGTGACATTCGTCATCGGTGGCACTGAACGCTTGCTCAACTCGTAGTCACACGGTCGCGGCCGAATGCGAAGTAGACGCAGAAGAACCGCTGGAATCTCGCGATCCTCTTCACTTTCGTCGGTTGGCAGCGACGCGCTCAACTCGTCTCGCGACCCAAGTTGTCGCACCGACGCGGGCAAATCCACCACATGCATTCCGCGCCTACACAAGTAGCGAAGTCCTACCTGCGGTAGCCCGGTTCACGCGGCGCCGGTATCGCTCGATATTTATGGATCACTTGATCCAATCGTTTGATCGGATTACTGTCGCTTGCGGCCGACCGAATCCGTCACTTGCCCGACCTGAGAACCAGGAGACCACCGTGAGCAGCGTTGCCCAGTGGAGCCCATCGTCATTGAAGTTCGGAGCGTTTCTCGCTCCGTACCACCCACTGACCGCCGACCCGGCGCTGCAATTGCGCCGCGACATCGACCTGATGACGCATCTGGACCACCTCGGCTTCGAGGAGGCCTGGATGGGGGAGCACCACTCGACCGGCGCCGAAATCGTACCGGCCCCAGACATGTTCATCGCCGCCGCTGCCGAGCGCACCGAGCGCATCCGATTTGGCACGGGCGTCATGTCGCTGCCGTACCACCACCCGCTGATCACCGTCGACCGGATCACGCAGCTCGATCTGCAGACCCGCGGCCGGCTCATCGTCGGTACCGGTCCGGGCAAGATCCCGTTGGACGCCCACATGATGGGCATCACCACCACCGACCAGCGCCGCATGCAGGGCGAGGCGCTGGAAGCCGTGCTCCGGTTGCTGCACGGCGAGGTGGTCAACGTGGAGACGGACTGGTTCACGCTGCGCGACGCCCGAGCCCAGCTGCCGACCTACCATCCGGCCGGCATCGAGGTCGCCACCGCATCGACGATCTCACCGAACGGCTCGGTGCTGGCCGGCAAGCACGGGCTGTCGCTGCTGTCTTTGGCCGCCAGCTCACCGGCAGGCTACGAGTCTCTGGACCGCAACTGGGGCGTCTACGAACAGGTTTCGGCTGAGCACGGTCACGTCGCCAACCGCGCCTCCTGGCGTCTGGTCAACCCGATGTTCGTCGCCGAGACTCGTGCGGACGCCGAACGTGCCGTCAGCCGCCGAATCCACGCCATCGCTGAATATGTCAACCGGCAGCAGGGTCTCAACCCGGAGTGGGCACAGACCCCAGCCGGCATCATCGACTACTGGCGTAACGAGTCGCTCGGCGAGTTCGGCCAGGCCATCATCGGCACGCCCGAGGACGCCATCGCCCAGATCGACAGGCTCATCGAAAAGACTGGCGGCTTCGGCACCCTGCTGATCATGCACGTGGACATGGCCGACTGGGAGAACACCAGGCGCAGCTACGAACTGTTCGCCTCCGAAGTCATCCCGCACTTCCGGCGCCGCAATGTCGGCCGTCAGGCCAGCCTGCAGTTCGCCGAGGACAACCGCGAGCAGCTGATCGGTGACTTGGTAGGTGCGATCACCAAGGCCTACACCGACTATTACGGCCGGCCCACCGATCTGCCCGCAACCGACCTCACCAACGTCGGCGGTGCCGACAATCTGAGCACAGTAGGAGCCTGAGCATGAAGGCAGCACAGTTCATAGACGGCCAGTTCGCCCTGACCGATGTCCTTCCGCCGCCGGCCGCCGGCCCCGGGCAGCTGCTGATCAAGGTCGCAGCGTGCGGCATCTGCGGCAGCGACCTGAGTATGTCGAAGGACCCGTGCCGATTCGTCTCGGTCGCCGACGGTGCGGGCTATCCGTTCGCCGTGTTCGACGCCACCCGCCCCGTGGTGCTCGGCCACGAATGGGCCGGCACGGTCGTCGAAACCGGGCCGGACGTCGAGGATTTCGCTGAGGGTGACCGCGTAACCGGTCTGGGGATCACCACCGAACAGTCCACCGGAATGCTGACCATCATCGGCTACTCGAATGACTACCACGGCGCCTTCGGCGAATATATCGTCGTCGATGCCTTCTGGGTTCGGCACGTGCCCGACGGGCTGTCGCTCGAGCACGCCACCCTCGCCGAGCCGCTGCATGTCGGCGAGATGCACATGCAACAGTCCGGCTTGACTGCCGCTGATACTGCACTGGTGATCGGTTGCGGCTCAATCGGATTGGGGACAATCCTGGCTGCCAAGGCTGCCGGCGCACAGGTCGTCATAGCCTCCGAGCCCTCACCCAAGCGCCGCGAGTTGGCCGCCAAGATGGGGGCTGACATCGTCGTCGACCCCAAGGAGCAGGACCCGATCGAGGTCTACAACGAACTGCTCGCCGCAGGCAAGACCGGCGGCGGCATCCTGATCGCCTACGAATGCAGCGGCCGGGTCGGCACCCTGAACATTTTGACGCACACGTTGCCGTGGGGTTCGCGGATACAGGTGGTCGCCTCGCCGTTCGGAGAGGAGACGCTCATCCCGGTGGTCGCCCAGATGCGCCAGATCGCCATCAACTTCGGTCACGGTCCGTACGAACAGGCCTACGAAAAGGTGCTGGCGAGGCTTGCGTCCGGCGAGATCGACGCCGAGGCGCTGATCACCGGACGTACCGGACTCGACGGCGTCGGCGAAGCATTCGATGCGCTGCGCAATCCGGACGAGCATGTGAAGATTCTGGTGCTGCCGTCCTGACGATATCCGCAGCTACCGGCGTGTTGCTGCGTCGATCACGGGACATGCAGGCCTGCGTGCGGCACAGTTGACTGTATGGCCGGACAGAGGATCCCTAAGCCCAGTGATCTGAAGGCCGCGGCACAGTCCGCGGTGGACGCCGCTCAGTCTGCGGTCGGCGCTGCGCAGTCGGCGGTGGGGGCGGCTCAGGCGGCGGCCAGCGGGGCCATGCGCATCCCGCCGGCATCTGCCCAGCTCGCGGCCCAGCTGCCCGATCTGATCGAGAACCTGGCCACGGCCACCGAGCGACTCAACGCCACCATCGACCGCACCGAGCGGGTGATGGCCATGGCCGACCCGATGTTCCGCACCTTGGATGCGCTGCTGCCGCAGTTGGAAGCGCTGGTCAACACCGGCAACGAGGTTTTCCGGATGCTGTCCAACATCCCAGGCGTTTCCAGGCTCAATCCGTTCAGCGGCGGCCACAAGCCCCACGACCGCTAACGGTGATTTGTGCACGATTTGCGGCGCTGAGCGCCCGTTTTCGTGCACAAATCATGGGGTAGGCGAGGCGCGGCGGCGGGTGCGGCGTTCCTCGATGGCCTCGAATCGCACGGCCAGTCCGTCGATGAAGGCCGAGAGCGCAAGTTCGAAACCGGCCAGGTCGATCTCGTCGGCCTTGCCGCGCAGCAGGTGCGCCTGGCCCATGTGCGGATAGCGATCGCGATACACCTGCACGTCATCGGTGAAGCCGCGGGAAAACGATCCGACCGTGGAGCCCAGGACCAGCGATCGCGTCGCCGCACCGATGAGGGTCGCTTCCCGTGGCGGCCAACCGGCGCGGACCAGCCCGCCGTGAACCGCGTCGGCAACCCGCAGACTTTCGTCACGATGTCCGAGGCCGCCGGCAAGGTAGGGCACCAGGTTCGGGTGGGCGGCCAGCGCCGAGCGATAGGACCGCGCCCACGACGCGAGCGCGCCGCGCCAATCGTCGCCGGTCTCGAAACCGGAGGTGTCGATGTCGACGACCACCCGTCCGGCGACGGCTTCGAGCACGTCGTCCTTGGTGGGGTAGTGCTTGTACAGCGACGCTGCCTGTACGCCGAGTTCGGCGGCCAGCTTGCGCATGGACAGTTCGGCCAAACCGTGGCCGTCGATGAGCTTGAGCGCCGCGTCACGGATACGTTCGCGGCTCAACAACGGCACTTTGGGCCTGCCCATCGCGACCTTCCCTTGTCTTAGTGAACGCCGTTAGCTTATGGTGATGGAAACAAGCTAACACTGTTCGCCCCAAGTGAGGAGATATCCGTGAAGCGCGAGGTATACAGCGAGGAACACGAAGACTACCGGGCCATGATCCGGTCGTTCGTTGAGGCCGAGGTCAGCCCGGTGTACGACGAATGGTTCGAGAAGGGCTTGGTGCCGCGCGACTTCTACTACAAACTCGGCAAGCTGGGCATCTTCGGCGCAGAGATCCCCACCGAGTACGGCGGCGAAGGCATCACGTCGTACAAGTTCCAGGCCATCCTCACCGAGGAACTGGCCCGCGCCGCGGTGTCCTTCGGCGGCTCGAGTGTGCACGTGGGCCTGTGCCTGCCGTACATCCGCGACATCGGCAATGACGAGCAGAAGCAGCGCTGGTTCCCCGGCATGCTCAGTGGCGAGATCATGTTCGCCATCGCCATGACCGAGCCGGGCACTGGCTCCGACCTGGCCGGAATGCGCACCACTGCAAAGCTTTCCGAGGACGGCACGCACTACGTCCTGAACGGTTCCAAGACATTCATCACCGGCGGCGTGCACGCCGACCGGGTGATCGTGTGTGCGCGCACCGCCGCGCCGAAGGACGACGACCGCCGCTTCGGCATCTCGCTGCTTGTAGTCGACACCAAGCTGGAGGGCTACACCGTCGGCCGCAAGCTGGACAAGCTGGGCCTGCGTTGCTCGGACACCGCGGAGCTGAACTTCACCGACGTCAAGGTCCCTGTCGAGGACGTCCTCGGTGAGCTCAACCAGGGCTTCAACTACCTGGGCCAGAACCTGCCGCGCGAACGGCTCGGCATCGCAGTCAGCGCGTACGCCCAGGCCAAGGCCGCGGTTCGGTTCGCCGTGCAGTACACCAAGGACCGCACGGTGTTCGGCAAGCCGGTCGCTTCGTTCCAGAACACCAAGTTCGAGCTGGCGGCCTGCCAGGCGGACGTCGACGCGATGGAAGCCGTCGTCGACCGTGCCATGGAAGCCCACGATCGCGACGAGTTGACCGCTGCCGCCGCCGCGTCGGCCAAGCTGTTCTGCACCGACGCGGCATCCCGTGTCATCGACCGGTGTCTGCAGCTGCATGGGGGCTATGGCTACATCAACGAGTACCCGATCGCGCGGTTGTATGCCGACAACCGAGTGAGCCGAATCTACGGTGGCACCTCCGAGGTGATGAAGATGATCATCGCCAAGGACATGGGGCTTTAGGCATCGACCCGAAGTAGCAGTACCCGAAGTACCAGTAAAACTGGCGGATGCCCTGTGCGAAGGCGCCCGGCGAGGTAATTTGACTCCCGGGCGCCTTTGGCATCCGCCGACCAGACGCCCGAGATTGATCGCAAGGGGACGTTGGTGGCAGGGCAGCTACATCGTGGCGACGTATACGACGGCGCTCTCAGCCGTCGGCAGGCGCGCCGCCTGAGTCGGCGCTTCGCCGCGGTTGGTGTAAAGGTCGAACCAGGGCGGCTGCAACAGATCTCGTCAGGTGCGCCCACCATCGGTTCCGAGCACGTCGACGTCACCTTCGCGATGGCCGTGGCGGAACTGTCGGAAGAATCGCGAACCAGCAGACTGTCGCGGACCCGCCAGCGGGCGTGGTACGGGCTACTGATCGGCGCGATGGTGCTGCTCAGTCTGGCCGCGCTGATCGCCATGGCGATGGGAATCGTGTCGATGGTGCAGCCCGCGGCCGGTTAGCCGCCCGGTGCCGGCCACGTAATCTGGTGGCGAATTACCCGGGCGCTGTCACCCACCAGGGCTCGGTGACGCCATGGCCGAGGAGTGGACCCATCGAGAACGCGCTGACGCGATGGCTGATCGGCATGATCGCCGTGGTGATGATCGTCGTGTCCGCCGGGTGCCCGTGGTACACCGGCCACACCAACCAGGGCCACGCCACCATGAGCGGATGGGGAATCTGGACCATCACCGGCAACCTCGGGGCCGAACTGCGCCCGCTGCCCTTCGCTGTGTTGATTCTCCTGGCCGCCGGAACCATGATCGTCAGCGCGGTACGCGCAATGTTCGGCACCGCACTGGCCGGTGCCATCGCCTGCTTCGCCATCGGGTTGCTGCCGCTGATGACCGGCAGCGTCGTGGATCGGCGTGTCGCTGGAAGTGATTCTGTCGCAGTGGCTCTGGGCTCCGCACCGCCGCTGATCATCGGCATCGGACTGGTGGCGTGTCTGGTGTGCTGGATCGGCTACGCCCGGTGTGTGCTGCGCGCCGCACCCAAAGCCGAGCCCCAGATTCAGGCCTGAGCGCCGAGTCACCCGAGTCGCATCGGGTGTTCTGATCGTGTCACGATCTAGGACCGCGGCCGCACGTGAGCGCGGATCGGACCGTCAGCGACCATGGTGAACGGTACCTCCACCGGGAAATCGTCACTCAGGGAACGGATTTCGGTCCGACGAACGATGGTGGCCAGTGCCAATGTCGCCTCCAACATTGCGAAGTGGTTACCGATGCAGCTGCGCGGCCCAGCGCCGAACGGCACATACTGCCAGCGGTCACGGTTCTGGGAATTCTCCGGGCTGAACCGGTCCGGATCGAATGTCGTCGGGTTGGCCCACAATGCCGGATCTCGTTGCATCGCATAGACACCGACAACCGCGATGGTTCCGGCCGGAACGCGGTATCCATCGATGGCAATATCCGACATCACCATTCGCGGATTGGCCGCCCCGGGCGGACACAACCGCAGCGCCTCGTGCAGGACCTGGACGGTGTACGGCAAATCCTTCACGTCATCGGTGGTCAGTGGCCGGTTACCCAATGCCGCGGCTTCGGCGGCCACCCGCTCCTGGATCTCCGGATGATGCCCCAGCGCCCAGAACGCATAGGTCAACGTTGTCGCGGTGGTGTCATGCCCGGCGAGGATGAACACGACAAGATCATTGCAAATCTGGCTGTCCGACAACGGTTTACCGGTATCGGGGTCCGTGGCTTTGATCAGTGCGTGCACCAGCGGTGCGTTGACCGAGTCATCGGCCCGGCAGTCTGCGAGTATCTGGGCGGCGAGCCCGTGCACTGTCGCGCTTGCAGCCCGGGCCCTTTTGCGTGCCGGCGTGGGCAGCCAGGACGGCGCGCGCACCGGACTCCAGGCTCGATCGGCGCAGTACTTCAATGTGACCCGTACCGCGGGGCCTACCGCATCGGCGCGTTCGTCGAGATCCCGGCCGAACACCGATCGGCCCAGCGCCCGCAACGTGAGTGCATGGCATGCGGCGTCGAGATCGATCTGCGTGCCATCCGTCCAGCGCTCCGCCATCAGCCCAGCGGCTTCGGCCATATGCCCGGCGAACTGCGCCACATTCCGCTTGGTGAACAACGGCTGGAGTGCCCGTCGCCGCGGCAACCACCCATCCATGTTGAGACTGAACACGTTGCTGCCGAGCAGGCGGTCGATCTCGTCGTACATCGGCAGCGCCTTGTCGGTCGCGCCGTCGGTGCGGCCGAGCACATCATGGACACCCTGCGGCGACATCACGAGCACGATCGGCGGAGCCAACCATGCGGGCCCGAGCACACATTGTGTCACTGGGCCACCGGCATCACGTAAGGCTTCGAATCCGGTGTGGCACGCCCGGGTGGCTTTGACTCTTCGCAGGTAAGGCATCGGATTGACGGGCACCGGTGGCAGCGACGCAAGGTCGACGTCTGGCAGGGCCTGGGTCATGATCGGGACTCCGTGAAGGGCATGCCGCTGATGGTGCACGACCCCACCCGAGCGGTCGCGAGTAATCGACTACTTGAATATGTCCGCCGCCAGCCGAAGATCAGCTGGCGACGAATCTGAACCGGCCTTCCGCTGATCGGACATTCGGAGCCGCGCGGACGGCACCCGCTGCTATCAAGGTGGATATGAGCGCACAGGAACTGTTCGGCGGCGGAGTAGCGGTGATCACCGGGGCCGGCTCGGGTATCGGCGCAGGGCTGGCACGGCACGCAAGCAAGCTGGGAATGACAACTGTGCTCGCTGATATCGATGCCGATGCGGTCGTCGCTTTGCGCGGCGAGCTGATTTCGGCCGGGGGTGCGGCGTTCGATGCGGTGTGTGATGTCCGGGATGCCGACGCGGTCAAGGCGCTGGCGGACCGTGTGTATGGCGATATCGGGCCGGTGCGTCTGCTGGTCAACAATGCGGGCGTCGAGCAGTTCGGCTACCTGTGGGACACCCCGGTCGCCAACTGGAATCGGGTGATGGACGTCAATGTCAGCGGCGTGTTCCACGGCGTACGTGCATTCCTGCCGGCCATGCTCGCGGCCGGTACCCCGGCGTGGGTATGGAATCTGTCCTCGATCGGCGGCGTGTCCACAGTGCCGCGACAGGCGCCGTACATCGTGAGCAAGCATGCAGTGCTGGCCATGACGGAGTGCCTGCGCGTCGAGGTCGAAATGGCCGGCCATGCCGATCACATCTGTGTGCAGGCGGTCCTGCCAGGACCGGTCGAGTCCAATATCTTCAACGCCGCAGGCGGGGTCGATACCGACGTCATCAACCGTGCGGCCGCGGACGCCTCAAAGTCGGAGCGCGACGCCATGTTCAGCATCATCGCCATGGACCCGCAGACCGCTGCCGAAACAATCTTCGAGCAGTCTGCGGCCGGTGGCTTTTACCTGACCACCCACCCCGAGCAGGTCGGTGCGGCGATGACCGAACGGGCCCGGGTGCTCACCGCGCAAGAAGCGCCCCATCTGCGCGACCGCCGCTTCGCCACCAAGTGATTTGTGCACGAATTGGTGCGCCGGCCGCCCCTTTTCGTGCACAAATCACTGGTTCAACGAGGCGAGTAAGGCCGCCAGGCCGTACTCGAACACCGCGTCGTAGTCGGTCGGTGAGCGCAGGGCCTCGACCAATTCACGGTCGGGCCAGTCGGTGCCCCACAGCGAGGCATCTTCTTCCTCGTGCTCGCCGCTGCGAATCGACGAAAACTGCATCAGCGCTGACGAAATGACGTGGACCTCGATCGAGCGCAGCGCAAGTGCCGCCCGCGTGCCCTCGATGCCGAGCTCGGCCAGCTCTGCGGCGAGGATCTGTTGCACCGGCTGGAACAGCGACGGCGTCCGGTCGCGTTCGTGGGCGATCACCATCAGATGTTGACGTTCGATCAGCGCCGTCCGTTGTGCGCGGGCCAGGGCGGCGATCCGTTCCAACGGGGTGTCGCCGGCGGCGGGCAGACTGGCCATCTCCTCGATCAGCCGGTCGATCAGGTGATCGAACAGCTTGTCCCGGCCTCCGACATGCCAGTAAATAGATGTGACGGCAACGCCCAGATGTTCGGACAAGCCGCGCATCGAGAACCCGGCCACGCCGTCGCGTTCCAGCAGGGCGGCCGCCGTATCCAGAATCAATTGGGCGTCAACATTTTTCGCCTGACTACCGGCCTTGCGCCGAACCGGCTCGGTCATGGCTGCCTCCCTCCCTTGGATCACATCATGCCAAGTGTGCGGCATCGGTGTCGCCTTCCGTGTAACAGTGTTACATTGCAGAGGCTGACGTCAGCGTAGGCGAACATGGCAAGGGAGCGGATGTGTTCGATCTGAAGATCACCGGCGGAACCGTCGTCGACGGAACTGGTGCCGACCGGTTCACCGCCGATGTGGCGATCAAGGACGGCAAGATCGTCGAGGTGCACCGCCGGGGTGCGGGCGATCCGCTGTTGGCCGGCGAGGCCGCCGAAACCATCGATGCGACAGGCAAGATCGTCGCCCCGGGCTTTGTCGACATTCACACGCACTACGATGGCCAGGTCTCCTGGGACGCGGTACTGGAACCGTCGAGCAATCACGGGGTCACCACCGTCGTCGCCGGTAACTGCGGCGTCGGTTTCGCACCGGTGCGCCCCGGCCAGGAAGAGTGGCTGATCAAGCTGATGGAGGGCGTCGAGGACATTCCTGGGACCGCACTGACTGAGGGGATCACGTGGGGTTGGGAGAGTTTCGGCGAGTATCTGGACGTGATCGGCCAGCGTGAACTCGCAGTCGACATGGGCACCCAGATCGCTCATGGCGCAGTGCGCGCCTACGCCATGGGGGAGCGCGGGGCCCGTAACGAGCCCGCCAACCCCGACGACATCAAGGCCATGGCCAAGCTGGTCCAAGAGGCCATCGAAGGTGGCGCCCTTGGCTTTTCGTCGTCACGGACGCTCGCGCACCGGGCCATGGACGGCGAGCCGGTGCCCGGTACCTTCGCCGCCGAGGACGAATTGTTCGCCCTGGGCCGGGCTACCGCCGCGGGTGGGGCCGCGGTGTTCGAACTCGCCCCGCAGGGTGCCGCCGGCGAGGACATCGTCGCGCCGAAGACCGAGCTGGAGTGGATGCGCCGCCTGGGTGAGGAGATCGACTGCGCGCTGAGCTTCGCGCTGATTCAGGTCGACGCGGACCCGAACCTGTGGCGTGAGCAGCTGGACCTCTCGGCGGCCGCGCATCAGGCCGGCAGCCGGCTGTTCCCGCAGGTGGCGGCACGGCCGTTCGGCATGCTGTTGGGCTTCCCAGGCCATCACGCTTTCACCCACCGCCCGACCTACCGGCGCCTACTAGCCGAGTGCACCCGGGAGGAGCTTGCCGAGCGGCTGGCGGACCCGAAGGTGCGCGCGGCGATCCTGGCCGAGGAGGACCTGCCGATCGACCCGACCAAACTCTTCGACGGCATGTTCATGTTTGCGCAGAATGCGGCCAACCGGCTTTACCACATCGGTGATCCGCCGGACTACGAACCGACCGACGAGCGCACCGTCGCCGCTATCGCGAAGCAGCGCGGACTGGATCCCCTTGCGGCGATGTACGACTTGATGCTTGAGTCCAACGCCGGCGCCATGCTGATGTACCCGATGTTCAACTATTCCGACGGTAATCACGACGCCATCCGCGAGATGCTGACCCACCCGGCCGGAGTTCTTGGCCTGTCAGACGGCGGCGCGCATTGCAGCATGATCTGCGATGCCTCGTACCCGACGTTCCTGCTGACGCACTGGGCCCGGGACCGGCACCGTGGCGAGAAGCTGCCGCTGGAGTACGTGATTCGCAAGCAGTCGTACGACACCGCGCAGCTCTATGGCATGTCGGATCGCGGCGTGATCAGCGTGGGCAAGAAGGCTGACGTCAATGTCATCGATCTGGATGCACTCACCCTGCACGCCCCGAAGATGGTCCATGACCTGCCAGCCGGCGGAAAGCGGTTGGTGCAGGGCGCAAGCGGGTACGACGCGACCATCGTCAGCGGCACCGTGACTCGACGCCACGGTGCCGACACCGGCGCACGACCGGGGCGCCTGGTCCGCGGCGTCCGGTAGTTCACACGTTGGGCGGCACCGATTTTCGGTCAGGATGTCGGTGCCGCACCTACGGGACGTAGTGGGGCAGTGGCGAATTCGGCCAGACCAGCCGTTGGATCGATCTTCGCTCTGAAACCGAGCTTGGTGGCGGCGCGCGACGGATCGGCGACGATATGGCGGACGTCGCCGGCACGGTACTGGCCAGTGACGTGTGGTGCTCCCGCACCGCGCGCGAGGCAAAGTTGTTGGGCCACTTGGTAGATCGGAATCGGGCGGCCCGAACACACATTGAAAGCCTCGAAGCCGCCGAATTCTGCGTTCACCGCGGCGAGGTTGGCAGTGGCCACATCATCGACGTGGACGAAGTCGCGCATCTGCCTGCCGTCTTCGTAGACATTTGGCGTGCCTCCGGACTCTAGGGCGGAACGGAAAATGGCGGCAACACCCGAATACGGGGTGTCGCGCGGCATACCGGGCCCGTACACATTGTGGTAGCGCAACGCGATCACCGACGACCCGGTCGACTCCGCCCAAGCCACGGCGTAGTGCTCCTGAGCGGTCTTGCTTGCGGCGTAGAGGCTGCGGGGTCGCAGCGGCGCGTCTTCACCGACCAGTTGCCACTGCAGCGTTTCACCGTCGAACGGGCAGCGGTGCTCGAACAGACCGCCATCCAGGTCGGCCTTGTTGCGTGGCAGGGGGTCGACCGAGCCGTGATCAGGGCAGGCATAGCGCCCCTGTCCGTACACAACCATGGATGACGCCAGCACCAGTTTGCGGCAGCCGCCGCGGAACATCTCTGCCAATAGCACGCAGGTCCCGTAGTCATTGTGACCGCCGTACGACGGCGCATCCGCGGCGTTAACCCCGGCGCCGACCACAGCCGCCTGGTGGCACACCACGTCGATACCTTCCAGCAGCCGCGCCAAACCTGCGGAGTCACGTACGTCCAGCCGGATACAACCATCCGGCGGTACCGCACCCTCACCGTGCGCCGCGGCGAGCATGGCATCCACCCCGATCACCTCATGTCCGGCTGTGCGCAGCGAATCCGACACGCGACCACCGATAAATCCGGCGGCTCCCGTCAACAGGACCCTCACCGAGTCGACTCCTCTGCATCGGCCAGCGGCAGCCGGACCTCGAACCGCGCACCGATGTCTAGGTTGTGGGCGGACAGAGTGCCCTGGTGAGCCTGGACCAGTCCGGCCGCAATGGCCAAGCCCAGCCCTGAACCACTGGGCAGCGATGAATCAGTACGTGGCACACGGCCATTGGAACCGCGATAGGCAACATCGAACACCCGGGCCAGATCTGCGTCGTCAATCCCAACACCGGTGTCATCCACACGAGCCCAAGCACCGCCGACGTCGCGCCCCAGGCTGAGTTCCACCCGGCCACCCTCGGGCGTGTGGGCGATGGCATTGGCGACCAGGTTGGACAGCACCCGGACCAATGCTCGATCGCTTCCGATAACCCGAACCGGTTCGGCCGGCAGGCTGGCTCGCAACAGGACCCCGGCACGTTCAGCCGCGATCCGGTGAGTGGCCATCACGTCATCGACTACCTCATCGAGCGCAACGGTGTCGTGTGCAGGCTGTACGGCACCAGCGTTGATCTTGGACATCTCGAACAAATCGTCGACCATGTCAGAAAGCCGAACAGATTCCTGCTCAATGTGTTTGGCGTGCTGACGAGCCTCGCTGGCGTCGACCACACCATCGGAGATGGCCTCCGCTACCGCCCGGATACCAGCGAGCGGTGTGCGCAGATCGTGACTCACGAACGCGACCAAACGGCGCCTCGATTGCTCGGCAGCGCGCTCCGAGTCGCGAATCTCCTTCTCCCACACTGTCCGTCGCGCTTGGTAACGGGCCAGCATGATAGCCGCCGGAATCGTAACCACCGCCACGATAACCAGGACCACGGCGATGCGTTCGAATGTCTCGGTGATCATGAAACCGCTGGCGCCCAGCACACCGGTGAAGGTGGCCACCGTTGGGATCAGGATCAGCACCACCATGCTGACGGTCAGCGGCCACGACCGCGCGAACCGGATGATCAAGGCCCCGACGAGCACCACTGGTACCGAACAGGTCAACGCCCATCCGATGATCGCCCACAGGTCACTGGTTGGCATGCGGTCAACACTCCTGGTCGGGTTGTTGTTCGGTGTTCCACAGGTATCCGCGACCCCACACGGTCTGTACCCGATGCTGGTCGCCAAGCTTGGCGCGCAATCGCTTGATATGCACCGTCACAGTGGACAAGTCGCCGAAGTCCCATTGCCACACCAGGTTCAACAGCTGCTCGCGCGAATACACATTGTCTGGATGGGAAAGTAGGAACACCAGCAGGTCGAATTCGCGACTGGTCAGCCCCACCGGCTCACCGTCGATGGTGACCAACCGCGTTGACGCGGATACCCGCAGACTTCCGGAGCGCAGCTCCAAAGGTGTTGCTGTGCTTGTCTCAGAGGCTCGACGCAACACACTGCGGACCCGCAGTGCCAGCTCGCGCGGGCTGAAGGGCTTGGTCAGGTAATCGTCTGCGCCGGCCTCCAGGCCCGCGATGCGGTCGTCTTCCTCGCCCAGTGCAGTCAGCAGGATCACCGGCAGTCCGTAGCCCTTACCGCTGCGGACGCTTCTGCATAGCGTCAGCCCGTCGGGCCCGGGCATCATCACGTCCAGCACCGCGAGGTCGACCTGAGTCGAACCCAGC
The DNA here is from genome assembly GCF_029892685.1 of Mycobacterium sp. OTB74. Classification (GTDB taxonomy): domain Bacteria; phylum Actinomycetota; class Actinomycetes; order Mycobacteriales; family Mycobacteriaceae; genus Mycobacterium. Next base: position 181,441 of record NZ_JARXVD010000004.1, on the reverse strand, counting down.
AATTGCATGGCCTCCGAGCCGTCACGGGCGATCGCCACGTCATGCCCATCGCGCTCCAGATAGCGGCGCACCACGTCCCGCACGACGGGGTCGTCATCGGCGATCAACACGGTGCTCACCATTTCGACAGTAGCCCTTCAGCGTCGCTACCAGCGTGGACGTCACAAATTCGTCATTACTCCAGACCTTTTTCCGAACGCCGCATGCGCCTAGCTTCGAAGTATGTCGTCCTCCACTGTCACCGTGCTGCTGCCGTGTCTGAACGAGGAAGCCTCGCTGCCGGCGGTATTGGCGCGCATCCCTGACGGGTATCAGGCCCTGGTGGTCGACAACAACAGCACAGACGCCACAGCCCAGGTAGCGCGTGACAGCGGTGCCGAGGTTGTCTGCGAAAAGCGTCCCGGCTACGGGGCAGCAGTGCATGCTGGGCTGCTGGCCGCTTCCGGCACCGTCGTCGCGGTGCTCGACGCCGACGGCTCACTGGATCCGCATGCCCTGCCCGGATTGGTGGCAGAACTCGACGGCGGTGCGGATTTGGTTGTGGGACAGCGCCGTCCGGTCCCAGGGCTGAGCTGGCCGTGGCATGCGCGGGCGGGTACCGCGCTGGTGAGTTGGCGCTTGCGGTCCAAATACGGCCTGCCGGTGCACGATATCGCGCCGATGCGGGTCAGCCGCCGCGAGGCGTTGTTGTCGCTGGGCATCACCGACCGTCGCTCCGGCTACCCGGTGGAGCTGCTGGTGCGTGCGGCGCAAGCGGGTTGGCGCGTGGTCGAGCGAGATGTCAGCTACGGTCCACGAACCGGGGGAGTGTCCAAGGTCAGCGGTTCCTTTCGTGGCAGTGCCGTTGCGGCACTGGACTTCTGGCGGGCCGTGTCATGACCGAGGTGCTTCCGGTCGCCATGACGGTGCTGGCCAAGGCGCCGGTACCGGGGCTGGCGAAAACGCGCCTGGCCGCGGCTGTCGGAACCGAGGCTGCCGCCGATATCGCAGCCGCGGCACTGCTGGACACCCTGGAGGCGGTGTCGGCGGCGCCGCTGGCGGCCCGTTCGGTCGCGCTGACCGGCGATCTGGACCGGGCGAGGTCGGCACCCGCGATACGCGAACTATTGGCCGCCTTCACCGTATTCGATCAGCGCGGTGATGCGTTTGCCGAGCGGCTTGCCAACGCGCACCGGGACGCAGGCGGCGCCGGCTACCCTGTCCTGCAGATCGGGATGGACACACCGCAGATCACGGCCGACGTCATTGGCGAGTGCGCGCGTGCCTTGTTAGGTACCGAGGCTGTGCTCGGCCCAGCTGAAGACGGTGGCTGGTGGCTGCTGGGCCTGCATGATCCGGAATACGCGGAATGCTTGCGCACGGTGCCGATGTCGCAGCCGGACACCGGAGAGCGCTCATTGCATGCACTGCGGGCTGCCGGGCTACAGGTACAGCTGTTGACCACGCTGGCCGACGTCGACACCATCGACGACATCGAAACGGTACGCCGACAATGCCTGCCCAACAGTAACTTTCACCGTGCAACCACGAACTTGGGGGCGTGATGTTCGGCAATCTCTACGAACGAGCGCTGGTGGGCGAACGGTGTTGGATCCGAAACGCTGACGGCAGTATCCAACGGCTGCCGGTGCACAACTGGCTGGGCGGCCGTCGTAGCGACCGGCGGTTCGACCGTGCGGTTTTGGAGCGTTGCGATGGGCCGACGATCGATTTGGGATGCGGTCCGGGTCGGCTGGTCGCCGACCTGGTCAGGCGCGGTGTGCCGGCTCTCGGCGTGGATCAGTCGGCGACTGCAGTGGAGTTGGCTCGCCGCAGTGGTGCCCCAGCGCTGCGCCGAGATGTCTTCGATGCGCTGCCCGGCACTGGGCGTTGGCAGACGGTCTTGCTGGCTGATGGCAACGTCGGGCTGGGCGGTGACCCATCACGAATCCTGCGGCGGGCGTGCGAGCTACTTCGGAGCGGCGGCGTGTGTTTGGCGGAGTTCGACTCTGCGCCGATCGGTGTTCAGTACCAATGGGTTCGGCTCGAATCGGCGCGCACCGTAGGACCGTGGTTTCGCTGGGCGGCGGTGGGGATCGACTGCGCGGCGAAGGTCGCCCGCGAGGCTGGACTGGCCTTCAGCTCAGTACAGCCGATCGGCGTCCGTATGTTGGCAAGCCTGGTGTCGACATGAGCCAGTTGACGCTGCGGGGTACCGCGATCACCGCACGCATCGGCGTTGCCCTGGGCGTCGCGATTGCAGTGTGCTTCACCACCGGATTGCTCAGCCATCTCATCCAGCACCCACCGCCGTGGTTCAGCTGGCCGACCCGGCCGGTGTGGCTGTACCGGGTGACACAAGGCACCCATGTCGCCTCCGGCATTGCAGCCATCCCGTTGACCATCGTCAAACTGTGGTCGGTGTGGCCCAGGCTGTTTGAGCGCCCGATCATCGGCGGCATCACGCGCCAGCTTGAACGGTTGTCCATTCTCGTGCTGGTTGGGTCGATTCTGTTCGAACTGTCGACAGGACTTCTCAACATCGCTCAGTGGTACGTGTTCAGGTTCTTCTTCACCACCAGCCACTACGCGGTGGCCTACGTCGCCCTCGGCGCCGTGCTGGTGCATCTGGCGGTGAAGCTGCCGGTGATTCGGCGGGCGCTGGGCGAACCACTGGACGACGCTCCTGTCCGTGCAGCTGGAGGCGCTTCCGGTGGTCTGACCCGGCGCAGCGTGCTGCGCGGTGCTTGGCTGGCGGTCGGAGTTGCCACAGTGGCCACAGTTGGGCAGGCGGTGCCGCTGTTGCGTCGGGTATCACTCCTGGCGCCTCGCTCTGGGCAGGGTCCGCAGGGGGTTCCCGTCAACCGCAGCGCCTTCGCTGCGGGCGTACTCGTCGGCGCCTACTCGCCGAATTACCGCCTGACAGTGGTCAACGGCTCCGCGAGTCGCTCGTTCTCGCTGGCAGAACTGGGCGCCATGCCACAGTCGACTCATCGGCTCCCGATCGCCTGTGTCGAGGGCTGGAGTGCCGAGGCGGAGTGGAGCGGGGTGGTGCTCGCCGATCTCGTGGCGGCGGTCGGCGGCTCACCTCGCGCCGACGTGAAGATGATCTCGCTGGAGCCGCCGGGACCGTACTCGCGCACCGTCTTACCCGCCAACCATGCTCGCGACCGAATGACCCTGATTGCGTTGCGGCTTAATGGACAAACGCTCGACGCTGATCACGGATATCCATGCCGGCTCATCGCACCGTCCCGGCCGGGTGTGCTGCAGACCAAATGGCTGGCTCGGATCGAGACGGTGCCATGAGAGCGATACGAGCCGCGCTGGCTGCCGCGGGCATAGCCGCGGTCCTGTACGGGTCGACGCTGCTCTGGGACAACCCGACGGTGGTTCTCGTGCGCATCCTCGCCTGGGGGCTTGGTGCGGTCATCGTGCATGATGCTGTGTTCGCTCCGTTGTGTGTGCTGGTCGGATACACCGGCCGCAAGCTTCTTCCGGCGCGGTGGCGCGCTCCGGTTGCCATGGCCGGGCTCTGCACCGTCGTACTGTTGCTGCTGGCCATACCGGTGTTCGACAAGCCGGGCCGACGCCCTGACAACGTAACGGTGGTCGATCGCGATTACCATGTGGGACTGTTGATTTCGCTGGCTGTGGTGTGGGTGGCCGCGCTCACGTACTTGGTGATCGTCCGCCGGCTACCAGTTGGTGAGAATGAGGTGGTTGAGCGCAACGGCTCCGATGACGTTGAGAGCCAGCCACCATCGCCGTGAGGCGGCGGGTAGCAGTCCTCCGGCGGCAGTGAGCCATACCGTGAACGGCAGCCAGATGCGCTCGGTCTCTGCCTTGCTCAGCATGCTGAGGTCAGCGCACAGAATCGCTAGCAGCGCGGCCAGGACCAGCAAGTTCAGGCCGGAGCGCCGTTGCACGACATTGATGTCGAATGCGCGACTCACGCCTGCCACCGAGCCCAGACCTATCGCGCACACCACCGAGGCCAGATTGGCCCACGACCAATACTGGAACGGTCTGTTATGCGCGATTCCCTGCCAATATCGTTGCTGTACAAGGGAGTATCCGTCGAACCACCAGAATCCGGCGAATGCAAATCCAGCGACGACAGCCACCGAGGGGGCGACGGCAAGCACTGCTGCTCGAACCGCCATGCGCCGATCCGGGGCACTGAGCAGGATGGCCACGGCAAGCAGCCCGATCAGCGCCAGACCGTAGTTCAGGAAGATGCTCCAGCCGAGCAGAAGCCCGGCAGCCAATCCGGTCAGCACAGGCCGGCGATTGCGGGTCGCCTTTGCCAGCATGGCGAGGCCCCAGGCGGCTACACCGGCATAGTAGCCATCTGCGGACACCGCGATCCAGATTGCCGTGGGCGCGACCGCAACGAACGGCGCCACGGATCGGGCGGCCGACTCGCCCGAGACCGTCCGTACCGTCACGACGATGGCAGCCGCCGCACTGCTGCCGATCAACGTGCACCACCACGCGGCCCAAGCACCGCCGCTAAATCCGAGTCGGTCCAGCCAGACGAACGTCAGTAGCGCTCCGGGCGGATGCCCCGAGACATGCGTGATCCATGAATTCGGTTGGAAATCAAGAATTCTCGACGAGAAAGTCCGCAGGGCTTCCGGTATGTCGGTCACCGTGGGCACCTGTCGCAGATATTCGTTTGGCGAGGTCAGGCGCCCCGCGAAACCACGGTGCCACCCGTCGACCATCGCCAACGCGAACGCCCAGCTCAGCGACGTTACCCAGGCCAGCCAGGGCACAGCCGGCCACGGTATCCGGGCAGCGATGGTTGGTCCCCATAGCACCGCGCACACCGCTATCAGCACTGCCGGACCCGTGCCCCACCCGATGTGGGCGTTCCACCAACCGAAGATGGGGGCAGTCTGTGCGTAGTCGCGTATCTGCTGGTCAGTGCTGTTAATGAGGGGCGCAACCATGCCAAGATGCAGGTGTGGAACCACAAATGCGGCGACCACGAGCGCGACCGCAAATCCGGCGGCCCACGCTTCGCGGCGTCCTAGCTTCACGACCAATCACCTTATGGCACAAAGCCGATGGCATGTCTGACTATTCTGTGACGTAGGCGATCGGCCCCAACGCCGATCGCAGTCGTAACGTGCCGGACAGGAAGGAACCCGATGACCTGTCCGTACTGTGGTGCCGATCTTCATGACGGCACGTGTGCTCGGTGTGGCTGGCCGCAGCTCTCGGCGGGGTTGACGGGCTGGCGTCCTGATCCGACGGCACGCCATGAGGGCCGGTACTACGTGGCCGGACGGCCGACCAACCGCGTGCGTGACGGCAGGGCCCAGGCGAATGACCCGACCGGCGGCCAGAAGTTGCCGGACTATGTCGAAGTGCCGGCCCGGTCGGGTCTTCGTTCGACGTGGTTGGCCACCGGCATGGCGACGGCAGTCATTGTTGCCTGCTCCGTTGTGGCCTGGGCGTTGGTGTCGGGTCACAACACGGCTCCGGCGCCGGAGACCCGGTATCTGTCGGCGCTCAAGGATGGCGGAGTGGCCGGCCAATTCAACTCCGACGCCAATGCCATCGCCCACGGCAGGCTGGTATGTCGGCAGTTGACCGATGGTGGCCCCCAACAGGGTCTGTTGGCTGACAAATTCGCCGTTGACGCGTTCTGCCCCCAATTCGCTCAAGGGTTTCACGTCCTCGAAACAGTCACAGTGTCAGGGACTTTTGTCCTCATTGACAGCCAAGGCATGGATGCGATCAGCACCGACGGAACGTCGTGCGAAGGTGCGTCGGGCTATTCCGACGTCGGTAAGGACACACCGGTGACGGTGAAGAACGGCAAAGGCGAAATTCTTGCCGCCACAACCCTGGGACCAGGCAAGGGCGGCGACACCGCCCAATGCTCATTCACCTTCGGCTTTCCGATCACCGAAGGCCAGGACCGCTATGTGGTCTCGATCGGTCGCCGGGGCGATTTCAACTATAGCTTCGAACAGCTCCAGAATCGCGGTGTCCAAATACACCTCGGCCAATGACCAGCACGCTCTTGACAGTGCGGAAACCAGGGTCGAGCCTGAATCAGGAAGAAGCACAAAAAGATTCAACCGACCAGCTTGCCGTGCCACGGGTTTGGCACAGATCCGATCACGACAATGAGATGGAGCGGCTATGGAGGTCTTACGCACACCAGACGAACGTTTTGAGAATCTGCCCGGTTACCCATTCGAGCCTCACTACGTCACGGTGGGGCATCCGGTCGAGCTGCGGATGCATTACCTTGACGAGGGTCCGGCTGACGGGCCAACGGTGCTTCTGCTTCACGGCGAGCCTTCCTGGTCGTACCTGTATCGCCGGATGATTCCGGTGTTGGTGCAGGCTGGGCTGCGGGCAGTTGCCTTCGATCTGATCGGTTTCGGCCGGAGCGACAAGCCGGCCGAGCGCACGGCTTACACCTACCAGTCGCATGTCAGCTGGGTACGCCAAGCGATCGAAACCATCGGACTGGATGAAATCACGCTGGTGTGCCAGGACTGGGGCGGGCTCATCGGGCTCAGGCTGGTCGGCGAGCAACCCGACCGATTCGCGAGAGTCGTTGCTGCCAACACCCTTCTACCCACCGGTGACGTGCACCCGGGTCGGGCCTTCCAGGCGTGGCAGAACTACAGCCAAACGACTGAAGTGTTCAAGGCCGGGCAGATCGTGAACGGTGGCTGCCTAACAGAACTCACGGCCGACGTGATCGCGGCGTACGACGCACCATTTCCCGACGAGACATTCAAAGCAGGTGCCCGTCAGTTCCCACTGCTTGTACCCACCGATCCTTCGGACCCCGCAGCGCCGGCGAACCGGGCTGCGTGGGAAGCCTTGGGGCACTTCGAAAAACCATTTCTGTGCGCATTCGCCGACTCGGACCCGTACACCAAAGGCGCTGACCTCGTGCTCGCAGGACACATCCCCGGTGCGCGTGACCATCCGATGACGACGATCACCGGCGCCGGACATTTTCTGCAGGAGGACAAGGGCGAAGAGCTGGCTGATGTGGTTGCATCATTCGTACACGCCACGTCGTGACGGACGGGTTTTGAAAGCGTGGCCCTGCCGGGTGCGCAACTTCGAGGCGTGAGGTTGTGCTGGTTACAGAATCCGCCTGAAACTGAAGGGAACCAACATGATCCAGTCTCAAAGCAGCCAGAGCGCCCGCGAGCAACTGACCGTCGAGATCGTCGACGCCAAAGCCCGAGCCGATCTGTCGTGGCACGACCTGGCCGACGGTACGGGGCTCAGCGTTGTCTTCGTGACCGCGGCTCTGCTTGGTCAGCACGCGCTTCCGGCCGAGGCCGCGAGCGCTGTCGTTGACAAGCTCGGCCTCGACGCTGACGTTGCCCGGCTGCTGCAGGCCATTCCGTTGCGCGGCTCGATACCGGGCGGTGTGCCGACCGATCCGACCATCTACCGCTTCTACGAGATGCTGCAGGTGTACGGCACGACTCTCAAGGCACTGGTGCACGAAGAATTCGGCGACGGCATCATCAGTGCCATCAATTTCAAGCTCGACATCAAGAAGGTCCCCGATCCCGAGGGTGGAGAGCGGGCCGTGATCACGCTCGACGGCAAGTACCTGCCCACCAAGCCGTTCTGACCGGCGAGGATTGGCGGCAAGGAGTTCTGCGCGAGGCCCACCGCAAGGTCGAATCCGGGCGGACGATCGGCAAGATCGTTGTGCACCGCTGACACGGCAAAAACGTCCGCTACTTTCCCGCAGCTGCCGCTGATCCGAGAGTTCCGTCAGTAACCTTGCTGCGCAGGCTCTTTCGATCGAACTTGCCACTCGCCAGGGTCGGGATCTGATCTGCCGCAACTATTACCCATCGGGTCGGGACTTTGTACCCCGACAGCAATTCGCGCGCGCGACGTTCCACCGCGTCCACGTCGAGATCGCCGGCAGCCGGAACCATGACGGCGCATACTTCCTCGCCACGCTCGGGGTGGTCAACGCCGACGACCACACATTGGGCGACGTCATCGAAGGCACTTATGACGCCCTCGACCTCTAGCGGCGACACGTTGGCGCCACTGGCCTTGATCAACTCGGTGGTGCGTCCGACATAGAACAGCCGGGGGTCACCGTCACGCCGATACACCCGGTCACCCGTGTGGTACCAACCGTTTTCGTCGAATGTCTCTTGCCGTTCGCGCTTGTTGTAACCGGACATCACACCAATTCCGCGTACCCACAATTCACCGACTTCTCCAGCGGGAACCGGCATTCCATCCGAGTCGACGATGGCCATGTCGGTGTGCACGAATCCGCCCGCGGTCTCACTCATGGTGCGATGCACCGGGAAACCATCGGGCACATCAACCATCGCGATGTCGAGCGGACCGTCGCGCAGCATCGGCACGCTGGACAGGTCACGAGAACCGAACGTGGGATGCTCGCGGAGCCGCTGAGTGAAGGCCGGCCAGCCGACCACCCCGGTAGCCCGTTCGCGCTCAACAAGATCCAGCGCGACGGCTGCATCCAGCTTGGGCAGCGTCAGCAGTGTCACCTGCTCGTGCAGTGCGCCCATCGCGGCCAGCAGACCGCCGACCCAGAAAAAAGGCATCGCGCACAGCACCCGCGACTCGGCGCAGCCGGTGATGGCCCGGATCGCGGCCGGCCAGGTCGAGGTCTGTCGCACCAGGGTGCCTTGGGTGTGCAGAACGCCCTTGGGATCGGCTGTCGAACCCGAGGTGTGAATCATCACCGCCAGATCAGCGGGGGAAACCTCTGCTTCGACCGCCGCCAGAACCTCCTGCGATACGCGGGCATCGGCATCGGCGTCGACTTGCGTGGCCCATTGGCGATCCACCGGCCCGGTGATCGCGATGCCGCGCAGATACGGTGCGGCCGGCAGCGCCAATTGCCCAGCGTACTGATCAGCCAGACCCGGCAACGCTGCTTCGAGCCGCTCGGCGACGTCGATGTGCAGCACCTGATCTGGCGCGATCAACAAACCAACGTCGGCCAGCCGCAACACTTTTGCGATCTCTGCCGGTGTGTACATGGTGCTGAGCGGTACCGCGACCGCACCGATCCGGGACACCGCCAGCCACCAGATGGCCCAATCGGTGCTGTTGGCGAAGAACAGCCCCACCCGGCTGCCCTTTCCCACACCAGCATGCAGCAGCCAGCGTGCCGCGAGCGCGGAACGTTCGGCCGCGTCGGCGTAGCTGATGCGGTCTGTCGGCGTCACCACATACGTGGCCGCACCGAACTCCCGACAACTCTGAGCCAGGAGTGCAGGAATCGTCAGCGGTGCATTCGTCACACTCGCATCTTGTCCGACGGCGCTTGGGACTCGTGCAGGTGGTCCGGCGTAGCGATGTGCGGATAACCGCCATGGATTTGTGCGGCTAGCTCCATGGCCCAGCCCAGTAGCGCTGAGCAATCTAGAGAGGTGAACGGCATTCTCGCGTTGAGCCTTGGCATGTCGATAATGTTCGGTGTTCTGCTCGGGCTCCTCGGCGGCGGCGGGTCGACCCTGACCGTGCCGCTGCTGACCTTCGTCACCGGACTCGGCATCAGAAATGCCATCACCACTTCGCTCGTCGTGGTGGGCGTGACCAGCGCAATCGGCGCCATCGCGCACGCCAGGGCCGGCCGAGTGCAGTGGCATCCGGCCTTGGTGCTCGGCGCATCCGGCATGGTCGGCGCCTATGTCGGTGGGCGGGTGGCCACCCACATCCCCGAGCGCATCGCAATGGTGATCTTCGCGGCCATCATGATCGCCTCAGCACTCGCCCTTCTGCGCGACCGCGGCCATGGCGTGCCGGCGGGGGAATTGAGCCTGCCAACGGTCAAGGCGGTGCTGCTCGGGTTCGTGGTTGGGGTCGTCAGTGGACTGACCGGCGCCGGCGGGGGATTCGTGCTGGTGGCGGCGCTGACGCTGATCTGCGGCGTGGCGATTTCCGTGGCCGTAGGCACATCTCTGGTCGTCATCGCCATGCACTGCTTCGCCGCTCTGGCCGGGCGGTTGGACGGCACCCAGATCAACTGGAAGCTGGCGGCGATGGTCACCGTCGCGGCAGTTGCCGGAAGCCTGATCGGGGAGCGGTTGGTCGCCATCATCGATCCCCACGGCCTCAAGACCGGATTCGGTGTGCTGGCCCTCTTGATGGGCTTCGGGATCGTCGGCAGCGAGGTGCACTCCTCAGGGGGTGTTCAGGTTGCCGAGGTGCTACTGGTGGTCGCCACCAATGCCGTCTGGCGGTGGTCACGGACGCATCACCTGACTGATTGGCTCACGCCCGGGCCGGCACATCGGCTCAGCTTGTCGCGCGCAGTCGACAGCCACCTCGACCTGGCGCTTCTGAACAAGGGGCGCCCGGTTGGTTCATACTCGATGTTGTGAGCGAATTGCCGCTAGCAGCGGTGGTCACGACACCACCGTCTCGCTCGGCGCGCAGTGCAGGCATCCTGGTTGGTCTTGCTGGCGCTCGTCCAGAGGTGGTGTAAAACCCAGCCCGAACAGAGGTGAGGAGCACTTGTGAGCTACCCGGGGGGTTTCGGTCCGACACCACCGAATCAGATTCCGCCGCAATGGCAGTCGGTTCCGCAGTTTCAGCCTGGCTACGGAATGCCGGCGCCACCGGGATTTCCGCCGTACCCTCCACCTCGGCGTAGCCGAGGTGGACTTATCGCAATCATCTGCGTGGTTGTCGTGCTGGTATTGGTGGCTGCCGGCGTCGGCGTCTATTACTTCGTGTCATCGAAAAAGAATGCGCCGGTAAAAGAGTCAGCATTGAGCGGCGTGCTCCTGACCAACGCCGACGTTGGAAAGGCCTTCAACACCGGACCATTCGTGGCCTGGCCGCAGGACATCCTGGCTTCGCCAATCCACGGCGATGACATCGTGACTACCTTCTCAGACCCCGGCCCTCCCGCGGTCGACGGGAGATGTTCCGAGATTCTCGCCGATGACAAGGCAGAGCACGACGGCAGCGGGTGGAATGCGGTACGCAGCCAATACCTTCAAGCGCCGGACACCGGTTCGAATGCCAACGACCAAGGACTGACCGACATCCAACTCATCCAGTCGGTTGTCGCATTTCCCGACGGGGCCACAGCTAAGCGCTTCATCACCTCGACCAACAATGCCTGGCAACACTGCGCAAACCGGGACGTGAACAATCGAGCGTCAGACAAGCCAGACGACCCCGACGACATTTGGCATAACGGTGCAGTCAACGACCGCGACAGCATCCTGCTGTGGCCGTCCAGCTCGCATGACGATAAACAGTGGATGAATACTCAGGGCCTTGCACGCCAAGCCAACGTCGTCATCGAAGTCTGCGTGCAGGGCAGCAAGCTCTCGGATTCCACGGTTGAGGCGCTGGTCAAGCAGATTCGCGAGAATGTCGACAAAGCTCCTCGGCAGGACTGACCGCAGTCGAGTTGGCCACAGGTTATGAGCGGATTCATAATCGGCTCTTCGGCGACCCTGATCTCGCCGTTCGCATTTGGAGGTCAAGCGGTGGATTGAGTCGAACAACCTGTGCCTTGACATCTGATTATGAACTATTTCATAATCGATCGGTCCTGCCGACCACGCCGCATGGGAGGGCTTCGATGGCTACCGATACCCGTCGGTCGATGGTGGTCGCGGCCGTAGAACTGTTGCGTGAACGCGGCCCCGACGGCGTCACCCTTGACGATGTGCTTAGCCGCAGCGGCGCGCCCAGGGGGTCGATCTATCACCATTTCCCGAGTGGTCGAGCCCAGATCATCGACGAAGCAGCGCAATTGAGTGGGGACGCTATCTCGGCACTGATCGCACGTTCAGCCGTTCGTGGCCCGGAGGCCGTCATTGACGCGTGCGCCACGTTCTGGCGAAAGCTGTTGCGCGAAAGCAATTTCGCTGCGGGATGTCCGGTGGTTTCAATCGCGGTGAGTGCGCCGCAGGATTCGTCGCTCGCGCAGCACGCGAACCAGATTTTCCGTGACTGGCACACCCAGCTCACCGAATGCCTCATCTCAGAAGGCCTGGAAACCGGCCCATCTCGGCGACTGGCCACCATGTCTCTCGGAGCCATCGAGGGCGCTATAACCATGTGCCGGGCCACCGCGAGCCTGCAACCACTTGACGATGTGCAGACCGAGCTGAAAGTGCTACTGGCGGCCCGCATGCTGTTCAGTTCCACCGAATCATCGAGTACCACAACAGAATCCGATGCCAATGCTGCACGAGAGGATTGAGCGATGGAATGGACCGGCGCGGTGTACGCCGACGCACCCACCGTCGAGGTGTCAACATGGATCGCGGCTGCGCCCGAAAAGGTCTGGGCCCTGGCATCCGACATCAACGTCATGGCTGACTGCAGCCCGGAATTGGAGCGCGTCGAATGGAACGAGGGATACGACAAGCCTTGTGTGGGTGCCCGATTCACCGGATACAACAAGCACGCTGCGCTCGGCGAATGGTCGACAGTTTCGGAGGTCGTCGAGTGTGACCCGCAGCGTGCCTTCGCCTGGGTCGTCGGCGATGTAGACCACCCGACTGCCACCTGGCGGTTCCGGATGACCCCCGAGGGAACCGGGACGAGGCTGAGCCAGTGGGCACAACTGGGCCCTGCCCCGTCGGGCCTGTCCATCGCTATCGCCGCCATGCCCGGCAAGGAACAGAAGATCGTCTTCAACCGGTTGCGCGAATTCGAGTCCGGCATGTCGGCCAATCTCGAGCACATCAAGAACAAGGCCGAAGCCTGATGCGGGCCGCTATCACGGTTGAAGCGGCGAGCTTGGGAACCTGGGACTACCAAAAGGTTTTCGTCACCGAAGCTGAACGAATGGGTCTGGATATCTGCTGGGTCGCTGAAGCCTGGGGGTCCGACGCACCATCAGCGCTCGGGTTCTACGCGGCGTGCACCGATCGGATGTTGTTGGGTTCGGGCATCATTCAGTTGGCCACCCGCACCCCGGTCGCCATCGCCCAGGCTGCCATCACCCTGTCGAATCTGTCCCGCGGACGCTTCCTGCTGGGCCTGGGCGCCTCCGGCCCGCAAGTCATCGAGGGCCTGCACGGGGTGCCGTTCGACAAGCCGCTGGGGCGGATGCGCGAGACCATCGATGTCATCCGACAGGCTGTCGCCGGCCAGAAAATCTCCCACAGTGGCAAGCAATTTCAGATCCCCCGGGCCGATGCCAAGCCGATGCGGCTGTCCATGCGCGCCGAACACGACATCCCGCTGTACATCGCCAGCCTGACCCCCGCCATGCTGCGGCTGACCGGTGAGGTCGCCGACGGCTGGCTGGGCACCAGCTTCGTTCCCGAAGGTGCCGAGGACGCTTATTTTGCGCACCTGGATGAAGGCCTGGCCCGCTCCGGGCGCACCCGTACCGATCTGGACATCTGCCAGGGCGCCGAGGTGTCCTTCGCCCGCGACGAAGAGCATCTGAAATCCCTGATAGACAGCCGCAAGGCCGAGCTGGCCTTCAGCCTCGGCGGAATGGGTTCTGCCTCAACCAATTTCTACAATCAGGCTTACAGCCGGCAGGGCTGGTCCGAAGTGGCCGCCGCGGTGCGCGACCGGTGGCAAGCCGGCGACCGAGACGGTGCTGCCGCACTGATCACCGATGACATGATCCTGGCCACCACACTGATTGGTACCAAGGAGATGGTGCGAGATCGCCTACAGGTCTGGGCAAATGCCGGTGTCGACACGGTGCGGATCTACCCGGCCGGCGAGACGCTGGAGGAGCGGGTCGCCACCCTCGGAGCCGCCATCGAGCTCGTGCACGGAATCGACAGAAGCTGATGAGCACCATTGGGTTGCGGTTCGACTGATGTTCGGCCTCAACGAGTTTGGTTCTGGCCTTTGGTCATGCGGTGCGGTCGTTGCGTGCGAATTGTTCGTTCGCTCTGAAGAATTGGCCGGTCCGGAGCGACGGGTCTGACCGTCATTGTGGTGCGAGCGTGCCCGGGTGGCTGCCTCCCTGGCACCGTGTCATTCCTGGGAACGTTGACGTGGGTCGTAGATTCGGTGCTCAAACGTTTGCTGGTTGTCTCCTCTGCGGCAGGAGCGGCGTCTATTTTCAGCCGTCCGACGTACGCCGAATCGATGATGGGCCGCAGCACCCGGTCGATCGCATCGACCACCTGTGCCGGGATGCCGAGCAATCGCAGTGGCTCGGTCAGCGGCAACTGGACTGTGGGCACCAAGTAGCTTGTGGTCACTCCGCCGGCACCGTTGGTGGAGACGGTGATATCCGCTTGTGGTACATCCGCCAGGTTCGAGTACGCCACAGTACTGTGATACGTCGCCGCGCCCATGATGGCATTGATGTCCGCGAGGACGTTCAACACGTTGTTGGGGAAGTCTGCAATGCCGTCGTACTCGACCGTTACCACGGTTACGTTGTACGGACTCACCGGAATCTGTATCGGCTTGTAGTCAATGATCGGGATGGTGATTCCACGAAATCCGGTGAGTATCCCGCTGCCGCGCTCCGGGTCTTCGATCACGATGAACGACACCGCTTTTGGATCCACGCCGTTACGGGCATCGTCGGCGATCACCTGGTCGATGACCAGTGCCCCCTGACTGGCGCCCATCAAGGTCGTTGGAATGCCCTGGCTGACAGCCACATTCTGTAGGGCCAGCGCATTCGTCACCCCCACTTGGACGGACGGTCCCATGGGTCCGGTCCCCTCGTACGGCCCGAACGATGCCGGATATGGCACCGATACAATGGTGTCGCCTTTATTGAATTGTCCGTTGAGCCAGACGGGTGGCGTTTCACCGGCGACATCGGGCGTCGGTGAGCTTCCTCCGACAATCAACAACAGTGGGGTCACAGCAGCAACAAGGTTCTCCAACATGGTTGTCTCCGATGTCCGGTATGCGGTCGCACCTTTCGAAGTCCGCTCCCTGGCGACATCGACAACTACCGGCAGAGAGCACGTGTGTCTTTAGTCCGCTCATTGGCTCTTCCACGGGCCAACTGGCCTGGGATCAGAATGCGACTGCAGCCGAAAGTCGCCTTAAGTAGACAGCTACCTAAGTGCTGCAAACCACTACTCGCATTCGCCTACTGGCGTCACGGCGCTACCAGCGAACCAGGCCGGAGTACGGTCAGACGGTGACGGTACAACCGAATCGTGTGTGCGCACTGACTGGCGCCGAGATCCCGATACTTCAAGCCCCGATGACGTTCATCGCCGGTGCGGGCCTGGCGGCGGCGGTCTCGAATGCCGGCGGTCTGGGGATTATCGAGACCACTTCGGATCAGGGCCGCGCCGATCTTCACCGGGTTCGCGATCTGACCGCTCGGCCGGTTGGCGCGAATATCGCGTTGCTGTTCAACCGAGACCCCGCGATGGTGGACATCCTGGTGGACACCGAGATTCGGTTCGTCACCACATCAGCAGGCGATGCAGGCCTGTTCGTCGATCGCCTGCACGATGCCGGCATCACGGTGTTCCACGTGGTCGGCACCTTGGCCGATGCAAAGAAAGCCGTGGACGCCGGCGTCGACGGCCTGGTGGTCGAAGGTGTTGAAGGCGGCGGTTTCAAGAATCGCTTCGGCGCCTCGACCATGGTGTTGTTGCCGCTGATCGCCGCGCATGTCGATGTGCCGATCGTTGCCGCAGGTGGCATCTGCGACGCCCAATCCATGGCCGCTGCGCTGGTGCTCGGCGCCGAAGGCGTGCAGATGGGCACTCGACTGCTGGCCAGTGCCGATTCGCCGGTACATTCCAAATTCAAACAAGCGGTCATCGATGCCGATGACACCGGGACGGTGCTGTTGCCGTTGGGCGGTAAGCGGATGATGCGGGTGATCCGCACAGCCGCCGCGCAGCGCCATGACGCCGATTCGGCGTTCGACGCGGCTGCCGCACTGGATCGCGTGCAGCACCTGTACTTTGACGGCGACATGGACGCCAGCGTCGCCAACACCGGCCAGGTGGCCGGGCGCATCGACGACCTACGGCCAGCATCCGAGATCATCTCCGAGATGTGGACCGGCTGCCGTGAGGCGCTTGCGGCCGCGACGGCGAGACTGCCCGATTGACGCGCTGGCCCGTACCTCCCGTCAGCGCATACCCGCGATGACGGTGTCGGCGAAATGCTCGATGTGGCGCCGAAATCGTTCGGCCTCAGTGAGTTCCGATGATCGATCATCATCAGCACCGATCCACGGTGCACACATCACCTGCGTGATGCCCATCTCCTCGGCACGTCGATAGGTCTCAACGGTTTGCGGCTCCAGCAATGCGACCATGATGTCGAACGGTTCACTGCTCCGGCCGTATTCGTGGCGCAGCTTGGTCAAGGTCTCGACATACGGCCGAGCCTGCTCCAGCGTGTACGCAGTGCCGACCCAGCCATCGCACAGTTGGGCCGCCCGGCGTAGCGCCACCTCGGATTCGCCGCCGCACATGATCGGCACGGGCGCCTCCGGATGCGGTTCGAGCATCAACTCAGGCACTTGGTAGTGCTCGCCGGACCAGGACACCCAGCCGCCCTTCCAGAGTTCGCGCAAGGCCGGGATCATCTCGTCGAGCCGCTTGCCGCGGGTGTGAAAGTCCTGACCCATCAGGTCGAACTCTTCTTTCATCCACCCTGCGCCGAGGGTCAGGGTGACGCGGCCGTTCGACAGCACCGCAGCGGTCGCCACCTGTTTGGCCACCTGGACCAGTGGACGCGATGGTCCGACGTAGATCGCGTTGGTGAACCGCAGCGACCGGGTGACCGCGGCCATCGCGCCGATGAGCACCCAGGAATCCGGCCACGCGGTCTCCGGCTGCCATGGGACGATTCCGGTCGGAGACGGATACGGAGAGCTCAGCTCGCGCGGGTAGATCATATGATCGGCGCTGATCACGCCGTCGAACCCGTTCTGATCGAGCATCTGCGCCAACGGTACGGCCATATGGGTGTCCAAAAATGCTGTGCCCGACCAGAATTGCACGATTCCACCTTCCTGTCGCCACCGACCAGCCGTGGCCCCATATCGACGATGTTCACGCCGAAAAGCGGTCCGGCGAGCCGTTCCCGTGTGCTTTACTGACGACCCTACGGTAAGAGTAACCAGGAGCTGCGATGACATACCGAGATCGCGTTGCGGTGGTCACCGGCGCGGGTTCCGGCATCGGCCGAGCACTGACGGTGGCGTTGACCCGCAACGGGGCGCACGTCGCCGGTTGGGATGTGGACCCGATTGGTTTGGCCCAAACTCAGGCAATGTGCCCGCGCGGCCACGTCACCGCGTACCAGGTTGATGTGGCCGATCGCGCCGCGGTGTTCGCCGCGGCCGAACAGGTTCATGACGATCTGGACGCGGCATCAATGGTCTTCAACAACGCCGGGGTCGATCTGATGGCCACCGTGGAAGACATGTCGATGACGGACTTCGACTGGGTCACCTCGATAAACATCGGTGGGGTCGTCAACGGCACCAAGGCGTTCCTGCCGCAGCTCATCGAATCCGGCAGCACGGCGAAGCCGTCGGTGCTGGTGAACATCTCCAGTGCCTTCGGTCTCATTGCCATGCCGTACCAGGGCGCTTACAGCACCGCGAAATTCGCGGTGCGCGGCTTCACCGAAGCACTGCGCCAGGAAATGATCATCAACCGTCGTCCCATCAACGTGCACTGCGTACATCCCGGGGTGATCCGTACAAATTTCGGTGCCAGCATGCGCATTCCCGAAGGTGTCGACCCCGCTGAAACCACCAAATTCTTCGACAAGGCCGCACTCACCAACGCTGATAAAGCTGCACGTGTCATCCTTCGGGGCGTCGACAAGAACCGGCCTCGGATCATCATCGGCCCCGACGGCTGGGCCATGGCCGCCATGCCGCGACTGCTCGGAGTGCGCTACTCGGACCTGCTGGCGCGGGCGACTCGAATGGCCAGCGACGGCGCCCTGGCGACCCGCAGGTAGCGCAAGCGCCTTCGACGAATATTTGAGTAGTGCGGTACGCATGCGCGTGCCTATTGGTCGGAGTGATGCTGTTTGCACTTGATCCGGTGTCAGCCGGTCAGAGAACACAACATCCACTACGAGCTTTTGCTGCGGGGGCAGAGCCATGACCACACACGCACGACCACTGAGAATTCCCCGGCTCCGACCGTCTGTTGCCAAGGCCGAGGACCAACCAGACAACTCGATATCGAGCGAGAAGTCCAAACTGATCGGCGGCGTTGCCACCGCATTCATCGGAGGACTGGCCACCATAGTCACCGGAATCGGCGTGGCGATCGTCCAGACCCATGCTCAGCAGGCGCATTCGACACCGATCGCTGAGGTACGGACGTCCGATCGCGGTTCGGTGGAAAGCGTCACGGTCGATGACTCCGGCACCAAGGTCACCGTGTCGGGGATTGCGGACCCCGACATCGAGGCGGTCGGCGTGGTGCTGACAGCAGCCAACACCACAGGGCTGAACTGGATCGGCACAACTGGTGTCTCGAACGGAAAATGGACTTTGGAGCTCGCAACAGAACCCGAGGCGCCGTCGCCTTTCACCCTCAGCGCGTCATACAAGAAGCGGGCCAGTACGGCGTCTGGAGTGTTCGGGGCCTCGTACACGGTCAAGCTGGACGGGCCTACGCCGACGCCGCCACGCCCTGCGCCACCACAACAGTGCACGTCGAAGACGCCCGACTCGTGCTTCACCGGCCCCGGCTGGGGATCACCGTCGATCTACGAGTCGCAGTAAGGGGCGTTTCAACCGGAGAACTGTATCTGTGATCGCTTTGCGATCACAGTGATCATGGCCCTTCTTCTGCCGTCAATGGGCCTTTAGCTTGGCCAGATGACGCCTCGGACCGGGCTGACCCAGCCCCGCGAGTTGCAGGCCAGACGCCCGACGTTCCAACAAGCCCAGCAGCACAATCGAATTCGACCGACTCAGCCTCAAGATTGCTCATGAACGGCCTCTTTCGCCCGGGTGCGCTTCACGCAACTCGGTTCGAGGCTACCCGCGCAGACAGCGCGCAGGCCACGGCGTCAGCCGTCGTAGCCGTCCATAAACCCGGTGAGACCCGACGGTGCGTGCGGTCCGATGGCGATCTGCTCGACGACGCCGATCCCGGTGCGCTCACCCATGGTTGCCTTGACCACGTTCTGCAGATGCAGCGACGCGAAGTCGGTCGGGTTGAAGTCGGCTAATCGGATTGACTCCCGGCCGATTTCGTACTGGCCATGGTTCGAGCCGTGCCCCCAGTGCGGATGCCAGTAGCCGATCCCGCGCATTCGGAAGGTGAAGAGCTTTTCCACCTCGATGTGGGTTTCGCCCTCGACCGGATCGGTGAACCACAGGCGGGCACGCCGGATTTCGCGGCGTCCCGGTTCCCATTCGAGTTCGTAGCCGATGTCGTAGCACTCTCGCACGCCTACCCGACTGCACGGGGACACGCTGGCGGGTATCGGGTCCAATACTTGCGCGGTTTCCAACCATCGACGCCCGTCCTCGTGTTCGTGGAAGGCGTAGTGCGTGAAGCGATCCCCGAAATGCAAAGGCGCCCAAAGCCAGAAAATCTGGAAAGGCATGGGTTGACGGAGTACCGGAACTTGTTCGCCGACCGGTCGGATGCCCCAGGAGCGATCCCGGGTCCCGGGCACAGGGCCGGCTTCAACCGCCACATCTTCGCCGTCGACGCAGATGGTTCCTTCCCACGAACCCCACTGGGTGAGCCGGGTGTGGTCGGTCAGCATGATGCCTTCGGCGGTTCGGCGCTGTTGGCGGGGTTCCTCAAGGGCCACCGTGGTTGCACTGAAGGTCAGGTCGCACGAAATGTCGTGTTCGTTGGAGTCGACGATGTAGCGGATGGTGCGCAGTGGCTCGACCACTTCGATGTGGAAGGGGCCGATGGTCGCCGATCGGTCCAGCGGCATTGCCCCCGACGCGAAGATCGAATGCTCAACACCATCTTTGACCAGACTGAAGGCGGCATCGATGACCCCGCGTACGGGGTAATGCCCCATGGCCGCGCCGAAGTAGAAATCGCCGTCGCGCTGGTGGCCGTTGAACCAGTAGCGGTCGTAGTGGTTGGGATCTGCACTGACCGGCACCGCGACCGGATCAGCCGAGGCGTGGATCGGGTAATCGTCGAACGGGGTCAGCATGGTCTCAGTTCCTCATCACTTGCCCGGCAAGGAGAATCAATCGCAATCGATTGGGGTCAGGCGTCGCCGGGTTCGTTGACCTTCACCAGCATCTTGCCGATGTTGGCTCCGGTGAACAGACCGTTGAGTGCATCGATGCTGGATTCCAGTCCGTCGTAGACGGTTTCGCGATGCACCAGTAGACCTTCCTGCTCCCAGCCGCGTAGCGCTTCAAACGCCTCATCAAAGTGCGCCCATTCCTCGAGTGCGATGAAGCCCTGCATTGTCGAGGACGTGGAGAGCAGGTTGACGTAATTGGACGGACCGGGGTGATCACCGTTGAGATAACTGGAGATGATGCCGCACATCACCACGCGCGCCTTGTGCGCCAGGTTGCCCAGCACGGCATTGAGAACGTCGCCGCCGACATTGTCGAAATAGACGTTGATTCCGTTGGGGCACGCTTCCTTGAGCGCGGCGGTGAGGTTACCGGCCTTGTAATCGACACAGGCGTCGAAACCGAAATCCTCTACCACGACACGGCATTTGTCCGAGCCGCCCGCGATGCCGACTACCCGAGCACCGGCGATGTTGGCGATCTGACCCGCCACGGACCCGGTGGCACCTGCCGCGGCCGACACCACGACAGTCTCGCCGGCTTGCGGCTTGCCCACGCCCTTCATGCCGAAATAGGCCGTTGCGCCAGTCGGTCCGTAGATCGACATCACCGCGAGCGGATCGGTGTAGCCGACCACCGGCGTGCTGAACAGATCGTCGCGGATGATCGCGTAGTCCTGCAACCCGGTCAGGGTGGTGACAAGGTCGCCGACTTTGAAGGCGTCACAACGTGATTCGACGACCTCGCCGATTCCGGCCACCCGGACCACCTCGCCCAGTTCGAGGGCCGGAAGGTAGCCGGGTTCGCCGTCCAGCCAGGTACGCGCGGCGGCGTCCATGCCGACATAGGTGGTGCGCAGCAGCGCCTCACCCTCGGCAGGTTCCGGCGCAGCCGCCGTCACCATCTCGGTGTCATCGGGGGAGACCAACCCGTTGGGGCGGCGCCGCAGGAGGATCTGACGGTTTTCGCGGCTCATCGTGTCGCTCATTTCTGTGGTAGCCCAAGGATCATCGAGGCGATGACTGTGAGTTGGATTTCTGCGGTGCCGCCGCCGATGAGTTCGGCGGGTGCATCGAAGTAAGGCTGGAAGATCGCGGGCTCAGACTGTTCCAACATGGCCAGTCGCCCGGTGACCCCCAGGGTCGATGCAGACGCCAGGCGCAACAGCGAGACCATGGCATATTTCGCCATGCTGGAGGTCGGCCCTGGCTGCTGGCCCTGCACCTGCCGCAGCGTTTCGCGGAGCACCATCATTTTGATGGCCGTGCTGTAGGCTTCGACGTCGCCGAGTGCCAGGAGAGCGGCATCTTGTTCTGGCCCTTCGCTTTCCGCGACGTGTCGCAGGGCTCCGGTCCGATCATGTTCGACGTAGTTGCCGATTGCGGTGCGTTCCACCGCCATCGTCGACAACGCCAGCATCCACCCGTCACCGGGATTGCCGACCAGCAAGTCATCGGGAATGAAGACGTCGGTCAGCAGGACTTCGTTGAATTCCGAACGGCCGCTGGCCTGTTTGATCGGGGTGACTTCGACGCCCGGCGAGGTCATGTCGACCAGGAAGTAACTGATGCCCTGGTGCTTGCGGGCGTCGGGATCGGTGCGTGCCAGCATGGCCCCGAACTGCGCCTTGTCCGCCAGCGAGGTCCAGATCTTGCGGCCGTTGACGCGCCAGCCGCCGTCCACCTTGACCGCGCGGGTGGTCAGCGACGCCAGGTCGGATCCGGCACCCGGCTCGCTGAACAGCTGGCACCAGCGCAGCTCGCCGCGCAGGATGGGCCAGGCGAATCTGTCACGCTGCGAGTCGGTTCCGTGGGTCAGGATGGTGGGCAGTATCCATTCGGCGATGCCCAGCGATGGTCTGACCACATCCGGCCGTTTGGCGTATTCCTCACCGAGGATCACCTGCTGGACCGCACCGGCGCCCACGCCCCACGGCGCCGGTAGCTGCGGAGCAACCAGACCTGCCTCGGCGATCGCGTTGCGCTGCGACCCGCGCGCCAGTCCTTCGCTGTTACGGGTGTCGTCGGCCGGGTATTCGTTGCGCAGCACCGCAGCGCGGTCGAGGACGTCAGCCACCCACTGCCGGAACTCGGCTTCGATATCCCCGAGTTCCACTGCGGTGGAACGCTTATGGCTCAAGACGAGGCGGCCGATTTGACGGCTCCATTGCGTTGCCGGCCCCAGGGATGCCGCCAGGCTGGTGGCGCGGCGCCAGTACAGGTGCGCGTCGTGCTCCCAGGTGTAGCCGACTGCCCCGAACATGAGCAGGGCGTCCAGCGCCAGCTCCGGGCTGGGCGTGATGGCCATGCGGGCTGCTACCGCGGCCGCCAGTCGATGTTGTTCAATCGATTCGTCTTCGGCCCGTACCGCATCCCACGCCGCGGCAGCCGCGAGTTCGGCGTTGACCCGCAATGCCGCCGCCTTATGTTGTAGCGCCTGGAAGGTGCCGATAGGTCGGCCGAATTGTTCGCGCGTGCGGAGGTAGTCCGTCGCCTCTTCGGCGCAGCGCCGCAGCGTGCCGGCGGCCGCACAGGCCGCCAGCGCCACGGTGATGCACCGGGCCCGTTCTGACGATATGCCCAACAACACCGAATCATTGGGAACGGCAAGGTCTTTGACGGAAAGGATGCCAACGTCGGTGCAGAGGTCCGTGCCGCGTTGCTGCTCAACCGAAAGAGCGTGAGCAGCAACGGCGAACCAGCGCTCGACTCCGTCGTCACATTGGGCGGTGAGCAGGATGTGCCGCGCCGAACACAGACCCAGTGTCGAGTCGGACGTGCCGGTGAGCTCCCAATGATCCGGACGGCGGACGGCTCGAACACTGCTGTGCTCGGGCAGGATGACGACTGCTGTTGCGCCGCCGACGAGATCGGATAGCAGGGTTGGTGACTCGGCGTCGCGGGCTACCGCGATTGCCGTCACGGTGCTGAGCAACGGGCCCGGCAGGAGCGCTGCGGCAGCGGCTTCGATGACGCAACCCATATCGGCGAGCGTCCCTCCCTGCCCACCGAAGTCCTCGGCGACGTGCACCGCATTAAAGCCGCTTGCGACCAGGTCTTCCCACCACGGCGGCAGTTTGCCGGCGGCGATCGACTCGAATGCTGCCCGGGTCTTGTCCACTGGGGCGTGGCGAGCCGCGAACTGGCTGACGGCGGCGGCCAACTGTTCCTGCTCTGTGGTGATAGCCAGTGCCATCGGCGCTTCAGTACTCCAGTCGCGTGTCGGGGGAGCTGCGACATCCCAGGGCCAGCGGATTTTTCATATTGATTATTAGAACTCATTTCGATTATCGTCAACCCCAGATTGAAAAGTGCCCGGCACGGCAGGAGGACGCCGATGAATCCGGCCCCCGTGACGCCGCGCCGAGGCAGACCACCCCGGATCGACCAGAGCGCCATCGTCGCGGCAGTTTCGGCGATAGGCACTGACAACGTGACGATGCGCCGGGTCGCCGAACATCTGGGCATCAGCCTCCCTGGCCTCTACCACCATGTTAAGAATCATGACGACCTGCTGCGCCTGGCCACCGAGAGTGCTCTGACCAGCTCACCGCCACCGCGTTACACCGGCGGGCATTGGGCCACCTGGTTGCGCGACTACGCGTCCTACATCCGGACCGTGCTGGCGTCCGAGCCGGCACTGGTCGAGAAGTTCGTCGCCGGCGCGGTTCGCCCCGGCGCGGAGATGGAATACACCGCTGATGCAGTTGAAGTTCTTGCAGAGCAAGGACTCTCACCGAAAGATGCCCTCGCTGTGTGGGCCGCGGTCAGTGCGATGGCGGTCGGCAGCGTCACCGAGGCGCACCGTGAACACCTCTATGTGGAGGATGGGCAGCCATGGCTGGCTCGGATCCTAAAACTCGTCGCACGGCGCGCATCGTCGGACTTTCCCACCATGCGCGCCATCGGCCAGTCTGCCCATGATCCGTTCAGCGAGGAAGCGTTTCAGCATCGAATGACGTTGCTGCTCATCGGTATTGCTGTTCATTACAGGCTACCACCAGAACCGGCCTAGCTATCCGCCGACACCGCATTGCGGCGGCGAGAGTTCTGACATCGGTGTGCTTGGGTGCGGTCGCGGTAGCGGCCTAGTTCAACAGCAAAGTCACACAATCACATCCGCGGATAGGTCGGATACTCGATGCCCGACAGATACTGCACCGTCCGCACGACCTGGCACGAGTAGCCGAATTCGTTGTCGTACCAGACGTACAGAATCACATTGTCGCCGTCGACGATCGCAGCACTTTCGTCGATGACGCATGCCGCGCGCGAACCGATGAAGTCGCTCGACACCGCGTCGGTTGCCGCGGTGTAATCAAGGTTGCGGCTCAACGGTCCCGACAACGACGCATCACGGAGATACCCCAACGCCTCCTGCTTGGTGGTTTCGCGCTTGAGCTGCAAGTTGAGGATGGCAACCGAAACATCCGGCGTAGGAACACGAATCGAGTTGCCGGTGATCTTGGCCTTCAGCTCGGGCAGCGCCTTGGCCACCGCGGAGGCGGCACCGGTTTCAGTGAGAACCAGGTTGAATGGCGCGGAGCGGCCACGACGGTCAGCCTTGTGGTAATTGTCCAGCAGGTTCTGATCGTTGGTGAACGAGTGCACCGTCTCCACATGCGCGCGAACGATGCCGAACTCGTCGTCCATCGCCTTCAGCGGCGGGACGATCGCGTTGGTGGTGCACGACGCACACGAAAAGATCTGCTGGCCCAGATCCAATGTGCGGTGATTGACTCCGTGCACGATGTTGGGCACGTCGCCCTTGCCCGGCGCGGTCAGCAACACCTTCGAAATGCCGGGACGGAGGTGCTTGGACAGTCCTTCGCGGTCTCGCCATTTGCCGGTGTTGTCGATCAGGATGGCGTTGTCGATGCCGTACTGGGTGTAGTCGACGCTCGCCGGGTCATCGCTGTAGATGAATTTGATGACGTTGCCGTTTGCGACCAGACAGCTGTTGTCCTGGTCAACCTTGATGGTGCCGTTGAAGTGTCCGTGCACCGAGTCGCGGCGCAGCAGCGACGCACGTTTGGCCAGGTCGCCATCTCCGCTGTTACGCACCACGACAGCGCACAAGTTGAGGCCGTTTCCGGAGCCGGCCTTTTCGATGAGCAGACGCGCCACCAGCCGGCCGATCCGGCCGAACCCATAGAGCACCACATCGCGCGGGCCCTGCGCTTCGATCTTGTTTCCGCCCGTTACCTCGTCGAGCATCTCGGCAGTGAATTCCGGGACGGACAGACCACGACGGTCAGCACGATAGGCCAGCACCAGCAGGCCTAGGTCGATCTTGGCCGGGCCCAAGTCCAGATCGGCGAGCGCCTGCAGAAACGGGAAGGTCTCTTCGACGGTCAGTTCGTCGCCGCCCAGTTGGCGCGCAAAACGGTGGGTCCGCAGAATACTGATGACCGATTTATTCACCAGAGACCGGCTGTGCAGCAGCACCGTGACGCCATGGGTGCGGTGCAGAGCGCCGATGATGGGAATCATCGCTTCCGCGAGCGCTTCCTGGGCATTCCAATGGGCGAGTTCTGGGGTATTCAAGTCCTACGTCCTACGAGTCGCGTCGGCTCCTCACGCTGAGCAGCGCATTGATGTTAGCGAGCGCCGATTCGCGCCATGCGTGTCGATACGCCTACCAGTACCGCTAGAGCGGCCCGGTCAGGGTCTCATGGGCGATCTTGCGGAAGGTCGATAGCAGCCGGTTGCGGTTGTCGGCGCGGGAGGCCAGCACGACGTGACAGGGCTCAACGTCCACGAGTGGAATCGCGACGACGTCAGGACGAAAAGCGTTGCCGTGCAAACCTGCCGATATGGCAATGGCCTGTCCAGATGCGATGACTTCGAATTTGTCCTCGAGTGCATCGATGATGGGCCCCTCGGGGGCGAGGCTTCCATCTGGTCGGGGTTCCATTCGCCAGTACGCACTCCACGCCGGGTCGGAGTTGCGTATCCGCGGCATCGGTTCGTTGGCGATGTCATCAAGCGTGACCGAATCACGCTGGGCCAGAGGGTGATTCTTGTGAACGATGACCACCCGTGGCTCGTCGTACAAGATGGTCACGTGCAGCTGATCGGTGGGGAAGGGCAGCCGCGCCACCACGGCATCCACTCGGTGATCGAGCAGCGCGGTGCGTATCTGGTCCCAGTCGAGGTGGGTCGCGTGCACGTCAGCGTCGGGATGCCTGCGCCGCATCTCCAACACCGCCGGCGTGACGATGATGCCCATGGAGTAACCGATGGTCAGGCTGCTCGGCTCTGCTGCTGCACGAGTCTGCGCGACTGCCTGGTCGGCCGAGCGCAGCAGCGCTTTTGCCTTGGGCAGAAAGACCTCCCCGGCATCGGTGAGACGTGTGCCTTGTGGCGTCCGGTCCAACAGGCGTGCGCCGAGTTGCTGTTCCAGCCGGCTGATCTGACGGCTCAGCGACGGTTGCGCGACGCGCAGCTCGGCGGCGGCCCGGCCGAAGTGTCGGTGGTCGGCCACTACGGTGAAATATCGGACCAGGCGTAGCTCCAGGTCCCGTGGTGCCGCTGCATCCGTCATACCCATATGGTATTGCCCTCTGCGCCCGGGAATTCATAGAAACAGCCTATGAACTGCTGTGATGCCTCATTGGTATTGATCGATGCGCAATGGGACTTGGACGCTGTCGTGGTGTCGCGGGAAGGGTGGAATCACCGTTCTTCAGCACGATCTACAGGAGTTCACTATGCGGGTTTTTGTGACAGGCGCATCGGGTTTCGTGGGTTCGGCAGTAGTCCGCGAACTACTTGGCGCGGGGCATCAGGTGATAGGGCTTGCCCGTTCCGATGATTCCGCCGCCAAGCTCACAGCGGCGGGAGCCAGGGTGCACCGCGGCTCGCTCGCCGACCCGGGAAGCCTTCGTGAGGGCGCCAAGCTGGCCGACGGTGTGGTCCACATGGCGTTTATCCACAACTTCGAGGACTACGCGGCGGCCGCCGAGGCCGATCGCTCGGCGATCGAGACGATCGGGGACGCGCTGGCCGGAACGGATCGGCCGTTCGTCGTCACTTCGGGTATGGCGAGCTTTGGGGTGGGGCGTTCGCTGACCGAGGAAGACCCCGCTCATCCAGCGTCCCCGCGGATTTCAGAGACGGCGCTTGATTTGGCCGATCGTGGCGTCCGGGTGTCAGCGGTGCGATTGGCGCCATCGGTACACGGTGTGGGGGATCACGGTTTTGTCCCTCGCCTCATCGAAATCGCCCGCGACAAAGGCATTTCGGCGTATCCCGGCGACGGTTCCAACCGGTGGCCCGCGGTCGACCGTCTAGACGCCGCCCGATTGTTCCGGCTTGCGCTCGAAGGTGCGGTCGCGGGCAGTCGACTACATGCGGTAGGTGATGAGGGGGTTCCGGTGCGGGATATCGCTGAAGTCATCGGACGCCGCCTGAATCTGCCGGTGCAGTCGGTGCCCGTAGAACGGGCATTCGACCACTTCGGTTGGCTTGGCGGGTTCTTCGCGATGGACCTGCCCGCATCCAGTGTCCTCACGCGACAGTGGCTGGGCTGGCGGGCCGAGATGCCCGGGTTGATCGCCGATCTGGAGACGGGACGTTACTTTGATGAGTGACGTCGTAGACTCCGCGCGCCGCGCACTTGGCCCGGTGGGCGCATTCGTGCCGGTGCCACTGGGCCAGATGACGGCTATCGATGAGCAGCGCTCGGCCGTGGTCCGCATGGAGCACGCTGGGTATCGGACGGCTTGGGTCAACGAACCTGTCGGCGGCAAAGACGCTTTGATGCAGTCGGCAATTCTGCTGGCCGCCACCCATCGACTGACGTTGGCCACGGGCGTCGCAAATGTTTGGGCGCGTCCTGCGCTCACAGGGCACGGGGCGGCCGCCATGCTCGAACAGGCGTATCCGGGCCGGATCGTGCTGGGGCTAGGGGTCGGCTACCCATATCAGGCGGAGATCACCGGCCAGGAGTTCGGCAATCCGCTGGCTACGATGCGGCGATACCTGGCGGCCATGGATCAGCCGTCGCCCACCCCGGCGCCCGATGCGGTATACCCGCGCATCATCGCAGCGAACGGTCCGAAGATGCTGGCCCTGGCGGGCGAGGTCGCCGACGGCGCCATGCCCGCGGGACTGCCGCCAGAATTCACGGCGCAGGCCCGCCAGGCGCTGGGGCCCGACAAACTGCTGGTCATTGGATTGAGCGTACAAGCCCAACCCGACCGTGAACACGCGAAAAGTGCTGCGCGCGAATTGCTCTCGGCACGGGTGCAGGTGAAGTCGTTCGCTCAACGACTGGCCGGGCTGGGATACCGGACCGATGACATCGCCGCGGTGAGCGATCGACTGGTCGATGCGGTGGTCGGCTACGGCGACCCATCGTCGATTGCCGCTCTAGCGGACAGGCATCGCGAGGCCGGTGCCGATCATGTAGTGCTGATGTTGGCCGGCGTCGATTTCGGTGCAGGAGTGGAGTACCTGGAGAAGCTGGCTCCCGCGGTGGTGGGCTAGTCGGTGCGGTTCAGCAACTGGTCTGGAACTGCACCCCCGAGGAGCTTTATCAGCTCAGCCAACAGGTCGTCGAGTTCGTGTCCGACGGCGGCGATGTCCGGGCTCTGGTAGCTGGCGAACAGCAGACTCGGCTGATCGACGGCGAAAGTGGCAATGCCGCGGTCATCTGTGTATAGCAGGCTGCGCAGCGGTGCGTGGAGCATGATTGACGGGTCGTAGCGGTACATTCGCTCGGCAATGGTGTGATTGCCCATCAAGTACTGCGTGGCCTGCCAGGGCGCCCGTGATTTCGCCATAAGATCAGCCAGATCTATCCTGGCGTAACGCATGAATCCGTGTGGGGCAAGTATTTTCGCCAGGTCCACGACATCGTGCCATGTCGACATCTCGCGAAACTGGGCGTTGTCGACCTCGGGGACAAGCGTCTCATAGTGTGCGCGGGCTTCTTCGTATGATTCGGGCAGCGGCACCACCAGGCGGCGTGACGGATGATCGATGGCAGTTGTAACGGCGTTCATTGGTGTTCCTCTCGGGTATGGACTGGTAGTGCAGTCGGTGGGTTCATTCGCGCGGCAGCAGGGTCACCGCCGAGCCCCAGAGGGCACCCGGATTCAGCCGGTGCGGATGAAGGGCGAGCATCGCCGCGTAGAACTCCTGTGCCGTGGCGGATGATCCGACCAGTGTGCGTGCGTCGGTGAGATAGGTCCGTGTGGCTGCGATTTGGGAGAAATCGTCGGGAGCTTCTGGGCTTTTGTGCCCGGCGATGACGGTGGTGGGGTTCAGTGCCTCGAGGGTGTCGAGGGCCGCGAGCCAGGAGTCGATTCCGGCAGTTCCACCCGATTCGGCCAGGTACTGGTGGACGCCGTTGTAGACGACGTCGCCCGCGACGACTAGCCCTGAGTCGGGAACGTGGAGCATGGTCGTGGCGTCGGTGTCTGTGTGGCCGGCTTCAATCGGCAGCAGTGGGATGCCGTCAAGTTCGAAGCCCGTGTGGTCGATGACGTCCACGCTGACGTCGCCGCTTGGCAGTTGACCGGGAAAGAACTTGTCCCAAAATGCCTTTCGGAATTCCGGGCTGTTCTGTTTCGCCATGAGTCGCTGGGTTCCTGCCGTCGCGAGCGCCGTTGCACCCGGGAATCGGCGCAACAACGGGATTGCGCCGAACCAGTGGTCACCGTGCCCGTGGGTGATGTAGATATGGCGCAGGCGCAGCCCCGATGCAGCCACCCAGTCGCCGACCTGGTCGGCCTGTGCCGAGGTCAGCGGTGGATCAACCAGGACGGCGTCGTGGTCGTTGGTGATGAGTGTCGACGTGATTGGCGACCACATCCGCGTGCTCCCGTCGGGCAGCGGTCCGCGGCCGGCCTGGGGGAGTGGTGCGGTGACGAATGTGGAGTGCTGCAGGCTCATGATCCTTCTTTCGTTGGCGGTACGCATTGGTCTGAACCGGGCACAAAGTGTTCAGGGTCAACAACATTGGCGAGACGGTCGCGCAGTGCAGTTGAGAACTCCAGGACAGCTGCCAGTGGCTGATGATGCAGTGATATCGCGGTGACTGCACCGGAGGCGTTGCGACGTACGACACTGATGCCGCGGGCTTCGGTGCAGTCGACGCGACGGGCGGTCCATTGCAGATAGGTGGTCCTGCTGTTGTGGGCCTCGGTGGTGAACTGCAGTGAGCCGTAGATTGACCCCGCCGCCGCAAGGGTTGCTAGTACCTGGGTTTTTCCGACGACTGGTTTGGCAAAGACGGCGCCCTCCAACACGATGTCATCAGCGAATCGGCCACCGAATGGGCCGGATGGTTCCATGCCGGTGACGTCAACCGTGACGTCATCCAGGAAGTCGAGGATCACGGTCGCCACGCTGCCGGGGTGTTCGACGTGTAGCCAGTGCCCCCCGTTCTCTACGCTCCGAACCTGGGGATTGATGAACTTGCCGGCGACGGTGTCGACGATCGGTTGGGTGACGAATCCGTCAGCAGCACCGCCGACAATCAGTACAGGCCCGCGGTAGGCCTTGACCGATGCGGCGCTGTCGAATCCGTCGTTCCAGACATCGGCGTACCGAGCGCCGATGCTCGGGCGGGCCAGGGTGCCGATACGGGTGAGGCGGTCCAGTTGCCGGTCGGTCAGCGCCGGTGACAGCTGGGCGCGAGCGTGCCGTTGCTGCGCGTAATGGGCCGCCAGGGCGCGGAATTGCGCTACCGATTCCTCTGGGAGGTGGGTGCCCGTGAGCGGTACCGGTGTCATGAGGATCAGGCCGGCTACGAGTTCGGGGTGCTCGGCCGCCACCAGTTGTGCCACTTGTGTTCCCAAGCTGTGGCCCACCAGGTACACCGGTGTTTCGATGCTTGCCGCGATCGATGCCGCCTCGGCGGCCAGTGTCGGTAGGGAGATCTCGTGCAGGTCAACGGGTTGCATGTGCCTCGTACCGAATCCGGGAAGGTCGTACCGGACAACATTCACGCAGTCGCCGAGTGCGTCCACCAGGTCGGTCCACACTGTGGCGCTGTCGAGGTAGCCATGGATCAACAGAAGTGTGGCTGCTGAATCGGCACGCGCTTCCGACTGCCAGACTTCCGGCATTGAGCTCATTGTGGTGTTCCCGTAGAGACTGAGCCCGATGGTGACCATTCGCTGGTGTCGATCGGGGAGAAGTCGGTTGCCTTGCCGTCCAGGCGCCGGATGCGCTGTGATTCAATGTCCGCCAGCACGGCATCGGGAATCGGTGTGGTGAAGATGTTGTCCACTGCCGTGTATTCGGCGGCGAGTCGGCCGAACGGGTGTAATGCCCCGGTGTCGATTCGGCCCCGTTCCAGGTACAGATCGTCGCGTACGTGAATTTTCTTGACGCGGCCCCACACAACGTGATCGGGCAACGGTGGCATCGGA
Organism: Mycobacterium sp. OTB74; assembly: GCF_029892685.1. Lineage (GTDB taxonomy): Bacteria > Actinomycetota > Actinomycetes > Mycobacteriales > Mycobacteriaceae > Mycobacterium. The sequence continues at coordinate 149,870 of NZ_JARXVD010000004.1, read as the reverse complement.
ATGATGCGATCGACGACGCATTCGAATGAAATGGGCGCGTCGGCAATCCGCGGAGCGTCAATCACTTCAGAAGCCACCTTCTGCAGGCCGAGAGCCTCGAATTCATCGACGCCACTGTCGAATTCGAAGGCCGATCGGTGCAGCGCATCGGCCTGCGCGAGCGAAGCGATGTTGATGACGAAGTTACCGGTGTCGCGGATGTTGATGAAGGTGTCTTTCAGGGTCGCCTCGTCGGAGCGAGGCTGTAGCGAGATCGACAGGATCGGCGGAAACCGGCCGACAACGGTGAAGAACGAAACGGGTGCGATGTTCCCTACGCCGGTTGTCGATTGAGTGCTGACCCAAGCGATCGCCCGGGGCAGGACGCTGCCGATCAGCAATTTGTAGCTGGAGGTGGGATTGAGGTCAGTGGGGTCGATGATCATGGTGTCCTGATTTCGGGTGGAGGATCTGATTGGGTCTTACGGCCAGACCGCATCGAGCGAGGAAGCCGTTGTGGGTGTGGTCTGGATGCCGACGACGCGCCATCCGCCTTCGCCGCGCGCGACCTCGAAATGTACGGCGAGACGCTCGATTTCGTGGGCTTCACCACAACGTGACCAGATGACCTCGATGGCAGCACCGTTTTCGCTGTATACGCGGCTTCGGTGATCCGGTACCACCGTGTGTGTATAGCCGTTCTCTTTGAGGCGCTCATGCAGGTCGGCGAGGAACTTGGTGACGGCTTCTGCATCCAGGAACCACGCAGAGACCAGGTCGTCGCTGTACTGCAACGGTGCCGACCAATAGTCGAGCACGAAATCTGGACCGCGGGTTACGGTTCCGGCCGCGACGCCGACCCATGTCGGCAGATAGTCTTCGAAGAACCAGTGGTTTACGTCATCGAGAACTGCTTGGCGGACTTCAGAAACATTGGTGCTCATGGCGTTCCTTTGGGCTGTGTGGTCTTGGTCAGGACAGCAGTGCGACCGCGGTGTACCACACCGGTCCCACGTTGAGCCGGTCCGGGTAGAGCGCGATCATTTTGTCGAAATATTCTCGAGGACTGGGCTTTTCGTTGATCAGGTGCTGTGCGTCCAGCAGGTACTGCCGGGTCTCGTCGATGATGGCAGGATCGTCGGGCAGGTCGCGATTCTTGTGGCCGGCGACGACCGACTGCGGTTGCAGCGCTGCCACGGTGTCCAGCGCGGCCAGCCAGGAGTCGATGCCGCCGTCGGCGCTTTCCAACAGGTACTGGTGCACGCCGTTGTAGGCGACGTCGCCTGCGACCACCAGTCCGATGGATGGCACGTGCAGCACCGTGGTGTCGTCAGTGTCGGTGTGGCCTACCTCGACAGCCTGCAGTCGGTGCCGCTCGAGCTCGAAACCGCCGGCCGGAATGGGCTGGTAGACAACAGGGCTCGGCGGAATCTGTCCGGGAAAGTCCACGTCCCACATCTGCGCCCGCCCGGCGGTGGCCTGCTCGTGCATCATCGCGATGGTGCCCTCGGTGGCGTAAGCGGTGACGCCCGGAAACCGCTCCAGCAACAGTTCGGTGCCAAACCAGTGATCGCCGTGGCCGTGCGTTGCATAGACGCGAGTGAGGGTCTTGCCGGACCGTTCGATCAAAGCCCAGACTTGTTCTACCTGCTCATAGGTGAATGGGGGGTCGACGAGGACGGCGTCGCGATCGCCGTAGATCAGCGTGGACGCCACCGGGGACGAAACGATCGGACTGCCGTCGGGAAGCCGCTGGTCCCTGTGGCGGCGGATGCCGTGGTGGACCAGAACGTCGTACTGCAGTGTGCTCATAATGAATTCCTCTCGGGATCAATGGGTTTCAACGGAAGTGAGGTGCTGGCTGAACCAGCCCAGTGCGGCTCCCGCGGCGATATCGAAGTGACCTACGTACGGGTCGAAGTGGCCACCGTCGACGGTCACCAGCTTTTTGGGCTGCAGTGCCTGCTCGTAAGCACCCAGTGCCAGGTCGGTCAGGGTGACGGTGTCCTTCAGTCCGACAACCATCAACAGCGGCGTGGGGGAGACCCGGGAAATCCAGACGCCGGGTTCGTAATTGCGGGCGGCCCGACTGGAGCGGAGGGTGACGCTGTTGTTCCAGACGCCCTCGGGTACCGGCTGCTGGTAGAACGCGACGGCATCCGGTGCGTGATACGCCGCGGGCTCCTGAGGATCTAGGCTCACCACTGCTTGGGTTGCGAGTGGTTCTCCGTTGAACTGACGCCGGTCGTCGTCGATGAAGGCCGCCTCCAGGTTCGCCACCTGATCCGGCGACACTCGACGGAGGCTCTGCTGATAGCCGCTGATCGTGGGCACCTGGGACACCACCGCGTGCAGCCGGCGATCCGTGGCGCCGAGCACAATGGCATGGCCACCGGCGTAGCTGCTGCCCCATAAGCCGATCCGGTCCGGGTCGACCATCGGCAGGCTCTCCAGGAACGAGATTGCCCGTCGCCAGTCAGCGATCTGTACCCAGGGATCGATATCGAAGCGGGGAGAGCCGTCGCTGGCGCCGAAGCCCCGGTGATCATGGACCAGAACGACGAATCCTGACTGAGCGAACAGCTGGGCGAACCGCTCGAGGCCGTGCTCCTTCACTCCGGCGAAACCGTGTGCCATTGTGATGGCCGGGTGCGGCCCGGCCCCCTCCGGCTGGAACAACCACCCGCGCAATGTCGCGCCACCCTCGCCGGGGAATTCGACGTCCTGCCGCTCTGTCATTGCTGCTCCTTCGTGGTCCTGTGCTTTCACTTTGGCCGTGGATAAACAGACGTAGAAGGCCGCGTTGACCCTGGTAGTGGCAGGGACAGGGTTAGGCTCGACCGGTGGCGGAGAACTCCAACGTCCTCGGTGACTACCTGCGCGCGCGGCGGGAACAAATCCGGCCCGAAGACGTCGGGTTGATCGGCGGAACGCGTCGCCGAGTGCCCGGCCTGCGACGCGAAGAACTAGCCTTGCTGGCCGGCATCAGCGTCGAGTACTACCTGCGTCTGGAGCAGGGCCGCGACAAACATCCGTCGCCTGAGGTGATTGCCGCCCTTGCCAATGCCTTGCAACTCGACCTCAAAGCGACCGAATACCTCCATCAAGTTGCCGCCCCACGGGCGAATCGTGCAGAGCTACGTGATGTCGGATCAGTCGCTGACGGCCACGGGGTCGAATTAGTTACAGATGGTGCTGACGAGCTGATCGACCAGTTTCCGATGCCCGCGATCATTGCCAGCCGGTGCCTAAACGTCCTGGCGGCCAACCCGCTTGCTCGGGCATTGTCGTGCGGGCTCGAACCTGGAGAGAACTTTCTGCGTTGGCGATTGTTGGCCCCGCAGGCCCGCGAGCAGTTCGTCGACTGGGAATCCACTACTGACGTGGTGATCAGTGGGCTCAGAGAGGCTGCCGGAAGCGATCCCAATGACCCTCAAGTGCAGGCATTGGTCGCCGAACTATCAGCGCGCAGTCAGTATTTCCGCGATCGGTGGGCCAAGGCCGACGTCGGCTATCGACCCGGCGTGATCCACATGCGGCATCCGGTCGTCGGCGACTTGCATCTGTACCGCAACAGATTCAACATTCCCCACTCCAGGGGACAACACCTGCTGACCTATCGCGCGCAGCCTGGTAGCCCATCAGCCGCAGCGCTCGAAGCGCTGAGGCGATCGTGAATCAGTCCACTGTCGGCCCTGCACCCTGAATCGACGTCGTCCGCACGGCCGGTTCGGCAGAATTGACCGCGACAACCGTAATGGATCGCCTCGACATTAGGAGTTCGGCGATGACTGACGTGTTCGTACTTGGCGGCGTGCGCACCCCGTTCACCAAATACGCAGGCTCGCTGTCGCATATTCGCCTTGACGACTTGCTCGGAATGACGCTTGTCGGAGCATGCGAACGATTGGGCATCGGGCTCGACCAGATTGAGGACATCGCGGCCGGCTGCGTTAACCCCGCCCACGAAGGTATGGGGGACGTAGCCCGGTGGGCTGCGCTGGCAGCCGGGTTCCCCGACAGCGTGGCAGGTATTACGGTGAACCGCTTCTGCGGTTCATCTCTGAGCGCCACGGTGATGATTTCCCATGCAATACGTGCCGGCGATCTAGGTGTTGGAATCGCCGGAGGCGTGGAATCTATGTCGCGTTCAGGCTGGGCGTATATGAAGGGAGAGGCACCGTTCTCACCTCGCGGTCCGGTAGTGCTGCTGGACACCATGTGGGCCGGCGCAGGTGGTCCGCCCAATCCAAAACTGTTGGCACGCAACGCTTACATCGGCATGATCGAGACCGCGCAGAACGTGGCAGATCGGTACGGCCTGACTCGCGAGGAGATCGACAGGTTCGCCCTACGGTCCCAGCGGCACGCCAAGGCTGCGCGCGACCGCGGGCGTTTAGCCAAAGAGATCATGCCCGTGCAGATCGCGGCAACCAAGAGGACACCGGCGCACACCGTTGAACTCGACGAATTCATCCGGGACGACACATCTGCGGAATCGCTTGCAGCCCTGCCAGTTCAACCGGGCACGACCCAAATGACCGCGGCCAACTCGACTCCGCTCACCGACGGGGCGAGCGCGGTGGTGTTGGCTTCCGGAGAACGAGCCGCACAACTCGGCCTCGAACCGTTGGCGCGGGTGGTGTCGTCCGCGGTATACGGCATTGATCCGTTGATCATGGGTTTGGCTCCCGCGTGGGCAATTCCGGCAGCCATTAAACGCGCAGGGCTGACCCCTGAACAGATCGACGTCTGGGAGGTACATGAAGCGTTCAGTGCCCAGGCACTCGGGGTATTGCGTGAATTGCCCAACCAGCTAGGAGGTTTCACCGTCCCCGACGAGAAACTGAGCCCCAACGGCGGAGCGGTGTCCATCGGACATCCATTCGGCGCCACGGGAACCCGCTACGTACTGACGCTGGCGATCGAATTACGGGAACGCAACGCGCGTTACGGCGTGATCGGAGTGTGTATCGGATCAGGTCAAGGGCTCGCGCTGGTATTGGAGAACCCCCAGGCAGCCTGACCGAACGGAGCACACAGTGAAACACACCCATCTCGGTGAGCTTGATGTAGCACGTCTGGGGCTGGGCGCCATGGGGATGTCTTCCGCATATGCCGGCGCGCGCAGCGACGACACCCAGTCGATACACACCATCCACCGCGCCATTGATCTCGGCGTCAACCTCATCGACACCGCAGAAGTGTATGGACCGTACATCAACGAAGAGCTTGTGGCGCGAGCACTGCTGGGGCGGCGACGAGATTCTGTCGTATTGGCAACGAAATTCGGGTTGCTGTCGCACACGGGCCGTCACCGGTTGGACAGCAGCCCGGCGAACATCCGCATTGCGGTCGAGGGATCTCTGCGACGGCTGGACACCGATCGGATCGACCTTTACTACCAGCACCGCCTCGACCCGGAAACCGCGATCGAAGAGACCATGGGTGTGCTGGCCGAGTTGGTCGCAGAAGGGAAAATCAGGCACGTCGGGCTGTCGGAGGTCGGCGTCACCACCATCCGGCGTGCACATGCCGTGCACCCGATTTCGGCGGTGCAATCAGAGTATTCATTGTGGACACGAGATCCTGAAGCTGAAGTTCTTCCCCTGTTGCGCGAGTTGGGAATTGGCTTTGTCGCCTACTCTCCGTTGGGCCGTGGCTTCCTGACGGGCACCATACGTTCCAACGAATCGTTTCCTGACGACGACCTACGAAAATCCAACCCTCGATTCAGCAACCAGAACTTTGCCCACAACCTGGAGAGCGTAGACGAGCTCGCCGCCATCAGCGCCGACGTGGGCGCAACACCGGCACAAGTCGCGCTGGCTTGGCTACTTGCCCAGGGCCCCAACGTGGTTCCCATACCGGGAACCAAACGAGTGGACCGGTTGGAAGAGAACCTGGCAGCCGATGCCGTCGAGCTCAGCGATACCCAAAAGGCCAGACTCGACCGACTACAGCAGCCACTCGGGGACCATCACTCTGAAGAACAGATGAAGTGGCTGGATCGATAGTCACCTGGCAGAGGAGGTCAGCCTTGCATCGAACGGATGCCGGCCGGTGACCGGAGAGAAGGACGGTGGTGACAAGTCGAAGCCGGGCAAGTGCCAATACCCGGGCCGTCTCGATACCGATGCCTGAACTGGCCCCGGTCACTACCGCGCGACGGCCCGTCAGATCGATTCCGGCGATAACCTCCTCGGCAGTTGAGTACCGTCCGAATTCACTGGTAATCAATGGTTTTGACGACTTTGCGGTGCCTCTGGATCGCGGAGTTGAGCGAGTCGGCTAACGATGCGCGTAAGCCGCGGCCTGCGCGGCGAGGTAGATGTCGTCGGCCACCGGTTCCAGCCAATCGGTTCCCGGATGGTCAGCGGTCGCCACAACAATCGCTACGTGCACGGCGAGTGTCGACGCGGTCGCGCCGTGCCAGTGTTCGACGCCCGGATCGCAGGACACGGTCTCGCCCGCACGAGCGGCGACCACGGTGCCGTCGCGGGTACCGACCAAGGCGATCCCTTCCAGCACGTGCAGGGTCTGGCCGCTCGGATGCAGGTGCCAATTGGTGTGTGCCCCTGGCATGAAATGCACAACGCCTGCAGATAGGTAGGGCGGGTCGTTCGGCGCGGATATCGGAGTGACGTACACGTCGCCGGTGAATCGATCGGCCGGCCCCTTACCGGTTGCGGATACGGGGATGAGTTTCATAGCTGCGTCCTCTTCATATAGCGGTTCAGGTGGCGGCTCTGCTATTCGGTGACGCCGACGGCACATCTATGGTCATCACCTTCTAGTCTGCGACGGCATTCATCGGGTGTCTCAGCTTCGTGCACGACGGCGAGCAACACATCGGCAGTGACCTCACCGCCGTCCGTGCGGCTGACCACGGGGTCCTGCGTCGGCTCGGCTTCTTGTCTAGCATCGGAAGCCGGGAGTCGAACGTATGCGTGACGTGGGGAGTCAGATGAGCCGCCTCAAGTTCAGGTACAACTCTCGGCCATGGAGGCCGGCGAGTGGACGGATCGCTCGCTTGGTTGCTGTGGTTCTGCTGGCCGGGTGTGCATTGCTGGCTGTTCCGGTTTCTCCGGCCTCAGCCCAGCCGTGTCCGGACGCAGAGGTGGTGTTTGCACGTGGTACCGGCGAGCCGCCAGGTGTCGGGGGAATTGGGCAGTCGTTTGTTGACACGCTGCGCTCCAAGACCGGCGCCAAGTCGGTTGCGGTGTACCCCGTCAATTACGCGGCAAGTGCCGATTTCGCAGACAACATCCAGTTCGCCCTTACCGTGATTGACGGCATCAGAGATGCGACCAACCACATCCAGTCGGTGGCTTCCAGCTGCCCCGGCACCAAAATCGTTCTTGGCGGATATTCGCAAGGTGCTGCCCTGGCGGGGTTTGTCACCTCAGCCGATGTGCCTCCGGGGATACCGGCTGCGTTCGTACCGCCGCCGATGCCACCCGAAGTCGCAGCCCATGTCGCTGCGGTAACTTTGTTCGGCAAACCGTCGAACAAATTCCTGAGCGATTCTGGTGCACCCACCGTGGTGATCGGCCCGTTGTATGTGCCGAAGACCATCGACCTCTGTGCTCCCGGTGACACCATCTGCAACGGTGCGCCACCCGGGCCACCCAGAGCCGCCCACGGCGCGTACGGCACGGACGGCCTGGTGAATCAGGCCGCCACCTTCTCCGCGAGTCGGATCTAGTCAAACACGGACGTCGAAGGCGCTATACCCCAACATGTTTGGGGTATAGCGCTAACTCGACATATCGATCCGCCTCAGTGAGTCGACGGCACACCAAGTCGACTGGACATTATTGACAAACCGTCCAGTCAATCCTAGGTTGGTCACACGCCCGCGGCGAGCCGTCAGCCTGCTACGCCACCGAGCGGGAGTGGAGGTCGAGCACCGATGACGGACGTGGAATTCCGCAAGATGCGGTTCGATGTTGATGACTCGGTGCCGTTCCAGTGGAACGTCGCCAATCCGGCCTCAGGGCTGATGGCCAACATGATTTCGTTCATCGCGGTGGGGTTCGAACGTTACATCGTGCTGGCAGTAAAGGAAGCCCTGACAGGGATCGCCGACCCTGAATTGCGTTCGGAGGCGGAGGTTTTCCTGGCGCAGGAGTCTCAACATTCGGCGGCACACCGCCGTCACGTGAACGGTCTGATCGCGCAGTACCCCGATCTGGGCCGCGTGCTCGACGATGTGATCGAGTCCTATGAGCAGTTATATGCCTCGCGGCCGTTGAAGTTCCATTTGGCGTATATCGCGAGTCTGGAGGCGACCTTCCCACCGCTGTTCAGTTTCATGATCGAGAACCGCGACCGCCTCTATCACGGCGATACCCGCGTCGCTTCTTTGTTCTTATGGCACTACGTCGAGGAGATCGAACACCGAAGTTCTGCCGAGATCGTCTTCGATGGGGTGGTAGGGGATCGCTGGTACCAACTGCGGATGCTGCCTCGGTCCATGTCGCACGTGACCCATATCGCCAATTCAATAGCATCCGGCTTCCAACGGGCGGTACCGGCCGAAGACATGGGTGTGGCGGCCGAAGCCGCGACCGGTGCAATCTGGCGCACCGAGGCGCTGACCCGCATCCCTGTACTCAGGCGGGTGTTCCCGCCGCGCTACCCGACAATGTTCGGCGGGATCGCGACACTCCAGTTGCTCAAACTCATTGGCGGCCTGATACTTTCACAGTTGCCATGGCACCATCCCCGCGATGTTGCTGCCCCGGCCTGGTTTGACACCTGGATGCGCAGCTATGCCGCCGGGCAGGACATGGCGCATTTCTACGGAGTTGGCAGTACGGGTTGAACGAGGCGCGCGGGGTCGGGGCACACCGATCACGGTGTTCGCGAGGCGATTTTGCTCTTGACGACGGGCGCTACCCAGCGACGCAGGCAGTCCCGGAGTGTTGCGTCGCGCCGTGGTGGCCGACCCGGGTCGATCATGAATGACTGCAGCATCCGCAACATGTATTCGACAAGGTCGTCGATGCCGTCGTCATCGAGCCCGAGTTGCGCCCAGTCCACGTCGAGGCCGGCCAAAATACCGTGACCGAACTGCATGGCCAGGTCGGAGGTGACGCCGGTGGACGTCTTACCGAAATCGTTGGCCAGCATCAGCTGAATGGGTTTGTCGTCCGGCAACCACTCGACGGTAAAGGCGAGGGCCTCGACCAGTGCGTCGATCGGATCAGAGATTCCGGCCAAGTGTGCTGCCAGACGTTCGAGAAACCGCAACCCGGAGCGGTTGGCCACGGCTTCAACGAGTGTGTTGGGTCCCGGAAACCAGTTGTAGACCGTTGTGCGCGAGATGCCGAGCGTCCGGGCGACGTCGACGATCCGGATGTTGGCTCCGTGCTGGGCGATCGCCTCGTCGGCGGCGTCAAGGATCCGGTCGATTGCTTCTTGGTCACTGGCCGGCGTCTCGCCGTTCCATCCGTGAGTGCGCACCAGCGGACCTACCGGGGTCCACCGCAGGTGGCTGCCAACCGTGCAGACATGGTCTGAATTTACTCGGGCTTGCGGCGTGGGTGTCAAACACAGCGCATTTTGACTGGACACTATTGACCATCTGTCCAGCCGGTCTTACGCTGCGAGTAGGTTACGGCCGAATGCGGCGGCTGCCGGCCTTGCGTCTCGGTGCGAATCGGCTTGCCGTACAGGAGTATTCAACTCGCTCGACCGGGAGGTTATGGATGGGACCGCACGGGGAGCGCCTGGCTGATTCATCGCATGTGGAAGTTGCGATCATCGGGGCAGGTCCCGGTGGGATCGCGTCTGGGCACCTGTTGCGCACTCGCGGCATCACCGATTTTGTGATCCTGGAGCGCGGCCCGGATTTCGGCGGAACTTGGCGTGAAAACCACTATCCCGGCCTGGCCGTGGATATTCCGATCTTCTGGTATGAGTTGTCGTTTGCGCGTAACCGGCAGTGGAGCCGCCTGTTCGCTCCGGGGCCCGAGATCAATTGCTATCTTGCCGCCACCGCTCGCCAATGCGGTCTGTACCCGCATCTTCGGCCCGGCAGCGACGTCGTCCGTCAAGCGTGGGATGACGACGCCGGCATGTGGCGTTTGTCCATCCGCGGTGGCACTGACATCACCGCGCGTTTCGTCATCAGTTCAGTCGGCGGCTATGTCAATGCGAAAGCAGTGACCGATATCGCCGGCATCGCCGATTACCGGGGGATGATCTTGCGCCCCAACGCGTGGGATGAGAGCTATGACACCGCAGCCAAGAAGGTGGCAGTGATCGGCACCGGTTCCAGCGGCGCGCAGATTGTTTCGGCGTTATCTGGCAGGGTCGCTCGTCTCGACGTCTATCAGCGCACACCGAACTGGATTCTGCCCAAACCCGACTTCGAAATGACCCGGGCCCGGCGTGCATTGCTGAATTTTCCTGGCGTCACCGCTGCGATCCACCATGCGGGGCGGCTGGCGTTTGACCTATTCCTGCTTATTCCAATGGTGCACATCATGTCGCGTATACCCGACCGAGCGCTGGTTCCGCTGCTTCGGGGTTACGACGTGTTCTCGCGACTCTGGTTCCGGGCGTTGTTGCGCTCAGTGGTAACCGACAAAGCAGCACGACGAAAACTCCTGCCACATCACGGGATTGTGGGAAAGCGGCCGATTATCTCGAGCAGTTATCTGCCGGCCTTCAATGAACCAACCACACATCTGATCACCACACCAATTCAGACGATCACCCCGACGGGCATCCGGACAGCCGACGGAGTTGAGCGCGATGTTGACCTCATCGTCACCGCCACCGGATACGAAATGTGGACCGACCCCGAAACCTACCGGCTGGGCACAATTCTCGGCACTAACGGGTTCGACCTCGCCCAGGACTACCAGCAACACGGCTTGCGCAGTTTCGCCGGCACGGCTCATCCCCGCCTACCCAATCGGTGGGAGATCGTCGGACCGCAGGGCTTTGTCGGAGTCGGATGGACCGACTTTGTCGAGATGATGGCCGGCCATGCAGTGCGCGTGATCGACGCGGCGCGCAGCTCCGGCACCAATGTTGTTGTGGCAGTGTCCGACGCGGCCTTCGAGGCTTACCAGGATCAAGTGCAGCGCGATGGCAAAACTGCGCATCTGTACTTCACGCGGTGCAATGCGGGAGTCAACACGTATTTCGTTAATTCCCAGGGGGATACGGTGTATCACCGGCCGCAGACGATCGTGGGCGCGCATCGGCTCGCGCGCCGTTCGCCGCAGCGGGACTACCAATTCACCTGTCGACCCAGCAGTGTGCGGACCGCAGCCTCGTCGCAGGCACGCGCCTGATGAGCTCGATGCGTGCAGTCGCCGGCACCATTCGGGACTCAGGTTCGATGATCGGCCGCGGGGTTCTGGAGGACTTCCGCCGTGCCAAGGTACGCCGCGTCGGCACCCACGTCGCCCGGACAACTTTCGATCCCACCGAGCCTGCCGCGATCGCCAACCCATATCCGCAGCTGGCACAGCTACGCGAACAGCGCGTTGCGGTCAACGAGCGACTCAACGTATGGATGCTGGCGCGTCACGCGGATGTCGTCGCGGCCGCCCGGGCTCATGACACCCTATCGTCGGGGTCCGGAATTCTGTTGCGGTCCATGCCAATGCCGGGTGTTGTCAGCACCGATGAGCCTGACCACACCCGCCTGCGGCGCATCACTGCCCCGTCCTTCACGCCGGGCGCGGTGCGCCAACTTGAAGACGTCCTGCGCGAGTTGGTGGCCCCCGGTGTGGCCGCGCTGATGGGCGGTGAGGCTGTTGATATCGTCCCCACGCTGACGGTGCCGTTGCCGGTTGCCGCAATTGCGCTGATCCTCGGCGTTGAACACTCGCGCAGGGGCGAGTTCCATAGGTATTCAGAGGATTTCCGCTCGGTGTTCGCCGTCAGCTCGATCAGTGAAGTCACTAATTGCATCGGTCGGGCGCTGCCGGGCATGCTCGCTATGCGGGCCCTGATCCTGGACGAACTCGACCGCCGCGCTGATGTGCGGACCGACGACGTGCTGGGACGGGTCCGCGAAGCCCTCGACGAGGGTGAGATGTCCATGCTGGAGGCGCTCTCCGCCGCCATGATCCTGCTGGTTGCTGGTAGCGAGACCACCACCAACCTGTTGGGAATCCTGTTGATGCGTTTGGCGGTTGACCCCGATCTCTATGAGCGGTTGCGCCAGAACCGCGACCTCATTTCTGCGGCGACCGAGGAGGCACTGCGTTGGGGTTCGCCAGTGCAGTGGGTCGCGCGCACCGCACTGAGGCCGTATCGGGTAGGCGATGTCATGATCCCGGAGCGGTCGCGCGTGGTGTTGTTCTACGCCAGCGCGAACCGTGACCCTGCACAGTTCGACCGGCCTGACGAGTTCGACATCGATCGGGGTGCGGCAGGACATGTCACGTTCGGTCACGGGGCGCATTACTGCATGGGCGCACATTTGGCGCGGCTGGAAGTGAGCGTCGCGCTCAATCAACTGCTCGACGTGGCGCCACGGATTGAATTGGCGGGACCGGTGACCTGGACGACCACGCCGTCGCTGTCGGGCCCGACGGCGGTACCGATCCGCGTCGTGCATTGACGAATAACAGCGGCCGTTGTGCAGCTGTGGCCGGGTACCCGATCAGGGCACTCGGCCACAGGTAGGCCGCTGGGCGGCTAGGTGGCCATGACTTGGCGCCCACCGGATTCGGGCTGCGGCGCCTCGACAGCCGCCGGCGCCGCGTCGGCGGGCTGAACGGTCCAGCTATCGACGCTGGCCTCAAGATCAGCCTCGATCTCGCGGTCCGTAGAACACGGGGTAGGTGCTGCGCCCGCGGATCGGTGTTTTAGCTGGTTTCCGTCTGGCGGTGCCGTGCCTGTGCCGGTTCGGCTGCTGGACCTAGGTTGTCGGCCGCTGCGGGAGCAGGAGGTTGGTTGCGGATGAAGGCCGTGGCGATTAGTCCAAGCACGATGACGCCGGCTGCGATGTAACCGGACAGGCTGACGCTGTGCGTCATCGCCACCCGCGCGGCGTCGGCGGCGAACTGCGTGTGTGGTTGTGCTGCAAGTCCTTGGATCGCCGCTCCTGCGCTGTCGGTGACAGCACGGGTCAGATCATCGGCTAGCTGTGGCGGGCCCTGTGCGGTCAGTGCTGATTTCAGCGTGGCGCTCAGGGTGCTGAAGAATGTGGTGGTGAGAACCGCGATGCCGAGTGCGGATCCGAGTTGACGGAAGGCGCTTTGGATGCCGGAAGCCTGGCCCGAGTTCTGCTCGGGGATGTCGTTGAGAACGACGTTGGTGACCTGGGCGGTCGCGAAACCCACTCCGATTCCGTAAAAGAACAGCATTCCGGCCAGGTGCCACCACGGGGCCTGCACGTCGGCAACGAATGCCAGTCCGGCGAGCCCGAATGCCTCGAGCAGCAGGCCGAGCCGGACCAGGCCTAGCGGGGAAACCTTGGTGGCAAGCGCGAAGCTGGCGCCGCTGGCGACGAAGCTGCCGAGGGCGATGGGCACCAGGGCCAATCCGGCTTGCACGGCGCTGTAACCGAGGGTGAACTGTAGCCACAGCGGCAGTACCGCCACGATGCCGAACTCGCCGACACCGATGATGAGGGTCGCGATGTTGCCGTTGCGGAAGGACCCGATGGAGAACAACTGGATGTCCATCAAAGCTCGATCGGGATCTGTGTTGCGGGTCAGTCTGGTTTGGCGAAAGGCAAAGCCTCCCAATGCCACGACGGCGAGTACCAGTGCCACCGCAACCGGTGACGGACCGCTCGACCAGTTGTGACCGAACAATGCCAATGGTTCTTTGACTGCCAACCAGCCGTAGGTGCGGCCTTCAATGAGGCCAAAGGCCAGCAGTCCCAGGCCGACGACCGACAGTAGCGCGCCGAGTACGTCGACACGCGCGGGAAGTTTCGGTGAGCGGTCCAAGAATAGAAGTGACATGGCGAAAATGAGGATGGCCAACGGAATGTTGATGCCGAACGCCCAGCGCCAGGAAAAGTGCTCGGATAGCCAGCCGCCCAGGTAGGGCCCGACAGCGGCGGCGGCGCCGATGGTGGATCCCCAGACGGCGAATGCCTGGCCGCGGGCCGTGCCGGTGAATGAGGCGTTCAGCAGCGCCAATGAGGTGGGCAGGATCATCGCCGCGCCGGCGCCCTGGATGAAGCGCGCTGAGATGAGCAGGCCGCCGCTAGATGCCAGGCCCGCCAGCAGGCTCGAAATCCCGAAGATCACCACGCCAATGAGAAACACGCGGCGCGCGCCGACGATGTCGGCGATGCGGCCGACCAGAAGCAACAGGGCGGCCAGCACAATCGCGTACGATTCCTGAATCCATTGCGCCTGTACTGAATTGACCTTCAGGTCTTCGATGACCGACGGTATGATGACGTTCACTATCGTGCTGTCGACCACGATCAGCGCCACCCCGAGCGCGATGGCGATCAGGCCCAGCCACCGCCGCGTGTTCAACGAAATATTCACAGATAACCTATTCATCACCAGGTTATCAGGCGTTAAATTCTAATATTTACCCATTTATTGGTGTTCATCAGCACAAATAATATCGGGAACATGTATCCTTTTAGGTTATGAGGGCCCGAAAATCCGATGGTTTCCCGCGGCGTGGCACGAAGTTGAATGTGGTGTGGCGGGGTAAATATTTACCCCATGAAGCAACACGACGATCCTCAGGCGTTAGTCGAGGAGCTTGCGGTCCAGCACGCGTTGGTGTTGGGCGAGTCGCACGGCGATTTGGCTGCTCGCCACGTGGAGGTTCCGGATCGTTTCGTGGATCAGGGCAGCAATGTGCGGTCGATTACTACGTCGTGCGCTGTGCTGGAGACGTTTTTGATGTCGAGATCGCGGCGCCAACGTCCCGACTCGTCATTGAAAGTCAAGGCGGGCAACGGAATGGGCTTACTCCTCCTGGATGGGAAGGGGTCGCGGATCTATGTGCGCAAGCATCCGCGCAAGTACGACGGCAGCTTGATCGAGCCGGTGAAGTACGTGCCGGGCGGGGAGCAGCTGAGCCTAGAAGAGGAGCTTGGTCACCCGATCGGCGGCGAGGACGGGATTCCCGAGCCGGTGGCGTACCGGGTGTATCTGTTGTGGTGGCCGGACAGCCGAGGGTTCTTTGGCGGAGCGGCGTTGGCCGCTGGCCTGTTGCTGGACAACTTCCAGGTTCTGTACGGCAGGACGCCGCTGCCGGCGCCGATCTTCGAAGAACGCGATGCCACGGTGGGCCTTGGTCGGCCCAGTGCGGGTTCGCAGGGGCCAACGAGGCTGGCGAAACGGCGCCGCGACGAGGACTTCACCGAGGTCGACGAGAATCCCGCATTCGACGAGCAGGACGGCACCCCGCCAGAGTTGTCGTAGCTATCAGGCACAGTGTTGGGTGCTTGCCGGTATCCCAACCCGGTGACGTTGAATTGAGCGCACGATGATTGAGGTTTTTGGTGTCCGGGTCCGACAGGCCCGGTTGTTGCGACGAATGACAGCAAAGTCGGTGGTGGAAGCCGCCGGGTGGAGCCCTGCCCGGCAGTCCCAGATCGAAAAAACGCAGGTTGGCCGGCTCGATGACGCCGACGTCGAGTTACTGTCGGAGTTGTTCCGTTTCCCTGAAGCATTTTTCAGCACGGCCCCGCAGACCCGAGTGTCGGCCGCAGAGTTGTTGTTCCGGGCGCCGAAGTCGATGACGGTAGGCGAGCAAGACTTTCTGGCGACGTTCGCGTCGCTGGCCGGCGATTTCCTCTCCGACCTCGATGAGCGATCGAAGCTGCCGCCGGTGAAGATTCCCACGATGGCTCCCGAAGAGCTGACGCACCGCTCGATCGCGGCGGCCGCGGCGCGGCTGCGGGCAGCGATGGGCGTGGATCATGATGAGCCCCTTGATGATTTGATGTACGAGGCAGAGCGTCTCGGTGCGCCGGTGATCGTCCGGCGCCGGGTGGCCGGAGAATGGGAAAGCGAGTTCGCCGCATCCCCAGGCCCGGTCCCGGCCCGCGATGAGAAGCATCTGGGTTATTCAAGCTGGGTGGGCCGAATGCGGGACCGTCCGCTGATCGTGTTGCGCGACAGCGATTCCTGGGAACGGACCCGGTTCACGATCGCCCACGAGCTGGGCCATTTGGTGCTGCACAGCCACGCCTACTGCTCGGTCAGCCCGGCTGATGAGCTGGAAGCCAACCGGTTCGCCACCGAACTGCTCGCCCCCGCAGCGGTGATCGCCGATGAGTTGCCCCGGTTGTTGTCGCTGCTGAATCTGCGGCCGCTCAAAGACAAGTGGGGCTTGTCGCTGGGCTCGCTGATCATGCACCTGCGCGATTCGGAGCTGATACCGGCAGAGCGGGCGAAAATGCTGATGACGCAACTGCATCGGCGGATCAACCCGGCAACCGGACACACCTGGGGCATGACCGAGCCGGGCTTCGATGACCGTTCCCCGGAACGCCCGCGACTGCTGCGCAAGTGGGTGGAGCGCTGCTACGGGGGCGCGTCGGTGCCGATGCTGGCCGCGCGGGAGTCGATGATCTACCCGGCCGATGTACTGGACTGGTTCCTGGCCACCCAGCGTCCGGCGCCGACATCGGAGCGGCAATCGGTGGCGGCCAGCGTGGGTGCGGGGCGCACAGCGGCGCCGGCGGCGGCGCCGCTGCCGCGGGTGATCCGGTTGGACGATTTCCGCAAGGACAGGCCGCGGTGAGCGCCGCAGCGGTCGTGGGGCGCTGCTGACGATGGCGGCGGTGCAGCGGATGCGCTTTGCGGACCGCCCGGCCACCTACACGGTGGTGGGCCCCGACAAGCTGCCCGTTGCCCCGGCCCGGGAGTACTTGACGTTTTTGCGTGAGGAAGGCGCATCGCCAAACACGGTGCGCGCCTACGCCTATGGGCTGGCCGCGTGGTGGACAGTGCTCGAGCACACCGGCGCCGCGTGGGATGACTTCCCGGCCAGCCTGTTCGGCACGTTCCTGACCTATCTGCGGCGCGGCGATCTGCCGGGCGTGGCGCGTATCGGGGAGCCGCCGGCGGGGATGGCCGAGTCGTCGCTGCATCCGCGCAGTGCGGCGGTGTTGGCGATGTACCGGTATTTCGCGGACGCGCACGATCTGGAGCGCCCGTATCGACGGCTGTACTCCAGCCATGCCCGTGCGGCCCGCAAAGGCCGGTACGCACCGTTTTTGGCCGGGGTCGGCCCCAACACCGCCACGGGCGGGCCGTTGTATCGGCTGCGGGCGGTGCAGCGTTCGGAAACGCCGGTGCTGCTGCCCGAACAGGTCAACGCGATCCTGGACGCGTGCAGCGTGCAAACGGTCACCGGCGGGTGGTCGGGTGGCCCGGCGGGTCTGCGGGACCGGTTCTTTTTCGCGCTGCTGGCCGAGACCGGGATGCGGATCGGTGAAGCGTTGTCGTTGCGGCATCAGGACTTTGATATCGCCGGTGGCGGCACCCCGTCGGTGCTGGTGGCCGGTCGT
The DNA here is from genome assembly GCF_029892685.1 of Mycobacterium sp. OTB74. Lineage (GTDB taxonomy): Bacteria > Actinomycetota > Actinomycetes > Mycobacteriales > Mycobacteriaceae > Mycobacterium. Next base: position 132,412 of record NZ_JARXVD010000004.1, on the reverse strand, counting down.
GATGATCATCCGCGCGGGGTGCGGGCCAAGTCGGGGCCGCGGCGCATCTACATCGGGGACGATCTGGTGGCCCTCTACAGCGAGTACGTGTGGCAGCTGATCGCCGACGGCGCCGACATCGCGGTCGGGAATCTGTCGACGCATTTCGTCTTCGTCAATCTGGTGCGCGGAGTCAAGTTCGCGCCGACGAGCGCCGAAACGGTCTACGACAAGGTCGATCTGGTCACCGAGCGCTGCCCGGACATGCTGCCCGGTGACTGGACACCGCACTGGCTGCGGCACACCCATGCCACGGCGCTGCTGCTGGCCGGGATCGATGCGCATGTGGTGATGCGCCGCCTGGGCCATGCCGATGTGCAGACGACGTTGTCGATTTACGGGTGGGTGACCGCCGATGCCGCGATGCGCACGGTGGCCGAATGGAAGAACTATGTGGCGGGGTGGAAGGTGCTCAGTGACGGGCAATGAGAGGCGCGCAGAGGCTCGGCGGGGGCCGGGACGGCGGGGCGTCGACGATGAGCAGTGGGCGGCACAGTGGAACCGCGTCCCTGGGCCGTGGCGGACGCTGGTGTATCACCTCGATCAGGCCCCGGCCAACACGGTGTTCGCCGACAACCCCCGGTATCGGCCGGTCCCCGACGGGCACGACTTCACGCCCGATGCTGTGCCGCAACGGATCTGCGACGAGCTGGCGTGGTGGGTGTGGCAGTGCGGCCACGAGGGCGCCCGCAAGATCGAGCCGTCCCTGCTGAAGTGGACCAGCCGCGCGGTGGGCATCGCGGCCGCCGACTACCGCCAACAACACCACCGCACGTTGGCCTCGATCTCTGATCTGACGCCCGAAGCGATAGTGCGCCATGGGGTGATCGACTTCGAGCGCCGCAACGGGCGCCTGCCGTCGGCGGGTTTTCGGACCAACGTCACCAACTTCATCGAGCACCTGCACCTGCATGTGGCGGTGCGCTGCACCAGCCGGCCGTGGTGGGATCACGACATCTGGGATCTCTACGCCGACCCACGGATCCCGCAGCGCGAGCACGAACCGCAGCATGACCAGGTGGTGCGCCTGGACGGGATCGAACCGGCCTGGTTGCGTGAAGGGGTCCGGTTCTGGCTGCGCACCGCCTTGACCGCCGAACTGCTGCGCTGGTCCTCGCTCAAGTCCCGCGCCCGGGACATGAGCCGCCACCTCGGCCCGTTCCTGGCCGACCGCCTGATCACCGACCCGGTGCTGCACACCGACCGGGCGCAGGTGAGGTTGCTGTTCACCGAGTTCACCGAGTATCTGAAATCGCCAGCGGCCCAGTCGATACCGGGCAGGCCGTTGTCCTCGACAGCCATCGCCGGTATCCAGTCCCGGATCCAAACCTTCTATACGTTCATGGTCGATCACGCCGAGGAAGCCGCGGTCGCCACCGGCGAGCCGCGCTGGGCCGCACTGACCGACACGCACACCCGGCTCTGGGGTGCGGCGTTCCGCAGCCGCCGCGCCAACACCCCGACGGAGCTGACCTGGTACTCGACCGCCGAACTACAACAGATGCTGTGCTACCTGGACGTGCTGGCCGCCGACAAGGGCGCCCCCGTGGTCATCACCCACCCCGATGCCACCCTCTCGGTGGTAGCCGGCCTCGGGGATCCGCAGGCGGCCCGCATCTGGCTGCTGCAAGCATTGACCGGACGGCGGGCCTCGGAAATCCTGATGCTCGACGCCGATCCGCTGGAAGCGATCCCGGGCCGCGACCGGGCCGACGGCGCCGCCGAGGACCCCGATGGGTTCGTGGCCAAACTGCGGTACCAGCAGACCAAGGTCGACGGGGTCTGCCCGACCATTCTGGTGGAGCAGGCCATCGTCAATGTCATTGGCGAGCAGCAGGACTGGGTACGCCAGCATTATCCGCAGCTGACCCCGAAGTACCTGTTTTTTGGGGTGCGGTTCCAGCACCAGGGGCAGCGGCCCCGCAGCTATGACTCCTACAGCAATGTGCTGGCCCGCCTGGACACCGTGCACGGTCTCGCCGACAGCGCCGGTCGGCCGTTGCGGTTCAGCCAGACCCACCGGCTGCGGCACACCCGGGCCACCGAACTGCTCAACGATGGGGTGCCGATCCACGTGGTGCAGCGCTACCTCGGGCACGCCTCGCCGGAGATGACGCTGCGCTACGCCGCCACGCTGGCGGCCACCGCCGAGGCAGAGTTCTTGAAGCACAAGAAGATCGGCGCTCACGGCACCGACATCGCGATCAGCCCCTCAGATATCTACGACATGACCCAGCTGGCGCAGCGCACCGACCGGGTGCTGCCCAACGGGGTGTGCCTGCTACCGCCGGTGACCACCTGCGACAAGGGCAACGCCTGCCTGTCGTGCGGGCATTTCGCCACCGACGCCACCCACCTGGACGAGCTGATCGATCAGCGCACCAAGACGCTGACCTTGATCGACGTGCGCCGCGGCCAGTTCGCCGCGCGGACCGGACGCGAGCTGACCGACGACAACGTATGGGTTCATCAGCGGCGCCGCGAGGTCGCCTCCCTGGACGCCATCATCGGCCGCCTGCAGGAGTCCGACGCCGCCGGCGCCGACATCGGTGGGATCGGGGGCGCCGGCACCGCAGGCCGGCAACCCGGCCTGCAGGTCTCCACGCGGGGAAGCCACGAATCGGTGCTGCGCAAAGCCGACCCCGGCACCGGGCGATGACCCGCACACCCCCGCCGCCGCCCTCGGCCAACGCCAAAGCGGCCCTGGCCAAACACCGCAACGCCGTCAGCGACGCCAAACGCTGCGACATCGAAAAGGCCATTGCCTACCTGCGCAAAACCAATGCCGAGCTCAACGTCTCGACCGTGGCACGCCGCGCCGGGGTGACCCGCAAAACGGTCTACAAGCATGACGATCTGATGGCGGTCATCGATGCGCACCGCAAGCACGCCGCCGCGGACGTTCCGCCGGCCACCGGCCGAGACGATGCCATCGTGGCCGCGCTGCGCCACAAGATCGCCGCCCAGACCGCCGAGATCAAAGACCTCAAAACCACGGTGGCACAACAGCAAGGCACTATCGAGCTGCTCTACGGACAGCTTGAGGACCGCCAGTACGGCACCACTTAAGCGGCCCAGCGCCGGTCAGTGCAGCAGCAGACCCAAGGCTCCGGCCGCCACGACCACGTAGGGCTCTTTGATGCTGAACCGCCACAACGACGCCAAGGTGCCCACGGCGATGGCCGCGGTGGGGATATCGGTGACGGCCTGGCGGGTCTGCACCACCACCGCGCCGCACAGGGCGCCGGCTGCGGTGGCGGTGGCGCCGCTGACGAATGCGCGCAGTTGGGCGTTGGTGCGGTGGCGGATGAACCATCGACCGGGGACGACCACGCGACGTTGCACGGGCAGCTGGCCCAACGCACTAACCACAGCTAGGGGTGGTGCGGTGGCTCCGGCGATGCTGGCGCCGAGGAGGGTTGCCCGGGCATCATCCCGGGTCCCGGCATCCCGGGACCGCTCGTCCCCGGCCCCATCATGCCTCCCGGCCCCATCATTCCCGGCCCCATCATGCCGCCCGAGCCCATCGGTCCCGGGTTCATCATCGGGTACCCGGGTCCTTGCTGCCACTGTTGGTGGCGGTAGCCGCCGTGCCAGTAGCCGCCGGTGCTGTAGGCACCGGCACAGAAACCGCTGAAGAAGATCACCGCGACGATGAAGACGACGCCGGCGATGATGCCCACCCAGGCGGCGATCTGGTTGAGCCGGCTTGGCCGCCCCGACGCGGTGGTGGTTGCGGTTGTGTCGGTGGGTGATTCAGAGTCCTCGGTCATGATCGATGCCCTTTCTGGTCTGTGTGGTGCATGCACTGGCCCGGCGCGGTCTGTCGTGCCGGCCGTGACTGCCAGTCTCGGCGCCACGGGGGCCTGCCGTTAAGGGTCTTTGGGCCCCGCATCCGGTGAACCTTGACCATGACAGTGACCCCTGCCCGGGGGCGGCGATGGGGTTAGGGGCGGTAGTTGAGGCTGGTCATCATCCCGGCGGATTGGTGATAGGTGTTGTGGCAGTGCAGCATCCAGATACCCGGATTGTCGGCGACGAGTGCGACGGCGAGTTTTTGCCGGGGTAGCACGATCGTGGTGTCTTTGCGTGCCCCGTGGCTGCCGTCGGGTTTGACAATCTGGAAGGTATGGCCGTGCAGGTGCATGGGGTGCCACATCATGGTGTTGTTGGTGAAGGTCAGCACGGCGCGTTGGCCTTGGCTGATTTGCAGTGGTTCGTTCTTGCCGAACGGTGCGCCATTGATGGTCCAGTTGTAGTGCATCATGTCCCCGGCTAGGACCGCGGCAAGGTTCACATCGGCAGCTGCGTTGCCGAGGTCGGCTTGTGGTGTGGCGGTGAACATCTCGACGGTACCGACCCGTTTGGTCAGCTCGGCCGGTTGAAAAGCCGCATCCGGTGGGGTGCCCGCGCCGGTGGCCAGCAGGGCCCGTGCCACCGCATTTTTCCCTTCGGCGAGGGCCACCAGGGGGAAGATGCCGTCGGCGGCGGTGACCAGTACGTCGTAGCGTTCCCCCATCCCCAGCAGCAGCGCGTCGACCGGGGTTGGTTGCACGGGGTAGCCGTCGGTGTGGGTGACGGTCATGGTGTGCCCCGGCAGGGCTACCCGGAACGCGGTGTCCGAGCCGGCGTTGATGATCCGGATGCGGATCCGCTGACCAGGCTTGGCGGTGAACGTGGTCGGCGCCGCCGGGATGCGGCCGTTGATCAGGTAGTACGGGTAGGCGACGTCCCCGGCGTCCCCGCCCAACAATGAGCTGGTACCGACGCCGCCCATGCCGGGCATCCCACCCATTCCCGGCATACCAGACATCCCTGGCATGCCGCCCATGCCGGGCATCCCGGCGTGCAGGGTGTCGAAAATCTGCTGGGGTGTCTTGCCGACACCGTCGGTCCAGTCATCCAGTACGACAATCCATTCGGCGTCATAAGCGCCCGGGTCGCGCGGGTCATCGACGATCACCGGCACGTACATGCCGAAGTCGGCGTCGAGTTCGGTGTGCGGATGGGCCCAGTAGGTGCCCGCATCCGGTACCGAGAACCGGTAGGTGAACTCTTTTCCGGCCTCGATGGTCGGGGTGGCCGGGGAGGCCCCGTCCATGTCGTTGCGGATCGTGATCCCGTGCCAGTGCACCGAGGTGGGATGGTCGAGGCGGTTGGTCACGGTCACCGCGAGCTCATCGCCGACGTTGGCCCGGATCACCGGGGCAGGAATGGTGGCGCCGTAGGCCAGTGTGCGCGGCGTGGGTCCGCCCAGGTCAATGGTGGCCGGCTGCGGTGTCAGCGATGCGGTGACGGTGCGGCCGGTGTGCGGGCGCGCCGCCTCAGCGTTGGCGATCGCCGCCGATAGACCGCTGGGAGTCGGGGCGGGCGGGGCCGGTGTGGCCGGGGCTGGTGTGCGGGGGCTGCAACCGGCGAGGGCGAACCCACCGGCGATGGTCGCGGCCAAGAAACCGCGCCGATCCAGCCGTGCATCCAACGGGGAGGGGGTCATTGCGGGCCTCTTCTCTGCAACCACAGGTGTCGGTAGGTGTCGAGCTGGGGCGAACATATCCCCGCGGGGTAATCAGGCGCGGGGTATTGGCCGCGGTCGCCGCACCTGCCGTGCGACCGATACGGCCGACGCGCCGTGAACGGCGTGCACCCGGCACGCGTGGTGAAATGCCTTGTTGCCGTACCTAATTGATCATCGGTTCGGGGGTTTAGTGAGGTTGGTGCAGCAGGGCCATGCGCCGCTGGAACTCTTCTTCATCGATCTCGCCGCGCGCGAACCGTTGCGCCAGCACGTCTTCGGCGCGCGGGGCCGCCGGTGCGCTGACCTGGTCGCGGCCGCTGCCGCTGCCGCTCAGCGCGCGGATACCCCACACCGCCGCGACGATCAGGCCGCCCCAGAACAGCACCATCGTCACGGTCATCATGATCCAGCCGCCCCAGCCGCCGCCGTACCACATCATGGTCGTTGCCCCTTTTCTCCAGGTCACCACCGAGCGTGTGGTGCTGACCTGAGGGTGCCCGCGCCACTTGTGGGCCGGGTAGGGCCGATAGTCAACAGCTGCAGGTCTTTGGCTCCTTACAGTCAGGCATCAGCATTCGGCCATTTCGGGTGCCGTCGACACGCAGGTGTTCGGCCAGCGCCGAGTTGGGCGGCCCGCGGTATTCGGGCCGGCACCGCCATCACGGCCGGCTGATTGCTGGGCCGCCACGGTCGCCGGTGCCGCGGGGACTGAAGTCCCATGGCCTTCACACTTTGGTCTCTGGGCACACCGATACCGGATCAGGCAGCGTCGAGAACAGCGGGGGCCTACCCACAAGAGGAGTCGGGTGATGAACCACAAATACGTCCCGTGGCTGATCTTGGCCGCGGTGCTCGTGCTGGTCGGGCTGTCCGCCGGCGGGGTGTCGGTCACACCGGTGGTGTATCCGCTGCTCCTGCTCGCCTGTCCACTGATGATGTTCTGGATGATGCGCGGCATGAACGGAGGTGGCGGCGGAGGCAGCAACGACGCCGACCACAGCACTCATCACAGCGGCTCGGGCAGCATCTGAGCACCGCTGCGGCGTCCTCGGGCCAGGAGGATCCCTGTGGATCACACGATCACCGACGCACCGGCGGCGATGGGTCGGTCACCGGGTCGACATGAGGCGACCACCGCCGCGGTATTGAGCGCCGAAGGCATCGAGCAATCTTTCCGAAAAGGCATGTGGCCGTTGCCGGGCCGCCGCCGCGTGCTGCAGGGTGCCGATCTGGTCCTGCGCCCCGGCGAAGTGGTGGGGCTGGTCGGTGAAAACGGCTCGGGCAAGTCGACCATGATGAAAATCCTGGTCGGCGAACTGGCTCCGGACTCGGGCACGGTGTCGCGCACGGGTGTGCTGGGGTATTGCCCGCAGCAGCCGGTTGTTTATGAGCGACTGACCTGCGATGAGCACATCGACTTGTTCGCGTGTGTGTACCGGATGAGCCCGACGGCCCAGAGCCGGGCCCGCAAAAACCTTTACGAGGCACTGGGTTTCGAGCGGTTTGCCGACACCCGGGCCGATCGGCTCTCCGGAGGCACCCTGGCCAAACTCAACCTCACGCTGGCGATGCTGGCCGACCCGCAGGTGCTGCTGCTCGACGAGCCCTACGCCGGTTTCGACTGGGACACCTACCTGCGATTCTGGGAACTGATAGCTGATCGGCGCACCGACGGCACCGCCGTCCTGATCGTCAGCCACTTCATCGCCGACCGGCACCGGTTCGACCGCATCGTGCAACTATGCAACGGCCAGCTCTGCGATGACCCGGCCTGCGATGATCAGGCCTGTCAGGCTCCTGCGGCCACACGATGACCACCCGCGCCGAACGGCCCCGGCACCCCGTCCCGCTGCTGACCGGGCGTTTCATCGCCGACTACGTTCGCAACCCGGTCAACCTGATCGTGCTGGTGCTGGTGCCGCTGGTCTTCGTCGTCGTCGCCGCCCGCTCACTGGCTGACGCAATGTCCTTGTTGGGCGGCAAGATCGGCCCGGCTCTGCAGGTGGTGACCGCGGGCTGGGCGGCGGCGTTCCTGTCGGGCCTGGCGATGTACTTCCAAATCCGCTCGGCCCGGGCCGCCGACCGCCGACTGCTGCTGGCCGGGCTGCCCGCGGCACGATTGATCGCCGCCCGCGCCGGCACCGGGCTGCTGCTGGCGGCGCTGGTCTCGGCGGTCGCGCTGCTGGCGTTGGCGGCGCGCACCGGCATCGCTGACCCCGTCCGGGTGATCGCCGGCACGGTCATGTTCGCGCTGATCTACCTGGCGATCGGGGCCCTGATCGCGGTGGCGGTGCCCAATCCGGTCAACGGTGCGGTGGCGATCCTGTTCATCTGGATGCTCGACGTGTTTTTCGGCCCTGGCGGCAGCGGCGGCGACACCATGGTTTCCCGGTTTTTCCCCACCCATTTCGTCACGCTGTGGATGGTTGACCTGCCCTCGCATCACGCCGGCCGACTCGGCGACCTCGGCATATCGCTGGCGTGGGTCCTCGGTGCGCTCGTGGTCGCCGCCATTGTGCTCCACCGCGGGCGCCCGGATCGATCGACCACGGCGCCGATCGGCGAGCCGGTTCCTGACCGCTGTGCGGTTCGGGCTGGTCGATCTGCGTCGCAACCCGGTGCTGCTGATCCTGCTGGTGGTCGTTCCCGCGGTCTTCGTCCTGACGGCCAAAGCCACCACGCCCGCCCGCACCCTGGCACTGTCGGTGAGCGAACACGGCGTCGCGCACACCGGATCGTTCTGGTTCCCCGACGTGCACGCCGGGGTCATGACCCCCATCGCCATTGCCTCGTTGTCGGCGTTGGCCGGGCTGTTCGTGGTCGTCGACAGCGCCCGCGGGGACCGGCGCCTGCGGCTGGCCGGCTTTCCCGCACACCTGGCCGTGGCGGCACGCCTCGGTGTGGTCGCCGTGGCCGTCGCGGTCATCGCGACCGCCACACTGACCGTGACCGCGACCGTGTTCGATGCCCGGCAATGGGCGGGATACATCGCCGCCAACCTCGGGCTGGGGGCGACCTACGCCCTGGTGGGGGTGATCATCGGACCGTTGTTCGGCCGCGTCGCCGGTGTATTCATCGCCTTTCTGATACCGTTCCTCGACAGCGGTATCGCGCAAAGCCCGATGCTGCGCCCAACGCCGGCCCCTGCGGCGCATCTGTGGCCCGGCTACGGGTGGACCCGCGTCATTTTCGATACCGCCCTGACCGCCGACTTCGACCAGTTCGTTCCCCTGCTGATCGGGGCGGCCTGGCTGGTCGGGCTCGGTGTGGTCGCCGCGGTCACTCTGACGCGGGGCCACTCATCGACTTGATCGCCACACCGCGATCCCTGCCCGTTGAAGCAAAACGGCCTGTGCCGCAGGGTGTTTAGAACATCACCGGCGCCAGCGTGGCCGTCACCCACACGGCGCCAACCGCTAACAGCGGCCACCGGAACGCCGAGCGCAGCACGAAGTTCACCACGATCATCACCCCGATCGACACCACGCCAGCGACGGCCAGCACCACCACCGCGGACGTATTGCCGTGTCGCACTTGCGTGACCGCGAGGTACACCGTCAGCGTCCCGGTGGCCAGCGCGTAGCCGCCCAGGACAGTGAACACCAACCGCAGCCAGCGTCGCAGCCGCGGCACCGCCGCGTCGACATCGGCGCCGGTGCGCTGCAGATAACGCAGATCCTCAGGCAGAAAAGCTGGCCGGGCGAACACGAAAAACCCGCCGATACCGATGAGCGCGGCACCACCAATACCGAACAACCACATCGCCGCGGTCATGATCGCCCACCCGGCCGATCAACCGGCGGTCGTGACTGATCGACGGCGGCGCAGCCGGGGCAGGAACGCCGGCGTGGCGGCCACGTAGGCCCGCCACTGCTCGCCGAATTGCGCAGCCACCTCCCGTTCCTCACTGCGAGCCAGCCACACGTACACGACCACCAGGATGGGGAACATGATCAAGGTCGCGATGGTGGGCCACTGCAGCAGAAACCCGATCATGATCAGCATCAGTCCGTCGTACTGCGGGTGGCGGACCCTGGCGTACGGGCCGGTAGTAGCGAGCTGACCGGTACGTGCCGCGTCGTGCAGGTGGCGCCAGGACACCGCGATCAGCCAGAAACCGCCGCCGATCACCACGTAGCTGGCCATGTGGAACGGGCTCAGGTGCGGGTCCCCGGTCCAGCCGATTAGGTCGTTCCACAGGTGCCCGCCGGCGTGGGTAGCGCGCAGCTGCGCGAACCGCGAACCCAGCCACGATCCAAGCAGGTAGATGGTTAACGGAATGCCGTACATCTCGGTGAACAACGCGACCAGAAACGCCGTGAAGGCGCCCATCGCCCGCCAGTCCCGGGTGGTGCTCGGATGGAAAAAGCTCATCGCGAATACCGCGAACAGCAGCGTGTTCAGGATCACCAGTGGCCACAGGCCATACGTTTCATCCGCCATCACGCCATCCCCTTAACCGGCCACCAGGCACCTACCACGATCGGCGCAGCAGTCGGACGCGGTGTAGAGACCTCCTGCCTGAGGCGCAGTGCCTTATGTCCCTACCGCCGATGCCCGAAGGTGCGCGAGGGTAAGCACGGTGACGCCACGCCGCGGCCACCCCGAAAAGCGAAGCGAGAAGCGATGATCGAACCCGGGCACCTCGTCGTCGGCCAGGTATTGGCTGTGCTCATCGGCGCTGCGGAGGTCGGGTTCGTGATCTACGCGATGGCGCGGCACCCGCGCCGCGGGCGGCGCTGGCCGCAGGCCGCATCGAGGTCCACCGTGGCGCCTACAGCGGTTGCAACGGTCCGCCGGCCTGCGCCGCGGCCCCGCACAGGGACCTGCGAGGAAGTCATTGTCCGCCAGCGCCTGGCCGGGCAGATCGACGCCACCACCTATCAAGCACGCATGACCGCCCTGGTCCGGGATAAAAGCTAACGGCGCTGCACACAAGACAAGCCCGGTTGGCGTGAGAACAAGGAGCAGATGATGTCGAGTATCGATGTCGCCGTGATCGCCGTCGCCGTGATCGCGACCGCCGGGCTGGGATGGTTCTTCTTCGGCCCCCGCACCGCCCGCGCCGCCGCCGTCAGCGGCGGGGTCCAACGCCTGCAGGTCACCGTGCGCGGCGGCTACAGCCCCAACATGCTGCAAGTGCGCCAAGACATTCCGGTGGAAATCGAATTCGACCGGCAAGAAACCGGCGACTGCTCCTCACACGTAACCTTCCCCGACTTGCAGCTGTCCGCGGCGCTGCCCGCCCATCAACACACGACGGTGCGGTTCACCCCGCACCAGGCCGGGTCGTTCGGATTCTCCTGCGGCATGAACATGATCCACGGCACCCTCGTCGTCGCCCCCAACGACACAGGCACCCCCGACCCGGAATCCGCGACCCACGAGCAGGTGCGATCGGGCACGGCTGAGACCACGCCCGAGCCGGCCGCTGCCGATCTGGAAGCCGCCCAAGCCGAAGAACGGCGCACCGAAATCTCCGACCTGACCCACCGCGTCGTCATCGGCACCGTCCTGACCGCCCCGGTGCTCTTCGCGGCGATGGCCCAAACCTTCGGCGCCACTTGGGTACCCGCGATCCTGCTCAACCACTGGGTGCAGCTGGCGCTCATCAGCCCGGTGATGTTCTATGTCGGCTGGCCCATCCACCGCACCGGCTGGCTCGCCCTGACCCACCGCAGTGCCGACATGAACTCCCTGATCACCCTGGGCACCGTCGCGGCCTACGGCTACAGCCTGCTGGTCACCGTCGCTCCGGCCGTGGTGCCGGCCACCGTGCGTGATGTGTACTTCGAAGCCGTCGGGGTGATCATCACCTTGATCCTGTTGGGCCGGCTGCTGGAAGCCAAGGCCAAAGCCGGTACCGGCGAAGCCATCCGCGCCCTGCTGGGGCTGCAAGCCCGCACCGCGCGGGTGATCCGCGACGGCACCGAAATCACCATCGGCGTCGAAGACGTACTGGTTGGCGACGACATCGTGATCCGGCCCGGCGAGAAGATCCCGGTCGATGCCACCGTGCTGTCCGGGCAGTCCGCGGTCGACGAGTCCATGGTCACCGGGGAATCGATGCCGGTCACCAAACACCCCGGCGACACCGTCATCGGCGCCACGGTGAACACCACCGGCTCACTGCGGGTCCGGGCGGCCAAAGTAGGCGCGGACACCATGCTGGCCCAAATCGTGCGCATGGTGCAGCAAGCCCAGGCATCTAAAGCCCCGATCCAGCGCCTGGCCGACGCGATCTCGGCCTACTTCGTGCCCGCGGTGATCGTGATCGCCATCATCGCGTTCACGGTGTGGTTCGTCGCCGGACCACCGCCGGCGTTGACGCTGGCGCTGGTGTCCGCGGTGTCGGTGCTGATCATCGCCTGCCCGTGCGCGCTGGGACTGGCCACCCCGCTGTCGATCATGGTCAGCACGGGCAAAGGTGCCCGCGCCGGCATCCTGATCCGCTCCGCCCAAGCCCTGGAAACCGCGCACAAGCTCGACACCATCGTTCTGGACAAGACCGGCACCATCACCGCCGGCAAGCCGGCCCTCACCGACATCGAGACCGTCGGCCCCATCAGCGCCCAAGAGCTGTTGACTCTGGTGGCGGCCACCGAGGGCGACAGCGAACACCCGGTGGCCACCGCGGTGGTGGCCGGGGCCCGTGAGCGCGGCATCACCGTTCCCGTAGCGGCGGACTTCACTTCGATCACCGGTAAAGGCGTGCGGGCCACCGTCGACGGACACACTGTCCTGGTCGGCACCGCGACCCTGCTGGCTGAAAACGGTATCGGCACAGACGAACTCGAACATATCGCCGCTCGCCTCGCTGGGGAAGGCAAAACCGCGATCCTGGCCGCTGTCGATGGCGCCGCTGCCGGGGTGCTCGCGGTCGCCGACACCATCAAAGCCGACTCCGCCGCCGCCATTACCGCCCTGAGCCAGCTCGGGCTGCAGGTGGTGATGATCACCGGCGACAACGCCCGCACCGGCGCTGCGATCGCCCGCCAGGTCGGCATACCCCGGGTGCTCGCCGAGGTTCTGCCCGAACACAAGGCCGCCGAAATCGCGCGCCTGCAAGACGAAGGGCGCCGCGTTGGCATGGTTGGCGACGGCATCAACGACGCCCCTGCCCTCGCTCAAGCCGACGTCGGACTGGCCATCGGCACCGGCACCGATGTTGCCATCGAAGCCGCCGACATCACCCTGATCTCCGGGTCACTGGCGGGTGTGGTCACCGCGATCCGGCTCTCCCGTGCCACCATGGCCAACATTCGGCAAAACCTGTTCTTCGCGTTGATCTACAACGCCGTCGGCATCCCGCTGGCCGCCGGGGTGCTCTATCCGCTGCTCGGGCTGCGGCTGTCCCCGATGATCGCCGCCGGCGCGATGGCCCTGTCCTCGTTGTCGGTGGTCGGCAACGCCAACCGGCTCCGCCGCTACCGCAGCCAACCGCTACCCACACCCGAGCCGGTGACCATCGAGCCAGAAGTGCAAACCGGAACCAGCCACACCCACGCGGAGCGCACGATCAAAGATCAAGCGCCGCACCGACACCCGACAAGGACCGCCTCATGAGCATCGGATTGTCCACCTTCGTGCACGCCAGCTTTGCCGACGCTGTCGCCCGCACCCGCCAGGCCCTGGCCGAGCAGGGATTCGGTGTGCTCACCGAAATCGACGTCAAAGCCACTCTGAAAGCCAAATTGGACGTCGACATGGAGGACTACCTCATCCTCGGCGCCTGCAACCCCGCGCTGGCCCACCGTGCGCTCGAAACGGACCGCCAGATCGGGCTGCTGCTGCCCTGCAACGTCGTCGTACGCACCGACACCTCCGCTGATGGCCGCGTACTCATCGAAGCGGTCAACCCACAAATGCTCGTCGATGTGACCGGTGAACCGAAGATGGCCGGACTAGCCGACGAGGTCAGCACCAAACTGCACGCCGCCCTGCACACGCTGGCCGCCGACCCGTCGTTGCACACCGCGCCATCGAAGTAACCCGCGCGACCACGTTTATCAGGAGTTAGTCTCACATTGACGGTGCGCAAAGCCAACGCGAATATGCCACAGTGATCCGCCAACCGCCTCCACTGGCGACCGAAAAGGCTGCTCGCGTTCTGGCCGAACACCGCGACGCGGTCGGCAACGACAAGCGCGACGTGATCGACGTAGCCGTCAAGCTTCTGCGCAAGGCCGGCGTCGCGATCAACGTCTCGACGGCGGCGTGCCGGCGAAAGTGTCCCGCAAAACCGTGGCCGGCCAGAAAGCGATGATCGAGCTGCTCTACGGCCAGCTGGTGCAGACCGTCCAGCAGGTCAGCATCTGACCCACGGTCACTGTCCGGCCCGAAAGTCGCGGCGGCCCCATGCACATCGGTGTCGGCCACGACCTGCGCATATCGGGGCGGGCTGCAGATGCACTTGCGGGCGTACAGGTTTGTGATCAATAGTGTCGAGCAGGGCCGTGTGATCAGCTATGAAGAGTTCGGCGGCACCCAAATCATCTGGCCCCTAAGGTAATTCGGTAACGCTGGCGCCGTTGTGGTTCATGGGTACTCGCCCGTGTTGATGGGCTCACCGGCCAGGCGCCATTCGAGCATGCCGTCGTTGAGGCGGATCGCTCGTCGCCCTCGGGCGCTCAGTGCGGCAACGGCATCGTGAGCGAACACGCAGTACTCACCGCGGCAGTACACGACGACGTCGGTATGTTCGGGCAGTTCGGTGATCCGTGTGGCCAGTTCGTCGATCGGAATGGACACGGCACCGGGGATATGGGCGGCGCGGTATTCGGCGGCGGGGCGGACATCGAGCAGGACGATGTCGCCGGCGGCGATGCGCGCCTGCAGGTCGTCGCGGTCGATTCCCGGTTCGTGCGGGCCGCCCAGGTAGGCGTCGCGGGCGGCGCTGACGTCGGCACGGTGCCGGTCGGCGACGCGGCGCAGTGCCGCGAACAGCGCCGCGACGTCCAGTCCGGCGAGTTGGTAGTAGACCTTCACGCCGTCGCGGCGCGTGTGGACGAAACCGGCCTGTTTGAGGATCTGCAGGTGTGAGGACGCCGTGGTGAGGTTCAGGCCCGCGGCCCGTGCTAGGTCATCGACGCTGCGTTCGCCTTGGCTGAGCAGGTCCAGCAGTTCGAGCCGGCTGGCGTGCGAGAGGGCTTTTCCGCTGGTGGCGAAGGCCTCGTACAGTCGCTTCTTCTCGGGTGAGGGATCCACGCTCCACCTTCTTCCAATGTTTCATGGAATATCGTACAGTGGTCACAGTACCGTCCGCGACATTGACCGGCAGGATTCTCATGGGCTTCTCCGACACCGATCTGATTCCCCTCGTCGATGAGGGGCTCGGCAACAGCTCATACCTCGTTGATCTGGGTGATGGTCGCGCCCTGGCTGTCGACGCCAGCCGTGATCTGCGAGCGCTGCGCCGGGCCGCGGACCGGCGCGGGCTGGCGGTGGCGTTCGCCGCCGACACCCATTTACACGCCGACTTCCTCTCCGGTGCGGTCCAGCTGCAGCACGACACCGGCGCGACGATTCTGGCCTCGGCGGCCGGGCGCCGCGCCTTCGACCATGTCGGTCTGCATGATGGCGACGAGGTGGACCTGGGAGGCCTGCGACTGCGGGCACTGACCACCCCCGGCCACACCGACGAGCATGTCGCTTTCCTGCTCACCGAAAATGACCGGGAAATCGGGGTGTTCACCGGTGGGTCGCTCATCGTGGGGTCCGCCGCACGCACGGACCTATCCGGTGCCGGTCGCACCGACGAACTGGCACGCGCCCAGTACCACTCGTTGCGGCGCGTGGCCGCTCTGCCGGAAGAAGTCGCGGTGTGGCCGACGCACGGCGCGGGATCGTTCTGCTCGGCACCACCGGGGGCGCAGCGGGTCACCACAGTGGGCGCGCAGAAGCGCGACAATCCGCTGCTGGCCGCGCCGGACGAGGACACCTTCGTGAGCATGCTGATCGACAGCCTGGGCAGCTATCCGGCGTACTTTTCCCGGCTGCCCGAGCACAACCGCCGCGGGCCGGGCCTGCTGCCGCCCGACCTGCACCTGGCCGACTTGAACGTCGAGGACGTCAAGCGACTGCTCGCCGCTGGCGCGGCGATCGTCGACGTGCGTCCCGCCGAGACCTTCGCCCAGGGGCACATTCCCGGAGCGGTGTCGATTCCGCTGCGCGACCAGTTCGCGACCTGGCTGGGATGGGTGCTCGAGGACACGGTCGCGCTGGTGTTTGTCACCGACGATGATCAGGACCTGTCCGAAATCAGTTGGCAGTCCTACAAAATCGGCTACGAACGGCTCGCTGGGCGCCTCGCCGGCGGAATGGCCGCCTGGCAGTCAGCCGCGGAACCCTCGCAGCATGTGGTGTTTGCGCGCGCCGAACGCCTGGATGACCGGCCGTTCCTCGATGTGCGCCAGGCCGCCGAATACGCCGCAGGCCATGTCGCCGGGGCCCTGCACATTGAGCTCGGTGTGCTGGCCGACCACGCCCACGAGGTGCCCCACGGCGCGGTCATCGCGTGCGGTCACGGCGAACGGGCGATGACCGCGGCCAGCGTGCTGCAACGCAAAGGTGTCAACGATCTGACGGTGCTCGACGGCGGACCCGCCGACTACGCCGCCGCACACCACCGCGCGATCGCAACCGGGCTCACGGGCTGATGAGCACCGGCATCGACGTGGCCCCGCACCGAGTCGTTGCGCTAGGCCTGCGCGAAAACTGGTTCCAATTCACCCTTTTGGTGATCGTCAACGTATGCGTCGGCGCATTGGTGGGCTTGGAGCGCACCACCGTGCCACTGATCGGGACCGAGGTCTTCGGGCTTGGCAACGACTTGGCGGTGTTCTCGTTCATCATCGCCTTCGGGGTCACCAAAGCGCTGACCAACCTCGCAGCCGGGGCCCTGACATCACGCTTTCGCCGCAGACAACTGCTGCTGGCCGGCTGGGCAGCGGGCGTGCCGGTGCCGTTCATGCTGGCCTGGGGTCCATCGTGGTGGTGGATCGTCGCGGCGAACGTGTTGCTCGGCCTCAACCAGGGGCTGGCCTGGTCGATGACAGTCAACATGAAAATCGATCTGGTCGGTCCCGCCCGGCGCGGGTTGGCCACCGGGCTCAATGAAGCGGCCGGGTACGTCGCTGTCGGCGCCACCGCGCTGCTGACCGGGTATCTGGCCACCGTCTACGGCCTGCGGCCCGCGCCGGAGCTGATCGGCGTCGTGTTCGTCGCCGCCGGGCTGGGGCTCTCGCTCGTGGTCCGCGACACCGCCGAGCATGTGGCGCTGGAGTTGTCCCACCACCCCCATCCGGTCCCAGCCGAGGGCAGTCGTTTACGAACGATTTTTGTGCGCACCACCTGGGAGCATCGCAGCTTGCGTGGGGCGAGCCAGGCCGGCCTGGTCAACAATCTCAACGATGGCCTGACCTGGGGGGTGTTCCCGCTGCTGTTCACCAACCATGGGCTGGGTTTGGCCGCGGTGGGTCTGATCAAAGGCCTGTACCCGCTGTTGTGGGGGCTGGGTCAGATCCCCACCGGTCACCTCGCCGACCGGATCGGGCGCAAACCGCTCATCGTGGCCGGGATGTTCGTGCAGACCGCGGCGTTCGCGCTGGCTCTGGTGCTGCTGCGGTGGCCGCTGCTGGCCGGCGTCTGTTCGGCAGTCCTGCTGGGTATCGGCACCGCGATGGTGTATCCGGCGCTGATCGCGGTGATCTCCGATCACGCGCACCCCAGCTGGCGACCGAACGCCCTGGGCACCTACCGGTTCTGGCGTGATATCGGCTACGCGGTCGGCGCACTGGTCGGCGGCGTGATCGCCGATTGGCTGGGCCTCAACGCCGCAGTCGTGGCCGCCGGTGTGCTCACCGCCGGCTCCGGTGTGCTGGCCGCAGCGTGGATCAGCGATGTCCCACGCGCCGGCGGCCCCACCGCGACCACACCCTGACCGGCGGCCGCAGTGCGGCCCATATCAAAGCGTGTTGGCCTGGGCCGCTCCACCGGCTTCAGTCCTGGGTTCGATGGGGGTGACGCGCAGTACCGCGCCGTGTCTCGGCACCGTGGTGATGTTGCGGACGCGTGCCGATTCAGCGGCTCCCGTGGCGTGCAGTTCCCAGCGGGTCAGGATTTCAGCGAGGATGACCGTTGCCTCGGTGGTCGCGAACCCGGCGCCCAGGCAGCGGCGGACGCCGCCACCGAACGGCAGCCAGGTGTTCGGGGGTGGGCTGGTTCCCAGGAACCGCTCGGGGCGAAATTCGTCCGGTTGCCGATGGTTGCGCGGATCGTTGTGCGCCAACAGGATCGACGTGTTGACCACGGTTCCGAGCGGAAGCCGGTGGCCGCCGATCGTCATCGGCTGGGTGAGCTTGCGGGCGGTGGAGACGATGACGCTGTGGCGGCGCAGCCCTTCTTTGAATGCCGCGTCGAGGTACTTGTCGTCACCGCGGCTGGCGGCAGCCCGGGCCGCCGACTGCGATTCTGGATGCCGTGCGAGTTCCCACAACGTCCAGGCCAGCGCGGCGGCGGTCGTCTCGTGGCCAGCCAGCAGCAGCGACACCAGTTGGTCGCGCAGCTCGGCGTCGGTGAGCGGATCGCCGATCGCGTCGCCGTCGGAGCGGATCAGCCGCGACAGGACATCGCCGCGGCTGGCCAGATCGGCGGCCGCACGGCGGGAGGCGATTTCGCGGTACAAGATCGCATCGATGCGCGCCTGGTTGTCGGCGAAACCCTTCCAGGGTGGAATCCGTTGCAGCACAGGGAACCTGAATCCGGCGAATATTGCGGGTGAGATGTTGATGATGGCGCGCAGCCGGTCAACCAGTTCCGACTTGGTTGCCGGGTCGGTCACACCGAACACCACGGTGATGATGATGTCCAAGGTCAGCCGGTTCATCGCCGCGAGCATGGCGATCTCGGTGTTCGGCGCCCACGAAACCACTTCGGCGCGCGCCTGATCGGTGATCATCGCGCGGTATTGGCGCAGTGCGGCCCCGTTGAACGCGGGCATCAGCAGTCCACGTACTCGGCGATGGGCGTCCTCGTCGACGAGCAGCACCGAATGCTCGCCCAGGACCGCACCGAGGATCTGATTGCCCTCCCCGGCGTGCAGCACGTGCGGATCGGCGCGGAAGATCTCTCCGATCGCCTCGGGTGCGGCGAAGACAACCAGGTCGTCGGCATAGGGCGGTACGTGCAGGCTGAACACATCGCCAAATCGCTTCCGCAACAACGGAAGGAACCACTCCCGATACCTCAGGTACAGCATGCTCTGGACGTACTTCGGCAACCTTGGGCCCAGCGGTAGCGAGTGGCCGGCGCGACCGCTTCCGGTCACGCCCACCTCAGCCCCTCCTCGGCGACCCGCTCGCGCAGCACCTGGACGAATGCGGCCGCATCCGTTCCCGCGCCGGCGAAATCGGCCGCGCGCATGACGAGCCGGAGCCCCTCGTCGGTGACCGCTACAACGGCGGGTGTGTCATCGCCGGTCAGCTGTGCAACCTCGGCCGTGCGTTCGTTGCGGTGCACGAGGTCGAACGGTACGGCGAGCTCGCACACCACGTCCTTCCACTGCGGATTGGAACGGATTCCGCGATGGGTGATGTCACACAACGCGCATTCGGTGGTGCCGCGCAGCTTGCCGAGGACGTAAGCCAATTCGCCCCGGATTCCGCCGTCGCCGTTGTAGACGCCGATCAGTTCGCGAACCACTGCCATCATCAACCCCTGAGGTAAACGTTTGTTTATGTAAACAAACGTATGTTTACCTGTTAGGGTCGGAACGTGCAAGTGGCAGGCAATCGGGACAAGCTTCTCTGCGGTGCGCTCGAATGCATCCGCACCCTCGGGTACGGGGCTACGTCCTCGCGTGACATCGCCCGCGCGGCCGGTGCCAACGTCGCCTCCATCAATTACCACTTCGGCGGCAAAGACCAGCTTCTCGAGCAGGCCCTGACCAGCTGCTTCGACGGCTGGACCGAACGACTCGAAGCAGCCCTCGCCGCCAGTGGCGAGCGAGCCAGTATGCGAGATCAGCTGGTCGGCATCTTCCGTACCACCGTCGACAGTTTCGCCGACAGCCGTCCGTCGATCATTTCGTGTATCGAATCCTGGGCGCCCGCTATGCGATCCGAAACCCTGCGCGCAGCCCTTGCCGGCGGCTACGCCCGAGTGCGCCACCGCGCCGAAGAGCTGACCCGACAAGCACTTTCGCAACATCAGGGCGCCGGACTCCCGAACCTCTCCGTGATCACTTCCGTGGTTCTCGCCGTTATCGACGGCTTGATGATTCAGTGGATCGCCGACCCAGACCAAACGCCCAGCGCTGAGGAGATCGTCGAGGCACTGGCTGCCCTGGGTGCCATCGCCATCTCGTAGCGACGGATGGGCCGCAGCGATTGGATGGACTGCTGGCCACTACGATTCGCCGGCGGCGGTGGCTCGATCTGGTGATGTGCGGTTCCCAAGTCCGACGACCACGATCGCGGAGCCCCTGCCACAGCTGCGGCAACGTTAGCCGACATTCACCTGCACGCCGCGCAATATTCCGTCGAACTCGTATGCTCAATATCCATGCGCACTGCCTTTCACGAGCAACTCGACGCTCTCAACAAAGGAACCGCCGTGCTCCGCCAGGACGTTGGAGCCATGATTACGCTGGCCACCGACGCGTTGCTGCACGCCGACATTGACGCCGCCGAACATGTCATCGACCGCCGCGATGACATCGACCATGCCTGCGCCGCCCGCGAAGCGGATGCCTTCGTCATCCTGGCCCGCCAAGCCCCCGTAGCCCGCGACCTGCGCGCCGTTCTCAGTGCCACGCGAAACGTCGCCGACCTGCACCGCATGGGTGCACTGGCCACGCACGTCGCCCAGATCAGCCGCCGCCGCCACCCCGATACCGCGGTCCCGGCTGATGTGATTGGCTATTTCGCCGATATGGGCGCTATCGCCGCGAGGCTCGCCGAAGACACCAAAAGCGTTGTCCTCGAAGTGGATTCCGACAGGGCGGCCCAACTTGACGCTGATGACGAGGCGATGGATGACATCCATCGCCGCCTGTTTACCGTTGTGATGGACCCGCGGTGGTCGCACGGCACCACCGCCGCCGTTGATATCACTCTGCTCAGTCGCTACTACGAGCGCTTCGCCGACCATGCCGTGGAGATCGCGCAGCGCGTGATCTACCAACGCACGGGCGCACGTCAGGGCTGATGGTCCCGCCTGCCGTGCGTCGATGCGGTGGCTTTCCGTAGCGACTTCAGTCGAACGCGTCTACTATTGTGCTACGTAGGTAGCCTACCGCGCCAAGCTTGTTCATGCCGTGGGTTCTGCTGCGGTGATCGCGTCCGGGCGGCGTCGAGCGGTGGCGGCCGCTGGCTTGAAAGGTGGTGTGCTTCATGGGTTCTTCTCGTCCACTGACCCGCCGTGCCGCGGTGGTGGCTCTCGGCGCGGGTGCTGTGCTGGGGCTGGCGTATTCGCTGCGGGGGGTGCGGGAGACATCTGCGCCGGCGATTCGGTTGACCGATGGCGGGATGATGGGTGTCGGGCGCGAGGATATGGGCCGGTACATGGAGATGTTCAACCGGCACAACGAGATCACCCGGACCGTGGAAGAGATTCCCGGTGGGGTGCGCACCACCACCGAGTCGGGCGCCCCGGAACTGGTCGCCCAGCTTCAGGCGCACGTGGCCAGCATGTACGACCATCTGCGCCAGGGCGGTGAGGTGATGTGTATGAGCGATAGCCTGCCCACGTTGTTCCGCCACGCCGACGGCTACCGCCGCCAGCTCACGTTCACCGCGGCCGGGGTGGTCGCCGAGGAGACTGCTGATGATCCGGCGCTGGTGGCGGCGATCCGCGCGCATGCCCGGGAAGTGAGTGGTTTCGTGCGGGACGGTATGCCGGCGATGATGCGGGGCATGATGGGCGGCGGAATGATGGACGGCCCGATGATGGGGCCACACTGACTTTCGCTGTCGTGCAGCGCTTTTCAGTGCTGTCCGGTCACGGTGTAGCCGAGGTCGGTGATGGCGTCGATGATCGTTTGTGGTCCGGTGAGGGTGGCGTCCAGCTGCACGGTGCACTCACCGGTTTTGACGACTGTGTGGGTGCTGCTGACGCCGGGTAGGTCTTCGAGTGTGTCGTCGATCAGCAACGAGCAACTGGCGCAGTGCATCCCGGTGACATCGAAAACATATGTTTCGGTCATGTGAGGAACCTTCCGATCGGTGATGTCGTCGGTTGTCGGTTTAGGCGGCGGTGATGGTGCCGGTGAACATGCCCATGCCGCAGGCGTAGTGCAGGTCCCCGCGGGCCGGTGTGCCCAGTTCGATGGGGGTGTCGCCGGAGACCGGCAGTACGGTTTGGGTGTCGTTGATGATGAAGGCCCGCACGCACCCCGAGGCCCCGGTGGAGTGCACGATCAGGGTGGTGGGCAGGCCCGCGGTGATTTTGGTGATGCGGGGGCTGTAGCCGTTTTCGGTGGCGTTGATGACCACCTGCTGATGGCCGCCGGTGACGGTGGTGCGTGAGGCGTCGGCGGGGGTGGCGGTCGCGGTACTGGACAGCGATTGCGCGATCCGGCTGGCGGCCAGGGGTGATCCGGCCAGTTCCAGGCCGCCGTTGAGGGTGTACAAGCCCATCGCGATGACAGCGACGCCGGTGGCGGCGACCAGGCGGCCCTGCCACACGGTGGCCGTTTTGCGGGCCAGGTAGCCCAGGGCGGCGAACAGCGGGCTGGTGCCGATGATGAAGACGGCCATGATGGCCGCGCCGCGCCACGGCGAACCGGACGCCAATGCCAGGGCCTCCACCGACAGGGTGACCCCGCAGGGCAGCAGGATGGTGGCCAGGCCGAGCAGGGCCGGGGCGAATGCGGACTGTGACCGGGCGCGGCCACGCACGATCCGGGTCCACGAGGCCGGTGGAGTGATGACGATCCGGCGGAAACCGGGCACCCCGAGTTGGGCCAGGCCGAAGGTAATGACCAGCAACCCGGCAGCGATCTGCAGGCCGGTGCGGGCCCCGATCGAGAGCTGCACGACGCTGCCGAGAGCGCCGAGTACAGCACCAAGAACGGTGTGCGCGAACAGTTTTCCGGCCAGGAACCCCCCGACCGGCGCGAGATCGTCGCCGAGGCGGGCAGCCACCGACGCCGACCGTGACGCGGCGGCGGCGGCCGGTGTGTCATCCCCGGTGCCGCGGGCTTGGTGCTGGCGGGTGATGAGTGCGGTGAGCAGTCCGCCCTGCACGGCGGCACACGAGATGCCCCCGGCGAACAGGCCGGTGATCAACACGGCGACCAGGTTCACGAGTGTCCCTTTCGGCAAGGAAATGTTCGGTGCTGCGCGGGCGCGGCCGACAGCAGTTATCTACGTAGTTGGATAGTAGATGGGTTACAGGCGAGGCTACGGATCGATGGGGATACGCGCAAACAACCGGCGGCGAATGCCCCTTCGGCTGGGCCACAAGCCTGCGATGCGCGCTATTCAGACGGACCCGGAATCGGCCGGGCTGCGTGGCCATTTCCGTTGGTGGACAACGGTGTTGGCGACAACGACGATTGCTGTTGCTGTTGCTGTTGTTGCTGTTGCTGTTGTTGTTGTTGGTGTAGTGCGGCCAGGGTGTTGACCGCGGATTCCAGCCGGGCGGCAATGGCCGCCAACTGGTCCAACCCCTGGTTGGTTTCGGCCACCGGTGACGCCGGGGTGGGCACAGGTGTTGGCGCCGGGGTCGTGGCCTCGGGCGTCGTGCTGGTGGCGCGGGCAGGGGGCTGATCGACCGGGGGCCAGGTGGCGCGGAAGCGGCGCAGCCGCAGGCTGTTGGACACCACGAACACACTCGATAGGGCCATCGCGGTGCCGGCGATCAGCGGGTTGAGCAGGCCGAGCGCGGCCAGCGGCAGCGCGGCGAGATTGTATGCGAAAGCCCAGAACAGGTTGGCTTTGATGGTGCGCAGGGTGCGCCGGGCCAGGCGGATCGCATCGACCGCGCTGCGCAGGTCCCCACCGACCAGGGTCAGGTCGGAGGCTTCGATCGCGACGTCGGTGCCGGTACCCATGGCCAGGCCCAGGTCGGCCGCGGCCAGGGCGGCGGCGTCGTTGACGCCGTCGCCGACCATGGCCACCACCGCGCCATCGCGTTGCAGGCCGGTGATGGCCGCGAGTTTGTCGCCGGGCAGCACTTCGGCGATGACCTCATCGATGCCGACTTCGGCGGCCACTGCCCGGGCGGCGGCGGTGTTGTCGCCGGTGAGCAGGATGGGACGCAGCTTGAGGGCCCGCATCCCAGCGATCGCTTGGGCGGCAGTGGGTTTGATCGTGTCGGCGACCACCAGCACAGCGTGCGCGGCGCCGTCCCAGGCCGCGGCCACCGCGGTGCGCCCAGCCGATTCGGCGGCGCGGCGCGCGGCATCGAGATCAGCGGGCAGGGTCATGCCGTGGCGTTCGAGCAGGGCAGGGCGGCCGATGATCGCTTGGTGGCCGTCGACCGTGCCGGACACTCCGAGACCTTCGTGGTTGGTGAAGTCGCGGACGGTGGCCAGCGTGCCGAGGCGCTCCCGGGCGGTGCGGGCGATTGCGGCGGCGATGGGGTGTTCGGAGGCGTGTTCGAGTGCCCCGGCGATGTGCAGGGCCTGTTCTTCGGTGGTGCCGGCGGTGGTGTGTACGGCGGCCACGCTCATCGCGCCGGTGGTGACGGTGCCGGTTTTGTCGAGCACGATGGTGTCCACCCGGCGGGTCGATTCAAGGACTTCGGGACCTTTGATCAGGATGCCGAGTTGAGCTCCGCGGCCGGTGCCAACGAGCAGCGCGGTCGGGGTCGCCAGACCGAGTCCGCAGGGGCAGGCAATGATCAGCACCGCCACCGCGGTGGAGAACGCGCTGGCCGCCCCGGCGCCCAGGCCCAGCCACACCCCGAGGGTGAGCACCGCAGCGGCGATGACCACGGGCACGAATACCGCGGAGACCCGGTCGGCGAGGCGTTGAATTTCGGCTTTGCCGTTCTGGGCGTCGGCGACCATTTTCGCCATCTGCGCCAGCTGGGTGTCGGCGCCGACCCTGGTGGCGCGCACGATGATTCGGCCGCCGGCATTGACGGTCGCGCCGATGACTGGGTCACCCGGGCCGACCTCGACAGGTACGGATTCTCCGGTGATCATGCTGGCATCGACCGCCGACGATCCGTCCTCGATGATTCCGTCGGTGGCGATCTTCTCGCCGGGTCGCACCACGAAGCGGTCGCCGACGCTCAGCTGTTCGATCGGGATGCGGATTTCGCTGTCGCCGCGCAGGACGGCGACGTCTTTGGCGCCCATCTGCAACAGCGCGCGTAGTGCGGAGCCGGCGCGGCGTTTGGCGCGGGCCTCGAAGAACCGTCCGGCCAAGATCGCGGAGGTGAGCCCGCAGGCCACCTCCAGGTAGATGTTTTCCCCGGCCATCCCGCGTTGCACGGTGAGGCTGAAGGTGTGGTGCAGGCCCTCGTGGCCGGCGCCGCCGAGAAACAGCGCGTACACCGACCAGGTGAATGCGGCCAGCACACCCATGGAGACCAGGGTGTCCATGGTGGCGGCGCCGTGGCGCAGGTTCGTCCACGCCGCTTTGTGGAACGGCCAAGCACCCCACGCCGCCACGGGCGCGGCCAGCGTGAGCTCAGCCCACTGCCAGAAGGTGAACTGCAGCACCGGGATCATCGACAGGGCGATCACCGGCACACTCAACGCGACCGAGACCAGCATCCGCTGCCGCAACGACCGAGTGTGCTCGTCGTATCCGTCACCGTCCCCATCGGCGCCGGTGCTCGAATCATCGGTGGCGGCGGCACTTTTCGGCAGCGTGGCGGTGTAGCCGGTGTCTTCGATAACACTGACCAGGTCGGCGGTCGACACTTCGGGCGTGCAGTCGACGTGGGCGGTTTCGGTGGCGTAGTTGACCGCGGCGCTGACCCCGTCGAGCTTGTTGAGTTTGCGTTCGATCCGGGCCGCGCACGACCCGCAGGTCATCCCACCGATGATCAACTCGACCTGCCGAGTGGGGGCGGCGGTGTCACGCGATTGTGGGGTGCTCATCGGGGCTCCTTGGTGTCGTGGCCGGTGCTGGCCGGGTCGTCGTGGTGAGCGAGCGCCGGCGGCGCGGTGCCCGCGGTGGGGCTGGGCGGGGCACCGGCAGCGGCACCGGAGCCCGATGGTGTGGGCCCGGTGGCGCGCGGGCTGTGGTGCATCGGCTGCGGCAGCTGGATCGGCGTCACCGTGGGCCGCGGCGCCGCGGTCGGCCCCGCGCTGGTCGGCGGTGGGACGCGGCGGGTCGCGCGGAAGGTGTCGGTGAGCGGGGCGGCGGCCGTAGCGGGCAGCGGCGGGTCGGAAGGAGCCACCGCCGGGGCGGTCGAAGAGACCACCGGTGTGGCGGCCGCCTGCTCCGTCACCGACACCGGGGCCAGCGACGGCGACGGTGTGGACGGCGACGCGATCGACAGCACCGGTGACACCGCGCCGCGACCTGCTGCGGCCGCTGATGGGGCGAGCGCCCGACCCATCAGCCAGCCGCCGGCCAGCAACACCACCAGCACCGCCACAAACGCCGGCACCCGCACCAGCGCCGACATGGCGCCGGGTGCGTGGCGTGCGACCGCCATGGCATGCCCCCCCTTTTTTTGGTGTCGTCGTCGTGATGGACCCCACGCTAAACATTCCAGTACGGTGGAATGTCAAGGCGAGGGGATGAAGGGGACGGTGACCGGGTGAAGATCGGCGAACTGGCCCAGCTCGGGGCCACCACAGCCAAAACCATCCGGTTCTACGAGCAGGAGGGCCTGCTCCCGGAGCCGGCGCGCACCGCGTCGGGTTACCGCGACTACGACCCCCAGACCGTCGACCGGCTGAACTTCATCGCCCGGGCCCAGGCGGCCGGGCTGTCGCTGCGCGAAGTCCGTCAGGTACTGGCCATCGCCGACCGCGGTGAACAGCCCTGCGGTCACGTCGTGCAGGTACTGGCCGAGCGGCTCGACCAAGTGCAAGCCCGCATCACCGAACTGCAGGGTCTGGAGCAGCATCTGTCGGCGTTGCTGGACTACGCGCGTCAGGCGACCCCACGCGAGGAGGCCGAGGTGTGCTGGATCCTGGAAAGCAACCCAGCCGCAACAGCGGCGCCGTCAGTGTGACTGCTGCCGTGAGCATCAACGCGCCAACCGTGTCTACTATGGAGCTACGTAGATGTGGGGCGTTGGCGCTACCCGAGGAAAAGGTGATGTGATGCAGGACATCCAGGTGCGGGCCGCCGACACCGACCGCGAGCGCGTCCTGGCGCAGCTGCACCAGCACACCGCGGCCGGCCGGCTGACCCTGGACGAGTTCTCCGAGCGTGCGGCGGCGGTGTACCGGGCTCGCACCCTCGCCGAGCTGGCCGCCTTGACCACCGACCTCCCACCGGCCGCCGACGCACCGGCCGCGCCGACACATCCGTGGCTGTCCTGGGCGACGGCGAGCGTGGCGGCGCTGCTGCTGGTCCTGGTGGCCGTCGCAGCGCTGCTGCCGGGTGGGGCGATGATGGGCTGCATCTAACCCACCACCCAGAGACGACAGTCGATCGCTCACCTCAACGAAACGGTAAGGGAGACAACGTGGCACGCGGATTCGGCGACCTGGAGAAGGTCGTGATGGATCGCCTGTGGACCCGCACCGGCCCCACCTCGGTGCGGGAGGTGTTCGAGGAACTACTGACTGACCGGGAGATCGCCTACACCACGGTGATGTCCACCATGGACAACCTGCACACCAAAGGTTGGCTGACCCGCCAACGCCACGGCAAGGCCTACCTGTACACCCCGGCGATGACCCGCGAGCAGTACAGCGCCCAGTTGATGCGCGAAGCGCTCAATGCCGGCGGCAGCTCCGAACTGGTGCTCACGCATTTTCTGGACCACATCACCGATGACGAATCCGCGCAACTACGGAAAGTGCTGCAGCGCTTACGCACCCGCAAGGCCACGCCGTGAGTGTCGCCCTCTGTCTGCTGCTGTATGCGGTGCTCGTGGCCACCACGGCGCCGCTACTGCTGCCGTACCTAACCCGGGCGGGCCGCGCACCACGCGCCGCCATCGCCGCGTGGCTGCTGGTGCTGGCGAGCGTCGCGGCGGCCTGGACCGCCGGCGGCATCGGACTGGCGGTGGATGCCGCCGAGCACTGGGGCCGGCCCGAGCCGATGGGCCTGTCAGCGTGCCTGGCGCGGGTTCTGTCGACCACCGCGCACACCGGCCTGATCATCGAAGCCACCCTTGCGGCTACCGCACTGACCCTGGTCGGAGTGGTGGTGACGCGGGTCGCCCGCCTGATGCGTGGCGCTCGCACCCAGGGCCGCCGTCACGCCGCCACGGCGCGCATGGTGGGCCACCACCTCGCCGACATCGACAGTGTCCGCATCGACGCCCCCGACAAAATAGTGTACTGCGTGGGCGGCCAGACCGGCGTGACCGTAGTAACCAGCGCCGCCCTGGACGCACTCACCCGCCCCGAGCTGCTCGCCGTGCTGGCCCACGAACGGGCCCACGTCGACGGTGGCCATCACGCACTACTCACCGCGACCCGGGCCCTGTCGGCGGCGATGCCCAGAACCGCGCTGGTCACCGTGGCACACGCCCAAATCGCCCAGCTTGTAGAGATGTGCGCCGACGACACCGCCGCCCACCGCCACGGCACCCCGGTGCTATTGCAGGCCATGCTCGCTCTCGCCGGGGCCGGGCCGCTGCCACTCGGAGCGCTGGGCGCCAACGGAATCGGGCTCGCGGACCGCATCACCCGCCTGAATCAGCCCGGCACCGCCGTCCAATGCTGGCGCAGCCGCATCGCCCTGGCCGCCTCGGCCGGCGCACTGCTCGCAGCACCCCCGTGGCTGGCCGGGCTCGGGACCTGCGCACTGATGCTCAGCTGAACCATGCTGGTGGACACGACGACCGGGTCCACTCAGGATTCCGAACAGCCCGAGCGACCTCAGTCCGGATACTCATTGGGGCACTGAGGAATCCGGCGGGGGCTTCACCGTGTCGATCGGTCGCGCCGTCTCAGCGGGGTCACGCGGAAGCCCACTGAGACGGCTGATCTGCGCCGTTTACGACCGAACCGCTGCTTCGTGATCCGCATTGTGTCTCAACGTGTTTGCGCCCATCGGGCACTCAGCGTTTGCCGCCGCACGGTCAGGGGGTGGCGCGGTCGGGGCAGTCAGTCATCGGCGTAGACATCGTCGCCATGTCGCACCACATCATCGCCGGTTTGGCCCCGCCCGCGGAATAGGTCACCATGGCCGGATCGGCTCCGGTCACATCGAAATACACTTTGCCCGTAGCCGTTTGACCTTCGGCCAGAGTTGCCGCCGACACACCCGCCGGGCTGGCGACCTGCCACAAGACCGGATAGTTGTGGCGATCGCTACCCATCGCTGCGAATTTCGGGATGATCGGTGTCACCGCCCCCGAGGCCGCCCGCACCGTCACCGTCGCCTCCCACAGACGGCCCGCGACGGGATAGCCAGGAGCCTGGTCAGCGCTCGGATGCAGCCCGGTCAGCGTCCAGTCCTGCACCACTGCTCCGCCGGCATCAGACAAGCGCTGATGCGAACCCAGTTGGTGCGGACACTCCTGCACTGCCGCCGCGGCCATTGGCGCCCCCACGGCTGCCAGGCCCGCCAGCGCAGCGCCCGCCACCAGCAACTGTCCCATCATCCTCATGTGCATGTCCTCTCATCAACTATCTACGTACGTATTACGTAGATTCCTTTGTACCAGGATGCGGCGTTGGGGATTAGTTCATCATTTTGTGAATACAGATATCGATGTACTGTTTGGGAATGCAGACACTACGCCATGTTGAGGTGCTGGCCCGCTTCGGTCATGCCCTGTCTGATCAGACTCGATCGCGAATCCTGTTGGCACTCAAAGACAGCCCCGGATACCCGGCCGATCTGGCCGAGGCGGCTGGGGTATCCCGTCAGCGCATGTCCAACCATCTAGCGTGCCTACGGGGATGCGGCCTGGTGGTAGCGGTGCCGGAAGGTCGGCGTACCCGCTACGAGCTTGCCGACCCGAAACTGGCACACGCACTCGACGACCTCCTGACTGTGGTGCTGGCCACCGAATCCGGGCTGTGCCCAGACGCCGTGAACGAGGGGTGCTGCTGATGGCCGCCGAGATCAGCAGCACCGTCCTGACACCCGCGCGCCGCGCGGCGCTACACCGACAGATCCGCTGGTTTGTGGCAGCGACCATCACCTACAACGTGATCGAGGCGATCGTCGCGATCAGCGCCGGCGTCAGGGCGGGTTCGACAGCATTGATCGGATTCGGTCTGGACTCGGTGATCGAAGTCTCCTCCGCCGCCGCAGTGGCCTGGCAGTTCTCTGGCTCCAACCCTGAAGCCAGAGAACGAGCCGCACTTCGGGTCATTGCGTTGTCGTTCTTCGCACTAGCCGGGTACGTGACGATCGAATCGATCAGGTCACTGGCCGGGGCTGCAGAGGCCCGGCATTCGGCGGTCGGGATCGCACTGACCGCGGCAAGTCTGGTCATCATGCCGGTGCTGTCCTGGGCGCAGCGCCGCGCGGGCCGTGAACTCGGCTCCCGCTCCGCGGTCGCCGACTCGAAGCAGACCCTGCTGTGCACCTACCTGTCGGCGGTGGTTCTGGCCGGCTTGGTCCTCAACAGCCTGTTCGGCTGGAGCTGGGCCGATCCGCTCGCCGCCCTCGTCCTCGCACTCGTGGCCGCCTACGAAGGTCGCCAAGCTTGGCGCGGCCACACCTGCTGCCCCGCACCCCCAACCACCACCGAAAAGAATCCCGCCAGCTGCAGCGACACATGCTGCGACTGACTCCCTGCAGAAAGGATCCGTCATGGCCCGTTCCGCCGACCATGCGGCACGCTGGAACCGATACTGGGACAAGAAATCCCGCACCTACGACAAAGAAATGGGCTTCTTCGACCGACACCTATTCGGCGACTCCCGCCAATGGGCCTGCGGACAAGCCACCGGCTCCGCACTAGAGGTGGCCGTCGGCACCGGACTCAACCTGGACGCCTACCCCGATGACGTCACGCTGACCGGCATCGACTGGAGCGAGGCGATGCTCGATATCGCCCGGGGCCGCGCCGCCGAACTCAACCGTGCAGCCACCCTGCAACAAGCCGACGCCCACCACCTGCCCTTCGCTGACGACTCGTTCGACACCGTCGTGTGCACCTTCGGGCTCTGCGCCATACCCGACCACAAGCAGGCCCTGCGGGAAATGACCCGAGTGTTGCGCCCCGGAGGACGCCTCATCCTGGTCGATCACATCGAAAGCAGCTCGGCACCAATACGACTCATCCAACGCCTCCTGGAAGTGTTCACCGTGCCACTGGGCGGGGAACACTTCCGGCGCCGACCTCTCAACCAGATCCGCACCGTCGGCCTCGACATCGAACAGGCACAACGCTTCAAACTCGGCCTTGTCGAACGCCTCACCGCCCACAAAACCGAAACGACCTAACCCGCAGCGCCGGTACGCGTTGGACGCCAGCCCGCCAACGAAACAGACCACCCGAGCCAGTGCGGCCATGCGAACCAACCCCTTAGCGGAAACACCCAGAACTTACACCGTTCCCTCTAAGGCAAAGTCATACCGAATCACCTGATCGGGAACAACGATGCACATGTGATTCCAACCCCAGATAAAATGTAAGAGCCGAGCGTTACGTCTAGCACGGCCAGGCACAAATCCAATGTTTCAACCCTCGATATCCGTTGATCCAGAAGCCATTCAACGGTCACTTCCCTGACGAAGGCGATCCAACCCGCCAGTGCCACTGCCGCGATGTTGCGGGCATGGCCGGCGATACCGCTGGCCTCGAGCAAGCGCTCGCACAGTGCGCGCATGCTCTCGGCGATCGGTATGCGTAACACGGGGTCGGTTGCGATCGAGCTCCGATTCGCGATCACGACCAGCGCTACATGAGCCTCATAGAAGCTGAGGTAGGCCTCAAGTGCAATGGCCACACTGTCGCGCACCGAACTAGCACCTTCGAAATTCACAGCGGACAACAGGCGGTCGTGTGCCCGCTTCCAAATCGCCGCGAAAAACTCAGGTTTACTCGGGAAGTAGTGATACACCAGCGCGCGCGAGGTATTCGCCTGTCGAGCAACGTCCTCCATGGTGACGTCTTCGTAGGCACGCTTGGTAAACAAGGTGGCACCTATGTCCATCAACTCGTCCCGGCGTTGCTCAGGGCTGAGGCGCCGACGGCTGGACATGGCTTCATGGTAGATACTCGTGATGGTTGACTTCCCACTCCCGCGCCGAGTAATCTCGACTTATTAGATGAAGTCTAATAGCGGTCCAGATGAAGCGAACCACCGAAATTTGGCTGACCGCGTTCGGGCTCATCTGTGCCGGAATTGGATTGGCGCATCTTCTGTTTGGGTCCGCAACCATCATCGGGGGCGGACCGGTCAACGCCACTGTCGATTCCGATTTGCGGTTCTACGCCTTGTTGTTCACCTGCTACGGACTCATGTTCGTCTGGTGCGCAGCGAGTATCACGCAGCGGGGGCGGGTCGCGAATCTTCTCGGCGCGATCTTCTTCGCTGGCGGCCTCGTTCGTTTACTCTCCTGGGCGGTTACCGGCCCGCCAAACTGGTTCTACATCCTGATGATTGCAGTGGAGTTGCTCGTTCCGGTTGTCAACTATGTCCTGATCCGCCGGATACGCCGTGCTGAACCCGATAGCAGCCCAGCGACGGCAAGTTTCGATCCTATGCACACGCCTAGATAAGCTGACGATGATGCCCACTACTCGCCGGCTTCAACGCGCGAGTCTGGCATTTCGTAATCGTCGAGGTAGTTGCTGACCAACTCCAGTGTCTTGTCGTGGCCAGTGGTGATGCCCATGGCCGCCTCCAAGACAATGAGCCGTCCGACAGCCGCGATGAGGACGGAAACCACCTCGGCCGGCAATGCGGTGCCATCGTGGTCGCGAAGAATGAAGGTCAGCGCAGCGACCTGGGCTTCCCGGAACTTCTCCGCGCCCCCAGCAAGCTCGGCACGGATGTCCTTGCGATGGTTTCCCAAGGCCATGAATTCCATCAACAGGCCGGCGCCACGAGGGTCAACAGTCAAGTCCCACAACGCATGCAATGGCTTGTCGGAGGTCAATGCGTTGCGCTGAGTTTTCAGGCTGGCATCGGTGCCTCGCCGTAGCACCGCCAGGTACAGATCGTCCATGGCGGGGAAGTAGTAGTAGACCAACGCCCTCTGAACACCTGCCTTTTCCGCGATGCGCCGCGAGGTCGCCGCGGCATATCCCTCAGTAAGCATGACCTCGGCACACGCGTCGAGAATCTTCTCGCGCATACCGGTATCGCGTTTGCCGGCCTGATTCGGTGTGGCCATGGTGTGGTCCGTCCTACGCTCGCTGGTTACCCGCGCCTCCACCCTTGACGTTGATGGCGCCCGGGTGCTAGGCATAAGCCTACATTCTACTAGGCGATCGCCTAAGTAAATATTCAAGATCGCCCCTCGACCACCGAGGATGAAAGGCACCGCAGTGACTGAGCAGACGGACACCAGTCGGATCGAGGAATCCGACATCTTCACCGACGAATCTGTGATCAGCGACCCGTACGCGTACTTCGATGCGTTGCGTGCGAAGTGCCCGATCCATCGGATAACTCAGCCGGGCGTGCTCGCCGTCACCGGCTATGACGAGGCTGTTGAGGTGTACCGCAACGACGCAGCGTTTTCGTCGTGCAACGCGATGGGCGGACCTTTCCCACCGTTTCCGGTCGAGGCGGGCGCCGACGACATCACCGAACTGGTGCAGAGCAACCGTGAACACTGGGTTTTCAACGAATTCATGGTTACCAAGGACGGCTCTGCGCACCAGGACGAGCGCAGCCTGTTGAGGCGGTTGCTGACGCCCAAGCGGCTCAAGGAGAACGAGGCCGAGATGGTTGGGCTGGCCGACGCCTGCTTGGATTCCTTCCTGGATGGCGGGCGCTGCGAGCTGGTTGCCGATTACGGAAAACCGTTCACCACCATGGTGATTGCGGATCTGCTCGGTATCCCGGCCGCTGATCGCGAACACTTCCGGAAGATTTTCACCGGTCAGCACGTCGCGGCGGTCGGGTCGGAGTCCCCACTGCCCGACAATCCACTTGAGTACATGTACGAGACGTTCAGTGGCTACATCGAGGACCGCCGCCGTGAACCTCGTGATGATGTGCTCACGGCTCTGGCCACCTCCACGTACCCTGACGGGTCACTTCCGGATGTCGAGGCGGTCGTGCGACTTGCGACGTTCTTGTTCGGCGCCGGCCAGGACACCTCGGCACGGCTGATGGGATCTTCACTGCGCATCCTCGCCGATAACCAGTTGGTACAGAACGAGCTTCGTGCCGACATGCGCCGCGTGCCCGACTTCATTGAAGAGGTGCTGCGCATGGAAAGCCCGACGATGAGTGACTTCCGGATGACGCAGAAGAGCACTCGGGTCGGCGGGGTCGACATCGCAGCGGGCACCACCATCATGCTGCACCCAGGTGCATCCAACCGTGACCCGCAGCGATTCCCGGAACCGGACACCTTCCGCCTGGACCGGGAAAATGTGCGCGAGCACATCGCTTTCGGACGAGGCGTGCATTCCTGCCCGGGCGGCCCACTGGCCCGGGCCGAAGGCCGGGTCACCATCGAACGCTTCCTGACCCGCACCAGCACCCTGACAATCTCCTCGGAACACCACGGCCCGGCCGGAGCCCGAAAATACCGGTATGACCCGACCTACATCATCCGTGGTCTGTCCGACCTGCACCTGGAGTTCACGCCAGCGTGAGCATTGAAATCCTCACGGCCTGTGCGGGAATCACCATGTCCAAGCGCCCCGAGTCGTCCCGAAGGAACACATCATGAGCGCCACCATCACTCCCATCTCCACCTCGATCGGTGTGCAAGTCAACGGGCTGAACAGTGCCGACTTCACCACCGCGGACACCGCCGAGCAGTGCAAGCGGCTGCTGGCAGATCACGGTGTCGTCGTCTACCGTGAGGCGCACATCGGAGACGCCGACCTGGTCACCTTCAGCCGGTTGCTCGGCGAGGTCGTAATCGCCTCTGCTGGTGGGCATCCCGACTATCCGGAGATCTCACCGGTCAGCATGGACCCGTCCAAGAGTGCACTTGCTGGATTGCGGCGCAGCACCATCTTCTGGCACACCGACGGACTCATCGACGAGGTCCCCCAGAAGGCCACCCTGCTGACAGCACGCGAGGTTGCCGACGATGGCGGAGACACCGAATTCGCCAACACTTACGCCGCATTCGACGCGCTGCCCGCCGACAAGAAGACCGCATACGAGAAGTACCGAGTGGTGCATAGCGTGGCGGCATCACAGTTGCTGCTGAACCCTGATCCGACGGCCGAGCAGCGCGAAAAATGGGACCGCGCACCGTCCCGTGAGCACCCGCTGGTGTGGAAGCACCGCGATGGGCGCAAATCGCTACTGATTGGAGCGACCGCCGGCGATATCGTCGGGATGGACCACGAGCAGAGTCGAGCCTTCCTCGATGAGATCCTTGACTGGTCCACCCAACCGCAATTCGTACTCCATCACCATTGGGCTGTTGGCGATCTTGTGGTGTGGGACAACACCGGAATGCTGCACCGCGCCATCCCGTACGAACCGACTTCCCGCCGGCTGATGCACCGCACCACTTTGGTCGGAGAGGAAGCCATCGCGTGAGCGCACTACCGGCATGGCCGGTTGCACCTACAGCCATCGTGACCGGCGGAGCATCCGGTATCGGATTGGCCATCGCGCAACGACTTTCGGCCGAAGGCGCGGCGGTGGCGATCTTCGATCTCGACGGGAAGGCTGCCGCGGTCGCTGCAGACGCGATCAAGGCCGACGGTGGGCGCGCACTCGGCCTACCAGTCGACGTCACTGACCGCGCCCGTATCGACAGCGCCGTGGCCGACGTGGTTGAGACCCTTGGACCACCAACGATCTTGGTCAACAGCGCAGGGCTGGACGGCTTCGAGAAGTTCCTCCACATCAGCGCCGAAAGCTGGCGAAAGATCCTGGCCGTCAACCTGACTGGAACTTTCGACTGCTGTCAGGCGGTCGTGCCCCACATGATCGACGCCAATTGGGGCCGCATCGTCAACATTTCGTCTTCTAGCGCACAGACCGGTAACCCGCGAATGACCCACTATTCGGCGGCCAAGGCCGGAGTCGTCGGATTCACCAAAGCGCTCGCTCAAGAACTCGGCCCGCGCGGAATCACGGTCAATACAATCCCTCCGGGCTTCATCGACACCCCGATGCTGCGCCGCACCGAGGAACGGGGACTGCTCGGCCCTGGTGTCGAGGCGACGGCGGCGACCACACCGGTGCGGCGGGTAGGCCGACCCGAGGACATCGCCGCCGCGTGCGCGTACCTGGTCCGCGATGAAGCGGGCTACATCACCGGACAAATCATCGGCGTCAACGGCGGAAGGACCATCGGCTGACATGGCACGCATCGAACCTCTCAAACCCCGCGATTTCCCACCGGAGATGCGCGAGGCGCTGTCTGCTCTGCGTCCTCCCAACCCCCGCCACGAACCGCTGCCCACCACCGACCGACCCAAAGCGCTGCACGTGCTGGGCGCCATGGCTCACCATCCGGAGTTGGCCCGGGCGTACTTCACATTCAATGGCCACCTGCTGCTCGGCACGACGCTCACTGAGAGACACCGCGAACTGCTAGTCATGCGGGTGGCAGCTGTGCGCAAGTGCGGCTACGAGTGGGCTCAACATCTGTTCGTCGCGCGCGACGCGGGATTGACCGACGAGGAGATCGGGCGGATCGCTTACGGTCCGGATGCACCATTCTGGAACCCATTGGAGGCCGCCATGTTACGCGCCACCGACGAGCTTATCGATCCGGGCGCGATCTCCGAGGCGACCTGGCAGACGCTGGCGACAGAGCTGGACAACCAGCAGATGCTCGACCTGATCTTCACGGTGTGCGGCTATGACGCACTGGCACGAATGTTCGGCTCGTTGCAACTGACCATTGACGATGACATCGCCGGCCTGATGGACCGATACGACGAGCTGTTCTGATGAGCGCGACCAATATCCCTCTGGTGGCGGTGGTCACGGGGGCCAGTAGGGGAGCAGGGGCCGGGATAGCGCACGCTCTGGGTAGCCACGGCGCCAGCGTCTACGTGACTGGGCGCAGTGAGAAGCCTGGCGACTCGGCGCTGCCCGGAACCATCTACGAGACCGCCGAACGGGTCACCGCCGCCGGTGGCCGAGGCATCGCGGTGCGCGTCGATCACAGCGATGACGATCAGGTCTGCGCGTTGTTCGACCAGATCCGAAAAGAGCAGGGCCACATCGATATCCTGGTCAACAACGCGGCCGTGATCCGCGACGAGATGATGGGCCGCACTAAATTCTGGGAAGAGCCCCTCAACGTCATGGACACCCTCGACGTCGGAGTTCGCAGCAGCTACGTCGCCACCGTGCTGGCTGCACCGCTGATGCTCCCACAGAGAAATGGATTGGTGGTTTTCACTTCATCCTCAGGCGCGGTGCACTACGCGTTCGGCCCCGCCTACGGTGTACCGAAGGCCGCGGTCGACAAGATGGCCGCCGACATGGCATACGACTTCAAAGAATTCGGCATCGCCGCATTATCGATCTGGATGGGATCTCTGCTGACCGACCGCGTCCGGTCCATTGTCGCGTCGAATCCACAGAAGTTCGGGCACATCCTCGACACTGCGGAAACCCCTGAATTGACTGGTCATGTGATCTGGGCGCTGTACCACGATCCTGAACTAATGGCTCTCAGCGGTCAGACACTGATTGGCGCCGAAATGGCCCGCCAGTACAACATCGTCGACGAGGAGGGACGCCAACCGCCTTCTTACCGTGAGCTTTTCGGCGTGCATCCCCATCGACAGTTCGCGCACACGATGCGCTAGCAACTGGCCGTCGCGGCTGCGATTATCGGGACAGCCAGTCATCCATCGCGACGAAGCAATCTTGCGCATTGCGTTGGAGATTGAGCATGTGGCCGGCGTCGGGAATCACCGCGAAATCGAAGTTTGGTCCGATGCCTTGTGCCACGCGGCGGACAGTGTCGTGAGTATCGGTTTCGCCGAGTGACTGGTCGATCAGTAACGCGTCGTGCTGGCCGATCAGGCCCAGTGCAGGCGTGGCTATGGCGCGAATACCCGGACCGGCCACTGCCGCATCGGAAAGCTCGGCTTTGGTGGCGGCTCCCTTGATCAACGAATCGAATGCCGGCATAGCGGGATCGGTCTGGGCTGCCCAGTACCGCAACTGTTCCACTCCGAGATCTGCTCGGGGAACAAGGTATTCGTCATCCACGATGCCCTGCAACTGAGGTAGTCCCTCCAGAGCCGACACAAAGGCATAGTCGAACAAGTCATCGCCCATTGCCGGCGTTCCGTCGACCGGAAGGTAGCCGGTGAGCACCACCGCGTCCACGTCGGCACACACCGCGGCGGTAGCTCCGCAGACCACCGATCCCATCGAATGTCCAACGAGGACAACACGTTCAATGGACGGAATGCCAGATCGGCCGGCTCGGATATCCCGCACGATCTGACTGAGGGTGTGGACGTGCGCTGCGACGTCGATCTCGGCGCCGGGAGGATAGGAACTGTGTCCGCAGCCGATCCGGTCGATGTTGAGCGTGGCGATGCCGCGTTGCGCGGCCCATTCGACGTACGAGTAGCGCTCGGCTTCCAGCGGCCAGTCCCAATACCGGTGATCAGAGCCCGCCCCGTGAACCAGGATCTGGAGTTCGTTTCGTCGCAGTTCGGTGGGGATGGTCAGCCATGCGGAGATATGCCATTGCGGCCACGCCGCCTGTTCTGGTGCGTCGACGCCGAAGCACAGCTGGCGGCGAAGGTTCATGCGAGCTCCTGTCGATTGGGGTATTTATGACTCGCGGGTGGTTCCGTCCAGGCGGCGGACTTCCAGTCCCCATTTTTCGATGAGGTCCAGGCTGTACAGCATCTTTCCGGTGGTTTCAGTGTCGCAATCACACAGCGCAACAACGGCTTCCACGATTTCTTCCACAGATTCGAAGAACTCGGCGGGCAGCGAGTCGCCCATGAGCTCGGCGAAGCCCTCGCTCATGACCGCGATGCGCGGGCCGACCGCATTGACGCGAATACCGCTACCGTAGACATCGCCTGCCAGTCCAGCGGTGGTGCGGTTCAGTGCGGCCTTGGTAGCGCCATAGACCTCCATCCGCGAGCCCTGCGGCCCCAGGTAGAACGGCGGTCCTTCGATGAAGGTGGCGCCGACACTGGTCAGGTTGACGATCCAGCCGGCACCCGCTTCGCGCATTCCTGGAATGACATCGTGTGCCAGGCACAGCGGCGCGATGACGTTGCACGCGTAGGCAAGTCGCTGTTGGGCCGCGGTAATTTCGGTGATGGGGTAGGACGCCGAGGCGGCGGCGTTGTTGACGAGGATGTCTATCGGACCGCCGAGAATCTCGACAGCTTGCCGGATCACCTGGGCGCGTTCGGCATCGTCGGCGATGTCGGCGACCACCGACCCGACTGTGGTTCCGTACTTGTCGCAGACCGCCTGGGTTTCACGAAGGCTGCCGGTCACACCGTCGGTGGCCTCCAGCGTGCGGGCCACAAGCACGACGTCGGCGCCCTCGGCAGCCAAGCGCTGAGCGATGCCGGCGCCGATCCCGCGACTGGCGCCGGTGACCACGGCTCGGCGTCCGGCGAAGCGTCCTGTTGTCACGAATTCTCCTCCGGTGTCTTGGTTTCCCGCTGGCTGGCCGCCGTCTTGCTTCCTGCCGCGGTGAATGCCGCCAGGTCGTACTTTCGTCCGATACTGCTGGTGGTTTCGAGCGATAGAGCCGCTGCCAACGTCAGATCCTGTCCGCGGTCGTAGAGGCTGAGCGTCTCGGTGACCGCGCTGTTGGCCGGTATCCGTTGAGCAAGCGAAATGGTGAACGGCAGCAATTCGTCATGGTCCACAACGTGGTTGACCAGACCGATGCGCAGCGCTTCGGCCGCATCGACAAAGGCGCCGGTGACTGACATCTCCCGCGCTTTGCGTACTCCCACCGCCCGGGGCAGCAGCGCGGTCAGCCCCCAGGTCGGAACAACCCCAAGAAGGGCATGGGTATCGGCAAAGCGCGCGCGTTCGGAAGCGACGATGAACGAGCTACTCAACGCGACTTCCAGTGCCCCAGATACGCAGGCGCCGTTGACAGCAGCGATGACGGGTTTGCGCACGGCCCGTATCGCACCGGCCGGGGTGAGGTCCAGCGGGCTGCCTGTCTCGCCGGGTCCCCGTTCGAGTTGTTTGAAATCCACCCCGGCGCTGAACACGGGGTCGGTCCCGGTCAATACGACCGCCTTTACTGCGTCGTCGCGGTCGGCTTCCGCCATCGCGACACGCAGTGCGCTGCGCAATGGGCCGTGCATGGCGTTCTTGGCTTCTGGCCGGTCGATGGTCACTACCCGCACCGCGCCGTGTTGTTCGACCCGCAGGCACTCCGTCATCGGCGTGCTCATTTCAAGGAGTAACGAATAGGCAGATGTTTGAGGCCGCCGACGAACGTGGTCGCGGTGAGCTCGGGCGAGCCCATCGCTTCGATCGATTCCAGCCGCGGGACCAACTCGGAGAAGAAGCTGGTGATCTCCAGCCGGGCCAGCGCTGCACCGAGGCAGAAGTGCACGCCGTGGCCGAATGAGAGGTGTTTGTTCGGGTCGCGGCCAACGTCGAAGGTGTCCGGTGCGGTGAACACCTCTTCGTCGTGGTTGGCCGAAACATATGACAGCAGAACGGATTCTCCTGCGGCAATCGGCACGCCGCGCACAGTGGTGTCGGTGGTCGCGGTGCGCATCATCCCGGTGACCGGGGTGACCCACCGAATCATCTCCTCGACAGCCGTGGGCATCAGGCCCATGTCCGCCTTCAGTCGGAGCCGTTGCTGAGGGTGTTCCATGAGTGCCTGCATGCCCCCGGAGATGACAGCGCTTGTGGTGTCGTGACCGGCTGTGGCGACAATGAGGTAGTACGACACCGTGTCCAGGTCGGACATCGGTTCGCCGTCAATGGTCGCGTTCGCGATCGCCGAGGCCAGATCTTCGGTTGGGTTATCCCGGCGCGATGCCGTCAACGCGGTGAAGTACTGGAACATCTCCAGCAGCGCCGTCATCTGTTCTTCGTCTGTGGCGCTGCGCTGGAATTCGGAATCCTCCGATCCGACGAGCTCTTGGGTGAGCCGCAGCATGAAGCTGAAGTCGGATTCGGGGATGCCCAGCAGGGACATGATCATGTACAGCGGGTAGTTCACCGCTACCTGCTGCACGAAGTCGCATTCGGGTCCTTCGGCGAGCATGACGTCGACGAACCGCTTGGCCAATTCCGCGGCCCGATCAGCCAATTTACGCATGGCCTTGGGCCGGAACCAGTTGGCCCCGATAGCGCGGATGTCCCGGTGCCGCGGGTCGTCCATGTGGATCAGCGTGGCGACGCCCGCCGCAGCCTGCATCTCTTCCTGCTCTGCGCGCATCAGTACCGGCCGCGGTCCGTTGATGAATACGTCGTTGGCTCGCTCGACCTCGAGCACGTCGGCGTGTTTGGTGATCGCCCAGAACGGGCGGTAGTCGGGGGCCTCGACCAGCGCCACCGGCGTGGTCGCGCGCAGCCTGGCGAGAGCGGTCTTGAGCCGGCGCGGATCGGTGTAGGCAGTCGGATCGGCGAGGATCCCCGGGCCGTCGGCCGCTGTCGCGTCGATGATGTTGGCGGTCATGGCCGAACTCCCGTTTCTATGTGGTGCGTGGCGCCCGAATCTTCCCGTGGCCCAGCTTTATGCGTTAAAACCACAATGATTTTCTTAGCAGCACGTGGCCCGCGCCACAAGAGCCGCTTTGGAAGCCGGCACCTGATCACCCCCTTGTGCTTGGCGTCACATTCACGCTACGGTTAAAACACCGATGGTTTCTTATCTGCATCATCAGTAACAGACGAGGGAGATGACGCATGGCAGACACAGCACTTCGGACCTTCATGGACCGGCCGCTGGACTACTTCGAAGAATCCGTGACGAAGATGCACAGCGTCCCCCGTGAGGAACTTGAGGAGATGCAGCGCCAGGCCATGATCGAGCGCTTCGGGGAGCATCGTGAGCAGATCGAGATGGTGCGCAAGCTCGCCGACCGGCTCGGAGTGACGTCCGTTGACAAGTTCGAGGACATGGTGCCGCTGATGTTCTCGCACACCGCGTACAAGTCCTATCCGGCGGCGTTGATTGACAACAACCGCTGGGACCTGATGACCAAGTGGCTGGGCAAGCTCACCGCCTACGACCTGTCCGGGGTGGACACGCAGGGGTGCGAGTCGATTGACGAGTGGCTGGAGCGCCTCGAAGCGCAGACGCCGCTGCAGCTGGTGACATCTTCGGGGACCACTGGCACGTTCTCTTTCATCCCGAAGGACGAGCCGATCACGGTGCAGGGCATGCGAATCTGGAAGATGATGGTCTTCCAGCACTTCGGCACCGAACCGACCGAAGACGAACTGAACCCGGTGGTCGATGTGATCTGGCCGAACTTCAGCGAGGGCCGGTTCGGGATGACCCGGATGGTGCCGTGGATCAAGCGGGAGTTCACCGGCGGCGACGAAGGCCGTTTCCACGCACTGTATTCCGGTGCCATGGACACCGACCTGATGTTCCTGGCCAACAAGATGCGCCTGGCCGCCTCTCGCGGTGAGCTGGACCGGCTGCAACTGCCGCCGAAGCTGGCCGCCCGCAAGGACGAGTTCGTGGCCTTGCAGATGCGCCAGATGACCGAGGTCCCGGAGTTCATCGCGCGGCTGACCAATGAACTGCGCGGCAAGCGGGTGTTCATGACCAACACCTACAACCTGATGTACAACCTCGCCGCTGCCGGACTGGCCGAGGGCGGCCGCGCGGACTTCACACCGAACTCCGCCATCCTGACCGGAGGCGGCGCCAAGGGGCAGGTGCTGCCCGAGGGATACATGGACGTCATCCGCGAGTTCTATGGCGGCGTGCGCATCCAGGAGGGCTACTCGTTCTCCGAACACAATGGCGTCCACTTCGCCTGCGAGGAGGGCCGATATCACATCCAGCCGTGGGTGATCCCGTACATCCTCGATCCGGAGACCTCGGAGCCGATGCCACGCACCGGAACGCAGACCGGACGGTTCGCGGTCTACGACGTCATCAATCAGAGCCATTGGGGCGGGGTGATTACCGGCGACGAGGTCACCATCAACTGGGCGACGCCGTGCCCGTGTGGACGCTCCACTGTCGCGCTGGAGCATTCGATCATGCGGTTCTCCGAGAAGAAGGACGGTGACGACGACAAGATCTCTTGTGCGGCAACGCATGAGGTGCAGAACGAGGCCATCGACTTCTTAGCATCCGCGAAGCTTGCGGAGCGGATCAACGGAAGAGGTACAGCATGAGCACGTTCACCGTCCCGATGTTTGTGCGCGGTGAGTTGATCACCGACGATCTGGTTCCGTTCGCGACTCGGCTCGACCACAGCTTCGCTGCGCCGGATCCGGTGAAACACGCCCATCGGCTACCGCTGGCTGACCCGTTGGACATGTCCGATCTGTACATGGTGTCTCTCGACGAGATCCTCGACGTGCTGACTGAACTCGGGCAGGCGCTGGCGTTCGAGCACAACGGCTACATGCAGG
This sequence comes from Mycobacterium sp. OTB74, assembly GCF_029892685.1. Classification (GTDB taxonomy): domain Bacteria; phylum Actinomycetota; class Actinomycetes; order Mycobacteriales; family Mycobacteriaceae; genus Mycobacterium. The sequence goes on along the minus strand of NZ_JARXVD010000004.1, from coordinate 89,117 downwards.
AAGCCTTCCAGGCGTGCCTGGTCTCCAACCCGATGGCCGAATCCATCCTGCGTACCGGATATGTGGCGCTGCCGGCGATGTTCACCCGGAATTCGATGCGCGAGCTGGCGGACAGGCAAGTTGGGGTCGACTACTTGGAAGGCTGGGTGCCCCAACAGCTTCTGGACGGCCGGGAGATCCGGATTCGTGCGTTCGGCGCCCGTACCCTGCACGTGCCTGCGGGAAACGGCGGGCTGGTCGCCGGTATCACGGTGCTGCGCAACGCGATTACCCGCAGTGACGCCATCATCAAGGCCCCCTCCAACGATCCGCTGACCGCGTTGGCCATCGCCCGCACCCTGGCCGACATCGCTCCGGATCACCCGGTCACCAAACACCTGGCGGTCGCCTACTGGAAAGGCGGCGACGAAGCCGTCGAAGCACAGCTCTACAAGCCCGAATACGTCGAGAAGATCGTCGCCTGGGGTGGTCTGGCGTCGGTCAAGCACGTCACCAAATACATTCAGCCGGGTCTGGAATTGATAGCCCTCGATCCCAAGCGCAGTGCCACCATCATTGGTCCGGAAGCCTTCGATGACGAGGACACTCTGAAGGAGGTGGCCCAGCGAGCCGCCTGCGACGTGGGTGCAGGAAATCAGGAGGGCTGCGTCAACGCGCGAGTGATCTACGTGCTCAGCGGAACCGACGACGCGGGCTTGGAGAAGGCAAACAAGCTGGGCGAGTTGATGTACCAGGCCATGGTGTCACTGCCGGAATTCATCAGCACCAAACCCAAGGTGGTCAACCGCACCCTGCTCGAGCACATCGAGGGTTCCCGGCTCACCGATGACTGGTACCGGGTCTACGGCGGCGAGCAGGCCGAGGGTGCCATCGTCGTCTCGCAGCTCGACGAAGCCGTGCCGTACTCGACACTCTTGTCGGGCCGGGTCGCCAATATCGTTCCGGTGGGCTCCATCGAGAAGGTGACCGACGCCGTCAATGCCTACACCCAAACCATCGGTATCTACCCGGAATCTCTGAAACTGCAACTGCGGGATAGGCTTCCACTATTCGGTGCGCAGCGGCTCACTTCCTTGGGGTTTGCGGCGAGCGTCAACTTCACCATCCCACAGGACGCCATGGAGCCGGTGCGGCGGATGTGCAAATGGATCGTCGAAGAAGTGTGCGATCCGGAGCGGGTGTTCCCGCTGTGGAAAGCACCCGATCTGATCAGCGGCTGAGCCGGCGCGCGGACGTACCATCCAACGATGGCAAAGCCACTGATCCCGGTCGAAGTGATCTACACCCGCGCCCTGGAACTGCTGGACGCAGAGGGTTCGGCCGCTCTGACGACCCGCCGACTGGCGGCGGACCTGAAGATCTCCACCCGCACGCTGTATCAGCAGGTCGGTTCCCGCGACGAACTGATCCGGGCATTGGTAGCCCAGCATTTCTCACAACTGCGGTTGGATTTCCACGAGCGCGAGCAATGGGAGGCGACCGCGCTGCAATGGTGTCTGTCGCTACGCGATGCGCTGTACGCGCATCCGTATCTCACCGAACTGATGACCGTCGACGACCGCGGCGCGATCATGGATTATGTCAACGAGCTCGTCGAAGCCACACTGCGCGAAGGGATTCCGGAGAAATTGGCTGTCGAATGTTGCCGCGCTCTGGTCAACCTGACGATCAATCATTCGATTGTCGAGGTGCGCGGCGCGCACCAGCTGAAGCCCTCTCGCGAATCAACGGCCGAATCAGCCCTGATCGAGAAGAACTTCCCGATGTCCGTCCAGTGGATTCTGGCCGGAGTACGTCAGGAAGCGGCCTCATCGTCGCGATCAGAGGGTTCGCGGGCGAAAACCCCCAAGCCGCACCGCCGTGTGGTGTGAGACTGCAGTATCACAGCACTCCATTGTTCATTCTGAGCAAGCCGAATTATTCACCTGCACAACAGAAGAAGGTTCAGCGATGACCGATGTGCTCGCCGACGGACTGGGATTCACCGAAGGGCCCGCTTTGCTACCGGACGGTCGGATCGCAGTGACCTCGATCAGCCATGGGTGCGTGTACGTCGTGGACCTCGGCGGCGGTGCGACGGAGAAGATTGTCACCGGCGGCGGCGCCAATGGCCTCGTCGTCTCCCCGGACGGCACCATGTACATCGCCCAGAACGGTGGGATCTTCGGAGCTAGCGGCGCTGCCGAGCCCGGCGTGCAGGTGATCCGGGACGGCAGGGTGGAGTATCTGACTGCGGGCATGGATGCGCCCAATGACCTGGTATTCGGTCCCGATGGGCGACTCTGGGTCACCGACACCCGGGCCGAGATCGACTTCTTCAATCCCAACCCGGACCACAAGGGCTGGGTGTGGGCTGTCGACACCGTCAGCGGTGCAAAGGAGTTGGTACTGGCTGATGGCCCCATCTTCATCAATGGCCTGGGCTTCAGCCCCGACTTTCACAACCTGATGGTGACGACCACCTGCGGTGCGCAACTCTGGCAGTACCCGGTCGGCAGCGACGGCAGCCTGGGAACCGGTTCTGTGCTCCACACTTTCGAGAATGGCTGGCCCGACGGCATGGCTGTCTGCGCCGACGGCGGGTCATGGGTCGCGCTGACCGGCGGGCACCGTCTCGACCTCATCAGCACGACGGGGGAGCGCGTCGACAGCGTGGCGCTGCCGGACGGTGCGCTACCCACCAACGTCTGCCTGGGCCGCAGCCCTGGCGAGCTGTTCGTCGCGGCGTCCCGTCTGCAGGCACTTGTACGCGTCGACACGGGCAGGATTCAACAATGAACGCGATTGACGGCAAGACCGTAGCCATCACCGGCGCAGCGAGAGGAATCGGGCTGGCCATCGCACGGGCTCTTCTCGACCGAGGCGCGACGGTGGTCATCGGTGACCGGGATATTGCTGCGTTGGACTCTGCCACGGCCGAACTGGCCCGCCCCGGCAGAGTAACCGCACACCCATTGGATGTTGCTGATCCGCAATCTTTTTCGAACTTTATTGAGCAGACCGTCGCCGATGCGGGTGGGCGGGTTGATGTGTTGATCAACAACGCAGGGGTGATGCCGATCGGCCCTTACCTGGAGCAGTCCGAGCAATCGATCCGTGCTGCAGTCGAAGTTAATTTTTGCGGCGTGCTAACCGGTTGCCGTCTGGTGCTGCCGCACATGCTGGCACAGCACGGTGGCCACATCATCAACATCGCGTCGCTGGCCGGCGCCGTGCCGGTCCCCGGCCAGGTCGTTTATGCGGGCACCAAGGCAGCCGTCGTCGGACTATCTACAGCGCTGGCAGATGAATTCGCTCCGCAGGGAGTGCAAGTCAGCGTGGTCATGCCGCCGTTCACCGCTACCGAGCTCATCGCCGGAACCAAGACTCCCTCCGGTAGCAAGGTGGTCTCCCCGGATGAGATCGCCCGGGCAGTCGTGAAAGTGCTCGAACACCCGAAAACCCATGTGGTGGTGCCGTATTCGATGAGATTCATCGCTCCACTGATGTCGATGATGGGTCCGAAGAGTCGGCGGTGGCTCAACGCGCGAGTCGGCTCCGACCACGCTTTCCTCACTGTGGATCGCGGCGCCCGCCAGGCCTACGAGACGCGCGTGGAGACGTCGCTTGACCCGCTACGGAGTGCAGATGACTGACCGGACGATCCCAAACAGCCGTCTGGACGGGTAGACATGCACGTCGGATTGATGGACTCGGTGATGGCCGCGCGGGGACGCGCGGATGCGTTCAGCCGAGCAAGTTACCTCAGCGCGGTGGCCAATCGTATTGATACGTATTGGATACCGGACCACATCAACGGTCAGACGCCTCGGCCCCTTTGGGACCCGAAATACACCTCAGCCGCGCGGCTGCTGAAGTCTCCGGATGCCGCGCTTGAGGCGTGGACGCTGCTCGGCAGCATTGCCGCCCGTCGCCGTTTCAACCGTATTCGGTTGGGCATCGGGGTCACCGACACCGGCAAACGGCATCCCGCGGTGACTGCGCAGGCGGCAGCCACCCTCAATCTGATGACTCGTGGGCGAACAATACTGGGTATCGGGCCAGGTGAACGTGTAGGCAACGAGCCATACGGCGTCGACTGGTCAAAGCCGGTGGCGCGCTTCGAGGAGGCACTAGCAACGATCCGTGCCCTCTGGTATTCCAATGGCCAACTGGTAAACCGTGATTCGGCGTTTTTCCCGCTGCGCGATGCACTGTTCGACCTACCGCCTTACAAGGGTAAGTGGCCCGAGATCTGGATCGCGGCGCATGGCCCGCGCATGCTGAGAGCAACCGGCAGGTACGGCGACGCATGGTTCCCCGGATTCGCCCACCGGCCGGAAGACTACGCAGCGCGACTGGAGATTATTCGTAACACCGCGTCGGATGCGGGACGTGACCCGATGTCCATCACGCCGGCATTCTGGATTCCCGTCGTGGCGGCACCCAAACGCGAAGATGCCGAAGCCGCAATGGATTCGATCATCGCCAAAGCGTGGGCTTTCGTGGCACCGGCAGAGTTCTTCGCGCACTACGGCGCGGCGCATCCTATGGGCGACGACTTCTCGGGAATGCAAGACCTCTCCGCGTTCACGCTCGATGAACAGAGCATCCTGCAAAAGACGGCCCAGGTACCACTGGATGTGGTCAAGGGCATGATGCTGCACGGCAACGTCAACGATGTACTCGACCAAGCCGCAGTATGGCGCGACCACGGAGTACGACACATCGTGGTGGTCAACTTCGGCCCGATGCAGCCGAGCGCCCGCAACGCGATGATGACGATCCCAACCTTCAACAAGGTCATCCGAGGACTCAAGAGGCTATGACCCAGGAGCCTTAAAGCCAGGAGACGTCAGTGCGCAGCGCGTTCTATGAGCGCTTCCCATTCCTGTACAACGATATTCGCGCTCTCGACTGCCTCTACAGGTACACCCCACTTGAGCATCGCGCGGGTACCCGTGACGCACAGGATGGTGGCACCGAACGCCGTCCAATATTCGCGGTCGCGGGTTGTACGGCGGGTCAGCTGCTCCCATCGGTCCCAGGTCTGTTCAGGTGAGGGAAGTCCTGTTGCCGGCCGATCGGTGAGCAGCCGCGTAAAAGACTCCTGCATCAGGCAATAGCCGATATCGGCGGCCGGATTGCCGATGTAGGCAACCTCAAAGTCCACCAGCGTGGTGGCTTCGTTCCCGTTGAGCAGCGCATTGCCAAGGCGGGCATCACCCATGCACAAGGCCGGTTTGTCATTGGCGTCGTCAGGTATGTGGGTCGCCAACCAGTCGATGACGGCGAGCTGGCGTGGCACGAGTTCTGTGGGCGCGGCATCGAGCAGGGACCGGCGCCAGTAGTTGAGCATGTCGACGACTCCGGATTCCACGTAGTGCGCAGGAACGGAATCTGTGTCCACTGAATGCAACTGCGCCAGCCGGTCGATGAAAGACCACCACACAGCCTGTTGAACTTCGGCGCTGGCGTCACGGAACCAGCCGTCGCCGTGGAAGCTTGCCGGGGTGCTCTCGGGTACTGTGCGCCCGTCAACAAGTTCCATGACGAAACACGGTTGGCCCAGGACTGCGCCGGTGTCGTCGATGGCAACGATACTGGGAAGTGGAGCACCGACTTGCTTGGCAGCTTTGATGATTCTGCCTTCGCGAGATGCGTCGCAATCGAAGACCAGGCCTGACTCCGTGGTTGTTTTCAGCACCAGGTTTGCGGGCCCGTCAGCTGTGCGGAAGTCGAGTTTCCAGGCACCACTTGAGTTTCCGCCGCCCATCCGTCCGACGGTGAGATCGGCAATCGAAGGGTTGACGGTGGCAATCAGCCAGTCCGCGAGCCTGCTGTTGTCGAAAACCGGGGGAGTATCGGTGCTGTCGCTCATCGGGCGTACGCCTTCACAATCGGTGCGAATTCGGTGGGTGTGGTCCCGTGCATGATGACACCGTCACAGCCGAGTTCAAGCTGATGGCGTATGGCGGCGGCGCATTGTTCGGGTGTACCGGTTGCGCTGGCCTCGAGCCATTCGTCGGGCAACAACGTGGCTATGTGCTCGAGTTGTTCTGGCGTGCCGATGCCGTCGATCGATCCCGGGATGTTCTGCACTACAGGATCTGATCGAAAGCGGGCCAGTACTGCTGGATCCCACTGGTTGATGCTGACCATCAGGTCCCCGTACCCCTGGAGGTAGGTGGCCAGCCGGCCGATCGACTTCTTGATTCGGAGCGGTTCGGGGATGTGGTCACCAATGGTCGCGAAGCAGGACCAGACGCGCACAGTGTCTGGGTTCCGGCCGGCTTTCTCGGCGGACTCTTTCACGATGCGCACACAGCGCTCGGTGGCTGCATCGCTGAAATAAGTATGCAGGATGACTTCGTCGAAACATCTGCCACCGAGTTTGAGCGAGTTAGGGCCTAGGGCAACCAGGCTCATCGGAAGATGTTCGTCAAGCGTCGTGTCGAGTTGGAGCACAGGCCAGGAACCGGCCGGACCGTCGTGGCCGAGGATGGTTTCGCCGTGGAACATCCGCCGCATGATGCCGACGAAATCCTCCATCTGCGCGGTAGTGATGTGAGCCATGCCGTACACGTCCTGCATCAGCGTGACCCCGCGAGCCAAACCTAGAACGAAACGGCCGTCGGTGACGCTCTGCAGTGTTCGAGCCATGCCGGCGGTAACCATCGGATGGCGCGTGTTGTGGTTGGTGGCCGCTACGTGGATGCGGATTTTCTCGGTTACCGCACCGGTGGCACCGGACAACGCACCCACTTCTTTGAGGTTGTACCGCTCGGAGATGAACGCGGTGCCAAGGCCCATCTCTTCGGCTTCCCGCACCTCGGTGAGAGCAACCCGGGCGCTGGTGGGCTGCCCACCAAGCAGGTAGAAGCCCAGCTCGGGGTGATGCTGATTCATGTCGACTACTCCGGATTCGTTGCCGCGAAGGCGATTCCACGCCGCCGGTGCCGACGTTACCATTGACATAGTGTTAATGGATAGGATTGGATTCAGGCATGGCCCGTTCACGCTCGACCACCGTCCACGGCAGCCCCACGGTTCTGATCACCGGAGCCGGCAGGGGCCTCGGCAAGACCGCCGCCCTGAAGCTGGCATCCACCGGCTGGCATGTCTATGCCTGCGTGCGCACGGACGCCGACGCCCAGCAGATGGCCGCGCACGCCGGAATCACGCCCGTCATCCTGGACATCACGAACAGCGAGCACCTGGCCAAGCTCACAACGCAGTTGCCGGACCGGCTCGACGCACTGGTCAACAACGCGGGCGTGGCGGTCGGTGGGCCTATCGAGACGCTGGCGATCGACGATCTGCGATGGCAGCTGGAGGTCAACGTCATCGGTGGCACGGCCGTCACGCAGACAGTTCTTCCGCCGATCCGAAAGGCCAAGGGCCGCATAGTTTTCATCTCGTCCACCAGCGGGCGGGTTGCGACGCCGTCGCTCGGTGCCTACGGTGCATCCAAATTCGCACTCGAAGCGATCGGCGACTCTCTGCGAAATGAACTGCGCCCCTGGGGTATCAGGGTCAGCCTCATTGAGCCGGGCCAGATCGATACCGATATGAGCAAGGATTCCCACCAGCAGCACGACGAGAACGTCGCGAAGATGACACCCGAACACCAGGTGCTCTATGCCAAGCACACCGCCGGCATGCATAAGGCGATCGACCTCATGGATGGCGTGATCTCATCGCCGGAAGAGATCACAGTGGCGATCGAGCGCGCACTGACCGACAAGCGACCACGGGCGCGCTACCTGGTCGGCAAGGGCTCAAAGGCACACGCCTACACCCGAATTCTTCCCTCGGCGATCACCGATGCGATCTTCTCCAAGGCGACGGGCATTCCTAAACACCTTTAGCCGCAACCACATAGCGCTGAACTGCAGGTGCGGGCTCAGGCCTGCGCTGGGGACAGCGCCTTTCGCCAGACATCGATCATCGCCCGGTGAACGCCGGCTGCCCGTCGATCAGAACCGGTGGTCCAACTGGTCTCGATGAGGAGTCGTTGGCCCGTACCCGTCATGGAGGTGACCAGCGCCAGATACGTCACGTCGGTGGGTAACGACGGATCGATCGAACCATCATTCTGCCCGTCCTTGAACAGTGCCAGGAACGGATCGCCGGCCCCATGGGAGATCGCGCCCCGTTCGGCATCCTCATCGCCGGACAGTCCTTGCTCGCGGAATGAGAAGTCGTAGTAGCTGAAGAATCTGGTCATCTCCGGGTGGGATCGCGCGTACTGGAAGCTGAGTTCAAAGCGGGTAAGAAGCTTTTCTCTGCCGTTGGTGTTCTTGGGCATGCGCGGCTCTACATAGGCATCGAGGTCCGCCAAAAGGTTCCGCGCCGTGAGCAATACAGCCGAACCCAAGGTGGGGAAGTATTTGTAGAAGGTGGGCCGCGTGATCCCGGCACGGTCGGCCAGGTCGGCAACCTTGAGCGGAATAACCCCCGCCGCAACAAGTTCCACAGCTGCTGTGGTCACTGCATTACGCTGCAGCTCCGCCAGATCTATCCAACGCCGGGAGGGCGTTCGCACGCTTTTGGCCACAGCGTGCGACTCTACCATTTACGCTTCGTCAATAGATGCAGGTAGACGGGTGGCCGCGCTGATCGACCGCACTAACTCCACAGCGTCACATGGACTTTCGGCCGGAAGCGGGTGACCTCGACGCCGGTGCCCCGGATCATCGCCTGAGTGCACCGGGGCGTGGTGATGAATCGAACCAGTTCCGACACCGCCGGTTGCCGAGCTGCCGGCGGCAATGTTGATGCCGACCATTCGCCCGGAACTTGTAGACCCGGTCCCTTGATCTGGACCAGCCGCCCGGAGGAAAGATCCTTGGCGACCGCGAACCCGATGGTCAAAGTGACTCCGTTGACCCGTTGCACTTCCTCGAGCGCCGCTGCATCGCTCTGGAAGATCCGCTGCTGGGACTCCGGTATGGCCAGATTGCGCAGCATGGTGCCGATCTCGCCGTCGACACTCCCCGCCGACGGACCCAGCATCCACTGGTGTTCCCGCAGCGCGGCCGGGTTCGCAGTCCCCGACCCGAGTGGGCTGTCGGGTGTCGTCACCGCGATGATCTGGTATTTCAGGAAGGGTCGCACCACGATCGCGCCGTCGGGATGGTCCAGCGTGGGCCCCAATGCAATGTCGACAGCACGCGATTCGATCAGATAGGCGAATCTACTTGCGGGGTGCACGCTCAACTCGACTGAAAGATCGTCGGCGCGCGAGGAGAACAGCTCGATCAATCCCGGGGCGGCATGCTCGGCGAATGCACTGGACGCGGCGATCCGCAGCAGCCGCCGGCCACGCGCGGCCTCAGTCACTTCAATGGCGGTCTGCTGTTGTAAGCCCAGGATCTCCACCGCCCGGCTGGCCAGCCGCAAACCGCCTGGAGTAAACGCCAACCCGGCAGCGGTCCGGGTGAAAAGCGGATCATCGAGCTCTTTGCGCAGCTGGGCGATATGCATCGAAACCCCGGCATCGGACATGCCGAGTTCACCGGCCGCGGAATGTACCGAACCCAGCCGGACAACCGCAGAGTAGGCCCGAAGTTGTGCCGGAGTCACGAAAATCAGCCTACTTTGGGATTTATGCGGGATGTGCTCGGCGACACCATCGCGATTTGGCGATCCGGCCAAACCGCGGGTGTCGCGACAGTCGTGCGCACGTTCGCCTCCGCACCGCGCCAGCCCGGTGCGACGATGGTCGTTGCGCCCGATGGTGTGGTGAGCGGCTCGGTGTCCGGCGGTTGTGTGGAGGGAGCGGTCTACGAGCTCGCCACTGAAGTTATCGCTTCCGGCATCCCAGTCCTGGAGCGTTACGGGGTGAGCGACGACGATGCCTTCTCGGTAGGCCTGACCTGTGGCGGCACTATCGATATCTTCGTAGAGCCGATGTCGCGCAACACTTTTCCCGAGCTGGAGGCGGTCGCCGAAGACATCGTGGGGCAGCGACCGGTCGCCACCGCGACCGTGATCGCCCATCTCGACCCGGACCGGGTGGGACGCAGGCTGATTCTGCGGCCCGGCGGATATACCGGCTCGCTCGGCTCGGATCGCATCGATGCCGCGGTGTTCGATGACGGCCTTGGCATGCTGGAGTCGGGGCGCAGCGCTGTGCTTACCTACGGACCGGACGGCCAGCGCCGCGGTGAAGGACTCGAGGTGTTTATCGCGAGCCATGCGCCTCGGCCACGCATGCTGGTGTTCGGCGCCATCGATTTCGCGGCCGCGGTCGCCGCTCAGGGCTCTTTCCTCGGCTACCACGTCACGGTCTGTGACGCCCGGTCGACCTTCGCAACTCGAGCGCGTTTCGCCAGCGCCGACGAGGTGGTGGTGGACTGGCCACACCGATATCTCGCTGCACAGGCCGAAGCCGGCGCACTCGATGAACGAACTGTCGTGTGCGTTCTGACTCACGATCCGAAGTTCGATGTGCCGCTGCTCGACGTGGCGCTTCGGCTGCCTCAGCTGGCCTATGTCGGTGCGATGGGCTCGCGCCGCACCCATGCCGATCGGCTGCAACGACTCCGCGAGTGCGGGCTCACTGATACCGAGTTGAGCCGGTTGGCCAGCCCCATCGGGCTGGACCTGGGTGCTCGTACGCCGGCTGAGACTGCGGTGTCGATCGCGGCAGAGATCATTGCGCGGCGCTGGGGCGGCGGGGGTCGTCCGCTGGCCGACGTCGGCGGTCGCATCCACCATGACCAGGACAAACAGAGTGACTTAAGTGATTCCTTAACTCGGCATTGACGCCGCAGTCAACCCGGCCGACGATTGGTGCTTCAGCCCCAATTTGTGAGGTCAGTCACATGCAAGTTCCGGGACCGTTCGAATATGAGCGCGCCACCAGTGTCGACCACGTGGTCGGCCTGCTGGACCGTTTGGGGGAAGATGCCAGGATAGTCGCCGGCGGTCACAGCCTGCTGCCGATGATGAAACTGCGCATCGCCAATCCCGAATATCTGATCGATATCAACGACCTGCACGACACCCTCGGGTACCTAATCGTCGAGCCGACATTGGTTCGAATCGGCGCGATGGCTCGCCACCGCGAGGTGCTCGAATCCACCGCATTGCTGGGGGTGTGCCCGATTTTCGCCGACGCGGAACGGGTGATCGCCGACCCGGTGGTGCGCAACCGGGGCACGCTCGGCGGGTCGCTGTGTCAAGCCGACCCGGCCGAGGACCTCACCACTGTGTGCACCGTGCTGTCGGCGGAGTGCGTGGCCCGCGGGCCCTCCGGTGACCGGACTATCGCCATCGATAATTTCCTGCAGGGCCCCTATGAAACATCTCTGGCGCACAACGAGATTCTGACCGAGGTGCGGATCCCTGTGCGGCACAACACGTCCAGTGCATACGCCAAGGTGGAGCGGCGAGTCGGCGATTGGGCAGTTACTGCGGCCGGCACACAGCTCACCCTGGACGGAGAACTGATCGCCGCGGGCAGAGTCGGCTTGACGGCAGTGAATGCCGACAACGAGGCGCTCGCCGCGCTGGCTAACGCCATGATCGGCAAGCCCGCCTCCGAGGAGACCTTCACCGAGGCGGGACGGCTGGCTGCGCAGGCCTGCGAACCAGTCACCGACATCCGCGGAACAGCCGACTACAAAAGGCATCTCGCGGCCGAATTGACCATTCGCACACTGCGCACCTCGGCCGACCGGGTACGCACCGCACCGGCACCACAGGGGAACTGACCATGCAGGTAACCATGACCGTCAACGGTGAACCGGTCTCCGCCGAGATCGAGCCCCGTATGTTGCTGGTGCACTTCCTGCGCGACCAGCTCGGGCTCACTGGAACCCACTGGGGCTGTGACACATCCAATTGCGGGACTTGCGTCGTGGAGGTCGACGGTGAGCCGGTGAAATCCTGCACCATGCTGGCGGCAATGGCCTCTGGCCATGCGATCCGCACCGTCGAGGGCCTGGAGGTCGACGGCAAGCTGGATCCCGTGCAGGAGGGATTCATGCAGTGCCACGGTCTGCAATGTGGGTTCTGCACTCCAGGAATGATGATTACTGCCAGAGCGCTGCTCAACCGCAACCCCGACCCCACTGAAGCCGAGATCCGCGAGGCCATTTCAGGCCAGATCTGTCGTTGTACCGGCTACACCACCATCGTCCGGTCGGTGCAGTGGGCCGCTCGCGCCCAGGCTGCGCAGCCTGAGGAGGTGACCGCATGACCGCCACCGACGCGCGGACGCCGGCACCGGAAGATGTAGCCGATAACGACAAGAAGCCATGTGGACATGGCCGCATGCTGCGCAAGGAGGATCCTCGGTTCATCCGCGGTCGGGGTAACTACGTCGACGACGTGAAACTGCCCGGCATGCTGCACCTGGCGATCCTGCGCTCGCCGTACGCGCACGCGGTGATCAAAGGAATCGATATCTCTGCGGCACAGGCACATCCGAAGGTGAAGGCGGTCGTCACCGGCGCGGATCTCGCCGAAAAGGGCCTGGCCTGGATGCCGACGCTGTCCAATGATGTGCAGGCTGTGCTGGCCACCGACAAGGTGCGATTCCAGGGCCAGGAGGTGGCGTTCGTCGTCGCCGAGGACCGCTACTCTGCCCGCGACGCCCTCGAACTCATCGACGTGGACTATGAGCCCGTCGACCCCGTAGTCGACGTCCGTCACGCTCTGGACGCCGACGCTCCGGTGATCCGCACCGATCTTGACGGCAAGACCGACAACCACTGCTTCGACTGGGAGACCGGCGACGCCGCGGCAACCGAGGCCGCATTCACCAAGGCCGATGTGATCGTCAAACAGGAAATCGTCTATCCCCGAGTGCATCCCGCACCGATGGAGACGTGTGGCGCGGTCGCCGATCTGGATCCAGTCAGCGGCAAGCTCACGTTGTGGTCGACGAGTCAGGCCCCACACGCACACCGAACCCTTTACGCATTGGTCGCAGGTCTGCCCGAACACAAGATCAGGGTCATCTCACCGGATATCGGCGGCGGGTTCGGCAACAAGGTGCCGATCTACCCGGGCTATGTATGCGCCATCGTCGGATCATTGCTGCTGGGCAAGCCGGTCAAGTGGATGGAGGACCGCAGCGAGAACTTGACCAGTACCGGCTTTGCTCGCGACTACATCATGGTCGGTGAGATCGCCGCGACCAAGGACGGAAAGATCCTGGCGATCCGCTCCCACGTGCTCGCGGACCACGGTGCATTCAACGGCACTGCAGCCCCGGTGAAATACCCCGCCGGATTCTTCGGCGTATTCACCGGCAGCTACGACATCGAGGCTGCCTACTGCCACATGACAGCGGTCTACACCAACAAAGCACCCGGAGGGGTTGCTTACGCCTGTTCGTTCCGAATCACCGAAGCGGTGTACTTCGTGGAGCGCCTGGTGGACTGCCTGGCATTCGAGCTGAAGATGGATCCCGCCCAGCTACGGCTGCGAAACCTGTTGAAGCCAGAGCAATTCCCGTATAAGTCGAAGACCGGGTGGGTGTACGACTCGGGTGACTATGAGACCACCATGCGGCTCGCCATGGATATGATCGGCTACGACGCGTTGCGGGCCGAACAGCAGGAGAAGCGCGCACGCGGCGAACTCATGGGCATCGGTATGTCGTTCTTCACCGAAGCAGTGGGCGCAGGGCCGCGCAAGGATATGGACATCCTCGGGCTGGGCATGGCCGATGGCTGTGAACTGCGCGTGCACCCGACCGGAAAAGCCGTGGTGCGCTTGAGTGTTCAGACCCAGGGCCAGGGCCACGAGACGACGTTCGCGCAGATCGTCGCCGAGGAACTGGGAATCCCGCCCGACGATATCGACGTGGTGCACGGAGACACCGACCAAACACCGTTCGGGCTCGGCACCTACGGCAGCCGCTCCACGCCGGTTTCAGGCGCGGCCGCCGCGCTTGTCGCTCGCAAGGTTCGCGACAAAGCCAAGATCATCGCCTCGGGCATGCTGGAGGCATCGGTCGCAGACTTGGAGTGGGACAAGGGCAGTTTCCACGTCAAGGGTGACCCGACCGCCTCGGTAACCATCCAGGACATCGCGATGCGGGCCCACGGTGCCGGAGATTTGCCCGAGGGGCTGGAAGGCGGGCTGGACGCCCAAATCTGTTACAACCCAGAGAATCTCACCTACCCATACGGTGCCTATTTCTGCGTGGTCGATATCGATCCGGGCACCGCCGTGGTCAAGGTACGGCGCTTCCTGGCTGTCGACGACTGCGGCACCCGGATCAACCCGATGATCATCGAGGGCCAGGTGCACGGTGGCGTCACCGACGGCATCGGGATGGCGCTAATGGAGTTCATCGGATTCGACGAAGAGGGCAACTGCCTCGGCGGTTCGCTGATGGACTACCTGATCCCCACCGCGATGGAAGTGCCGCACTTTGAGACCGGACACACCGTCACGCCCTCGCCGCATCACCCGATCGGCGCGAAGGGGGTGGGGGAGTCCGCCACCGTGGGGTCGCCGCCGGCCGTCGTGAACGCCGTCGTGGATGCCTTGGCGCCCTTCGGAGTTCGACATGCGGACATGCCGCTCACACCGTCGCGGGTATGGGAGGCCATGCAGGGCCGCGCGACCCCACCGATCTGAGCGAGGAGCATGTGCCGGCAATGACCATGGACGAACGCGCAAGGCAGCTGCGGCTCGCCCGGACTCCGTTCGTGCACGCCACGGTGGTCCGGGCCCAGCAGCCCACATCGGCGCACCCCGGTGATCAGGCGATCTTGTTGTCCGACGGCACCATTGAGGGGTTCGTCGGGGGAGAATGCGCGCAGAATTCCGTCCGTAAAGCGGCGCTAGGTGCACTGCAGGCCGGCGAGAGTGTGCTGCTACGCGTCCTGCCCGACGGCGACGTGCATTTCCCGGAGGCGCCGGGCGCTTGTGTAGTGGTCAATCCGTGCCTGTCCGGTGGTGCGCTGGAGATCTTTTTGGCGCCGCAGGTGCCCGCGCCCCTTGTGCAAATCTGCGGTGCAACACCGATTGCCGATGCGCTGGTCGATATGTGCGGGATGCTGGGGTACGACGTCCGTCGGCTGGAGGCGCCCGGTGACGCTGACCTGTCCGATACCACTGCGGTGGTGATCGCCAACCTGGGTGGCCCCGAGGCGGAGGCCATCCGGGCCGCCTTGGACGCCGGCGTGGGCTATATCGGACTGGTGGCCAGCCGCGTACGAGGTGCGTCCGTCCTAGACGGCATGGGCTTGACCGATGCCGAACGCCTCCGCGTGCACACCCCAGTCGGGCTGGAGATTGGCGCCCGAACACCTGCCGAGATAGCGGTTTCCATTGTGTCCGAGGTCATCCAGGGCATCAGGATCGGTGGCCTCGCAGTGCCGAAGGGCGGCACCGCGCCAGTACCGGTCACCGCCGCCGAACATCACTGCGCAGCACATGACTGCTGACCCTCTGGTCGGGGTGGTGCTCGCGGCCGGCTCATCGAGACGCCTGGGCACCCCGAAACAACTGCTGCCGTACCGCGACGGCACGCTGCTGGGCGCGACACTGGATGTCGCCCGGCAGTGCGGATTCGACCAGCTGATCGTCACACTTGGCGGTGCGGCTGACGCTATCCGCGCCGAGGTCGACCTGACTGGTACCGACGTTGTGGTCGCTGATGCGGCAGCTACCGGTTGTTCGACGTCGCTCCGTGCGGCATTGGGCGCGGTGCGCTCCGGCGCAGCAGGCATAGTGCTACTGCTGGGCGATCAACCCGGTGTGCAACCGAGCGCAGTGCAGCAGCTGCTGAGTTCGAGCTCCAGTACAGCGATCGCCGTGGGCTGCTACATCGACGGGGTCGGGCACCCGTTCTGGTTGGGCCGCAACGTCTTCGACGACGTGCGGGCATTGCATGGCGACAAAGGAGTGTGGAAGCTGATCGAATCAGGGCGCCACCCCGTGGTTGAGGTCGCCCTGTCGGGCACCGTTCCGCCGGACGTCGACACCTGGGACGACTACCAACGCCTGCTGGCGGCGACATCGTGACCGGGTTCACCGGCGTCGATGATGTGGTGCGGCGCTTCGACGCGCACGATTACCTGCTGGACGAAGGCACCGCAACTGCGGTCTATCTGGCCGTCACCCTGGGCCGTCCACTGCTACTGGAGGGCGAACCCGGCGTCGGCAAAACGACAGCCGCGAAAACCCTTGCTGCCGTTTTGAATACACAACTTGTGCGGCTTCAATGCTATGAAGGGCTCACTGCCTCCGAGGCTCTGTACGACTGGAATTATCAGCGACAGCTGTTGTCCATTCGGCTGGCCGAGGCTCGCGGCGGCGATATCAATGAGGCGGACCTGTACACCGAGACGTATCTGATCGATCGCCCGATCCTGCATTGTGTGCGGTACCGCGGCGATTCTGCACCAGTGCTGCTGGTCGACGAAATCGACCGTGCTGACGACGAATTCGAGGCGCTGCTGCTGGAATTCCTCGGCGAGGCTGCAGTCACCGTGCCTGAACTCGGTACGTTCGTCGCACAGCAACCACCGATCGTGGTGCTGACGTCCAACCGTAGTCGCGACCTGCACGATGCGTTGCGTCGGCGGTGTCTGTACCACTGGATCGAGTACCCGCACCGCGAGCGAGCTGTGGCGATCGTGCGCCGTACAGTGCCTGGGGCCACCGATGCTTTGATCGAGCGGGCCGCCCAATTCGTCGGTACCGTCCGCGATTTGGATCTGGACAAGCCGCCTGGGATCGCCGAGACGATCGACTGGGTGGCCGCTCTGGTCGCGCTCGGTGCGGGCGATCTGGTCGATCCTGCCGCTCTGGCCGGCTTGGGCGCACTGGCCAAGACTCCCGATGATCTCGGACTGCTGCACGACGCACTGATGGAAATGAGAGGAACCCCCACATGAAGATTGCCAACGAATTCACCGTCAGTGCGCCGATCGAGGAGGCCTGGAATCTGCTCACTGATTTCGAGCAGATCATCCCGCTGATGCCGGGGGCGCAGATGACCGGCCACGACGGCGACGATGTGCTGGGCAAGGTGAAGGTCAAGGTCGGCCCGGTGACCAGCGAGTTCAACGGCAAGGTGCACTTCGTCGAGCAGGACCGCGACCAGCACCGCGCCGTCATCGACGCCAAGGGCAAGGAGAGTCGGGGCACCGGCAACGCAGCAGCCACCGTCACTGCGCAATTGCATGATGGTGGCGAGGCAACCCGGGTCACCGTCGACACCGATCTGAAGATTGTGGGCAAGCTGGCCCAGTTCGGCAGCGGTATGTTGCAACAGGTTTCGGAGAAGCTGCTCGGGCAGTTTGTGGAGTCGCTGGAGGCGAAACTCGCCGCCGGCAACGAGCCGGCCCCAGCGCTGCATACCGTCGACGGAGATGGGTCACGGCCGGCATCTGAGCCAGTGGTTTCCGGTGCGCCGCTGCGTCCTGCTCCCGAACCGCCGCCGATAAATCTGTTGGAGCTGGCAGGCGGCGGCGCACTCAAGAAATATGGGCCGGTGGTTGCTATCGCGTTGCTGGTGGCAGTGCTGCTGGTCACGGCGAGCCGGCGCCGCAGGGCCCGAAAGGCGTTGCGCGCGTCGCGATGACAGGTCCACTGCTGCTGCGTGGAGTCGACCTAGCGGCGTTCGCGGTCGCTCTGGTCGACAGGCTGCGCTCAGTGGGAGTGACGGTGCCGCCTGTTGCTTCGGCAGCGTTGGTGCAGGCAATGCGTGTGCTGGCGCCCACTGAACGCGGCCCCCTGTACTGGGCGGCGCGGCTAACGCTGGTGAGCAACGCCGACGACCTGCCCGCCTTCGACACCGTATTCGATGCAGTCTTCGCCCATGCCGTACTGGGATTCGATCCGCCCGGGCTGAAACGACAACACATCAACGCTGTCGAGCCGGCACGCGCCTCATCGTCTGTAGAAGGCAGCGCAGCCGAGGGAGAAGGCCTGCCCTGGACCACCAGACCCGCCTCACTCATCGCTTCCGACGATCCGTCCGCGGGCACTTTGCTGCCGGATCTCTTGCCCAGCCGGTTGGCCGTGCGTGCCGATGAGCCGTTCGACCGGTTCGACGCCGAGGATCTGCACCGCATCGGAGTGTGGTTGGAGAGGTCGCAGACATACTGGCCGAGACGGCGCACGCTGCGCCGCGAATCTCATCACACCGGGCGGCGGATTGACCTGCGGCAGACCTTGCGTATGTCCAGGACCACTGGTTGGGAACCGATTCGGCTGACTCGCACGCGACTGCGCAGTCGTCCCCGCCGGGTGGTGCTGCTGTGCGACGTGAGTGGTTCCATGCAGCCCTATGCGTCGGTGTACTTACACCTGATGCGCGCAGCTGCTTTGCGGCGCAAGGGGATACGCCCGGAGGTGTTCGCGTTCGCCACCAGCCTGACCCGGTTGACGCCGGCGTTGTCGCACCGCTCGGCCGAGATGGCGCTGGCGCGGGCCAACGAGAAGGTGGTCGACCGATACGGCGGCACTCACATCGGCCGGTCGATCGCGGAGATGCTGAGCGCCCAGCACGGCAACGCGCTGCGGGGTGCGGTGGTGGTTATCGCTTCTGACGGGTGGGACGCTGATCCACCTGCGGTGCTGTCTCACGCGATGGCGCGACTGCGACGCCGTGCGGCGATGGTGGTGTGGGTCAACCCACGCGCCGCCAGGCCAGGGTTTGAACCGCTGGCCGGTGCGATGGCGGCAGCACTGCCGTTCTGCGATCAGCTACTCGCGGCCCACTCCGTGAACGGATTGCGAGAACTGCTGGACGCCATGCGGCGGGCATGAGGTTGCTCAATGCCTACCGTTACTCAAACACCCTTAGCCGCAGAATAATTCGTCACGGCGACGGATTATATTGCAGCCGTGGAGATTACGGAAAGGGGATCGGCGGAATATCGGATGGTAGTGGAATCTGCGGAATGTCGGCGGGCAGTTCAACGTGCGGAACGTCAGCTGGAAGTTCAACCTTCGGAATGTCGCTCGGCATGTGCACGCTAGGGACGGCACTCGGCAACGGTACCGGCGGAATGTCGCTGGGCAACGGGAATGGCGGAATGTTTCCTGGAACCGGCAACATTGTCACCGAATCATCCGCGGCGGTCTGCTGATTCGATTCTGCATCGCAGCCGACAGTCATCAACAGCAGCGCGCTGATCGACACAAACCATGCCGCGGGCCGCCGCCCGGCCGAATGCGTCGTCATGGACATCGTGCCGACTCCTTGCCACGTACCACTCAGACGCTACCGCCTCTGTCGGCTGGAGCAAGAGTAGGCGGCGCATGATGGCGGACAACGGGATACGGGCCGCCGCCGAACAGCACGCCTGAAGCAGAAATCGTCAATCCGTTGGTTCGCACGTGGGAATCCTGACGGTGACCATGAGGCCACCACCGGCTCGCGCCGCTGCACTCGCGGTGCCGCCGTGGGCGGCGGTGATGGCGCGCACGATCGACAGCCCCAGCCCGGATCCGCCTCCCGGATCGGCCATGCGCTCATGCGGGGTCAACCGGCGAAACGGCTCGAAGAGCGCATCAACCGCTTCCGCGGGGATTATCGCTCCGTTGTTTTCGATCACCAGCGTCGCGGTACGGTCGGTGGCCCACACCGCGATCCGGGCCCATCCTCCTTCTGGAGGGCTGTAACGGATGGCGTTGTCGACGAGGTTCTGGGCCAGCCGATCCAGCAGCTCCTGGTCGCCCATCACGTGCGCTGGTTGAAATTCGCTGGTGATCTGCACGCCGTGACGCTGGGCCATGTCTGCGGCGGTGTCCGCGGCTCGGCGCCCGCATTCGGCGAAGTCCACCGGGGTGGGTCGGGAAACTCCTTGTTCGCTGGTGGCCAGCATCAGCAGTCCGCCGATGAGGCGCTCGTGCCGGCGGTTCACTTGAAGGAGCGTCGCGCCCAGGTGCCGCGTCGCATCCGGCACGTCCGGATCTTCGAGGGCAACCTCGATCAGGGTCCGATTGATGGCCAGCGGGGTGCGCAATTCGTGTGATGCATTGGCCACGAATCGGTGTTGGCTATCGAATGCGCGATCCAACCGTTCGAGCATGGCGTTGAACGTGTCGGCCAGTTCTTTGATTTCGTCGGCCGGCCCGTCCAACGAGATGCGCTCGTGCAAGTTGCGGTCGGCAACCCGCCGCGCGGCGGCGGTGACCTCCTGCAGCGGTCGCAGCGCGCGGCCGGCAAGGAGCCAACCGCAGCCGGCCGAGACGATACCGATGACAACCAGAAAGCCGAGCGACCACGCGAGCACCGAATCGAGCAGCTCTCGTCGTCGCTCTTCAGCCTGCACCGACAGCACCTCAACGACGTCATCGACGAACGGATGGTTGCGTATTCGGTGCGTAGCCAGGAAGTCGTGCGCCGCAGCCAGAGCACTGCTACCTGGGCTGTTGGCCAACTCCTGGCGAAGGTAGAAATACATCAGGGCCACCAGTAGGGCACCGGCAGCGAAGAACGTGCCCGCGTACAGCACGGTGAGTCGGGTTCGGATAGTCGATTGGGGCCAGCGGATCATGAGATGCGGTACCCCGCACCGGGAAGTGTTTCGACAACTGCTGGATCGCCGAGTTTTCTGCGCACCATCATGATGGTGTAGCGCACGACACCAGTGAATGGGTCGGCATTCTCATCCCAGGCTTTCTCCAACAGATGCTCGGCGGACACGACGCCACCCTGTGCCAACAACAGTTCGGCTAGCACTGCGAATTCTTTGCGTGACAGGTCAATGAGGGCGCCATCGCGCGTGACGGTGTGGCGATGCAGATCCAGGCTGATGTCGCCCCTAGTCAGCACCGGCTGGCTCGCCGGTCGGGATCGGCGAGCCAGGGCCTGGACGCGGGCCACCAGTTCAGCGAAAGCGAACGGCTTATTCAGATAATCGTCGGCGCCCAGCCCGAGACCCTCGACCCGGTCGGCGACCTCGGTCGCGGCGGTGAGCATCAGGATCCTGGTAGTTCGTTGCTCCTGTACCAGCTGCCGGCAGACGTCGTCACCGGACGTCACTGGCAGATCGCGATCCAGCACCACGACGTCGTAGTCGTTGACGGCGCAGTTTTGCAATGCCGTGTCGCCGTCGTAGGTGACATCGACCGCCATGCCGTGGCGGCGTAACCCCGACGCGACTGTGTCGGCTAGGAGGCGTTCGTCCTCGACCACAAGTACTCGCACAGAATAATGGTGCCGTGAACCCCTGTTAGACGGGTGTGAGGTATGGACACCGGGACCTGCCTGCCACAAGTCCGCGGCCGCGGCGCACACGCCGCTGAGAATTCGGCGCTGCCCTAACGGCAGTCAAACGGCGTAGCTGGTGCAGTTGTGGGGAACTCGGGCCAGTGGCGACGAGTTCGAGGTCATTTCATCGCAGAAGCATCTACACAGATTTAGGAGGCATCATGCCCAAAAGAACACGGAGGCGGTTGGCGGTACTACTGGGGGCACTCGGGGTGTCGATGCTCGGCGCTCTGGCCGTTCCGGGGGTCGCCGCAGCAGACCCATGGCGTCCCTGGTGGTCAGGTCCCGAACATCCGGTACGGCATTACGTGGGCGACGTTGAGCACCCGATCTGGGCGGTCACCCATCCCATTCGTGCGCTGACCCCGTAGCCGCGAACACCCACGCCGCGGCACTGACCCGGTCCCGCGGAAAGAGAGCGGCGGCAGTGATGGCACCAAGGCATTTGGTGACGGTGCCATCACTGCCTGTCCTCATGCAGCGCTCGCACCGCATCCGCCCAAGGGAAGGCTCACAATGACGAAATCAGCATCTCGACTCCGAAATCTGTTGATCGGCAGCACAATCACGGCAGCAGCGTTCTGTATCCAGCCGGCGACGGCGACGGCTGACGTGACCTCGGCGCTGGCTCCGCTGGTCACCACCACGTGCACTTACAACCAGATCACTGCCGCGCTGGCAGCCGAAGCGCCCGACCTGGCTTCCTTACTGAGCAGCCGGCCCCAGGCGCAGGCCAGGTTGCAGCAATTCTTGGCGCTAACGGTGGATCAGCGCCAGCAGCGTGTCGACCAACAGTTGGCTGTTAATCCCAAGGCGCAGGGCTTGATCGCCGATCGGCTCGGGTCGCCCCAAGCCCAAGAGCTGACACAGGTCGCCAACACCTGCAACACATTCTGAATGATCGCTGTCTTCGTGAGCGCGATCGCAGGATCGCGCAATGATGTTCTGCGGCTACTTATTTCATCCCCGCCGCTCGCCGGTATCCAGCTAGACCTGGGTCCAGGGGAGGGCGCCGAGCGCCAGTGTGGCGACCTTTGCGAGTTCGCCGCGGTCGGCACCGTCACCAGCTTGGGCTGCCATACCTTGCATTACGATGGTGACTTTTTCCCTTAGGGATTAGGGTCCTATCCACCCAGCCGAGTTCAATTGCCGGACTGAGGTCTTACCGTGGGGCAATCAGGCAGCGATGCGTCACAGTGACGGAATCGAAAGGCCGATGCGGTGGGCGTCGATGGCGCTGTGCGGCGGTCAAACCGCCAAGTCCTCGTGCGCCGAGAATCGGGTCTGGCCGCGGCCACTGGTTTTCGCCTCGTACATCGCGATATCGGCATGCTTGAGGATCTCGGTCGCAGCTCGAGTCTCTCCGGGAAGGGTCACCGCGATGCCGATGCTGGCGCTGGCGCTGCCGACGACGGTGCGGTCATCGATACGGATCGGCACGGCCAGAGCGGCATGGAGACGCCGGGCGATGTGCTCAAGATCGTCAACGGTCGCTGGCGCGCCAATGAGGAGGACGAACTCATCGCCGCCGATGCGCGCGACAGTGTCCCCGGCTCGCAACACTTCAGTGAACCGCTCGGCGCAGATCCGGATCACTGAATCGCCGGCGTGATGGCCGAAGGTGTCATTGACCGATTTGAGTTGGTCGAGGTCGACGAAGATCACCGCCGCCAGCGGCGCAGCGCCGATCCCGGCCAGGGCTCGGGTGATCTGGTCAGTGACGCAGGCCCGGTTGGGCAGGGCAGTGAGGGTGTCGTGGGTGGCGTCGTACCGCAGTCGCTCAGCGGCCAGGTGCTCGGCCGTCACATCAGCAAACGTGACAAGCACCCCGGAGTCGCTACGGTCGGAGGGAGCCAGACGACAGGTGCTGACCGACAGCCATAGACGGCGTCCGCCGAAGACGTCGACACCGATCAGCACGTCGCGCACCGGTCGGCCGGTGCTTCGGGTGATCTCGACGGGGTGCTCGGCCGGTACCTGACTCTTACCGTCGAATTCGATCTTCCCGTCGAACCCGTACGACAAGAACGTCGCGGCCAGTTCCGCGGCGGTCGTGGGGGTACGTTCGGCCAGGCCGAGGATGCGCAGTGCCGCCGGGTTGACCGAAGTGATGCGGTCGTCTGGGTCGATTACCAATACCCCGCGGTTCAGGGAATTGACGACGGTCTGGAAATGCTGCTCGGCGCGACGTAGCGCCGTCTGGTCGGAACAGACCAACACGTAGCCGGAATCCATGGCCGCTGCGGACACCCGGATCGCCAGGGCCCGCCCGTCGGGCGTGTAGTGGGTGCTGTGCTGCACTCCGCCGGCGGCCACGATCTCCGCGGGGTCCAAGGAGGCGCCGACTGCGGCGTGGATCGGCAACCCGCGGGTCTGCCCCGCTGGCCGCTGGTAGATGGTCTCCGCAGCCGGATTCCAGGCGGTGACGACCCCGTCTGGCGAGGTACCGATGATCGCATCGGACACATGCTCGACCAGCGCGGCCTGGTAGCGCATGGTCGCCTGCGCTGCCTTCTGCGCGGTGATATCCCGGAATACCACCTGATGGGCTGGCCGGCCTTCCCACGTGGTGAGGATCGATACCACCTCGACGTCGAGCGTCCCGCCGTCGAAGCGCAGCAGCACGGCCTCCGCAGGGTCGGACGCATCGCCCTGTTCGCACAGGGTCGCCAGTCGAGCCAGCATCCCCGGCACCGAATCCGCATGGACGAATTCGGTGATGAGATGCCCCACCATCTCGTCAGCCGACTCGGCCGCCATCCACCGCACACCTGCCGGGTTCACATAGACGACGCGGCCGGCCTCGTGCACACAGATCGCGTCCGGGCTGTGATCGATCAGCACCCGGAATCGCTGGTCACCCGAGCCGTTGTCGACCAATCCTGTCGTCGGCGCGCTATGTGTCACTATCCCCCCGGCGTTCACCTCGGCGTCTTTACCAGATGCCTTTACCATCCCCCCAACCGGGTGCCGTTGGCAACGGGGACTTTTCCGGCCACCGGATCGGCAGCTACCAAATCTATTGGTTAGTGCTATCCGGCGAATTCGGTAGGACGATATCAGCATAGGCGTCAACGTGCTGCTCAGCGCAGCACCGAGTGAGGGGACAAGACATATGGCAAACGCGATGAACATCGCGGGCATCGGCGCGGCGACCGGATACGGGTGGGGCCGCAAACGGCTGTGGGCCGGGCTGCTCAGCGGCAAACCGGCCGCGGCGCTGTACCCCGGCTACGGGCCGGATGGTCAGGACTCGGCGTGGCTGGCTCGGGTGCCGGACTGTGGGTCCGTCGAGGACGGGCCGACCCGCTCGGCGCGGGCGATGCGCGCTGTGACCCGGGAGGCGATCGAGGACGCCGGCGAGCGTGGCTGGGTGCCGGGGCGGCGGGTCGGGCTCCTGCACGCCCTGGTCCTGCCTGAGATCGAAAGCTGGCGGGAGTTCTACCTGGTCGACGGCGGCAGTCGCAGGGTGCGTGACTATCTGGCGCTGATGCCATCGACGCCGGTCTCGATGCTGATGCAGGAGCACGGTTTCCACGGGCCGGCGATGAACATCTCGGCGATGTGCGCATCGGGCAACGCCGGATTGATCACCGCCAAGATGTGGCTCGACGCCGGGATGGTTGACGACGTTGTGTTCCTGGCCACCGACCTGTCGCTGACCCCGGAGAACGTCGAGCATTTCGTCAAACTCGGAGTCGCCGTGGTCGATACCGAGCCGTTGGACGCGTGCCGGCCGTTCCAGGAAGGCAGCCGTGGCTTCTCGGTAGGGGAGGCGGCGGTGGCGTTTGTGCTGACCAACCGGCGCGCCCGAGCGTACGCGTCGGTGCTGGGCGGAGCGATGACCCACGACGCCCACCATGTCACCTCCGTCGACCCGGCCCGCGTGCACATCGACGAGTGCGTGCACACCGCGCTGGACTCCGCGAACGTCAAGGTCGGGGACATCGCGTACGTGAACGCGCACGGGCCCGGCACCGCGCAGTGCGATGCCGCCGAGGGTGCGCTGGTGGACGAGGTGTTCGGCGGCCGACCCGCGCTTTACTCGGTTAAACCGCTGGCCGGGCACTGCCAGGGCGCTGCAGCCGCGGTCGAGGTCGCCGCGGCCGCTATGGGATACCGACGCGGCGTGATTCCGGCGCCGCCGATGGTTGCCGCCGGCCACCATCGCCTGCTTGACGGGCCGACCTCGATCGGCGGCGGGCTGACCCTGAAGACCTCGCTGGGTATGGGCGGGCAGAACTCGGCGGTGGTGCTGGCACCGGCGGACTGAGGACGCGCCAAGTACTTTCCCGTTTCCAGACCGGGGGAGAGGTGTCACTCGTCTTCGGCGGGGGAGTCGTCGCCTGCCAGGTGGTGCAAGATTCGTTCGTTGAGGGCGGCGAGCATGTCGAGCTCGGCCGGCGACAGTAGGTCGATGAAGTTCCGGCGCACGTCCTCGACGTGCTCGGGTGCCGCCTTTTCGATGGCGGCGCGGCCGGCCGGCAGCAGGCAGATCATGGTGCTGCGGGCATCGTCGGGGTTGGGCTCGCGGCAGATCAGCCCGTCCTTCTGCATGCGCCGCACCTGGTGGGAGACCCGGCTTTTCTCCCAGTCCAAGGTGGCACACAGCTTGTGGGCGGGCATGCGGTCCCCGTCGTGGCTCGAGAGCACCGCCAATATCTCGTAATCGGCGCCGGACAGACCCGACTCCTGCAGGCCCCGGTTCAGGTGCACGACGAGCTGATGGTGCGCGTGCATGAAGGCCCGCCACGCGCGGTCTTCGCGAGGACTCAGCCAGTTCGGTTCCATCAACCCCATGCTACCTGGTTTGTTGACGCATCAACAAACCAGAACTAATGTTGAGTAGTCAACCTTTTCGATCGTCACTCAAGTTAGGACATCTCATGGGCAGCATCAGCGTCATCGGTACCGGGAACATGGCCCGCGCCATCGGCTCGCTGGCGGTAGCGGGCGGAAACACCGTCGAGGTTATTGGCCGCGATCAGGCCAAGGCCGCTGACCTGGCCAAGGCTCTCGGCGGCAGCGCAACGACGGGGGAGTTCGGCGCAGTCCCGACCGGGGACATCGTCATCGTGGCCTTGTTGTACGCCAATGTCGTTCCGGTCGTCACCCAGTACGGAAATGCCCTCGCGGGCAAGGTCATCGTCGACATCAGCAACCCCTTCAATTCCGCGGCCGACGGGCTGGCCATCCCCGATGACAGCTCGATTGCGCAGGAAGTTGCCAAAGCGGCACCGGCCAGCGCCAGCGTGGTGAAGGCATTCAACACCATCTTCGGTGTTGTCCTGGCCCAGGGTCGGCCGCTCGACGTCTTCATCGCCGGCGACGACGCGCGCGCCAAGGCGAGCGTGGCGGAGTTCATCGAGAGCCTTGGGCTGCGCCCGCTGGATGTGGGCGGCTTGAGCATGGCGCACTGGCTGGAAGGAACGGGTCTGGTCGTGATGGGACTCGCCCGCCACGGGGTGGGGAACTTCAACTTCGCCCTCGGCGCAACCATTTCCGGCTGAGTAGACCGCCAGT
Organism: Mycobacterium sp. OTB74; assembly: GCF_029892685.1. Lineage (GTDB taxonomy): Bacteria > Actinomycetota > Actinomycetes > Mycobacteriales > Mycobacteriaceae > Mycobacterium. The sequence continues at coordinate 62,410 of NZ_JARXVD010000004.1, read as the reverse complement.
CTAAGCCGTGAAAGAACAGGCGCGCCGTGCGTCCGAATAATCGTTGATGAATCATCAAAAACATTCGATATGCCAGATCTCGGTGTCGGCCGACGATCGTCTGCCCGGAGAGGATTCCCCCGATGAGGCTTGGTTTCGCAATTCCGATAGTCGGGCCCGCGATTAGCAGCGCCGTTGGCCTGAGCGCGTTCTGCCGCGGTCTCGAGGACCTTGGCTACGACACGCTGTGGGTCGGCGATCGCCTGGTCACGCCGGTCGATATGCACAGCACCTATCCGGGCAAAGAGCAGCCGTACCCGCCGCAGATGACTCGTTACCTCGATCCGGTGCTGCTGTGGACGGTCGCCGCGACCGCGACCAACCGGGTGCGGCTGAACTCCAGCACGCTGAGCACGTTCTACTACGAGCCGGTGCACCTGGCCCGGCTGCTGACCACGCTCGACGTGCTCAGCGAAGGCCGCCTCGATGTTGGCGTGGGAGTCGGGTGGATGAAGGACGAACACGACATCGCCCGGGGCGCGGACTGGAGTCGGCGCGGGCGGATGCTCGATGACCTGTTGGCGTTCCTGCACGAGTGGTGGACGACCACACCGGTGTCCTGGGACAGCGAGTTCTTTTCGCTGCCGCCGGTGCATGCAGACCTGCGCCCGGTCCAGGCGGGCGGTCCGCCCATCTGGATCGGCGGTGCCAGCGAGGCCGCGATGCGCCGGGTGGGCCGCAGCGGCACCGGCTGGCTCGGGGTCGAGGGCCTGCAGGACGAGGTCACCGACCACTTGTGGTGGATTGCGCGTCGTGCGGCGCAGGACGCAGGCCGCGATCCCGACACGCTGAAGACGGCCATGCGGATCAACCTCGAACCAGGTACGTCTGTTGATTCGGTCGCTGACAGGCTCAAGCGCTTGGCCGAGTCCGGTACCGATGAGGCAATCGTGGATCCCTTCGCGATGTTCGCCAGCCTTGATCAGATGCTTGACTTCGCCGGCCAGGTAATCGCCCGATGGAGTGATCGCGCGCAAGGCTGACGGCAAGATCGCGGTGATTACGGGCAGCCCCATACGGCCTGCAATTCCACTCGGCTACAGGCATTCTCGTGAAGCCATCGATATATCAATTCATTGGTGAGGCGCCAGATTCAGTCGCTATCGAGACAGTCGGTGGACACCCGCAATACTTCAGTCGATCGAGCCTGCGAGCCGCGCCACAGGCGCCTCCCACAGACCAACGAGCGCGCTTACCAATTCCTCGCCGACACTCGGCCAACCTGGTCCCACTGTGGACCCGCCGGCTGCGAGATCCCCCTCGATCTCGGCGAGGGTGTGCATCAATAGGTTGTTCGCCATCATCCAGCGGCCCAGCCGGACCGGTTTAGGACGTCGGGGTAGGCACCGATTGATCCCACGGACGGTCTTGAGCAGCAATGGGGATGACAGGGCGTCGGAGGCAACAAGATCGCGGTAGGTTGGATCGGCCATAGCCTGCGCGGCAAAGCGCGCGTAAAACGTGGGATTGCCCAGTGCTTCAAGATATTCGGTCATCGGGTACACCAACACACCGACCCAGTCGCGCAGTGTGGCACCGGCGTCTAGTTGAGCCAGCTTGTTGAGCCGCAAGTCGTCGATCGCAACTCGGCGTCGAGCCTCGATTGCCCGCAGCAGATCAGTCCGGGTTCCGAAGTGATAGCTGGCGGCGGCGTTATTTCCTTGGCCGGCAGCTTCACTGATCTGCCGGTTGGAAACCCCGTACATTCCAGATTCCGCGAACAGTCGCTCGGCAGCATCCAGCAGTACTTCCCGCGTGGTGGAGGAACGGTCGGTTCGCACGTCCTTGGCAAGGCTCACGCGTATCAGCGAACACGACCAGGCAAAACAAATCAAGGAATTTAATTCTTGCGGCTGCCTCCGTCCACAGAACTATTGTGTCCCTTGACCATCGTCATAGTGATGCCGATGGTGTCACGTCCCATCGTGGATTCTGTTGAACGACAACGGCATTGCAATCACCATGACGCCATTTGATTTCTCGGAAACGCGATCAGATAGTGCCGGCGGTTCGCCGAACACGCTGCTTCGATTACGGTTCCAGTGCGTCGAACATATGCGCAGCGTCGATGCCGAGCTGCTGGGCTATGTGTCCCGTATCCCAGTACTCCCGCCAACCGGTGAGCTTGCCGTCACGCACGTCGAAGATGGCAACAACGTTGAACCTGAGAACCTTGGCGCCGACGTCGTTGACATCGATTCGTTCGACCACGACCGTGTTCCCACTGGACACGACCGTCTGGATTTCGCTGCCTTCGATCATGCCTGTGGACAGTTCGCTGTGCTGTATGAGTTCAGCGCGGGCTGCGGCCCGACCCTTGACGACCTTTGAGCGTGGCACGTTGAGTTGCCACACAAAGTCTTCGGCCATCATCGCCGTCATGGCCTCGACGTCCATCTTCTGGCCATACGCAGCGTGAATGAAGTCCAGAACCAACTGCTCGTTGGCGGTAGTCATCGCGGCTCCTTTGGTACTGAATCCAACTGTGTCCATTGACTGGTCATCGCTCTGCTCCCTTGAATCAACTGCGGCGAAACTTCATCTGACGATGGCGGCGTCGCGATTAATGGCTGATGTAAACCGCTTTGGTGTTGAAGTACTCGTCGATGCCCTTACGCCCTCGTTCTCCGCCCCAACCCGATTGCTTATGACCACAAATCGGCATGGCGGGATCTGCCGCAAGTGTCGAGTTAACCCAAACCTGGCCGGCGCGAAGCGCATTCGCGACGCGATGGGCGCGCCCGATGTTCTCGGTCCAGACGGCACTGGCGAGCCCGTACTCCGTGTCGTTGGCTGCGGTAATCACCTCGTCTTCGTCGTCGAACGGAATCACGCAGCCGACCGGCCCGAAGATCTCCTCGCGGATAAGCCGCATGCCGGGTGTGGTGTTGGTGACGACCGTGGCTTCATAGAAGTAGCCAACACGGTCCATGTACTTGCCGCCGGTGATGACCTGCGCACCCGCGGCTACGCCCGCATCGACCATACCTGCGACGCGTTGGCGTTGTTTCTCGCTGATCAGCGGTCCGAGGAGCGAGTTAGGTTCCTCGCTTCCGCCCATCGGCAGCTTCTTGGCGAAGGCGGCCAAGCCGTCGACAACCTGGTCGTAGACACCGCGCTGCACATAGATGCGCGACGTGCACGAGCAGTTCTGCCCGGAGCCGGCCAAAAAGCCCATCCCGACTCGGGGGATCGCCTTCTTCAGATTCGCGTCGTCGAACATGATCAGCGGCGACTTGCCGCCGAGTTCCAGAGTCAGGCGCTTGAGGTTGCCTGCCGCCGCGGTGACGATCAACCGGCCGACCTCGGTGGAACCGGTGAACGAAATCTTGTCGACGTCGGGATGGGCGGTGAGCGCGGCGCCCGTCGTCTCGCCGTAACCGGTGATGACATTGAGTACGCCGTCGGGCAATCCGGCCTCACGGAAGATCTCTTCGAGCTTCAGCGCGGTGAGTGGTGTCTCCTCGGCCGGTTTGAGCACGCAGCTACAGCCGGCCGCCAGCGCCGGCGCGACCTTGAGCATCGCGACGAAAAACGGCCCGTTCCACGGGATGATGAGACCGACAACGCCGACCGGCTCGAGTTGGGTGAAGTTGTGATAGTTCTCGTAATGTCCGAGTAGGCCGTCGGAGACGACATTGCTGGACTCGCCATGGATCTTGCCGATCCACCCGGCGTAGTACACCAGCATGTCTCGCGACACCTCAATGATGTGGCGCGCTGCTTTGAAGTTCAGTCCGTTGTCTTGGCTTTCGAGCCTCGCGAGCTCGTCGGTGCGCTGCTTGATGATCTCTGCAGCGCGGAAGAGTACCTCCGCGCGTCGGGCGGCCGGCAGCTTGCGCCAGATGCCGGACTCGAACGTCTCGCGAGCCCGCGCCACTGCCGCGTCTACGGCGGCCCCGTCGGAATCGACAACCTCGGTTATCTGCTCCTCGTTGGAGGGGTTGAAGACCGGAATTATTCCTGAGCCGGGTTTGTCGACCGCGGCAACGACGTCATTGGCGTTACGCACTGTCCTCCTGCCTTTCGTTTAGCAATTCGTTGGGGTGCCCATTCGCCCGCACGAACGGCACGCTTCCCGCGACTTACAGACGGAGATTCTGGGATGCGTCAGCCCTTCGGTCTGCTGGTTCTGCATCCTTGGCGATGCTCACCGACTCAGTGAACACCGCAGTTCGAACTAAATCAAGGAATTTATTTCGGTCGCGTGGCTCGCCATACGGTGATATGCGTCGCGATCGGCATCGTGACTGGTGGAACTTCACATCTGCGACCAGGAGAGCAGTGCATCGAGCTTCGTGGCGGTAACGGAGTGACCTAAACACTCTGAACCACAACTGATTTCAGTGTTTTTATGTGCCAATTCTGTGGCATAGGAGGGTAGTCGGCGATCGATCCGGCAAGTACGGCGGCGACTTTGCGGACGTGAACGCTGCGCAGGTGACGTTGCTCAGCGGCTGAGAAACTGCAGAATTTCGGGCGCCGCCTGTACCCAGGTATCGAACAGGTTGAACCGCTTGACCTTTCCTTGCGCCGACGCCTCCGAGGCGCGCTCCCAGGCGTCCTCCGGCCACGGCGGATCGATCAGCTGAGATCCTTTGATCAGCGAGTGCACCTCCAGCGAGGTCCTCTTGGGATGGTTCAGGTCATTTTCGCCACCGCGGATGATCAACGTTGGAATCCTCAGATCGTCGAATAGGTGATCGTCGACACCGGGAATGGTTTGACCGGGCTTGGTGATGAAGGCATTGAGCCAGCGCAACATGATCTTGAGAAAGTCCTCGGCCGAGAAGGCCATAAGACGTTCCTTGTTGGCCGGATTGGTCTCGATGCACTCGCGCCAGTCGCGGACTTCGAGGACGCCAGGCATCCCTCGGCCACGCACGGCAAGGATGCTGGGCACGATGTAGACGTGTCCGAGGATGTAGGTGCCGAAGATTCCGCCAACAATGTTCCAGAGCACTAACTTGGTTACCTGATCTGGGTAGAGCAGTGCGGTCAGGATGGAATCTCGGGCGCCTCCTGAACCACCGGCCAGAATGCACGGCCCGATGCCCAGCGTATTGATGAGATCGCTCAGAACAGTTGCCCGCATGTGAGATTCGGATTCGCCGAAAAGCTGCACATCAGATTTGCCGCAGTTCGGTCGGTCCCACAGCAGCACCCGGTAGCCGCCTGCCGCGAGGGCCTCGGCAAGCGGGCGCAGTCCCGGGATGTCCTTAGAAAACCGGCCGCCGGGCGTCAAGACGATGAAATCACCTGCAGTGCCGAGGATTTCGTATGTGAGAACGCCTCCCCGGATCGTGACAGATTGCTCACCGGCTTGACCGACATGGGGTGAATTGGCCATTTCCCTAGATGGTGACACAGCCAGGGGCCCATAGTGTGGCCGATCTAAATAAATTCCTTGATTTACTTTGTCGAGTCGTGTTCACTGGCGGTGTGAGCCGAGCCAAAGACGCGCGTACCGACAGATCGTCGAGCACGCGCGATGCGATCTTGGCTGCTGCTGAACGACTGTTCGTCGAGTTTGGCATGCATGCGGTGTCCAACCGGCAGATCAGTGAAGCTGCTGGGCAGCGCAACAACGCCGCGGCCTGTTACCACTTCGGTTCACGAGCCGAACTGCTGCGGGCCATTGAGGCAAAGCATCGGTTGGCTATCGATGACATTCGCATACGAAAATTGGGAGAGATCGATGGCGACGCACAGTTGCGCGATTGGATCGGGGTACTGGTCTATCCGCTGACGGAACATCTGGAACAGCTGGGAACGCCCACGTCTTATGCGCGGTTCGCTGCGCAGGCCATGGCTGACCCTACTTATCGAGATTTGGTGGTCGCCGACGCCCTGACGTCTCAGCTCATGCGTAAGACCGTACGGGGGATTAGCCGGTGCCTCCCAGAACGTCCGAAGCAGGTGCGCCTGGGACGCTGGATGATGGCGACGAATCTGCTGATGCACACCTGTGCCGAGATCGAGGGCGAGCTCGCCGTCGCTCGGCCATCGGTGAGTTCGAACTGGTCGGTGGTCGCCGAGGAGTTGATCGCGGCACTCACGGGTTTGTGGGAGGCGGTGCCAGTCCGGCTCGGAAGCGCAGCCTTGACGCGGCCGGACCGCGATGTGGCCTGCTCGATTACCGCCTGACCATTGATCTGCCTCGGTGTCGAACCAATGAGGGTGTGAAACCATGGCTTTCGTAGGACGTAGCGATGTCAAAGATCCTGGGGCTGAGCAACAGCAGTGGGATCGCCTAGCCCGTCGCCGCGAACGCCTCTACGCCGAGGATGCGCAATTCGGCGCCGCCAAACCTGACGAAGCAGTTGCCGCCGCCGCGCGGCAGCCCGGTCTGCGGATCGCGCAGGTGATGGCGACCGTCATGGAGGGCTACGCCGACCGGCCGGCGCTCGGTGCGCGTGCCCGGGAGCTGTCCACCGACCCGGCGACGGGTCAGACCACCGTGCGTTTCCTGCCCGAGTTCGTCACCACCAGCTACCGGCAGCTCTGGGACCGCGTCCGCGCGGTCGCCGCCGACTGGCACCACCACCGCGAACACCCAATGCTGACAGGTGATTTCGTCTGCGTCCTCGGGTTCGCCAGCGTCGACTACGCGGTCATCGAACTGGCCTGCATCCATTTGGGTGTCGTGGTGGTGCCGTTGCAGACGAGCGCACCGGCGACTCAACATGCGCCAATCCTGAACGAGACGCAGCCGCGGATTCTGTTGGCCAGCATCGAATCCCTGGACACCGCGGTGGAGGCCCTCCTGCTGGGCGGCCCTCCTCAGCGGCTGATCGTGTTCGACTACGAATCTCGCGACGACACCCATCGCGCCCGATTCGACGCCGCCGCCCAACGGTTGGCCGACGCAGGCAGTGATCTGGTCATCGAGGTGCTCGACAGCATCGTCGATGCCGCCGCAACCCTGCCCGCTGCTCCGCTGCATGTGGCTGCCGACGGCGAGGATCCGCTGGCGTGGGTGTTCTACACCTCGGGAACAACTGGTACTCCCAAGGGGGCGATGCTCACCGAAAGCCTGTGCATCGGTTCGTGGTTGGCGCAGTCAGATCAGCCGGTCATCACTTTGAGCTACATGCCGATGAGCCATCTCATCGGCTACGGGTACGTGCTGATGACGTTGGCCAACGGCGGCACGAGCTACTTCGCCGCGAGCAGCGACCTGTCGACCCTGTTCGACGACCTTGCGGCGGCCCGGCCGACCACGCTGAGCCTGGTGCCACGGGTGTGCGAGATGTTCTACCACCACTACCTCGGCGAGCTCGACAAGGCGACGATCGCCGGTGCCGACCCAGACGAGGCGGGCGAGCGACTGCGCGAGGACCTGCGCGAGCGCGTGCTCGGCGGACGCGTGTTGGCGTGTGGTTGCGGCTCGGCCGCATTGTCGCCGGAGATCAAGGATTTCATGGTGTCGGTGCTCGACCAGCACCTGATGATCGGCTACTCCTCGACCGAGATTGCCGGCGGCATGCTGCTGGCCGACGAGCACGTGCTGCGCCCGCCGGTCATCGACTACAAGCTCGACGACGTACCTGAACTCGGATACTTCAACACCGACAAGCCTTATCCGCGAGGCGAGCTGCTGGTGAAGTCGGGGCGGTTCATGGCCGGCTACTACAAACGGCCCGACCTGACCGCCACGATGTATGATGCCGAGGGCTACTACCGGACCGGCGACATCATGGCCGAGGTGGCGCCCGACCGGCTGCGTTTTGTGGACCGCCGCAACAACGTCATCAAACTGTCCCAAGGTGAGTTCGTAGCCGTGGCCCGACTCGAGGCGCTGTACACGAAAAGCCCACTGGTCCGGCAGATCTATCTCTACGGCTCCAGCGAGCGGGCATACCTGCTGGGCATTGTGGTGCCCACCGACCCAACATCGTCGACGTCGGCGATCGCCGAGTCGCTACTGGAGGTGGCGCACGAGAACCAGCTGAACAGCTATGAGATCCCACGCGACTTCCTCATCGAGACAGAGCCGTTCAGCCTGGAGAACGGACTGCTCTCAGGAGTCGGAAAGTTCCTGCGGCCCAAGCTCAAAGAGCGCTACGGGCAGCGGCTGGAGCAGCGCTATGCGGAGCTGGCCGAAAACCAGGCCCGGCAGTTGCGGGCATTGCGGTCCGAAGGCTCCGCCCTACCGATTTCCGAGGTGGTGGCGCGGGCGGTCCAGGCCACCCTTGGGCTGTCTCCCGACGACATCGACCCGTATGCCCGGTTCATCGATCTCGGCGGCGACTCGCTGTCGGCGCTGACCATCTCGCGACTGTTGGCCGACATCGTCGGCGCCGAGGTACCGGTCGGAGTGGTGACCGATCCCACCGGCAGCCTCGCATCCCTGGGGACGTTCATTGAGCGCCAACGCAACTCCGATTCGAAGATGACCTTCGGCTCGGTGCACGGCGCGGGTGCTCGCGAGATCCGAGCAGCTGATTTGACGCTCGACAAATTCATCGACCCCGAAATCCTCCAGACAGCAACCACATTGCCGCGGCCGCCTGAGGAGGTCCGTTCGGTGCTGGTGACGGGAGTGACAGGATTCCTCGGACGCTTCCTGGGCCTGGAATGGCTACAGCGGATGGCCGACGCCGGTGGCAGGGTGATCTACCTGGCCAGAGGTGCGGACACGGCCGGCGCCCGAGCCCGTATCGAAGCCGCACTGGAATCCGATCCGGGATTGCTCCGACGCTTCCGCGATCTGGCAGACCGTCACCTGGAGATCATCGCCGCCGACATCGGCGAGTCAGGATGGGGGCTCGACGAGGCCACCTGGGCGCGGTTGGCGGAATCGGTCGATCTAATCGTGCACCCTGCAGCGCATGTCAACCACGTGCTGCCCTATGACCAGTTGTTCGCCGCCAATGTGGCCGGGACGGCCGAGCTGATCAGACTTGCGTTGACCACGAAACTCAAGACCATCCACTACATCTCGACGATGGGCGTTACCGCGGTCACCGACCACATCGTCGGCGAGGATCGCGATATCCGCCTCGATGTCCCAACGGTGTCACTGTCAGACGGCTACGCAAACGGCTACGGCGTCAGCAAGTGGGCCAGTGAGGTACTGCTCAGGGAAGCGCACGACCTGTGCAACCTGCCGATCGCCGTATTCCGGCCAGGCATGATCCTCGCCGACAGCCGGTACGACGGTCAGCTCAATGTGCCGGACATCTTCACCCGCCTGCTGTTCAGCGTCATCGCCACCGGCGTCGCGCCGAGTTCGTTCTACCTCGGCGGCGGTGACGGGGCTGGGTCCGGCTCCCGCCCAGCTACGCCCGCCCGCGCCCACTACGAGGGACTGCCGGTCGACTTCCTGGCCGGGGCAATCGCAGAGGTGGGTTTGCGCGGCGGCGACGCCTTCGAGACATACAACACCACCAATCCGCACGATGACGGCGTGTCGTTGGACACCTTCGTCGACTGGCTCGCCGAGAGCGGGCTTCCGGTGCGCCGCATCGACGACTACGGCGAGTGGCTGCACCGCTTCGAGACGGCTATGCAGGCATTACCTGAACGCGCCAAGCAGCAATCCGTGCTGACGGTGCTCGACGTGTACCGTCATCCCGTGCCAGCCATGCCCGGCTCGCCGGTACCCGCCGAACGATTCCGCGCCGCGGTCGAATCCGCGGGCCACGAGATCCCCAGCATCTCATGCGAACTCATCGCCAAATATGTCGCCGATATGCGATTACTCGGCATGCTCTAGGCCACACTTAAGCCCACCCGGTGAAGGGACAACGATGTCACTACCAACGAAGCCGCATTACCCCCCGGATGGATTCGGGGCGCCGAAGAACCGTCGCGGCCACGCCCGCGGCAGCCGCGAAGCGATCGGGCTGCCCGCGGGCACCGAGATCTTCTCTGCCGACAATCACCTCTCGGTGGCGGCGGACATCTTCTACGACAAGTTTCCGGACGACCTGAAGGACGAGGCGCCGCGGATCTGGTACGAGGACGGCGCCTACATGGTGGGTGTCAAAGGCCAGTCATTCGTCGTCGGCGACTTCAGCGCGGTGTTGATGCAGTACGACGACCTGCCTGGCGCTGCGACTGGAGCCGACGCCATCGAAACCCGGATCCAGGAACTCGCCGAAGACGGTGTCGACAAGGAACTGGCGTTTCCGAACGCTGTGCTCGCCCTTTTTCATTACCCGGACAAAGTGCTGCGCGAGCGGATATTCCGGATCTACAACGAGTACGTCGCCGACATCCAGGAACGCTCGAACGGGCACTTCTACGGTGTCGGGCTGATCAACTGGTGGGACCCGGCCGGCGCCAAGCGCACACTGGACGAGCTTAAATCTTTGGGGCTCAAGACATTCCTGATGCCGTTGTATCCAGGGTTCGACGACGACGGCGTGGTGATCGACTACGGCTCCACCGCCATGATGCCGGTGTGGGATGTGATCGAGGAGGCCGGGCTGCCGGTCACTCACCACATCGGTGAGACCCCGCCGAAGAGCCCGTGTGAGTTCGGCAGTGTCGCGGTGGCGATGATGATCAACATCGACTCTTTCCGGGACATGTTCGCGCGTTACATCTTCTCCGGCATCCTGGATCGTCATCCGGGCCTGAAGGTCGGCTGGTTCGAAGGGGGGATCGCGTGGGTGCCCACGGCGATCCAGGATGGCGAGCACGTGCTGGCCTCCTACCGGCACATGCTGGACCACCCGCCACATCATGACATCCGCTACTACTGGGACACCCACATGTCTGCGTCGTTCATGGTCGATCCGCTCGGGCTCAGGCTGATCGATGAGATCGGCGTCGACAAGGTGATGTGGTCCAGTGACTACCCGCACAACGAAAGCACCTTCGGGTATTCCGAACAGTCGCTGTCGGCGGTGGTGGCCGCGCTAGGGCCGGAGAATGCCGCCAAAGTGGTCAGTGGCAACATCAAGAAATTTCTGGGTGTGTCGTGACAGCGTTCTCGATCCCGGAAGAGCCCGACCGCGGTCGGATGTACCGCGAGGTTGGCGCCCGGATCCGTACAGCCATGGCGGACAACGGTGTTGACGCGCTGATCCTACTGATGAATGGACACGTCAGTTACGCTACCGGGGCCAGCTGGCCGCTGCTGGACGCCGGCCTATCTCACATCGAACGGCCGGTGGCGATCGTCCTGGCCGACGATGAGCATCCGCACGTGTTCCTGCCATTCCGTGAGGGCGCTGCCGCCGAATTCCAGGTGCCCACCGATCACCGGCATCGAGCCGTCTATGTCGAATTCGACGACGGTGTCGAAGGATTCGTCAAACAAGCCGAAACACTCGTCGGGCCCGGCGCGGTCGTCGCTGTCGACGAGCTCACCGGGGCGATGCGGCAATCCGGCAGCCGGCTGTTCGCCAACACCTCGATCGATGCCGCCGCGGTGCTGGCCGCCGCGCAACTGGTGAAGACTCCCGACGAGATGGCGTGCATCCGAAGGGCGTGCCGGATCACCGAAGAAGCGGTGGTCGACGTGCAGAAGGCGCTGGCACCGGGTGTGCGCCAGCTCGATCTGTCGGCTGAATTCGTCCGCCGCGCTTTCGAACTGGGTGCGACGTCCAACATGCTCGAGGCCATCTGGCAGGTAATGCCGATGACCCGTGCCGAGGGCGTGTGGACCACTCACGGTGACCTCGCCCTACCACTGTTGCCAACCGAACGAGCCCTGGAGCGGGGTGACGTGCTGTGGACGGACGTAAGCATCACCTACGGCGGCTATTGTTCGGACTTCGGCCGTACCTGGATCGTCGGAGACCTGCCCACGGCGCAACAGCAGGACCAGTACCGGCAGTGGCGGCACATCTTGGACGCGGTGTTGTCAGTGACCAAGGCCGGGGCGACGTCGGGCGATCTGGCCCGCGCGGCCATCGCGGCCAACGGAGGTAGCAAGCCGTGGCTGCCACACTTCTATCTCGGGCATGGCATCGGCACCTACCCGGCCGAAACACCCATGATCGGAACGGATCTCGGCGAGGAGTTCGACGACAACTTCGTCTTCCCCGAGGGAATGGTTTTAGTGCTTGAACCGGTGGTCTACTCCGACGGTACCGGTGGCTATCGCAGCGAGGAGATCGTGATCATCACCGAGGACGGCTACCAGTCGTTGACCGACTACCCCTACACCCCCTATGGCGACTGAGACTCTGCCCGACGACCGGGCACTACGACTCGGCCGGCGCGAGCACGTGCTGGCCCAGATGGCGATCCACGACCTGGACCTGCTGGTGCTCGGCAGACAGGCCAATGTTCGGTATGTCAGTGGTACACCACAGTTGTGGGTTGCCGGCACCCGACCGTTCGGCCCGATCTGCGTGCTCGAACGCGCCACCGGTGAGATCCACCTCAACAGCACGTGGGACGAAGGGGTGCCCGACGAGATCGGCCGGGACCGGCTCTACGGCTTGTCCTGGAGCCCGTTCACCCTGACCGATGTGCTCAAGGGCCTCGAGGCGTCACCCAAAGCCCGACGGGTCGGAACCGATGCGCTGTCACCGACATTCGCTCAGCTGCTGCCGCAGGCGTTCCCGAACGCCGAAGTCGTCGATGGCGAACCGGCAATGCGGGCGGCCCGGAGGATCAAGACCGACGAGGAGATCGCCGCACTGCGCCAGGCACTTGATGTCGCCGGGACCGCGTTGTCGGCGGCCCTCGGTGAGCTCGCGCCCGGCAGCCGCGAGCAGTCGCTGGTCGGTGCGCTGATGGAAGCGATGACCATGATCGGGGTGAGCACACCGGCCACCCAGAACGGGGCGTGGGTGACCTCGCGTGAGCACCCGTGGCGCCGCGCCCGCGAAGACGGGCGCATCCAGTCCGGGGATCTGGTGGCCTTCGCCGCCGGAGCGCTCGCCGGCGGCTACGTTGGTGAGATCGGCCGGACCGCGGTCGCCGGTGACGAACCAGCCGGTGCCGCGGCGCTGTACGGGCGCTCGAAGTCGTTGACCGAGAAGCTGTTTGCCGCCTGCCGCCCTGGAGCGCCTGCTGCTGGTCTGCTCGACGTCTACCAAGACGCCGGAGAACCGTTGCCGCCGATGCCGGTCGCGCACGGACTCGGCATGGGTTTCGATCCGCCGGTCGTATCCGCCGAACTGCCCCGGTCTGTCGCCGACACCAGGCTGGAGCCCGGCATGGTCCTCGCGGTTACCGGGTATGTGTGGCAGGAGGGCCTCGGGGCGGTGTTCACCCGCGACGCCCTGCACGTCACCGACGACGGCCCCGTACTGCTGGCCTCATTGCAGGTCGGCCAATAGCGCACCGACATCGCGGGTTTGCCATAGATTCAGCACGTTGGTGAACATCTGCAGCGGAGCGCGGATTGCCTCGTCGTGCTTGATCGCCGGATCGAAGCGGGTCATCGATCTGGCGGACTCGCCGAGTCGGGCGCGGATCAGGCCGGGAACATCGAACAGCCATGTGGCGCCCATGATCGCCGCGTACTGCAACACTTGAGCAGTCAGCGCGCGAGGGTCGATCGGCGGTCCACCCGCTGCGTGGTACTCCTTGGCGAACAGGAAGACCAGATCATCGAAATGTTCATCCCACAGGCCGATTTCGGCTGCCGAGAGCGCACCCCATAGCGCCATCGCGATGTTCAGCTGGCTGACGCAACCCCAGTCCAGTAGGCCGCATTGCACTTTGCCAGTGTTGTCGCGCCAAAACCACGCATTGTCGACGTTGGCATTCCAATGGCACAGGGCGATGTGGTCGGCACTCGTGGCCAGGTGCGACCATAGCGCCTGCTCGCCTGCGAGGATGACCGGAATCTGGCCGGCAAGGTCGGAAAGGAATTCGGGCGCGCGAACATTGGCCGGCAGCAGGCCGGGGTGGGTATCCGCGAACTCAGTGAGTCGGCTTAGCTGCCGGGACAACTTGTCTCCCCGCAGCGGCGGCCGCTCACCGACGGTGGCTGCCTGAAGGTCGACCGGAAAGCGGTCGCTGACGTCCGCCGCTGCGCCGCTGCGATGCCAGCCCGCTAGCTGGGCCAGTGATGTCACCAGAGTCCGGTAATGCTCGTCGGGACTGGGCATCTCGTAGTCCAGGCACTTGTGATGTTGTGGCTCGACGCCATCCACACCGAACGGGATCCGTTCGGTGATCAGGATGCCGGTGCCCGTGTCGACGTGGTAGTCGCCGAACAGTGTGGCCGGCACCGTGATGGGAAATCCGGGTTGTCGGGCTAGCTCGGCGAAACGCACCTCGGGCTGCATCTGGGTGCGGCCGATGTCGCGGAGGGGATCGTCTAGGTCGCGGGAGAATTTGACGAAAAGCTCAGTGGGCAAGCTTGATTCGGGCCGGGCGTACTCGACCGAAAGCAGTGCCTTTCGGCCGGTGCTGCCGCCGCTGACCTCTGCGCATTCGGTGATGTGAGTGACAGCGTTGTCGGGCGAGAGCGTTCCGTAGGTGTGGAATGCCGAGGTCAGGAAGTCACTACCCGCCTCAACCAGCGCCGCGAGATGGCTCGGCAGCGCGATGGCGGTGTCGTCGCCGGCTATTCGCATACCGGCTACCACGTCTGCTCTGCCGCTCGGACGAGGATCTGGTTCACCGCGACCCGGCGGTCACGGGTCACCATGTAACGCACCGCATCGGCGATGTCTTCGGACTGAAGCTTCGTCATGCCTGCCGTTCGTTCGTCCATGGCCGCCTTGGCCGCCGGTGGCAAGTGGTCACCGATCTCGGTGTCGACGGTGCCGGGGCCGACCACCCCGACCCGTACTCGTTTGTCGATCAACTCCTGGCGGAGACCCTCACTGAACGCGTTGACGCCGAACTTCGTCAGCGAATAGACGGCGGTACCGGGGCGGGCCACCCAGCCGGCCGTCGAGCTGATCGTGACGACATCGGCGACACCACGTGCCGAATCGGCGGCTGCAGCCACGAGATGCGGCAGCGCGGCGCGGGTGGTGTACAGAACACCCTGGATGTTGACCGACACCAGGTCGTCCCAATCCGCCAGGGGCGTGTCGACGGCTGCACCCATGCGCATCAGGCCGGCGTTGTTGACCAGGGTGTCGAGCCGACCCCATTTGGACACGGTGGCCTCGATGGCTCGCTGCACCTGCTCGGCGACGGTGACATCAGCGGCGAGCGCGACGGCCTGACCACCGGCGAACTCGATATCGGACTTCAGGTCGTTGAGCCGATCAGCACGGCGAGCCAACAGGGCGACCTTCGCGCCGTCGGCGGCCAGCGCGCGGGCCGTCGCCGCACCGATGCCACTGCTGGCGCCCGTCACCAGCGCGACGGTTCCCGCCAAAGTTGCGGTCATATCGTCGGCGCCGATCGGTGATCGCCACCCAGGATCTCTCCGAGCACATAGTCATTGTCCTCGCCGAGGTCGGGTGCCCCGCGCTCGATGGTGACCGGTGCCCGCGAAAGTCGCCAGGACGCCGCGAGAATCGGGCGCTGGCCTTCGCGATGGTCTGCGACGAAACGGTAGGTTCCACGTTCCCACAGGATCGCGTCCTCGATGACCTCGACGGCGGTCGCGCTCTTTGTGGCTGGCACCCCGGCAGCCCGAAATCGGCGCGCTAGATCGGCCGCCTCGTAGGCCATGGTGCGCTTGGCGATCTGGGCGTCGAGGGACTCAGCGTTGCCCTGCCGCCCGTCGGCGGTGGCGTAATGCGGGTCAGCGTATAGGTCGGTCGCGCCGAGTACCTGACACAGGCAGCACCATTCGTCATCGGTGGCCACCGCGATGCTGATCCACTGACGGTCGCGGCAGGGATAACAGCCATGCGGTGAGTAATCAGGATGCCGATTGCCGTCCGGCAGCAGCTCGGTACCGGTCATGGTGTGTTCGGCCAGTCGGTCGCCGACCATCGAGGAGAGCACCTCGACCGCCGAGACGTCGACGAGCTGGCCCTGCCCGGTTTTTTCCCGGTGCAGGAGTGCGGCGATCGCCCCGACCGCGGCAGCGGCACCGACGGTGGAATCGCCGTAACGCATATTGGCGCCCAGCGGCGGGCCACCCTCGTATCCCACGAGTGCCGCCAGACCGGCGAGCGACGAGAACGACGGCGCATACCCTGTCTGATAGCCCAGCGGACCGTCGTTGCCCCACATCTTGATCGACACGGCGATGATGTCGGGTTTGATCGCCGCCAGATCGGCATAACCCAGCGCCTGACGTTCCATGGCACCCGGCCGCAGATTGTTCAGCACGATATCGGCGTCGGCTACCAGGGCGCGGAGCGTCTGCATCCCGGCCTCGGTCTTGATATCCAGGTCGACGCTGAGGATCTCGGGATTGATGCTCAAAAAATACGGCGCTTGGTTGATATCGGTTCCGCCGTACGCCCGCATCTCCTCGGGGAGGGCAGAGCATTCCACCTTGATCACCTCAGCGCCTAACAATGCCAACAACTTTCCGGTGTATGGGCCGGCCCAGACCTTGGTCAGTTCGACGACGCGCACGCCGGCCAGTGGGCCGCCACGGGGCCGCGCGGGTGGCTTGAGTTGCGAGGCCCACACCGCACGACGTTCCCGCGGCAACGGCGCCGCCCCGAGTATCTCTGCTGTGTGTTCACCGAGAGTTGGTGCAGCTGTGGCGATCTGGGCCGGAGTAGCGGTCAGCAGGTAGGGTGGTCCTGGATAGCGGGCGGTACCGAGCACGGGATGGGTGACCTCGGTGAAGTACCGGCGGTGCCGGTACTGCGGCGAGCCCAGCAGATCCTCGGGCCCGTTGACGGGCACCAATGCAAGCCCGAGGTGCTGTGCCGCTTCCGCGGTGGCTACGCGTGGCCGGTCCGAAATCCATTCGGCGAAGCGCTGTTTGAATGTCGTCACCTTCTCCTTGGTGACCGAGAATTCCAGCCAGTCGTCATCGAAGGCATCGAGCCAGTCGGCGTGTTCGAGCAGTTCTTCGAGTGCCAGCCAGTGGCTGCGGCTGGTCATGTAAAGGTAAACGAATCCGTCCGCGCAGGCGAACATCGACGCCGGCCCCTGCTGGTCGTAGTCCTCGCGGGTGTTCTCAGGTGAGACCTCACCGGTGATGAAGCGGCCCAGTATGCAATCCGAACGGGCCACCAGCACTGCGTGCTGCGAGATGTCGATGAACTCGCCTTCACCGGTGTGCATTTGACGGAAGAGGGCCGACATGACACACAAGGCGGCGTCCAGCCCGGCCTCGTAGTCGGGCGAGTAGCGGCCGGGTCCCTTCAGCGGTGGCTTGGTGGGATCGGCATGGCTGGGCGTGTGATAGCCCCAGCCGCTGGCATGAAAGACGTTGATGCTCTTGCTGTTCTGCAACTCCAGGGGAGCGCTGGCACCGAACGGGGTGATGGAGCAGAACACCAGTCCGCGATGGTCGGCGCGCAACTGCGGTTCGGCCAGTCCGAGTAGCTCGGCCGCTGCGGGATCATGGTCGTCGATGACAGCGTCGGCGCTCCCTATCAGATCGTGAACAGTGGCCGTATCGCTGCTCATGTCAAGAGTGATCGAGCGCTTGTTGGTGTTCAGGTAGGCGAACAGTCCGCTGCGTTCGGGATCGGACCCGATGTCGAGCAGGGGAGCCATGGCCCGCGTGGGACTACCCCGCCCGGGCCGCTCCACCTTGATGACGTCGGCGCCGAGGTCGGCGAGCAGCTTGCCGCAGTACTCGCCGGCCACGCCTTCGGCCAGTTCGATGATCCGGACTCCGGTCAGCGCCGACACGTGAGCTACCTCCGGTCAGGGCTTCTTACGTCCGGAATGGCTCAGTCGCCACTCCGGCGGGAAGTTGAGATCGTTGTCCTTGACGACATTGTTGAGACCCTTCTCGAAGGTGCCCTCGGTGAGGTCGGGGTAGTTGGGGCGATCGTTGGTCATCATCGGCAGCATGCCCTCGACCACGCCGGTCAGCAGGCTGCCGAAGTACTCACCCTTGTGCTGCTTGTAGAGCTCGAGGAATGTCTTCTGCACCACGACGGTGTCGGTGGGGCGTGACTTCGAGCAGGCCATTGCATACTTGAGGGTCTCGGCCTCCAAGTCTTCTCGTGGCACAACACTGTTGATGAACCCGCAGTCGTACATCTCTTCTGCGGTGAACGGCCTTCCGGTGAAAAGCATTTCGGAGAACTTGCGCAGGCCCATGGTCTCGGCCCACCACCACAGCCGCGGTCCCCAGCCCACGTAGCGGAACGCCGGGTGACCGAAGAGCGCGTCGTCGCTGGAGATCACCAAGTCGGCGTCGCCCGCTTGGTAGAAATGCCAGCCGTAGCAGTAGCCCTTGGCCTCGACAATGGTGACCTTCTTGCACTCCTGCAGTGGGCGGTTGCCGGCGCGGGCCTTGGCGTAGTGATCGGTCAGCGTGTAGAGGTAGCGGTAAGAATCACCGGGCGGGTACTTCACGCTGTCGTCGTTGATCGACAGTTCATGCAGCAGAGGAACTCCCGGGTTCTCCAGCATTTCGCGCTGCTCGGGAAGGTCGCCACCGGAGCCAAAGTCGTTTCCCTCGCCACGGATCACCACGACCTTGACGTCGTCGTCGACATTGCACTTGTGGATCATGTCGGCGAAATTCTGCCGCATGCCCATCGTGGTGGAGTTCAACTCTTGGGGGCGGTCGAAGGTAATGTACGCGATTCGGTTCTCGATATCCTTCTCGAACTTGATGAAGGGCTCGGCTTCCTTCTTCATCTCTTCGTAGTCATGATTCATCGTGCTTTCGCTCCAGTCTTGAGGGTGGTTATTTGAGCAAGCTGCCCGCGTCGACGGGCAGCGATACGCCTGTGACATAACGAGATTCGTCTGAGGCGAGGTACAAAACAGCGTTGCTGACATCGACCGGTTCCACCCACGGTATCGGGAGAGTGTGCATCATCTGCGAGATCGGTGCGAAATCCTCCGGACCTGGATGCTCTTTGTGCGGGGCGAACAACCGGAAGGTTTGCTCGTTCATCACCATCGGCGTATTGACCTGTGTCGGCATGACTGAGTTGACCCGGATCATGTACTCACCGAGCTCCAGGGCCAGAGTGCGCATCAGCCCGATCACACCGTGCTTGGCGGCGATGTAATGGCCCGTGTGCGGATAGGCCTTATACCCACCGACCGAACTGGTCAACACGATCGAACCACCCCGCCCGCCGGAAATCAGATGGGGGGTAGCGGCTTTCGTGGTGTGCCAGACGCCGGTCAGGTTGATGTCAATCATCTCCTGCCAAATGTCGCCAGAGATCTTGTCCAGCCGGTCGCCGCCATTTCCGATACCCGCATTCGCGACAATGATGTCCAGGCGCCCCAGCTCGGCGACCCCGTCGTCCACAGCGTTCTTCAGCGAGTCGTAGTCGCGGACATCAACCTCAGCAGTGACGATACGCCGGCCGCAGACCTGCACCAGCTCGGCCGTCTCGGCGAGATCAGCAGGTGTCGACGCCGGGTAGGGCACATTTTCGATCGCCTTGCAGATGTCAATGGCGATGATATCGGCGCCCTCCTGGGCCAACCGCACCGCGTGGCTACGGCCCTGTCCGCGAGCAGCACCGGTGATGAACGCGACTTTTCCTTCAACACGACCAGTCATGGGCGCCTGAATCCTCTTTCATTCCAGGGTTGTTCATAGTGAGACGACTTGCGCGTTAGGTTCCCGGCGACGGTGCCCCCGTCCACAGGTAGAACCACGCCGGTCACATAGCGCGCTCGGTCGCTGGCCAGGTAGACCACCGCCTCCGCGACGTCGTCAGGGGTTCCTTCTCGCTTCAATGGCCGACTGGCACGCATCTGGTCACGTATCGCTCGCTCGTAGGCTTCCAGTTCTTCCTCAGAGTTCATTCGAGCAGAGGAAGCCACCAGTGACGTCGGAATATTGCCGGGTGCTATCGCATTGACGCGGATCTCGTGGCAGGCGAGTTCAATGGCAGCTGACTTTGTGAACTGGATGACCGCTGCTTTCGAAGCCCGGTACACCATCACACCGCTGCCGGCCTGGATGCCGCCGATCGACGTCAGATTGATAATCGCCCCGGCGACGCCTCGGTCAGCCATATGGCGCGCCGCGCATTTCGTACCCGCCATCACGCCGAGAACGTTGACGCGCATGATGCGGTCGAAGTCTGTGAAATCGTCGTCGAGCAACCGGCATAGCGGGCTAGACACCGCGGCGTTGTTGACCATGACATCGACACCGCCGAATGTCTCGACGGCGAGGTCGATCAGTCCGGCTACCTGCTTGGGTTCTGACACGTCGACCTTCGAGAACGCCACCCGACCACCGAGTGAATTCGCGAGTGCCTCACCCTGATCGGCATTAGTGTCGGCGATGACGACCGAGGCACCCATCTTGTGGAGCATGCGGACAGTCGCGAGCCCGATACCGCAGGCTCCTCCGGTCACAACAGCAGTTCGACCGTCGAACTCGTTGCCCATCATCGGCTCCGGACAGAGGCAGACAGTAAATCGACGTCGACTCGGTTGGCGCGATTGTTGAACGCACTTGCTTGCAGTTCGCAGAACACCTCTGAGGCGCGGTCTTTCGGCATCGAATCGGGAGCGATCATGCGGGCTCGACAGCGGGATAGGTGACGCCGGTCAGGGTTTCAGACAGCCGCCAAAGTTGGCCGCATTCCTCAACATCGAGGGCAAAGCGGGGCAGTTTGGCGAATGTGACGCCACCGCCAGCGGTTTCGTAAAGTCCGCGGGGGCCGTAGTAGGTCGCGCCCGCCGCGTCCGGCGAGACCGCAGCGTAGAGAGTCGGTTTGATTCCCTCGTCCACCTCAAGCCACATAAAGGGTAATAGCCGCCAAGTCGACTGAGTGAACCGGTTCATCAGCGTGGGTTTCTCCAGACCATAGGATGAACCACTGAGCAGATTTGTTTTGCTGAGCCCGGGGTGCGCGGCGTTGGACCTGACACCCCATTGGCCGTCGCGACTCCGCCGATCGAGTTCGAACGCAAACATCAGCTGACTGAGCTTGGCGATTCCGTAGGAGTACATCGGCTTGTATTCGTGTTCGGCGTTGACATCATCGAACCGAATGTGGCGTTGCCCGGCGGCCAGACTGCTAACGGTAACCACGCGGCCACTACGGAGCAGCGGCAGTAGCCGACCAGTCAATGCGAAGTGCCCCAGATGGTTTGCGCCGAACTGCAATTCGAAGCCGTCGCTGGTCAGCTGGCGATGCGGCGGCGTCATCACGCCCGCGTTGTTGATCAGCACGTCGATCGGCCGGCCTTCGTCGATCAACCTGTCGGTGAAAGCCTCGACACTGGCAAGTGAGGCCAGGTCGATCACCTCGACACTGAGGTTCGCGCCCGGAACCTCTCGGCGTATCTCTGCGGCTGCGGCTTCTCCTTTACTGGGGTTGCGGACCGCCAGCACGACGTCGGCCCCGGCGGATGCCAGTTGCTTGGCTGCACCAAACCCCAAACCACTGTTAGCTCCGGTCACAACGACATTTGTGCCCGACAGGTCTGGAATCGTGAGCGTCAGACTTGGGCGGTTCACCATGTAACCGGCAATTCGTGTAGTCCGTAGGACAAGGCGTCATGTTTGAATGCGACCTGATCGCTGGGTATTGCCAACTGCAAGGTAGGAATGCTTCGGAACAGGGTGGGCAAAACGATTTGGAGCTCCATCCGAGCGAGCTGCTGGCCGACGCACGAATGGCGCCCGTAACCAAATGCCACGTTTGGACCGTCCTCGCGATCCAGCTTGAGCTGGTCGGGCCGGGGGAACTGACGGGGATCCCAGTTGGCCGGCGCGACGTCAAGGATGATGCCTTCGCCGGCCCGGATGGTTTCGCCACCCACTTCGATGTCCACTGTCGCGATACGCCGTTGTCCGGTCTGAATGATGCTGCAGTAACGCAGCAATTCCTCCACAGCAATCGCGATCACCTTCGGATCTTCCGCGTGGCGCAGTGCGGCTAGCTGTTCCGGGTTCTCGAGCAGCGCCGCAATGCTGAGTGCGATTTGACCAGCGGTGGTCTCGTGACCGGCGATCAATACTCCGGTGGCCAGCTGAGCCGCCTCACGCAGCGAGATCTCCTCATCCTTCACTCGTTCGGCGAGATCGGAGACCAGGTCTTCAGCGGGTTCGTCCATCTTCTTCTGAAGCAAGCCGATGAGGTACTTCGCCAGCGCGCCAGCGCCTTTCGCCGCATCTTCCGCCGTGGCGTAGCGGCTCATGCCCCGGGCGGACTGCTCCTGGAAAAACTCAGCGTCTTCGTAGGGCACACCGAGCAGATGGCTGATCACCAACGACGGAATCGGCAATGCCAGCTCGGCAACCAGATCAGCTGGTTTCGGGCCGGCCAGAATCGCAGCGATGTGGTCGTCGGTGATCTTCTGCACCGCGGTCCGCAGCGCCTCAACCCGCCGGAAGGTGAACGGCTTGGACAACATCCTGCGGTAGAAGGTGTGCTCCTCGGCATCGGAGGTGAACACCGAACGTGGACGCTTATGCACTGTCGACTTCATGCCCTCGTTCCAGTGCGGGTAACCGGGCTTGCGATCATCGACGCTGGCCCGGCCGTCAGCGAACAGGCTACGAATCGCGTCATACCCGGTGATCAACCACGGCGTACTGCCATCCCAGATCCGGACCCGACCCATCTGCGCGGTCTCATTGATTCGCATTGACTCCGGCGGCGGTGCGAACGGTCGCCCCTCCGCACGCGCCATCGGGAACTCCGGCATATCCGCCATCTCTCCGGCCGCAGCGTTGATCGAGCTTTCAGACATCGGAAAACACCTTGAACTGCAGGCGCATTCGTGAAAATCCGCCGGACTGCACGTCACGGCCCCCGCGAACAAGGAGGGGATCCTTCGCGGCGCCTGCGGACCCGGCGCGGTCACCTATCCAAGCGACAATATGTGGAGTGGCTGGAGTCACAGACCTCAGTGAACAACACATCCGGCAGTAAATCAATCAATTTATTTGATCGACAGTGGATCGTCCTTGTCCCCGTCAGCTCATTGCAAACAGTGATGGGGCTACACGTTCACGCCGTGGCGACAATCGCTCGTCGCTCAGATGTTGCCACTACGTGGATCTGAGGACGTCACGAGCCGCGCTGATGTGTGCGGGGGATAAGCGGTCCCACGAAATGTAGGCGGATGAGCGAAACGTGGTTGTCAGGTCGGAATCTCGACGGGGCATCGTTCTGAAGCTCGTCGCCATACCATCAGATACCCAAAACTCTTGCAAGAGATCGCAATTCGCACCCCGAGGCCATCTACCCGCGCTCACGCCCTAACGTCACGTGACGCATTCAGGCCTAAACACTTCTATAGCTCAATCGATTTCGATCTCGCGCGTCCGCGGGACGGCATACGCCATCCGACCCCGTCTTCACCAAACGGGATCGGGCGCCCACACCTGTAGGGAAGGAGATCTCAATCCACTGAGCTGATGGTCGCACTGCAAATGGGCAGCGCGACGGGCAACTCGTGCGATACGGAGCCTTTAGGGGGAGTGACGACTAGTGTGCCTTCGCGCGGGCAAGGGTTCCCGGTACCCGTCTCGACCGCGTAGGCCTGTACGTCTGCGTTGGCAACGTCACCTGGGGCGAGGTGGAGTACGTGCGCTGCCAAGGCAGGCCGAGGCTCGACATGAACCAGCACACCACCTGCGGCAGTCACCAGGTTTGCATCGGGGTATCCGACGAGCTCGCACGGGTGTGACGAGGTGTTCGTGAAGGACACGACCACTCGACGCATTGTGTCAGCCGACTCCAACGGCCCAGCGGCGACCGCAAGGTCAGCGTCGGCACATTGGCCTGGCGCAGCTGCAGCGGCGGGGGCGGGCGCGGGGGCGCCACTACCGCCATCGCCACCGCCCGGCGGACCACCGGCGTATGCGGGCGCGGCCAGTCCAACCATTGCGGCCGCAACTGCCATCTCAGCTGCCAAACTCATTAACCGGTTCATGATTCTCCATTTGCTACGGGTATTCGGATTCCATGACACTGACGACTCGCGGTATTCTGCATCGATATATTAAGCGACATTTTGCGCGCCTATCGGCGAATTGGTGGAAGTAGTCTCCTGGCAATCTTCCATACTCGATCCCGCAGTATTCCTCCGTAAGGACCGCTGCACCGGACACTCGCCGTATTGGCGACGCAGCACGGGGTATCAATCTCATGCGAGATTTTGCTGATGAACAGAGTGCGCCTGTGGAGTTACTTTTTTAGTGATTACTCGGGTTGCCGGGCCCAGGTGCGAATGGTGGGCTTTAATCCAACACCGGCATCCACTCTGCCGCGAGATCGGCGATAAAACCGGGGGCATCGGCCGGATCCGGCGGCGGGCTCGCGACGAGTACGAGCTCGTCGACACCCAGCTCGGCCAGTGGTCGCACGTCGCGGGGTCGCGGGTCACGCAGCGCGACCGCCAACCGCAGGCGATCCGGGTCTCGGCCGGCATCCCGGCACATGCCGCGGATCAGTGCTGTGCACCGGGCCACCTCATCGGTATCGGACAGGTTGAACCCATACCAGCCGTCGCCCCATGCCGCGACCCGGCGCAGCGCGGCGTCGCTGTTGCCGCCCAGCACGATTGGGATGTGGCGGTCCCGCACCGGTTTGGGGTTGACTCGGATCGATGTGAAGTTGACGAACTCGCCGTCAAAGGAGGCGACGTCGTCATGCCAGATTGTGCGCATCGCGTCGACATATTCGGCCGTGCGTGCGGCCCGGCGCTCGAACGGAACGCCGAGCGCCTCGAATTCTTCTCGGGACCAACCAGTTCCGATGCCCAGCGTGAACCGGCCGCCGCTCAGCTTGTCCAACGATGCGGCCTGTTTGGCCACGATTACCGGGTTGTGTTCGGGCAACAGCAGCACGCCGGTGGCGACACCGATCGTTGTGGTCGCCGCGGCGGCAAAGCTCAGCCCGATCCATGGGTCGAGCCAGTCCGCATCAGACGGGACAGCGATCTGACCGTCGTCGGCGTACGGGTAGCGGGATGCCGACTGGTCCACCATGGCGACGTGCTCGCCGGCCCACAGCGTCGCGAACCCGTGGTGTTCGGCAGCCTTTGAGACGGCCTCGATGACCCGTCGGTCGGAGCCGGCCGCGATTCCCAGCGCATGCAACCCCAGATGCACCCGGTGATCATTGCACGGCTGCCCCAACTACTTCGACACTTGCATTAAGTGGGCGCCCACCAAGCCGCCACAGTTCTTCCCACGTTCATGCGAAACTGGCCTACTAGAGCGAGAACGGACAGCTGCTACCACGAAAGTCATTAAGACATAGTGCAAACCACAAAGTATTCCACGGGTAGCATCGGCGGGTCGCTCGGCGATCGCCAATATCTTTGCCCGCAAACGCCGAACATTGGATCAGACTATTTCACGCCTGCACGTCGGCGTCGACCGCCTGCATGTCGGCGTCGTCATTGAAGTAGACCTTTGACCCGACCGCGATCTGTACTGAGACCGATGTAC
Organism: Mycobacterium sp. OTB74; assembly: GCF_029892685.1. GTDB lineage: Bacteria > Actinomycetota > Actinomycetes > Mycobacteriales > Mycobacteriaceae > Mycobacterium. The sequence goes on along the minus strand of NZ_JARXVD010000004.1, from coordinate 36,999 downwards.
TTTGAACGGTTACCGTTCCGGCGATGGGCGCTTGATCCGACGACTGGAGGCGCTGCGCTTCGGTGTTCTGGCGATCAGCGATGGTGACGATGTCACCGCGGCCCAGGTCGCCGTCTGCGATGCGCGGCGTGACCGTGACATGTATCAGCTGATCGAAATCAGGTGGGCGGGTGAGTAAATGGGCAAGGTAGGTGTCATCGCCACGACCGAACAGAATGTACTCAAGTTGCGGTAGCGCTGCAGCGGCGGTGTCAAACCGACGGCCATGGATGACTTCCTTCACGCTGACTGTGACTCCCGACGCGATTTTGACCGGATGGGTCGAGGGCTGCTCGAGGTGATTTCGCCACAGATCGCCGGTGAAAGTCGTGAGCTTGGCAGGCTCATCTTCGGTGGGAAGAAGATCCGACAATACGAAGGGCTCCGGTTCGAAGGTGTAGAACCGCACACCGGGATGGCTGTGCCAGTCCTGGCGAAACGTCTGCGTCGGATCGTCATTCGCGCCGGTCAACTCGACCTCGAGGATGACCTGGTACGAGTGCTCGGGTGCCGAAAACATCGGCAGGTGGGACATGTAGATCGCGTCCGTGCCGAAAACCACCATGTGGTGGGACGGTGGCTGCTCTGCAGCCCCATTGTCGTGACTCATATGCATATTGGACATTCCAGGCATGTCCATGTTCATCGTCATGGCTGACCCCTATTCATTGCGGTTGTTGATCCGGTGTCTGTCCCAAACGATTAAACGGCCGGGGCGGCGCGGTGCCACGAGTAGTCGGCTACCCGATTTGTGCCGGCTGCGCTCGAGCGGCGACGAGATTATTGGTAAACCTCGGTCCTCGGTTCACTGGGCGGACCGGCCGATTGCCCAGAGCGTTACGAGGTGTCAGCATCGACGCCAGCATCATGGCCGTCAACTTCAGGGGGAGTCCGATGCGTGACACCATGCAGTCGCAAAACCACAAACAACTGGGCGCCAACGACTTTCACTCGCTGGGAATCCGCGATCTGCTGGATGCCCGTGACCAGTTCCACGTGCACCTCGCACACAAACCGAACGTATTCTCCACCGCGATTGGTCTCTACCTCGTGCGGGACAGCGACCCTGACGCGCGCGAAGCGGACGCTGGTCAGGTCGGCGATCGCAATCCCAAATCTGAACCGCGCACTCTGCTGAATTCCAAGGTAAAGAGATGGTCGTGGCCGTGCATTCTGGTGTTTGTCAAGCAGTGGCAGACCCTCGACGATCTGGTCGAACATCCCGAGAATGTGGTGCCCCCGTTCGTCTATATGCCTGATGGGCGCATCGTTCCGGTGTGCGTCGTCCTCGCGGAATCCGCGCATCTCCCGACCCGCCCGCTCGACCCGAGTCACCTTGCGGCCGACTCGCTCGGCGTCGGTTCGCCCATCTATGTCGATGCTCAGGGAATGCGCCGTATGGGCACGATTGCCTGCATGGTTTCGGATGGCAGTGACTTCTATGCGATGACCAACACGCATCTGGCCGGCACCGTGGGCCGGCCCGTGAGAGCTTTGCTCCGTGGTGTGCCCGTAACGGTCGGGAGCACTCTGGGAGCGCCCAACCTGACGGAGCGTACTTTTTCGGATATGTATCCAAGCCTGCCCGGCAGGGATGCTGTCGTGAACATCGATGCCGCCATCTTCCGGCTGGAAGATGCCAATATTTGGGACGAGGAAGCGCTCACGCAGTCGATCGGGGACGTGGCGGATTTCAGCGCGAGTACGGCCTCGCTCGCCTGGATCGGGCAGCCGGTAGCCGGACATGGCGCTGCCAGCGGAGAGATGCGGGGAGAGATCAAAGCCCTTTTCTATCGGTATAAGTCGATTGGCGGGCGCGATTACGTCGCCGATTTCGTGATCGGGGCGCGATCGGATGATGCAGGCCCGCTGGTCACGCAACCGGGCGATTCCGGGTCACTATGGTGCCTGGACGGAGTCTTGAAGCAAGGCACGCGTTCGCCGTTCGGCCTGGAGTGGGGCGGCCAGCGGATAAGCAGCGGCCCGGCCGCCGGCCAATTCATGCAGTTCTCGCTGGCGACATCAATGGCAGTGATCCTGCGGGAACTTAATCTCGACCTGCTCTCCGGACCGACAGCTGAACGCCTTCAGTACTGGGGACCCGTGGGGCACTTCAAAATTGGCCAACAGGCTTGCTTCCTGGTCGGAAACCAGGCATTGGAAAAGTTCTTCACTTCAAATATCAACAACCTCAGCTTCAGCAGCGACCAGCAACTCGAATTGGCGACTCATCTGCAGGCCAAGGAGTTCGTCCCGCTCAGCGATGTGCCGGACGTGGTGTGGAAGACGAATATCAACCGGGTCAAGCCGGAAGTGACACGGGCGATGGAGAACTGGAACCACTACGCCGATATCGATCTGCCCGGAGGCGACGGCCAAACACTGATCGCCAACTATGAAGCCGACGAGAACACACTGAATCACAGCAACTGGCTGAACTTCTACCAGGACGCACCGGTTCCCAGCGAGTCGACATTGAGGTCCAATAACCAAGGGGCGCTACCATTCCGCGTCTGGCAGATCTTCGCCCAGATTGTCGAGTTCGCGAAGAGGGGAGACGGCGCCAGCTTTCTCACGGCGGCCGGCTGCCTGGCGCACTACGTCGGCGACGCCTGCCAGCCTTTGCACTCCTCTCAACACTCCGACGGGTTGAACGGAGCGTCGACCGGTGTGCACTCGACGTACGAGGACAACATGGTCGACGCCCACGCCGACGACATCGCGAACGGGATCGGCGACGCAATTACGAACCTGAACTTCACGCCTCGCGCGATTGAGAGTCCGCGCGACGCCGCCAAGGCGACCATGGATTTGATGATCTTCGCCCAGCAGACGCTGCCGCCCGAGACGATTTGCCAGACTTACAACGATGCCCGCCCAGGAGGGGGCAAGAGCGCCACCAAGGCCCCCGCGGTTCTCGACGCGCTCTGGGAGAAGTGCGGAGACCAGACTATCGCGGTCATTGCGGCAGGAGCCGTGACCCTTGGCGCAATCTGGGCCGCCGCATGGAAGCTCTCCGGTGCGTCTGACGACTCAGCATGGCTGACAACGGTTTTCGACGGCACCACCGACTTGATGCCGATCTATGAGGACAAGGAATTCCTGCGGTCTTTGCACCTTGCCTATTTGGGGCAGGACGACCTTCCAGGATCAGACGCTCCACAGAATCCGCCCCCGCCTCCCAGTGGCCACGCCCCAGCCGGCGCGGCCAACGATCGGGGTCATTCACCGGTGCGGACCAGAAGTTCTCGCACAAAGAGAACTGCTCAGAAGCAACCAGCGACGTAGCTCTGCAAAGCTGGGGTCATGCCGAGTTCAGTGCAGTTGATCCGTGCCTCTGATCTCTGCTCTGTTGTCGAGTATGCGTACGCGGCGACGGCGCCGACGGATGCCAGGCTCATCTTCCTGGCAGGGGCGTGTCCCTTGGACAAGGACGGGTCCACGGTCGCGGTTGGCGACTACGCCGGGCAGGCGGCCGCGTGCGTGCAGACGATGACTCGGGCGCTGGCGGCTGCGGGCGCGACGCTCACCGATGTGATCAGCACACGAATTCTGGTCGCGTCATCCGCGCGGACTGATCTGGTCGCGGTGTGGAAGACCGTCCGAGCGGCATTCGGCGAGCATGACGCACCGAGCACCTGATGGGAGTGACAGTGCTGGGCTACGACCACCAGTTGGTCGAGATCGAAGCCGTCGCAGCGGTCATCGACTGACCGCTGCGACCTGGGCGTCGAGTCTCATCTCATCTGCCATCTCGCCTCCGAGCGTCCTCACCAGGCGACCGGCAGTTCTTCCATGCCGTAAATGTCCGATGTGCCTTTGAATTTCAGTTTGTCCGTCGGCCCCGCCAGCCTCAAGCTGGGCAGCCGTCGCGCGAGCGTGGCGAAGGCGACCTGCATTTCGACGCGCGCTAAATTCGCCCCGATGCAGTTGTGCGCGCCGTAGCCGAATCCCACGTGCCCGCGGGTGTTGCGGTTGACGTCGAAAACCTCGGGGTTCTCGGTGAATCCGGCATCCCAGTTACCGGCGGGGATGTTCATCAGGAGATGGTCCCCGGCGCGGATCTGCTGCCCGCCCAACTCGAGGTCTTCGGTGGCGACACGATCGACCTGGCAGTGCACGATGGACAGGTATCGCATCATCTCTTCGACGATCTGAGCGATCTCCGCAGCGTCCTCGGTTTCTCCGAGCCGCGCGAATACTGCCGGATTCTCCAGCAGCGCAACCGTTCCCAGCGAAATCATGTTGGCGGTGGTCTCGTGGCCGGCGACGAGCATGGTGATGCCCGACAACACCACCGTGGCACGGTTGATCTGGCCGGTGTTCATCTGTTCGACCACCAGACGACTGATCAGGTCATCGCCGGGCTCGCGCGCCTTGATATCCACCAACTGTTCGATGTAGGCGTACATCGAGCCGAAGGCTTGTGCCTTCTGCTCGTCGGTCGCATGCGCCACCAGACCCGCGGACGTGTACTGCTGGAACGGCCCGAGGTCCTGTTCGGGGACACCCAACAGCAGCGCGATCACCAACGACGGGACGGGTAAGCCGAAGTCGTGCACCAGGTCTGCCGGCGACCCCTTGGCGATCATGTCGCCGATGAACCGATCGACGATGGCCTGGATATGCGGACGCATCGCTTCGCAGCGTCGGAAGGTGAAGTCGCTGGTCATCATCCGTCGGATCCGGTTGTGCTCCGGATCGTCAGATCGCGCGAACATGATCGGGGTCGTGTCGTCGGTACTTTCCGGCTTCAGAGCGTCGGGAAACGTCTCGGCCGACAGCCTCGGATCCACGAGCGCGGCCCTGATGTCGTGATAGCGGCTCACCAGCCAGGTGGGCACGCCGTGATACAGGACCTTCCGCAGGCCTGGCTCGTCGCGCCACCTGGCGAATTCTGGCGGGGGATGCAGCGGACACTGCACGGCCCGCGGTGCCGGGATGACGGGCAGATCGACGTCGGTGCTCACGAGACGATATCCAACAGATTCAACATTTTTTTTCCGCCCATCGCCAGCCGCAGTTCGTCGTCGGCCAGACCGCTCACGCTGTCCATCCAGGGCAGCGGTTCGGCCAGGCCGTCCAGGTGAGGATAGTCCGATCCGAAGATCACCCGGTCCGAACCGAGCAGGCGAACCAGCTCGGTCGGATCGGTTGACCGGCGCCGTCGGGATGACGGCCGCCGGGCCGGCGAGGACGCTTCGCGATAGCAACTTCACAATAGGGGCGAAGGAGGATGCTGTAACGATGTCGATTCCTGAGGCCACCGCCCATTGTGATTTCACCGGTTCGTTTCGGGACTCGGGAATCCCGCTGGAAATCGCCACGCTCGGCGCACTCGACCAGCTGCAGCAGGCATTGGAACTGGAGCCGATCGGCGTCGACCGGTACCGCGCGAGCAATGAAGCCGGCAGGTTCGGCCGACTCTTCGGCGGTCAGCTCGTTGGTCAGGCAATGTCGGCTGCGGTGGCCACCGTCACCGAGCTCACCCCGCATTCGATCCACGCGTCGTTCCTGCACCCGGGCGCCTCCAGCACTCCGCTGGACATCACTGTCGACCGAACCCGGGACGGACGGTCGATGTCCATTCGGCAGGTCACCGTTGCGCAGGAAGGGCGCACGCTCCTGACGGCGACCGTGTCCTTCGACAGCAATCCCGAATCCACCGCCTTGAACAGCGCAACGGCCCCGACCATCGCGCCGGAGTCCATGCCACTGCTTCAGCACTGGGCGCAGCGGGCCCCGGCAAAGCTGACCCGCTCGGCGAACACCTGGATCCACACCCCGCCGCCACTGGAAATGCGCATTGCCGAGGCACCCGCCTTCTTGGGCGGGACACAAGCTCCGGGGCCGCGTGCCCATTGGATGCGCCTACCACGCACCGTTGACAGCGGGCCGGGAACGCACGCTGTCCTAATGGCCTACGCGAGCGATTACCTATTGCTGGACATGGTCTTTCGCGCCCACCCACAACGCCTCGACTACTTCGAGCACACCACCGTGACCCTCGATCACAGCGTCTGGCTGCATCGCCCTGTGCAGTTCGACCAGTGGCATCTCTACACCCAGCGGACCGTCGCCATCGGCGGTCACCGAGCGCTGGTGCAGGGAACCATCGTTGATGCCGGCGGGGGCCATGTGGCCAGCACCGCCCAGGAAGTTCTTATCCGGCCAAAGCGACAGCCGACGGTTTCCGCGTCGTGAGCCCGCGTGATGTCAGTGCGGTTTCCCGATCAACCGCGACTGCAGTGGCTGACGATTCAGCTCAGGTATAACTTCAGGAACGTCGTTCCCGACCAGGACAAGTGCGGTATCGCAGATGCTGATGCACGTTCCATTAATGAACAGTCCCGTAGTCGCCACCAGCGAAGTGCGACCGATGTGGCTGACACCAAAGGAGGTCTCATCATGAAACAACGCGCTCGGGACTGGTTAGCGTCGGGCAGCTATTTCGAGTGGTCCCCCTCGGAGCCCCATGCCACCACGATGAACATCTTCCACGCCGAGTTCGGTGATCCTGAGGCTCCGCTCCTGCTGATGGTCCACGGGTTTCCCACCAGCAGCATCGACTGGCAGGACGTGGCGGGGGAGCTCAGCGACACCCACCGGGTGTGCGTCCTGGACCTACCCGGCTTTGGCTTCTCGGACAAGCCCAAGGGAGCGGGCTATACCTTGCACCGCGACAGCGAGTTGCTCGGTTACTACCTCGTGGAGATCCTCGGCGCCCACAAGGGCGATGTCGTTGCACACGACCGCGGCGACAGCGTCGCATTGTCCTTTGCGTACCGGTGCAGCACCGGGCAGACGCCGTTCGAAGTGTCCAATCTCGTTCTCAGCAACGGCAATATCTTTCTGCCCCTGTCGAACCTGACCGAGTTCCAGCGGCTCGTGCTCAACCCTGCGACGGCAACCGCGACCGTCGCGGCCATTACGCCGCAGCTTCTGGCGGCCGGTTTAGGACAAACCACTTTCACGCCGCGCCGCGCTTTGGACGACCCGACGATCGTGGCACTAGCAGACACATTCGCACAGAACGATGGCTTGGCGGTCATCCACGACACCATCCAGTATCTGGTGGAACGCGCCGAGCATGAGCAGGAATGGCTAGAGGCGCTCGCGGCCATGACCGTCAAAACCATTGTGGTGTGGGGCCTTTACGATGAGGTCTCGCCACTGCGGGTCGCGTCGCACGTGTGGAACAACTACCTGTCGACCAAACCGGGCGACAACGAATTCTGGCTGATGCCGCGAGCCGACCACTACCTGCAGAACGACCAGCCGCGAGAGTTCGTCCAAGTTCTCAGGGCCGCGCTGTCTAACAGTTCGCCTGAGGCTCCAGGCGCACTGTCCGTCGAAACCTGGCGCGCCGATATTCCTGGATCGGTCACGATCGCAGCTGCCCACCGCAAAAGAGGTCCTCGCCGGCGCGTAGCTGCGCTCTCAGCCCTAGTGCTCATCGATCCGCAACCCGAGGTCAGGGACCTCCAACTTCATGGATGCGCAACCGCACCAAGCTGCGATGCGAAATGACCGCGTCCTCGCAATCCAGCAGAATGGTTCGATCCCCACGCGCGCGAGCATCGCGGCGGTGACCCCGCCGCGCACTCGCTGATCACGCTGCCGAAACCGCGCAGCAAGACCCTCACCTATGCGTGCAGCAGACCCAATGTGACGAAATTCAATCAGCAAATGTGACGTGCGTCATAGCCTGATCACCATCAATTAGGTCATCCTAGCCGCTTGTTTTGTAGCTAATGGCTGGGAGTACGATGGCCAACTTTGACTTTGCCTATGACCTGACCCTCGACGAGGCGCGGCGACGCAGCGCCGTGCTCGAAGCGATAGGTGACGATTGGGACCCTGTCGCCGTGCTCGCCGAGGAAGAGGCGGCCTACGACTTGCTGTACTCGAATCTCGACGCGGAGCAGCAGCGGCTCTACGACGAGCTGGTGCGCGCCGGCGTCCTGCCCTCACGGACAGCTGATGTTACCGATTGATCCGACCGCCGACCGCAGCCGCCGCGCATGGCTGCCCTGCCCGTGCTGCGATCACGGCGCCAAATGTGATGATTGCGGGGACAGGCGAAACTGCGATACGCACTGGCAGTACCTGCTGAGCAACAAGGGGGCACTGGTTCACCTGCAGTGCTCGGGATGCGGTTATCTCTGGTCGACCGAAAAAGCATCGCCGCACGCGCCGGTGCGTCGACTGAGCCGCTAGAGGTCGGCTTCCGGCCGCGGCCAGCGCGGGCGTGGCAACACCCCGGGCTCGGGGGTTACGGATCCAACAACGGCCAGCGCCGTATCCGGTTGCGCTACAAGATAATTCGTCACGGTTGCAAATTACGAGCGGCACGGGGTTTAGGGGGAGTGGGCGATTGCCGACTGCACGGCCAGACCCCTTGCACCGCGACAGCGAGTTGCTCGGTTACTACCTCGTGGAGATCCTCGGCGCCCACAAGGGCGATGTCGTTGCACACGACCGCGGCGACAGCGTCGCATTGTCCTTTGCGTACCGGTGCAGCACCGGGCAGACGCCGTTCGAAGTGTCCAATCTCGTTCTCAGCAACGGCAATATCTTTCTGCCCCTGTCGAACCTGACCGAGTTCCAGCGGCTCGTGCTCAACCCTGCGACGGCAACCGCGACCGTCGCGGCCATTACGCCGCAGCTTCTGGCGGCCGGTTTAGGACAAACCACTTTCACGCCGCGCCGCGCTTTGGACGACCCGACGATCGTGGCGCACCGAATATTCCTGGATCGCTCACGATCGCAGCTGCCCACCGCGCAGGAGACCGTTCTTGGGGCATAAATGCGCTGCGCCAACACCCAGTCGTATCGCTGTGCGATCTTAGTTGAGTGAACTTTGACTGGGAGCCGCTGGCACTGGGTGTGTGGCGGGTCCGGTTGCCATTTCTCGATGTGACGGTCGGCCTGGTGGCAGGGGATACGGGTGGACTCCTGGTGGACGCTGGGACGACGTTGGCCGAGGCTCGCGCCATCGACGAGGACGTTCACGCCCTAACCGGTCAGCCAGTCCGACACATCGTGTTGACTCACCATCATTTCGACCATGTACTCGGCAGTGCCCACTTCACTAGCGCGCAGATTCATTGCGCGCCGGAGGTGGCTGAAACCTTCGCAACCGGGAAAGCCGGCCTCCGTACCGAAGCGATCGGGTATGGCGCCGACCGAGAGGAGGTAGACCGGACGATCCTCGCTCTGCGGCCGTCAATCCACGAGACCCGGGGCACGACAGTGCATCTTGGCCGCCGTACGGTGACGGTCATTCACCCCGGACCCGGACACACCAACCATGACCTCATCGTGGTGGTTCCCGGTCGACGCACTGTGGTCTTCTGCGGGGACCTCGTCGAGGAATCCGGCGATCCGGCGATCGATGCGGACTCGGACGTCCCGGCATGGCCGGCAACGTTGGACGTGTTGCTCGCCGCGGCCGGGCTGGACGCGCTTCTGGTCCCGGGTCACGGAGCAGTTGTGGATGCCTATTTCGTTCGGCTACAACAACAATGGCTACGCGCGAAGGCGCAGTAACCCGCGAGGCGTTCAGTCGCGCTGGGTGATGGTGTGCTCGATGGTTCCGATCCCTTGCAGCTCCAAGGTCAGTACGTCACCGTCGCGCAGCCAGTTGCCGGTTTCCATGCCGCTGCCGCCGGCCAGCGTCCCGGTGGCGAAAAGCTCACCAGGCAACAAGGTTTCGGACTTGGAGGCATGCGCGAGCATCTCGCCGACGGTCCAGCGCTGGTCGCTGGTATCGACCTGGCTGACCACACGACCGTTGATTCTGACTGACCCGGACACTTTCTCCAGTTGAGGAAGTATGTCGGCGGCGGTCACCGCAACCTGCGACATGGAGCTGGCGAAGTGCTTGGACTTCTGCGGACCCAGGCCGGTCGCCATCTCAGCGCGCTGGACGTCGCGGGCACTGAAGTCGTTCAGTACCACGAACGCACCGATGGCGTCGGTGGCCTGTTCGGGAGTGGCGTCGCGCAGACCGGTGCGCAGGACGAAGCCGAGCTCGAGTTCGTAGTCGAGGGCTTTGCTGTACGCCGGGGCTTCAACCGGTGTGCCGCTGGGCACGAACGTGAGGTGATTGGACATGTAGTAGATCGGCTGACGATCGAACAGCACGTGCGGTGCGAACTTCGGAAACGGCTTGTGGGTCAAGGACTCGACTGCACGAGTCACCGCGGCCTCACGCGGGTGAAACCGGGTCAGAGCCCGCGCGAAGCATCGATGACGTGCTGCCGCGACGCCATGAAGTCACGGAACGACAGCGGCTGAAACGGAAGACAGCCACCACCTGCCGCGACGTGAGCTTGGGCGAGTCCGACCTCAAACTCCGGCGTGAACGGCGACGGCAAGGGCGCGACATCGGTGGCTTGCCAATCGCCCGTCTCGTTGAGCACCTGATACTGCAGGGTGTCACCGGACAGAATGCGCCGGAACTTCATCGCTTCAACCTCCTTGATCAAACCTGTTGGGCAAAGCCATGTTTGCCGGCGGCGGTCCGCTCAACGGACCGCACGGTTGTGAGAACTATGGCGATCGGCGTGCAATGGCTGCGAACGTGGCGACTGAACCAAACCAGGAGGGAAACATTATGTCAAACATTCAACCGAATCGGTTCGTCCTGCAAAGCAGCGACGGAAAGACGAAGGTGGATTATGAGACTTCCGGCTTTATCGGCCGGCCAACACTCAATCTCACCCAGCCACCAGGACACCCCATCAGGCACTTCGCGGGTTCGCAGATCCGCACCCTGAATACGGAGATTGGCACATTGGTCAGCGTAACCACGCAACTGACGATCGACACAGGTTCGACGTCCTTCAGCGTCCTGATTCCGGCCATCACACTGACCGCAGTCGGCGATAACGAAACGTTTGCGACTGAGGCCATTGTGACCTCTCACACTGGCCCCGATTCAGTTCCGCTGACCGGCGTTCACGAAAAATACCAGTTCATTCCGATGAGCGGTAAAGCGAGCTTCGTGCTTTCCCTTTTTGAACCCATGCTGCAAACCATGGCCAAAGGCGGCAGGGCTTAGCGGGCCACTGCTTGATCCGCATTTGCATCAAACCCGCGACGGGCCGCAACACGCGCGTACGGCGCCACCTACGCCCGCGTACCTAAATTTGGATCGGGAGTGGCGACATGACTACCACACCGGCCAGCCAATCATCTGAAGGTGCACGAGCGGTTTCGTCCAGAAAAGACAGACGGGCGCTGGCGAGCAGCTAACCCACACTCGCTCCTTCATTATTCGTCACAGTGACGAATAATGAAGGAGCGATGCGTTATTGGGGGAGCGCGCCAAAAGAAGGGGTGGACCCACTGGTCGACTTCAGCTACGAGTGCTATCGGGGACCCAATCGCACAGTCGGCTGCTGAGTGCGGAATGGCGTTCGTTGCAACCACATTCAGACGTCAGGGCTAGCTGCAGCCAATACGTCACTGTGACGTATTGCAAGGAAGCGGCGGACCATCAAGAGAGGTCATCGCGGTCAAAAGAGTGGCGCGAATACCGGCGCACACGTCCGAGACGACGGCGAGCTGCAAACGGATCCTTGGCGGCCCGGCCAGCGCCACGACGCTTGTGCGGCTTGCACATGGCACACCCGCGCCAAGAGCGCGATGGATGATGGTTGGGCATCGGCGCTCCAAACAATGACTCCGCCGTAGCGCGAAGACGGGAACGTTACGCCCGCAGCCTGAGCCTGTCTACCGAGTTCAGACTAACGCCGATAAGTGACATTATGTCAGTTAACAATATTGCACCTTGATTAGATGAAGCATCGCCCGAGCAGCTCCCGGTCCCCGCTCAATGCTTCGAGTTCCGTTGTGGCAGATACCTTTCGGTCCGCCATCCTCGTGTTGTCAGTGTGCTGCGCCGCGAACAGTTCGAACAACAGACCGAGCTACAGGACCTGCACGGAATCGTAAGCGTCGTCCACAGGGTTCTGTCCGGAGTCCGCGAACCCATCGCTGGTCGACGGCACCCGACCCGCATCTCGGCGCCGACGGAGGCCGCCTGGCTTTGCCAACAGCAAAAATCAGACAGCCTCAACCATGCCGGGATCCCACGATATGATTTTGCGGTGGCGCCCTCGCCTGGAGAGAGTCGTGAGGAGAAATACCCGATGCCGGGGGCGGTTTCGACCAGAGTCGGGCTTTCTTTCGGCTTGATCCAACTTTTCTTCACACTGAGCTGGGTCATCTATGTGCTGTATTTGCCCCAACTCGCTGCCCAAGCAGGGATCGGCCGCGGCGTGGTCCCATGGATTTTGGTACTCGACCAAGTGATCTTCGCGCTGTGCGACTTGGCGGCCGGCCTCGCCGCTGACCACGTCGCCAAAATCCTGGGTCGGTCCGGCAAGATTGTCGCGGCCGTGACGGCGGTGTCAACCCTGGCGTTCCTGCTCCTGCCGTTCTCGACGGCGTTTGGCGCTCCAGCATTTGTCACTCTGATCATCATTTGGTCGATTACCTCCTCGGCCTTGCGCGCGCCGCCACTGAAACTGATCGGGCGTTACACGCCGCTCGATCAGCAGCCCTGGATAGGATCGCTGTTCTTGCTCGGCATCGGTATCGCCAGCGTGCTGGCGCCATTTCTCGCCGGGCGGATCACGGCCTGCGACCCGCGCATCACGTTTGCCGCCTCCGCCGTATCAGTTGTCGTGGTTACGTTCTCGATCATCTGGGCGGAAAAGACACTTGCCCGCTCCTTCGCGACTGCCAGACCTGCCGGTGGGGAAATCCGGTCCGCCACCTTCCCCTTGTTCCTCGTGGCGATTCTGCTGCTGGCGATCGGGTTCCAGGCGCATTCCTTCATTAATGCGCAGCCACTCTTCCTCAAATTCGCACCGCCGACTGACCTTCCACACCTGCTTTCGTTGTTCTGGATCGGCTACTGCCTGCTGATGCTGCCGGCGTCTTTCCTCACAAGGCATTTCGGCGGCATCCCAGTCATGGTGCTGGGAACACTGGTCGCCGCCGTTTCGGCGTTGGCGGCGGCAAAGGCACCCGACGTCGTCTCGCTCGGCGTCGCGCAACTCATATCGGGCGGCGCCTGGGGCTGCGTGACGATGAGCGCAGTTGCGGCTGCCCTCGCGATCGGCCACGGTGGTGCTGAGGGGAAGGCAGTCGGGGCCATGTTCTCCCTCATGGCAGTAGCAGCGATGGCGCGCATTGCACTGGTCGCGGGAGGCTTCGACAAGGTCCCCAGTCTGGTGCTGGTCTTGCCCTGGCTGCCAGCCTTCTCGTGGCTGGGAGCTGGGCTCATGCTGATGCCGGCGACACGGCGGGCACCGCGCCCGACGTAGGTAAAAGGGCTCCTTGGTCGACCCCGGCAGACTTTTGCTCGTCGGCCTCGTGAACCGAAATTCATCATACAAATAGGACCTCTCGGTTCTCGCCCGTGCTGCGCCCAGATCCTTTTTGGGCTTCGCCGGTGGAGGAACATGGCGGAATCGGATACGGAGGGTTACCAGTAAAGCCGCCGTGTTCATCAGAGAGAACGGGAGTTGGGTTCTTTCCTCCTCAGACCTACTGTGCGGCATCGGACTTCGCTACGCTGATCGCATGCTGCGTTCCGCGGTTGGCGCGTTTCAGAGGTGGCAGTATCGCGGTGGCCGTCCCGGATGGTCAGCCCGCATCGCAAACCGGTTGGGCGCCACCGCCATAGCGGCCGGTGTCGGACCCAGCTACGCGGCCACACTCGAAGTTCGAGGCCGGAAGTCCGGCCGAATCGTCTCCTTCCCCGTGGTGGTGGCGGACTACGGCGGCGAGCGATACCTGGTGGCCATGCTCGGCCAGCAGTCCAACTGGGTGCGCAACCTGCGTGCCGACCGTGAGGCAGTGTTGGTGCACCGTAAGAGACGAGAGCCCGTGTCTTTGATCGAGGACTTCACCAATACTCGTGCAGCGATCCTGCGTAGATACCTTGAACTCGCGCCCGGTGCCCGCCCGTTCTTTCCGATCGGTCCCGACGCGCCGTTGAGCGACTTCGAGCCGATTGTCGAGAACTACCCTGTCTTTCGCGTCTCTTGACGCCTTGCCAACGCGAACCGGGCTAGAACCACTCAGGCCGGCTAGGACCCGCTGCTCCTCGACGACGGACTTATAGTGCGGCGTGTGGCGAATACGGCAGAAACCGACTATGGAGGGTTACCAGTAAGGGTCTCCGTATTCTCTATTCTGCTGCGCTGCAACAGGTCCCTCGTGAGAGCTAGTGGGTGGCCGCAGTGAGCTGTCTGCGCATCCCGTCACGACCGGCGGTGGTTACTCCATGGAAGCCCTCCCCTGCGCGTTGTGCCCATTGCGCGTCGGTGATTGCGTCCGGTTCGGCTGGTAAGTAGTGGTTGAGAATGAGTTCCTTGACTCCTGCGCGTTCGGCGACGCCGCCGACCTCATTGACATCAGTGTGCAGCCCGGCCATCCGTTCAAGAGCCTCGCCGGTAAAGCCTTGCTGCTCAAGGTAGTTGAGGTCGACGACCTGATGCACCAGAATATCGGCGCCGCGCGCAAGGGCAATCAGATCGTCGTTGACCGTGGTATCGCCGGAGAATACGACGGACCCTGCTGCGGTATCGAAACGATAAGCCAGCGCGGGAACCGCATGGCCATGCGTGACAGCCACAGTCGTGATACGAACGGCAGCGTCCTCGAAGACGACAGTAGGTACCTGGGTGATGCCCGCGCTCGGCGGCGGGACCACGAGATCGATCGCTTCGACAAGGGAGCCTGCGTCCGGCATGCGGGCGTCGAGCGGCATCACGTTCAGGTGGTACGCGTATCCGGCGAGGATGTACTCGACCAGATCAATTGTTCCGGGCACCGGTAGGTCGGGGTGGATGGTCGTCTCACGATGGAAGGCAGCGTCGCCTGTTGGCAGCATGGTGGGTCGCGACGGCCCGAAGACGCGAATCGGCGGGAGCGGACCGTTGTCGCCCTTGCGAATACCCCATGGGTATAGCAACATCCCAGCCAAATCACCAATGTGGTCGGCGTGCAGGTGGGTGATGAGCACCGCTTCCAAGCGGGTGAAATCAAGTCCGGCATCGACGAAGGCCGATGGTGACCCGCGACCGCAGTCGAGGACGAAGATTCGCTCGTCGACGACGAGCGCTGAGGAGATACCCGCGCGGCCAGCGACGGGCATTGGCGCTCCCGCGGTGCCAAGAAGTACCAATTCGGTGGGCATGTGGACCTCCTCGGACTCAAATAGGCTGCGGTGCAGCAACCTTCGCTGCTGGGGTTGTGTCAGGTAACTCAATGGCCCCGCTACTCACGGAGTTGCGAAGAATATTAGTCTGGTGGGCACGGGCAGGTAAGTCGGTCCGCAATTGAGAAAGAAACCAACCGATCGCCGGGCTGCACGCTGCGTTTCGCCGGATGAGCGTCATGTGCCCCAACGACTTTCACGACGCGATACGGGCATCCTCGCGTCCAGTTCGCGACCACTACACACCACGAGGGTTTAGTCTCCCCCGACCAAGTTATCGTGCACGTGCGATCGTCGGTTCAGCGCCATCGGACAGGCCGGTGAGCAGTTGACCGAATGGCCACAGACGACACGGTGAACCGCGATAGCACGTGCGGGAATGTGCAACGAACCGGGCGGTCATCGCGCACACTAAGACACGCATCCGACGCCTGGAGGACCGATGCGGAATGAGCCCTGTCGCTGAATTCGACTTCATCATCGTG
The DNA here is from genome assembly GCF_029892685.1 of Mycobacterium sp. OTB74. GTDB lineage: Bacteria > Actinomycetota > Actinomycetes > Mycobacteriales > Mycobacteriaceae > Mycobacterium. The sequence goes on along the minus strand of NZ_JARXVD010000004.1, from coordinate 21,231 downwards.
GGAGCAGGCAGTGCGGGCTGTCTGCTCGCCAATCGGCTCAGCGCAAACCCTGACTACCGTGTGCTCTTGATTGAGGCTGGCGGCGAGGACAACTGGTTCTGGATCAAGGTGCCGGTGGGGTATCTGTACACCATTGCCAACCCCCGCACCGACTGGTGCTTCACAACCGAGGCCGACCCAGGCCTGGCTGGCCGCAGCATTCACTACGCTCGCGGCCGCGTGATCGGCGGCTGCTCATCGATCAACGCCATGATCCACATGCGCGGTCAGGTCAGCGACTACGACCAATGGGCGCAAGCCACCGGTGACGGCCGCTGGCTTTGGGGTGGCTTGGACAGCCCAGGCGAGACCCTGGCGATCTACAAAGAGCTGGAAGACTACTTCGGCGGAGCCGACGACTGGCACGGTGCCGGAGGTGAGATCCGCGTCGAGCGACCACGCGTGCGCTGGAAGATCTTGGACGCCTGGCAGGCCGCCGCTGCCGAGGTGGGCATTGCCCCGATCGATGAGTTCAATCGAGGCGACAACGCCGGCAGTGCGTACTTCCACGTCAACCAACGGCGTGGCCGTCGCTGGTCGATGGCTGATGCTTTCTTGCATCCCGTCGCCCACCGACCCAATCTCACCGTCTACACACAGACGCAGGCCTTACGAATTCTGATGGACGATCAGATCCGCGAGGATCAGCGTCGCGGTGCCTGGACCACGGCGCAGCAACGCGCCACGGGCCTGCGGCTGCTCAAAGACGGCCAAACCGTCGACGTCCGTGCCCGCCGAGAGTTGATCCTGAGCGCCGGCTCGATTGGTTCGCCGCATCTCATGCAGGTCTCGGGTCTGGGACCAGCCGGGCTCCTCACCCAGCATCAAGTGCCGGTGGCCGTCGATCTGCCAGGAGTGGGTGAAAACCTCCAGGACCACTTGCAGCTTCGAACGGTCTACCGCATCGAGGGCGCCCCGACGGTCAATACGCTGTACCGGAATTGGATCACCCGTGCGGGCATGGGACTTCAGTACCTGCTGATGCGATCGGGGCCCATGACCATGCCGCCTTCCACCATGGGGGCTTTCGCCAAGAGCGACCCCGCGGTAGGCAGTCCCGATTTGGAATGGCATGTGCAGCCCTTGTCGTTGCCGAAGTTCGGCGATCCCCTGCACCCCTTCGGAGCGGTCACTCCCTCGGTCTGCAATTTGCGGCCCAGCTCGCGTGGCCACGTGCGCATGGCCGATTCAGATCCACTGACCAACCCGAAGATTTCCTGCAATTACCTGTCGACTGACGCTGATCGACAGACCGCCGTGACCGGCCTCCGGATGACCCGGCAGATCATGGCGGCGCCGTCCCTGGCCCGCTACGGCCCGGAAGAGTTGCTTCCCGGTCCGCACCTGGTGAGCGACGAAGACCTGCAGCAGGCGGCACGTGAACTGGGCACAACTATCTTCCACCCGGTGGGCACGTGCGCGATGGGAGCCTTTGACACACAAGGTGTTCCGCGGTCAGCCGCCACAGTGCTCGATACCGACTGCCGCGTGTATCGCGTCGCCGGCCTTCGAGTGGTTGATGCTTCGGCTATGCCCACGATTACTTCCGGCAACACCAACGCGCCGGTCATGCTCATCGCGGAGCGCGCAGCGCGGGCGATCCTGGGATAAGGCGCTTAACACCGAGACATCGATGTGCTTACGCGGCCGGCGGCGGCACAGAAGCCGCTCCCCCGCGTCGCGCGACCGCTCGTCCGCGCCTCCTTGAGGACGACTACGGCGGGTTACCAGTAGTTAATGGGTTATCTGCAAGATATGTAGATACCGCGCGTGCCGCGGTGCCGACGACCACATATCCCGCATCGAAGACCCCGCCTTCCGCCGCTCACTAAGCGCATTTGAGTGTCGGCTGCGGTCGAAAACTCGAGTGATCCTGGCTCCGAGTGAGCCGGCCCTAAAGTCCAGCGGTTAGGCGGGTGACGGCAGTGTGGCGCTGGCGGCCTGGCTGTACAAGTCCGCGGCCGCGCTCATTGCTGCCTTGACTGTGTTGTAGTAGTCAGTTCCGACCCCGCCGCCGCGGTACCTGAACAGTTGCGGGTTCTGCGCCAGCGTGGCCGCCAGCACACTGTCGCTGCCGATGCCGTACTTCTTGAACGCCTCACTGAACCGGGCGATGAACCGGGCGATCGACTTGTTCGGGTCCTGACGGTCAGCGACCGTGCCGAAACTAGCTTTCTCCTGAAACAGGCCGATGACCTCATCAGCCGCGGCCCCCGAGCTCCCATAGGCTTGCACACCACCGGAGACGGTCGGGCGGAATGTGGACTCGATTTTCGCAGTGGCGATGACGGTCTTGATCTGATCTTCGCTCAGCCTGGCGGCCTGACCCTGGCTCACGATGGCTTTGACGATGTCCTGCGGGCTGGAGTCCTTGGTCACAGTCACTGGTGGGCGGACGGTGACTACGGCCGCCGCGTTGGTTACAGCGTTGTCCACCGATCGTTGCCCACCTGCGGCCGCGTTGGTTACCGGGTCACCCGGCCGTTGCTCGACTGCGACCGCTGCATGCCGGTGCATCGGTGGAGAAATCACAGTGACACCACCCAGGCCGGTAACAACGAGAAAGGTGGTGATGATCTTCTTTACTTGTTTCTGTTTTCCGAACGTCTCGATCAGTCGATCGACTTTCGGCATGGTGGTGCTCTCTTCTATGGATTTGAACTTGTGGATCCGTCGGTCGCACACGGATCCCGTCCAACCCCGCCTCTCGGCGCCCACAAACAGGGTTGGACTGCGCACTGGCCGCTATGCGTCGACCAAACACCGACCGGACCAGCTGCGCGCCAGCAAAAAATTTGCTAGGTGCGTCACAGCTTCGGCGACGCCAGACTTAACCCGACGCCGACACTTCACTTCGGCGCAACCACCACCCGATTTGCCGCGATGTGATGCGTATCACTTAGCCTGGCACTACTGGGTAGTAGTAATTAGCCGTGCACTGTATTGGAACATCCGGAATCTGGCAAAACCGCCGTACAGGATCGACGAGCGGCACCTTGTGCACGCGTCATCGACGACTGGCTGCCAGTTTGCCAAAAGACCACGTTGTTGTGCGTGCCGAACGCGACAGAGACGCTCAGCTCAGGACATCCCGGGCGGCACCGCTATCGCGCCCGAAACTGTCGCGGACGCACCAGCAGGGCCGGGCGACGAACAGCGATGGTTCTACGCACCACCCACCGTCCGTGAATGGGCCCGAGCACCCCGGGTAGTCGGAAACACCTGCTGCCAGTACGTAGCATTTCGAATGGCATTGCAGCGCAAGCCGATTCACAACAGCAACGCGGGTAGCCGCACCGCGTCAAGCATAACCAGTTGCGCGCCAAAGTATTTCGACGGTGCCTCACGCCGGCCATACGGCACGAATAACGCATCGAATGAATCGATGAGCCATGACCAACTCGGCCACCAGGGAACGCCCAATACAACCCGGTAGCGCCATAGCCCGGGCGTTCCGGCGGTATACGCGCAACACCCGTTGACGATGTATGCCACAACATATATGTTGTAGCATACATCTACAAAAGTGTCCGACCGACAGGCAAGGAAACGACTATGACCACCACCGAACCCACCATTGTGACCATTCCCTGCTTCTCAGGAGCACCGTGGGACGGTCGCCAACTCAAGCCGTTCGCCGGGCACAAGGTCCTGACCATGCGGTTGCCCGAAGGGCTCAACGATGTTGAGGCCTACGCCGACTTCGTCGCCGCGCAGGTCGCCGACCTTGACTCCTATGTGCTGGTGGGAGATTCCTTCGGCGCAGTGATCGCCCTGACGCTTGCCACCCGCCGGCCCGCGGGCCTGGTTGCGTTGGTGTTGTCCGGCGGCTTTGCGGCTAATCCGCTGCCCCGTTGGAAGGGAATCGCCTCCCGGGCTTCACATTTTGCAGGCGGCCCGCTCTACCGTCAGGGCACGCTGCGGTTCCACGCCTTCCAGCTGGCCTCGAAGTTCGATGCCTCCGGCGAAATCCCTCTCGCCCAGAACGACTATCGGCGGCTGTTCATCGAGAACACCCCCCGGCGCAGCTACACCGCGCGGGTCACCTCCGTCGTCAACTTCGACATCCGTGACCGGCTGGACCGGGTCAACGTCCCGACTCTGCTCGTCACACCGCAAGACGACAAGCTCGTGGGTGAAGACGCCGCCAAAGACATGCTCGCCGGCATTCCCGGATCCCGTGAGGTGGTCCTGCCGAACACGGGCCACATGTTCCGTTTCACCCACCCCGACCTGTATGGGCGCACCATCGCCGAGTTCATCGAGGACGCAATCAAGGCCACGCCGTTGGCGCGTAGCGGCGACGGCGGTCGATAAGCTACGCCGGTGAGAGCTGGCGAACATCTGCGGTACCTAGTCCTGGCCGCTCAGCGGGAGGGCAATCGAATGTTCGCCGCGGCGCTCAAGCCGCTCGGGCTCACGCCGGCATGGGCCGAAACGATCAGCGTGCTCGACGAACGCGAACCATTGACCATCCGGGAGCTGGGACTGCTATTGGTGTGCGAGGGCGAGCATCCCAGCCGCCTGGTCAACCGGATGGTGTCGGCCGGTCTGCTAACCACCGAGCCATCACCCGATGATGATCGCGCCCGCTGGATCAAACTCACCCCCGCCGCTCGAGCCCTGCTCCCCAGGGTTCGCGAGATCGAAGACCAACTGCACACGGCAATCGAGACGACGGTCGACTCGACCGATCTTGAGGCGTGCCGAGCTGTCCTGGGGAACTTCATCAACGGGCTGCCCGCCGGAGAGGCCCTCCAGCGACGCGTCGCTCCCTAGTTCAGACCCGGCCAAACAAGCGATTCCAGCGCATCGACTTCGCCCAGTGCCCACGTTTCCACAGCGATCGCATGGGCAGGAATACGGCGGAATCGAATACGGCGGTTTACCAGTCAAAACCCGCCGTGTTCATCAGCTGAATCACCTTCCCTGCCTGTAACGCCCACCGCTGCTCCCTTCGTTTTCGCCTGGCGCCCAAGCCTTTCCACCCGCAGCCCCTGCGGGACACTCTCGCGGCGTCGACGACTACGGCTACTTGCCTGGCCATGCGCGCGACACGTCGACCTGGCGGTCTTGACTGAACCAGTCGCGGACGGCGCATTTTGCCGAAGCGCGCCGCCGCGTAGCGCCGACCGCTCAGCGCTTCAGGAGCGCAACGATCCGGTCCGGAAACCGCCGCTCGACGAACAGCGTCTTGACCTCGGTGACGCTGAGATAGCGGTCCTCGCCTTCGCCCTTGCCCATGACCTCGAGCAGCACCGGCCACTCGCCGCGCATCAGCCGTGGGTAATACCAGCGCCGGATCCGGTAGAACCAGGCGTGGTCATCCTCCGCGCGCTGAAAGTTAGCGGCCATGAAGGTCTTGACCTCGGACTCGGTCAGCCCGCGCTCGGTGCCACCGTCGGGGCTCGCACAGTCCTTGCCGAAGGTCGCCAGACGGTCGATCTCGTCCTCATGCACCACGCCATCCTGGTCGAGGATGCGCGAGCCGGCGCCGTGCTTGTCGAGCGGGCCGTTGCGCAAATGGTCGAGGATGGCCCCCTCCGTCAGGCTGCGCAGCTGACTGAACGGACCGAGCCCGTTCGCGATCGATGCAACCATGAAGATCTGCACGCGCGTAACGAACGCCGGCAGTCCGGTCTTGCCGGTTGCGCGGTCGATCGTCTCGCTCAGTTCGGGTAGCGGCACGGTATGGCCGCCGACATAGTTGTTGGCGACCAGCGCGCGCAGGAACGGGCAGGGATTATCGGGTGAAACCTGCGGGGCAGCAGTCTCGCCTGCAGCTTTATCGGGCATGAAACCACTTCCTGAAAAGACGTCAGTTAAAACGTTTGAGCTACGTCGCGATCGCGATTGAAGTGACCCTCGTGGGGCAAGGTTGCTCCTTAGCAAGATGAACTTCCGCAACATTCTTTCGTGGCCACTTATATGCGGATGCGTGCGTAGGTTGCGTCATTGCCCGCGAAAGCCTTTCGGTTCTCCGTTCTGAGCCTGCACCGTTGGTCCTGCAATTTGATAATTCTTGGCGCGAGACGTCCTAGTCCACATCGATCGGCCAGTTTCTCGCAAGCGTGTGGTCCGGTGAGCGGACCAAGATCCGCTCTGGTCGCCAGCACCTGATCCGCACCATCGGACAGGCCCGGTAAGCAGTTGACCAAACAGCCGCCGACGACACGGTGAACCGCGACAGCACGTGCGGGAATGTGCACGAACCGGGCGGTCATCGCGCACACTAAGACACGCATCCGACGCCTGGAGGACCGATGCGGGAATGAGTCCAGTCGCTGAATTCGACTTCATCATCGTGGGAGCAGGCAGTGCGGGCTGCCTGCTCGCCAATCGGCTCGGCGCAAACCCTGATCGCCGCGTCCGGAAACACCAACGCGCCAGTCCTGCTGATCGCAGAGCGCGCAGCGCGGGCGATCCTGGGATAAGTCGGTCGACACCGAAAGGTCCCCCGGTTTGGCAGATTTCGACTCGCCTGCGACCAAAGCGACAACAGCGACACCGGTGAGCCCTAGGAAGGAATACGACAACGCGCTCCCGCAGACGACCCATGACACCCAGGTCCTGCGCATCAGCCACAACAGAAAGAGGAATAACACGATGAGCATCACACTCCCGGCGCTCACGCCAGCGCAGGAGAGCCTATTTCTCACACTCGGTGGCAGGGCGCTGGACAGCCGTCTGGCGCGCCCATTCCTCGGCGACACCATGGCCGACGAGGTCCTTAGTACCGTCGGCTACGACCTCGCTAGGTTCCCGTCACTGAACACAAAGCTCCTCGACGCCAAGTCCAAGGTCTTCGACATCGCCGTGCGGGCCAAGAGACTTGACGCGGTGGTGCACCGGTTCGTCGTTCGGCACCCGGATGCGATCGTGCTGGATCTAGGCGCCGGCCTAGACAGCAGAATGTTCCGCGTCGACCCCCCTCCCACGGTCGGATGGTACGACGTCGACTTCCCCGTGGTCGACACGCTACGGCGACAACTGCTGCCACGTGTCGCCAACGCCCACAGCATCGGCGCGGATCTCACCGATCAGAACTGGCTCGACGAAATCCCCACCGACCGGCCGGCCGTGATTGTCGCCGACGGCCTCAACGCGTTTCTCACCGAGGAAGGCTTCATATCCTTGCTGAACCGACTCAGCGGCCACTTTCCCAGCGGGGAGCTGGCATTCAACCTCTACACCACCTACGCCATCTGGGCACTCAAGCACACCCGCAGTCTGCGCGTCATTGCCGACGGCGTCGTCAATCCCGGCTTCAACGATCCTCGCGAACCCGAACGCTGCGTGGGTGGCCTCAAGCTCATCGAAGAGATCTTGCTCACCCGTGCCCCCGAGGTCGCAGAGCTGCCGCTGTTCATCCGGATGACCGCCCGACTCGCTGCACCGAGCGCGACCGTGTCGCGGATGGTCGGCACGGTAGTGGTCCGTTACGGCTTCTAGTAGTACGTACGCGAACCCTCTCCGGGCCCGCCGCCGACTAGGTAGCGTCAGGCCGGCTTACAAGTGCGGGAATCGACATGGCATTCAACCTGATCGAGGTTGCCGAGGCCCGCTGGCGCACCGTTAACGCGCCACACCTTGTCGCGCTCATCGCGCCGGCGCCCAATTCGAGAACGACAACCAAATCGAGCGCCCCGATGACACGACCGCCCAGGAGGCTGCTTCAAAAGATCTGATCCACAGGTATTGACAATTGCCCCTCGCAGATCTTCCATCGCGTTGGGAAGGACGAATACGACGGAATCGACAACGGCGCGCTTACCCGTAAACCTTATGGGGGCCAATCGATTTCGGATGCCCACACCACCCCTCTGGCGTCGGTGTCCGCGCGATTCGCACAGGTAGGTCGGGAGATTTCCAGCCAATGTTTACAGCTTCTTCAGCGGCCTTGCGTAGCATCCACACCGTAATCCGGCCGACTTCACGAGGTTTGAAGATGATCCGCACAACGCGCGTTGTACTGCTGTTCATTGCCGCGTGGCTCGCCTTCGCGTCCGTGGCGAGTGCAAACCCGATCGGTGAATGCCGGGCAATCTGCGCGCATCACCGTGGCAATTACCAAGTCTGCTACGACAATTGTCTTCGGCGCTGACCCTCAGAAATTCCGAACATCGGAAGGCAATGCCGCACATCCTCGGCACGAATCGGGTCATCGCCGTCTACAGCCCGGACGGCACGACCTTGCCATTGACCGTCACCTCGACCTGGTCGGTCTGCGCGTTGTACGCGATCTTGCCGTGCTCGAAGGTCGACACGAGCTGATCGCCGACCGTGTTCTCGTCGCTGGTGGGGACGCCCAGCGGACCTGCCGAACCGTTATTGCCGGTGACCGCAGGCACACCGTCCGGGTCGCGTTGGACATTCCACGCCTCCCGGATCTTGCCCGACGTGATATACGCCGACGTGCCCGCATCGCCGTTCTTGGCGACGATCACGCCGCCCTGGAACTGCTGGAACACGACACCGCTATCCCGGGTTCCGGCGTTGTGGTCACCCGTCAGTGGCCTACCGAGCGCGTCCTTCTGAGTCTGGGTTGCCGACGCGTACTTGGCAGCGATCGGGCCGGTCAGCGTCACCTCGACGTCTCTGTCCCCGACGAGCTTCATGTCGGCGGGCGACGCCGGAGTAACAGGCGTGGACGTGGCGATCAAACCGACCTGAGGCGGCGCCGACGCGTCAACGCTCTTGTCATTGCTGCAGCCCACAATGATCAGCGCGACGGCGGCCAGGCCGACGACTGCCGGGTGGCGGTATGCGATCGTCCTCATGAGGTTTCCTCTCGCGTCTTCTGCGGTGAAGGTGAAGTCGCGGCTGACCCCCTCCCCGGCCGGGACTATAACCGAACCACATGAGTGGCGCGCGTGATCGCGGTCTTTGTAGCTCCGATCAAACGTACGACGCCTTACGAAGTTGGCAGCAGAGCTTGGCGCACAACACCCTGAACAGCATTCCGACATGACGCTCGGTGGTTGCTGTGCTCAGACCGTCATCTCGAGGATCTTCTCGCCTTGTACATTCCCCTCGAAATAGCCCAGGCCGTAGTCGCCCCGAATCGTGGTGCGGTGCATGATGCGCGGCTCGTCCGGGTCGTGCCCACTGACGGCGTGCAGCATCCTCAGGTTGTCCCAGATCACCATGTCTGTGGGACGCCATTTGTGGAAGTACGGCGTGATGTGGGCGAGCATCTCCTTGCACACCGCTTCGAGCAACTCGTCACCCTCGGGCGTCTCGTCGCCCTCGATCCCCTCGGCCATCCATGGCGAAATGTGCAAGACCTTCTCGCCGGTATCGCGGGTCCACACTGCGGGATGAACAGCCCGCGGTAGCTTCTTGCCGTAATCGATTGTCCGCTGCAGGCCCGCGTGCGGCTGGATCTCACGGAATCCATCGGCCAGGCCGAAGCGCATCTCAGCGAATCGCAGGTTCAGGCTGTACACGATGTTGCGGTCCTCGATCTGGCGCAGTAACTCCGGCGAGAGCATTTTGTAGAGGCCGATACCGTCGGCGAATCCGGTCTCGCCGCCCTCGCTGACACCGGTCACGCAGCGCAGCACGCCCGCCAGATTCAACTCGTTGTTGTAGCAATGGTCGAAATGCCAAGGCAGCCAAGAAGTTACTTCCTTGCCGTCGATCTCCACAATGTTGCCCTCGCGCGGCGGCTGACCGATTTCGATGACGCCCGGATGCAGCACTCCCCCCACCCGCGGCACGGTCGGGACCGGGTGGTCCTTCAGTGGTCCGAACACCTTGCTGATCTCCACCTGCAGCTGGCCGTCTGGTTCGACCCCTTCGAACAGGATCATCCCGCGTTCCTGAAAGACCCGCCGGAGGCGGTCACGAACTTCCCGCTGCTCAAGCGTGGCAAGGGTGACACCGGTAACCCGCGCACCGAACGACAGGTCGTCGCGCAGCGGTTTGACGTGGATGGATGACATGGCCCGTTTCCTTCCCGACCGATAGTCGATCGGTTGACTATGTGTCACTATTTGATATAGTAGATCACTATTCAACATTAGCGAGGTGAGCGGATGGCCGTCAAGAGCAGTTCCACGGCTGCGCGGGTGCTGACGGTGTTCGAAGCGGTGGCCGCCAACGAGCCTGTCGGCGTCGCGGAACTGTCTCGGATGCTGGATATCGATAAGAGCGCCGTGCAGCGCGCGCTGGTGACGCTCTCGGAGCAGGGCTGGATCCAGGCGCGCGTGGAGCAGATGACGCGATGGGAAACCACCACGCGCATTTTGAACATCGCCCACAGTTCGCGCGCCAAATCGGATCTGCGCCACACCATCCAGCTGACGCTCGAGCAACTCGCAGTACAGACCGGAGAGACCGCGATCTTCAACGAGTCAGACGGCCGACAACTGGTGGTGTCGCAGGTGGCAGAGAGTCGGCAGGCACTGCGGATGGCGCCGCGCATCGGTACGACTGTCCCCGCGCGCGAAAGCGCCACCGGCCGAATACTGTTGCCCTTCTTGAGCATTGAACGGCAGACCGAACTACTCGGCGGGCAGCCTGACGCCGAGTTCCTGGCGCTCCTCGATGCGTGCCGTGCCCGCGGTTATGCCGCGAGCAGCGAAGTGAACGCTCCGTCCATGACAATCGCTGCGCCGGTGTTCGAAGTCGACGGTCGCCCGATCGGCGTGGTGGCGATCAGCGGGCCGACCGAACGCATGCCAGTCGACAGCCACCCACGCTTGGCCGAGATGGTGTGCCAGGCAGCGAATCTGCTCTCGCGCGGCGCTCCGCAGCCAGCCAAAGCGTGAAGCGGTTACTGCGAATGTCAGATCGGCGTGAATCGCGGTGTGCTCGCTCATGACGAAGTCGCCGCGTAATCGTGATGTCGGCATAACGCGAAACGGAGAAGAATGTCTACATGACGAATCCGAGCGCCCTGACCGACCAGGAGATGCAGGCCCGGCTCGATGTCAACCAGCTCAAGCAGCTGGTGGGCCTGGTGGATTACGACCCGAGTAGCGACCCCTTCCCCGTAACCGGCTGGGATTCCATTGTTTTCGTGGTCGGCAATGCCACCGAGGCGGCCAGTTACTTCCAATCCACTTGGGGCATGGAACTAATCGCATACTGCGGACCGGAGAACGGCAATCGCGACCACAAGGCGTTCGTGCTGCGCTCGGGCTCCGTACGGTTCGTCCTCAAGGGCGCGGTGAGCCCCGACAGCCCGCTGGTGACTCACCACGCCAACCACGGTGACGGCGTTCTCGACATCTCGTTGGAGGTGCCCGACGTCGACAAGTGCATCGCGCAGGCCAAGCGAGCCGGCGCCACGGTCCTTGAAGCACCGCACAACGTGTCTGATGAGCACGGCACCGTGCGGGTAGCGGCCATCGCGACCTACGGGCAAACGCGGCATACGTTGGTGCAGCGGGAGGTCGCGGGTACCCGGTACGGTGGTCCCTACCTGCCAGGCTACGAGCCGGCGACGAGCGGCCACGTCAAACGTGATGGTGCTCCCCCGCGTCTGTTCCAGGCTTTGGATCACGTCGTCGGAAATGTCGAGCTCGGCAAGATGGACGAGTGGGTCGGTTTCTACAACCGCGTCATGGGGTTTGTGAACCTGGCCGAGTTCATCGGCGATGACATTGCCACCGACTACTCAGCGCTGATGTCGAAGGTTGTCGCCAACGGCAACCACCGGGTGAAGTTTCCGCTCAACGAACCGGCGGTCGCCAAACGCAAGTCTCAGATCGATGAGTACCTGGAGTTCTACCGCGGGCCCGGCGTTCAGCATCTGGCGCTGGCAACCAACGACATCCTGAGTAGCGTCGACGAATTACGCAGGGCGGGCGTGCAATTCCTCGACACCCCCGATGCCTACTACGAGGACCCGGAGCTGCGTGCCCGTATCGGCGAGGTGCGCGTACCTGTGGAGGAACTGCAACAGCGCGGCATCCTGGTCGACCGTGACGAGGACGGCTATCTGCTGCAGATCTTCACCAAGCCGTTGGGTGATCGGCCGACGGTTTTCTTCGAGCTCATCGAGCGTCATGGCTCGCTGGGTTTCGGTAAGGGGAACTTCAAGGCCCTGTTCGAGTCGATCGAGCGCGAGCAGGAAAAGCGCGGGAACCTGTGATGACCGATTACCAGTCCGGCTTTGGCAACGGCTTCGAAAGCGAGGCGCTGCCCGGCGGATTGCCCGTGGGTCGCAACTCCCCGCAACAGTGCGCCTACGGCCTCTACGCCGAGCAGCTCAGCGGTTCGCCGTTCACCGCTCCTCGCGCCAGCAATAAACGGTCGTGGCTGTACCGGATTCGGCCGAGCGTGGCTCATTGGGGCCGCTTCACACCCGTCCACGCCGACGAGGTCGCGTACTGGCGCTCTGCCCCCGACGACGCACCGCCAGTCCCGATCGCCCAAATGCGTTGGAACCCCTTGCCGATGCCGAATCCCACAGTTGAAGAAACCACATTCATCACCGGCGTGCGCACCATCACAACCGGAGGCGACGTCGCGACCCGCACCGGATTTGCCTGCAGCATCTATTGCATCACGTCGTCGATGGTGGACGCCTACTTCTACAACGGCGACGCCGAGATGCTGTTTGTGCTGGAGCAGGGCAACGTTCGGTTCTGGACCGAGTTCGGGATCATCGACGCCGAACCCAGCGAGATTGTCGTCATCCCGCGTGGAGTGAAACTGCGCGTCGAAGTACCCGACGGTCCGGCCCGTGGCTACCTGTGCGAAAACTACGGCGGCTCTTTCGCTCTCCCCGAGCGCGGCCCGATCGGCGCCAACTGCCTGGCCAATTCGCGTGACTTCCTTACCCCGGTCGCGAATTACGAAGATCGCGAAGTCCCGTCCACGATGTACGTGAAGTGGGGTGGTACGCTGTGGCAGGCCGAACTGGGCCATTCACCCCTGGATGTTGTTGCCTGGCACGGAAATTACGCACCGTACAAGTACGACATGCGGCGCTTCTCCCCCGTGGGCCCAGTGCTCTTCGATCATGCCGACCCGTCCATCTTCACCGTGCTCACCTCGCCCAGCGAGACACCGGGAACCGCCAACGTCGACTTTGTGTGCTTCCCCGAACGGTGGATGGTCGCCGAAGACACCTTCAGGCCACCGTGGTACCACATGAACGTCATGAGCGAATTCATGGGACTTGTGCACGGTGTCTACGACGCCAAACCAGATGGCTTCGTTCCCGGCGGCTTCAGCCTGCACAACTCCATGACCCCACACGGCCCCGACGCCAACGCATTCCAAGCGGCAAGCGCCGAAGAACTGAAACCGGTGAAACAGGAAAACACCCTGGCCTTCATGTTCGAAACCCGGTTCCCGCAAAAAGTCAGCGCCTACGCTGCGAATCTTCCACAGCGGCAGCAGGACTACGCAGACTGCTGGAGCGGTCTGACCAAGCGCTTCCACCCGGACAAGCCGTGACCTTGCCAACGGCTGCCCTGGATTTCACGCATGATCCCCGCCTACGCAGTTGGGTTACCTCTGCCGATGCCGGCGACTTTCCCTTGCAAAATCTGCCGTTTGGTGTGGTAGCCGGTGTCGCCGGCGAACCGCACGGCGTCGTCCGTATCGGTGACGCGGTCCTGGACCTGCGAGGGCTCGCCGCATCCGGGTTACTCACCGGCGACGCGCAAGCGGCGGCCGAAGCGGCCGCGCACGGAACGCTTAATTCGTTGTTCTCCTTGGGATCTGGTCCGCGAGTCGCTCTTCGCAGGACACTGCATTCGCTGCTCGTCGAGGGGGCACAGCACCATCAGACCGTTGCCGGCCTTCTCACCCAACTGTCGGAGGTCGACGTTCTGCTGCCCGCCCGGATCGGTGACTACACCGACTTCTATGTCGGCATCCACCATGCCCGCAATATCGGCGCACTGTTCCGGCCGAACGACCCCCTGCTGCCCAACTACAAATGGATTCCGATCGGCTATCACGGACGTGCCTCCAGCGTGCGTGTCAGCGGTACCCCGGTCACCCGCCCGCACGGCCAACTGAAGGCCGGCGATGCGCTGGCACCTGTACTGGCACCAACCCGGCGAATGGATTTCGAGCTGGAGCTCGGCGTGTGGATCGGCCCGGAGAATCGTCTCGGCGAGCCGTTGAGTCTCGATCAGGCCGAATCCCACATCGCCGGTTACTGCCTGCTCAACGACTGGTCTGCCCGCGACGTGCAAGCCTGGGAATACCAGCCTCTGGGTCCCTTCCTGGCCAAGAGCTTCGGCACCACGATCTCCCCCTGGGTGATCACTCCAGAAGCTTTGGCGCCGTTTCGGATTCCGGTTGATCGGCCCGAGGAAGACCCCGATCCCCTGCCGTACCTCGACAGTCCCCTGCACCGCGCCCACGGTGGACTCGACGTTGAACTGCACGTGCTTATCAGCACGGCGCAGATGCGCAACGACGGCGAGACGCCGCACCTGATCTCGTGCTCGTCCAGCCGCCACTTGTACTGGAGTGTGGCGCAAATGATCACGCACCACACCAGCAACGGATGCGACCTCCAACCCGGCGACTTGCTCGGCACCGGCACCATCTCCGGCCCCACCGCGGGCTCCGAAGCCAGCCTGATGGAGCTCAGCCATGGCGGCAAGGTCCCAATCACACTGCCCAACGGCGAAACCCGTACGTTTCTCGAAGACGGTGACGAAGTCATCCTGACTGCCAAGGCCCATCACCCGGGTGCAGCGACCATCGGATTCGGCCAGTGCGTTGCCGTCGTACAACCAGCGATCACCTACCCGTCATCTGGCTAGTAGCGATTACGGGCTTCCTTACGCTCGTGCCGAAGCGTCATGCGTCAGGCGCTCCACCATGTCGTCGTCAACGTCGGCGAAGAACGTGCCAATAACGTCTTCGATCTCGTCAAATCCCTTGGCGCAGAATAGTACTGGCTGGTAGTGCGTGATGTCGTAGGTTTGAACACCCATTCTCGCAATGTCCAGCGGCCGCAGGTCGGCATGTTCAATCTGTTGGATCTCGCCGTACGACGAAAGCAGGCCTGCACCGTAGGTGCGCACTTCCCCATGCTCACGGACCACACCGAATTCCAAGGAGAACCAGAACACCTTCGACACGAATTCAAGCGCCTCAGTCGTTTTCACCCGCCGAGCAGCCTGTCCGGCCAACCGGTACAGAGTCGCGAAACGATCGTGCGCCAGACAATTGCCGTGGCCGACCACCTCGTGGATCAGATCGGGCTCTGGCGTGTAGAGCGGCACGGAGTGGTGCCGGATGTACTGCGTGGAGTGGAAGATTCCGTATGCCAGAAGTCCGTAGAACTCGCGCAGCGGTACCAGTCCGGCCGCCGGAACGTACTGAAAGCCGGTGAGCGGTCTGAGCATCTCGTTGACCTCGACGAGTTGTGGAATCTGGTCCTCGCGAAGTTGGAGTCGCTCCCGGCCCTCCAGGTACGTGGCGCAGGCCAGGCGCTGGTGCAATTTGTGAAGCTCGGCGCAAGCGATGCGCCAAACCTCTTGCTCGGCGTCGGTGTAGGTCGCGATGGGTGGTGGTGTGCCGGGTTGCCAATCCATGGCGAGCGCAGCTATCGCGTTGCGGCGGGCTCGGTATTCCGGGTCCACCGCGCCCGGGTGATCGGCAGCCAGGTGAACGGTGACACCATCTGCCGAGCGCGTCACGGGCGCATAGAGCTGCGCTTCTTCGAACATCGCTGCCTCCCGGATGTCCGGGCGTCGCACAGAGCGGCGTCGTTCATGGCTGGCCGTCGCTTTGGGTGTCATTGCGACGGCCATCTGGGCAGGACTTGTGGTCCTATGAACCAGGATATGCGTCCTGGGCTGATCGACGAGTAAGCACGAGTCGTGTCCCGTGCGCTCCCACGTGATGAACAAATCGGCGAACGTCGCAATAGCGCAATCCCTTTGCCCGGAAGCCCGGAAACGATGTGGCTTCGGCGAAAGCGCGTAACGTCGCGCACTAGGCTTGGAACGCCTCTGGGCGGTCATTCAAAGCACGGCAGCGATTCGATGGGGAGCACAAATGTTCGCGAATCAATCGTTGCGTCGTACATGAGCGGCGGGGAGTCCGCACCCTCCGGCGTTCGCTTCGGCAGCGCCGCCGGGCGCTGGGTCCTCGCCGCAACGGTACTGGGCTCCGGGATAGCACAACTCGATGCGACGGTGGTCAACGTAGCGCTGCCGACAATCGGTCGAGATCTGAATACTCAGGCGGGTGGGCTGCAACTGGTTGTCAGTGCCTATTCGGTGACGCTCGCGGCGTTGATACTGCTGTCGGGCAGTCTGGGCGACCGGGTGGGCCACAGGCGCGTATTCGTCGTCGGCGTCGTCTGGTTCTCGGTGGCGTCGGCCATGTGTGCGGCGGCCCCCAGCGTCGAAATACTAGTCGCCGCACGGGCTTTGCAAGGTATCGGCGGGGCGCTGTTGACACCGGGCAGCCTCGCCATCATCCAGGCCACCTTCATGCCCACCGACCGAGGAAAGGCGATCGGCGCATGGTCGGCGCTCGGCGGAGTCGCCGCAGCAATCGGACCGCTGTTCGGCGGATACCTTGTGCAAGCGGTCAGTTGGCGCGCGATTTTCCTCATCAACGTGCCGCTCGGCTGCCTGGTCGCCTGGCTCGCAGTGCGCCACGTGCCCGAGAGCCGCGACCTGTCGGCCTCCGGCCGACTCGACTACGCCGGAGCAACGTCAGCCACGGTGGGTCTCGCTGGTGCGACCTACGCCATCGTGGAAGGGCCAAACCGAGGTTGGAACTCAGCGGTGGTCTTGGCAGCCGCGGTGCTGGGCGGGATTGCGATCGTCGCATTTGTGCTCATCGAAAAGCGCACCGCGCACCCGATGTTGCCACTCGATATTTTCTCCTCGCGGCAGTTCACCAGCGCCAACGTGGTGACCTTTGTCGTCTACACAGCACTCGGCGGGGTGTTTTTCCTGCTGGCGGTCGTCCTGCAAAACGCCCTGGGCTACTCCCCCGTCGCCGCCGGCGCAGCTTCTCTGCCGGTAACGGCCATCATGCTGGCACTCTCGTCTGCGTCGGGCGCGCTCGCGCAGCGCATCGGCCCCCGCCTGCCGCTGACGGTTGGACCGCTGCTCGTGGCGGCCGGCATGGTTCTGATGACGCGAATCGGACCGGGCGCGGACTACGCCACCACCGTGTTCCCCGCCGTGGTCGTCTTCGGCCTCGGGTTGGCTGCAACGGTCGCGCCCGTCACCGCAGCCACCTTGGCAGCCGCGGACGAACGCCACGCCGGCGTGGCCTCGGCTGTCAACAACGCAGTGGCGCGTACCGGCGGCCTCTTGGCCGTCGCACTATTGCCGCCGATTGCGGGGCTGACGGGCGACGCCTTCCAATCCCCCTCGGCGCTAACCGCCGGCTTTCACACCGCGATGCTGATCTCGGCCGGTCTCGCCATCGCCGGAGGATTGCTCGCATTCGTGTCGATCTCCAATGACCTGCTCGCCCGCACACCGACCGCGGCGCCCGCAAGCAGCCATTTTCATTGTGCACTCGCCGAAGTCCCGGCCCACGAACGCATCAACCCTGAGTGATCGCTTCGGCTGCCTTCATCGCCCCGCCACTTTCAGCAGGATCTTGCCGCCACGGAGCTGATGCGACACCGCTTCCTGGATATCTTCGAGGGGGTACACGCCGGCCACCGGGACAACGAGGGAGCCGTCGGCCACCAGCGGTGCCGCCTCACGAATGACAGGCACCACCTTGTCGCGGTAGTCG
Organism: Mycobacterium sp. OTB74; assembly: GCF_029892685.1. Lineage (GTDB taxonomy): Bacteria > Actinomycetota > Actinomycetes > Mycobacteriales > Mycobacteriaceae > Mycobacterium. The sequence goes on along the minus strand of NZ_JARXVD010000004.1, from coordinate 3,492 downwards.
AAGTCGCCGACAAAGAATCCGTGGACCGTGAGGTGTCTGCCGACCAGTGCCGCGGTGTCGATCCACATAGGCTCGCCACTGGCCCAGGAATAGCTGACCAACTGTCCACGGTCGGAAAGCAATTCGACCAGCCTCGCCGCCGCTGGACCACCGACGCTGTCCACTGCCAGCGTCACTCGCGCGTCGCCGATCATTCCTCGAATGTCGCCCACCGCATTGGGGTCATCGGCATGGACCACGTCGCCCCCAGCTGCGGTGAGCTCGGCGAACGTGGTTTCGTCGCGGGCCAGGTTGATGGTCTTCAGCCCACGAAGTTTGGCTAGCGCGATCAGTGACCGCCCGACGCCGGAGTTCGCCGCGTTCTGAACCACCCAGTCACCGGGCTGCAGGGAGGCGTATTCACTGAGCATCAACCCTGCTGTCGGGGGGTTGCTGCCCAGCATCGAGTACTGCTCGATGTCGCCGGCGGGGAGTGCGAACAGGCTGTCGGCGGGCACGACGAGCCGCTCACGCCACGCACCGGAATACAGCGGAAGCACGACCAGGTCGCCGACCTCAAGCCCGTCGACCTCGGCACCAGTAGCCAGCACGCGGGCGACGCCCTCTGCGCCGGGTATGTGAGGCAGAGCGGGTTGTCCCAGCATGCCGCCGACAACCAGTAGATCGTGTTTGTTCAACGGCGAGAACTCAACGCTCACCAGCACCTCATGTGGGCCCGGCGGCGGCGGCTCCTCGATGTCGACGACATGAAGCACCTGTGGGTCACCGAATCGTTCAATTTGGATGGCGCGCATATCAAGTCCTCTCCGTCGGAGGGTCAGGCCGCTGTGCGCTGTTGCCCAACGGATTCGCAGTACTGAAGCGCTTTGCCGCCAATATGAATTCCAGCTTGGAACCCAGCTGGCACGCCCTATTGATCCTGGTACTACGAGGGACAGCCATGACCACTCTTGCTCGCACGTGCGACCGGTGATGCCCCTCGTGTTTGGCTGCCACCCAAGCCGTTCCAGAGCCCGACCCTGCGATGGACTCGCCGCGCTGAGGCTATCGCCGCCCGCACACGTTGAGCGGCACGCCGTATCACGTTGTGCCATAGGCAGATTCGTGTGTCATAGACCCGGTTTGCGGTCCAGTCGCTATACCGCTGGTGTTTGGCTGAACTCGGAGCAGTCCTGCTTCACTACGCAGTCGCCGCTAGGTGCAAAGATATTGACCGTTCAGCACACAGTTTGACGGTGGTAAGTAGGAACCAGAACCGGACAGTACGCCTCGCAGACCACCTGTGGCTGAACCACCAGGCGCGATGGTGCGATTCCAATTCGCGGGGGTGAGAACGTAGTGCGTGCCGGATTGGGTAAGGGTGCTATTCCACGTGTGCGAGACGGATTCCCCCGCAGGCAAGTCGAAATCAAGCCGCCAATCGGTCATCGGCACTGCGCTCGAATTGACGATGGTGAAGTGGGCGATGAAACCCGTCTGCCACGCATGCGACACCGACAACGTTGCCGCAGCCGCAGCCGCATGAGTCACCGGGGTAATTGCGAGTGCAGGCGTAGCAACCACTAATGCCGACATGGTTGCGTGAAGCGCTGTGCGCCAGCGCTTCACCCAAATGCTCAGTCCGGCCATAGCTGGCAACACTAAGGCCAAACGGGCGACATCGGTCCTCGCGCCGCGGGTAAGCTGCTGTACCTTTGCTCAACTGCAACCATCACGAAATTTTGGCCTCGATCCCCGTGAACGACCGCATGAGCAAAGACAAAGATACGACGGATCGAATGTAGCCCCACGAACCGAGATACGTTAGTTATGCGGTGGTGACGCATTCGCAGGCAGCGATTGGCCGGGCAACGACGTTCGGGGAATACCGGGCGTGCCTAGTTGCCCAGCAATCCACGGGAACGCCTGGGCAAACGCGGTCTGTGCATACGCCCAGTCGTGATTGCCGGTTCGTGTCACCACAGCGCACGTGATCCCCACTGACGTACCAACCGTGCACAACTGCTTGGCCGCCAACGGACCCGTCAGCTGACTCTGCCCCGGCCTGATTTTTGCCGTAGACGAGACGTCGAACCATCCGGCGGCGTCGTGATACGGGGCATGCGTGTGCATCGAGGTCAGAGTGTCGAACGTCGCCCATTGCTGTTCGTTACCGCCGTAGAGACGTTGCACCGTCTGCTCTTTCGTGCCTGCATTCGGGGTGAGGTCACCCGCGATGTCAACGAACGTATGGAAGAGTTCCGGGTGCGTGACCGTGAGATTCACAGCGCAGGTCCCGCCCATCGACCACCCGACCACTCCCCAGTTATCCGGATGCGAACTCGCGCCGAACTGCGAAACGACGTAAGGCACCAGCTCTTTCGTTATGTGATCAGCGACATTCCCCCGCGGCCCGTTGACGCATTCGGTGTCGTTGTTGAACCTTCCGCCCGTGTCGGGGAAGAGCAGGATCGGTGCGGCCCCGCCGTGGGCAGCCGCGAAGCTGTCCATCTTGACGGCGACGTTACCCAGACGCACCCAGTCGGCGGGTGTCGACCACGCCCCCGAGATCATCACCACCACCGGAAGCCCGGGCGGTGACGGAGCGGAAAACCACACCGGCGGCAGATACACATACTCGGTTCGGTGATGAAAGCCGGAAATATCCGAGGAAATGTCAATGGGCACAACCCGTCCAGTTTGGGTGACGCCCTTGCCTTTCAATGCCTGCACAGTGGCCATATCGGTTTCGTCAGGCAAGGGGCCGGCGGTTAGCGCCGCCCATGCAAGCTTCACCGTGTCGTAGTAGTCGATCCATTGATTGAGTACCACAGCGGCCGCGAGCAGACACATTGGGACCGCCAGCACCGTGATCGCCCGTCGTCCCCAACCGGTACTGGCCCAGCCGCCTATCGCCACGACAAGCGCGGCCGCCGCCAGCCCGGTCCAAACCCACAGCATCAGTGGCGGCGGATTGTCTGCCATCCCCTGGGATGTGACGTACCAATAAACCCCCCATCCCCCTGCTGCGCCAATGGCAGCCGCGCTGGGCAACCAGACCGTGAACCAGCCGACTGATCGGCGACCGATGCCCGCAAACAGCACAATCGCCGCCACGATCTGAATAGTGACCGGCAGCCATCCGCTGACGAGCCAAGGCCCGCTATATAGCGGGTTATTTTTCGCATAACCGGGAAGATCAGCCCGTATCAAGCTCCCCGACAGCGTCACGGCCCAGATCTTGGACGTATCAGATGTAAATTAGGCGAATGAAACCTGGACAACACCTGCGAATCACCCGGCCGATCCGTGGCATCCCCGTCCGCATCGGGAGTTGATGATCCAGGACTGACGTTCATAGCCGACCCACCATTCAGCACCGGACGAAAACCGCGAGCTCAAATACGGTGGGTTGACACTAGTGTCCTGAGTCGTTAATTCGGTCTCGTTTGTTATGGTGGGCCATGGCGACTCGTGGTCCTGCGGCAGTTCCGATTGTGTTGACCGACGACG
>NZ_JARXVD010000003.1 GCF_029892685.1 Mycobacterium sp. OTB74 | reverse complement strand
CATTCCCGGCTGGCCTACACCGAGATCCTGCCCGACGAGAAGGGCGCCACCTGCGGCGCCTTCCTGGCCCGCGCAGCGCAGTACTTCACCAACCATGGCATCACCATCGAACGCGTCATCACCGACAACCACTTCAGCTACCGACGTTCCAACGACGTCGCAGCCATCATCACCGCCATCGGTGCCAAACACATTTTCATCAAGCCGCACTGTCCATGGCAGAACGGCAAGGTGGAACGCTTCAATCGCACCCTGCAAACCGAGTGGGCCTACCGCCAGATGTTCACCACCAACGACGCACGCAGCGCCGCCCTTGCTCCCTGGCTCGAGTACTACAACAATCAACGCCGCCACTCAGCCATCGGAGACCAACCTCCGATCAGCCGACTGTCACCAACCTGACCGCCGAGTACAGCTAGCTCTGAGAGGCCGGCATTGGTTCGCCGCCTACCGGTTGGTGTTCATCCTCGATGAGGTGCGTGACGGTGACGTCACGCTCGGCACCCGGGTGCACGCCCAGACCTGGGCCGTCTTCCCCGGAGTCAAGGGGCGCATCTACCGCACCCTGGTCATCGGGAGCCGCGGGCACCGCGTCGCGGTCTGGTCCATGCTCAATCGCATTGCCGCCCAAGCCCGTCAGAGACCAATCAGGTCGGTAGCCGCCGGTTGATGGCCAGACCCGAAATCACGGCCATGCTCAGCGCCAGCACACCCATGCGCAACCATGCGGTGCCGCCGGGGCCGCGGATGATCTCGTAGCCGATCTGCTGCTGGATGGCGTCGTAGCTCTTGGTCAGCTGGTCCAGGTCCGTTGCGGAGTACATCTGCCCGCCGGAGAGCTCGGCGACCCGCTTCAACGTTTTCTCATCCACCGGTACCTTCACCGGCTGATTGTCGACCTTCACCGTCCCGTTCTTGGTGCCGAACGAGATGGTCGAAATCGGTGTTCCCGCTTCCCTGGCACTGCGTGCCGCGGTGTAGGCGCCGTGCGGGCTGTCCGGATTGCTCGGGCGGTTCTCGGCGCCGTCGGACAACAGCACGATGCGCGACGCCGGCTTTTCGGTGTTGCCGCTGCCCAGCATCTCGTTGAGAGTGCTGATGGCGCGCAGGGCTGCGAAGATGCCGTCGCCGGTCGCGGTGCCGTCATCGACCGTCAGGTGGTCCAGCGCGGTAATCGTCGTCTGATGGTCCGGGGTCGGCGAGACCAACAGATTGGTGTTCCCGGAAAACGCCACCAGGCCCAGGTTCACCCCGGGCGTCAGCTTGTTGGCGAAGTCCTTAGCCGCCTTCTGCGCAGCGGCCAGCCGCGTCGGCGGGATGTCATCGGCCTCCATAGACCGCGACACGTCGATGACGAGCATGATCACCGCACGGTTGCGCGGGGTCTTGATCTCGTGGGTAGGGGCCGCCAGGGCCACGGTGAGCAGCAACAGCGCCAACACCGAGAACACGACCGGCAGATGCCGCCAGCGCGAGGGCTGCGACGGAACCACATCGGCCCGCGGCTGGTCACCGGCGTACCTGCGCAAGCGGTCACTGCGCCGTCGCTGCGCGACGAGGTACAGGGCAATCAGTGCCACTGGCAGCAAAGCAGTCAGCAGCATCCACGGATGTGCGAACCCCGACAACGACACCGATCCGATTCCCGGCAGACTCATCGGCGCCACGTCGCGTTCGTCACCATAAGTCAAAAGTGTAGAAGTCCCGGCGGCATTACTCCGGCGGCGGGCCTGTGGCCTGCGCGAACCGTTACCGTCCGGTTCGTGACGCGGCCCGTAAGCTGGCTCAGGACCATCCCTGACACCGGAACTCGACACCGAACCAGAGAGGCCATGCTCACCGTTCTCTACGCGCATGCGGTTGCCACCGCGGTCGCACCTTTACTGGTACAACGCTGGGGACGACGGGCGTTCTATCCCCTGGCCCTGGTGCCGGCCGGATCGCTGGTCTGGCTGGTCCAGAACTGGCCGGGAGCCGGCGAGCGGACCATGAATGTGCACTGGCTGCCGCAGCTGTCCATGGACATCACGCTTCGGCTGGACGCGCTGTCGGCGCTCATGGGCGCGCTGGTGCTGGGTGTCGGTGCGCTGGTGCTGCTCTACTGCGCCAGTTATTTCGAACACCACGACCCGAGCCCAATTGCTCCTCACGTGCGCAGTCACACCGAGAAGCGGCTGCCCAGCTTCGCCGCCGAACTGGTGGCGTTCTCCGGCGCCATGTTCGGGTTGGTGTGCAGCGACAACACTCTGCTGCTGTACCTGTTCTGGGAGCTGACCACCGTCCTGTCGTTCCTGTTGGTAGGTCACTACGCCGAGCGCGCCGCCAGCCGCCGCGCAGCCACCCAGGCGCTGCTGGTCACCACCGCGGGCGGGCTGGCCATGCTGGTCGGGATCATCATGCTGGGCACGTTGACGGGCACCTACCGGCTCTCCGAACTCGTCGCAGCCCCACCGTCGGGGACCGTGAGCGCAGTCGCCGCGGGGCTGGTCCTGGTCGGCGCGCTGTCGAAATCAGCCATCGTGCCGCTGCATTTCTGGCTGCCCGGCGCCATGGCCGCGCCCACACCGGTCAGCGCCTACCTGCACGCCGCGGCCATGGTCAAAGCCGGCGTGTATCTGATCGCCCGGATGACACCCGGGTTCGCCGATCACCCACCGTGGCGCCCGACGGTGGTGATTCTGGGCCTGGCCACCCTGCTTCTGGCGGGCTGGCGGGCGGTGCGCGAATACGACCTCAAGCTGATCCTGGCGTTCGGCACGGTCAGCCAGCTGGGGTTGATCACCGTGCTGGTCGGTGCCGGTGGCGGTGACCTGATGCTGGCCGGGTTGGCCATGCTGTGCGCGCACGCCATGTTCAAGGCGGCCTTGTTCATGGTGGTCGGGGTCATCGACCACACCACCGGCACCCGCGATATCCGCAAGCTGGCATGGTTGGGTCAGCGCAGCCCGGTGCTGCTTGCCATCGCGGTGGCGGCCACCGCCAGCATGGCTGCACTGCCGCCGTTCCTCGGGTTCGTCGCCAAGGAGGCTGATTTCGAAACCCTGTGGCACAGCCAGACTTTGGGTTCTGCCGGACCCTACGTGTTAGGTGCGGTGGCGTTCGGCTCGGTGTTCACCACCATCTACAGCCTGCGGTTCCTGCACGGCGCGTTCGCCCGCAAAGGCCGCGCAGAACCCAGTACCCGGGTCACCGAGATGCACCGCCCCAGCGTCGGGTTCCTGCTGTCCCCGGGCATCCTGGCCGTGACCGGACTGGGTTTCGGCGTGGTACCGACACCGCTGGACCATGCCATTGCCAACTACACCGCGACCATGCCCGGCTCGACGGGTTATCACCTGGCGCTGTGGCACGGCGTCAACCTGCCACTGGTGTTGTCGGCAGTGGTGCTGGCCACCGGCGCAACAGCTTTCGGCGCCAGGCACCAGTTGCAGCACTTCCGCGTGCCGTATCTACCGCTCGGCAACGCCGACCGCATCTATGACGCGGTGATCCGCGGCGCGGACCGCTTCGCCATCAGGCTGACGGCGTTTACCCAGCGCGGTTCGATCCCGGCTACCCAGTCGATGATCCTGTCCACCCTGATTCTGCTGCCGACCGCCGCCCTGGCCCTGGGCACCCGGGACCGGCCCGAATTGCGTTGGTTGCACTCACCGTTGGAAGTCGTCGTCGGCCTGATCATCCTGACCGCGGCAGTGAGTTCGACAGTGCTGCGCAACCGACTGGCCGCGGTCCTGGTCGTCGGCGTGACCGGATACGGCTGCGGTGCATTCTTCGTCTTCCACGGCGCACCAGACCTGGCGCTCACCCAATTCCTGGTCGAGACACTGACTTTGGTGATCTTCCTGCTGGTGCTGCGGACGCTGCCCGCCGAGGCGGGCCACGCAGACATGAAGCGCAACCGCCTCCCCCGGGCGGCATTGGCAATCGCGGTGGGAGTGGCGGTCACCGCGCTGGCGATCTATGCAATGGCCGCGCGCAACACCCGACCGTTGGCCGAACTGCTGCCCGACGCGGCCTACTACAACGGCCACGGAGCCAACACCGTCAACGTGCTACTGGTCGACATCCGGGCCTGGGACACCCTCGGTGAAATCTCCGTGCTGCTGGTCGCAGCCACCGGCGTGGCCTCAATGGTGTTCCGGCACAGGCGGTTCGGATCGGCGCCGCGTGTTCCCAAGGACCTGCGACCAACCCCGGATGTGACCTGGCTGCGCGGCAGCGAACTTCGCGATCCCCGTAATCGGTCACTGGTGCTGGAGGTCGCCACCCGGATGATCTTCCCGCTCATCATGGTGCTGTCGGTGTACTTCTTCTTCGCCGGACACAACACCCCCGGCGGCGGCTTCGCCGGTGGCCTGACGGCCGGGTTGGCCCTGGTGCTGCGCTACCTGGCCGGTGGCCGATACGAGTTGGGCGAGACGCTTCCGCTGGATGCCGGAAAGATTCTGGGTGCCGGACTGACCCTGTCGGCCGGCACCGCCGTCGGCTCGCTGCTGCTGGGTGCGCCGGTACTGTCCAGCGCGGTGGTGAAATTCACGCTGCCGGTACTGGGTTCGGTGAAGGTGGTGACGGCGCTGTTCTTCGACCTGGGCGTGTACCTCATCGTGGTGGGCCTGGTGCTCGACGTACTTCGCAGCCTCGGCGCCAAAGTTGACGAAGAACTGTCCACCAAATCCGAGGCGGCGCCGCGATGACCACCTATCTCGTGCCGCTGATGCTGATCGGCGGGCTCACCAGCACCGGGGTGTACCTGCTGCTGGAACGCAATCTGACCCGAATGTTGTTGGGCCTGCTGTTGATCGGCAACGGCGTGAACCTGCTGATCCTGGTCATCAGTGGCAGTGCGGGTAATCCACCGGTGCACGGTCGCACCAGCCACGGCCAGGAAGGTGTCGCGGATCCGCTGGCGCAGGCCATGGTGCTGACCTCAATCGTGATCACCATGGGCATCGCAGCCTTCGTGCTGGCCCTGATCTATCGCGCCTACCGGTTGACCACCGCAGAGGACGTCGGTAACGACCCCGAGGACACCCGCCTGGTGCAGTTGTCGTCGACTGACACCCCCGCAGTCGACGAGGACAGGCCCACACCGAAGCCCGGTGGTTCTGCACCCGATGCACCGGCCGAACTCGATGCCTTGCCCGACGATGATTCCTCCCGTCGCTCCGCTCGCCCGGAGCCGGCGTGACAGCCGCCGCGGCGCTCACGCCGCTGCCCGCGCTGATCCCGATACTCGCCGCTGCCGCAACGCTGTTCGCCGGACGGAGACCCCGACTGCAGCGCGCCATCACGCTGCTCGCGTTGATCGCCGTGGTCGGTGTGTGCGCAGCGCTGGTCTACCTCGCCGACCATGACGGCACCATCGCGGTACATGTCGGCGGTTGGGGCCAGACCGAATCCGGGATGGGCCCACTCGGAATAACCCTTGTGGTGGACCGGCTTTCGGCACTGATGCTCGTGGTGTCGGCGATAGTGCTGCTTGCGGTGGTCTGGTACGCCATCGGCCAGGGCGTTCGCGACGGCGGTGACGACCAACCGGTGTCGATATTCCTGCCAACGTATCTGGTGTTGTCGGCGGGTGTGTGCATCGCGTTCCTCGCCGGCGACCTGTTCAACCTGTTCGTCGGGTTCGAGGTACTGCTGGCCGCCAGCTTCGTGCTGCTCACCATCGGCGCCAGCGAGGAAAGGGTAAGGGCCGGAATCGGCTACGTCATGGTGTCCATGGTGTCGTCGGTGATCTTCCTTATCGGGATCGCGCTGACCTACGCCGCCACCGGCACCCTGAACCTTGCCGAATTGGCGGTACGCCTTGACGGCATCACCCCTGGCACCCGGGCCGCGCTGTTCTCGGTGCTGGTGGTGGCGTTCGGCATCAAAGCCGCGGTGTTCCCGCTGTCAGCGTGGCTGCCCGACTCTTACCCCACTGCGCCGGCACCGGTGACCGCTGTGTTCGCCGGCCTGCTCACCAAAGTCGGTGTGTACGCGATCATCCGCGCCCACACCCTGTTGTTCCCCGGCGGCGCGCTGGACGATGTGCTGCTGGTTGCGGCGCTGCTGACCATGCTGGTCGGCATTCTCGGCGCGATGGCGCAGAACGAGATCAAGCGATTGTTGTCCTTCACGTTGGTCAGTCACATCGGCTACCTGGTGTTCGGTATCGCGGTGTCCAGCCGACTCGGCATGGCAGGTGCCATCTTCTACGTCGCCCACCACATCGTGGTCCAGACGACGTTGTTCCTGGTGGTCGGCTTGATCGAGCGCCAGGCCGGGTCATCGTCGCTGCAGCGGCTGGGCGGGCTCGCCGCTGCCAGCCCGCTCCTGGCCTTCCTGTTCATCATCCCGGCGCTGAATCTCGGTGGCATTCCGCCGTTCTCGGGGTTCATCGGCAAGGTTGCACTGTTGCAGGCCGGTGCCGCCGAAGGCTCGTTCTTGGCCTGGATGCTGGTCGCCGGCAGCGTCGTCACCAGTCTGCTGACGCTGTATGTGATGGCCCGGGTGTGGACGTTGGCTTTCTGGCGGGCTCGCGCCGACGCGCCAGAGGGCATGCTGGCCGAGGCCGCACCGGCCGTGCTGTTGGAACCGGCACGTGACGTTGCGGTCGATGAGCGGGTGGACGTCGGCCGCATGCCGGTCAGCATGCTCGCCCCCACCGGCCTGCTCATCGCAGTCGGCCTGGCGCTGACGGTGCTCGCCGGGCCCATCTTCGGGTTCGCCGAGCACGCCGCCGACCAAATCCTCGATCGCAGCCAATACATTTCGGCGGTGCTGACGCCATGAGACAACATCTGGCTCGGGTCGGGCTGATCTGCTGGTTGGCAGTGGTGTGGGTCCTGCTGTGGGGCGACGCCTCAGCTGCCAACATCCTCGACGGCCTGGCCCTGGCTTTGCTCATCACGGTGCTGCTCCCGCTGCCCGCGGTTCCGGTGCAGGGCCTGGTGCACCCGCTGTCGGTGCTGCGACTGGTGGTGCAGGTCGGCTATTACCTGGTGCAGTCATCGATCCAAGTGGCTTGGCTGGCAATCAAACCCGGCCCGCCGCCACTTACTGCAGTGCTGCGGGCCCAGCTGACGCTGAAGTCCGATCTGGTGCTCGCGATGGCGGTCAACGTCATCAATCTGATCCCCGGATCCATAGTGCTGGAGATCGATCAGGCTCGCCGCCTGATCTATGTGCACGTGCTCGACGTCGGGACTGACCGTGCTCTGCAGCGCTTCTATCACCAGGTCGAGGAGGTGGAGCGGTTGATGATCGCCTCGTTCGAACGGGAATCGCATTGGGCGCCTGCTGAATATCAGGAGGGCGCGTGATTGGCCAACGAGTGGCGAAGGCGGATCGCGCATGAATACCGTGTGGATCATCGCCGCGGTCATGTTGAGCGCCGCCGCGGCCATCACGATGTTCCGACTGCTGGCCGGCCCCAACACCCTGGACCGTCTGGTCGCACTCGACACCTTTGTCGCGGTGACCATGTGCAGCATCGGCACGTGGGCCGCTTACAGCCTGGACACCACCGCCACCTATGGCATCACGGCGTTGGCTCTGATCAGTTTCGTCGGCTCGGTCAGTGTGGCCCGGTTCCGGGTCCGCGACACCGACCAGGAGCCGCCGCAATGAACGTGTTCGATGTCACCGCAGGGGTTTTGGTGCTCGCGGGCGCCCTGCTGGCGCTGACCGCGGCAATCGGTGTGGTGCGCTTCCCGGACACGCTGTCGCGGATGCACGCCGCCACCAAGCCGCAGACCCTGGGACTGTTGCTTGTGCTGATCGGCGCCGGCCTGCGGCTGCGCGGCCAAGCCGACGTCGGCATGTTGATCCTGACCGGCCTGTTCACCTTGATCACCGCGCCGGTTGTGGCCAATCGGGTCGGCCAACTGGCCTACCGTGAGCACAGTTACCGCGACGATCTGTTGATCCGAAACGAGATGGAAGAAGATGGCCAGAACTGACGACGATTCCTGGGACATCACCGAGAGCGTGGGCGCCACCGCGCTGGGCGTGGCATCGGCCCGGGCGGCCGAATCCGCTTCGGAGAACCCGTTGTTCGACGATCCCTTTGCGCAGATGTTCCTCGACGCGGCAATCGCGCAGGGCTGGTCGTCGCCGTTCTCCGATGCCGAGCCCGGCCCACGGCAGGCCGAGCGCCTCCAAATGGTGCGAGCGTATGCAGCGCTTCGCACCAAGTGGTTCGACGAGCTCTTCGCTTCAGCCTGCGCGCAGGGCATCCGCCAGGTGGTGATCTTGGCGGCCGGCCTGGATGCTCGCGCCTGGCGACTGCCGTGGCCCGATGGCACCACGGTGTTCGAGATCGACCAGCCAAAGGTGCTGGCGTTCAAGGAAGAAACGTTGGCCGCTCGCGGCGCTGAGCCGGTGGCGCGTCATGTCTCGGTGCCGATGGACCTGCGCCAAGACTGGCCGGAGGCGTTGCGTCAGGCCGGTTTCGATGTTTGTACGCCGACCGCGTGGCTGGCGGAGGGCCTGCTGCCCTACCTGCCGGCCGCTGCTCAGGATTTGTTGTTCGAGCGAGTGCACGAACTGAGCGCACCCGGCAGCCGGGTCGCAGTGGAAGGTTTCGGCACGGAGTACTTCAGCGAGGAGAACCAGCGCATTCGCCGCGAGCGCATGGAGGCGATCCGCGCCGAGGCCGCCCATAGCGGCCAGCAGTTGTCCGACGTCAGCGACCTGTTCTACATCGAGCCGCGCGAGGATGTCGCCGACTGGCTGACCCGCCACGGCTGGCAGGTGTCAGTCGAGAGCTCGGCCGACCTGGCCGCCCGCTACAAGCCCGAATTCGACACCAAGGTGCCAGAGGTAGGCAGTGAGTTCGTCGACGGGAAGTTGCCCTGACCGCTGTCGACAGCAGTCACTTCCGCCGCTTCAGTACCGGCTGGTGTTGGTTTATGCGGACCTGGAGTGCGGTATCACCCATGACGCCGTATCAGTTACCGCGAAGCTCTGCAGCGTCGAGGAGAGATAGCAGGGGTCAGCGTCGCGGTGTGCGCGATCCCATTCCCGGCACGGGTGGCCGCGACCAGGATAGAGTCCGATCCGTTCACCGGGATACCAACGGACCCCAGCCAATTCGGTCCCCACAGAGCAACCGCCGCAGATGCCAGCGCGATGCCGAACTCATCGGCGCTACCGTACCGATCGGCAGGATCGGTCGCGAGGCCACGCATCACGACATCGGCAATCGGCGTAGGCACCGAAGGTGCCATGTCCACCAACGGCCGAGGAGCGTCGAAGGCATGCATGAACAACGTATCGATGGGGTCTGGGGCCGACGGGAATGGCAGGTCTCCGGAAAGCAGTCGGTAAAGCATCGTAGCCAGGGCGTAGATATCGGTAGCTGGGCTCAGCTCCATGCCCCGGGCTTGTTCTGGAGCGATATACGCCGGGGTTCCGAACACCTCGCTTGGGTGGGTTGGGTGCGCGTCCTTGTCGCCGACGACCTCCGCGATGCCGAAGTCGGTCAACTTCACCGCTCCAGACGCCGAGAACATCAGGTTCGACGGCTTGATGTCGCGATGCAGGATGCCGGCCTGGTGGGCGGCCTCCAATCCGGCCGCGCATGACAACGCCACCGCCAATGCCGCTGCCGTATTGAAACCCGTTGTGGTGATTCGTTTTTCCACCGTCCCGCCGGGCAGATACTCCATCACCAAAAGGCACAGATCATCGTCTTCGATGTAGTCGTATATGGAGACCACGTGTGGGTGGTCCAGGCTTGCGATCAATCGGGCTTCGGTGGCGAACTGGCGACGTACGTTCGGGTCCGTGGCGAATTGCGACCGAATCTGTTTGATCGCCACCGGCCGCTCGAGTCTGCGATGCGTCCCGGCGAGCACCACACTACTGCCACCATGGCCGATCTGATCGCCCACCTGGTAGCCGGGCAACCGGTCCTGTACGCGTTGGCGATCGTCATGTGCACCATGCGCTGTGTTCATGTCATCGACCTCCTCTGCGGTGACGGTTTCGATGCGTTGTGCGGCCGACGCTAGGGATCGTTGGGCAACATCTCGCGAGTAGTCGGCTACTCGATAAATCGGCGGTCCCGGCGTACCTACCGCGGGTGAAATTCGGGTAGTCGACTACTCGCGACCACAGGGCCCAAAAAGCGCAACATCGTCGGTGTGCCGGCGAACCGATTCCGCCCGGCAAGACGCGTACAGCCAATACAGACGGGAGTCGTGATGAGCCTGGTTTCCTTGTCCTCGCTGGCTGTCGCACGCGACCTCACACCCGGCGGCCAGCCGCTGAGCTCCGTAAGTAAGGGGGTACCGGCGGCAGGGCCGACGATTGGTCCTACGCCTGCGAACGCGTCCACTCCACCAATCGGCTCGATCGCAGGATTTGCACAGCTATTGACTGCACAGATACCCAGTGAGGCGCTGATCGCGTACACGACGCTGTTGGCGTTGTTCTACACCTTGGGCAAGCCATATAACACCGGGCGCTGGGTGCTTTACGGATTATCCGTATTCGCCTGCGGTGCAACTCTCCTTGCCGCCTACTTTGCAAAGCGAAATTACACCCTTCAGGTCCCAGCTGGAGCCCCATCGCAAGCTCCAGCGGATCAAGGCAGTTCAGGGGTCCTGGGGTCGTTACGCCGGTTACATCTGCCATACCTGCCGACCTTTGCCGCAATTCTGTCGATGGCCGTCTACGGGTTGACAGTGCCCGGGTCACCGCTGCAGTTCGCAGTTTCGGGGGCAGCATTTTCCGTGCTGTCCGGATCTCTTTCAGTCGGTGGCGCTCTGGTGATGTCGATGATCGCGCCGTTCCTGGGTAAGGGGAATGACGCGGTCCCTGCAGCCAGTCAGAAAGTCGGCGTCTCGTAACTCGGGCTGTGGTGGTAGGCGAGCCCGCGTCCTCACTCCTCCGCCAGCTGAAACTCCACCAAGGCAGCCACCCCGTCAACCGCCTCATTCAACGCGGCCAACCGCGCCGCCGCATTCGGCGCCGCCAGCACCGAATATTTATCAGCCGGCCCGATCGGCAACCGCGACGCCAACGCGTACAACCGTTGTCCCATATCGGCATTCGCCGTTCCGGCGAAAATCTCCTCGCGCCTACGTAAGCGCCCGCCACTGGCCTCCGCCACCCGCGAGAACACCGCAATGATCCGGTCCTCCACCGCTTCCACATCCGCGTCCGACACCGCAGGCCCCGGCTCGTCGGGCCACACCTCCACCGTGGCACGTGGATACGGATCGTCGTTGTGCCACTGCAGAATTCGGATCCGCTCAGTCATCGAACAGGACAATCGGTAGCGGCCGACACCCTGCGCTTCACACGTATCGATGTGGGCCAACGCGCCGACGTCAAGGCGCGAGTCACCGCCACCGACCTCACGGCCCGCTGAGATCAGTACCACCCCGAACACTGGCTCGTCGGCGGCCAGGCAATCGCGCACCAACTCGCCGTAGCGTGGCTCGAAAATCCGCAGCGGCAGCCCCTCACCAGGAAGTCTGACTGACTCCAGCGGGAACATCGGTGTGACGGCCACGGCTACAACTCCAGCTCACACACCAATGAGTCGACGACCTCCAGTAGATCGCCATCGTTCTCCTCGGCCACCCGGCGCTGGCGTTGATACGACCCGCCCAGCGTATAGATGTCGGTCACCCGGGCCAGCTCGTCACTGCAATTCAGTGATGCCGCAACGGGTTCCAGCCGGTTGAGCAGTTCGTCCAGGTCCTCGGTGACCAGCCGCTCGTTGCTGTCAGCATCGAGGATGATCTCGGCGTCCAGGCCGTATCGTGCTGCGCGCCACTTGTTCTCCTGCACGTGCCACGGCGGCATGGTGGGCAGCTGCTCACCGGCATCGAGCCGACGGTCGAGGTCGACGATCAGGCAGTGCGTCAGCGCCACCAGCGCGCCCAGCTCGGCGATGTTGGAAACCCCGTCGAAAATCCGAACCTCGATGGTGCCCAAATGCGGCGACGGCCTGATGTCCCAACGGATTTCGTTCATGTGCTCGATGATGCCGGTCTTGCGCTGGTCGTGCACGAAGCGCTCGAAGTGCGACCACTTCTGGAAGTGGAACGGCAGCCCCGCGGTCGGCAACTGCTGGAACATCATGGCCCGGTTGCTGGCATAACCGGTGTCCTCGCCGTCCCAGTACGGCGACGACGCCGACAGCGCCAGCAGGTGCGGGTACTGGTTGAGCAGCGAGGTGATGATGGGCATCACCTTGTGCGCCGATGAGATCCCGACATGCACGTGCACGCCCCAGATCAGCATCTGTCGCCCCCACCACTGGGTGCGCTTGATCAACTCGGCGTAGCGCGCCCCTTCGGTGAGCTTCTGCATGGACCATTCTGCAAACGGGTGCGTGCCAGCGCAGAACAGCTCCATGCCGCGCTCGCGGACAATCCGGCGTACCGGCCCGAGGGTGGCGCGCAGGTCGTCCATCGCCTCGCCGCTATTGACGCACACCCCGGTGACAACCTCAATGGTGTTGCGCAGCAACTCTTTATGGACGTGCGGTGTCTCACCGATCTCGGCGATGACGGCCGCAGCCTCGTTGCTCAGGTCCCGGGTCACGGCGTCGACGAGCGCGAATTCCCATTCGACGCCGATGGTCGGCCTCGGCGACCCGGCGAAGTCGATCCGCGGTGGGGTGTTGGCGTTGGCGCTACCCGGCAGCGATGACACCGCAAGCCACGCGCTTACCGGAGTCGCCGGTGTTCAACGAAGCCTCGTCCGCACCTGGAGCATCACCTTGGATCTGCTTGTACCGGTCAGCCGGAATGTTGCCGAAGTTGTCGGACTTCTCGTGGATGATCAGCGCAGTCTTGCTGCCGCCCAACAGATCTGCGGCGGTGAAGGCGTCGGTGGTGGCCACCAGCGAGGCGCTGCCGTCGGCGCGGACCTGCAGCGAGGGCAGGTCGCCGCTCATCGGGTGCGCGTTGTGGCCCGGAGCCTGGAAGTGTCCACCGGCCGAGTTGAAGTCGCCGGGTGCGCCACCGGTCGGCGCCACCGAGTTCGCCTCGCACTTGCCCACCGAGTGGATGTGCAGGCCGTGGAATCCGGGGGCCAGGACGCCGGGCTCGGTGGTCTTCACCGTGACCGTCGCGACGCCACCGTTGAAAACGAATTCCGCCTTGGCGACAGTTGCACCCTCGGGGGTCTTCAGTTCGGCGACCAGCGTCTCGCCGGATGCCGGCGCACCTGCCTTTTTGCTCTGGCCGGACTCCGGCGCCGCAGAGTCGTGCGGGCCGTGCTCAGAACCCATCCAGATGGCCGGCGTGGTGCCCGGCACAGACGTGGCGACCTGACCGGGAGGCGCGCACGCGGCCACGATCGGAACGACGGCCGAGGCGGCGGTGAGGAAACGAAGCGGGGCGGAGATCGGCATGCTCGAGAGCCTAGCCGGTCACCAACACGATGACCCCCGGCGGCTTGTCACTTAGCGCCGGAATTCTGGGCTCGGCCGGAACGCTCAGAATTTTGCCCACCGCTTCGGCTGCGTCTTTCTCCCCGGGCGTATCGCCGTAGTACACAGTGGTGGCCGTCACGCCCTCAACGCTCAAGTTGTCGGTCTCGACGACGTTCCACTGCGCGTCATGCAGCTTGTTGGACACGGTCTGGGCCGCACCCGCCACCTGGGAGATGTTGTACACCCGCACATCGGCCTTGGCCGAGGGTGCCGCCGATGCAGCCGACGACGTAGCCGGGGCACCGGACGTCGCGCTTGTGGTTGTGGTGGTGGACGACGCCGAGTCAGCACTGTTGTTGTCCGAGTTGAGTGACTGGAACCCGACGAGCAGGAACACCACGCCCAGGAACAGCAGCACCATCACCATGGCGCGTAGGGGCAATCCGGAGGACTCTCGCTGATTCATCGCTCTCCACTTTATCGAGGCGAGTGCTCGGCTGTCGGCGGTGCCGACGTTTCACCCGGCTCGAATGACACTGAACGACTCAGTGACCTCCGCTACGTGATCTCGAATCCGAGCCGACGTGCCGCCTTGGCCTTCTGACGACTGGCGCGCTGCCGGCGCAACCGCTTGACCAGCATGGGGTCAGCAGCCAGCGCCTCGGGCCGATCGACTAGCGCATTTAGCACCTGGTAGTAGCGCGTCGCGGACATCGAGAACAGTTCCTTGATGGCGTCTTCTTTCGAGCCCGCAAACTTCCACCACTGCCGTTCGAATCCCAGGATGTCGTGTTCGCGGCGGGTCAACCCGTCGGAGGGCTCAGAGTCGTCGCCGGATTGCTCAGTACGCGCCATAGCGCCGTCCATTTCGCTCCTCGGACCCTTCTACGACCGTTCCAGTGGTGTCGGCGAACATTCAACCACGGCAGACGGGCTTGGACCGTGAACGTAACCCGCGCGTCGGCTGACCTAAACTTGCTCGTCATGGCCGTACGTCCGATTTGCATTGTTGGTGACCCTGTTCTGCACACCGCGACCACACCGATCCCGGTCGGAGCCGATGGCTCTCTACCTGCGGACCTCGGCGATCTGATCACCGACCTGTACGACACCATGGACGCGGCCAACGGTGTGGGGTTGGCCGCCAACCAGATTGGCGTCAGTTTGCGGGTGTTCGTCTACGACTGTGCTGACGACCGCGGCATGACGACCCGACGCCGCGGCACGGTGGTCAACCCGGTGCTGGAAACCTCCGAAATTCCGGAGACCATGCCCGACCCTGACAACGACGACGAAGGTTGCCTGTCGGTTCCGGGTGAGTCCTTTCCGACCGGCCGGGCCACCTGGGCCCGAGTCACCGGACTGGACGGCGACGGCAACCCTGTCACGCTGGAGGGCAACGGTCTGTTCGCTCGGATGCTGCAGCACGAGACCGGCCACCTGGACGGGTTCCTGTACCTGGACCGCCTGATCGGTCGTAACGCGCGCGCAGCCAAGCGGATGGTGAAATCCAACGAGTGGGGCGTGCCCGGCCTGAGCT
This sequence comes from Mycobacterium sp. OTB74, assembly GCF_029892685.1. GTDB lineage: Bacteria > Actinomycetota > Actinomycetes > Mycobacteriales > Mycobacteriaceae > Mycobacterium. The sequence goes on along the minus strand of NZ_JARXVD010000003.1, from coordinate 429,460 downwards.
GGATGCCGGGTGAGGTCGAAGACCCCTTCGGGCACTGATGCCCACTAACGGGCGGGTGGGCAGCCGGGTATCGCTGCGGTACCGGCTGCACGACGGGTCAACCGAGGCGTTTACCGACGTGGTCGGCCACCTGGAGGCGCTGACTCCTGTTGTGGTGGTACGCACCAAATCGGACGGGCACGTCGAGATCGACCCTGCCGATGTGGTGTCGGTGCGTGAGTTGTCGCACGCCCCGGTTCGCAACTCCGAGATTCGAGCAGTTGAGCATGCTGCCGCGCTGGCCTGGCCGGGCACCGAGCAGCACTGGCTGGACGGCTGGCTGTTGCGGGCCGGCGGCGGGGCGACCATGCGGGCCAATTCTGCTGCGCCACTGGACTTTTCCGCTGATCTGACCGCCTTGCCCGGCATCGCCGCCTGGTACGCCGAGCGGGGGTTGCCGCCCTGGTTGGCGCTGCCGGAACGGCTCCTGCCGGTGCGCGCCGCCGGTGTCCGGCCATCGCGGGTGCTGACGCGTGAACTGTCTGGTGGGCCGGACGTCGTCCTACCGTCCGGTCCCGATGACCGGTGGCTGCAGATCTACGGCGGTGACGTCCCTGTCGAGGTGCTGACCGCCGTCGTCGACGGTGACGTGGCGTTCGCAACAGTCGCCGACGCCGCCGTCGGCCGAGTGGCGCTGACCTCTGCGCCTGACGGCACTCGGTGGGCAGGGCTGTCGGCCGTCGCCGTGCTGGAGGCGCGGCGCGGCTGTGGCCACTCTCGTGCCGTCTCCGACACGTTGTTGGCCTGGGCTGCTAACCACGGCGCCGGCCAGGCCTACGTACAGGTGATCGATGACAACGTGCCGGCGATCGCGCTGTACGAGTCGATGGGTTTCCGCCTGCACCACCGGTATCGCTACGTCGCGGCCACCGACCTGCTGTGACGCCGACGCTGTCACCACACTGACCAAATCAGGACCACCCCGGGCCGACTTCCGGCCGGGGAACGCCAAGTATCTTTGACCGTCCGGGACGGGTATCGGGGGTTGTACGTGCACCAGAACGCGGCGTTGTCAGCCGCCGAGCTTCTCGAACTCAACCGTGAGATCCAGGGCTCGCGCGCGGTCCGCCTGCTGGCCACCAACAACCTCGGTGTCTACGCCACCTTGATGGAACGCCACCTGGCCGAGGGAATGGTCGCCGAGACCGATCTGGTGGTGCGGCTCGAGCGCGACTTGGAGTCGTTCGGCGAAACCGGCGACCAGCTCGGGCAGTCCGGCCTGGCCCTGGTCAAGACCTGGGCCAGCCAAGGTTGGCTGCACCGCGTGGCCGAGCAGCGAGCCGGCACCGAACGCAACGTCTGCTACCTGACCCAGGACGCGCGACGCGCGCTCGATTTCGTCCGCAGCATGCGCCGCGGCGACACCATCGCCACCGGCGGTTCGATCAACGGCATCGCCTCCCGACTGCGGCAGGTCGCCACTCGCGCCACCGGAGACCCCGAGCGCGTCCGAGCCGGCATCGAGGCCGAGATCGCCGTCCTGCACCGCGAACTCGACGACCTCGAGGCCGGCCTGCGCCCCGAACCGGACGTCACCGACATGTATGACGAAGCCCGCGCCATCGCTCTGCAGATGGAACGGCTGATCACCGACATCGGTTTGTACGGCAGCATGATCGAGCAGGCCACCCAGGCCCTTGACGACCCGATCGACACCAACGTCGAGTACCGCGACCGTCAGCGCCAGATGTATGCCGATTACCAGTCGGCCTGGGATTCGGCCGGCCGCGACTCCCACCGGGCATTCCTCCGGATGATCAACGACCCCGAGCAGCGCGCCGAGTTCGAGGCTGACATCGCGACCGTCGCCGCGGCACTGCCCGAGCTGGACCCGGCGCTGCGCAAAGTGATGGCCGGGTTCTTCGAGTTGATCGGCCACCAGATCGACGAGGTGGAACGTATCCAGCAGCGGTGTGCACAGCGGGTCAAGCGGTTCACCGCGTTCGGCACCATGGAGTCCAGTCGGGGCGTCGCCCGCCAATTGGGTGACGCCATCGCCGCGGCCCGGGCCCTGCTCAAGGAGTCGTTGACCGACTCTCGTTTGGACCTCGAGGTGCCGCTGGCCCGGCACTCGATCAGCTCGATCGGTGCGCTGAGTTTCAAGATCGGTGACCTGTCGGCACCCAAGCCCGCGGCGGCTGCCCAGGGCGAGGTGGACCTGTCCAGTTTCGCTGCGCTGACCACCCAGGTCGATGCGCCCGCCTTGTCGGAGCTGGTGAATTCTGCTGTGGCGCAACGGCCTTTATCACTTCCCGAAGCGGTCGCGCTTTTGGATTCACCGTATCTCGGGCATGTCATCGTGTTGTGGTCGTGGGCGCTCAAGCAACCTGCCACTTCCGTCGCCGGATCGTCCGCCGCGGTGCGGTTCCGTTCGCTCGACGGCCGTGACCGCGAAATGGAGGTCCCGCAATTGATGTTCACCGAGCCGGTGATGGGAGCAGGAGCTGTAAATGACTGACAACCCAGTCGATTTCGCGTCGCTGCCCGAGGTGGACAGCACCAGTCGCACTCCACAGCAGCGTCGTCCCCGGTTCGACGGGGACATCAGTGCTATGCCGGACCGAGCCTGCTGGGCGCTGCAGCACCTGCTGACCCGCCGCTACATCAGCAGCGAATCCGACCAGGACATCTACAGCTGGATCCTGGAGTACCGCACCGAATTATCGGTTCGGCTGTCCGAACTGGACCTGCAGCTACGCATTTCCGACGGCGTTGACATCGCGTTCATCGAGCAAGCTCGCTACGAGTCGGCCAAGGGCATCAAGCTGCTGCGCCGCGAGCCGCTGGGCACCTACGACTCCATCCTGGCGTTGCACCTGGCCCAGATGATGCGGGCCGGCGGCGACCAGAGTTATCTGATCACCCGCGACGAAATCCACGGCATGTTCACCGGGGTGCTCAACGAAACCGACCGGGACACCGTGACTTTCACTGCCCGTATCGATGCCGCCATCGCCCGGCTGACCGGGCTGGAGATCCTGCGGCGCAGCCGCGACGACGAGGACAGCTACACCGTCAGCCCGGTGATCACCGCCGTGATGACGGCCTCGGTGATCACCGAGTTGCAGCAACAGTTCGAACAGCTGGTCAAGGGCGGTACCGATGAGTGAGCAGTTCCACCTGTCCCGGTTGCAGATCATCAACTGGGGCGTGTTCGACGGCTATCACTCGATCCCGTTCAGCGTCGGCGGGTCGTTGATCGCCGGTGCCTCCGGCAGCGGCAAGTCGTCTCTGCTGGACGCTATTTCGCTGGGCTTCCTGCCTTTCAACCGGCGCAACTTCAACGCCTCCGGCGACAACACCGCAGCCGGTTCCAGCGCCGGCCGCCGCACGGTGGACAAGTACGTCCGCGGCGCCTGGGGACAGCGCAGCGACGCCGGCTCCAGCCAGGTCATGTACCTGCGCGGCGATGGCACCACCTGGTCGGCGGTGGCGGTCAGCTACACCAGCAACACCGGACGCACCATCACGGGCCTGGTCCTCAAATGGCTTACCGGCGAGTCGCGTTCGGATTCGTCCAGCCGTTTCGTCATCGGCGACGGCGACCTGGACATCGAGGACGTGTGCAACCGGTGGGCCGCCGGACGGTTCGACACCAACGTGTTCAAGGACATTCGGGGCGAGCGAAGCGACGGGAAACACATCCGGGGCGAGCGAAGCGACGGGAAACTTGGTGGCTGGCGCTTCACCACCAAGGTGGAATCGCAGTACCTGGCCCAGCTGTACGCATCGATAGGCATCCGGGCCTCCGAGGCCGCCCAGCAGCTGCTCGGCAAAGCGAAATCGCTGAAAAGCGTTGGCGGTCTTGAACAATTCGTCCGAGAGTTCATGCTCGACGAGCCTGACAGCCTGGCCCGGCTGCCCGAGGCGCTCAAGCAGATCGATCCCCTGGTCGAAGCGCGTGAGCTGCTGGCGGTGGCCCAGCGCAAGCGGAAGATTCTCGGCGATATCGAGGCGATCCAGGTGCGGTACGCCTCGGAGTCGAGCGACCTGGGCATCATCGATCTGGTCGATCTGCCTATGGTGCGGGCGTACACCGATCACGTGCGGCTGCGGCGGTGCCCGGCCGACATCGCGACGCTGGACACCACCATCGATCAACTGGAGAACGAATACGGTGATCTGACCAAGCAGCTGAATCTGGCCAAGGCCGAAGGTGATTCGCTCAACGCGCAGATCAACGGGGCGTCGGCGAACGTCGGCCCGCTGCAGGCCCAGGTGACCACTGCCGAGTCCCAGGCCGATGAGGTGGCGCGCAGGCGCGCAGGTTACCACGAGATGGTGGCCACCCAGGGCTTCGACGTGCCGGAAACCGCCGACGAATTCTGGAATCTGCGTGAGGAATTGACGCGGCAGGCCACCGACATGCTGGGCAAGCTGGAGTGGGGCCGGGACGCCTCCACCGACGCCGAATATGCGCAGAAGTCAGCGCGCATCCTCCGTGATAATGCCGCCAAGGAACTCAGACGCGTCGAGCATGTGGGCTCGGCATTGCCGGAGTTCGCGGTGACCATGCGGGAACAGATCTGCACTGCGGTCGGTCTGGATACAGACGAGCTTCCCTATGTGGCTGAGCTTTTCGACCTACAACCGGCTCAAAGCCGGTGGCGCGTCGCGGTCGAGAAGGTGCTGCGCGGTGTCGGCCTGCGGCTACTGGTTCCCGACCAGCACTACGCCAAGGTCCTGCGGTTCGTCAACGAGACCAACATGCGCGGCAGGCTTGCGCTCCATCACGTCCGCGCCGGTGCGTCAGGACGACAAGCCGAGCCGAACACGCTCGCAGGAAAGCTATTGCTGGTCAACCCGCAGCACGCCTGCGCTGCCGAAGCGGCAGACATCGTCGCCGCGGCCGGCGAGCACATCTGCGTGGACACTCCCGACGTCTTTGTTCGGTTCCGGCGCGCCGTTACCGATACCGGCCTCTACAAGGACTCCGAGCGTCTCGCGGTCAAGGACGATCGGCGGCCGATCAAGCCGTCCGAGTACATCTACCAAGGTGATATCAGCGCCAAACTGGAAGCGCTGCACGCCGAACTCACCGAGGCTGAAGAGGCCTTCAGCAAGGCCCGCCGAGCCGCCGATGAGATTGCCGCGCAACGCCAACGGTGGCGCGACCGGGCCAGTGCCTGCAAGGCGATCTACGAGCAGTTCGGCCAGTGGAGCCAGATCGACATCGACACCGCCGAGGGGCATGCCGACCGTCTTCGCGAACAGTACGAACTGCTGCTGGCCGACCATCCCGACATCGAGGCATTGAGCACACGGGCCGAGGAATGCTGGGTCGACATCCAGACTCTGATGACCCGGCGCGGTGCCATCGCAACCCGGCGCGACGATCTGGACAGCCGGCGCACCAAGCTCTTGGACCTGCAAGAGCGGCTGTCCCCGGTCGAGGTGTCCGAGCAGGCCACAGATCTGTTGCGGCGCTACGCATCCGAGGTTCCGGTGCCGCTGGAGCTACTGAATCCCGAACCGCACCGGGAGGCGCTGTTTGCCGCGATCCGTCGGGAACGCGACCAGCTGACCGAGAGCCGTCGCCGTTCCTATGACGAACTGGCCCGCATCGTCACCACGTTCGACACCTCGTTCCCGGATGCGATTCCGAACGATTCGGATGATTTCGACGAACGCATATACGACTACGTGGCGGTGTGCCGCCACATCGACGAGCGCGAGCTTCCGGATGCCTACGACCGGATGATGCGGCTGATCACCGAGCAGGCACCCGACGCGATCTTGACCCTGCACCGGGTGGCAGAGCAGGAGACCCGTCGGATCAGTGAGCAGATCGATCGCGTCAATACCGGTTTGGGCGCAGTGGAATTCAACCGCGGAACTCGGTTGACGCTGCGCGCCAATCCACGCAGCCTGGTCGCAGTCTCGGAGCTGACCGACATCGTCAAAGCCATTTCCCGACGTATCGCCGAGGTGGGTCTCGGCGATAAGAAGGCCATCCTCGATCAGTACGCTGACATCCTGAGGTTGCGAAATCGATTGGCCGGCAACAACCCCGAGGACCGGGCCTGGACCCGCGACGCCCTGGACGTGCGCAACCGGTTCACCTTCGACTGCGCCGAATGGGATGTCGCCACCGACGAGTTGATCCGCACCCATAGCAACGCCGGCGACAACTCCGGTGGCGAACAGGAAAAGCTGATGGCCTTCTGCTTGGCGGGCGCCTTGAGCTTCAACCTGGCCAGTCCTGCGCAATCATCAATTTCGGCTGCCGCCGACGGCGCCGACAACAAGCCGGTTTTCGCTCAGCTGATGCTCGACGAGGCGTTCTCCAAGTCCGACCCACAGTTCGCCTCTCAGGCGCTACAGGCGTTCCGCAAGTTCGGGTTCCAGCTCGTCATCGTCGCGACGGTGCAGAACGCCACCACCATCCAGCCCTACATCGACGGCGTGGTCATGGTGTCCAAGTCTGAAGCCACCGGCCGCAATGCCCGACCGGTGGCCACCGTAGCCACCAAGACCATCACCGATTTCACCGCCCTGCGCCGGGGATTGAAAGTCCCCGAGCCGGTCTGATTAGGAGCCGCCATGCGAATCGCCACCTGGAACGTCAACTCCATCCGCACCCGCGTCGACCGGGTCACCGACTGGTTGTCCCGCGCCGAGGTCGACGTGCTCGCCATGCAGGAGACCAAGTGCAAGGACGAGCAGTTCCCCCTGCTGCCGTTCGAGGCGCTGGGCTACGAGGTCGCGCACGTCGGGTACAGCCAGTGGAACGGCGTGGCAATTGCATCCCGAGTTGGGCTGGAGGACATCCAGATCGGCTTTGACGGCCAACCGCAGTGGCAGGATTCCAACGAAGCCCGAGCCATCGGCGCGACCTGTGGCGGAGTGCGGGTGTGGAGCCTGTACGTCCCCAACGGCCGCACCCTGGACGACCCACATCTGCCGTACAAGCTCAATTGGCTTGCCGCCCTGCGTGACACCGCGTCCGGCTGGATTGCCGACGACCCGACCCTGCCGCTGGCCCTGGTGGGCGACTGGAACATCGCGCCCACCGACGAGGATGTGTGGGACATGGAGGTCTTCCGCGACTCGACCCATGTCTCCGAACCGGAGCGAGCGGCATTCCGGGCCATGAACGACGTCGGCTTCACCGATGTGGTGCGCCCGTTCACCCCGGGGCCCGGCGTCTACACCTACTGGGACTACACCCAATTGCGCTTCCCGAAGAAGCAGGGCATGCGCATCGACTTCGTGCTCGGCTCACCCGAATTCGCCGCCAAGGTGACGCATGGAGAAATCGTCCGAGAAGAGCGAAAAGGCAAGCAGCCCAGCGACCATGCTCCGGTGCTGGTGGAACTCGCTCAGTGACGTCCGTGGTCAAGGCTGCCCAGCCGGCCAGTCTGCTCGCCCGGATCATCCACTTCGTCGCGCAACTTCTGTTGTCCCGAGTGCTGATTCGGGCCTTGACCAGCGCGGGGTGGTACGACGGGACGATGAGTGCAGGGTGGCATCGCAGCGTGCGCTCAATTGCCCAGCGGGGAGCGTCAGCGATCATGTCCACTAATCGCTGACCCTCACCACCGACCAGGTTGCGGCTAGACCAGTTCGGGCACCCTCAGGTGAGCGAACGCCACTTCAAACTCGCACTCGTCGAGCTCGCTTGCGCCCGCTTCCTTCATGCGCGATTCCTTGAGCGCTTGGGCCTCGCCACGGCTGCGATCCATGGCCTCGCGGCTGTCAAATGTCGTGCAGGACGCGCCACGACCGGTGGCCCGATCGACCATCAGGCTGAGGCTGCAGAAGCCCTCCAGCGCCTCGGCGTCGGGCAGGATAGTCGACCTGAAGTAGTCGATGGCGGCATCCGAGTGTGCCGGATCGGTATGCCCCCAGGTAACCCGCGCGCACGCGCCCTCGGGGATCTGGTGGGCGCGGTGCAATACTGCGATATCCCACTCGTCGACCGTCGCGGCTCCGCCGAACATCTGTACTGCCTGTTCGCGAATCGGTCGAACCTTATCGGCGTTGTCACGCATCGCCTCCTCGGATTCCCATGCGGTGGTGGCGATGCACCTGCCGGAATCTCGGTCGCACAGCAGCGACATGCCGACGAACCCATCGAGCCCTTGGAGTGCGGACATCACTTCATCGCGGACGTGCGCGACTCCTGCGTCGATAGCTGAGGGTTGTGCGTGAATAGTGGTAGAGCGTGCGTACACGACCCACCCCCTCTATATCGGGGCAGCGCCCCGGCGGCGCCGCCGGTCCACCGAATACGTTCCTCCGATGGCCGGTGCGTGGCAAGAGCCGACCGGCGCGCCGCATCGGTTGAGCCAGGCTGCGTCCCGCCGATTTCCGCAGCTCAGTAACGTCCTCAATGTGCGTGAAATACCGCCGGTATTCACGCCTCCCGCTCGACCGAGACGCCCGCGTCCTTGGCCGCCTGATGGTAATTCCGTAGCTCCACCCGCACCGCTTCGTCCAACGCCCGGTCCAGGCTCGCGTGGGCTGAACGGCGGGCTACCCGGCGCATGACGTCGATCAGGTCGGCGGCCCACGCGAGTTCGACATCGTTGGTGGGATACCAGCCGGTCCCGCGTTGTCTGGTTATCTCGGTATGTCCGCGGCCGGCCAGGATGCGCGCCGCGCCGTCGAGCTTCTTGTCGACCGCCGTCGTGGTCTTCAGGATGTCGGCCAGCGGCATGCCCCGGCACAAGTGAGGACGAGGAAGTTAGGCCTCGTTGTCGGCGTTGGGATCGGTTCCGTAGGTGCCGGGGTTGAACATCGAGGCTAGTGCGCCCAGCAGCATCATGACCGCCGCCGCACCGAACACCACGGTCAGCCCGGAGTGGAAGGGCTCGGTGATCAACTGCGGGAAGAAAGTCTGACCGGTCAGCGCCTCGGCGTTGACGCCCGGCTGCTGCAGGGCGTGGAACGGGGCCAGCAGTTCGGCCATCGGGTTATAGCCGAGGAAGGCCGCGAACAGACTGCCCACCGGGGGCAGTTGCGCCACCTGATGCGCAACATCGGCCGAAACCCCTTGCTGCTGAAGGCCGCTGAACAACGCGGACGGCAAGGTGTGCGACAGCCCGACGATCATCAGCGAGAAGAAGATGCCGATGGACAGCGAGTTTCCGGCGTTGAAGAACGTCGACCGCACGCCCGAGGCGGCGCCGCGCTGTTCGGCCGGAACCGCAGACATGATGGCGGCGGTGTTGGGCGCGGTGAAGATGCCGCCGCCAATGCCGTTGAGGAAGACCAGCACGGCGAACTGCCAGTACTCGAAGTTGACCGGGATCAGCAGCAGCGCGATGAAGGACGCCGCCATAAGCACCATGCCGCCGACGGTCAGCGGCCGGGCGCCGAACCGGTCTGACAGGGAGCCGGCGACGGGCGCGGACACCAGGAAGCCGACTGTGGCCGGCAACAGATAGATGCCCGCCCACAGCGGGGTGGATTCGTAGTTGTAACCGTGCAGCGGTAACCAGATGCCCTGCAGCCAGATGATCAGCATGAACTGCAGCCCGCCGCGGCCCACCGAGGACATCAGCCCGGCCAGGTTGCCCATGCCGAAGGCCGCCGATTTGAACAGCCGGATATCGACCATGGGCGATTGCACCCGCAGCTCGATCAGGCAGAACGCCACCAGCAGAGCCACCCCGATTCCGATGGACCCGAGCACCGCGGGGCTGGTCCAGCCGGTCGATGAGGTGCCGTACGGCTGGATGCCATAGGTGATGCCGATCAGCAGCACGGTCAGGCCAAGGCCGAAGGTCAGCGTGCCGGCCCAGTCCAATTTGCCAGCCGTACGGGTTCCGAGCTCGCGCAGTGACCGGTAGCTCCAGATGGTGCCGATGACGCCGATCGGCACGCCTACCCAGAACACGGCCTTCCAATGCCACTCGGAGAGGGATCCGCCGATGAGCAGACCCAGGAACGAACCGGCGACCGCGGCAACCATGTTGACGCCCAGCGCCATGCCGCGCTGGTTGGCCGGGAAGGCGTCGGTCAGGATCGCCGACGAGGAAGCCATCAGCATGGCGCCGCCGACGCCCTGGATGACCCGCCAGGCGATCAGCCATACCGCCCCACCGCCAAGTTGGAACGGATCGAAGGACAGCGCGATCGCGGCCAGGGTGAAGACCACGAAACCGATGTTGTAGATCCGGACCCGGCCGTACATATCGCCGAGTCGGCCGAAAGGCACCACCAAGACCGCGGTGACCACCAGATAGCCCATCAGCATCCACAGCAGGTAGCTGACGTTGCCTGGCGCCAGCGGGTTCAGCCCTATGCCGCGGAAGATGGCCGGCAGCGAGATCAGCACGATCGATGCGTTGACCGAGGCCAGCAGGATGCCCAGCGTGGTGTTGGACAGCACCACCCACTTGTAATGCGGGTGGTCGTGGTCCATCTGAACACGGCGCCGTGCCGTCTGGGCTTGGGCCGTCTCGGCCGCGGGGGCCAGGTCAGCCTCGGGTGTGCCGGTCTCAGCCGTCATATTTACATCTCAGCCGTCTACTCAATACTTGCCTGAACACGGTGGTTCAGGCCTTTCATTCGGAAACATATGTTAGCTATACAAAAGAACTGAGGCCAACCCGTTTCGGCAGAAGAATTCTGCGCCGCGGCGTGGCGAGTTGACAGTCAAACTCGGCGCATCGGCTCTGCCGGGCCTCAAGAGCGCCACGCCCGTCGGCCCGCTGCCCTTCCGTTCCTGCGCCCATCGGCTACCGTGGAGACGTCCGCGCGGGAGCGCACGCCTTGGTGCGCTGAGAGGACGGCTGTGTGGTGCCGTCGACCGTATGAACCTGACCGGGTAATGCCGGCGTAGGGAGTATGCAGATGACTGCAATTGCTGTATTCAACGACCTTTCTTGCGGCCCGATCCAGGGCAGCACCAAGGTTTACCGGGAGCTTCCGGACGGGGGAAAGGTCCCGTTCCGGCGGGTCAACCTGACCACCGGCGACCACCTCGACCTGTACGACACCTCGGGTCCGTACACCGACGAGAACGCCACCATCAATCTGGAGAAGGGCCTGCCCGGCCGTCGCGGAGTCGTCAAAGACAAGGGCACCCAGCTACAGCGCGCCCGCAACGGCGAGATCACCGCCGAGATGGCGTTCATCGCCGAGCGCGAGGGCGTGCCGGCTGAGCTGGTCCGCGACGAGGTCGCCCGCGGCCGCGCGATCATCCCCGCCAACCACAACCACCCCGAACTTGAACCGATGATCATCGGCAAGGCTTTCGCAGTGAAGGTCAACGCCAACATCGGCAACTCGGCCGTCACCTCCTCGATCTCCGAAGAGGTCGACAAGATGGTATGGGCCACCCGCTGGGGCGCCGACACGATCATGGATCTGTCCACCGGCAAGGACATTCACCAGACCCGCGAGTGGATCCTGCGTAACTCCCCCGTCCCGGTCGGCACCGTGCCCATCTACCAGGCACTGGAGAAGGTCAACGGCGATCCGACCCAACTCACGTGGGAGTTGTACCGCGACACCGTGATTGAGCAGTGCGAGCAGGGCGTCGACTACATGACGGTGCACGCCGGAGTCCTGCTGCGCTACATCCCGCTGACCGTCAAGCGGGTCACCGGCATCGTGTCCCGTGGCGGCTCGATCATGGCGGCGTGGTGCCTGGCCCATCACCAGGAGTCGTTCCTGTACACGCACTTTGAAGAACTCTGCGAGATCCTGCAGGGCTACGACGTCACTTTCTCGCTCGGCGACGGGCTGCGTCCGGGCTCCATCGCGGACGCCAACGATGAGGCGCAGTTCGCCGAGCTGCGCACCCTGGGCGAACTGACCAAGATCGCGAAAAGCCATGGCGTGCAAGTGATGATCGAAGGCCCGGGCCATGTCCCGATGCACAAGATCGTGGAGAACGTGCGCCTGGAGGAGGAACTGTGCGAAGAGGCGCCGTTCTACACTCTGGGCCCGTTGGCCACCGATATCGCACCGGCCTATGACCACATCACCAGTGCCATCGGTGCGGCCATCATCGCTCAGGCCGGCACCGCGATGCTGTGCTACGTCACCCCGAAGGAACACCTGGGCCTGCCCAACCGCAAGGACGTCAAGGACGGGGTGATCGCCTACAAGATCGCCGCGCACGCCGCCGACCTGGCGAAGGGCCATCCCGGCGCCCAGGACCGGGACAACGCATTGAGCCAGGCCCGCTTCGAGTTCCGTTGGCACGACCAGTTCGCGCTGTCCCTGGACCCGGACACCGCCCGCGAGTTCCACGACGAGACGCTGCCCGCCGAACCGGCCAAGACCGCGCATTTCTGCTCGATGTGCGGGCCCAAGTTCTGCTCGATGCGCATCACGCAGGACATTCGCGATGCCTACCCGGACGGGGTGGCACCGGAAGACATCGAGCGGGGCATGGCGGAGAAATCACAGGAGTTCGCGGAACACGGCAACCGGGTTTATCTGCCGTTGGAAGTGTCGGCACCGGCAGGCGGCCTGCAGGGCTAGCTTCTGTCGACGTCGGGCGACGAGCCACCGGGATTGCGCGGGATCAGTAATCAGCCGAGCTTTAGCCCGCCCAATGCGTGGAGCGCCTTCGTGAGGTTGGACAGTGCTTTCAACCCGCTATCTCTGTGCTCGACTAATTGCCGATGCCGGTCGCTCGACGGATTGTTGGCCCCCTTATGCCCTGTGACAGTGGAGGACGTACTTGGTGATGCCGCCGTGGTCTTAGGCCCGGTGGGCGAGGGCGAGAAGCGGGCACTGTAGGAGCCCGACCCCGTCGACCCGGCGACGTGGGGCGACGTGCCGGGAGAGACACCGTGCTGGCCGTCGTCGGCGGCAGCGGGGCTGGCAACTGCCAACCCCAGCGCGGCGGCGGCTACGGCCAGCAGCACGGAGTTGCGGGTGGTGGAGGGTGTGGCCATCTCAGGACCTTGCTTTCGCAGTTGGAGAGCCCCGGTTCGCCGAATACCCGACTGTGAACACTCTGGGGAGGTTGTCGAACACAACCTTTGCAGTTGCGGCCATGGACTGGGAACACAAGAGGCCCTGTTCGGCGAGTGTTTCTTGACCGATTCTCGCGATGATGTGATACGGCTCATAGCAAGTGCGTGCGAAGTGCAGTGGACCGCGCCCCGGACCGCAGCCGTCTGACGAGGGCTAGCCTGGAGCCACAGCTACCCGCGGGGAGGAGGTGGGGAATGTACGGCAATGGACTCACGGTGTCGGTGGTTGGCAATGATCCGGATACCGGCAAGCTCCAGCTGCACATCGAAGCCGATCCGAAGGCGTTGTTCACCCCGCCCTCGGTCCCGCCAGCACCAGGTACCCCATGATCGGCACCGACAGCTATCCGGTCCGCAACAGCTGGATAACCTTGGTGCCGTGACCGACGTACTTCCGCTGCCCCAGCCAGGCCAGACCCCGCTGCGGGTGATGACCATCGCCGGTTCCGATTCCGGCGGCGGCGCCGGAATCCAGGCGGACATGCGTACCTTCGCCATGCTCGGGGTGCACGGCTGTGTCGCCGTCGCCGCGGTGACGGTGCAGAACTCGTTGGGGGTCAAGGCTTTTCACGAGCTGCCGCTGGACATCATCAGTGGGCAGATCACCGCGGTTGCCGAGGACATCGGCATCCAGGCAGCCAAGACCGGCATGTTGGCCTCAACCGAGATCATCGGTGCGGTCAGTGACTGCTGGCGCGACCTGGACGAGCAGGTCCCCCTGGTGGTGGACCCGGTGTGTGCATCCATGCACGGCGATCCTCTGCTGCACCCGAGTGCGCTCAATTCGGTTCGCACCCAACTGTTTCCGTTGGCCACGTTGGTCACCCCAAACCTTGATGAGGTGCGGCTGATCGCTGGGATCGATGTGGTCGACCAGGCCAGCCAAAAAGACGCCGCCATGGCGCTGCTTGACCTGGGACCGCAGTGGGCGCTGGTCAAGGGCGGGCATCTGCGGTCTAGTGACCACAGTCCCGACCTGCTCTACAACGGCACCGACTTCTACGAATTCACCAGCGAGCGCATCGATACCGGCCACGACCACGGCGCCGGCGACACCCTGGCAGCGGCGACGGCCTGCGCACTGGCACACGGGTTTTCGGTGCCGGACGCGGTGGCCTTCGCCAAGGGTTGGGTCACCGAATGTCTGCGTGCGGCTTACCCTTTGGGCCACGGGCACGGACCTGTCAACGCGCTGTTCCGGTTGAGCCAGTTGAGCCATGAGTCTTGACGACATCGCCGGCGTGGCACACCAACCCGACGGCAAGCCGACAGGCGCGGTGCTGCTCACTCATGGCGCGGGCGGCAACCGCGACTCCCCGCTGCTCATCCGCATCTGCGACGAGTGGGCCCGCAACGGCTGGCTGGCAATTCGGTACAACCTGCCCTACCGACGCCGTCGCCCCAAGGGGCCGCCATCGGGCTCCGCAGCCTCGGACCAACAGGGCATCATCGACGCAATCGAGCTGGCGCGCACCCTGACCGACGGACCCGTGATCGCGGGCGGGCATTCATACGGCGGCCGGATGACCTCGATGGTCGCGGCCGACGGCGCTGACCTCGCGGTACTCACCTTGTTCTCGTACCCTCTGCACCCGCCCGGCAAGCCTGAGCGGGCCCGCACCGCGCACCTGTCCGCCATCACCAGCCCGACGGTATTCACCCACGGCACTGCGGATCCGTTCGGCACCATCGACGAGTTGCGAGCCGCCGCAGCTCTGATCGACGGACCTGCTGAGATCGTCGAGATCACGGGCGCCCGGCACGACCTCAATTCGAAAACCCTGGACGTTCCCACGCTCGCGGTGGACGCGGCAATGCGGTTGCGGCCCTGACGTCGGCAGGCTTGACCTGCGATTAGTCGGTCGGGCGCACGCCGAAATGCACCGCCGAGAACCCGGTGCTCAGCGAGCTGTAGCGGGTATCGATGAAGCCCGCTTCCTGCATCGCATCACGCAGTTCGTCCCGCGACAGCCAGGTGCGGATCGAATCCGAGGTGTAGTAGTGGGCGTCGCGATGCCAGGAGATGGCCCGGCCTGCTTTCGACGGCGCGATGCCGAAGTAAATCAGGTCGTGAAGGCGTTGCAGCACCTTCGAGGTCGGCCTGCTGAAGTCGAGCACCATCAATCGGCCGCCCGGCCGCAGGACGCGATGGAACTCGTGCAGGGCCTTGCCGCGGTCGGCCACATTGCGCAGCCCGTAGCCGATGGTGACCACGTCGAACGACGAATCCGGGAATCGCAGGTTCATGGCGTCACCTTCCTGGAAGTCGACGGGCCCGCGGTGCCGCTGCCGGGCGACGTCGAGCATCGCGACGCATGAGTCGACTCCCACGACCTGGCCTTCCGGCCCGACCGCTGCCGCCTCCAGGAACGCCAGATCACCCGTACCGGTCGCAACGTCCAGCACCCGCTCGCCGGAGCGCAGGGCGAGAAGCTCCATGGCCTGCCGCTTCCACAAGCGATGCAGCCCGAGCGTCCACAAGTCAGTCAATGGGTCGTAGCGCTTCGCCAACGACGTAAACAGCTCGTTGACATAGCTGCTTTTGGCCTCGTCTGATGCGTTCCACGGCCGTGTGGCCATTGTGAACCTCCGCAGTGTGAGCATTACCCAGTTCAATTGCCCGGGAATATATCACCGCTTTTCGCAGCTTGGGGCCTGATCAGCACCCGCCCTGCGCAGCAGTTTCTGTTACCTGAGGTACCGTTTTCCCATGACTTCGGAGCAATTCGATGCGGTCATCGTCGGGGCGGGATTCGCCGGTATCGGTGCAGCCATCCAGCTAAAGCGGCTGGGTATCGAGAACTTCACCATCCTCGAGCGCGAGGACGATCTGGGCGGCACCTGGTACGTAAATCACTACCCCGGCCTGGCCGTTGACGTGCCCACCACCACCTACTCGTATTTCTTCGAGCCCAACCCCAATTGGTCGCGGCTGTTCACCCCCGGCCCGGAGATCAAGCGGTACGCCGACGACATCGCCGCCAAATACGACGTGCGCAAGCACGTCCGGTTCAACACGGTAGTCGACGGCGCGCACTGGGACGAGGAAGCCTCCCTCTGGCGGGTGGCCGTCGCCGATGGCGACACCATCAGCGCCCGTTACCTTTTCACCGCAACCGGCTTTCTGTCTCAGCCGCACATTCCGGAGATCCCCGGTATCGAGAGCTTTGAAGGCCGGGTCATCCACACCACCAAGTGGGACGACGATTACAACCCGGCAGGCAAGCGCATCGCCGTCATCGGTACCGGCGCCACTGCGGTGCAGCTGATCCCGGAGCTGGCCAAATCCGCGGCCGATCTGACGGTGTACCAGCGCACACCCATCTGGGTGGTGCCGAAGATCGACGTGCGGTTCGGCGCCTTTGCCAAGCGGATGTTCGCCCGGGCGCCGGCTACCCAGCGGGCGCTGCGTGCGGTGACCGATGCCATCTACGAGTTCATGGTCTCCATCGGCGTGGTCAACTACAAAATCTTCCGGGGACGCGGCAACATCTCGGCTTCGGATCTGTCAAAGATCCACCGCTTCCTCACCATTCGCGACAAGGATCTGCGCCGCAGGCTGACCCCGGACTACGACTTCGGTTGCAAGCGGCCGACTTTCAGCAACGGTTACTACCAGGCGTTCAACCGGCCGAACGTCCACCTGCAGGATTCCGGTATCGAGCGCATCGAGGCCGACGGCATCGTGGGCAGGGACGGCAACAAGGTTGCCATCGACACCCTGGTGCTGGCCACCGGTTTCGACCTGTGGGAGGCCAACTTCCCGGCTATCGAGGTGATCGGCCGGGAAGGCCGCAACCTCGGAAAGTGGTGGCGCGAGACCAGGTTCCAGGCCTACCAGGGTGTGTCGATGCCGTACTTCCCGAACTACCTGAGTCTGGCCAGCCCCTACGCATTCCTCGGGTTGAACTTCTTCAACACCATGGAGTACCAGATGCGGCTCATGGACCGGCTTTTCACGGAAGTCAAGCGACGCGGGGCCACCACCTTCGAAGTGACCGAGGAAGCCAACACCGCCTACCTGGACAAGATGACCGAGTTGCTCGAGAAATCGCTGTTCACCCAGGGCAATTGTGCCAGTGCGCACTCGTACTACTTCAACCCCGCGGGGGAGCCCACCCTGCTGCGGCCCATGTCGACCCGCGAGGCTATCCAAGAGGCCTCCGAATTTCCGTTGACCGATTATCGAATTGCCTGACCAGAGAGGATCATTGGTGGACAAGACCAAGCTGTCCGGGATCATGCTGGCCCTTGCCGGGTTGTTGCACTTCGTCAAGCCGGAACTGTTCGAGCCGATCACCGCACCGGCGTTCCCGCGTGACACCCGGAAGCACCTTTACATCAACGGATCCCTGGAGACTGCGATCGGCGTCGGCTTGATTGTCCCCCAGACCCGCAAGGTCGCCCGCGTCGGTGCCATCGCCTATGTCGCGTACCTGGCCGGCAACGCGGTCCGCAACCGGTCCTGACCGAGCAACGTCAACTCCACCAGCGCGCAGACGCATCGGCGCGCCTCGGTGGTGTTGCGGTAGCTGAGTAGTCGACCGAGGTCGACCACCAGCGACATGGCCGCATGCACCACGAAAACTGCTGCGGCGGTAGCTAGTTCATCCCGGGTCGCGACCAGCAGGTCGGCCCAGGTCTGTACCACGTCGTGCTGCATGCCGCGCAGAATGTGCCGATCGGCGTCGGCCATGTTGAGTCGCTCGGTGTAGTAGACGTAGTCCAGTTCGGGGCTGTCGAACGAGCGGGCGACATATACCTCGACAAGTGAGGTCAGCGCGTGGACCGGTTCGGGTTCGGCGGCGATAGTGGCTGCCATGTCGGCCGACAACCGGTCCGCGGCGCGCCTGAAGCCGGCGGCGAGGATGTCACTCTTTGACGCGAAGTACCGGTACATGCCCGACGCCGGTAGTCCCACCGCAGACGCGATGTCTTCGACCGTTGTGTCGCGGTATCCCTTCTCGTTGAACTGCCGCATCGATTCATCAAGCAGCGCTTCATATTTCGAGATGGGCAATGGCTCAGGCGGCGTTGGTGGAGCAGCATCGGTAGACAATTCGGGCACGTCGGCGCTCAAGAGGGCCGCCGCCGCCTCGGCGAGGACGACCCGGATACGGGCGGCAGCCAACGTCGCTCGGTGGTCGACGATGCTGCCCAGCACGCTGAGCAGCGCCGTGGAGATGGTCCAGCACTGCCGCGAGGACAGCTCCGGACGTAGCAGTCGCAACGGCCGATGGATGCGTTGGTGCACCGTGCGCACCTGGGTGTCCAAGATCTGCTGGGCCTCGCCGTACAGGTAGCGGACCTCCCACCGATACAGTCCACCGGCCTCCCGGTTGGCCAGCGCGGTGTCGATCAGCGCGGCGACCAGACGGTCCAGATCGCCCTGCGGATCGCCGGAGTCCTCGGCGATGCCGGTGGCGTCGACCAGCTGCTGGCCCAGGCTCAGCACCGCTTCGCAGAACAACTCGTATTTACCGGAGTAATGCCGGTACAGCGCCGCGGCCGAGATGCCCACCCGCGCGGCGATGTCCTCCATCCGGACACCGTGGTAGCCCAGTTCGCTGAATGCCTCGGCCGAGGCCCGGGCGATCTGCGCTTTGCGGTCCTTGGGGCGTCGACGGCTGGGCGCCTTAGACATCACAAGTCATCACGCTAACCGAACTGCACACCTGCGGATGAGCACGCCCGGAAATCAGGCCGGCTGCAGGTGCCGGGACCAGCCCGAAGCACAGATGGCGGTACTGACCGCGGCAAGCAGCCCCAAAGCGGTGAGCATCGCCGGGTAGCTGACGTAATGGGCCAGCGCGGCAAGCAGGGCCGGCAGCAAGAAGCCGATGTAGGCCAGCGAGTAGTAGACGCCCGAGACGCCGGCCAGTTCATGCGGTTCAGCGATGCGCTGGATCTCCAGCAGACCGGACACGATGCCGATGCCGTAGGCGGCGCCGAGCAGCATCGCCACCAGCACCGCCACCATGGGCGATCGCGTGATCGCCGTGGCCACCGCAGCGAAGACACCGAAGGACATCAACACCATCGAGACCACCACGGCACGCGCACTTGCATGATCGTCCAGGCGCCGCGCAATGGGCTGGACCAGCACACCGCACACCAGGGTCAGCACCGTCAGCCCGGCGGTGTACAGCAACGCCCATTGGCCCAACCGGTCCGAGACCAGGGTCGGCACGATGGCATACGCGATGGCTGCCGATCCGAAGATCCACGGTGCCATCGGCGCCACCACTCGCACGAATCGACGATGGGTGGCCGCCGGAACACGGATGTGGGACAACAGGTTTCCCTCGAGCGGGTCGGTCCGTGTCTCGACCCCGCTAACCATGACCAGCCACAGCGCGGGCAGACACAGCGCGGCCTGCACCAGGTAGGTCAGGGTTAGTGGCAAGGGCGCGAACTGGGCCAGCAGACCTGAACACAGCGGTCCGGCCGCCAGGCCCATGGACAGCCAGATCGAGGCGCGGCGGGCTCCGGTGCCTGCCGCGACATCGTCGTATGGCGGCGCGGACAATTCGGCGACCCACGTGGTACCGACGGCCATCGCGATGCCCACCGACAGGCCGGACAGCAGCCTTCCCACCAATAGCGCAGGGAATCCGCCAAATTCTCCGGCGGCCAGGATCACGCTTCCGATCACCGAACTGATCAGACCGGCCACCATCACCGGGCGTCGGCCGTATCGGTTGGACAACGCGGCTGCCACCAGCAAGCCCGGAATCAGCCCGAGCACATAGGCACCCAGCAGCACGTCGACGTCGACCCGCGAATAACCGGACCGCTGAACGTATTCGATGAGCATGGGGGTGAACTGGTTTCCGCCCCAACCGATGCAGAAAACACCGACGGCGACGGCCAGCCACGGCTTGACGTTCATCGCAGCACCACCCGGTAAGTCGATTCCAGGTGCGAAAGCAGCTGAGCATCAAAAGATTCCACGTCGCGACGACCGATGACCCCGGCCAGTTCGGCGTGCTCGGTGATCAGCCGGTTGACCACGCTGCTGTCGGCCTGCACAGCGTCGGCCATCATCCGGCGCTGCCGGTCACCCAGCGAGCAGTAGAAGCGCTGGGCGATGCAGTTTCCGGCGGCGTCGACGATGTGCCGGTGAAAAGCGTCGTCGAGTTGGGCGAAGGCTTGCAGATCATCGACCGCATCGCGCTGGCGCTCGACTAGCACGGTCAGCTCATCGTAGGCAGCGGTGGCCGCAGCATCCGACCGGCACAGCCGCCTGACCGCACTGCCCTCCAGCGCCAGGCGCATCTCCAGCAGGTCGGTGGACTCGTTCGGCTGAATCGGGACGACGACGGCGCCCCGGCGCGGCAGCATCTGCAGCAGGTCCTCGGCGGCCAGCCGCAGGAAGGCCTCGTGTACCGGGGTACGACTGATCCCCAGTTGTGTGGCGACCTCAACCTCGCTGAGCAGCTGGCCTCCCGTGACGGTGCCGCCCAGGATCTTGTCCTTGGTGTCCTGGTAGGCGCGCTCGCCGGCCGGGGTCTGATCGATGGACATCCAGGCATGTTATCCCTTGCATGCAAGGATGCATGCAAGCGGTTGAGATAGATCACACCCGGGAATAGTCCGTCAGCCGTTGTATTTGTCGCGCCAGGAGATCCATTGCCGCAATGGCTCCAGATCGTAATTCGGCCCGCCGATGGTCCAGGTGAACGTGGTGAATCCGAGCTCGCGGAGCTCATCGGGTTTGGCCAAGGTGTCTAACAACTCGGCGGGAATCGCGGGCGACGGCACGATCTGCGCCGAGTGCTCGATCTCACTTGGGTCGCGCCCGACGGCGCGGCAGTGCCCCTCCAGCACATCGAGTTTGCGGCGCAGAGTTTCCCCGTCGCCGAAGGCATGCCAGATATCCGCATGCTGGGCGACAATCCGCAGCGTCTTCTTCTCCCCGCCGCCACCGATCAGCACCGGAATCTTGCGAGTCGGCGGCGGGTTCAGCCGGGCCAGCCGGTTCTCGATGCGCGGCATGGCGGCGGCGAGGTCGTCGAGCCGCTGGCCGGCCGTGCCGAAGGTATACCCGTATTCATCGAAGTCCTTCTGAAACCAGCCTGAGCCCATGCCGAGGATGAGTCGGCCGCCACTGATGTGGTCGACCGTGCGCGCCATGTCGGCCACCAGATCCGGGTTGCGGTAGGCGTTGCAGGTGACCAGAGCACCGATCTCCACCCGTTTGGTTGATTCGGCCCAGGCGCCCAGCGTGGTCCAGCATTCGAACACTTTGCCGTTCGGGTCGCCGTCCAGCGGAAAGAAGTGGTCATAGTTGAAAACGATGTCAACGCCCAGGTTTTCGGCATCCTTGGCGGCCTGGCGAATCTGGTCATAGTCGGCGTGCTGAAGCTGCAG
The DNA here is from genome assembly GCF_029892685.1 of Mycobacterium sp. OTB74. GTDB lineage: Bacteria > Actinomycetota > Actinomycetes > Mycobacteriales > Mycobacteriaceae > Mycobacterium. Next base: position 408,104 of record NZ_JARXVD010000003.1, on the reverse strand, counting down.
GTGGACGCCGATTCGGATCCGTCGATTCGCAGTGGTCATGGTCAGATTCCTTTCGGTAAAGAGGTATGGTGCGGAGCTGCCAGCGGACCCAGCAGAGCAGGAATACCCACAACAGCGGGGGGATAACCGCCCAGGCGCTTCCGGCCGGCAGCGCTCCTGCTGCCAAATAGCCTGCGGTGGCCACGAAATCGACGATCTGAATGCCGATCATGGTGTCGATCCAGAGCCGGTGACGTTCGGGCGCATGTGCCGCGGCGAACATGCCGATGCCGTAACCTACACATCGCGCCGCCGGCGGCGCAAAAAGCCAGTGCACCCGGTCCGGCTCAGCTGCAAGCCCGCCGAGTAGCCCTGTGGGATCGAGCAGAAGTGTTGTGCCGAAGAGCATTTGGATGATACCTACGGCAACCAGGGTCGTACGGACTAGACGCATGGTGGTTCCCGGTCACGTTGGTAAGGCTGCGCCGGGCGACACTGCTCGGCCCGCACCTTCCAGGTAACCACTGACATTCGAATACGTAAAATTCGGATCTTTAATAAATCGATTCACCATGCGTATCGTTATTTGCGTGTATGTCGACGAACTTCGCTGGTTCGTGGTGCTGGCCGAGACCGGTCATATGACCGAAGCCGCCGCCAAGCTCAACGTCAGCCAGCCGACCCTGTCTCGAGCACTGGCGCGCCTGGAACATCAGGTCGGAGCGCCGCTGTTCGATCGGCTGCACCGCCGCCTGCAACTCAATGGCAACGGCGACATCATGCTGGCCCGCTCCCGGCGGAGCCTAGACGAAATCCGTTTGGCCAGTGAGGAAATCCAAGCACTACGTGACCCCGACAGCGGAACGGTACGGCTGGCGTTCGTGCGCTCAGTGGCCAGCTGGTTCGTTCCAGAACTGCTGAGTCGATTTCGCCAGCAGGCGCCACAGGTGCAGTTCGACCTGCGCGAAGGTCCGGGTGGTGAGGTCACCGAACTGCTCGCTACCGGCGAGGTCGACCTGGCGATCACCGGCCCGCACCTGGATGCCGAACAGTTTCACTGGCACAAGCTGGTCAGGGTGCGGCTGTGTCTGGCGGTACCCCGTGACCATCGGCTCGCGCGCCGTCGCAAGGTCCGGCTGACCGACTGCGCCGACGAGTCGTTCATCCTCGCAGCCGACCCGTTCGGGCTACGTTCCGCGACCCAGAACATGTGGGCAGCCGAAGGCATCAGCCCGCCAATTGCGTTCGAGGTGGCCTGGCTGCCGACCGTGGAAGGACTGGTCGCCGCCGGCTTGGGTGTGGCGATAGTGCCTGCGCCACAACCAGATCGCGGCGACCCAGCCGTGGCCTACATTCCGCTGTCCAATCCCCGGGCCGAGGGCTCGGTCGGGGTGGCTTGGGCGCGGCGGCGCACTGTTTCTCCGGTCGCCCAACGATTCGCAGACTTCGCCAGAAATGCGCCGCACTGATCGTGCGAGTGAAAACGGCCGCCACCTGAACTATGTCGGTGGCGGCCGCTCCTAGATGGTAAGAGGTAGCTCAGTGACCCTGCTGCCACTGCTGGCCACCGTTGTAACCGTGGCGCTGCGGTTCCTGGGTGACGGTCTGAGTAGCCGTCGAGGTTTCGGTCGAGGTCTGCACCGAAGTCGACGTCTCGGTCTGTGTCTGGGTGTCGGTCTCGGTGTTGGTCACTGTCGCCGGCGCAGGAGCCTGCTGCTGGCCACCACCGGAATTGCCGCCGCCGGAATTGCCGCCACCGCCGCCTCCACCGTGGTGCTCCTTGTTTGTGGTGGTCGGGGTCGCGGTGACGGTGGTGGTGGTCGCGGGCGCGTTGCTGCCGTGCGACCCGCACGCTACCGTCAACCCACCCATGGCCAGGACTGTCAAAGCACCGGCAGCCGCCGACCAACGGCGATAAGTAGTTTTCACGGGCACTATTTGTATCTCAGCAATCGGGACGTGCCCACCGCAGGTCGGGACCAATCGGCTTGGAGTTTGCTGGCAGTTCCCTTACCGGGCGGGTTGGCGGTGCCGTTGGTCACGCAACGGCACACCGTTGACGCCGGTCAACGACTGCGCGTACGTGCCAACTGCAAAGGCAACGGCCGGCCCCATGACGCCTAGCGCCGTTCGGTTCACTGCCTCAACGGTGTCCTGTCCGGTCCGGAAACCCGGATCGAACGCGACCCCCGCCTGGCCACCCCACAACCGGGCTTGGACAGCGCTCTTGCGCTGCGACTGACCCGCCGTCACGCCCCCAATGGGCACCCCAGCAGTGAGAAATGCAGCGGAGTCATCGGCCAAACTCAGCGGCATGTCTGCCGGACGCTGGCCGGCCAGATACAGGTAGCCGGCCAGAGTCCGCTCGACGCCCGCCGAGCCAGTCGGCACCTTGTCGAGCGGGATCGCCGGGTTCGGCTGTCCGGACTGGTCACCGTCGTAGCTGAAGAAGCCCGCGTTGGCTGATCCGAGCGTGTCGAAATTCAGATACAGCGCAACGTCATTGAGTGCGTCAAGGTCCAACCCGTTCACGTAGTTCGCCACGCCTTCTTGGCCTGCTGCCCCAGAGCCCCAGAACGTGAACCGAACCGCGTTGGCCACATCGGGCGAACCGCCCAGTGCAGCAGCAGTTTCCAACAGCGCGGCCATCCCGGTCCCGGCATCGTTGACACCCGCGGTGTTCGGTGGGCTGTCCAGGTGCGAACCGGCCATCACCACATTGTGGGTATCTCCGGTCTTGGTCTGCGCCAACACGTTTCGTGAGGTGGTCATCGAGGAACTGCCGTCCAGAATCAATCGCACCGGCGCGCTGGTGCGAAGCACCGCGCTGTCAGCTTCGCGGCCTATAACCCCGACTGGCACCTTGAGCTGTTCGTAGTAGCCCGGGGTGAACAGCCCACGCGGACTGCCGTCCGGCCCCGGCACACTGACCACCAGCACCGCAGTCGCACCTCGTGCAAGCGCCGCATTCTGCTTGTCCACCACCGAACATCCGGTGTCATCGACCACGGCGATGGCACCCGTGAGATTGAGCTGACCGTAATCGGCGGCGGTGCAGCCAGCCGGCTTGGACGCATGCAACGCGGGAGCGTTGAGCCCGCCTGCCGGCGTCTGCACCAGCAGGGACGCCTGGTCAACCGGCAGTTTTCGACCGGCAACCGTCAAAGCCGGATTACCTTGCGGCCCCGGTGCAAGCCGGCGGTACTCGGTGACCTTGACGTCAAACCCCTTGTCCTTCATGAATTTCGAGACGTAGTCGACGCTGGCGTCAAATCCCGGACTGGTGTCGGCGCGGTTACCCTTGTTGGCCGCAGCGATCTCGGCCAGCTTGTGCAGGTGGGTGTAAAGCCCGTCCACTCCAATCTTCGCGGCCAGCGCCCGCCCGAGATCGGCTGTCGGCTGGTGCGGCGGCGGCGAGCATGCCGAGAGCATCGTTATCAGCACAGCGGCGGTGAGAACACGCTTCATGAGGGAGGCACCACATACCGGGTACGGTCCTGACGGATCGGCATCCCGTTGCGCCCGCCGAGATCCTGCGCATACAAGCCAGCACTGAAAGCCACACCGCGGCCCAATATTTCGAGCGCGGTGCGGTTTATGCACGCCAACGTATCCGAAGCCTGGTGATAATGCGGGGCAAATGGCTGGCCTGCTGTGCCGCCCCAAAGCCGGGCCTGGTCCTCGTTCATATTCTCCTCATCGCCGGAAAACAGCCCGCCCGAGGGAATCCCCGCCTTGGCGAACGCTTCGTAGTCGGACCGCCCATCGAACTTGGTGTCCTGTGCCTGCTTGCCCGCAGAACTGAGATACTCCACCAGCGTCCGTTCGAGACCGACCGACCCTTCGGGCATCGGCGGCGCGGTGCCGCCGGGCGCCAGTGCTGTCGACTGGTCACCGTCGTAGGTGAAGTACCCCGCGTTCGGCGAGGCGATCATGTCGTAATTCAGGTACAGCGCAATGTCTTTGAGTGCGTCGTAGTCCAACGACTCGACATAGGTGGTCGAGCCGACCAGGCCTAGCTCCTCAGCATCCCAGAACGCGAAGCGCAGCGCGTTGTGCACCGACGGCGAACTGCCCAACTGAAGTGCGGTTTCCAGCACCGCTGCCACGCCTGAACCATCATCGTTGATTCCGGGACCGGCCTTGACGCTGTCCAGGTGAGCGCCGATCATCACCACATCATGGGCCGACCCGGTCTTGGTCTGGGCAATCACGTTGCGGGTGTGAATAATTCGCACGCCGGCGTCGAGCTTGAGTGCGACGGGCCCCGGATTGGCCCGCAGCGTCGCCCCGTCGGCCTTGGTGATGAACACCGACGGGATCTGTACAGCAGTCTTGGCCCCCAGGGTGCCGCCACGGGCCCGGTCGACGTTGTCAACGTTGTCGGCGACCACCAACGCCCGCGCACCCCGGGCTGCGGCCGCGGCCTCTTTGACTGCGAACGAACACGTCCCTCGGTCCACAAGTGCCACCGCACCCGTGATCGGCAGACCGTCGTAATCGGCACTGTCACAGCCCTGCCCCTTGCCGGCGAGCACCGGCACCAAGGGGGCATTGATCCCCGGGGTGCCCGCGGTGTAGTCCAATGCCTTAGCCGCCACCGGGGTCCCGCCGACCGTCAGGTTGGGCTTCTGCGCGTAGGCCTGCTTGATGTCCAGCTCCGGATCGAAAACGTCGAACCCCTTGCTGCGCAACGCCTTAATCACATAATCCACGCTGGCTTGATAGCCCGGTGTGGTGAACGCGCGATTGCCGCCGTTGGCATCTGCGATGGCCTGCAGCGCGGCAAGGTGGCCCATCATCGCGTCGATGGTGACACTGTGGGCCAACTGTCCGGCGAAGGCTTTAGCGGACTTGTTGGCGGCCCCGCTGACATCAACGGTCGGGCACGCGCATCCCAGCGTCCCGGCCGCCACCACGGCAGCGAGGGACACAGGGATGCGCAGCATGACACCACGGTAGCGCGCGGAAGGTGGGCCGCGGGCCGCATCATGGATCGCGACGACCGACCACTGCCACCGCAGCAACGAACACCACCACGACCACTCCAGCGAAGTACAACGCCGCACCCGTCGGGCCCCACCACATCGGGAATGTCTGAAACCACGGGGTTTTGGTGAATGTGTACACGTTCGCGAACGGCAACAGCGGCCCGACCCGCCCACTGACCTGCGGAATGGTGCCCAGCAGCGGTTCAATCACGAACGGCAGCAGTACCAGCACCGCCACCACCGCTGCGGTGTGCCGCAACAACGCGCCCAAGCCCACTGCCAGCACCGCACCGAGCACACCGAACATGGCCAGTGCACCGACCGTCTGCCATACCGCAGGACTGGTCAAGCCCAACCCGTCGGCAGTGGGGCCGGCCATCATCGAATTGCCCAGCGCTATCGACCCTAGAGTCATAACGGCCGTGACGATCCCGGAAAATATCGCGGTTACAACGGCTTTCGCAATCATGACCGTGCTGCGTCGCGGGGTTGCCAGGAAACTCGTGCGGATCATCCCGGTGCGGTATTCGGCGGTGACCGTCAGTGCGGACAGAATCATCAGCACCGGCACCCCGAACCTTGCGACGCCCAGGGCGGCCCGCTCCGGAGGTAACAGGCCGTAGGGCAACACCGCCGCTTGAATCGCCGAGAACCCCAGACTCAAGCCGAGCACGACGAGGGTGAGCCAGATGGGCGCCCGAGTGCTCTGCAGCTTGAGGCGTTCGGAATTGATTGCCGCCAGATTCATCAGGTTGCCCTCGCCTTCTGCTCGGCCCGGTAATCGACGGCGGCATCGGTCCGCTGCAGATATGCCTCCTCCAGTGAGGCCTGCCGAACGCTCAACTCGTGCAATGTGATTCCGTGGGCAGCGGCCGCCTCGCCGATCTGTTCGGTCGACGTGCCAGTAGCCAGCAGTGCATCACCATCATGCCGTACCGAGACCTGCTGTGCGGTAAGCACTTCAGCCAGTCGTTCCAATTGCGGACTGCGCACCCGCACTGTACCGACGCCGGAAGCGGCCAGGAACTCCGGCATGGTGGTCGAGGCGATGAGCCGGCCCCGGCCGATCACCACCAACCTATCAGCGGTGTTGGCCATCTCGGCGAGCAGGTGGCTGGACACCAGCACGGTGCGACCCTCGGCCGCAAGTTCCCGCATCAGGGTGCGGACCCACCGGATGCCCTCCGGGTCAAGGCCGTTGACGGGTTCATCGAAAAGCAGCACCTCGGGGTCACCCAGCAGAGCCGCGGCGATACCCAGGCGCTGGGCCATGCCCAGCGAGAACGAACCGGCCTGCTTGCCCCCGACCTCTGTCAGACCGACCAGGCCCAAAACTTCCTCCACCCGGCTTGCCGGCAGTCCGTTCGCGGCGGCCATCCACCGCAGATGCGCCCGAGCGGTGCGGTTGGGATGGACCTGTCGAGCGTCCAGCAGAGTACCGACGCTGCGCAACGGCCACTTGAGGTCTCGGTACCGCCGGCCGAGCACGGTGGCCGTGCCCGCGGTGGGCCGGTCCAGCCCGACGATCATGCGCATCGTGGTTGATTTGCCCGCCCCATTCGGTCCAAGAAAACCGGTGACATGGCCGGGTTCGACGGTGCAGGTCAGATCGTCGACCGCCCGGGTCCGGCCGAAATCCTTTGTCAGCCCGGTCAGTTGGATCATCGGTGCAGCACCTTTAGGACGAGATCGGCGACAGCGCGCATGCCGGCGGCATTGGGGTGCAATGGTGCCACCCGCCCTGGTAGCGGCCAGTGGAACGCCGTGACCCAGGGCTGCTTCGACCACCCGTGCCGGTCGCAGCTGGCCGCCGCAGCGGGCACCAGTTCGCAGCCGGTCGCCTCCGCTGCGGTAGCGGTCAGCTGCGCCAGTCGTGCGGCGATATGTCGGCCCAGATCGGCGTCGGCGTCGCTGATCGGGGGTGCCGGCACACCGGCCGGCGGCAGCAAGGTCAGGTAGTCGACGAACAACACCCGCGCCCGCGGTGCTCGCCGGCGAACCTCAGCGCCAACGGTTTTCAGGGATTCCCCGACCTCATCCAGAGCACGGTCGCGGGCGGCGGCATCGAGTTGGCCGCGCAGCAATCCGCCGATCAAGGGAACGGAGCGCAGGACGCGGGGCAGACATGCGGCGAGCAACATCGGGACGTAACCGGCGTCGTTGCCGCCGATGGTGATGGTGACCAGCGATTCGGTACCTTCGAGCGCCTCGACCTGAGGTGCTGCCCTGAACTGCTTGTCGGACAACACATGTGCGGTGGTCGCGCCGGAAAAAGTCACGTCCACAAGCTCATAGCCGAGTTGGGCAGCCACCAGGTGCGGGTAGTTGACCGCCGAACGACCAGACCGCGATGGTGCGCCGGGCGCGCTCGGCCGGATGCCCGGACCGGCGGCCATCGAACTGCCCAGCGCGACGTAGCGACGTGTCATAAGGCCGGGCTGGACGCCTGCGCCCAGAATCGTTTGGGGATGCGACCGGCTTGCCGAGCCAGCCGTCCAGCGGTCACCGCTGCGGCCATGGCAGCTGCCATCGCCGGCGGGTCAGAAGCCCTGGTCACCGCACTGGCCAAAAGCACTGCGTCACAGCCCAATTCCATGGCCAGAGCGGCATCACTCGCAGTACCGATTCCGGCGTCCAGGATCACCGGAACGCCCGCGGCAGCGACGATCATCTCGATACTGTGCGGGTTGCAGATACCCAGCCCGGTGCCGATCGGCGAGCCCAATGGCATCACCGCGACGCAGCCGGTGTCCTCCAGCCGTTTGGCCAGCACTGGGTCGTCGTTGGTGTAGGGCAGCACGTTGAAGCCGTCGTCGACCAATTGTTCTGCGGCACGTACCAGTTCGATGGCGTCGGGCAACAGCGTGCGCTCGTCGGCGATCACCTCAAGTTTGACCCAGTTGGTCCCGAGCGCTTCCCGAGCCAGTTGTGCAGTGAGCACGGCCTCCGCTGCGCTCCGACACCCCGCAGTGTTCGGCAGAGGAGCAATACCCAAGGTGTTCAGCAGATCCAATACACCGGTTCCGGATTCGGCATCCACCCGGCGCATCGCCACGGTGGTCAGCTCAGTGCCCGACGCGACCAGCGCCTCCTCCAGAACGGTCAGGTTGGCCGCCCCGCCGGTACCCATGATCAGCCGGGAACCGAACTCACGGTCCGCAATCCGCAACACGTCCTGCACCTCAGCCACCCTGCACCGCCGTAACCACCTCGATCTTGGCGCCGTCGATCAGCGCCTGGTCCCAACTCGATCGCGGTACCACCGTCCAGTCGATGGCCACAGCGATACCCTTGTCCGGAAAACCAAGGGAATCAACCAGTTCGGATACCGTCGTGCCCTCGCCGATCTCCACGTCCTCGTCGTTGACTGTGACTTTCATCCGGCGACTCCATATCGTGAGTTGAGTTCTTCGGAAATCCGTTGTGCGGTCCAGGGCGCCAGCAAAAAGCCCGAACGACCGTGGCCGGTGGCCACCAGGGTGCGCTCATCCAGCCGACCCACGATGGGCAGGCCGTCGGGCGTCATCGGCCGCAGGCCAGCCGCACACTCGGCCAATTCAAACTCACCCAGCGCAGGCATCACCGCGCAGGCATCGTCGAGCAGGTCCCTGATCCCGGTGACCGCGGGAGCGGAGTCCCTGCCGTGCTCGTACTGGGTGGCGCCCACCACCACTCCGTCGGCCCGCGGCACCAGGTACACCGGCCGACCGTGTACCCGGGCCCGAACGACCCGCTGCGGCACCGGCATGCAACCTTGCCGCCAGCGCAGCCGGAGTACCTCACCCTTGACGGGGCGCACCGGCAGCCCGGGCCATAAAGTTGGTGCGTCAATTCCGTTGGCCAACACCGTGATATCCGCGTCGCGGGTCTGGTCCAGCGAGTCCACCGGATCAGCCCATTGCACACCCAACCGCTCGCAATGCGCACTCAGTGCCTCAACCAGCAGCCGGTTGTCCACGGCCAGTTCGGTTTCCGCGCGGAAACCGTGCCTGATGCCCTGCGCCAGCAGAGGTTCGATGTCACGGGCAGCGGTCGTCAGTGTCACCGGTTGCCCCTGCGCGGCCAGCCAGTCGGCAACAGTCCGCAGGTCGGCAACGTCAGCCCGGTCGACCGCGACCACAAGTGACTCGCGGGAGGTCACCACCTCATCGGGTAAGCCGTCCAGGAATCCGCTGTGCCATAGAGCCAGCGACTCCAACCCCAGGGCAAGCAGTTCTTCTTCGCCGGGCCAGCCTTCCGAATGTGGTGCCAGCATGCCGCCGGCCACCCAGGAAGCCCCGCGTACGTCGGTCCGGTGGACCCGCACCTGGTGCCCGTCGAGCGCCGCGCGCCGAGCCACCGCCAAACCGATGACACCGCCGCCAATGACAGCAAGGTCCACGGCCACGATCTTTCTCTCTCCCTTCGCCGGCATGACCCGGATCAGGTGTGACGGTAAAGGGTGGTCGACCCCACTCTCAGCCCCCGATCCCGGGACTCCCGTGTCGCGTCGTCCACGGTAGTCGCTACCGTCGCGCTTGTGCATACACCCCTCCAGCGCCTGCAGTCCGCGTCCCTGTATTTGTGCACCGACGCCCGCCGCGAGCGCGGTGACCTGGCCGAATTCGCTGACGCGGCGCTGGCCGGCGGAGTAGACATCATCCAGCTGCGCGACAAGGGCTCGGCCGGTGAAGCCCGGTTCGGGCCTCTGGAGGCCAAACAGGAACTCGATGCGCTGGCTGTGTTGGCCGACGCGGCCCGCCGCCACGGCGCACTGTTCGCCGTCAACGACCGGGCCGATATCGCCCGCGGCGCCGGCGCCGACGTGCTGCACCTGGGGCAGGATGACCTGCCGCTGCCGCTGGCCCGCGACATCATCGGACCGAATCCACTGATCGGCCGGTCGACCCACGACGAGCAGCAGGTGGCGGCCGCGCTCACCGAAGCCGTCGACTACTTCTGCGTCGGCCCGTGCTGGCCGACGCCGACCAAGCCCGGACGCACCGCACCGGGCCTGGACCTGGTGCGGACGGCGGCCGTTTCGGGAACGGACAAACCCTGGTTCGGTATCGGCGGAATCGACGCACTTCGGGTACCCGAGGTGCTTGCCGCCGGGGCCCGGCGCATCGTGGTGGTGCGCGCCATCACCGGCGCCGAAGATCCGGCTGCAGCGGCACGGGAGTTGAAAGCGGCCCTGCGTTCCCGTTGACTTGCGTCCACGGCGCTCGTCACTCGAACTTTTGCGCCGTGGGGGCAGCATCAACGCCTAGCTGTCTACCACTTGAACGGCAGTTTGGCGGTCACGCTGCGCAGCCGCTCCCAGCTGGCCGCGAAACCGGGATGCAATGGCAGCGACGCGACGTCGTCCTCGGCCACCCAGCGCAGCTCGGCACTCTCCAGGTTGGCCACCGTCTCCAGCTGCTCGGCTGCGTCGGCGATCACCGTGGTGTAGGTCCAGACGTCGCCTACCGCAGTGGCCGTGACGACGCTGATACGCACGGTCAGTTGATGGGGCTCGAGTCCCGTCTCCTCGAAGGCCTCGCGGACCGCGGCCTCCTCGACGGTCTCATGGCTGTCGCGGGCACCGCCGGGCAACGCCCACGTCCCGCCCTGATGGCTCCACGGCGCCCGGTATTGCAACAGCACCACCGCGCCGCCACTCGGATGGGGTGCCCGCACCAGCAGGCCCGCCGCGCCGTGCCGGCCCCAGAAATGGGCGCCGTCGGCGCCGAGCACCCATCCGTCACCGTCGCCTCGCACGGGTTCAGAATAGGCAACCGCGTCATCTTGTGGGTGCCTGCCTCAGTTTCTGCCAAGTTCCATGACCGGGCCGACCGGGAATCCACCCCCATCGCTCAAGTTGCTCTTAGACTTCCTTTATAAGGTTCGGACGGGTCGGCAGGGCAGGAGAAAGTTGAGGTCGGCGCACACGTGACGGTGGAGTTGGCGCACCCTTCGACCGAGCCCCTGGCGAGCCGGTCATCCAGAGCTCCCGCGCACTCTCGTTGGTGGTTCATGTGGACCACACCGGGCCGCATCCTGATCATCGGGCTGGTGTTGTCGACGCTGGTGATGGCCTGCGCATTCGCGACGTCCACCACCATCAACAACCGCCAGCAGGCCCTGACCACGGTCCTGGACCACACCGAACCGCTGGCCTTTTCCGCCGGCCAGCTGTACACCACGCTGTCGGTGGCCGACGCCGCCGCAGCCACCGCGTTCATCGCGGGGGCCGAACCACAGGACGTCCGGCAGCGTTACCAGCAGGCGATCAGCGACGCGGCCCAATCGGTGACCCGCGCCTCCAGCGGGCTCACCGACGAACCGATGATTCAGTTGCTCGGCCACATCAATTCCGAGCTCGCCGTGTACACCGGCCTGGTCGAGACCGCTCGGACCAACAACCGGGCCGGCAACCCGGTCGGCTCTGCGTATCTGTCCGAGGCGTCCTCATTGATGCAGACGCAGATCCTGCCCGACGCCCAACGCCTCTACGAGACGACCTCGGCGCAGGTGAACTCCGAGACCAGCGCGTCATCGCAGATCCCCGCCTCGGTGATCCTGGTGATCCTGGCGACCCTGATGTTCGGTGCGTTCTCCAACCGGTGGCTGGCGCGGCACACCCGACGTCGGGTCAACCTGGGCTTCGTGGCCGGTGGTCTGGCAGTGCTCATCATGATCGTGTGGATCGGCACCACCCTGTTCATCTCCACCGCCGACACCCGCAGTGCGCGCAATACCGCAGCGGCATCGCTCAAGACGGTGACCACCATGGCCATCACCGCACAGCAGGCCCGCGCCGACGAGACCCTGGCCTTGGTCCGGCGCGGCGACGAGGGCATACGCAAGCAGTCGTACTACGACCGAATCAGTACCATGGAAAAGCTGTTGACCGAGTACATGAAACGTGATGACGCAGTCGGCAAGGACTACCTTGCCGACGCCGACAAGCTGCTGCAGCGGTGGCGCTCGGCCGACGACCGGATCAACGCATTCATCGCGACGGGCAACTACCAGGCCGCGACCCAGGTTGCGCTGGGCACCAGTGAGGACGACTCCACACCCGCATTCGACAAACTCGACGCAGCCCTGAGCAAGAGCATCGAGGAAAGCCGTAAGCAGCTGCGCAACGACATCCTGACCGCGCGTCGGGCGCTGTCCGGAGCGACGGTCGGCGCGGCGACACTCAGCATCGCGGCAGCGATGATGGTGGCGCTGGGACTGTGGCCAAGGTTGAGTGAATACCGATGAGCGGCACACGGTACACCCGATTGGCCCCGGCACTGATGGCACTGTTGCTTCTGGCCGGCTGCGGTGAGCCACCGCCGGCCGCGACACCGTCCGCCATCACCATCGTGCCACCGACACCGGCCGGCCTGGACATTCAGACTTCGATCCCACCGATGGCGGCGAAAGACGAAACTGATTGCACCGCAAGTCTTCGCCCGTTCCCGAATCCGGCCGATGCGGCGGCCGCGGTGACCAACATCAAGGACCGGGGACGGCTCATCGTCGGCCTCGACATCGGCAGCAATCTATTCTCGTTCCGCGATCCGATAACCGGACAGATCACCGGATTCGACGTCGACATCGCCGGCGAGGTGGCCCGCGACATCTTCGGTACCCCGTCCCAGGTCGAATACCGCATCCTGTCGTCGGCCGACCGGATCTCGGCGCTTCAGCACAATCAGGTCGACATCGTGGTCAAGACCATGAGCATCAACTGCGAACGCCGCAAGCTGGTCAACTTTTCCACCGCATACTTTGTCGCCCACCAACGTATCCTCGCGCCGCGGGACTCTGGGATCACCAAACCGGCGGATCTATCCGGCAAGAGGGTATGCGCGGTCAAGGGCACCACATCGTTGCAGCGACTGACCAGCATCACCCCTCCCCCGATTTTCGTGGAGGCAGTGACCTGGGCCGACTGCCTGGTGGCATTGCAACAGCGCCAAGCCGATGCGGTATCCACCGATGACGCGATCCTGGCCGGTCTGGTCTCCCAGGACCCGTATCTGCACATCACCGGCCCCACCATGGACGAGGAGCCCTACGGCATCGGGATAAATCTGGAGAACACCGGGCTGGTCCGGTTCGTCAATGGGACGCTGGAACGCATTCGCCGGGATGGAACGTGGAACACGTTGTACCGCAAGTGGTTGACGGTGCTGGGTCCGGCGCCGTCACCACCGACGCCGAGGTACTCGGACTGATGGCTGAGCACGAGACCGAGACCGACCCGAGGATCGACGTCGGGGATGAAACCGAGGACATGCCCGTCACCGACGGCGAGGACATGCCCGTCACCGACGGCGAGGACGAGGCCGTCACCGACGGCAGCGCCCGCCCGGGAACCCAACGCGCCGAGCCGGCCTGGGATTCAGTAGCGACAATGCGCCCGATGGGCACCCAGGCGGTGTTCCGGCCCACGCCCGACAGTTCGACCAGCACCCCGATCTCGGGTGAACGGGCCGCCCAGCGCGATAGCGGACGCACCGCCATCAGCACTGCCACGACCCGGGTTTCGCCCGTCCGGCGACTCGGCGGCGGCCTGGTCGAGGTACCTCGGGTGATTGAAAAGGACCCGCTCGCTGCGTTGATGACCAACCCGGTGGTTGCCGAGTCCAAGCGGTTCTGCTGGTGCTGTGGCAAGCCGGTTGGTCGATCCAGCCCTGAGGGGCCGGGCCATTCCGAAGGCTGGTGCCCGCAGTGCGATAGCCCGTATTCTTTTCTGCCGCAACTGAGTCCGGGCGACATGGTGGCCGATCAGTACGAGGTCAAAGGCTGTATCGCCCACGGCGGGCTGGGCTGGATCTACCTGGCACTGGATACCAATGTGAACAACCGCCCGGTGGTGCTCAAGGGTCTGGTGCATTCCGGTGACGCCGAGGCCCAGGCCATCGCCATGGCGGAACGGCAGTTCCTGGCCGAGGTCACCCACCCCGCGATCGTCAAGATCTTCAACTTCGTCGAACATGCGGACAAGCATGGCGATCCGGTCGGCTACATCGTCATGGAGTACGTCGGTGGAACCTCGCTGAAACAGGCCAAAGGCACCAAATTGCCAGTGGCCCAGGCAATTGCGTACATGCTTGAGATCCTGCCTGCGCTCGGCTACCTGCATTCGATCGAGCTGGTGTACAACGACCTCAAACCCGAGAACATCATGCTCACCGAAGAGCAGCTCAAGCTGATCGACCTCGGCGCGGTTTCCCGGGTCAATTCATTCGGATTCCTTTACGGCACACCGGGTTACCAGGCGCCGGAGATCGTCCGTACCGGGCCGACAGTGGCCACCGACATCTACACCGTCGGCCGCACCCTGGCGGCGCTGACGCTACGGCTGCGCACCCGCGGCGGCCGCTACGTCGACGGCCTGCCCGAGGACGACCCGGTGCTTACGAAGTACGACTCGTTCGCGCGCCTGCTACGCCGGGCTATCGACCCCGACCCGCAGCGACGGTTCAGCAGTGCAGAGGAGATGTCCGGCCAGTTGCTCGGCGTGCTGCGCGAGGTCGTTGCCCTCGACACCGGCTCACCCCGACCGGGCCTGTCCACAGTGTTCAGCCCGTCGCGTTCCACATTCGGGGTGAACATGCTGGTGGCGCACACCGATGTGTACATCGACGGGCAGCCGCACACCGAAAGTCTCACGGCCCCAGAGATTGTCACCGCACTGCAGGTGCCATTGGTCGACCCGGCGGACGTCGGCGCCGCGATGTTGTCGGCGACGGTGCTGAGCCAGCCGGTACAGACGCTGGACTCGCTACGGGCAGCCCGAGAGGGCTCGCTGGACGCCGAAGGCGTGGATCTGTCGGACTCAATCGAACTACCGCTGATGGAAGTGCGCGCGCTGCTGGACCTCGGTGACGTCGCGAAGGCCAACCGCAAGCTGGAGAACCTGGCCGAGCGGGTCGGCTGGCGATGGCGCCTGATCTGGTTCCGCGCCGTCGGCGAACTCTTGTCGGGCAACTACAGTGCAGCCACCGTGCATTTCACCGAAGTGCTGAATACCCTCCCCGGTGAACTGGCACCCAAAGTGGCGCTGGCCGCCACCGCCGAACTGTGCGGGGTACCCGCCGAGCGGGCGTTTTATCGGACCGTCTGGAAAACCGACAACGGCGTCATCGCAGCAGGATTCGGGCTGGCGCGCGCCCAGTCCGGCGCCGGTGACCGGGAAGCCGCGGTGCGCACGCTGGACCAGGTTCCTTCTACCTCACGGCATTTCACCACTGCGCGGCTGACCAGTGCGGTGACTTTGCTGTCCGCACCGAACACCGCAGACCTGACCGAACAACAGATTCGCGACGCTGCCCGACGGGTCGAGGCGCTGCCCAACACCGAACCTCGGGTGCTGCAGATACGCGCGCTGGTGCTCGGCACGGCGTTGGACTGGCTGGCCGACAATACCGCCAGCACCAACCACATCCTGGGCTTCCCGTTCACCGAGCACGGCCTGCGTCTTGGCGTCGAGGCCTCTCTGCGGGGCCTGGCCCGGGTGGCGCCGACCAAGGTGCACCGCTACGCACTGGTCGATCTGGCCAACAACGTACGGCCGATGAGCACTTTTTAACGGTGGGTGGCGTGGGCACCCGCGCCGAGATCGACATTTTGGCCACTTCTTCTCGCAACTTGCGGCCCGCTTGTCCGTTTGGGCGGGGTCAGCGATAGCGGTCGCGGAGCTGCGGGTCGTTCTGCCACCACAGGCCGCTCGTCGGTGCCTCCGGCTCGGGCTCTGACTCGGTCTCTGCAGCGGTTTCCCGCGGCGCCAGCGCCTGTGCTGCATCGGCTGCGTCGAGTTCGGCGTCCACCTCGGCGGCTTTGCGTCGCTCGTCGGAACCGAGCGCGCGCATCAACAGCATGATGAACGGCACCCCGAGCACGTCGCCGAGAATCCACAGCACCCCGGCGCCCCAGGTCTGGTCCTCGCGGATGCTGGGGCCGAAGTCCCGGTGCAGCCCGGCGTAGTAGTCATAGGCGATCACGGGACCCAGCCACAGCACCAGGCCGAGGATGCCGTCGCCGAGTCCCTCCGCCACACTGATGCCGATGGACAACAGCGGCGGATACCGGCGCGGCACCGGATCGGTTTGCAGGCGCGCATAGAAATAGCCAAAACCGATGACCAGCAACACAATCTGAGTCACGGTGGCGAGCGCACCAGTCATCGACGCGACGTACCACGGCGTCAGATACAGCAACCACGGGGTCGCAAGCATCAGCACCGACGTCACCGGTGGCGACAACAGCACCCGGGCTGCCGTCGAGCCCAGTATCGCGTCCACCCGCTGCTGCCCGGCCGGGCCTAGCCCTGCGCGCAGAGTCCCTACCGGTCGGCTCATCGCCAGGAAGAAGGGCACCACGTACAACATCAACAGCACCTGCAGGGCGCGTACCCAGAACAGCAATGGCGCGTACACCGCAATGGCGCTGAAGGCTGCCAGCGCCCACACCCCGATCGCGATGCCGAAGCACCACCACTGCGCGCGCGACACGGGGGTGCGACGACGGGCCCAGAGGAACCCGCCGATGCTGAGCGCGATCAGCATCGCGGCAACGGGATCGAACGTCCACGATCCGGCGATCATCGGAGGCACGGCCGCAAACTACGCCACAAACCTGGCAGGATCCTTTCAGACAGTCACACAGGCTCGTGCGATGGCCAGTTCCTCATTGGTCGGAATTACCAGCACTGCGGTCCGTGAGGCGTTCGTCGAGATGCGGCGCGGACCACGGCCCGCCGCGAAATTACGCTCGTCGTCGACCTCGATCCCCAGTGCGGACAATCCGCACAGCGCATCCCGGCGGACCCGGGCATCGTTCTCGCCCACCCCGGCGGTGAAGGTGATGACGTCGGCCCCACCGAGCAGTGCCAGGTACGCGCCGACATATTTGCGTAACCGGTGGATATACACGTCGTACGCCAATTGCGCTGCACTGTCGCCTGATTCGATGCGCTTGTGCAGCTCCCGGAAATCGATGGCGCCGCCCAGGCCGTACACGCCCGAGCTCCGATTCAGCAGAGTCTCGATGTCCTCCACCGACATTCCGGCCGACCGCCAGAGGTACATGATGATGCCGGGGTCCACGTCACCGGAGCGCGTGCCCATCACCAACCCCTCCATCGGGGTCAGGCCCATGGACGTGTCGATGGGGCGTCCGCCGACAATGGCCGAGGCCGATGCGCCATTGCCCAGGTGCAGCACGATCTGATTCAGCGACTCCAGTGGCGCATCCAAGAAGACTGCGGCCTGCTCACTGACGTACTGGTGTGAGGTGCCGTGGAAGCCGTACCGCCGAATGTGCCACTGCTCGGCCACATCCCGGTCGATCGCATACTCCGCTGCGGCCGGCGGCAGGTTGTGGAAAAACGCAGTGTCGAAGACCGCGACATGCGGCACACCCGGCAGCAGCTTGCGAGCCTCTGCGATGCCGAGTACCGCCGGTGGATTGTGCAGCGGTGCCAGCGGCGCCAACTCGTTGAGCTTGGCAATCAGGTCGTCATCGATCACCGTCGGCCGGTAGAACCGTCGCCCGCCGTGCACCACCCGGTGTCCGACGGCCACCACGTCCCCGGTCGGCACGCCCGCGGCGTCCACGGCGTCGAACACCGCCTTCAACGCCTCGCAGTAATCGACCACCCGCTCGATCACCCCGTCAGCCAGAGATTCACCCGAATCAGGTTGCACCACTCGGTATTTCACCGACGATGAGCCACAATTCAAAACCAGAACCGGTCCGCTCATTTGGCCCCCTGCGCCTGAATCGCGGTAATGGCAACGGTATTGACGATGTCTTCGACGAGCGCGCCGCGGGACAGGTCGTTCACCGGCTTGTTCAGCCCCTGCAACACCGGACCGATCGCGATGGCGCCGGCGCTGCGCTGCACCGCCTTGTAGGTGTTGTTGCCGGTGTTCAGGTCCGGGAAGATCAACACCGTGGCCCGGCCGGCGACCGCAGAGTCCGGCATCTTGGTGGCGGCCACCGTCGGCTCCACCGCGGCGTCGTACTGGATGGGCCCCTCGACCAACAGGGCAGGATCGCGCTTACGAACCAATTCCGTTGCTTCCCTTACCTTGTCGACGTCAGCACCGGTGCCCGAAGTGCCGGTCGAGTAAGACAGCATGGCCACCCGCGGTTCGATCCCGAACTGTGCCGCGGTCCCCGCCGAGCTGATCGCGATGTCGGCCAGCTGCTCGGACGTCGGGTCCGGCACGATGGCGCAGTCGCCGTAAGCCAGCACCTGATCGGCAAGACACATCAGGAAGATGCTCGAAACCGTCGAGATGCCTGGGGCGGTCCGAATGATCTCGAATGCCGGCCGCACAGTGTGCGCGGTGGTGTGCGCTGCACCGGACACCATTCCGTCGACCATCTGGTTGTGCACCAGCATGGTGCCGAAATACGAGACGTCATGGATGATTTCCCGCGCCTGCTCGACGGTGACGCCCCTGTGTTTGCGCATCTCGGCGTACTGCTGAGCGAACTGGTCGCTCAGCTCGCTGGTCTTGGGATCGAGCACGGTGGCCGCGGCGATGTCCACACCCAACTCGGCGGCCCTGGCCCGCACGGCTGACTCGTCACCCAGAATGGTCAGGTCGGCCACTGCACGGGTCAGCAACCGGCCGGCTGCGCGCAGGATTCGATCATCATCGCCCTCGGGCAGCACGATGCGCTTGCGGTCGGCGCGGGCCCGGTCCTGCAGCTGACGGGTAAACATCTGCGGTGTGGTGACCGTAGGAATCGGAACCGCCAGCTGGGCAAGCAGATCCGCGATGTCGACGTGGGTTTCCATCAGCGCCAGAGCGGTGTCCACCTTGCGCTGCGAGGCAGTGGTGACGCGGCCGCGGGTGGTCGATACCACCCGCGCGGCGTCGTAGGTGCCAAGATCGGTGGCGACGATCGGTAGCCGCAAACCCAGGCCGGCCACGAGCTTGGCTATCGCCGGGTGCATCGGCAGACCACCGTTGAGAAGGATGCAAGCCAGCGACGGAAAGCCTTCGGCCGCATGGGCGCTGGCAATGGCCAACACCACGTCCGAGCGATCGCCCGGGGTGATCACGGCCATCGATTCTTCGAGCCGCTCCAGGCAGTGCTCGGCGGTCATACCGGCGACCATCACGCCCATGGCCTCACGGGTCAGCAACTCTTTGTCGCCGCTGACCATCGTTCCGTTCACCGCATCGCGCAACTCGGCGACCGACGGCGCCACCAACAGCGGTTCTTCCGGCAGCACATAGCTTTTCGGTGCGAATCGGCGCAACACCTCGGCCACCTCGGCCATCTCAGCCGGATAGCAGCGGTTGGCCACCACGGCCGCAGTGTGTGCGTGCTGGACCGCCAATTCGGCCAGGCACATCTCCACCACCTGCGCCACCTCGGCCGGGGTGCGATCCCGAGCCCGAACCGAGAGCAGCACCGGCGCACCAAGATTCACCGCAATCCGGGCATTGACCGACAACTCGGTGGGCGAGGTTACATCGGTGTAGTCGCTGCCGACGATCACCACCGCATCGCATTTGTCGGCCACCCGGTGGTAGCGGTCGACGATGTCGGCGATCGCAGCGTCCTGGTCCTTGTGCAGCCGGGTGTAGGTGACGCCCACGCAGTCGTCATAGTCCAGGCCCGCGGTGGTGTGCGTCAGCAGCATTTCCAGGATGTAGTCGCCGACCTCGGAGCCGTTTCCTGGATCGCTGCGGGTGATCGGCCTGAACACCCCGACTCGCGCCACCGTGGCCGCCAGGCGGTGCAGCAATCCCAGCGCAATGGTCGATTTGCCGGTGTCACCCTCCGGTGAGGCGATGTAGATCGCGGTTGCGTCAGGCACGGCCGTCAGCCTACCGGCGTCGACCCTGCGGTATCGGCGTAAAACTGGGAGTGAATGGCGCCGACGCCGCAGGTTCAACGGCGGGAATCCCGCCGGCAATCCTCGATCGCATGTGGCGATGCCCCAGCCGCCCTACGATCGAACCCGATCCAGTAACCCTCGGAGGTAGAGATACACATGGCGCGACAAGCCATCCGCAAGGCAGTCATCCCGGCGGCGGGCATCGGTTCACGCCTATTGCCGCTGACCAAGGCTATCCCCAAGGAGATGCTGCCGGTCGGCGACAAGCCTGTCATCGAGCACACCGTGCGCGAGCTGATCAACTCCGGCATCACCGACATCACCATCGTTGTTTCCGGCGGAAAGACGTTGATAGAGGAACACTTTCGCCCCAACACAGCGCTCGTGGATCAGCTGCGCGCCGACGGCAAATATGCGTACGCGGATGCGGTCGAGGAAGTCGGCGAGTTGTCTGCGCGTGGGCACATCACCTATCTCCATCAGCACGGCCCGTACGGCAACGGCACCCCGGTGCTCAATGCCTCACGCTCATTCGGCGACGAGCCGGTCCTGGTGCTTTGGCCCGATGACGTCTTCGTATCCGAGGTGCCCCGGGCCCAGCAGCTGATCAGGGCCTACGAGCAGACTGCGTCCCCGGTGCTGGCACTGATGCCGATGGCTCCCGAGAACTCACGCCGGTACGGGGTGCCGGTCATCAAGGAAGACCTGGACGGCGGGCTACTGCGGATCACCGGAATCGTCGAGAAGCCTCAGCCCGACGAGGCGCCGTCAGCATACGCGGCGATCGGTGGCTACGTCATCACGCCTGGCGTCATCGACGAGCTGCGCGAACAGACAAAGCACTGGTACGAAGGGGCCCAAAGCGGCGAGATCTACCTGACCGACGCAATCAACGCCTATGCGCGTACCCACGCTGTGTACGGCCAGGTAATCCAGGGGCATTGGTACGACACCGGCAACCCGTCCGACTACCTGGTGGCACAGTTCGCTTTTGCCTTGGCTCATCCCGAATACGGCCCGGTGCTGCGGAACCTGGCGACTCAGCTGGAGGGCCCACTGCTGCACACGCTGATACACGAGATGGACGGAGCGCCGCGCGAGACTCTCCGCTAACCGGGGTTGATCCTGCGGTGGCGGCCCAAATTGCGATTGGCTTGCGCCGCGGCCGCAGGATCAACGGTGAGCAATCAGCCCTTGGTGTGACTGGCGGCCTCAGCCGGGCGCCGCCTTCTCCGCCAGAGAACCGCCGCAGCGGCCCCGATTAACGCGACAACAGCCAGCCCGGCGCCAATACCGATCGATCGGCTCAGCGAGTGCTCGGATACAGCGGTGTTGGCGGCGTTATCCGTGGCGCGGATCGCCATGTTCACCGGGTCACCGCCTACACCGGCGGCGATCACATCTCCGGTGAGCTAAGAACGGCATGTGGTGCTGACGGCCCGCCGCCTCGCGCATCCTCTCATGGCGTCCCGACGTCTGGTGCACCATCGCAGCGGTCTTGCTGACATCGACGACTAGTCCGACATCATCCGCCGAATCTGCCAGCGAGAGTAGAACTCTCACGTACCGCAATTGGGTTCAGTGGGCTCGCCGGCGAAACGCTTCACCACCCAGTTCAGAATTTCTCCGTCGGGAAAGCCCTGGTCATGGTCGGCCTGAGCCAACTCCACATGCTGAATGTCCCCACCGAGTCTGCAGCTGAGCTGCACCGCATACTCCACCCACGCCGGGAACACCACCTGGTCTTTTGTCCCGTTGACCACCGCCAGCGGTGCCGCCAGCGGGCGTTGCGGCATCGCGATCAGTTGCAGCGCGCGTTGTAGCTGGTCGGTGGACTCGACGGTCTGTGGCCGCATGTCATCGATGTTGAGGCCGGACCGCAGCCAGGTGTCGTGCTCCTCGCAACCGAGGAATCCCGGCGCAGTTGGATCAGCGGCGCCGCGCAAGTACGGCGACGTGCTGGGCAGCACCCCAGCTCGTTGCAAGCCGACGATCACCATCGGCCAGACACCCCGCTGATCCATGGTCAGCTGACCGAGGTACGCGCGCTGGGCCAAGTCCGCGACATTGACTGGCGGCGCCACCGCCATGGTGCCTACCAGCTTGAGGCCATCACCGTATGCGGCATCCATTTCATTTGCGGCCCAAGCGGCTTGGCCTCCCTGCGATCCGCCAAGCGCCGCCCAGTTCGACGACACATCGGGAAACAAGTGAGCAGCCGCCCGGGTCGCGTCAATGAGGTTGTAGGCAGCCGAATAAGGCTCTAGATAAGCGTGCGTGCCCTCATCATCGAGTCCCTCATAGTCGCTCATCGCGACCGCCAAACCCTTCTGGAGCAGACCGGTGACCGTGGAGGTGTAACCCATCAGATCAGGCCGCAGCGAAGGCCCGCATCCGTGGTCCAATCCCGTGGTGGCGTGGCCGACCGATACCACGGGCCAACCGCCGTTGGGCGGCGTACCCTTCGGCACCGCAAAAACCCCACCCACGTTTACCGGTTGACCGGTCACACCGGACGTTGAGCGGTAAATGGCTCGCTTTACTTCGCCGGCAGCTTTGATGAGTTCGGGTGTGTACCGTGCCGCCGTGTCGATCGACACGATCTCGCCGCGATGCGCCAAGGCCTCAGGGGTGGGAGCTACCGGGGTCCGTGCGATGGGCGGGTGCAGCCCCGAGAGCTCTTTGTTCTCATGCGAATTCGAGTTTGACCCGCACGAAACAAGACTGACCGCCAGCAACGCCGCGCCAACACACGAAGCCACTCGCTCAGCGCCGCGCCACATCGACATATCCTATCCGCTGGTAACCAAAGCCGTTGACGTGCAAGAGCGGCACCGAGCCGCATAGCCCGGCCACTTCGACTGACGGCGCACTCGACAAAGCATGCAAAATGGGCGACACCATTACCATCCAGCAACAGTCGGCTCGACGGCACTGTCGGCCCCAACGCAGACTCTTCGGAACAGACGGTGGTAAGGCTTTTGGTGGCGACGAAAACGCCTGGGCGGCATTCGATCCCAAGACGGTCATCACTAAACACGCTCCTTACGAACACATGTCGGCCTGGCTGGCCGTCGCTGCTCAGACCCCAACCGTTCAGCACGCGGCCAGTCGCATTCCACCCTCGAACGCTGTCGGAAAACAGTAGTTTCGGTGACATGGCCGTCATCAATG
Organism: Mycobacterium sp. OTB74; assembly: GCF_029892685.1. Taxonomy (GTDB): domain Bacteria; phylum Actinomycetota; class Actinomycetes; order Mycobacteriales; family Mycobacteriaceae; genus Mycobacterium. The sequence goes on along the minus strand of NZ_JARXVD010000003.1, from coordinate 385,133 downwards.
TGAAGAGGCATGGTGCTACCGGGGATGGGATCACTGATGACTACGCGGCGGTGATGGCCGCGATTCACCAGGCGGTCGACGGCGGCGGCACGGTGTTCTTTCCGGCGGGTGTATACGCGCTGTCGGGTTCGATCGGCAATGGGGCGGAAGGATTTGCGCACGTCTGGCTGCTCGGTGACGGCGAACGTGCAGCCCGGCTGAAAGTGACGGCGAATGTCGCACCTATCAGCGGGCGCTGGGTCGAATGCCGCATCGAAAACCTCAAGATCGACGCCAACTTTCAAGGTTCGCCTGCGCTCGATGTCGACCTGGACAAGAGCTACATCAAGCACTGCTGGCTCTACGGCTGGACCGGCTACGGCATGCGGATCAACCCCAACACCGACGGCTTACTGAACTGGATCGACGACAACTTCATCGAGCAGTGCAACGGCTACGGCATCTACACCACCTACCACTTCTACGACTCGTGGATCGTCAACAACAACATCGGTTCCAGCGGACCGAATCTGTCCATTGAGGCGGGGCCGGTGCGCATCATCGCCAACCATCTCGACGGGGAGCCCGTCAACAACATCGAGCTGCGCGGCTGCAAGTCACTCAACATAATTGGCAACATCTGCGAGAACGCCCGGCAGGAGGCCATCGTTTTCACGATGCCGTCCTGGATGGATTCCGACAACGAGCAGGTGGCGATCGTCGGGAACAACATCACCAACGGCGGCAAGCTCGCGCCGAACACCTATCCAGCCATCGGCATCTACTCGGTGGACGCCGATCACCGGACCAAGGGCTTCAACATCAGCGGCAACTTCATCGCCAACGTGGACGAGGGTGCCGGCTGGAGTTACGCGGTCGACGCCCAGTACGTCGACGGCCTCGCGATTTCCGGAAATCAGTGGGATAACAACGGATACAGCGTCGCGCCGGTTCGCGCCGAAGGGCGCAACGTGGGTATCGCGGGCAACACCTCGGGAAATCTCTCGATGCCACCGCGGTCGGTGATCACGTTGACCACCAACCGCACGCTGGATGCGGTCGCCGGGACCGAGTACATCTACCTGGTGGCCGCCGGCGCCACTGCGATCCAGTTGCCCACAGCAGCCGGCAACACCTGCCGCTACATCGTCAGGAACACCTCCGGCGCTGACGCGAAACTGAGCGCGCACCCCGGGGAGACAATCAACGGCAGGTCGGGCCTGACACTTGTGGACGGCGATGCGGTCGATGTGGTGTCCGACAGCACGAATTGGTGGACGCTATAACGCGTACTGACGGACCCACCGCCGATTCGATCTACCCCAGCTTCCGCAGCCGCGGTTCCAGATCCGTCTTGAACAGGTCGAGGAACCGGCGCTGGTCATGCCCCGGCGCGTGGAACACCAGGTGGTTCAGGCCCCAGTCCACGTAGTCCTTGACCTTGGCCACCGCTTCATCCGGATCGGAGGCAACAATCCAGCGCTTGGCCACCTGCTCGATGGGCAGCGCATCGGCCGCAGCTTCCATCTCCATCGGATCCTCGATGGAGTGCTTCTGCTCGGCGGTCAGCGACAGCGGCGCCCAGAACCGGGTGTTCTCCAGTGCCAGTTCAGGATTCGGGTCGTAGGAGATCTTTATCTCGATCATCCGGTCGATGTCGTCGGGATTCTTGCCCGCCGCCTCGGCACCTTCGCGCATGGCCGGGATCAGCTTGTCCTTGTACAGCTCCTCGCCCTTGCCCGAGGTGCAGATGAAGCCATCGCCGGCACGGCCGGCGTACTTGGCCACCTGAGGTCCGCCCGCGGCGATGTAGATCGGGATGCCGCCCTCGGGCACGTCGTAGATGGAGGCGCCCTTGGTCTTGTAGTACTCGCCGTCAAAGTCGACGCGGTCACCGAGCCACAGCTCGCGCATCAACCGCACCGACTCGCGCAGCCGGGCATAGCGCTCCTTGAACTCCGGCCACTCGCCCTGATAGCCAGTGGCGATCTCGTTGAGCGCCTCACCGGTACCGACGCCGAGGAAAATCCGGTTCGGGTAAAGGCAGCCCATGGTCGCGAAGGCCTGCGCGATTACCGCCGGGTTGTAGCGGAACGTCGGCGTCAGCACCGAGGTGCCCAGGAACAAGCGCTTGGTGCGCTCGCCGACCGCGGTCATCCAGGCAAGGGAGAACGGTGCATGACCACCGTTGTGCCGCCACGGCTGGAAATGATCGCTGACCGTGGCGCTGTCCATGCCCGCAGCCTCTGCCGCCACAGCCAGTTCCACCAGCTCCCGCGGCGCGAACTGCTCCGCCGACGCCTTGTATCCCAACTTGAGTTCAGCCATGAGCTCTCTTCCTGTTCGTCAGGTCCGCGGGTACCTAATCGCTCCTTGCGTGCGCAGGTACCTAATCGCTCCTCGCGTGCGTAGGTACCTAATCGCTCCTCGCGTGCGCAATTCCTTTTCTACTCTGCCTACACTCGCCACATGGCGGCAGCCCTGAGCGCGATCACCGACACCATCCACTTCGCCCAGACCGACCTGGTCAACTGGACGCTGGTTACCGGCGACAGCGGCGTGATCCTGGTCGACACCGGGTTTCCCGGCCAGCGCGACGAGGTGCTCGGTTCCCTGCGCACCCTGGGTTTCGAGCCCGCCGACGTGCGGGCCATTCTGCTGACACACGCCCACGTCGACCACTTCGGCACTGCCATCTGGTTCGCGAAAACCTATGGCACGCCGGTATATTGCCATTCCGCAGAGGTCGGGCACGCCAAGCGCGAATACCTGGAGCAGGTATCACCACTGGACCTGGCCACCAAGGCCTGGAACCCGCGGTACCTGACCTGGTCGATGCGCATCGTCCGCAAGGGCGCCCTGGTGCACGACGGCATCCCGTCGACCGAGGCCCTCACCGACGACATCGCCGCGACGCTGCCGGGAACGCCCACGGTGATCCCCAGTCCCGGCCACACCGGCGGGCACTGCTCCTACCTGTTCGGCGACGTGCTGGTGGCGGGCGATGCGGTCATCACCGGGCACCCGGTGACCGCACGGCGCGGCCCACAGCTACTGCCCGCGATATTCAACCACGATCAAGATGGCTGCAAGCGCAGCCTGGCCGCGCTCGGGCTGCTGGACACCCACGTCCTGCTGCCCGGCCACGGCCCGGTCTGGCGCGGCCCGATCCAAGAGGCCACCAGCCAGGCGCTCCGCTCTCAGTGATTGATCAGCTGGTAGAACAGCAGAAACACCCCGGTCAGGAACAGCCCACACGCCACAATCAGGGTCGGCATGACGATCATTTGGTCTAGTTCTTCGTCGTCAAAGATGTTGTTGCCCTCCGCATCACGGGCGACAGGCCCGTAGAAGACCCGGCCGAATCCGGACCAACGTACTTTCCGGGCCAACCGGCGTACCGGATGACCGCTGGGGCTGCGGCCCACATATGACCGAACGACAAAGCCCGCGACGAACACCGCCACGGCGGCCACCAACAGCAGCCAGCCGACGGCCCATCCGGAGAGCATGATCAAGCCTATCGACCGGACCGCCCGGCACTCCCGGATTACGCGATCTCCTCGGCGAGATCCTTGTCGAAAGCTATGGGATAAACGTCGCCTTCACTCGGCAGCGGCTCATCCAAACGCCGGTATCCGGCGGCCAGATACAACGCCTCGGCCTCCGGCTGGCGATGACCGGTGGTCAGATAGATGCGGCGATAGCCCGCATCGGCGATCCGCGATTCCAACTCGGCAAGCAGCGCCCGCCCAAGACCCTGACGCCGATGTCCGGCATCAGTCCAAATCCGTTTCAGCTCAGCAGTTTTCGCATCGAATCTACGGAACGCGCCGCCCGTGACCGGGGTGTCGCCGAGCATGCCTATCAGCATGACACCGTCAGGAGGAACGAACTCGGAGGCCGGGTAGTCCCGCAGCCATGCAGCGACACCGTCCACCGTCCCCTCGTAGCGGGTGGCGTACTCGACGGCAAGCTCGGCCAATAGCGGTTCGGCCAGTGGATCGTCCTGCGCCACCGGGACGAATCGGAGGTCGGAGTTGATCACCGCACTGTTCGTCCGGCGTGCACATCGGGAGTCCGCACGTGCTCGGGACGCAGACCGCGGCCGACGATCAGTGGCGGGATGTACTGCAGCGGACCCTTACCCACGATGGCCGGCAGCGTGATCGGCGACAGGTCGCCGGCAAGGTTCGGTTCGATCGCACGATTCTGGATGAACACCTGGCCGGCCTGAATCACGCGCGTCGGCAACTCACGGCGACGTTGCACCTTGGCCAGGTCGGCATCGGACAACAGACCGTTGCGCAACGGGCCGCACAGGATGTTGGCTGCAGCCACCGCGTCAGCGACCGCCAGATTGATACCGACACCGCCGGCCGGCGACATGGCATGGGCGGCGTCTCCGATGCACAAAAGGCCTGGGCGCCACCAGGTTTTCAGCCGGTCCACCCGAACGTCGAGATAGCTGGTGTCGTCCCAGGAATGCAGATCTTGCACGTGCTCGCGCAGTTGCGGACGCACCGACACCAGTCGGGCCTTGAACTCGTCGAGTGAACCGCCCTGCGGGTTGGAGCCCTTCGGCATCAGATACGCGACCTGCCAGTACTCGCCGCGGTAGATCATCACCATCATCAAGCCCTTGCGGGCCACTCCGAACAGTTCCTCGGGATCGCCCGGCCGCCAGTTCAGCCGGAACCACAGCACGTCCATCGGACTGTGCGCGCTGGCCACCTGCAGGCCGGCCGCGGCCCGCACCGCGGATTTGCGGCCGTCGGCGGCGACCACCAGTTCTGCCCGAACCTCCAGCTCAGGAGTGCGAACCCCGACGACGCGGCCGTTCTCGATGATCAGGTCGGTTACCTCGGCGTTGCGAATCAAGGTGAATTCCGGGTAGGCAGAGGCCTTTTCGGCCAGGAAGTCAAGGAAATCCCACTGCGGCATCAGCGCGATATACGGCTCGGGGAAACCGAGCAACCGTAATGCACCGAAATCACCGAAGGTGCGGAGCGTGCCGTCAGTGTCAAAGCTGATGCGGTCGATCTTGGTATGCCTCAGCTTCAGGAACTCGTCGATAAACCCCAACTCATGCATGATCCGCAGAGTCGTGGGGTGCACGGTGTCACCGCGAAAATCGCGCAGAAAGTCATTGTGCTTTTCCAGCACAACCACATTGATTCCGGCACGCGCCAGCAGCAGCGCATGGACCAGACCAGCCGGGCCTCCACCTGCGACACATACCTGGGTCTCGATGACGCGCGTCATGCCTCGACATTAGCCGGTAGCAGCAGGAAAACTGTCCCTTCAAATGCAAACTTGACATGTGTAAAGTTTGGCGCCATGGACAACATCCGCGGCAAGACCATCGCAATCACCGGGGCGGCCCGTGGCATCGGCTATGCCACCGCCAAGGCACTACTGGCCCGTGGCGCCCGAGTGGTGATCGGTGACCGCGACGTTTCCGTCCTTGAAACCGCCGTCGGCACCCTGGGCAAGCTCGGCCAGGTCACCGGCTATCCGCTGGACGTCACCGACCGCGAGTCGTTCGAGGTGTTCCTGGACAAGGCCCGCAGTGACGGCGCCGGTCACCTGGACGTGCTGATCAACAACGCCGGCGTCATGCCCATCGGCGCATTTCTGGACGAGTCGCAAAAGTCCGTCCGCTCCGCACTCGAGGTGAACCTTTACGGGGTGATCACCGGATGCCAGTTGGCGCTGCCGGAAATGATCGCCCGACGCGGCGGCCACATCATCAACATCGCGTCGATGTCCGGACTCATCCCGGTGCCCGGGCAGGTCGTGTACAACGCCACCAAGTTCGGTGTAGTCGGGATGTCGGCGGCGTTGGCCGACGAGATGGCGCCGCACGGAGTCCAGGTCTCGGTGGTGATGCCGCCGTTTACCAGAACCGAATTGATTTCCGGCACAACGGAAACCACCGTCACCAAACCGGTCGAGCCGGAGGAAATCGCGGCCGCGATCGTCAAGACGCTGGACAAGCCCAAGACGCACGTGTCGGTGCCGCCGGCGATGCGCTTCGTGGCGCAGGGCGCTCAGGTGCTCGGACCGCGGGGCCGGCGCTGGCTTAACAAACGGCTGGGACTCGACACTGTCTTCCTGGACTTCGACACTGCCAAGCGCAAGAGCTACACCGACCGCGCGCAGGCCGCGCAGGGTGTGCTGGAAAAAGACAGCTAAAGCGATTTGGGCGCGCTGCGTATCGGTCACCGACACGGAGCGCGCCCAAATCGCAAGTTACTGGGAGAATTTGCCTGCGTTCTCGGGGCAGGAGTACTGCAGCGCAGTCTTGACGATGACTTCCGCCTGCTCCGGGCTGAGCTTGCCGCCCCCAGCCATCTGATTGGCCAATTCCTGCGTCGATTTGTACGTGTTTCCACCGGAAAAGACGCAGGCGATCGAGATGAGATCGTTCAGGCTGCCGTCGTTTCCCTCTACCCCGGCGCCGCGAACCGCGTCGAGAGCGGCCTTCGGAGCAGGCGAGTTGCCGGCCGACCCGGATGTGCTGCCGGCTGCCGTGGTGGACTTGTCGTTCGACGGTGCCTTACTGGGTTCACTTTGTGTCGAACAACCGACAAGTACTGCACCAATCGACACCAGGCCCACCATCGCGATCTTGTTCACCATGCGGGTGATGTTATCCCGACGGCGACCGCGGCCCGGCGGCGGCGTCAATACAGAACCCGCTCGGCGTGTAGCCCTCGGCGTGTCGTCCTCTGTTGTGGCACTTACGATTTGGGCCGATCACGTTTACGCTGTTCGCGCAAGGTCGACTGGACTAGAACTCCGGCGGCGTGTCGCCAACCCGGTAGGCCTCGATGGCGTCGAGGTTCGCAAACAACTGATCCACGGTCAGCCCGTGGACGAAACCGTCCTCGCCCGTGCCGACCAGCACCAACTGTGCCTGCTCGGGGTCTGACACCCAGATCCTGGTTACCGGCTCGCGAACGTCGTCCTCGGCGAGTTCGACGCCGGACGGCGGAAAGTACCATGTGATGAATTCATCGCCCGAGAACTCGTCGTCGTATTCCCAACCGCGCGGGGCGATTTCCTCCGTAATGCGGGCGATCCCCACGACCTCGGCTTGCAACTCGTCGGGCAGCCAACGGACATTGCGCGCCGACTGCCGCTTCTTGCGTCGTGCCTTCTTGGCCGCGGTCTGTTTGGACATGCCAGGCCCGCTAGCTCAGTGCCTGATCCAGATCGGCGATCAGGTCCTCGGTGCCCTCCAAGCCAACCGAGATGCGCACCACGCCGTCGCCAAGCCCGATAGCCGCCCGACCTTCAGGCCCCATTGCGCGATGCGTGGTGGTGGCTGGATGGGTGATCAGTGTCTTGGCATCGCCCAGATTGTTGGAGATGTCGATGACGCGCAGTTTGTCCAGCACCTCGAAGGCGCGGGCCTTCGCAGACCCTGCTTTCCCAGCGGAGAGTTCGAACGTGACCACAGTGCCGCCGCCGCGCATCTGCTTGCGCGCCAGCTCGTATTGCGGATGCGACTGTAGGAACGGGTATTTCACCCAGTCAATCCCGGAAACACCCTCGAGGAACTCCGCCACCTGCTGCGCGGAGCGATTCGAGTAATCGACCCGAAGCGACAGCGTCTCAAGGCCTTTCAGCAACGTCCAGGCGTTGAACGCACTCATCGCCGGGCCGGTGTGCCGCATCAACTGCTGCACCGGACCGGCGATGTATTCCTTGTCGCCCAGGATGGCGCCGCCGAGTACCCGGCCCTGGCCGTCGATGTGCTTGGTGCCCGAGTACACCACCACATCGGCGCCCAGCTCCATACCCTGCTGCAGCAGTGGGGTGGCAAAGACGTTGTCCAGCACCACTTTTGCACCGACGGCATGTGCCAGCTCGGACACTGCGGCGATGTCCACCAGCGACTGCATGGGGTTGGACGGCGTCTCGAAGAAGACTGCGGTGGTCGGCACCGACAGCGCTTCCTCCCACTGAGACAGGTCATCACCGTCGACGAACACTGTCTCCACGCCCCAGCGCGGAAGGATCTCGTTGCACACCACGAAGCACGAACCGAACAGGCTGCGCGCCGCGACCAGCCGGTCCCCCGACGCGAGCAACGCACCCAGGGCGGTGAACACCGCCGACATGCCGGTCGCGGTCGCGAAACAGGCCGGTGCACCCTCGATCAGGCGCAGCCGTTCCTCAAACATCTGGATGGTCGGGTTGCCGTAGCGCGAATAGACGTACCGCTCGATCTCGCCGGTGAAGGCCTGCTCGGCCGCGGCTGCGGACTCGTAGACGTAACCCGAGGTCAGGTACATGGCCTCGGCGGTTTCTTCGAACTCCGAGCGCAGCAGGCCGCCGCGCACTCCGATGGTGGCCTGGCCTACCCCGTCCGGCAGCTGCTTGGGCACCCGGACAGAGGGGATCCCATCGCTATTGAGTTGTGTCACGACTGCACCCACGGAAGTCCGATAGCCCGCCAGCCGTTGCCACCCCGATGCCGGTGCTGGTCGAGGTCGCCCTCGAACCCTTCCAGCACGTTGTAGGAGGGTGCGATGCCGGCTGCCGTCGCAGCTTCGGCCGCCCCGATGGATCGGTTGCCCGAGCGACACAGGAACACCACCGGCCGCCCGCCGGGCGTCACGCCGGCCGCCAACAAATCATCGACGAAACCATCGTTGTGCCTACCGTCGCTGCTGTTCCACTCGATGTACACAACGTCACGTCCGAGGCTGGAAATGTCCGGCACGCCCACCCAGCGCCACTCGGCGTCGGTCCGGCAGTCGACCAGCACAGCCTCGGGGTTGTCGCTGAGCAGATCCCATGCCTGCTGCGGCGTGATGTCTCCCGCATAGCTCACGAATGCGAGTCTGTCACAAACTAACTTGCGACCGGCGAGCACACCTTCCACGCCCCGTCCTCGCGAACCAATGCCACCGGTGCAGTGGGCTTGGTATCCGGCGTCTTGTCGAAGTGGTAGGTCAGGGTGGCAGTCGCCTTGTCGCCGTCGAAGCGGATGTCGGACACCGAGTCGACGTAGCGCTGGCCGTTCTTGGCCACCGAATCATGTTGTTTGGCAAGCACATCTGCCTCGGTGCCGTACTGGGCTTTACAGGTGTAGGTCTGGAACCGTGAGTAGTCGCCGCGCTGCAGGCCGTCGTTCTGGCCCACCACCGCGCGGCGGACGTCCTGCTCCGGCGTCGGTCCGTCTTTGCCGAAGACCCCAATGGTGTTCAGCACCACGATGAAGATCACCACGATCACGATGAAGCCCAGCGCCGCGAGGAACGGCACCATGGTCGGGCGGTCCGCTGGATCGGGTTCGGGTTCTGCCGCGCTCACACCCGGTTCCTTCGCATCGCGGCCGACACCTGGCGCGCCCGGTCGCGGGCTCGCAACACATCCGGTGCCGTCGCCAACGCCACACATACGTCGCTGGACAACCGGACGTCGCTCTCGGCGATGACCAACGCGTCTGCAACAGCATCGGCAGCGCCCTGTTCCGGGCTGCTCACCTCGCCTGCTGCCGGCGAGATCATGATGGTGTCCACCGGCAGGCCCAGGATGGCACGTGCATGCAGTTCGAACTGCGATAAGCGCTGAGAACGCGTGGTGACGAACCCGGCGCCCGTCAGCAACGGATGCACGGCCGCGAAGTACACCTCATCGCCACCATTGGTCTGGTTGCCGTCACTGCCCACCATGAGATCCACGGCGAACAGTCCATATCCACCCACGCCGTTGACAATGCGGGCGGCGATCGAGCGTGCCGCATCCAAAGCCGACGCCGACAACTCGTGCGGCTGCCACAGCTCCAACGGCCCGCCATTGATCCGGCGACGCCCGATCGGCTCGCAGAACTGCACCACCGCACCACCGGCGGGTCCGCGGCCACGAACGACCAGCAACGTGAATTCAGTGTCGACCTTTACTTCGGTCTCGGCCATCACCCGGTCAGAGTCGGCGGCGGCAACCACGCGCTCCCAGATCTCGTCGACGTCGTCGAGCGTGGTCAACACAGATCGGCCGTTGGTGCCCATATCGGATGCGGGTGAGACCGTCAGCGGCAACCCAGCATGCTCGGCCACCGCGGTGAGTTCGTCCACCGATCCGGCGAACCAGAACGGTGCCGTCGGCAGACCGAGTTCATCGGCTGCCAGCTTGCGCAGCCGCTCCCGGTCAGAGGTGACCCGCAGCGCATCCGGCGCCGGGAACACCTCGACGTCCGATTCGCTCAGTGCGTCCAGCACGTCCGCGGAGACCTCGGCAGACTGCACCACGACGACCTGCGGCTCATGCCGGTCGATCAACCCACGCAAGGCGGTCTCCCGGTCCGGTAGCGCCTCGGCGATCACCGTGGCACCCAACCGCTGGAACGCCAGCACCAACTCGCTGCTCAACTCCCCGGTGCCGAGCACCAGAACCGTCGTCCGGTTCACCAACTCATCAACCCATCTCCCCGTCGCTTCGCTCGCCCAGGCCCAATCTGATGTCGACATAGCACCACCGCCAACTCTCCCCCGGCTCCAACGACCGCATCACCGGATGACCAGTGAGCCGGAAATGCTCGCTGGCATGCCGGTGCGGACTGGAATCGCAACAGCCAACCTGTCCGCAGGTCAGGCACATTCGCAAATGCGCCCACGTATTCTCCCCGAGTGCCGCGCAAGCCCCGCACCGACCGGGTGTCTGCGGCTCGGGCTCGGGTCTCTGGGCGGCCTCGGCCAGGTGGTCGCAGGTGGAGGGCGCGTCGTCATGCGGGCGTGTTCGCCGCGATAGCCTCCGTTTCCCAAGCATGCTGAACAAGGATAGGGCGGGCTGAGCGAGGAGGTTTGACGACATGGGTGCCCCACTGCTGGCGGTGCTGGTTGCCTCGGTGCTGCTGGCCGCTCTGGCCCGCCGATACGACATCTCAGCTCCACTGGGTCTGGTGGTCGTGGGCCTGGCCGGAGGGATGATCCCCGGCGTACACGGCATCGAGATGCAGCCCGACCTGGTCATGTTCGTGGTGCTGCCGCCGCTGCTGTGGTCAGCCGGGCTGGGCAGCAGTTATGTGGCGTTGCGCAAGAACGTCCGAACGGTCGGCCTGTTGGCCGTCGGTCTGCCGCTGGCCACCACGTTCGTGGTCGGCATCGTGGCGTTCCACACCGTCCCGGAGCTGACCTTGGCCGCGGCGCTGACGTTGGGCGCCATCGTCGCGCCGCCCGACGCGGTGTCGGCGACGGCAATCGGCCGCAGGCTGGGGCTGCCACGGCAGATCATGACCCTGCTGGGCGGCGAGAGCCTGTTCAACGACGCCACCGCGCTGACCGCCTACAAGGTCTCACTGGCCGCCGCTGTCGGTGCTGCCACAACATGGACCGGAGCACTGGGCACCTTCGCGCTGGCCGCCGTCGGCGGCATCCTGGTCGGGCTGCTGACCGGCCTGCTGATCGAGTACATCCGGACCTGGCTGGACGACCCGCTGGTGGAAAGCGCCATCGGTCTGGTCGCCCCGTTCTTCGTCTACTGGCTAGCCGAGGAGGCGCACGGCTCGGGGGTTATCGCTGTGGTGGTGGCGGCCGTCCTGCTGGGCCAGCGCTCCACCCATGCCACCTACGCCACCCGCCTGCAGGACGACGCGGTGTGGAAGGCCGTGACGCTGATCCTGGAATCGTTCGCCTTCCTGATGATCGGCCTGCAGCTGCCCCAGGTCATCGACGAACTGACCGGAATCCGCGCCGCGACGCTGGCGATCGCCTCGGCCGCGGTACTGGCGACCGTCATCGCGGTGCGGATCGCCTGGGTGTACTTCATGGCGTACGTGCCCCGGGCGCTGTGGCCCCGGATCAATGAGCGCGAAGCGCGGCCCACACCTTCGCAGGTGTTCATCGTCGCGTGGGCCGGCATGCGCGGCGTGGTGTCGCTGGCGGCCGCCTTCGGTGTGCCGATGTCCACGCTGTCTGGTGCGCCCTTCCCGGGCCGGCCCCAGTTGGTGTTCCTGACCTTCGTCGTGGTGATCGGCACGCTTCTGCTGCACGGCCTGACGCTGCCCTGGTTGATCAGGATGCTCGACGTGAGCAGCGAGGCTCAGGTGCACCAGGACGCCCTGAAAGAGGCGGCCGCGTCGACCCGCGCTGCCCAGGCCGCTGCCGATCGACTGGATGAATTGCTGGCCCGCGGTGACGACTCCAACGTCCAGCAGCAGGTCGGCACCGTGTTGCACCACTGGAACGACCAGCGCCGCAACGCCGTATGGGAGCGCCTGGGCCGCAGCGACGATGACATCGGCGAAAGCCCGGCGTCGGCACTGCGGCGGATGCGGGCGGAGATGCTGGCCGCCGAACGCGCCACATTCATCGCCGAACGCGACGCCGGACGCATCGATGACGAGGTGCTGCGGGCGGTGCTGCACGGGCTGGACCTGGAAGAAGCGGCGCTCAAGCGCGACTAGGGCCGGGTTTGGCTGGGCTACTGCCCGGCTCGCACGGCGCGGACTGGTAGCCCCAGCGGTCAACGTCCGTATGACGAATGTGTCGGAAGCCGTCGACATTTTCGACGGAGCTCGACAGGAGCCGTCACATTCGGCATAGCACCTCGACGGCAGCACCACCCAAATCCGCCGGCCATTTCTGCGCAATACCACCACTTTTGACGCACGCGAGACCATGATTGGTCTATGCATATCGAGGCCGATCGGGACGCCTGCATCGCTTCCGGCAATTGCGTGATGGTTGCCGGGGCGCTGTTCGATCAGGACGACGACGGCGTCGTCGTGGTGCTGGCCGACGAGGTTCCGGCCGCCGAGGCCGATCACGCCCGCGAGGCCGTCAAACTCTGCCCGGCGTCGGCGCTGCGCGTGAATTGATCGCAGCCGCCCTTGACCGACCCACTGCCGCGGCCTAATCTACAACCAAATGGTTGTAGATTCGTTCACCGATGAGGAGATCGACCGGATCTTCCACGCGCTGGCCGATGCCACCCGCCGCGACATCGTCACCCGCACGATGCACAGCGACCAGTCGGTCAGCGCACTGGCGCGCGGCTACGACATGAGTTTCGCCGCGGTGCAGAAGCACGTCGCGGTACTGACGGCGGCGGCCCTGGTTCGCAAGGAACGCCGAGGTCGCGAGCAGCTTGTCCGGGCGGTCCCGGAAACCCTGCGACGCGCCGAACAGCTGTTGCAGCGCTATGAAGCACTGTGGCGCGACCGCGCCACAGCTATCGAGGCCATCCTCGCCGAGGACGGATACGGCCCGAATCAACCGAGAGGACACCGATGACCGTCGTCAGCAGCGACATCGACGCACAGGCACTCACCCTGACCTTCGTCACGGAGTTCAGTGCGCCGCCTGAGCGGGTGTGGCAGGTATGGGAGGACCCCCGTCAGCTGGAACGGTGGTGGGGTCCGCCAACCTGGCCGGCCACTTTCACCCGGCACGAGCTGACACCCGGCGGTGAGTCTCGCTATCACATGACCGGCCCCGAGGGGGAGAAAGCACCGGGCTGGTGGCGCACCGTCGAAACGCAGCCACCGCACCGACTGGTCGTCGAAGACGGATTCTCCCGCCCCGACGGCGAACCCGATCTCGACATGCCCACCATGCGCCTGGAGGTGTCCTTCGAAGGGGTCGACGGCGGCACCCGGATGACCATCCTCACCCGGTTCACCGACGCCGAACAGCTGGAGAAGGTGACCGCGATGGGCATGGTCGAGGGCATGACCGGCGCCCTCAGCCAGATCGATGCGCTGTTGGTCTGACCTGACGAAAACCACTGCGAGACAGGAGAACCCGACTCTTGCCCGAAACCATCCAGCCGTGCCTCTGGTTCAACGACCAGGCCCGCGAAGCCATGCAGTACTACGTCGAGGTGTTTCCGAATTCACGGATCATCTCGGTGGAGGAATACCCCGACGCGGCCCTCGACGAACACTTCGCCGGCATGTCCGGCAAGGTCCTCAATGGGCGATTCACCCTCAACGGAATCGAATTCGTCTGCCTGGACGGCGGGCCGATGTTCACGTTCAACGAGGCCATCTCGTTCGTGATCCGGTGCGCCGACCAGGACGAGATCGACGCGTACTGGTCCAAGCTCTCGCACGTGCCCGAGTCCGAGCAATGCGGGTGGTGCAAGGACAAGTTCGGCATCAGCTGGCAGATCATCCCCTCGAACATGGACCAACTGCTGGGCAGGCCAGAACAGGTGCAGGCGATGATGCGGCAGAAGAAGATCGTGATCGCCGAACTCGAAAACGCCTAGCGCAGATCAAGCCGGCCTCAGTCGTCACCCATGATCACCCCGGCCCGCACCAACAGCAGCACGCTGACCACCAACACCCACACCGGGAAGGTCAGCACAATCCACAAACTGACGTCCCCGGCGATCAGATTGCCCACGGCCACAACATAAGTCAGGACCACCAGCCACTTGGGCATCAGTCCGGTCTTGAGCCAGATGGTGGCCGACGAGATCATGAAGACCGCAGCCATCCGCAGCGCAAAGGTGCTGGCCAGGGCGATCAACAGAGCGCGGCCGAATTCCATGACCTCGTCGTGCACACCGGACACGAGGCCCGAATGGCTCACCGCCATCAGGCCGGCCCCCACCGCGGTCGAGGCAAAAATCATCGACAGAAACACCAGGCCACTACCGAGGAAAACCGATGCGAAGAATTTGTCCTCCAGTGCCCCGAACCCGTCGCGCAACACACCGATGAACCAGAGAAAAGCGATGCCGGCGAACGGCATCAGCACGCCCGCCACCCGCAGCCGAATACTCGAATCGTCGAAGAACTGTGCACCCCGCTCGGCCCCTTCCGGCAACGCGGTCCTGATGCAGATCAGTGCCACACCGAACAGCAGCGCGAACAGCACGCCGGCAATGGCGGCCGCATGTGGCGTGGTCAGTCGGCTACGCGGGCCAGCGGTGGCTTTCACGCCGTCATCGTCGCACCTCGAGAGGGCTTTCGGGGGGCAATAACACGGTGCGACACCGCAGTTCACGCTTCGCGGCGCGCGTCGGGTAAACGGACTACGGTGGAATTGTGACCCTGGGCAACCGAATCCGAGTCATGTACAGGCGAGACAGATGACGCTCTACGGTCCGGACACCTCGAACAACAACTTCAATTCGGTGGGCGCAGCCACCGCGTTCGTATCGCAGCTGCCCGGCCAGGGCTTCTCCTGGATCACGCAGAAGGTCTCCGAGGGCGACTACTACGTGGACCCATACTGGCCGGTGATCTCGCAATGGTGCGTGCAGAACAAATTTCCCTGCATCGGCTACCACTACGTCACCACCAACGACCCGGCATCGCAGGCTCGCACCTGGCTGCACAACAACGGCGGCCGCTACGCCATGCTCGACTTCGAGGCCAATTCCGGTGACATCACCAACTTTTGGGCGGTGGTCGACGCCTTCAACAACGCCGGCGTCTTCATCTCGCTGTCCTACATCCCGCACTGGTACTGGCAACAGATCGGATCACCGGACCTGTCCAAGGTGCCGGGCCTGGTTGCGTCGAATTACGTTGGCGGCAGCGGCTTTGCGTCCACGCTGTACCCGGGCGATGCGTCACGTTACTGGGCGCCCTACGGCGGCGCCACCCCGCAGATCCTGCAATTCACCTCGTCTGCCCTGGTCGGCAATTTGCTGGTGGACTGCAACGCATTTCGGGGGAACGTCGACCAATTGATCGCGCTCTTCCAGGGCCGCACCGCCAACGCAGTCAAGCCCAGCCCGTCACGGCTGGCCGGGTAGCAACCTGATCATCAAACCGTTGGCCTCGGCCAGCAGATTCCCTTCGGGGTCATACAGTTCCGACGCGACGAATGCCTTGCGCCCCTCAGCCTCGGTGACCCGGCCCTTGGCAGTCAGCGGGACATCGATCGGGGTGACCTTGCGGTAATCGACGTGCAGGTAGGCGGTTCGGCTGATCGGCCGACCCGCGGCGTGGATAACCATGCCGAACACCGAGTCGAACAGCAGCGGCAGTACGCCGCCGTGCACCGCGTAGTTGCCGCCGACGTGATAGCGGCTGAACGTCACGCGCAGCTGGACCTCGTCGGGCTCGAACTTGTCGACGAACCAAGGCGGCATCAGCAGACTGCCTGCCCCCGGGAGCGACGGCACCCGGTTGGCCGGGCCGACGCCTTCGCCCGCCTGGAAGGGGCCGAGCAGCTTGACCAGTTCTTCTACCCGGTCGGCGGCGTCGTCCCAGGTGTCACTGTCCGGGTTGGCCGATACCGCCAGGTCCTGCAGCCGCCGCATGCCCTCGACAAATCGACCAAAACCGGGACCGGGATCGGCGGCCTCAAAGACCGGGAAGCCGCCGTGCTGGTCCATGAAGCCTTCGGTCACCCCAGCACATCCCGGCGGACGATCGTCTGGTCACGGCCGGGACCGACGCCGATGCATGAAACATGTGCTCCGGCAAGCTCTTCCAGCCGCAGCACGTAGTCCCGGGCCTTGGCCGGCAGCTCGTCGAAGGTGCGGCACTCGCTGATGTCTTCCCACCAGCCAGGCAGTTCCTCGTAGATGGGCTCGGCTTTGTGGATGTCGACCTGCGTCATCGGCATCTCGTTGGTGCGCTTGCCGTCCACGGTGTAGCCCACGCACACCGGCACCGTCTCCAGGCTGGACAACACGTCCAGCTTGGTCAGGAAGTAGTCGGTGATGCCGTTGACCCGAGTGGCGTACCGGGCGACGACGGCGTCGAACCAGCCGCAGCGCCGAGCGCGGCCGGTGGTAACACCCACTTCGCCGCCGGTCTTGGCCAGGTACGCGCCGTGGTCGTCGAACAGCTCCGTCGGGAACGGACCCGAGCCCACGCGCGTGGTGTACGCCTTCAGGATGCCCAGCACGGTGGTGATGCGGGTCGGCCCAATGCCTGAGCCGACGGCTGCGCCGCCCGCGGTCGGGTTCGACGACGTCACGAACGGGTAGGTGCCGTGGTCGACGTCCAGCAGGGTGCCCTGCGAGCCCTCAAGCAGCACGATCTCGTCGCGCTCGAGCGCCTCGTTGAGCAGCAGCCGAGCGTCCGCGATGCGGTGCTTGAAGCCCTCCGCCTGCGCCAGCAGGTTCTGCACCACGTCGTCCGGGTCGAGTGCCTTGCGGTTGTAAATCTTGACCAGCACCTGGTTCTTGAACTCCAGGGCAGCCTCGACCTTGGCGGCGAGCTGCTCTTCGTCAAGCACGTCGGCGACTCGGATGCCGATGCGGGCGATCTTGTCCTGGTAGCAGGGGCCGATGCCGCGGCCGGTGGTGCCGATTTTCTTGCTGCCCGCGTACCGCTCGGTGACCTTGTCGATAGCCACGTGGTACGGCATCAACAGGTGTGCATCGGCCGAGATCAGCAGCTTCGAGGTGTCTACGCCACGGTCTTCGAGCCCGGACAGCTCGGTGAGCAGCACGCCCGGATCGACCACGACACCGTTGCCGATGACGTTGGTGACCCCGGGCGTCAAGATGCCCGAAGGTATGAGATGAAGGGCGAAGTTCTCGCCGGTGGGTAGTACCACCGTGTGCCCGGCGTTGTTACCGCCCTGGTAGCGCACTACCCACTGCACCCGTCCACCGAGCAGGTCGGTGGCTTTTCCTTTGCCCTCGTCGCCCCACTGGGCCCCGATGAGCACGATTGCCGGCATCGATTTGTCTCCCGCTTTACCTGCCTAAATACTGTGGCAGCCGGTGAGCAACCTTATCCCAGCGAGCCGTGAGGAGAGGCCTTGACCGCCAGAGACGTCCCCGGAGATGTCGTGGTGCTGCTGTTCGACGGCCGCCGGTTGCCCCGTTCGTTGACCGGTCTGACGTGCGTCGAGGTGTCTGCGCCGGACGACCTGACAGTCCCCGAACAAGTGGCCCGGGTGATCGTCGTCGGCGGGCATGTCGCTTTGGCCGCCACCCTGAGCCGGCTGCTGCGCGACGACCTGCTCGATGTCGAAGTCGGCTTCGTCCCGCCCTGGCGACCAACCCGGTGGGGTGTCGCACATCGTGCCAGAACTGGTGCGGCGCAACGGGTTCCCTTGATCCGCGACGAGACCGGCGCGGTGATCGTGCGGTCGGCCCGGTGGCTACCGTCGCGTGATGCGGCCATCACCGGCGAGGCCGTGGTCGATGACACCGTGCTGTTCGACGGGCAATCCACAGGCGTCGAAATCGAGCCGCTGCCCCAGGTGCCCGGACTACGGGCGCGGACGCTGGGCACCGGTGCCCGTGGGTGGGTGAGCGGTCGAGCCGTCCAAATTGGCAGCACGGGCTTGCTCATCGAGCGAGACGGAGTGACTGCGCCGCGCCCGGCCCGACGGTCTGCGTTTTACCGTCACATCCAAGGCTGGCTCCGAGTCGGCTAGGTTTCTCCTGGTGAGCATGCCAACGAAGCATGGAGTTCGGCCCAGCCCGCTGTTCTGGGGAATCGTCGCGCTGACCGGACTAGGCGGTGGCATCGCGTGGGCCGCCGGTTCCGAAGTCCGGCCCCTGGCCTACGCCGGTGTTTTCGTGTTCGTCATCGCAGGCTGGACCGTCTCGTTGTGTCTGCACGAGTTCGGTCACGCCTACACCGCGTGGCGCTTCGGCGACCGCGACGTCGAGCTGCGCGGCTACCTCACACTCAACCCGCTCAAATACGCGAACCCGCTGCTGTCACTGGGGCTGCCGGCTCTGTTCATCGCGCTCGGCGGTATCGGTCTGCCGGGCGGGGCCGTGTATCTACGCACGTCATACATGACCAAGCGGCAACGGACCTTGGTGAGCCTGGCGGGCCCTTTCGCGAACCTGGTGCTGGCGGTGGTGATCCTGGCCGTGACCGCCTCGATGTACGACGTCCAAGCCCACGCCGTGTTCTGGGCCGGCGTGGCCTACCTGGGCTTCCTGCAGGTCACCGCGCTGCTGCTGAATATGCTGCCCATTCCCGGGCTGGACGGCTACAACGCGTTGGAACCGCATCTGAGTTACGACACCCAGCGGGCGCTGCAGCCGGCCAAGCAGTGGGGCTTCATGGTGCTGATGCTGCTGCTGATCGCACCGCAGTTGAATCGGGCGTTCTTCACGCTGGTGTACCACCTGGTGGCGCTGTCCGGCGTGCCTGTGCGCCTGGCGATGATTGGCGGCGCCCTCACCCGCTTCTGGTCCTGATCCCCCTGTGATTTGTGCACATCCTAGGGCGCTGAGCGCCCTTTTTCGTGCACAAATCACGGTGCGGCTTGCGACATATGCGTAGTTACGCATACATTGAGCCCATGGGCGCCGGACATGACCACAACCACGGCGCGAATGCCCGCGTCAGCCGCATGCTCATTGCCGCGGCAGTGCTCACCGTCTTCTTTGTCATCGAGCTGACCACTGCGCTGCTGATCAATTCGATCGCGCTGCTGGCCGACGCCGGCCACATGCTGACCGACCTGGTAGCCATGTTCATGGGGCTGACGGCCGTCACGCTGGCCCGCCGCGGGTCGACGTCCGCAGCCCGCACCTACGGCTGGCATCGCGCCGAGGTGTTCACCGCCGTTGCCAATGCGGTGCTGCTGCTGGGGGTCGCGGCATTCATCCTCTACGAAGCCGTCGAACGACTCGGTGATGCGCCGAAAATCCCCGGCGTGCCGATGATCGTCGTCGCTCTGGCCGGGTTGCTGGCCAACGCCATCGTCGTCCTGCTGCTGCGCTCGGATGCCGCGAACAGCCTGGCCGTCAAGGGCGCCTACATGGAGGTCGTCGCCGACACCGTCGGCAGCCTCGGCGTCCTGATCGCCGGCATCATCACCGTCACCACGGGCTGGCCCTACGCCGACGTCGTGGTCGCCGTGCTGGTGGCGCTGTGGGTCCTGCCGCGAGCCATCTCACTAGCTCGCGCGGCCCTGCGCATCCTGTCCGAATCCTCACCCAGCCACATCGACGTCGACGAGTTGCGCGCGGCACTGGCCGCCGTCGACGGCGTCACCGATGTGCACGACCTACACGTGTGGACCCTGGTGCCCGGCAAGGACATGGCCACCGCGCACCTGACCTCCAACGGCGACTCAGCACAGGTACTGCAGTCCGCCCGCGCTGTGATGGCCGCCCGGGGACTGGCGCACGCCACCGTCCAGGTGGAGCCACCAGAGTCCGACGGCTGCCACTGCGACGCGGACTGAGTTAGAGACCCAACTCGGCGCGCGCTGCGGGGTCGCAGTCCTCGAGCAGTTCGAGGCAGCGCAGGTACTCGTCGTGCTCGCCGATGGACTCGGCGGCCCGAGCCAGTGCGGCTACGCAGCGCAGGAATCCACGGTTCGGTTCGTGCGAAAACGGCACGGGCCCAAAGCCCTTCCAGCCGTTACGGCGCAGCTGATCCAGGCCCCGGTGGTACCCGGTACGGGCGTACGCATATGCGGTGACCGGCTGGTCGGCAGCAAGCGCAGCCTCCGCCAACGCCGCCCACGCCACCGATGCCGACGGATGCGCCGCAGCGACTGCAGTCGCGTCCTTGCCGGCGTCCAGATCGTCCTCGGCCTCGATGTCACCAGGCAGCAGCACCGGCTCAGGTCCCAGCAGATCACCCATTCGTGTCATGACCGCTATTGTGCCGTGCAGTCGATCGACGTATTACCGGAGTCGGGCGATTATGCTCCTGCGCAGAAGTCGAGCGCGATGCTGGAGACGTTCAAGACCGGGAGGACGATCACCCTCATGTCTAACCCAGCCGCGACCTCGAACCCTTCCGGGCCGAACCGCGATCGCGGTAAGACGGGGCGTGGCCGGGATGCGGAATTCGCAGCTGCCGAAGCCGAAATAACCGAAGTCTTCGAACCCGCCGCCGACCCGGATACTGATCCGGCCATCCTGGTGCGTCGCTACACCGCGCCGTCCAGCTTCGACGGCAACACCCAGATCATCAATCCGGTGCCCGATCCGGAGACCGAGCTGATGCCACCGGCGGGGTCTCAGGTGATCCCGGGGACCATCAAGACGCCGCGCAACCGACGCAGCTGGGGCTGGGTGATCGCGCTCGTCCTGGTGATCGCAGCGATCACGGCGGTGGCCATCCTGGCCACCGTGATGCTGACGCACAAGAACTCGGCCCTAAACGCCGAATGGCCACCTACGACACAGAATTTCGCAATTCACGTGTCATAAGTGGCCACTGCCCAACTGGTCTAGCCGGCAGACACGCTCCGGCTGGTGCTGTGCAGGTCATTGCAAGCCTCGATGACACGCGCGGTCATCGACGCCTCAGCCTTCTTCAGGTAGCTGCGCGGATCGTAGACCTTCTTGTCGCCGACCTCGCCGTCGACCTTCAACACACCGTCGTAGTTGGTGAACATGTGTGCGGCCAGCGGGCGGGTGAAGGCGTACTGGGTATCGGTGTCGACGTTCATCTTCACCACGCCGTAACGCAGCGAATCCTCGATCTCCGACTTCAGCGAACCCGAGCCACCGTGGAAGACGAAGTCGAAAGGCTTTGCGTCAGAAGGCAATCCGAGCTTGGCGGCGGCCACCTTCTGGCCCTCGGCCAGCACCTCGGGCTTGAGCTTGACGTTGCCCGGCTTGTAGACGCCGTGCACGTTGCCGAAGGTCGCGGCCAGCAGGTACTGGCCATGCTCACCGGCCCCCAGCGCGTCGATGGTCTTCTCAAAGTCCTCGGGCGTGGTGTACAACTTCTCGTCGATCGCGCCGACGACACCGTCCTCCTCGCCACCGACGACGCCGATCTCAACCTCGAGGATGATCTTTGCGGCCGACGTCAGCTTCAGCAGCTCCTGGGCGATCTGCAGGTTCTCATCGATCGGAACGGCGGAGCCGTCCCACATGTGCGACTGGAACAGCGGGTTCTGGCCCTTGGCGACGCGCTCGGCGGAAATGGCCAGCAGCGGGCGCACATAGGTGTCGAGCTTGTCCTTGGGACAGTGGTCGGTGTGCAGCGCGACGGTGATGTCGTACTTGGCGGCGACGATGTGTGCGAACTCGGCCAGCGCGACCGCACCGGTGACCATGTCCTTGACGCCCAGGCCCGAACCGAATTCGGCTCCGCCAGTGGAGAATTGGATGATGCCGTCACTGCCGGCATCCGCGAAGCCCTTGATGGCGGCATTGATGGTTTCCGACGATGTGCAGTTGATCGCCGGGAACGCGAACGAGTGCTCCTTGGCGCGGGCCAGCATCTCTGCGTAGACCTCTGGCGTGGCGATGGGCATGGACATTCCTCTCAGCGAAACCGTGCAGTCCAGGCCAGTATTGCAATCGCGGGTGGCACGGCTCACCCGGGGCCACTTAGGACCGCTCAGACGGTCAGCACCACTCGGTAGCGCGCGTGTCCGCTGTTCATGCGCTCGAAGGCCTCGGCGGCCTGCGCGAGCGGTCGTTCCTCGATGACGGCGCGCACGCCCGTCAGCGCGGCGAAATGCAAAGTCTCCTCGACATCGCGTGAAGTGCCCGACGGATGCCCGGTGACCGACAGGCCACCATTGATGAGGTCGAGCGGGCTGGTCGGCAAGAGCTCGGGCGTCACGCCGACGGTGACGAGTTCGCCCTCCGGTCCGAGCCCTCCGACGGTGGCACCCATCGCCTTCGAGCTCGCCGCGGTCGCGAGCACCACCGCCGCCCCGCCGAGCCGCTGGAGTTCGGCGGCGACATCGGACGTGTTCGAGTCGATGTAGTGGTGGGCACCGAGTTCCTTGGCGGCGGCCTCCCGCTCCGGACCGCGGGCGATCGCGACCGTCTCGAACCCCATCGCCCGGGAGAACTGCACCCCTAGGTGGCCGAGTCCGCCGATGCCGATCACCGCGACCAGGTCGCCGGCCTTGGCGCGGGTCTTGCGCAACCCGTTGAACGTCGTCACCCCCGCGCACCCCATCGGGGCGGCCTCGGCGAACGAGAACCCGTCCGGAATCCGAGCCAGCGCCGTTACCGGCGCGGTGACCGACTCGGCGTAGCCGCCCGGGTACTGCCAGCTGGGCACCTGCATGCGCTCGCATTGCATGAAATAGCCCCGGCGACAGGGCACGCAGCGATTGCAATTGCCGCCGAACCAGCCGACCGCCACGCGGTCGCCAACAGCGAAGTCCTCGACCCCGTCGCCGACCTCGGCCACCGTGCCCGCGATCTCGTGGCCGAGGGTTATCGGCCAGGACAATCCGGGAAAGTGCCCCGCATAAAACTCGCGGTCGGTGCCGCACACGCCGCACGCGGCGACGGCAATGCGGACGTGATCGCGCGGCGGCGACACGGTCTCCACGTCCGCCAGGGTGAGCGGGGCGTTGGCTTGTGCGACGTGAACTGCCTTGTGAGTGGCCATGGGCTGACGATAGGCCCGTATCCGACTGTTGGCTGGGTAGTAAGTAAACCCCGGTATCTTGGGGCCTCATGACGACCACCATCGCCGCCATGCCGGGCATTCTCGACCCGATGACCTTGCTCGGCTACTTCGGCCCCTGGGCACTGGTCGGGCTGCTGGTGGTCATCTTCATCGAATCAGGAATCCTGTTCCCGGTCCTGCCCGGCGACACTCTGCTGTTCGTCGCGGGCATGCTGGCCGCCGGCACCGCCACGCACGCGAACACCGAGTTGCACGACCAATTCAACATCTGGTTGCTGCTGGTCACCGTCCCGATCGCGGCAATCCTCGGCGGCCAGATCGGCTACTTCATCGGTCGCTTCATCGGCGTCGAGATGTTCAAGCCCGATGCCCGCTTCCTCAAGCAGAAGTACCTGGAGGAGGCGCATGCCTTCTTCGAGCAGCGTGGCCCGTTCGCCATCCTGCTGGCTCGGTTCGTGCCGATCGTCCGGACGCTGGCACCCATCACCGCCGGCGCGGCCAAGATGGGCCATACCTCGTTCACCCTGTACAACGTCATCGGTGCCGTGGTGTGGGGCTGCGGTATGACGCTGCTGGGCTACGGGCTGGGCCAGTTCGAGATCGTGCAGAAGCTGCTCGACCCGATCTTCATCCTGATCGCCGTGGCGTCCGTGTCCCCGATGATCTGGGAGTGGTACAAGCGGCGTAAGGCTGCGCAGACGAGCTGACCTGCTCAGCCCCGGCGCTTGGCCCTCTCAAAAACTTTGGTCACTTTGTTTGCGCTGGTCACGGTAGCTAACTAGCGTCACATCCAGCGCCGATTCTTGTCGGTGGTTCGAACTAGTGTTCCAGTATGACCATCGACCGGGCCGCGATCGAGGAAGCCTACCGTGGATACCGCGGTAGTCCGCTTGACGAATCATGCGGGCTGCCCACCTGCAACCGCAGACGGTTCAGGGCCCCTGAGCTTTGACGAATCAATGCGGTGTCCGCCCGCGGACGCCCATAATTTTTATGGACGCCCATAAAAAGTGACAAAGCACCGCTAAGCCGTGACCAGCCACCTTCGTGACGCCACGAAGCTGGTCGGGCGCAGCCATCCACGTGTCGTGCAGCTCAAAGCACCTCGGATTACTGCACCGCTTCTCAATGTCGGACTGCACCACCTGGCCGTCCGGCCCGATCAGCTGGGACGTCCGCTCCCATGCCGGAAACCGGCGACAGTACATACAGACCGCGCCGTCACTCTCACGCCACAGGGACACCCGCTCGTTATCCATCGCAACCCCCACACGTCGCCCGAACCACCTCACCGGCAACGCTAAGCCGAATTCGTGACAGGTGTGACAGCTTCGCGGAAGAACATGCCACTTCACGGAAGAACATGCCGACAACCAGCGGAAGAACATGCCGACAACACGGTAGACGGTTCCGGGCCCCTGAGCTTTGACGAATCAATGGAGGGTTTGTCCACCCCGGGTGGACACCGTTTGGTGGGTGCAGGCCGCGGCCATGAGATGACGCCGCTGACACGGCGCAAGCCGGGTATTACCGTGGCTTCCTCGAGCTAGAGAAATCCGAGCTGGAGGCGCGTCTTGCTGCGCTGACGTATCGGTTCACGACGTGCATGGTGAGAGTCGTGCGATCCGTGCAACTGAGGCTGACCTGCGTGCGGTTGGTCGAATGCTCAAGGCTATTGAGCGACAGTTTCCGCAAGAAGATGATCGGCGGAGCAACGCTTAGACAGCTCTGCCTTGGCATGACGTTCCACGAACAACGGGATGTCGTCGCGGACTGGCCGGCCCTCGAATCGGGCGTATTGCTCTACCACGATGCGTTTGACTTCGGCTGGTTCGACCTCTTTGTACTTCGCGACAAGTCTGCTGAAGACTTCGTCGATGATCTGCTGTTCGGTCAATGCGATCATGCCAATCAGTATGCGACTGATGCCAGGCGCTGGCGTCCGCAGCTCCAAGTTGATTGCGTTCGTCGAGTAGCCGGTCCATCGCCGCGCTGCCTACGGGGTGACCGTCGTGGCGCAGCGCAACCCGCAGCACGGACAGCAGTCGTAGGTCTCTGTCGATGGTGTCGATGGCGCGCATAGGTGTTAGACGCATTCGGTAGGCAATCGGTTCCATTCACCTTTGCGGTCGTCATAAGCTGCAATGCCCGCACCCCAAGCACTCGTAGAACACCGCGGCAACGGCGTTGACGGGTGGGGGCGATCCCCAACCGCGTCGGACGTTGGTGTGGATCGGCAGGGCGATGCCGTTGGTGTTCCATTCCAGACCGCAGGCGGGGCAGTGCATAGGCATGGTGCTGTGGCACCCGTCGGCCAGCCGCACGCTATAGGCGGTAAACCACGACCACCCGGACATGTACCGGACGGTACGCGCGGGGCGTGACCATCCGCGTGTCTGAATGAGTGCTGGGAGAGGCGCTAGAGCGGGGTCTTGGCGGTTTGGTTGGACCACCCCCGCACAGCCCACCCCGCGTCCGCATCGCCGGGCACCAAACCCGCCCGCATCGCCCCCACGCCGCAGCACGCCGCACCCACCACCCCACCACGCGCCGGCCGGGTGGGGTACCCCCTCCCCCGGCACGCACGGCCTGACGCGCGGGAATCGCGGGACGCCCCGCCGCACTGGGACGGCTGCGGTGGTCTGCGGAACTATATGGAAGTTATTTCCACATAATTCTTACTAAATTTCCTACGTTTCCTACTATCTCTAGCGCGTCGCCCTTGACCAGCAGAAACGTACTGGTTGAAGGTCTGATGTCAGCAGACCGACGGCAGCGCGGTGAGCGGTGAGGTGCGCAGGATCCGGCGGGTACCGAGGTCGGCCCCGAGCGGGTCGGGCGTGGGTGCTGGAGGCGGCGGTGTCCCCGAGCCCGAGCCCTCGACCGGGACGACGACCTCCTCCAGGAAAACGTCGAAGGGCAGCAGTTCGACGGCCAAGACGCTCAGCGGGCTCGTCTCGGGCAGGCCGAGTTCGATCAGGCGTCTGTTGATCGTGTCCTCCGGGAACGGGTGTGCGGCTCGCGGAGTCTCCTCAATGACCGGTGTCAACGTCGGCATGGTTCCATGGGCGTGGGTGAGCAGGATGTTTCGGTAGGAGGTGCCGTCGGCCTGCATCGCCTGCGCGTAGAGCATGAACCAGATTTCGGTGCGCGGATCGCCCGCCGCTGCGCTGAACACCCGGCGCCCGTTGAGCACCGTGGTCGCGTACGGGGCGCTCACATCGATCCCCGTTTCCCTGCGGTTGGCCGAGCAGATGAGCTCGGGCGGCGGATGCTGTATCCCGCTGACCCGCAGAGCGCGGCCGAAGCGCCCCTGGGCGGTCGACCACTGCGCGGGAGGCGTTTGACTCTCGTGCAGTGGTCGGTGGCCCACGCGGAACTCGTAGGTCCAAAAGCCGAAGAGCTGCAAATCGTCCGGCGGTACGCCGGGTGGGAGCGGCAGCAGGAAGACGGTGCCGGCCGGGCCGGCGGCCGGGATCAGCTCGGTCATCGCGTCGGAGCCTGAGTTGTCGGGGGTTTGGCCGGGGAAAATCGTTCGGACCGGCTCGGGATCGATCGGCAGCGGAGGTTCGCGCGTCTCGGCCAGCATCTTCTGCCCGGCCGTGCCCGTGGGTCCCAGTTCGCCGGCCAGAAGCGCGTCGGGTCCGTAGGCGAGCACCCGGCCGAAGTAAGTGTCGTCCGGGTCGGGGATCGCCTGCTCAAACTCGATCCACAGCATCCGGGTGCGCGATCCTGTCGAGGAGTAGTCGGCCGCGCGCGTGTAGGACGACTCGGCCACGCCGGTGGCGACGATCCTCGGTGTCAACACCGGGGCGGTCGTGATCGGCAGTGTGACCGGCAGCGACAGCACTTCCGCGATCGCCTCGCAGTTTGCTGTCACCGTGTAAACGGGGTTTAGCTCGGCAGGGAAGCTGCCGGGTGCCGGCTTGGGGTCGATCGCGTCGAAGAACACCAGCTGGGTGAACGAGCGCTCCACGGTGGCGGTGGGATCCTGCAGCGTTGAGGTCGGGATCGCCCGGGGCACGGTGATCGTACCGATCGGCTGGCCATCGCGGGTGAAGCTGACCGACGGCAGGGCGGCCTTGAGGGACCCGCCGGGATTGAGGGCGCTGGGCTGGGCGAAGCCGTCCCAGGTCCAGTCTCGTTTCAGTTGCAGCGTGATGGCCACGATCCAGTGGCCGAGTAACTCGGTTTGGTTGGCGAAGGTGATCGCGCCGTCGTCGGCGCTGATGGCGTGCCGCAGCGCACCGGAGGCCCCGAACACCGTGCGCTGCCCGGGAGTCCCCGACAGGGTCAGCGCGTTCTGGCTGAGGTTGAGCTGCTGCGCGAGCAGCTGCGCGATGTTGGCGCCGGGCTGGAAGTACAGTGCGCTGAACTGAGTGGCGGCCGACCCGGCGAACAGCACATCCTCGGTGGCCGCCTGTTGCCGGACGCCGTAGTCGCGGTACGGTCCGGTCATCGGCGCGCCGGTGGCGTAATAGTTGGTCTTTCCGTCGAACTGGGGCTGCAGGCGGATCCGGACGTCGCGCGCGGTCGGGATCGGCAGCGTCGTGACGCCCGCGGCTGGTGGACCCATGGAGCCGATGTCGTCAACGTTGGTGTAATCGAGGGTCAGCGTGATTTCGGAGTCCGGGTCAACGCCGAAATCGAACGTCACCGCGTAGATCACCCGGTAGGTGCCGTCGACTTCGTTCGCAGCGGTGCCCGCGACCCCGCCGTCATGGACCGGCATCTTGGCCTCGACGATGACGGTGAACGACCCGACGTCGGGGTCGGCGATGTCGAGCACGTCGCCGTTGGCCCGCGCCTGGGCGATCAGCGTGGCCAGGTTCGCGAGCGCGAACGTGGCGGGGTCCA
Source organism: Mycobacterium sp. OTB74 (assembly GCF_029892685.1). Taxonomy (GTDB): domain Bacteria; phylum Actinomycetota; class Actinomycetes; order Mycobacteriales; family Mycobacteriaceae; genus Mycobacterium. The sequence goes on along the minus strand of NZ_JARXVD010000003.1, from coordinate 357,043 downwards.
CCCCGGCGAACAGCGCCTCCGGGTAGCCGATGCGGGGCCGCCGGACGCTGAGTGTGTGGATCGGGCGCTGCGCGGGCGGCACCGCCGGGTAGGGCTGCGGGTTGTCGTCGGTGGCCACGACCAGCGCCTTGGGGGGCACCCAGCGGCGGAACTCGACGGTCGTCATCGGCACCGCGCCGGCGTGGACCGGCTGGGCGCCCGGGCCGGGTCCCCCGCCGGTGAGATCAACCAGCCGGACCCGGAAGTCGTAGTCGGCGCCGTAGCGCAGGGGCGGGACGGCGCTGAGGTCGGCCCGCGGGTTCGGCGGCGTCGGCGGTGGGCTCACGGGATTCGACGTCGGCGTTGCGCTGAAGGCCGTCGCCAGCATATGGACCACCGGGTCAGCGAGCACCAGGCTGCCCCCGGTCCACAGCGCGAAGTACAGCGGCAGCCAGGAGGGGTTCGCATTGCCATCGTTGTTCGGATGACCGGGCGTGCCGGCGGTTGGACGCACCGGTGCCGGCGCCAGCCATAGCTCGCCGTCGATCGGGGTCGCCGCATTCCCGCCGTAGGCCTGCTGAGTGAAGCCAACCGTGCCGATCACCTCGCACAGCGAAGACCAGCTCTGCTGGCCGCCGGCGGGGCGGACGTCGACGCGGTAGCCCTGGACACCGAGGGGAGCCTCGGCGACGTTGGCGGCAGGGTGGGTCGACGGGTCGGCCCGGACGTTGAGCAGGTCCAGCTGGCCATTCAGCCATGCGGTGATCTGCTCGTCGTCCCAGCCGAGCTGGATCCCGGCGTCGCTGGCCGGCGGGGTCCCGTCGGCCCCGAGGGTGGCCGCGTCGATCGTGGTGGGCTGGTTGCTGTGGACCACCTGGGCGAAGCCGTCATCATAGGTGGCGGCCTCGCGCTGCGCGTGATCCAGGTCGGCCGACGGTGTCGCCGGCGGTATCACGACCGGGAGCAGCGTCGCGGCGAACAACGGGCGGGCGGTGGATGTCAGGGCTGGCAGTTGTGCTGCGTAGCTGTGCATGAAGTCGGAGTCGGCGCTGAGCTGGGCGACCCAGGGGTTGGCGGGGTTGCGAGTGTCCAGCGTGACGTAGACGAAGCCGCCGGTGGCGAGGGTGCCCGCGGGGACGGGGATCGTGAGCGGGTAGACCAGGCCCAGCGCCTGGGCCAGGACCGGCTGGCGCAGTGTCAGCGACAGGATCTGGCCCCAGGCGATGCTGATGTCCGGGCCGATCGCTGGCGTGTTCGGCGGGGGGGCCTGGGCGCGCAGCGCGCAGCCGTAGCCGTCGCCGACCTCGGTGTTGGGCCCTGGTTGCTCAACCGCGACGGCGTTGGTGTAGCTGGCCGGCAGCGATTTCTTGATCCGCGCCGTGGTCGCGCTGGGCGGGTCGGTGGTCGGGGTCATGCCCTTGGCCACCGACTGTTTAAACAGCTGGTCGAACAGGGTTGTGGCCACCGGCGGGGGCGTCAACACCAGCGGGCGGCCGACCAGGGGGGTGCTGACTGTGGTCGGCAGCCCTGCGCTCTTGTCGCAGATGTTGACGACGACGTGGATCGCGGTGCCGGCGAACGCGGCCCCGCCCCCGAGGGGCGCCCGCGGATCGCCGACTGGCAGGACCAGCACGTTGACCGCCAGGGTGGCGTCGCCCGTGGGTGTGGCCGCCGGCGTCCAGGATTGCGGGAAAGCCATCAGGCTCAGCTGGAGTCTCTCGATTCCCATTTCGCCTACTCAGATCGTGACGGTGAGCGTCGGTGTCTGGAAGCTCTCCTTGAATTGCCAGGCGCCCTCCCAGTTGACGTTGACCACCCAGCAGATCGAGATGTGGATCCCGACCGAACACGACGCCAGCAGGTCGAGCGTCCCCCCGGGGATCGTCAGAGGCGGCGGATTGTTTGTCGGTAGAGGCGGCGGGCTGATGCTAAAGCCCAAGGACGCCGACAGTGTGATCGACGCGCTGGCGACGCCGTCGAGCAAAGTGACCGATGCCTGCCCGGTTAGGATCGCCACCAGCGTGATGCTGTCAGTGGTGACATCCAGGTCCAAGGCGATGGTGATCGAGGCCGAGCCGTCGGCGATGGCCAGAGCGATCGCGCACCCGAGCCCGATCCCGGCCTGGATGGCAAACGCGGGCAGGTTGTCCTGCACGCCGAAGTTCATGAACCCGTTGCCAGCAAGCGGGGTGGCGATCCAGTTGAACGGGTTCCCGGGCGAGCCCAGACCGACCAGGAAGTTGACCGACTGGGGGCTGAGCGTGACGTCCAGGCCCAGGTCCAAACTGACATCGGTGAGGTCGCCCAGCCCGAGTGGCAGGTCGGCGACGGTGAAGGTGTCGCTGACGCTCAGCTGCCCGCCGGAGACGGACACATCGAGGTTGGCGCCGGCGCCGCCGGGCAGGTAGGCGGCCAGCACTTGCAGGTCACTGAACACGTTCTCGACGAGGGCCAACGCGCCGCCGAAGGTGACGTTGAGGTTGGTCAGGCCCGCTTTGGTGTGTTCGTCGGCGTAGAAGCTGCCGGTGATGGTCAGCACCGTGCCGAATGCCGGCACCGCCACCTGCGCGGAGAGCGGCCCCAGCGACAACGTCCAGCTCGGCGACGGCAGGGGGGACGGCGACGGCGACGAGTTGACCGTGTACTCCAGAGTGGCATTAGCCGGTTGGGTCCTACCGGTCGTGTCGCCGTAGACCAAGGTGATTTTAATGATGTTGGAGAGGGTGATGATCGGTGTCGTCGTCGTCGGATTCCCCTTGCTATCGACCGGGAAGTCGTAGCTCTTCGAGTACTGGATCCCGCCCGGGGTCGTCTGGATCTGCGGCAGATCGCCGGTTTTGAACAGCGACAACGCGGAGTCCAATGCGGGGAACAGGCCGCTGGACCCCAGGATTGACGCCAGGTCGCCCAGGTTGGGCGAGCCCGGGTTGGCGACGGCACCCGACTGTGGGCTGGTGATGGGCGGGAACTGCAGCCCCGGCACCGCCGAGCTGCCCGCGGCGCTAGCCGTGGCCGGGATCTGCGGCGCCTCGAACAGCACCTTGTTGGTGCCGGTGGCGTGGATCAGGCTGTACAGGTTGGCGGGCTGCTGCAGCGAGCCGATGTCGGCGACGTCGGCGATGTTCCACATGTCGGGGGTGGAGTTGTTCTGTACCAGCGGGACGGGGAAGTCATCGGGCAGCGACGACGGGGCTTGGTTCTGGTAGTTCCGCACGCCCATGCTCCAGCCGCCGCCGCGCGGCATCTGCGGGGCCCCCCGCAGCGCCACACCGAGCGGCGGGTTGGTCGATGTGGATGACACGTTGGTGGTCAGCACTCCCACCTCGAACGCCGAGCAGCGCAGCACCGTGCCCGCCGTGCCGGGCCCGAAGCTTCCCACCTCCGCGGTGAACGACACGGCCGGAGTGAACGGGCCGTGACCGGACACGAGCTGGCCCAGCTGCAGCGGGCTCGGGGGTTCGCCGACCGGCAGCAGCTGCACGTAGCCGAGGATCTGCTGCGAGGGCACCAGCTGCATCCGGTTGCTCGGGTCGATCAAGCCTCCGGTGCTGACGTTTAGACCGGTCGGACCGCCGGCGACTCCGAGGTCGGCATCGAACGACACGCCCTGATAGGTGAGCGCGCCGACGGCGAATAGGCCGCCCTGCTCGGCGATGTTGCGGACGTTGAAGACGCCGAGCAGCGCGCCCTGGTGCACGGTGCCGGGGTACTTGCTGCCGTCGGCGGTGGGGAATTGGAACAGCCCGTCGGAGACGGGCTGCCAGCCGCTGTCGGTGCGCAGCACCCAGCCGGCGTTGCGGCGCTGCAGCATGATCGTCCGCACAACGCTGATGGCGTACGGGTAGATCACGCTTTGTACCTGGATCACCTCGTAGGCGGTGCGGCCCCGGGTGGTCTCGAACTGCACCTTGACGATCTTGGGCGGCGGCCCCACGCCGTTGAGCCATTCGCTGAAGATGCTCGTGCCGTAGCCGGAGAAGTCGATACGCTCCAGCGGGACGCCCGGTTGGGCGCTCTTGGGCCCGAACTCGCCGAACAGGATCGTCTCCACCGAGCCGGGGCCGGATGGTACGGGCGGGGGGCCGAGGATATTGGACAGATAGGTGCCAGCGCCTTCGCCGCCGGCCGGCAGCAGGAATCCGGAGAATATCGGGTCGGCGCCGTTGACGGCGCTGGTGCCAGTCGGAGCGACGGTCAGCGAGACCGCGGCGGAAAGCTGGGTGGAGGCGTTCAGCGGGAAGGTCGACGTGGGGCTGGAAAACGTTCCGCCCCGGGCGAGGAACTGCGACCGGGGCTGCCGACGCCGGCCGAGGTGTCGCGGTGGCGGCGCGTTCGGCTCGGCGATCACTCCCGCCAACCCGAACGGCAGGCTGAAGATCGCCGCGAACGGTGCTCCGGCTGCGACGTTGCTGATGCTGCCGGTCAACACCGGCTGGGGCGCAAGGGCAACGAGCTGCTGGTTGTCCGGAGCCGCGAGCAGCAGGGGCGGCCCGTCGGAGCCGGGCCCAAAGATCGGGCCGACCGGATCCGGCGACGGCGCCTGGGTTTCGACCGCCTCCCAGCTGACCTGCGGCAGCGCGAAGGTAGCCACGTCGGCGCCGTTGAAAACGAGGGTCATGTCAGAAACCCCGAAAGTGGCCGGCGTGGCCTGGGTGGAGGCGGCCATGCCCTCGGCCAGCCGGTTGTATGCCAGCTGCGGCTGGTCGATGCTTCCAACGCCGGTCAGCGCCAACTGGCCGAGCAGCGGGGCGATCGCCACGCCGAAAAGGTCGACATTGGTGGACAGATCAAGCAGGGCCAGCGGGTACAGCCCGGTGGGGGTCGCCGCGGGCATGTTCCTATCCTGGTTGGCCGCCGCGGCGCGCGCGGGTATGGCCAGGCTCGGTGAGGTGGCGGCGGTTTGCAGCGAGCAGCTCATCTGCGGTGGGTGCGAGCCGTCCCAGCGGGTCGTCGCGATCAGCGTGCCGAGCTGACTTGCGGTGTTCGTATCGACGGTCAGGGGCGTCTCGAAGGTGGCGGCGTACGGGTCTGGCAGTGTGGGCAGGATCCAGGCGATGTTGAACGCTTCGGACAGCACGCCGGTGCTCAGCTGGGTGCCGCTGAGGATGCCCGAGGCCGTCAGCAGGGAGGGTGAGACCACCCGAAGTAGGGCGTTCTCCAGGGTCAGCGAAAGCTCCGGCAACGCGGTCATCGGCTGGGTGGCGGCGACGACGGCAAACGAGGACGCCTGGCTGCGCAGCACAGCCAGCCCGGCGGTGCCGCCGCCACGGGAGTTGAACGGGATCCGGCTGCCTGAACTGTCCAGCGGGCGGTCGAGGTGGGCGATCAGCGATCCGGTGGTGTGCGTGACTTCGGCGTTGGTGTAGGCGACCAGCATGAAAACGGAGTCCGTGACCGTGTCGAACTCGAGGGTGGCCAAACGCCCGGCCGGAGCGGCTTCAGGCCACAGTGACAATGTGGTCGAGGCCGGCGTTCCGGCGCTTGCGGCGGCAACCAACAGCGTGCCAGTGGCGATCTCCAGCACCCAGCCGGAGATCGCGATCGTGTCCGACAGAATGCCGCAGCTCAGTGTCGCACCTTTGCCGAGGCTCAGGCGGGCCGCGCCGGGGCCGGCGGCCTCGGGCAGAGCCGTGATCGTGGTCGCGGACAGCGGGAAAGTCCAGGCCGCGTGGGAGATCGGCGCCGACCCCGCAGGGGCGAACGCGTCGGAGAGCGCCTGGGCGAAGGCGAAGTCGGAACGCGAAGCGGTGCAGGGAATCTGGATCTCGGGGATCTCGAGGATGTCGGCGTTCAACGTTGGGGTATCGCCCGTCCACTGCAGAGTGACGCTCGTGCCGTACGCGGTCATACTGGATGCGCCGACCGTCTGCAGCACTGCGGTCGAGGCGGTGAACTCGATGACAACGTCGGCCGGTGGCTGCGCGGTGGCGGCGGCCGCATCGGGAGAGCCACCGGTGCCACTCGCCGCGGACGAACTGAGCATGGCGGTAAGGGTCAGCGTGGAACCCGCCGGGGCCTCGTAGACGCCGTTCTGGAAAGTCAGCGGCTGGGTGCAGACCAGCGTGCCGCCGGTGATCGCGAACCCGGTGAACGCACCGGCCGGGAAACCCGACCCCAACAGGGACGCTAGGAACCACACGCTGCCCGCGCCCAGCTTAAGCTGGTTGTTCGGCAAGGGGAGAAGTGAGATCCTGACCGGGACCACGCCGAAAGGCGCTGCGGCACCGCCGAACCCGATCTGCTCCGAGGTCGTGATCGACAGCACGTCCACCCAGTGCAGCCCGCCGGCCGCATCCAGGAACGGTCCGTAGCTGTCCAGGACCTTGCCGCCGCTGGCCCAGCCGGGAACCCCGGTGGGATTGGCCAGCCCGGCCAAAGCGGGGCTGCGAACCACCGCGACCGTTGTCGGACCCGCGGCGGCGTGGACCTCCTCGGCGAGTTGGCGCAGCTCACTGGATAGTGCCGGCGTGGCCAGGGACGTTTCCGTGGTGCCCGGGGAGACGCGCAGCGCGACATCGGGCCCAGCCGCGATCGACGACCGTGCGAGCGCCAGGCGCGCCGCGGTGAGGGTACCCGGATCGACGCCAGGCGCCGCTGTCCAGTCGGCGGTGATGTCCGACAGTGACTGCGCGAGCGCGTCTGCGCCACTCTTCTGCATCTGGCCCTCCGTCCGCGGCCCTTTCCGGACGACCGATTAGCTGGGCGACGGGCTAATTCTCGGCAGATCGATTTAGCGTCGGGTCGGTGTGGTTAGGCAAGATCGCGGTCCGCTCAGCGGACCGGGAATCTGGGCACACGCCGCGCCGCCGGACCGCCGTGGCGGGCGGGCGGCCCGCTGTCGTCTGGGCTTGCTGGGCGTCGTCGGCTCTTCGACGCTGACTGTAGGCCTTACGAGGCTGGACAGTCTGGGTGTGCTCCACTGCGGCCCGCACGCGCCGTCGGTGTCGGTGCGGTGGATTGGTGGCGGTGATGTGCAGCGCGCCGGTAGCGGGGCTGGTGAGTGGCTGCGCATAGAGGTCGCCGCCGGGGTCGGTGACGTAGCTGCGGTGGTCGCTGATGTTCTCTGCGGTGTAGGTGGCGCGAATGGTGACGTTGTGATCGGGGAGGAACCCGCGCCGGTGATGATGTAGCCAGCCGTGGCGGTGATGGTAGCTGAGATTCGGGACCATGGGTTACTTTGCGGGAGCAGGAGTTCTCGCCGCTGATCCCAACCGTCACAGGTCGTCCTGCGCCCAACGCCCGACGCCGTCACGCACGTCCATTGCGGCCCGATGACGCAACTCGCAAAAGCTGGCCTGGGCGAGAACGCAGGTCCGCTGAGCGGACCGAGCCCTTTCCTCATCCCGCCCCGCAGGCGTGCGATGTCATGGACAACGGAACATTCCGTTAACGCACAACACAGATTGGAAGAAACAATGGCAATACAACAGATACCTGGATTCCCAGTTATCATCAGCGACGATGGGGAGATGTTCATTTTTGGCCTCGTTGATGCCAACAAGAGTCCTCTCGCCAATGGAGATTTTTTTGGCTTTCTGCACCGGCCCGTCTCGGCTTCGGCCCCGTTCGGTAGTCCTCCGGTGACATGGTCTTCCACTTCCGACCTGGCTACATGGGTTGAGACCGTGAAATACGCCTTCCGTAACAATCTGCAGATATTCGTTGGTTACGACGATGCGGTCACCGACCAATACACGGCAAACGATGGCACTATGTACACGCTTACCGCGCTGTACACTGTGACACCGCATTTGTGAGAGAGAGTCGGTGCGCGCTGCAGAATGGTGCAAGGGGTCGGTCCGGCCATCGGACGGGGGTTCACTCCGGCCACGCTGCACAATCGCTGAGAGTCCTCTCCCCTGAGGGTTACGGCCGACTTGGATGTTCCAGAACCATTTACCCGGAATCGGCCACCAATGGTTGTCCCGGGTCAAGATACTCGCGGTGTGCAGGGCACCGCCGGCCGCCAATTGGGTGACCTCGAATGCCGCTTTGCGCCCGTCGGGATAAATCAGCTTCGCGTCGGGCACTCCCTGCTCCCCGTTGCCATCCCGCGGTATTGCTTGCACACCCAACGCCTGCTCAGCGATCAGGAAAGCCATTATCTCTTCCGGTTTGAGTCTTTTGAGCCGGTCCGGAACGGCATGCACTGAGGCCACCAAGGGAGCGCAGGACAACCACCCATCGACGATTGCGGAACCGATGCACCGCTGGCTGCGTCTAACTCCACATGCGCACCATCGAAACCCATCCACACGTAGACGGAATTACCTCACCCTCGGGAGATGCGCCGGGAGAATGGCATCAGCCCTTAAATCATCGAGAGACGCTGCCGATGAGCCCTTCATACCTCTAGACAAGGAGATGGCGGATGTCAGCACCAGAAGCACAATCTGTCGACCCACACTCAGCTCTTGAGACTTACAAGGGTTGTCCGAGCGCAAATCGTTGACGAGTCCACGCTGATTGGTGTCCGACTGGGGTGGCTCATCGGTGCGGAGGCGTTTCTCCTCGCCGCCTACGCCACCGTCCTAACTGTCACCGGTCAGACGGCGGGAAGCCCGCTCAAAACATTCGCGACGGAATCGCTGTGGCTCTATTCGAAGCTCCCTATCGCAGGATTTGTGTTGTCTCTTCTCATGGGAATGTCCATTTGGTCTGGAGTCTGGTCGATGGGAAAGTTGCGACGCGACTACAAAGACACGGGGGAGTTGAAGAAGGTTCAGAAGAAGTTTGCCGTTCCGGACATCACAGTCGGCTCGCTGCTCTATCTCGGCGGCGTAAGTGCTCCCATCTTCTTGCCGCCTGTTTCCATGGCCGGATGGGCTTGGGTCTTCTTTGCAGGACGCTGACGCACAGGGCGTTTGCTTGCCAGCCACGAGTATTCAATGAACCTGATCCCGGCGAAAGGAGCGCCCATGACCCTTCGCGATAAACCGGTGGCTCGTAGTCAGACCTCGGTCGTACGATCTGGGCCTCGTTCCCGCTGGGCCTCGGCAGCTTGAATCCCCCCGGCGTTTCCGGAGGCTCCACTTCTTGTGAAGGATGGAGTCATGTCAGAAGGATCGTCGTCGCGTAGGTACCCGGCTGAGTTGCGTGTGCGTGCGGTGCGCACGGTGGCCGAGGTCCGGCACGAGTACCCGTCGGAGTGGGCCGCGATCGAGTCGGTCGCGACCAAGCTGGGGATCGGGACGGCGCAGACCCTGCTGAGCTGGGTCCGCAAGGACCAGGTCGATACCGGCAAGCGCCCCGGCGTGAGCACCGAGATGGCCGAGGAACTACGCCGGCTGCGGGCAGAGAACCGGGAACTCAAGCGGGCCAACGAAATTCTGAAATCGGCGTCGACTTTTTTCGCGGCGGAGCTCGACCGCCGGCCCCGCTGATCTACACCTATATCGACCAGAATAAGGACCGCTTCGGCGTCGAGCCGATCTGCCGGGTGCTGACCGCCCACGGCATCAAGATCGCGCCGAGTTCCCATTTGTGAGTTAAAGCGTTGTTCGACCAACTGCAGCCGAACCCGCACGAATCAGTACCACCACCCGAGCCTGTACCCACCCGAGAACGAAGACGACGAAACAGACAGTCCCACAGACTGATTCGCGCGTTACCGCGCGCTACAACCCCAGCGCCGACGCCAATTCGCGCAAGCCTGCCCGCGGGTCGGATGTCGGGGTCTCGCCCAGCACCTGCACCACGACGTGGTCGGCGCCGGCATCCAGATGCGCCTGCACCTTCGCTGCGGCCTCCTCGACGCTGCCCATCCCGACAAGGGCGCGGGCCAGCCGATCCGATCCGCCACGCACCAGATCACTCTCGTCGAACCCCTGCCGGAGCCACGAATTCCGGTAGTTGGGCAGGCCGCTGTAGACCTCCAGGTGACTGTGCGCGCGACGCAGTTGTTCGTCGTCGTCACCGCCGACCACCACCGCCTGCTCGGAGACGATCCACTTGTCCGGTCCCAGGATCTCACGCGTGGCGCGAGTGGCCTCCGGCAAGATCAGGTACGGGTGCGCGCCGTCGGCATGACTGCCGGAAAGCTCAATCATCTTCGGGCCCAACGCCGCAAGCAGTTTCGGAGCCCGGGACCCCGGTTCAATGGCATCCGGCACTGCGGCCATCTTCTCTAGATAACCACGCATGGTGGCCAGCGGCTTCTGATACGTGCCGCCCATGCCGTACTCCACCAACGGGGCGTGGCTGACGCCCAGGCCCAAGACGAATCGTCCCGGGTACAACGCGGCCAACGTGCGGGCACCGGTTTCCGCGGCCGAGGGGATCCGCACGTGGATATTCGCGATGCCGGTGCCGACCACCAGTCGTTCGGTCGCCGCCAGGAATGCCGCCGACTCAGTCAGGCATTCCTTGCCGACCACCTCCGGCAGGAACAACGAGCCATAACCCATGGCTTCGATATCGCGGGCTACCGCCTGCGCGTCGGGCATGGCCCAGGTGTCACTGGCCCACCAGACACCGATGCGGGACGGGAAGTCGATACGGGTGCGTTCATTGCTCACTGATCCGGTCACAGGTCCACAATCGTCTACCGCGCTGCCGGCCCAATCACGGGGTCAGCCCTGCAGTTGACCAGACAGCTCATGCGCATGTTCCAGCAGCAGCCGGCCCAGTTCGCGACGCCGGTCGGCGCGGAACCGGGTCTCGACCCCGGTCAGGCTCAGCGCCCAGCCCGGCTGGCCGCGCCTGTCGAATACCGCCGCCGCCATGCCCCAGCTGCCCTCGACCAGCAATGCCGGGTTCACCGCATACCCGGTGCGCCTGGTCAGCTCAATGCGTTTACGAATCGCCGCCTCGGAATGACTTGGACCCCAGTCTGTTTCAGGGGTTGATCGAGAGAAGTACTCGTCCACTTCGGCGACAGGCAAGTGACCGAGAATGGCCAGCCCGGCACTGGCCACGCCAAGCGGAAATCGGATGCCGACGTGCAGCACGTGGGACCGCAACGGAAAGCTGCCCTCTTCGGCCAACACGCAGACCGTCTCATCACCACGACGCACCGAGAAAAAGGCGCTTTCCCCGGTTTCCCGGGCCAATCGCCTCACCGCCGCACGCGCCTGATCGGTGACGTCGTAACGGTAGGCCGCGCCGACGCCGAGCAGGTAGAGCTCAGGCCCCAACGACCAGCGCCCACTCTTCGACTCTCGGCTGACCAATCCTTCGTTGGATAAGGACACCAGCAGGCGGTGCGCAGTAGGCCGCGCCAGCCCCGCCAGCTTGCCCAGTTCCGTCGTGGAAGCTCCGTCAGGTTCAGCCGAGGCCACCGCACGCAGCATCGCACTGACTCGCGCGACAACGTTCGAACCCGGCATCCCCGCATGTTAGACGTTCACTGAGTGAACGCATATATCCGCAACGGTCATCAGGCGAACAGTTCTACCGCCGTCAGCTTGGATACTTGCCATGTCAATCGCCTCTGTTGGAGAGTGTTAGCCGCGTTTACTGAATGAACGAATCGCAGGAGAACCATGACCTCGAAGGTGTACGCCTCGGCCGCTGAAGCGGTCGCCGACATCGCCGACGGCGCCACTCTGGCTGTCGGCGGGTTCGGCCTCTGCGGCATCCCGGACCAGCTGATCGACGCGCTCGCCGCGTCGTCCGCCACCAATCTGGAGGTGTTCTCGAACAACTGCGGTGTCGACGGCGTCGGGCTCGGCGTGCTGCTCGGGCTGGGCCGCGTCCGCCGGGTCACCGCGTCGTATGTCGGCGAGAACAAGGAATTCGCGCGGCAGTACTTGGCCGGCGAGCTCGAGGTGGAACTGACCCCACAGGGCACGTTGGCCGAGCGGATGCGGGCCGGCGGCGCGGGCATCCCGGCCTTCTACACCCCGGCCGGCGTCGGCACCCCGGTATCCGACGGCGGTCTGCCGTGGCGCTATGCGGCCGACGGTTCGGTGGCAATTGCCTCGCCGCCCAAGGAAATTCGCGAGTTCGGCGGCAAGCGCTACGTGCTCGAAGAGTCCATCAACGCCGACTTCGCCCTGGTGCATGCCCTGTGCGCCGACACCGCGGGCAACCTGGTCTTCAACAAGACCGCACGGAACTTCAACCCGCTGGCCGCAATGGCCGGACGGATCACCATCGTCCAGGTCGAGGAGCTGGTGCAGCCCGGCGAGATCGACCCCGACGACGTCCACCTGGCCGGGGTCTTCGTGCAGCGCATCGTGCACACCGGGCCGCAGGACAAGCAGATCGAAAAGCGCACCGTGCGAGAGGATTCCAAGTGAGCACCGGATGGACCCGCGAGCAGATGGCGGCTCGCGCCGCCGACGAGATGGTCGACGGTGAGTACGTCAACCTCGGCATCGGCTTGCCCACCCTGATTCCCGGCTACCTCAAGGGTGACGTGCATGTCACGCTGCACTCGGAGAACGGCATCCTGGGCACTGGCCCCTATCCCCGCGAAGACGAGGTCGATGCTGACTTGATAAACGCGGGCAAAGAGACCGTGACGGTCAATCCTGGTGCGGCGTACTTCGATTCGGCGCTGTCGTTCGGGATGATCCGCGGCGGACACATCGACACCGCGGTACTGGGCGGCATGGAAGTGTCGCGTACCGGTGACCTGGCCAACTGGATGGTGCCGGGCAAGATGGTCAAGGGCATGGGCGGCGCCATGGACCTGGTGCACGGCGCGTCCCGGGTGATCGTGCTGATGGAGCACACCGACAAAGCCGGCAACGCCAAGATCGTCGAAGCCTGCACACTGCCGCTGACCGGACAAGCAGTGGTGGACCGGATCATCACCAACCTGGCGGTGATCGACGTCCCCGGCGACGGTCGGTTGATCCTCCATGAGACCGCCCCCGGAGTCAGTGTCGACGACGTGGTGGCGGCTACCGGCGCCGAGTTGACGGTGGAGTTGGGTTAAGCCCCAACCCCTGCGGTAGCGACAGCGGGCCGTCGAGCGGCGGGTTGACTGCGCCGCACCACCCGCGGACGACGACCGAATGCTCGGACCAGCAGCCCGCGCACCAAGGGTGCCGGCGACCACCAGAACCACGGTCCCAACAGTTGGGCGATGCTCGGCACCACGAAGGTCCGCACGATCAGGGTGTCGACCATCAAGCCGACACCGATGGTGGTACCAACCTGTTCGATGCTCAGGACGTCGCTGGACAGCAGGGCAAACATGGTGATACCGAAGACAATTCCCGCGATCGTCACCACTGAGCCGGTACCGCCGAATGTTCGGATCATGCCGGTCTTCAGGCCTGCCGACATTTCCTCGCGCATCCGCATGGTCAGCAACAGGTTGTAGTCCGCACCTACCGCCACCAGGGCGATCAATGCAATCGACGGCACCGCCCAATGCAGGTCTTTGCCCAGCAGGTCCTGCCAGATGAACGCGCTCAGTCCGACCGCAGATACGTACGACACCACCACCGTGCCGATCACCACTGCCGCGGCCACCGGACTGCGCAGCATCACCAACACGATCAAGAACACCAACGACAGCGCGACCGCGGCCAGCAACCGAAAATCATCGGCGACGTAGCCGCGCAACTCGGCGGTTCCGGTACCAAAACCCGTGACGTTCAACGTATTTGACACCAAGGTTCCCTCCTTGGTCGACTCCCGGACCGCCGCCGTGATCTCTGGCGAACGTTGCGCTCCGTCGGTCCCGAACACCTTGCCGTCCCCGTACACCAACAGCCGGGTCGAGTGGCCGTCCGGCCCGAAGTACAGCGCTGCCGCGCGCTGGAACCGCGGGTCCTGCCAAGCCCGCTGCGGTAGGTAGAACCCACCTTCGCCGCTGTTCTCGAAGTCCTCCCGCACCCCGCGCAGGTAGTTGGTCAGCCCCGAGAACATCGTCCGGGTATCCCCGACGGTATTGGTCAATTGTGTTGTGACCGCGCCCAGTTGGTTGACCGCAACCCTCATCGAACGCACTGCCGCCTCGGCCCCGGACAATGACCGGGCCATGTCAGCGGTTCCGTTGCCAAAGCCCACGGTGCTGTTGGTCAACGCCGTTGTCGCTGCCACCACCGAGTCCACGGGCTGCACCACCTTGAGCACCAGCGAGCAGATGCCGTCGCCGGCGCAGTTCGGGTTGGCGTTGGTGAAGTTGCGCAGCGGGTCCAAGTACTGCGACACCTGAGCCACGTTGTCCTGCAACTGCTGCATGCCACCGTGCATGACGTCGATACCGGAACCCAACTGCCCCAAGCCATTCACGCTGCCACCCAGACCCTTTTGCAACTGGGTTATCGCTGCGGAGAACTGGTCCACGGTGCCCGACAGCTGACGCACCACACCCAGACGCGCACTCAGCTGGGCCATGCCGCCGTCAAGCTGGTCGGCAATGGTGCCGGCCTGATCGGTCAGCGCCGCTTGTTGTGGCAATGATCCCGCAGGCCGTGACGCCGACTGAACCATTCGAATCCCGTAGATTTCCATGATCTTTCGGCTCACCCGCTCGATCGCGATGACGCCCGCGGGGTTCCGCAGGTCATGATCGGTCTCGACGGAGATGATCTCCGGGAGCAGCCGGTTTGCCGGGAAATGACGATCCATCGCCTGATAGCCGCGATTGGCGTGGGTGGTAACCGGTTGCGCGGCAAGCTCATCGAATCCGAGCCGCAGGCCCACCACCGGAATCGCGAAGACCGCCAGCGCCAGCGCCGAAGTCACCAGTATCGGTCCGGGCCAACGGACCACCATAGTGCCGACCCGCCGCCAGCCCCGCCCCGAGCTCCGGCGACTGTCTCTAGGCTGCGCCAGTCCGTACCGGCCGGCCAGACCGATCAACGCCGGCAGCACCGTCAGCGAAGCTGCCATGCCGGTCAGAATGCCGATGGCACAGGGCAATCCGGCGCTACGCAGCATGCCGACCCGTGCGAACAGCAGGCAGGACAGCGCCGCGGCGATGGTCAGCGCCGAGGCCGCGATCACCGGAGCCACACTGCGGTACGCGAGGACCACGGCGTCTTCGTGCGACACATCGTCGCGGCGTTTCTCGTGGTAGCGCCCCAACAGGAAGATGCCGTAATCGGTTGCAGCGCCGAGCACCATCGCGGCCAGCAGGGACACCGAGAAAATCGACACCTCGATCAGGTTGCGCTCGCCGAGATACGCCACGATCGCCCGGGCCACTCCCAATCCCAGTCCCACTGTGATCAGCGGGATCGCCGAAGTGATCGCCGACCGGTACACGACGAACAACAGCAGGGCGATCAAAACCACTGTGACGCCGGTGATCACCAGCATCTGTTTGTCGATGGCGGTGAGCTCGTCGGCAATGGTGGCGCCGGGTCCGGTGACATAGGTCTGCACGCCCGGTGGCGCAGGCACTGCGGCGACCACCCGCCTGACAGAGTCCAAGGCCGCGTTGGCTTTGGCCGCTCCGAGCTCACCGCGCAGTCGCAGCATGGTGTACACGGCCTTGCCGTCGGTGCTCTGCGCGCCCGACGCGGTCACCGGATCGGACCACAGGTCCATCAGCGAATCCAGGTCTGCGGTGTCGGTACGCAACGCGGCCACCATGTGGTCGTAATAGGCCCGCTCCGGTGCGCCCAGCTGATGGTCGCTCTCCAACACCAGGTAGTTGAGGTTGCCGCCGGTGCCGTCGTGGAATTGCTGGTCCATCTTGACGCCGGCCACGTTGACCGGGGCATCGGCGGGCAGGAATCCCCTGGCGTGGTTGTGCGCGGTGCTTTCCAGTTGCGGCACCAGCAGATTGCCGGCCGCGGCGGCCAGCACCCACAACCCGATGACGACTACCGCGTACCGACTACAGAATCTCGCGACGGAGTCCCACATGGCAGCTGAAACTACGAGCTCACGGCCCGATCAGGCGTCGTACCGGAGGTGAGACCTCGCCTCCTACCGTGGTAGGACACGCGGGCCTGCCCAAGCATGATGTACTCCGGTGGCACCACCTTTACGCTGGCAATATGGACAGGCTCCGGGATATCGCCATGCGCAGGCGAGCCCTGGTGCCCTTCGACTTCCCGTTCACCGTGCCGGTGGTGATGTACACCGGCACTCTGCTGCTCGCCGGCACCGCCATGGTGCAGCGCGGTTTCACCCACCCCTGGCTGCTTGCCCTGGCCTTCCTGCTGTCCATCGGGCCGATAGTGGTGTTCGCCGTCATCGGAGTGAAGCCGGTGCCGTTGTTGGCGGCAGCTTCTCTGCTGACCGCGGTGGGGATATTCCTGTCCTGGCCGCCGGTAACAAACGATGCCGCACCGTTCCTGCTGATGTTCATGCTCGGCGAGGTCTTCGCACTCGGGTCGGTGCTGCACGGAGCGATTGCCACCGCAGCGGCGGCGGCACTGTTGACTACGGCGTCCCGGCTGGGCCACCTCGGCATACCGGTGGCGTACCTGCTGTTCTTCCTTGCCATCGCCGCAATGATCGGGCGCATCCTGCAACTGCAACAGCGGTTGGTGTTGCAGGAGCGCGACCAACAGGCCCATCTGGCCGAGCGGGCCGCCGCAGACGAGCGCCGCCGCATCGCCCGCGAAGTGCACGACGTGATCGCGCATTCGCTGTCGGTGACCATGCTGCACCTGACCGGTGCCCGCCGGGCGCTGCAGGAGGACAACGACGTCGATGACGCGGTAGACGGCCTGCTGGACGCTGAACGCCTTGGTCGACAGGCCATGTCGGATATCCGCCGTACTGTCGGCCTGCTTGGTACCGAGCCGCGGGACGCTACGCCGGCCCGACTGACGCCAGAACCGGGCATGGCCGACATCCCCGAATTGGTCGCCAGCTTCGCCGCCGCCGGCCTGCGGATCGACTCGCACATCGACCCGGCACCCGACACCGTGACCGCCGGAATCGGCCTGGCCCTCTACCGGGTGACGCAGGAATCGTTGGCCAACATCGCCAAACACGCACCGCAGTCCGACGCCAGCCTGCAACTCACCGTCGGTGCCGGTGTGGCCACCCTGTGCGTTCACAACGTCCTGCCACCCGGGCTTGTGCACGCGCCCCAGTCCGGTTCGGGCCTGGCCGGCATGCGGCAACGCATCGAGGTGCTCGACGGACAGTTCCGCGCAGGTCCTGGACCACACGGCTGGACGGTGCAGGCGACCGTACCCGTCACCACTCCGGGCCTGCCCTGCGCGAAGGTGCGAAATCGGTTACTCCGTAACGAGACCAATCATGATTGACATCGCGGTGCTGCTGGTTGACGACCAGGAGCTGGTGCGCTCGGGCTTGCGCCGGATTCTGCGCCGCAAGGACGGGTTTCATGTGGTCGGTGAATGCTCCGACGGCGACGAGGTGCCCGGCGCGGTGCGGCAGCACAGTCCTGACGTGATTGTGATGGACCTGCGGATGAAGCGGGTCAGCGGCGTCGACAGCATCCGGACCCTGCACGAGGCCGGCGGGCCTCCGGCCTTGGCGCTCACCACCTTTGACGACGACGAGTTGTTATCGGGCGCGCTGCGCGCCGGCGCGTCGGGGTTCATCCTGAAGGACTCACCCGCCGAGGAACTGATCCGCGCCGTGCAGGCGGTCGCCCGTGGCGAGGCGTATCTGGACCCCGCGGTGACCGCCCGAGTGCTCAGCGACTACCGCCGCGCACCCGGCGCGGTATCCCCCGATGCCGCAGACAAACTCACCGCCCGCGAGCTCGACGTGCTGCAGTTGATCGGTTCGGGCGCGACCAACTCCGAAATCGCCGGACGGCTGGTCATCTCAGAGGTGACGGTGAAGAGCCACATCGGGCGGATCTTCACCAAGCTCGACCTCCGCGACCGCGCCGCCGCCATCGTATATGCCTACGATCACGGCGTTGTCACTCCCAAATAGTCAGCGGCGCAACACTATTCAGCACCTTATTCTGCGACCACGCCACGCATGGCATCAGCACCGAACATCGGCTCCATCATGGCCGAGAAATCCGGGCCGCGGCGCAGCATGTGCCCACCGTCGACGTTGATCAGCTGGCCGGTGATCCATTGCGAGGCATCGCTGAGCAGGAACAGCGCGAGGTTCGCAACGTCCTCGACCTCGCCTGCCCGCGGCAGCGGGGTAATCCGCGCGTAATCCTCACGCAGCGGCTCGAACTCGAAGACGCTGGCCGCCACCAGATCGGTGCGGATCAGGCCGGGACGGATGCTGTTGACCCGCACCCATGAGGGGCCGAGCTCATCGGCGGCCAACTGCACCAAATGATCCAGCGCCGACTTGGTGACGCCGTACGGCCCGAACCAGCGGTGGGTGTTGCTGGCCGCGATGGACGAGATGCCGACGAACGAACCGCCGCCACCACGCACCATTTCACGCGCAGCGTGCTTGATGACGTACATGCTGCCGTTGACGTTCAGGTCGACGGTCTGCCGCCACATCTCAGAGTCCAGGTGGGTGACCGGCCCGACGGTCAGCGATCCACCGGCGCAGTGCACCGTGCCGGACAGTTTGCCGTTCCATGCCGCGGCGGCCGCCACGGCCCGGGCGACATCGTCCTCGTTGGTGACGTCAGCGGTCTGGTAGCGCACCTCGCCGGAGCCACCGGCGCCGTTGATCTCATCAGCTGCAGCTTTCAGGGTGGCCTCGGTACGGCCGACGATCATGGCATTTCCGCCGGCGTCCACCACCGATGCGGCGATGCCTTTGCCGATACCGCTGCCGCCGCCCGTGATGAGGACGGTTCGGTCCGTCATCGACAGCTGATCTGTTAGGTGCACCCTTACTCCTCATTACAGGACGACTGGAATACGTCTTGTATACAACTTTTAAAAAGTGTTCACAACAGCCGGGGCCCAAACCGACTCGCGCGAAAATAACGCGCTCCATGAGTGTTTCCTGCGAGTACGCTGAAATCAGCAGATCGCCACAGGAGTTGGCCGCGGGCACCGGTCCGATCACAATGCGGTCGGTTAGGGCTCAACGGGCATTCCCCACGACGCTCCAGCCCCCGAACGGTCCCCGATGAAAGCTGGATGACCATGGCTCCCACATCAATTCGCAGAATGCTCGTCGCAGGCGGATTCACCATCGTCACCGCCGCCGCGCCAGTGCTGTTCGCGCTCAGCGGCCCTGCCGCGACGTCGTGGCAGGGCAAGACGAACTGCCCGCCGGGGACCACCGTGGACACCATCAGCGGCCAGTGCTTCCAAGTCGGTGCGCAACAGAATGCCGCCCCACAGGTTCAACCGCCGCAAGAGCCCGGTCCGTTTGGTTCGATCGATGGCATCCCGTGCAACGGCCAGAACACCGGCACGTGCCTGGCGCTGAGCGAGAACCAGCCACCGGTTGTCCAGCCGCATTCGACGGTCAGTTCGAGCCCATAACCACGGTGGATACGGCCGAGTCGACCCCGTCACCTAGAGTTATGGGATGGTAGCCAAGACTGACCCCGCCGACATCGGCGATGTCGAACCCCTCGCCGATAGCACCGCCCGTCAGGCCCGTCGCGTAGTCGCAACGTACGCCACCGACGCAGACGAGTGCCGCATGTTCCTGTCCATGTTGGGTATCGGGCCGGCGAAACTCGACGCGTGACCCCAAGCCACACCGGGCGCGCGGTAGGTGACTGTGACTTCGTCGTGGTGGCCAACCGGCTGCCGGTCGACATGGACCGCCAACCTGACGGCACTGTCACCTGGAAGCGAAGCCCCGGCGGCCTGGTCACCGCATTGGAGCCCCTGCTGCGCAAGCAGCGCGGCGCCTGGATCGGCTGGTCCGGCATCCCAGACAGCGACGAGGACCCCATCGTCCAGGACGAACTGACGCTGCGCCCCGTCCGGTTGTCCACCCAGGAGGTAGCCGAGTATTACGAAGGCTTCTCCAACGCCACGCTGTGGCCGCTGTACCACGACGTCATCGTCAAGCCGACCTATCACCGGCATTGGTGGGACTCCTACGTCGAGGTGAACCGGCGCTTCGCCGAAGCCACGGCGCAGACAGCCGCGCGCGGGGCCACTGTCTGGATTCAGGACTACCAGCTGCAACTGGTCCCCAAGATGCTGCGGATGCTGCGGCCCGATCTGGTCATCGGCTTCTTCATGCACATCCCGTTCCCGCCGGTGGAACTGTTCATGCAGATGCCGTGGCGCAGCGAGATCATCGAGGGGCTGCTGGGCGCCGATCTGGTCGGCTTCCACCTGCCAGGCGGTGCCCAGAACTTCCTGGTGCTCGCACGCCGCCTCCTCGGTGCCAACACTTCCCGGGCTTCGGTGGGTGTGCGCTCCCGGTTCGGCGAGGTCAACTTCGGCCCCCGCACCATCAAGGTCGGTTCATTCCCCATCTCGATCGACTCGGCTGCCCTCGACGCGCAGTCCCGCAGCCGCAGCGTGCGGCAGCGGGCCCGGCAGATCCGTGCCGAACTGGGTAACCCGCGCAAGATCATTCTCGGGGTCGACCGCCTGGACTACACCAAGGGCATCGACGTCCGGCTGCACGCGTTTGACGAACTGCTGGCCGAGGGTCGGGCCAACCGGCACGACACCGTAATGGTTCAGCTGGCCACTCCCAGCCGCGAGCGCGTCGAGAGCTACAAGGCCATGCGCGAGGACATCGAGCGCCAGGTCGGCCACATCAACGGCGAATACGGCGAGGTTGGCCATTCGGTGGTGCAGTACGTGCACCGATCGATCCCACGTGAAGACCTCATCGCGTTCTACGTGGCCGCCGACGTCATGCTGGTGACTCCGCTACGCGACGGCATGAACCTGGTGGCCAAGGAGTACGTGGCCTGCCGCAGCGATCTGGGCGGGGCGCTGGTGCTCAGCGAATTCACCGGCGCCGCGGAGGAATTGCGTCAGGCCTACCTGATCAACCCGCACCATCTCGACGGGATCAAGGACGCGATCGCCGCGGCGCTGACCCAGTCACCCGAGGAGGGCCGACGACGGATGCGTGCCATGCGCCGACAGGTGCTGGCGCATGATGTCGACCGCTGGGCCCGAGCGTTCCTCGACGCCCTGGACCACACCCGCTCCTGAGCAGATGTAGTCCCCTGGGGTCGTCAGACCGGGCTGATGCTGTTGATCAGCCACTTGCCGTCGATCTTCTGATAGTCGACGCGCAAACGGCTGCCGTCATAGGCGGGCTGCTTGGATTTGTCGGTGATGACCCGGTTGACGAAAACCAGCACCGAACCCGAATCACGTTGTGCTGACTCAACTCCCGCGCCAACCACGGTTACCTGGCTGACCACCTGACGCTGCCGCGCCTCGGGAATGATCTTGCTGCCCGTCTGGTCCTCATACTGCTTGCGGAACGACGGCGTCATCAGGGTGTAGGCGTCGACCCGGCTGCGCTCGACGGTCTGGTAATCAAAACCGAGGATCTTCGGGATCGCGTCCTTGGCCAGCGCCGGCAGGTCAGCAGCCGACTGCTGCTCACCGGCCAACCGCACGTGCTGCCAATACGTAGCACCGCCAAGGCCACCGACCACCACCACAGCGGCAGCCAGCACCGCTCCCAGCGCCGTCGTCACGATTGTCATCGCCCGGCTCATCAGTTGCCTCCGTCCGGCCACTTGATGTCGTACGCCGTCATGTGTCCGTTGTCGTCCTCATGCACGATGAGGCGCTGCCGGTACGCCTTGGACGGCTGGTTGACGCCGTTCAAGTCCGTCATGGTCACCCGCACCGAGATCAGCACCTTGGCGTTGCCCGAGGTGTCGTCGATGCTCTCCAGCCCGGCGCCGGTGATGACGGCCTCCGAACTGGCCTGGGTGTCACGCCACAGGAACTTCAGGTTGTCGGCGTTGTTGCCCTGGCTCATCATGTCCCGCAGCGGACCGCTGGTGCCGTCGATAAACCGCTTGACGCTCTCTTCAAGCGTGTTCTGGGTGAAGGTGAACATGTTCACCACGGTCTGCTTCGCCGTGTCGACGAACTGCTGCTCGCGGGGCTGCTTGGCCTCGATCTGGCGGTTGCCGTGCCAAAGCAGTCCCGTGCCCAGCGCCAGCACTGCGACCAGCACCCCGACAACACCGATGCCGACCGCGGCCACCAGTCCACCGTGCGGCCGTCGGCGCGGCTGCACCAGCGGCCGGGCTGACACCGAGTCAGCCTTGGTCGAGGCCGGAATGGCCACATCGATTGCCACGCCTGGTGACGCATCGGTGAGCTCGATAGGACCAGCCGGCCTCGAGGCCCGCCTGCGCACGCCACGTCCGACCGGCAGCTCCGACGTCTCGTCCGTCGCAGCCGGTACGTCAGTCATCAAACCTGCCTTGGATCTTTCATCAGGTCGACCCACGTCTCTGCGCAGTCCGCCTTGTTCGTACCGGCGGCCAGTACTCCGGTGCCGCCAGCAGGGTCAGCGAAGACCCCTGTATTCGGATCGTACGTTGTCACATTCAGCCCAGCCGCTTGCGGCTGACCGTCCGCCGCCGGAGCAGGAGGCGGATTGTTCTGCGCGTACGGCGGAACAATCTGGTCCGGTGGCGCGAAGAACGGCCACGGCGGCGGATTCACGCCCGGCTTGTTGGGCGGAACCGGAAGCGGGAACGGAGCGTTCGGCGCTGGGCCCGGCCCGGCAGGCACACCGTCCGGTAGATGCACCGACGGCGGTCCCGGGTCATAGTCTGCTCCCGGCGGGATGTTCGGGAACTTGTTGGCCGGGGTGATGTTCCGCGGATCGACCACCGGAGTGTCGTACGGCACCGGCGGACCACGCCACGGGTTGCTGCCGATGGGCACATAACCACGCGGGTCACGGCACAGCTGCACCGTGGGTGCGCGCTTGCCGGGGAACTCCTGGCACGGGTAGTTACGCGCACCGCGGACAGTGCTGGGGTCGTTCTGCGCGGTCTTGCAGTACAGGTCGCCGGGGAGCTCACGCACCGTCGTATCGGCCGGTGTGCGCGCCAACGGCGGCGGAATGAAGCCCACCATGCACGGCGGCGCATCACCCAGGTCGACCTTGAAGTCCAGCTTGCCACCTTCGTCAATTGGCACGCCGCCGGCGTCGGTCAACAGTGCCGCGATCAGCGCCGGGAAGATGACCAGGGCCTGCTCGATCGACTTGTGGTAGATCACGCCGATCCGGCCGAAATTGGCCAGGTTGGCGGCCAGCATCGGGAAGGTCGGCCGGATACCGTCGAACGTTTCGTTGGCCGCCTGCGCCGCTCCGGGCACGGTGCGCAGCACCGACCGCACCTGAGGATCGGCCTTGGCCGCCTCGGCGGTCAGCCGGCCCAGGCTGTTGGCGATGGTCTTGATGGCGTCGCCGCTGCGGATCTGCGACTGCAACAGCGGACCGGCCTGATCCAGCAGCTGGTTGATCTGGTCGGCGTTGGCATTCGCCTCGTCCACCAGTAGCCGCGACGAGTGGAGCATCCGGGACAGTTCCGGACCAGACCCGTTGAATGCCTTGAAGGTCTCCCGGAGCAAGTCCTGCAACCTGGTGTTGCTGACGCTGGTGACCAGCGCCTGCGCCTGGTTGAGCAGGTCGGAGATGTCCTGGCCAACAGCCGTGCGGTCCGGACCGATGAACGCACCGTCCCGCAGCATCTTCTGCGAAGCCGTCGCCGGCGGGACCAGATCGATGTACTGCTCACCGATAGCCGACACGCTCTTGACGGTCGCCGTCACGTTGTCGGGTACCTCGGTGTCGCTGTTCAGCCGCATCTCGGTGATCACGCCGCCGTCGGTCAAACCCACCGACAGCACCCGCCCGATGGTCACGCCCCGGTAGGTGACGTTGGCGTTCTGGTAGATACCGCCGCCGGTGACGAACTTCGCGTTGATCTTGTAGGAGCCCAGCCCGACCGCGGCCGGCAGATGCAGGTACGACGTCGTGATCAGGGCAAGGCAGACCACGGTGACGATGGCGAACACCGTCAGCTGAAATCGCGTAAGGCGAGTCAACATTACGGCTTCCCTCCATCCTGTTTCGCGTCGTGTTGTGTCGCCGTGCCCGGCGGGATCTTGAACGGATCGGCGGCTTGTCCGGACAGGTTCGCCATGGCGCCGAGCAGGAAGTCCGGCGGGTTGACCACTTCGCTCATGCGCTTCATGTTCGGGTCCAGGCCCGCCGACGTGGTGAAGATGGTTTCACCGGTCCGGCGCAGGGTCAGGTCGAACGTCACGAACACGTTCAGGTAGTCACCGCGGACCGCGTTCCGCAGGTACTTGTAGTCGAACGGGAACGTCGGCAGGAATTCCAGGTCTTTGATGAAGTCGTCAGCGACGTCGTTGATGGACTTGACCACCGGGAACAGGTCCTTCATGTCCGCGGCGAAGTCATCTTTGGTCTGCGCCAGCACTCGGGCGCCGACAGCGGCGAACTTTTGCAGCGCGGTGAAGGCCTCGACGATGTGCTCTCGGTTGTCGTTGAGCACCTTGATCGCACCGGGCAGCGTGTCCAGCGTGCGGCCCAGGCTGTCCTTGCTGCGCGCGAGGATGGCGGCGAATCGGTTCAGGCCGTCCATGGCCGAGATGATGTCGCCGGTCTGCTGGTCCAGCGACTTGGTCAGCTCACCGAGCCGCGGGATCAGCTCGGCGAACTGCCCGGCCCGGCCCGCCACGGCGGCGTAGGTCTCATCGGTGATGTCCTGGATCGCGCCGAGGTTGCCCTTGTTGACCACCATGCCCAGCGACGACAGCACCTCTTCGGTGGTCGGGTAGCGACCGGTGCGCTCCAGTGGAATCTCGGAGCCCTGCTTGAGCCGACCCGTGGGCGCCTCGCCGACCGGCGGTGCCAGTTCGATGTGCTGCGATCCCAGCAGCGACGTCTGCGCGACCTTCGCGGTCGCGTTGGCCGGCAGCTTGACGTCACCGTTGAGGGAGAGCTTGACCGCCGCATAGAAAGTGCCGTCGGCACGCTGCACGGCGTCCAGACCCGACACGCTGCCCACCGTGACGTCGTTCACCATCACCGGTGAGTTCTGCGGCAGTGCCGCCACATTCGGCAGCTCCAACGTGATGTCATAGGCACCGCTGCCGTGGCCCTGGGTACCGGGCATGTTCAGCGAATTCAGGCCGCCGAACTGGCAGCCTGCCAGCAACACCACACCCGACCCCAGCGCCACGGCCTTGCCGGCCCGTACGGGGATCCCGCTCATCAGTTGTGACCTCCGGCTTCGGCGGGCAAGGGGGCACCGGCCGACTCAGGACCGCCGGCAGCGGGAGTAGCACCTGGAGGCGGGCCCGGCAGGGGTCCAGCGCCATCCATCGGATTCGCACCCTGCGGCGGGGTGGCCGGCGAGACCTGTCCCAACTCCGCCGGCGGCGGCAGCAGCAGGTCGCTCAGTCGACCATCCGGACCGATCTTCGGCGGTACCACACCGGGGGCCGCCTGCCACTGCAGATCCGGCAGCGGAGTCTCGGACTTCGCCTCGGTTTGCGGGGTGTCGTAGATGATCTGACCCTTGTACGCGGTGATGCTGTTGATCGGGTGGAACAGCACCGGCGGGTAGTTCATCGCGATCCGGCGCAGTACCGGCGCCATGCGCTGGCGGCAGATCTCCGCACGCTTGTAGTTGTCCGGCGTCGCGCCGACGTCGAAGTTACCGCCGCAGATGAACTGCACCGGGTTCGAGAAGTTGGGCAGTGACAGCAGACCGTCGAGCGAGCCCTGGGCCGGGTTGTAGATGTTGTAGAAGTTGGCCAGCCCGTTCGGGGTCACGTGCAGGACCTGCTCGATGTCGTCGCTGTGGTCGGTCATGATCTTGGTGAAATCGGCCAGCTTGCCGACCTGCTCGATCAATGCCTTGTTGTTGTCCTTCAGCAGGCCCTTGACGTCGGACAGCGCCTGATTGAGCGTCCCGAGCGTCTGATCGAGACCGGAGGAGCTGTCAGCCAGTACCTGCGACACCGACGCCACATGGTTGGAGAACTGCACAATCTGCTCGTTGCTGTTGGACAGCGCGTTGACCAGAACCTGCAGGTTCTTCACCGTGCCGAACAGATCTCCGCGCGAATCACCAAGGCGCCCAGCGGTTTGCGACAGTTCGCGCAGTGCGTTGCGGAACGAGTCACCCTTGCCGTCGAAGGTGTCGGCGGCCTGGTTGACGAACGCGGCCAGCGGACCCTGCTCCGCACCGACCTGCGGCCCGAGCTGCGCGCTGAGCTGGGTCAGCTGCTTCTTGACGTCGTCCCATTCGACCGGCACACCCGTGCGCTCCAACGGCACCTCGGCACCGTCGGCCAGGGCAGGACCGCTGGTGTATGCCGGCGTGAACTGAATGAACCTGGCGGACACCAGGTTCGGCGAAATGATCAGCGCCCGAGCGTCGGCCGGAATCTTGACGCCATCCTGCAGCGTCATGGTGACCTTGACGTCGTGGGCCTGCGGCTCGACCGAATCGATCCTGCCGATCGGCACCCCGACCACCCGGACCTCATCCCCGGGGTACAGGCCCACGGCGTTGACGAAGTGTGCGACCACCTTGTGGCCGCCGCGCGACGGCCACACCAGGTACACCGCACCCGCGACCAAGACCGCCAGTGCGACCGCCACCGCGCCACGCACCCAGCGCGACTTGTGGCTCGGCTTTTGGTTCTCGTTGTCCGTCATGGCGACGTTCTCGGTCATGGTGACTTGGGCCTCACGGTCAGACGCTCCGAGATGTAACCGCGCAGCATGTCTGCGAGGCTGGCGGGCAGCTTGCCGGGCTGGAAGAACGCATCCATTGCGACCTCCGATATCGCGGCAGGCGGCAGGCCGTACAGGTTGATGTTGAAGCCCGGGCCGTTACCGACCACCTCGCCCAGCGCGGTGGCATAGCCGGGCAGCCGCTTGAGCGCTTCGCTGATGTGGTCGCGACGCTCGAGCAGGTTGCCCATCAACAGATTCAGCTGGGTCAATGCCGGCCCGAACTCCCGCTTGTTGTCCGCAACAAAACCCGAAAGTTGTTCGGACACACCGCGAATACCAGAGATCAAGGTGCTCAGCGCCTGACGCCGTTCATCAAGGGCGGCGAACAGCTGGTTGCCCTCGGTGACCAGCTGGTTCACCTGCCCAGCGCGCTGGGCCAGCGTGTCGGACACCTTCTTGGCGTGGCCGAGCAGCTGTTCGAGTGCCTGATCGCGGGCGTTGAGGCTCCGTGACAGATTTGCCACACCCTCGAGCGCACCACGCAACTGCGGGGTGGCGTCGTGCAGCGAGTCGGTGAGCACGTGCAGCGCCTGCTCCAGCCGCGGCTTGTCCAGCTCACTGGCGTTCTGGCCGAGATCCTGCAGCGCAGTGTTCAGCGTGTAAGGAGTTGTGGTGCGGCCCAACGGAATAACCGTGGACTCGCCGCCACCCTGCGGGGTCACCGCAAGCGACTTCTGGCCCAGCACGGTGTCGGTCTTGATGGCCGCGAGTGACTGGTCGCCGACCCGGATCTTGCGGTCGACGGTGAAGTTCACCTTGGCGGAGGTTCCGGCCAACTCCACCGAGCTGACCTTGCCGACCTTCATACCCGAGACGCTGACGTCACTACTCGGCGTAATACCGCCGGCGTCGTTGAAGTACGCCGTGTAGCTCTTACCCTGCGGCCAGAACGGCAGCGACGTGTAGCCGAACGAGATCAGCACCAAACTGGCCACCACGAAGATGCCCAGGATGCCGGTGCGTACCGGATCCTTTTCTGGCTTAGCCATGTTCGGAGCACCTACCCTTCGACGGGTCCGGTGGGCCACCGAACGGAATGAGAATGTCGCTACCGGCCGGGCCGCTGAACTTCATCTTCACCGAGCAGTAATAGATGTTGAAGAACGCGCCATAGGCACCAAGTGCATTGAGCCGCAGGTAGTTCTCACCGAGGTTCTCAATGATCGGGTCGACTTCACCACGACGGTCATACAACCGCTGCACCAGTGGACGGGTGTTCTCCAGCACGCCCTGCAGCGGACGCCGCCCCTGCTTGAGCATGTCGGTCAGGTCCGCCTCGGCCGAAGACAGCGGCCCGACGGCCCCCGCAATCGGGTCGCGCCCCTTGGCCAGCCCGCTGATCAGCTGCTGCAGCTGGTCGATACTGGTGTTGAACTGAGCGCCCTTGGCGTCGACGGTCCCCAGGACGGTGTTCAGGTTGTTGATGGCGTCGCCGATCAGATGATCACGCGAAGCGAGCGTTTCGGTGAACGAGCCTGTGCTGGAAAGCATGTCGGCCAACGCCCCACCCTGACCCTGCAACGCCTCGATCACCGCATTGCTTATCTCGTTGACCTTCTGGCCGTCGAGCCCCTTGAGCACGGGACGCAACCCGCCGAGCAGCGCATCCAGGTCCAGGGCCGGCTGCGTGTTGGCCTTGACGATGGTGCCACCGGGCGGCAGCTTGCGCAGATCTCCTGGGCCCGAGGTGATTTCCAGGTAACGGTCGCCGACCAGGTTCTGGTAGCGCACGACCGCGCGGCTGGAGGTGTACAGCTGGAATCGCTTGTCCAGGTTGAAT
Source organism: Mycobacterium sp. OTB74 (assembly GCF_029892685.1). Lineage (GTDB taxonomy): Bacteria > Actinomycetota > Actinomycetes > Mycobacteriales > Mycobacteriaceae > Mycobacterium. The sequence goes on along the minus strand of NZ_JARXVD010000003.1, from coordinate 328,755 downwards.
TTGACGTCAATAGTGTTGTCGCCCTTGAGCTTTACGCTCTGGACCGAGCCGACCTGCACACCCGCGATACGGACGTCCTGGCCGGCCTTGAGCCGCGAGGCGTCGGCGAAGTTCGCGTGATAGCTGTTGCTGGCCGAGAACCGGAACTGGCCGAAGACCACGACCAGACCGGCGCCGACCAACAGCATCACCACGGTGAACACCGAGACGTTGATCATCGTGCGTCTGTGGTTCATGAGCGAACCCACTGAGTGGAGTGCATCAGAAGCGGTCCTTCTCTGCGAAAGCACCGTTGAACAGGAACTGCAGGGTCGACGGCGCGTCGAATTGCAGTTCGGTGTTCGGCTGGAACGGTACGTAGGCGTTGTCGGTGACCAGGAATGGCGTGTGGTACCAGGACCCGCCGTATTGCTTGGACGGCACGTTCGGCAATCCTCGGCAGTTCGGACCGCCGGAGGCATTCACATACGGCAGGCTCTCCGGGTAGGTGTAGGCCGGCGCGCCGGGGATGAAGCTCGACGACACGAACAGGCCGGGTCGGACACCGCCCAGCAGTGGCGCGAATCGATCGGTCGCCGACGCCAGACCCGTGAACAGGCAGCCGAATTCAGGCGAGTAGTCACCCAGCACCTTCAGCGGCGCCCGCAGCCGCTGGACGGCGGCGATGTAGTCGTCGGCGGCCGGAGCCAGGGTCTGGTAGCCGTTGTTGGCCAGCCCGGTGGTGGCCAGCAGGGCTGCGTTCAGGTCCTTCTTCTCATCGACCAGGGTCTTGCTGACCGTCGGCGCGTTGTCGAAGACCTTCACCAAATCCGGTGCCGCATCTGCATAGATGTTGCCGACGGCCGCGGTGCGCTGGAAGTCCTTCTGCAGCGTCGGCAGTTCCGGGTTGAACTTGCCCAGGAACGTGCTGAGTCCGGCGATAGTGGCGCCCAGGTTGTCACCGTTACCGCGAAGGCCTTCACCCAGCGCGGTGATGGTGGCATTGAGGTTGACGGGGTCGATCTTGGACAGCAGATCGGTCAGCGTCTGGAACACCGTGTTCAGCTCCAGCTGCACGTCGGGCGTGGCCACTTGGGCACCCGGCCGCAAGGATTCGCCGCTGGGTTGCGGCGGCGGCAGGAATTCGACCGACTTGGCACCGAACACCGTGTTGCTGGCGATTCGGACCTTCGCGTTCTTAGGGATGAAGCGCATCTCGTCGCTCAGGATCGCCAACGACAGCTTGGCGTTGTCGCCGGCGTACTCGATGTCCCTGACCTTGCCGATCTGGATACCGCGGTACTTGACCTTGGCGTCGCGGTCCATCACCAGACCGGCCCGGGGTGCGAACACGGTCACGGTGTCGGTCGGGGTGAACGCGGCGGTATACGACAGGTAGGTGAAGACCGTCGCTATGGCCACGATTCCGATGAGGATCGTGGCGGCCAGGCGCACATGTCTCTTCCGGGTCTTGGCCCTGGATTTAGTGGACATCGTCGTGCACCCCCTATCCGGAGAGGTTGAAGTTGCCGGACGCGCCGTACACGGCCAGCGAGATGAACAGGACGATGGTGACGACGACGATCAGCGAGGTACGCACCGCCTGGCCGACGGCAATGCCGACGCCGACCGGGCCGCCACTGGCGTTGTAGCCGTAGTAGGTGTGCACCAACATGACCGCCACCGACATGACGATGGCTTGCAGGAAGGACCACAACAGGTCGGTGGGCACCATGAAGGTGCTGAAGTAGTGGTCGTACAGACCGGCCGACTGACCGTTGATGAACACCGTGGTAAACCGGGCCGCGAAGAACGAGGCCAGCACCGACAGCGCATACAGCGGCACGACGGCGATCAGGCCCGCAATGATGCGCGTGGACACCAGATACGAAACCGAGTGCACGGCCATCGATTCGACGGCATCGATCTCCTCGGCCACTCGCATGGCGCCGAGCTGGGCGGTCGTGCCGGCACCGATGGTGGCGGCCAGCGCGATACCCGCGATGACCGGCGCAACGATGCGCACGTTGAGGAACGCGGACAGGAAGCCGGTCAGCGCCTCGATGCCGATGTTGCCCAGTGACGAGTAGCCCTGCACGGCGATGACGCCACCGGAGGCCAGGGTCATGAACGCGGCCACACCGACGGTGCCGCCGATCATCACCAGGGCACCGGTGCCCATGGTCATCTCGGCGATCAGCCGGATGGTCTCGCGGCGGTAGCGAGTCAGCGCGTTCGGGATGTACCGGAACGACTCGCCGTAGAACAGCGCCTGTTCGCCGATGTCGTCGAAAACACCGGGCACTTTTCGGAATATGCGCTTGACCCGCAGGGTCAGGTCGTAACTCATCGCCACATCACCTTGCCAACACTCGGACACCGATGGCGGTCATGATGACGTTGATGACGAACAGACAGATGAAGGCGTAGACCACGGTCTCATTCACGGCGATACCGACGCCCTTGGGACCGCCCCGGACAGTCAGGCCGCGATAGCAGCCCACCAACCCGGCGACCACGCCGAACAGCAGCGCCTTGACTTCGGCGAGCATCAGCTCGCCCAGGCCGGTCAGCACTGTCAGGCCATTGATGAAAGCACCGGGGTTGACACCCTGCAGGAACACCGAGAAGACATAGCCGCCGGCCAGGCCGATGAGGCATACCAGGTTGTTGAGCAGCAGCGCGACAAAGGTCGACGCCAGCACACGTGGCACCACCAGGCGATGGATCGGATCGATGCCCAGCACCTTCATGGCGTCGATCTCTTCACGGATGGTGCGGGCACCCAGGTCGGCGCAGATGGCGGTGGCGCCGGCGCCGGCGACCACCAGCACTGTGACGACCGGGCCCAGCTGCGTGATGGTGCCGAACGCGGTGCCGGCACCCGACAGGTCGGCAGCGCCGATCTCCCGAAGGAGGATGTTGAGGGTGAACGCCACCAGCACTGTGAACGGGATGGCCACGAGCAGGGTCGGCACGAGCGATACGCGGGCGATCATCCAGGTTTGTTCGAGGAACTCCCGGAGCTGAAATGGTCTCCGCCAGACCTTGACGACGGTGTCGAGGGCCATTTCGAAGAACCCACCCACGGCCCGAGCCGGGACCGCAAGCTGTTCGATCAACCTTCGGCTCCATTCTCAGTCGGGAATCTCTGCCGGGTTCGTTCGATTACGGCGAAGAATTCCATTCACGCTCTTCGCAGTGCCGACCGCTCCCAGTGTTTAAGCGCGGCTCTTAGTGAGCCGGATCATACTAACTAGAACACGTTCGACGTAGCAAACGAACCGTAAGATTGGCGAAATCTGAGGTAAACCCGCAGTTCAGGCCGTATCAATGGTTGCGCAACTAGAACGTGTTCTAGTTTGCTGATACGGCACTTAGCAGTGCCGTATCAGCCGTGCAATTCGAGACGGTTAGTCTCGCGACTCCATTAGCGCAGTCGCCGAAAAATTCCGTTCCGGATCGCGGTCAGCAAAGTATCCGCTCAGCGTGGAACTTAGTTCTGTCATGTCCCACTCAGCGGACGACGCAGTGAAGTGGCTTTCCACCGTCGGCGCTGCAACCAGGGTCACGGTCGGACCATAAACGATGAACAACTGGGCATTGACTTTTTCGGACGCAGGTGAGGCAAGGAAACGCACCAGTTTGACAACATGCTCGGGCGACAGCGGATCGACCTCACCAGCCTCAGGAGCCGCACCGAACACATCGGCGGTCATCGCGGTACGCGCCCGCGGGGCAATCGCATTGGCCCGCACGCCATAGCGCTCCAAACCGCGGGCGGCAGTAAGGGTGAGGGCCGTGATGCCGGCCTTGGCCGCACCGTAATTGGCCTGACCGACCGGACCGGCCAACCCGGCCTCCGAAGAGGTGTTGATGATCCGGCCATACACAGTGCCTTTTCCGTCGTCACCTCCGTCCTTGGCCTTGGCCCGCCAGTAAGTAGCGGCGTTACGGGTCAGCAGGAAGTGACCGCGCAGGTGCACCGCGATGACCGCGTCCCAGTCCTCGTCGGTCATGTTGAAGAGCATCTTGTCGCGGGTGATGCCGGCGTTGTTGACCACGATGGACAAACCACCCACGCTGTCTGCGGTGGCCACCAGTTCGTCCGCGGTGCTGCGGGCGCTGATATCCCCTGCCACCGCAATGCCTTTGGCGCCGACAGCGGCGATCTCGGCCAGCACATCCGACTTGTCCAGAGCGGCGGCGATGTCGTTCACCACGACCGTCGCACCGGCTTGCGCCAAGCCGATCGCTTCGGCGCGGCCCAGACCGGCGGCGGCCCCGGTCACCACGGCGACCTTGCCGGAAAGGTCGGTTGGGTCCAGTTCGTGTGTCATCTCGCTCCTCGCGTCCGCGGTGTCATTTTATGAATACCTCTAGTCTTTACGCAGGAGGGCGGCACGGGGGCATTCCGCGATGGACTGCTCAGCCAGGGCTTCCTGGTCGGTGGGTACCGGATCGGCCTTCACGACGGCGTAGTCGTCGTCATCAAGATCGAACAGGTCCGGCGCAATTCCCACGCAAACCGCATTTCCTTCGCAGCGGTCGTGATCAACTTCAACCCGCATGACACTCCTCCAGAGCCGGGACTTCTACGGAGACGCCAGAATACGACCCCGTCATGGCGCTGCCAGTCTGGCACGCTCTGGACCCCAAGACTAGAACGTGTTACAACCAGGGGTAGGCGCGGGCCGCACGAAGCGGCTCGACAGGTTGACTCAAGTGCCCTTAAACCGACTGGTACCGACTGGTAAGGAAGATTCGATGCGGATCGGCTATACGCCCGAGCAGGAGGAGTTGAGGCGCGAACTGCGTTCGTACTTCACCAAACTCATGACCCCCGAACGCGCCGAGGCGCTGGCGTCCAACGACGGCGAGATGGGGCGCGGCACCGTCTACCGCGACACCGTCGAGCAGATGGGCAAGGACGGCTGGCTGACGCTGAGCTGGCCCAAGGAGTACGGCGGCCAGGCCCGTCCGCCGATGGACGGCCTGATCTTCAACGACGAGGCCGCCATCGCCAACGTTCCGGTGCCGTTCCTGACCATCAACTCGGTGGCGCCCACGATCATGCACTTCGGCACCGAGGAGCAGAAAAAGTTCTTCCTGCCGAAGATCGCAGCCGGTCAGCTGCACTTCTCCATCGGCTATTCCGAGCCGGGCGCCGGCACCGACCTGGCCTCGCTGCGCACCACCGCGGTGCGCGACGGCGATGATTACGTGATCAACGGCCAGAAGATGTGGACCTCGCTGATCGCCTACGCCGACTACGTCTGGCTGGCCGCCCGCACCAATCCGGAAGCCAAGAAGCACCGCGGCATTTCCATGCTGATCGTGCCGACCACCGCCGAAGGCTTCTCCTGGACGCCTGTGCACACCATGTCCGGCGTGGACACCAGCGCCACCTACTACCAGGACGTCCGTGTCCCTGCCACCAGCCTGGTGGGCGAGGAGCACGGCGGCTGGAAACTGGTCACCAATCAGCTCAACCACGAGCGTGTCGCGCTGTCTTCGGCTCAGCCCATATTCCTTGCGCTGGACGGGGTGCGCGAATGGGCCCAGAACACCAAGGATGCCCACGGCAAGCGGCTGATCGACTCCGAGTGGGTGCAGCTGAACCTGGCTCGGGTGCACGCCAAGGCCGAAGTACTCAAGCTGATCAACTGGGAGTTGGCGTCGGCGACCGACTCGGCCCCCTCCCCCGCTGATGCGTCGGCGGCCAAGGTGTACGGCACCGAGTTGGCCACCGAGGCCTACCGCCTGCTGATGGAGGTGCTGGGCACCTCGGCGACGCTGCGCACCGATAGCCCGGGTGCACTGCTGCGCGGCCGGGTCGAGCGAATGCACCGCTCGTGCCTGATCCTGACCTTCGGCGGCGGCACCAACGAGATTCAGCGCGACATCATCGGCATGGTTGCGCTCGGCCTGCCCCGAGTGAATCGCTAAGGGAGAACAGCGAAATGGACTTCAAGACAACCGAAGCATCTGACGACCTCGGCGGCCTGGTCCGCTCGATCACCGAATCGGTGGTCACCCCGGAGCGGCAGAAGGAACTGGACAAGCAGGACCAGCGGTTCGACCGCGAACTGTGGGCCAAGTTGATCGACTCGGACATCCTGTCCACTACCGCGCCGGAATCGGTGGGCGGTGGTGGATTCGGTGCGCTGGAGCAGGTTTCGGTGCTGACCGCGCTGGGCCGCCAGCTCTCGGCGGTGCCGTACCTGGAGTCGACCATCCTGGGTGCCGGTGCCATCGAATCGTTCGGATCGGCTGAGCTCCAGTCAGAATGGGCCGCTCCGGCGGTCGCCGGCAGCAAGATCGTGGTGCCGGCCCTCGATGGCGAGATGGGCCAGGGCCCGGTGCAGGCCACCGGCTCGGATGCGGCCGGGTACACGTTGACCGGTTCGCGCGCCCAGGTCGCCTACGGCCCGGTCGCCGACGCCTTCCTGGTACCGGCCGAAACCGGTTCCGGTGTCAAGGTTTTCCTGGTAGCCGCGGATGCCGCCGGCTTGACCGTCACCTCGCTCAACACCACCGGACACGGCAGCGTGGCGCACCTGGACCTCCAAGGCGTGAGCGTCCCTGCCGACCGTATCGTCGGTGGCGCAGAGGTGGCGGATTGGCTGACGCTGCACGGCACGTTGGGCCGCAGCGCATTTCAGCTCGGGGTACTGGAGCGAGCGCTGGAGCTCACCTCGCAGTACGCCCGCGAGCGCGAACAGTTCGACCGTCCGATCGGTAGCTTCCAGGCTGTGTCGTCGCGGCTGGCCGACGGCTACATCGACATCAAGGCGCTGCGCTTGACTCTGACCCAGGCCGCGTGGCGGGTATCCGAGGGCCTGCCGGCCGAGGTGGACGTCAACACCACGGCATTCTGGGCCGCCGAGGCCGGGCACCGGGTGGCACACACCACCGTGCACGTTCACGGCGGAGTCGGCATCGACATGGATCACCCGGTGCACCGGTACTTCCTGGCGGCCAAGCAGACCGAGTTCGCAGTCGGCGGAGCCACCGGGCAGCTGCTGCGCATCGGGCGCGAACTGGCTGATACGCCAGTCTAATCTGATTCATGACCCAACCGACTGTCAGCGACCTGCTGCGCCCACTGGTCGGGGTCACCGACCGTGGGTTGTACGACTGCACGTCAGATGATGTCGACGGCGGCCCAGCTGGCATGACCAGCTGGGCCGACCACATCTGCGCCGGTGCGCAGTTGGCCGCAGCACTAAAAGCGCGGCTCGATCCCGAGAAGCCACCGCATGTCGGTGTGCTGCTGGGCAATACGACGTTCTTCTCGTCGCTGCTGGTGGCGTCCGCGATGTCCGGGCTTGTTCCGGTCGGGCTCAACCCCACCCGCCGTGGTGCAGCTCTGGTCGGCGACATCCAGCGCGCCGACTGCCAATTGGTGCTGGCCGACAATCTCGACCTGGTGCCCGACGGCCTGGACGCCGCCGGTATCGGCGTCATCGACGTCGAATCTGATTCGTGGGCAACGGAACTCGCCGGATTCGCGGGCACACCGGTGCAGTTCGTCGACGCCGATCCCGACGACCTGTTCATGCTGATCTTCACTTCGGGCACCAGCGGTGACCCGAAGGCGGTGCGCGTCACGCATGACAAGGTCGCGTACCCGGGCCAGATGCTGGCCAACCGGTTCAGGCTCAGCCGCGACGACACCTTCTATCTGTCCATGCCGCTGTTCCATTCCAACGCGGTGATGGCGGGCTGGGCCCCGGCCCTGGCAGCACAGGGGTCAATCGCGTTGCGGCGCAAGTTCTCCGCCTCTGGCTTCATACAGGACATCAGGCGCTATCGCGCCACCTACGCCAACTATGTCGGCAAACCGCTGTCGTACATCCTGGCCACCCCACCGCGAGACGACGACACCGACAACCCGCTGAAAATCATGTACGGCAACGAAGGTGCGCCGCGCGACCTGCCCGTGTTCGCCCGGCGGTTCGGCGTCATCGTGGTCGACGGCTTCGGTTCGTCCGAAGGCGGCGTGGCGATCGCGCGCACTCCCGATACTCCCCCGGGCGCACTGGGGCCACTGACCCCTGAGGTCGACATCGTCGACGTCGACACCGGACTTCCTTGTCCCCCAGGGGTTGTCGGCGAGCTGGTGAACCCGACCGGCCGGGGCTGGTTCCGTGGTTACTACAACAACACCGAGGCCGAGGCGCAGCGGATGGCCGGCGGTGTCTACCACACCGGCGACCTGGCTTACCGGGATGCCGAGGGGTTTGCTTATTTCGCTGGGCGCCTTGGTGATTGGATGCGGGTCGACGGCGAGAACCTGGGCACTGCGCCGATCGAGCGGGTATTGATGCGCTTTCCCGACGTGGTGGAGGCTGTGGTGTATCCGATCCCGGACCCTGCGGTCGGTGATCAGGTGATGGCGGCGCTGCTGCTCGCCGACGGCACGGAGTTCTCCGTGGACACCTTTACCGAGTTCCTGCATGCGCAGGAAGATCTGGGCCCCAAGCAGTGGCCACGTTTCGTCCGCCTCGCGACGACGCTACCCCGCACCGAGACCTTCAAGGTGATCAAACGACAGCTGTCGGCCGAGGGCACCTCGTGTGCCGATCCGGTGCACCCCATCGCGCGCTGACGCGAGCCGGCGCTAAAGTCCGAAAGATGGCGATCGACCCGTCCTACATCCTGCTCACCGACCGCGTTGCGGTGGTGACCGGCGGCGGGACCGGCATCGGCCGCGGCATCGCCGAAGGCCTCACCGCGTTCGGCGCCAAGGTCGCCATCTGGGAGCGCGACGCCGACTCCTGTGCGGCGGCGGCAGAGGCTGGTGATGCGCTGGGGATCACCGTCGATGTCCGGGACTCCGCCGCAGTGGACGACGCAATGACCCGCACCATCGCAAAACTCGGCGTCCCCACCATCCTGGTCAACAACGCCGGCGGCACCTTCAGTTCACCGCTGCTGGAGACCACCGAAAACGGTTGGGACACCCTGTACCGCACCAACCTCAAGCAGGTCCTGCTGTGCACCCAGCGGGCGGCCCGAGCCATGGTCGCGCACCGGGTGCCGGGCAGCGTCATCAACATCACCTCGATCGAAGGCACGCGCGCCGCCCCTGGTTATGCGGCTTATGCCGCCGCCAAGGCGGGCGTCATCAACTACACCAAGACCGCGGCATTGGAGCTGGCACCGCACGGCATCCGCGTGAACGCCCTGGCGCCGGATTTCACCATGACCGAGGGGCTGGCGCGGCTCGCCGACGCCGGCGGCATGCTGGCATCCAAGGACGACATGATCCCGCTGTCCCGGGCCGGTCACGTCGATGAGATGGCCGCTGCAGCAATCTTTCTGGCATCGAGCATGGCCGCGTACATCACCGGGCAGACCATTCACGTCGACGGTGGCACCGCAGCCGCCGGCGGCTGGTACCACCGGCCGGGCTCCGGCGAATACGTCCTGGGACCTGCCTGAGCGACACGTTCAACGCGCTCCTGTGACCCGCATAGGGACGGCCAGCTTCGCCCGCTAACCTCACCGGCATGAGAACGTCCGCACTGACCGGCATCACCGTCGCCGCGACCGCTCTGGGCCTGCTGCTATCCGGCTGCAACTCCGATTCCAAGCCTGCTGCGGCCCCTCACACCAGTGCCAAGCTGGCCAAGCCCGCCGCGCCCGACGGCCCACACCCGACCATCGCCGATTACCTCCGGGACCACAAGATCACCGAAGCCCACGTGCACCGCGGCGATCCAGGTACCCCGAAAGTCGAGCTGCCTACCTTCGACGGCTGGAAGTCCGCAGGCGACGACACCCCTGACTGGGCCTACGACGCGATCATTCCGAGCGGGCCCGGCGACCCCAAGGACCAGGGCTACACCCCGAGTGTGACTGCACTGCTGGCCAAGCTGACCGGAACCGTCAGCCCCGAGGCACTACTTGAGGCGGCACCCGGCGAGCTGCAGAACCTGCCCGAGTTCAAGGCACCCGGCCCCGGCAGCGCCACGACGATGGGCCACTACCCGGCATATCAGATCGCCGGCACCTGGGTATCGGACGGCAAGACCAAGTTCGTCGCGCAGCGGACGGTCGTCATCCCGGCCGGCGATACCACCTATGTGCTGCAACTGAATTCGGACGGCCTGGCAGATCAGGCCGCTGCTGTGCAGGCCGCCACCGCGGCGGTCGGTCAACAGACCAAGATCACCCTGCCGAAGCCCTGAGCCAAGGCCGGAGCGGGCAAACACACGCGACCAGCCGGACACCGGCCTACGCTGCCAGGCATGGAGCGTCGAGCACAGGTCGCCGCGACGAACGCCGAATCAGCCGCGCTGATCGTCGCGCGACTCGGCGAACGACTCGACGGCGTCAGTGAAGCGGTGCTGCAACATCTGCTGACCGAGATCGACGAGTTGGCCGAGGAAGTGGCCCTGCTGGGCGTGCTGCGCGAGAGCGTCCAGCAGAACGTGCACACCGTCTTCTCAGCCATTCAGCACGAAATACCGGTCGTGGAACTGGAGGCGCCGCCCGCAGCCCTTGAGCACGCCCGGGAACTCGCCCGTCGCGGCGCTCCGGTCGACACCCTGATCCGCGCCTACCGCCTCGGCCATCAGGCCCTGCTGGAAATCGTGCTGGACGAGGTGCGCCAGCTTGAGCTGCCCGCCGAGCAGTCGCTCGACGTGTTCCAGCTGATCGCGACCATCACCTTCAAGTACATCGACCAGATCTCCCACCAGGTCACCGTGACCTACCAGGTGGTGCGCGACCAGTGCCTGGCTGCAGCCAACACCGCACGGGGGCTGCGCGTGCGTGAGTTGCTCAACCAAGAATCATCCGACATCGACGCGATGAGCGCTGAGATCGGTTATCCGCTACGCAGAGTGCACCTGGCGGTGGTGTTCAGCTATCACGAAATCCCCCGCGGCCAGGAACTTGTGCACCTCGAACGGTTCGCCCGGGCGCTGGCCGAGGCGCTTGACAGCCCGGGCGCTCCGTTGTTGATCGCCGACGACCGATTGACGGGTTGGGCATGGATTCCGTTGCCCACCAAAGGGATAGAGCATGCAGTCCAGCAGGCTCGCGCATTTGTGGCCAACCAGCCCAACCCGCCGTTGCTCGCGGTCGGCGATCCGCTGCCAGGGATGGACGGGTTCCGGCGGTCGCACCGTCAGGCTCTTGGGGCCCGGTCGGTAGCCCTGGTCGGGGGCCGCGAGCTACAGGTGATCGCGAACAGCGACCCTGGTGTGGCCGCGGCCGCGCTGCACGCCGCGAATCTGCCCGCCGCCCGTGAATGGGTGGAAGAGGTTCTCGGCCCGCTGGGCGAGCCGACCGAGGCCGACGAGCGACTGCGCGACACCTTGCGGGTGTTCCTCCAGTGCGCATCGAGCTACAAGGCCGCCGCCACCGAGCTGAACATGCACTTCAACACGGTGCGTTACCGCGTGCAGCGGGCAGAGGAGCGGTTGGGCCGGCCGATCACCGGCGCCGACCGCCTCGATGTCGAGATCGCGCTCCTACTGTGCCACTGGCTGCAAGGCGCGGTCCTGTCCTAGAACCCCTGCCGCCTGGGCGATCACCTCGGCAGTGCGGTGCGCCATGGCCATCGTGGAGAGCATCGGATTGACCCCGGTCGCGGTCGGCAGCGCACTGGCGTCTCCGATGTAAACCCCTGCGACGTCGTGCAATTCGCCCACCGGGTTGGCCACCGAGGTCTGCGGGTCGGTTCCCATGCGGCAGCTGCTCATCTGGTGTGCGGAGAACACCCGGTGCCCACCGACGCCCAGCGGGACGTTCTTCATGGTCTCGATGAACTCCTCGAGGTCATCGCCCTTGCGCCAGCGCAGCGCGGTGCCGGCGAATGGGACGATCTCGCGGGCGCCACTGGCGGCGTGCAGGCGGATCTGCGCCTCGATCGAGCGCTGCTCATTGCGCACATCGACCTCGTCGGTGACGTCATAGGTGACCACCGAGTTGCCCGCTTCGTCGATACTGACTCGGCCGCAACCGCGGTCGCGCGGGATACCGACGAACCAGACGGCGTTCTCCAACTGGGCCATGGTCTCCTTGAGTTCGCGGTTCGACGAGCGCGACATGCCACCCGCGATAAGCGAATTCGACCACTGCACGCCCTGGATCAGAAAGCCGTACCCGTCCTCGACGTCGGCAAACTCGTCGACCATCGCGGTCATCGGGGCGCCCCACCATCCGCGCTGCGGCTCGTCATGCAAGGCCAGGGTCGCAACCACGGGGTGCAGGTGCAGGTTCTGTCCGACAGCCGGTCCGCCGATTCCCGAACGCAGCAGCAGCGCAGGCGATTCCAGCGATCCACACGACACCACGACGCGCGGTGCACGGACGGTCACTTCGGTTGCCTCGCCCGTTGTGGGGTCGACGAACGACGCCGATACCCCTGCGGCACTGTCATTTTCAGTGAGTACCCGCTGCGCGGTGCAGCGCACGATCACCCGGGCGCCCGCGGTCACTGCGTCGGTCAGGTAGGTACGACGGACGTCGAGCTTGGCACCGGAGCGATCACCCAGGCCGAGGTAGCCGGCGGTGTCCGCCGAATACGCTTCCGGCGCAGCGTTGCGCCTGAGTTTGGTGAAGTTCCAACCGAGTTCGGCTGCGCCGTCACGCATCCGCTGGTGCGGGCCATTGAGGTCCGAGCAGTCCGGGTTGACGCCGAGCCGCTCCGAGACCGCATCGAGGTGCCGGTCGAAGTCAGGGCCGTCCACGCCCTGCAGGCCGAATTCGTCCGCCCACTGCCGACGCACGTGCGCGGGGGTGCGCAGGCAGTTGGACCAGTTGACGGTCGGTCCGCCACCCACGGTCGATCCGGCCAGCAGCGTGACGTTGAAGTCGGCGGTCGGAGTGGGGCCACCCTTCCAGAACAGCTGTTGGAATGCCGGCAGTTCCAGCCCGGTGAAGTCGGCTTCGTGGTGGTTGCCGCCGGCTTCCAGCACCACGACGTCCAGTCCGGCACCGGCCAGTATGCCGGCGATCAGGCCGCCGCCGGCGCCCGAACCGACCACGCAGACGTCGGCCTCGATGACCGGAGCGTCGGGCACGAAGGCTTCGAAGCCGCCGTCGCCGCCGGGCTCGATGTTGAGCGCGCCCGGGTAGCCGAAGCCGGCCCACATCGGGTTGGAGCCGGTCTGCGGGTTCGGTCCGGCGTATCCGAAAGCCAGCGCCAGCGACACCAGCGCATTCATCGCGCCGGCGGCCTGCGGCCCGAGCAGGCCGACACCGTCGATGATCTGCTCGCGGACCTCCGCGGTGGCATCCACGAAACCATTGGCATGCAGAGCGTCGATCAGGCCGAGCAGGCCGGCACGCTGGGCGTCGGGCATGGCCGACAGCGCCATCTCGAGCGCAGCGTCGACCTTGAGGTCGGTGCCACTGATCGCCCAGAAACCGGTGGGGTCGTCCGTGCGCTCGATAGCCGGCACAACGGTGTCGGCCAGGGCCCGTAGGACCTCACGGTGGGTGGCGGTGATCGACGCGCTCATGGTTCTCCTCGACTCGCAGGTGGTGAGGAAAATCTATGTCGCGGGTCGCTTGCGGCCCATGTCACAGCGCAACCGAGTCCGGTGCTCTGGTTGTATCGCGGATACAACCTGTAGATGCGTTGATCCTGTACTCCGGGCGCTACCTACTCGAACTTCTGCGCCTTGGGTACAGGATCAACGGACAATCAGTTGTCGCGGATGGCGTCCAACCGCTTGCTGGCCGCCTCGAAGCCGCTGACCAGTTCACCGATGATGTCGGCCACCGGGCGGATTTCGTTCATCCGGCCGACGATCTGGCCGACCGGCATAGCGACAGCAGTCGGATCGGCGGATTCGCTCATCCGCTGATGGGCCTCGCTGACCAGGATGTTCTGCAGCGGCATCGGCAGCGGCTCGGGTGCACCTTCAGCGTCCCAGGCGTCGGTCCAGCGGCTCTTGAGCAGTCGGGCCGGCTTGCCGGTGTAGATCCTGCGGCGCACGGTGTCGGCCGAGGTGGCCTTGAGCATGGCCTCCTGCACGACCGAGACGCCCGACTCCAGGCGCACGCCCAGGTCGTACTCGGCCGCAGTCAGAAACGCCGAGCCCATCCAGACGCCCTGGGCGCCGAGAGCCAGCGCCGCTGCCATCTGACGTCCGCTGCCGATGCCGCCGGCGGCCAGTACCGGAGCCTTATCGCCGAGAGCATCAACGATTTCTGGCCACAGCACCATGGAGCCGATCTCACCGGTGTGACCACCGGCCTCGTGGCCCTGGGCCACCACGATGTCCACGCCGTTCTCGACGTGCCGCAGCGCGTGCTTGGCACTGCCGGCCAGTGCGGCGACCGGAACCCCGGCGGCGTGCACCTGGTCGATGACGTCCTTCGGTGGTGAGCCGAGCGCGTTGGCGATCAGCTTGATCGGGTGTTTGAGCGCTACTTCAACATGGGAGCGTGCTACGGAATGCAGCCAGCCCAGCACCCCCTCGTTGCGCTCCTCATCCTCCGGAAGCTGCGGAACACCAAGATCGGCGAGGGTTTTGGCGACAAAGTCCTTGTGCCCCTGCGGAATCAGTTTGTTGATGTCGACCGATGTGCCCTCGGTGGGAATCTTGGCCGGCATCACCACGTCGACGCCGTAGGGCTTGCCGTCAGTGTTGGCGTCCATCCACTGCAGGACATTCTCCAGGTCATCCGCGTCGTTGAACCGCACACAGCCCAGCACGCCCATGCCGCCGGCGCGGGTCACCGCAGCAGCCACCTTCTCCGAAGGGGTGAAGACGAAGATGGGGTACTGGATGCCGAAGCGATCGCAGAGTTCGGTTTTCATGATGTTTCCCTGACTAGGATTGCGTTGCAGCGTGTTTCGCGTGCACTTCGTCGGCCGGCCGGGCCTCGGTCTGGTCCTTGGCCCACCGGTAGTCGGGCTTGCCCGCCGGCGAGCGCATCACCTCGTCGACCAGCCAAAGGCTGCGCGGCACTTTGTATCCGGCGATCTCGCTGCGCACAAACGCATCGAGCTCCGCCAGCGTCGGGCGGGCACCCTCACGGGGCTGCACGACGGCCGCGACGTGCTGGCCGAAGCGCGGGTCCGGAACACCGACCACCAAGGCGTCGAACACATCTGGGTGGCCCTTGAGTGCGGCCTCGACCTCTTCGGGGTAGATCTTCTCGCCACCGGAGTTGATCGACACCGAGCCGCGGCCCAGCATGGTCACACTGCCGTCGGCCTCGACCTCGGCGTAGTCGCCCGGAATCGCGTACCGCACGCCGTTGAAGGTCCGGAAGGTTTCCGCGGTCTTCTTCTCGTCCTTGAAGTAGCCGACCGGGATGTGACCGCACTTGGCGATGATGCCGCGCACTCCCGAGCCCGGAACCACCTCGTTGCCGTCCTCGTCGAGCACCTTGGTGTTCTTGTCGATGGTGACGCGCGGGCCACCAATGTGGCTCTGCCCCTTGGCCACCACGGAGGTACCACCGAAGCCAGTCTCCGAGGAGCCGATCGAGTCGGTGATGATCCGGTTGGGCAGCAACTCGAGGAACTTCTCCTTGAGGCTGGTGGAGAACAGAGCCGCGGTGCTGGCCAGCAGGAACAGGCTCGACAGGTCGTACTCGTTGCCCGCGTCCTGGTGGGCGAGCAGCGCATCGAGCAGCGGCCGGGCCATCGCGTCGCCGGTGAAGAACAGCAGATTGACCTTGTGCTCGTGGATCATTCGCCACGCCGCGTCGGCGTCGAACTCCGGCATCAGCACCACGGTGTGGCCGGTGAACAGTGCCATCCAGGTAGCCGACTGGGTCGCGCCGTGGATCATCGGCGGGATGGGGAGCCGAATCATCGGCGGGTTGGCGGCGGCCTGCTTGGACAGGTCGTACTCGTCGGCAACGGGCTCACCGGTGGCAAAGTCGGTGCCGCCGAACAGAACTCGGTAGATGTCCTCGTGGCGCCACATGACGCCCTTGGGGAATCCGGTGGTGCCGCCGGTGTACAGCAGATAGATGTCGTCCTCGCTGCGCGGACCGAAGTCGCGCTCGGGCGAGCTGTCGGCGATGGCCGAGTAGAACTCCACGCCGCCGTAGCGCTGGAAGTCGTCGTCCGACCCGTCTTCCACCACCAGAATCGTCTTGAGCAGCGGCAGATCAGGCAGCACGTTGGCAACCCGGTCCGAGTACTGGCGCTCGTGGATCAGCGCGACCATGTCGGAGTTGTCGAACAGGTAGCGCAGCTCGCCCTCGACATAGCGGAAGTTGACGTTGACCAAGATCGCGCCGGCCTTGACGATGCCGAGCATGCCGATCACGATCTCGATGCGGTTGCGGCAATACAGCCCAACCTTGTCGTCCTTCTTGACTCCCTGGGACTGGAGGTAGTGGGCCAGGCGATTGGCCTTCTCCTCCAACCCGGCGTAGGTCAGTTGTTCGTCGCCACAGATCAGGGCGACGCGGTCAGGCACAGCATCGATGGCGTGCTCGGCGAGATCGGCGATATTCAGGGCCACGATTACCTAAACTAGAACGTGTTACATTTCGTGACAAGTCTGTGGCCCTAGAGCCTGAAGGAAGGTACCCGTGAGCGAGTCCGACAAAGGCCCCGACGCCCTCATTGAGCAGCGCGGACACACCCTGATCGTCACCCTGAACCGGCCCGAGGCACGCAACGCACTTTCCACCGAGATGCTCTCGATAATGGTCGAGGCATGGGACCGGGTAGACAACGATCCGGAGATCCGGACCTGCATCCTGACCGGTGCCGGCGGCTACTTCTGTGCAGGTATGGACCTCAAGGGCGCAACCAAGAAGCCGCCGGGCGACTCGTTCAAGGACGGCAGCTACGACCCGTCGCGCATCGACGGCCTGCTCAAGGGTCGCCGCCTGACCAAGCCGCTGATCGCGGCGGTCGAGGGCCCGGCCATTGCCGGCGGCACCGAGATTCTGCAGGGCACGGACATCAGGGTGGCCGGCGAGAGCGCCAAGTTCGGTATCTCCGAGGCCAGGTGGAGCTTGTACCCGATGGGTGGCTCGGCAGTGCGCCTGGTGCGCCAGATTCCCTACACCATCGCCTGCGACATGTTGCTGACCGGACGGCACATCACCGCGGCCCAGGCCCTGGAGTACGGGCTGATCGGCCATGTGGTGCCGGACGGCACCGCGCTGGAGAAGGCCCTCGAGATCGCCGAGGTGATCAACAACAACGGCCCGCTGGCGGTGCAGGCCATCCTGAAGACCATCCGCGAGACCGAGGGCATGCACGAGCTCGACGCGTTCAAGCCCGACACCGCCAACGGCATTCCGGTGTTCCTGTCCGATGACGCTAAAGAAGGCCCGTTGGCCTTCAAGGAGAAGCGCGCACCTCAGTTCAAGATGCGCTGATGCTCGTCGCAGTCACCGGTGGTACCGGGTATCTCGGTGCTCACACGGTGCGCGCGTTGCTGGGCGCGGGACATTCGGTCCGGCTACTTGTCGTGCCCGGCGGCGCCGACGATGCAGTCATCAAGGAACTGCAGACACTCGGGTCGCTCGAGGTACGGGCTGGCGATATCCGTGATGCCACAACAGTTTCCGAGCTGTTGTCCGGCTGCGATGCGGTGTTGCACGCCGCCGGTGTAGTTGGCACCGACAGCCGTCGCACGCAGTTGATGTGGGACATCAACGCCTACGCAACCGAGTCTTTGTTGACCCGGGCGTGCGAGTTGGGGTTGGACCCTGTCGTGTCGGTGTCGTCGTACAGCTCGCTGTTTCCGCCACCGGACGGTGTCATCGGTCCAGATACTCCCCCGGTACCCGGCCGCAGCGACTACGCCCGCACCAAGGCCTACGCAGATACGGCAGCGCGCCGACTGCAGGCTACCGGCGCACCCGTTGTGGTCACGTATCCGTCGTCGGTGGTCGGACCGGCATTCCACACGGCTGTCGGTGTTACACAACGTGGTTGGGACCCCATCGTACGATTCCGGGTGGCGCCTCGGTTGCGCGGCGGGATGCAGATGATCGACGTCGGTGACGTGGCGCGGGTGCACACGGCATTGATGGTTCCCGGCCGCGGGCCCAAACGCTATGTCTGCGGCGGCGAGATGCTGACGTTCGATCAGATGGTTGACGCCTTGGAGGCCGCACTTGGTCGGCCGATCCGACGAATTCCGATGTCACCCGGCCTGTTTCGAGGGGTCGGCCGGGTAGCGGATTTCGCGGAGCGATGGCTGCCACTGCCCGAAGGGCTGAGTTATGAGGCGGCGATGCTGTTGACGGCCGCGGTACCGACTGACGATTCGTTGACACTGTCGGATCTCGGCCTGACCTGGCGCGACCCCCGCGAGTCGATCATCGAGTCGTTCGCCTAGCCCGCGATTTCTCCCCGCCAACTGTCCTCATCGCGGCCCTGACCAGCCCTATACTCGTGCCAACTGTGCCGGGACGGGAGTCGGGCATGTCTGAACGCGATGCAGCGTCGGTGTCTGTACCGACCGTCGCTACCTCGGTACGTCGCGGCCTGCTATTGCAACTCGCCCTGCGGACGCTCATGGCGATGTTCATCGGTGCTGCCCTGCTCTTGCAGCCGCCGGACGCCAACCTGTGGCTACACTGGGCGATTTTCGCCGGCTACGTCGCGACGGTCTCGGTGTGGAGCTGGTGGGCACTGCGCTCTGTCGGTCAATTCGGCGGGGGCACCCGGCGGTCGGTGGCACTGCTCATGCTGTGCGTGGATCTCATTGCAGTAGCGGTCATTTCAGTGCAGACCGGAATCAGTTCCCCAGAAACCTGGACGTCCGACGTGGTGCAGCACGGGCTGTTCCTGATCCCCTTGATCGCGGCAGCCCAGCTCGATCCTGTCGTCAGCGCCACGATCGCTGTCCCCACGGTGGTCACTTTTTTCGTGGTGAGCTGGGTCAACAAGGCCGCCAACGGCAACGAGCCCTGGGGCTCGATTCTGTCGCGGACCGCGGTGCTGTTCGGCTTGGCCGCTGGGTCGGTCGCGTTGTCGTGGATTCAGCAATCCAGAACCAGGACCATCGTCAGCCTGGCCCAGGAGCGAACCCGCCTGCTCGAAGAGGTGATCAGTCTGGAGAAGCGCGAACGCCAATCGCTGTCCGAACGCCTGCATGACGGCGCGCTCCAGTACGTGCTGGTGGCCCGGCGCGACATGGAGGAGGTCCGGGACGGATCGGTCGACGGGATGGACCGCGTTGACTTCGCACTGGCGGAGTCCTCTCGGCTACTGCGCGACGTGGTCCGCGAACTACACCCCGAGGTGTTGGCCCGCGCCGGCCTCAAGGCTGCGATGGCATCACTTGCCGACGGCATCGCTGCTCGCACCGACCTCGCGGTCCATTTCGATGCCGACAGCTGGCCCGACGACCTGCGCACCGACGCCGATCACCTGATCTACAGTGCAGCCCGGGAATTCTCGACGAACGCGATCAAGCACGCGCAGGCCGATAATCTGCGGTTCACGCTGGGATACAACGGCATTCACGCTGCACTGCGCATCGCAGACGATGGCGTCGGCATCCCATCAGAGCGTCTTGCGCAAAGCGTCGAAGATGGTCACATCGGGTTCGCTTCGATTTGCACCAAGGTTCTGGCCGCGGGCGGCACATTCGCGGTCACGGGTTCACCGGGAACGACCGTGTCGATCTCGGTGCCGGCGACCAGCACGACGGACGCCACGGTCTGACTCCGCGCCAGCTCGAATGCCTTCGACTAATGGCTCAGCCAACCTCCTCCTCCTGCCCCGGCGGCCTCGGTGATGGTGAGCCGGTGCAGATCGACCAGTGTCTCCTGGCTGAGCTTGGAGCTGACGTATCCGCCGGCCAGCACGAAAGCCACTGGCAGGTTCCGCTGACGGCACCAATGGAATACCAGCTGCTCACGTCTTGCGAGAACCTCGCTGGTGATACCCCGGATCCCACCGGTCACACATCCCTCATGCGGGTCCATGCCGGCGTTGTAGAGACATATGTCGAACGGTCCGGCGGTTTCAGCCTCCTTGAGCGCCTGCTGTATGACCGGCAGGTAGTGCTGAGCATCGTCGACGTAATTGCTCCGGTTGAATACCGGATAGGTATCAAAATCGCTCACCGCAACATCGGTGTGCCAAATACGCGAATCACCGTCGACCAGTTGCGCCGTGCCTCCGCCACAGTGCGCGTCAAGGTCCAGGATCAGCACCGAGAACACCTCACCGGCCGCCAACAAGGTCTTGGCCGTGATGACCAGGCCGTTGAAGGTGCAATAGCCTGCACCTTCGTCATATCGGGCATGGTGCAGTCCTGACGACAACGAACCGGCCGCACCATCGGTGAGCGCCGAACGGGCTGCGGCGAGCACTCCCCCGTTGGACGCAAGCACCATCGGCCACATTGCCGCGTCCCACTGGAATCCTTGCGACTCCGCGAGCCAACTCGGCGATCCGGTACGGACTGCATTGACGTATTCGCCACTGTGGGCATGCAGTAAATCAGAGCGAGTCAGTGGGGCAGGAGCGACAATTTCCACACCCTTGATCGAACGAGTTGCCAGAGAGTCCGCGATCCACTGTGCTTTGCGGGTGGTGTCGAAACTGTATGCCGCGCAGACGTACTCGGGGCTGTAGTAGAGTTTGATGCAGGTCCTTCCGATGGCTTGGACGAGGAACTAAACCGTGTAGCACGTGTCGGCGCTCCGGTTAATCGTTGTGGTGCAACAACAATCAGATGACTAGTCGTCCGACACCTCTGCGCGTTGTTTGGTGGTGAATGCGGGCATTGCCGCCCCAATGTCGCCGCGCTTGGCGTCGCGGTAGCCGCGGACATTTCCCGACGCCGCGATCATTGCTTCACGTGATTTGCCTCGGGCGTAGGTGATGGACTGCTCGGCCTTGACACCCAACTCTTTGCCTACCTCGACCGCGTCCTGATCGGCACCCATGTACAGGAACTCCCACCCGGCCGAGGTTTGTTGTTCCACAAGGGCTTTGATGGCCGGTCGGCTCCATTCCTGGCTGGAGTTCTCCATACCGTCGGTCATGATCGCCACCACGACCGTCCCAGGCTTGTCATCCTCGGCGAGTGCGTTGATCTGCGTGGCTGTGTCGGTGACGAGCTTGCCCATCGCGTCCAGTAGTGCGGTACCTCCACGCGGCTGCAGATCCAACGGCGGGACGTCACTCAGTGGAATGCCTTGGTAGACAACCTCGTATTCCCGGTCGAACTGCGCGAGCGTCGCGGTGCACTCACCATCGCCCGAGCGCTGTTCGGTCAGGAACGCATCGAACCCGCCGATGACGTCGGACTTGATCGACTGCATCGATCCGGATCGGTCGAGCAGGAAGACCAGGTGGGTGAGGTTCTGGTTGGCCATGAGCGGTTCCTTTCGTCGGGGTTACGTGGGCTTGCTGGAGCGGCGTGGCTTGAACCGCATCGGCTCGGACGGTGCTGCGTGCGGCAGCGGCTTGTTGGCCTGCTTGTCGTAGCGGGCACGCTTGACGTCTTCGGCGCTGACACGGCCCTCGGTGGTGGCGTACGGGGCAAGCCTGGGGGTGTTGGCCAGGCGTGGCCCGACCGCGTTCTCGGTGAGGCCGGCGTTTTTCCCTGCCGCCGCCAACGACATTTCGTCATCGACAACGGCACGGGCCAGTTGCTCATCGAGTAGTTGACTTACCTCCGTCAGCACGGACCGGAGTTCTTGGAGGGCTTGGGCTGCGGACTCGGCGGATTCCGCTTGAGCGAGATATTGGCGAATCCGTTCGTATCGGTTGGACATAAATAGTTATACCGCAGAAACTGCGGCTCCGCAATAACTGCGGACGACTAGAGAAAGCCCCTGATAGCCGCGCACCAGTCGCAGGGCACACCGGTGCGCATCCAAATCAGTCGGCTATACGATGTCATCGCACCCCCGCTCAGTCATTTACGCACACGCGCGCCAACGACTGTTGTACGGCAAGGCACCGACAAGGACGCGAAACGTAGCCTTGCGAGGATCGGGCTCAATGCCTCGCGCCAGGGCCGGTCGACCCATGCCGACCAATCCAGATCGCGCGCGCCAAACGGGCGACCGAAACAAAGCGCGCCGAAGTCACAGCCACACGGGCCACATCAACACCGTCCACATCAACACCGCCGCCAAGTTAAGTCCCGATTGCCCGCGTCTGTGCGACAACTTTTGCAGCAAGCTTTTGTCGCACAGAGGCGGGCAATTCCACCCAACCCCGTCAGCTAGGGGCGCGTGGGGCAAATGTGACTGACTGGACAGGCGGCCGAATCTCAGAGCACCCGAGCAGTCGGGGTGAACACCACTGGCATGGACTCAGGACCGCTGACGAAGTTCGCGGCGCGCAGCGGAACCGTCGCTCCGTCGGCCAACCGCAGGTCGGGCAGGCGCTGCATCAGCTTCTGCGTCATCAGGCGCAGCTCCAGACGGGCCAGCTGATTACCGAGGCAGAAGTGGGTGCCAAAACCAAAGGCCATGTGGCTGTTGGGGTTCCGGTCGATCCGGAATTCGTCGGGGTTCTCGAACTGATCCTCGTCGAAGTTGGCCGACTCGAACATCAGCATGATCTTCTCGTCTTTTTTCAGCTCGGTGCCATGGAAGACGGTGTCCGCGGTCAGGGTCCGGCACATGTTCTTCACCGGTGAGGTCCAGCGCAGCATCTCCTCGATGGCGCCGGGCATCAACTCCCGGTCGGCGATGAGCCGCTCCCATTGATCACGATGGCGCAGCAGCTGTTCGGTGCCGCCGGACAGCGTGTGCCGGGTGGTCTCGTCGCCGCCGATCAGGATCAGCAGCGTCTCCATGACGATCTCGGCGTCCTCCATCCGCTGACCGTCGACCTCGGAGTTCACCAAGATTGAGAACAGGTCATCAGTGGGGCTGGCACGACGGTCAGCGATCACCTCCATGGTGAAAGCGGTATATGCGCCAAAGGTTTCCATCAGGAACTGGGCTGCCGACTCGTCCAGGTGCGAGGACAACCCGCACACCAGATCGTCGGACCACTTCAGCAGCTTGTCGCGCTCCGCGGGCAGCACGCCGAGCATGTCGCCGATGACGGCCATCGGCAGCGGCGCGGCGATGTCCCGGACGAAGTCGGCCTCGCCCTTCTCGCAGACGTTGTCGATCAGGGTGTCGCACAGCTTCTCGATCGACGGCACCTTGTCCATCACGCGCTTGCGGGTGAAACCGGCGTTGACCAGCTTGCGTCGCACCAGGTGGGCGGGGTCGTCCATGTCGATCATGTACGGCATGCCCGGCTGCTCGGGGCGAATACCACCGGCGTTGGAGAACAATTCGGGGTTGCGTTCGGCGTCCAGCACCGCCTGATAGCTGGCTGCCGCGGCCTGGCCGTTGCGGTCCCGGAAGACCGGCTCGTTGGCCCGCATCCAGCGGTATGCCTCACGCGCTGCCGTGCCGTCGGCGTAGAACCGGCCGTCGGTCAGATCGACATCGGGCTTGGTCATCATCGACGTCATGTACTACTCCCCTTCTGGTTAACGGGTTTACAGTGACCCGCATGTCTGTTTCTCAGCACACCATCGCCGGCACGGTGCTGACCATGCCGGTCCAAATCCGCAAGGCCGACGTGCACACCGCGATGTTCTCGGTCGACGCTGCAGCCGCGCAGCGGATGATCGACTACAGCGGTCTGCGGGTTTGCCAGTACCGGCCGGGCAAGGCCGTGGTCAACCTGATGCTCGCCCGCTACATCGACGGCGACCTGGGTACCTACCACGAGTTCGGTACCTGCGTGATGGTCAATCCGCCGGGATCGAATGCGAGTGGCCCCAAGGCGCTGGGTGATGCTGCGGCCTTCATCCACCACCTGCCGGTCGATCAGGAGTTCACGCTGGAAGCCGGCCGCAAGATCTGGGGATTCCCAAAGATCATGGCGGACTTCACCGTTCGCGAAGGCGCCCAATTCGGCTTCGACGTTGCCGTGGAGGGCAGCGGCATCGTGCGCATGGATTTCGCGCCGGGTCTGCCGATCCCGTCGAAGCTGACGTCCAAGCCCCAGGTGCTCAACACCTACACCTATGCCGAGGGCACCACCCGCGAAGTGCCTTGGGAGATGCGCAATTCCAATGTGCGCTTCCGCCCGGGCGGTGCCACACTGCGCCTCGGCAATCACCCGTACGCCAAAGAGTTGGCGGCGCTGGGGTTGCCGAAGCGCGCCATGGTTTCGGGAAGCGTCGGTCATCTCGAGATGACGTTCGGCGACGCTCACCCGATCGGCTGACCATGTGGTCCGGGTCACCCGGACAATCTAGATCCAGGACTAGACACATTGCAAGAAGTGTCTAGTCCAGGATGGTCGATTTCTGACTAGACCAACTCAGCCAGCTGGTTGATCTGCTCGACCGAGCGTGCCCCGACCACCATCATGGTGACGCCGGAGGCCTCCCAGGCCTTGATCTGTTCCTTCACATAGTCGAGGTTGCCGACGATCGCGGAGTCGTCGACCAACTCATCCGGGATGACCTTGGCGGCCTCGTCCTTGCGGTCGCTGCGGAACAGCGTGGTCACGTCGTCGACCACCTCGGAGTAACCCATCCGCCGGTAGACCTCGGCATGGAAGTTGGTGTCCTCCGAGCCCATTCCGCCCATGTAGAGCGCCAGGTGCGGCTTCATCATCTCCATGATGGCCGGACGGTCATCGGTGACGACAATCTGTGCGGTGGCGCAGATTTCGAACGTCTCGCGACTGCGACGGGCGCCGGCGCGGGCGAAGCCCTCATCGAGCCATTCGTTGTACATGCCGGAGATCCGCGGCGAGTAGAAGATCGGTAGCCAGCCGTCGGCGATCTCGGCGGCCAGCGCGACGTTCTTGGGCCCTTCGGCGCCGAGCATTACCGGGATATCGGCCCGCAGCGGGTGGGTGATCGGCTTGAGCGGCTTACCCAGACCGGTGGTGCCCTCACCCGTCAGCGGCAGTGGGTAGTGCGGGCCGGCACTGGTCACCGGGGCTTCGCGCGCCCAGACCTGGCGCAGGATGTCGACGTACTCCCGGGTGCGGGCCAGCGGCTTCGGGAACTTGGCGCCGTACCAGCCTTCGACGACCTGCGGACCCGAGACGCCCAGACCCAGGATGTGCCGCCCACCGGAAAGGTGATCGAGGGTCAGGGCCGCCATCGCACACGCAGTGGGCGTGCGCGCCGACATCTGGATGACCGAGGTACCCAGCCGCATGCGCTTGGTCTCCCGCCCCCACCAGGACAGCGGTGTGTAGGCGTCCGAGCCCCACGCCTCGGCGGTGAAGACGGTGTCGAAACCGGCTTCCTCTGCGGCCGCCACCAACGTGGCGTGATCTGTAGGGGGCTTGGCACCCCAGTAACCGAGCTGCAGACCGAGCTTCATTGACGACTGCCTTTCTCGCGAGTCCGGGTCGGACCTTGCCACGATTGTTAGAACCTGTTCTACTCGATGCCGTGAGCGCTAGCCAAAGCAGCCCGGCCCAGTTGGAAGCCCATGAGCGGCCCCTTTCAGCTCCGCTGAAACTGTCATTCGACTACACCCGTTCAGTCGGTCCGGTCCTCAGCCAATTCTTCACCGCACTACGTGGACGACGCATTGTCGGCACCCGCGGATCAGATGGCCGGGTACACGTACCTCCCGCCGAGTATGACCCGGTCACTTACGACGCCCTGACCGAGGTCGTTCCGGTTTCCAGCGTGGGCACCGTGGTGTCCTGGACCTGGCAGCCCGATCCCTTGGAGGGCCAACCGCTGCAGCGTCCGTTCGCCTGGGCGCTGATCAAGCTGGACGGCGCCGACACCCCCCTTTTGCACGCGGTCGATGCGCCGGAAGGTTCACTCAAGTCCGGCGACCGGGTGCGTGCACACTGGGTTGACGAGCCCGTCGGGGCGATCACGGACATCGCGTACTTCGTACCCGGTGACGAAGAAGAGCCGGCCGTCGAGTCCGCCAGTTCCGACGACCGCGACCCGGTGACCATGCTGGTCGTGCCGTCGTCCATCGAAATCCAGCACACCGCTTCGCATCCCGAGACGGTGTTCCTGCGCGGTCTGCAGGAGGGCAAGCTGCTGGGCGGTCGGACCAAGGTCGGACGCGACGGCAAGCCGGGCCCGGTGTACTTCCCGCCCAAGGAGGCCGACCCGGCCACCGGCATGGAGCTCGACGAGTTCATCGAACTGCCCGACCGCGGCACGGTGACGACGTTCGCGATCATCAACATCCCGTTCCCCGGCCAGCGCATCAAGCCGCCTTATGTGGCCGCATACGTGCTGCTCGACGGCGCCGATATCCCGTTCCTGCACTTGGTCACCGAGATTGATGCGGCCGACGTCCGGATGGGCATGCGAGTCCAGGCGGTCTGGAAGCCCCGCGACGAATGGGGCCTGGGCATCGACAACATCTCGCACTTCCGGCCCAGCGGCGAACCGGACGCCGACTACGACTCGTACAAGCACCACCTGTAAAGGGACTTGAATGACTTCCAATGACGTTGCCGTAGTCGGCTTCGCACACGCCCCACATGTGCGCCGCACCGACGGCACCACCAACGGCGTCGAAATGCTGATGCCGTGTTTCGCAAAGCTGTTCGCCGAGTTGGGCCTGCAGCAGACCGATATCGGCTTCTGGTGCTCCGGATCGTCGGATTACCTTGCCGGCCGGGCGTTTTCGTTCATCTCGGCCATCGACTCGATCGGCGCGGTGCCGCCGATCAACGAGTCGCACGTCGAGATGGACGCAGCCTGGGCGCTGTATGAGGCCTACTTGAAGATCCTGACCGGTGAGGTCGACACCGCACTGGTGTACGGCTTCGGCAAGGGCAGCGCCGGCAACCTGCGCCGGGTCCTGGCCCTGCAGACCGACCCGTATACGGTTGCGCCACTGTGGCCGGACGCTGTTTCGATGGCGGGCCTGCAGGCCCGCTTCGGGCTGGACTCGGGCAAGTGGACCACCGAGCAGATGGCTCAGGTGGCACTGGATTCGTTCGCCGCGTCCCCTCGCGTCGACCGGGTCGAGGCCGCCTCGAGCGTGGGTGAGTTGCTGGACCGGCCGTTCTTCGCCGACCCGCTGCGTCGGCACGACATCGCACCCATCACCGACGGCGCTGCCGCGATCGTGCTGGCCTCGGCCGACAAGGCTCGTGAGCTGCGCGAAAACCCGGCCTGGATAACCGGTTTCGAGCACCGCATCGAAACCCCGATCCTGGGTGCGCGTGACCTGACCGTCTCGACCTCGACCGCTGCGTCTGCTTCAGCCGCGACCGGTGGCGACACCGACTCGATCGAGATCGCTGAACTGCACGCGCCGTTCAGCCACCAGCAGCTGATCCTCACCGAGGCAATCGGATTGGGCGCATCGACCAAGATCAACCCATCCGGTGGCGCGCTGGCCGCCAACCCGATGTTCTCGGCCGGCCTGGAGCGCATCGGCTTCGCCGCCGAACACATCTTCAACGGAACCGCGAACCGGGTGCTGGCACATGCCACGAGTGGTCCTGCCCTGCAACAGAATCTGATTGCCGTCCTGGAGGGCAAATAATGTCGAACAAAGCCGCCGTACTCGGTACCGGGCAGACCAAGTACGTCGCCAAGCGCACCGACGTCTCGATGAACGGCCTGGTCCGTGAGGCCATAGACCGGGCGCTCGCCGACTCCGGGTGCACCATGGCCGACATCGACGCCGTCGTGGTCGGTAAGGCACCGGACTTCTTCGAGGGCGTCATGATGCCCGAGTTGTTTATGGCCGATGCCACCGGAGCCACCAACAAGCCGCTGATCCGCGTGCACACCGCCGGTTCGGTGGGTGGCTCGACCGCGATCGTCGCGGCCAGCCTGGTCAAGTCGGGCAAGTACCGCCGAGTGCTGACCATGGCTTGGGAGAAGCAGTCCGAGTCGAATGCCATGTGGGCGTTGTCCATTCCCGTGCCGTTCACCAAACCGGTGGGCGCGGGCGCGGGTGGCTACTTCGCGCCGCACGTACGGGCCTACATCCGCCGCTCTGGTGCGCCGAACAACATCGGCGCCATGGTCGCAGTGAAGGACAGGCTCAACGGCGCCAAGAACCCGCTCGCTCACCTGCACCAGCCGGACATCACGCTCGAGAAGGTGATGGCGTCCCAGATGCTGTGGGATCCCATCCGTTTCGATGAGACGTGCCCGTCTTCGGACGGTGCCGCCGCAATGGTCATCGGCAACGAGGAAGTCGCCGACGCTCGCGTTGCCGAGGGACATCCCGTGGCCTGGATTCACGCCACCTCGCTGCGCACCGAACCACTGGCCTACTCCGGCCGCGACCAGGTGAATCCGCAGGCGGGCCGCGACGCAGCGGCGGCGCTGTGGAAGGCCGCCGGCATCACCAGCCCGATCGACGAAATCGATTGCGCCGAGGTGTATGTGCCGTTCTCCTGGTACGAGCCCATGTGGCTGGAGAACCTGGGCTTCGCGCCCGAGGGCGAAGGCTGGAAGCTGACGCAGGCCGGCGAGACCGCGATCGGTGGCAAGATCCCGTTCAATGCCTCCGGCGGAGTGCTGAGTTCTAACCCGATCGGCGCATCCGGCATGATCCGGTTCGCCGAGTCCGCAATCCAGGTGATGGGCAAGGCCGGCGACCACCAGGTCGAGGGCGCCCGCAAGGCCCTGGGCCACGCGTATGGCGGTGGCGCGCAGTACTACTCGATGTGGGTGGTCTGCAGCGACAAGCCGGCCGGGTAACGCCATGACCAAGATGAAGTACACCGTCAGTGTGGCGATGGGTCCGATCGAGGACATCATCGAGATCGCCAAGACCGCAGAGGAAGTCGGCTTCGACGCGGTCGCGCTGCCGGACTCGCTGTTCTACATGGAGAAGCAGGCCGCGGACTATCCGTACACACCGGATGGTTCGCGGATGTGGAATGCCGAGACCCCGTGGGCCGATCCGCTCATCGCCGCCGCGGCGATGGGCGCGGTGACCAGCAAGATCCGCTTCTACACCAACGTGATGAAGCTAGGTTCACGCAACCCGCTGCTGCTGGCCCGACAGGTTGGCTCGGTAGCCAACCTGACCGGCAACCGCTTCGGCTTTGGTGTCGGAATCGGCTGGGCTCCTGAAGAATTCGAGTGGTGCGGCCAGCCGTACGCCAAGCGCGGCGCTCGGGTCGACGAGATGATCGAGGTCATCAAGCTCGTTCTGGGCGGCGGAATGGTCGAATTCCATGGCAAGTTCTACGATTTCGAGCGCCTGCAGATGAGTCCGGCACCGTCGCAGCCGGTTCCGTTCTATGTCGGTGGGCACACCGACGTAGCGCTCAAGCGGGCCGCCAAGGTCAGTGACGGCTGGACCAGCGCCATGATGACGTGCGCCCAGCTCGCCGACACCGTCACCCAGCTGGACAAGCTGCGTACCGAATACGGCCGGGCTGACGTGCCTTTCGAGATCCAGGCGGTCTGCATCGACAAGTTCGGCGTGGACGGGCACCGCGAGCTGGCAGCGGCCGGTGTCACGGACAACATCGTCATCCCATGGATCTTCGACGGCCTGGCGTTCGATGCGCCGGTCGAGAAGAAGAAGGATTCGCTCAAGCGGTACGCCGACGTCCACATTCACTCCGGCTGGCAGGACTGACATGAGCGTCACCGATCCGGACCACCCAGCTCACCTGGCCGGCAAGCGATCTCGCGACGCAGTGGCGGCGCGAGACAAAGAGGCCTGGCTGGCGGTTTTCGCCGACGACGCCGTCGTGCAGGACCCGATCGGACCGTCCTTTCTGGATCCTGAGGGCAAAGGCCACCGGGGCAAGGAGGCCATCGCGGCCTTCTGGGACAAGGCGATTGCCCCGACCGACAAGCTCGAGTTCAACTTCCTGACCACCTACCAGTGCGGTGACGAGGAAGCCAACGTCGGCAATATCGTCATCACCTTCGGTGAGCACCAGGTCGTCACCGAAGGGGTGTTCACCTATCGGGTGAACGAGGCCGGGCAGATGCTGGCACTGCGCGCCTACTGGGAACCCCCGCGCTAACTTCCGCCCAAACGCGGACAAACGGGCCGAAAGTACGAGTAAGAGCGGCCAAGACGTCGATCTCGGCGCGCTGAGGGAACCGTCAGAACGTCCAGGACCCCGAGGGTTGCAGGACGAATCCGTGACCGCCGTTGGTGCTGTCGATACAGGCGGTGACATTGCCTTCCGCGACGCCGCAAATGGTCGTCGCCAGCCGCACCTTCTGTCCCGGCGCCAGCGGCGCGGCGTCCGCGAGGTCGTCCGGGCAGTCACCGCGGTAGTTGCTCAGCACACCGGGGTTGGCCGAGCGTAGCTGCGCCATGCCGAAATCGCAGGAAGACTTGGCGTTGGCATCGGTGGTGACCGGGACGTCCTGGAGGCCAGGCACCGGGCCGTAACAACGCACCGTCGGCCCCACCCCACCCAGCGCGCGGATGCCGCAGCGCACACCGTCCGGGGTCGAGAACGTCACCATTTGTTGGATACCGCTCTGAAACGTGTCCTGGTGCGACGCGGTCACGACGACGAAATTCTGCAAGTCCGGGAAGTTTGGCGGTGCCGCTTGAGCCACCGCGCCACCGCTGGCGGCCAGAACCGCCGCGACCGCACAGACCGTGAGCTTCATGCGCCCAGTGTTGGCCGAAGGTGCGCATGTGTGTCAGAGATCGGCGAAAATTGGTGCACAAGGCAGTCTCGGCGCTGCTCTCGTAGTGAGAATGAGCCTGATATGTCGCAGGTAGAGACGTTTGCGTTGCGCGTCAGGCCCCAAAAACTGTAACGTGTTCTAGTTAGTAGGCACAGATTTGGGAGGCCATGGTGAGCACCGAAACCGCGGGAGTTCGCGAGATTGATACCGGCGCGCTGCCGGACCGGTATGCCCGTGGCTGGCACTGCCTGGGCCCGGTGCAGGACTTCCTGGACGGCAAGCCGCACTCGATCCAGGCATTCGGCACCAAGCTGGTGGTGTTCGCCGACTCGCAGGGCGAAGTGAAGATCCTCGACGGTTACTGCCGGCACATGGGCGGCGATCTGTCGCAGGGCACCATCAAAGGTGACGAGGTCGCCTGCCCGTTCCACGACTGGCGCTGGGGCGGTGACGGCAAGTGCAAGCTGGTGCCGTACGCCAAGCGCACCCCACGCCTGGCCCGCACGCGCGCCTGGCACACCGACGTTCGCGGCGGACTGCTGTTTGTCTGGCACGACCACGAGGGCAACGAGCCGCAGCCCGAGGTTCGGATTCCGGAGATCCCAGAGTCGGCCAGTGACGAGTGGACCGAGTGGCGGTGGAACTCGCTGCTGATCGAGGGCAGCAACTGCCGCGAGATCATCGACAACGTCACCGACATGGCGCACTTCTTCTACATCCACTTCGGTCTGCCGACGTACTTCAAGAACGTCTTCGAGGGTCACATCGCCTCGCAGTACCTGCATAACGTGGGCCGCCAGGACATCGGCGGCATGGGCACGCAGTACGGCGAATCGCACCTGGATTCCGAGGCGTCGTACTTCGGCCCGTCGTTCATGATCAACTGGCTCCACAACAACTACAGCGGTTTCAAGGCCGAGTCGATCCTGATCAACTGCCACTACCCGGTGGATCAGAACTCGTTCATGCTGCAGTGGGGCGTCATCGTCGAAAAGCCGAAGGGCATGGACGAGAAGACCACCGACAAGCTCTCCAAGGCCTTCACCGAGGGCGTGTCCATGGGCTTCCTGCAGGACGTCGAGATCTGGAAGCACAAGACCCGCATCGACAACCCGCTTCTGGTGGAAGAGGACGGCGCCGTCTACCAGATGCGCCGCTGGTACCAGCAGTTCTACGTCGACGTCGCGGACGTCACCCCGGACATGACCGACCGGTTCGAGCTGGAGATCGACACCACCGCGGCCAACGAGAAGTGGCACGTCGAGGTCGAGCAGAACCTGCAGCGGCAAGCTGAAGAGAAAGAATCTGCGGAGCAGTCCAGCTGATGACCCAGCATGACGAGCGGGCCCAGACGCCAGATGCCGAGCGTCTGGCCCGCTCGATGCTGCAGCTGTTGGGGCATGCCGAGGACGACGGGGTGCACGACCACGTTGTGTCAGACACCCCGACTTCGGGATCATGGTCCAAGGCACCAGATTTCGCTTCCGAACCAGCACGGGCAGCCGCAGTGCACGCTGCTACCGAGGCTGATCGCACTCGCTATCTGACCGCCGGCCTGGCACCGGTGTCCTGCCGGTTCTGCCATGGCACGGTTTCGGTGAAGAAGTTGGGGCCCGAACATACTGCGGTGCAATGGAATTCATCTGCGATGGACCGCTGCGCGTACTTCGGCGAGATCCGGGCCAGCGGTGGCGATCCCAGTCGTAGCCGGTCCTGCCCACGGATGTCTGACAGCATCAAGCATGCGGTCGCCGAGGGGTGTCTGGAGGAGTTCTCCAGTACCCCCTCCCCTGGCGACGGCTGAGTTTTCGCGAGCTGGGGCACCACCCCTCGCGAACAGACACATATGTCCCCGCACGCTCGGCGTGTCGGGGACATATGTGTCTGTTCAGCAACTACAAGTTGGCGAAGCGATCCTTGACCTGATCCTCGGTCAGGCCGTAGTCGGCCAACGAGTAGGTGTGCTTGGGCGCCCGCGGTCCCTCCTGGCTTGCGGTATGACTTTCCGAAATCGCCTGGCGCGCAGCGTCGGTGAATTCCAGATCGAACGTGCGGTAGATGCCCTCGACGGCACCGACCGGGTCCTTGATGAACTCGAAGTAGTCCACATCGCAGAACTGCTTGGGGTCATGATCGGCCCGTTCTGCATTGAACAACTCCAGCCCGCGCGACCAGGTCTCCAGCGAGTCTTCGCCGATCACCTTGCCGGAGAACGTGTTCGACCAACCTGCAGTGGTGTGCTGGGCCAGCGAACACATCGATGCCATGATGGTCTCGGCCGGCCGGTGGCATTGGACCACGAGCGCGTCAGGATACACCTGGAACAACGCATCCAGCGCGAACAGGTGGCTGGGATTTTTGAGCACCCAACGCTTTTCCGGCTCGTTCAACCCGATCAACTGCAGGTTTTTCCGGTGCCGCTGATACGACTTGGTCCAGTCCTGACGGGCCAACCACTGCGAATACGTGGGCACATGCGCAAGCGTTTCGTAGGACACCGAATGCAGGGACTGGCGCAGCAGCTGCCAGCATTCCTCGACCTCGTCGGCGGTCATGAAATGCAGGCCGGTGTAGTCCGGGTTCTCCTCGTGCGCCTGTTTGAAACGGGCATCGAGCGCACTGAAAACCGGGTTGTCCGGCCAGGTTTCGCGCGGCGGCCGCGGCTGCGGGAACTCCGCCAGCCACATCTCCAGGCCCTGATGTGCGGGATCGGCAGTGAGCAGCCGGTGGATCACCGTGGTGCCGGTGCGCGGCAGTCCGGTGACGAAGATCGGCCGCTCGATCGGCACGTCGGCATGCTGCGGGTACTGCTTGAATGCGGCGTTGGACACCAGTCGCGCCACCAGCGCGTTCCGGGTGAAGAACCGCTGCATCTTGCTTCCGAGCTCGGTCAGATCGGCGTCGCGCTGATAGGACTCCAGCAACACGCTCAGCGCTTCGATGTAGTTGTCGTCATCAGAGCCGAAATCGTCGAGACCACAGGCCTTCACCGCCGAGGCATGCAGATCCTCGACGGTGCCGACGTTGGTACGCGCCGCGCTCATCCGCGATCCACCTTCACTACTCGCGTCATGCTTTGTATTCTCCACAGTTGACATCCAAAGTCTGCCCCGTGATGCCGCTCGACAGATCACTGGCCATGAACAGGATGGCCGAGGCCACCTCGTCCTCGGTGGGCAGTCGCTTGAGGTCCGAGCCGGCTGCTGCGGCATCGTAGATCTGTTCGACGGTGGTGCCGTACTTGTCGGCCTGATGCTGGAAGTAGCTCTGCAGCGTGCCGCCCCAGATATATCCGGGCAGAACGGAATTCACCCGGATGCCCTTCTCACCCAGCTCGGTCGCCAGGGTCTGAGACATGGCCAGCAGCGCCGACTTGGCCATCTTGTAGGCGCCGTACTTGGCCTGCGAATGCCGAAGCACCATCGAATTCACGTTCACGACAGAGCCTTTGGAAGACTCCAGCGCCGGGGTGAAGCCCTGGATCATCCGAAGTGCACCGAACACCGTCAGTTCGATGGCATCCTTCATGTGCTCGTAGGTGGTGTTGGCGAACGGCTTCATCGAGGGCACCCGGAAGGCGTTGTTGATCAACACATCAACCTTGCCGAACTCGTCGACAGAGCGCTGCACCAGGTTGGCCACCTGCTCTTCGTCGGTGATATCGGTACCGACCGACAACGCCCGACGGCCCAGCCCGGTGATCTCCTTGGCAACATCGTCGAGGCGCTCAACCGTGCGGGCGGCCAGCACCAGGTCGGCACCGTTCTCCGCGCAACGACGAGCCAGCGTGGTGCCCAGTGCCGGGCCGACCCCGCTGATCACCACGACCTTGCCATCCAGCAGACCGGCCATGCTCAGCCCACCATCCTTTCATTGATCAGCTTCTGGCGCAGCGCAATTCGAGCCCGCCAGTCCTCGTCGGAAATCTTGTTGTGCTCGTGGTACGGCAACTTGCCGGCGACTTCGGAGAGATCGACGATCTCGCATGTCGGGCCGTCCTCGGCGGTCAATTCCCGCGACACTCGCTGCCAGCGGAACTGTAGGTAACCCTTGGCGTGGCCCAGAGTCTCGCACCAGTTGGTGACGCCGGGATTCGCCTCGGACACCACGATCCGGATGTTGCCGTCCGGATCCGGTTGAGCCTGAGTGCCGTTGAGCGAGGTCTGGTGGTTGATGTAGTCCAGCGAGATGTACCACAGGCTGCCCAGCTGGAAGCCCAGGTATGGCGCGTCGGACACCGGCAGCGTGATGACCATCGCCTGGCCCGGCGTCATATCGTAGTGGCCCACTGACGAGTACTGGGTGGCCAGACCACCCGGGGTCAGCCGCGGCGCGGTCAGCGTGTTGACCGGCAGGTTGTCGTAGAACCACTTGGGGAACTGCAACCAGGTCTTGACCCGCTGCACCAGCTGCTTACCCGCAACGGCGTAACGCTTTTCGATCAGTTCACGGGTCAACGGTTCGGGCGCGGTGCCGGCGGTGTCGGTGCGGGCGATCGCGAAGCTGCCGCGCTGCGCCGACCAGTCGTTGTAGACCTCGCGGATCACCAGCTGTGACGGGGTGGCCGGGGTGAACCGCCATTCGAAGGTGCCGTCGTCGGCGATGGTGAGCTTGCGGTCGTCGAAAGCGGTCTCGCTGTCGGGCACGTTCTCGTCGGTGTACTCGCCACCGAGCAGTTGGAAGCTGACGTCAGTGGTGGTGCCGCGGCGTCCGGTAACGACATACTCGTGGCCGGGCTGTACCCGGGTCCCGAAGTACATGGTGTCCGGGTTGTCCAGGCCCATCTTGGTGAATGGTCCGGTGCCGCTGTGCAGGAACGGGTGGTCCCTGTCGTAATCGAACGCGACATGAGTGCACGCGGCGATACAGCCGGCCAGGTACTGCAGCCCTTCGAGCAGATCGGCCTCGGACTCGATGAACGGGGCCTCCGAGACCAGACGCTCGGCCTCGGCGATCGCCTCGGCCAAGGGTTGTGAATACATCAACATCCTCCAGTCGTTCCAATATTGGAACGTAGTGGTAGAGTTTCCTACCTGACACTAGAACCTGTTCCAGTCGGCGTCAATGCACTCGGGCGTCAATGCACAAAGGAGGGCGACCATGGTCGATTCGGGCCGCGCGTCGCCGCCCACCGAGCGCGTGATCGCCGTACTGAACTTCCTGGCCCGGCACCCGCATGAGCAGTTCGGCCTCTCCGAACTGGCCCGGCGCCTTGACCTCAGCAAGCCCACCTGCCTGGGTATCGTCACCTCGTTGGCCGATGCGGGCTACCTGCTGCGCGACCCGAGCGATAAGACGTATCGCCTTGGACCGGAGCTGATTTCGCTCGGCCATACCGCACAGGAATCCCTGCGGGTAACCCCGGGCGCCACCGGAAAGCTACGCAGTCTGTCCGATGCCTGCGGTACCACCGTGGCGCTGTCCGCAGTGGTCGACGACCGGATTACCGTGCTGGAACTGGTCGGACCGCCTGGGGTCGATGTCGGGATCCGAGTAGGCCAGAGTTACCCGTTCGCGCCTCCGGTCGGGTTGATGTTCGTGTTGTGGGATGACTCCGCGCTGGCGGCATGGCTGCGCAAAGCGCCGACCATTCCGCTGCGCACCGAGACCGACAGACTCAACCGGGTGATCGCCGAATGTCGTTCGGCGGGCTATCTGGTCGAACGCCTGACCCCCGGAGGGCGGCGACTGTACGGCCTGATGGCCGGCATGTCGAGTAGTCTGCCGGACGAATTGCAGGCTCTGCTAAGGGAATTGGTGTCCGATATCGGTGAGCGGGTATATCTGCGCACTGAATTGCAGGCATCACCGACCTCGCGACAGCGCCACGACATCAGCGTGATCACCGCGCCCGTGTACGACCATCATCAGCATCAGGTGATGGCAGTGTCGCTGCACATCGGCAGCGCGCTGACCGACGCCGAGATCACCAAGCGGGCGCGCCTGCTGGTCGCCACCGCCGACACACTGACCGCCCAGCTAGGCGGCACAAAGCCGGACTGGCCTGCGCGCCAACTCAGCTGACTGACGCGATCGCGAACGGCAGCACCGCAGGCGCCCCAGCGGCTCGCACCACCCGAGCCGCCATGGTCAAGGTCCAGCCGGTGTCGGCCAGATCGTCGACCAGCAGCACCGGACCGGTCATATCCAGGGTCGGTATGTCCCACGAATCTGCCAGTGCGGCAACCCGATACGCCGAGTTGGCCGCGGTCACCGGCCGCCGTTGCGGCCGGTACTGCAAGGTGCCCAGGTTCTGCAGCCGCCCCAGTTCAGCCAGGCGGTCCACCAGCGACCGAATCAGCTGCGGATGTCCATCAGAGTCCAGCCCCATCACCGCCACCGGCCGGGTCTCCCAGCCCCAGGCCTTCAGTACCTGGACGGCAGCCTGCACCACCGCGTCCGGCACCTCGCCGTCCGTGGCCAGCAACGACCGCAGCCGAGCACCCCAGCCGATATCGGTCAGCCGGCCAATCACCCTGCCCGCCTCGGGACCATCACTGATCCGGCCGGACAGGTTCAGCCCCAGCTTGGTCATCCCGGACGGCCACTGCCGTCGCGGCGCGAGCTCCACACCGGGGCGCGACAGCCGTTCCCGGGTCGCCTGCACCTCGGCCTCGTCGACCGCCACGCCATAACGCGACCCACAGCAGTTATCGCACCGTCCACACTGCTCGCCGGCTTTCAGCTCTGGGTCGTCAAGTTGGCTGCGTAGGAACACCATTCGGCATTCGGATGTGCCCTGGTAGTCGAGCATTGCCTGTTGTTCGCGACGCCGCGCCTCATCCAACGCCCGGTAGCGGTCTGCGTCGTAAGCCCAGTCCTGGCCCGTGGCCAGCCAGCCGCCTTTGACGCGCCGCACCGCGCCGTCAACATCCAACACTTTGAGCACCATCTCCAGCCGGGACCGGTTCAGGTCGACCAGCGGCTCCAAAGCCGGTGTAGATAAAGGCTTTTCGGTATCGAGCGCCCGGATGACATTGCGCACCATGGCCTCCGAGGGGAACGCCACTGACGCGAAGTACCGCCAGATGTCGGCATCCTCCGGGCCCGGTAGCAGCACCACCTCGGCGCTGTCGGTCGCCCGGCCCGCACGGCCTACCTGCTGGTAGTAGGCGATCGGCGACGACGGGGCCCCAAGATGCACGACGAATCCGAGGTCCGGCTTGTCGAAGCCCATACCGAGTGCGGATGTGGCCACCAGCGCCTTGACCCGGTTGGCCAGTAGATCCGCTTCGAGTTGTTCGCGCTCTGCCGTGTCGGTCGATCCCGTATAGGCAGCGACCTGATGCCCATGCTCACGCAGCAGCGACGCCACGTCATGTGCCTGCGCGACGGTAAGGGTGTAGATGATGCCCGACCCTGGGAGCGAATCCAGTTGGGCGGCAAGCCAAGCTGCCCGCTGGGTTGCGGTACCGATCGATACCACCGACAACCGAAGCGACTCGCGGTCCAGCCCACCGCGCAAGACCAGGGTGTCGGCACCGTCACCCGTCCCACCGCCGACGCCCAATTGCTCGGCGACGTCGTTCACCACGCGATCGTTGGCGGTCGCAGTGGTGGCCAGAACCGGGATATCCGCGCCCAATTCCGCCACCAGGGTGCGAATCCGGCGGTAGTCGGGTCGGAAGTCGTGGCCCCAATCCGAGACGCAGTGCGCCTCGTCCACCACGACAAGCCCGGCATCTGCGGCCAGCGCGGGCAGCACGTTGTCACGGAAGTCCGGATTGTTCAATCTCTCGGGACTGACCAGCAAGACGTCCAACGCCCCGGCGCGAACCCGGGCGTGGATGTCGTCCCACTCGGTCACGTTGCCGGAGTTGATGGTTGCCGCATGCACCCCGGCCCGGTCTGCTGCGGCCACTTGGTTGCGCATGAGCGCCAGCAGCGGCGAAACGATCACGGTCGGGCCATAACCGGCCGCCCGCAACAACTTTGCCGCGATGAAGTACACCGCGGACTTGCCCCATCCGGTCCGCTGCACCACCAATGCTCGGCGACGTCCAACAACCAGCGC
Organism: Mycobacterium sp. OTB74; assembly: GCF_029892685.1. Taxonomy (GTDB): domain Bacteria; phylum Actinomycetota; class Actinomycetes; order Mycobacteriales; family Mycobacteriaceae; genus Mycobacterium. Next base: position 290,235 of record NZ_JARXVD010000003.1, on the reverse strand, counting down.
TTCGATGGCGGTCCACTGGTCGTCGCGCAGGACGGCGTCGGGGCCCGCGAGCTGTTGCAGGATGGCCTGGGCATCACCGCGGCCGAGCCGCAGCTCGTCATCAGTAGGCATAGGTGTTGCGGGGCTTGGGGATTGGGCTGGCACTGGTCACTTCCATGGTCGGAATGAAATTCGTGGCGGGACTCGACGATCCCGGAACCACCCGGCCCTGCACCTTGAGCCAGGTGTCATCCGGGTGCGTACCGACGTTGCCGGTCAGATGCATGCTCGCCAACTGCGCGTCGGCAGCGCAACACACGATCACCACCCGCGCCAGGTCAGAACCCCTGGTGAAGCCGGTCACGGTGATCAGCCGGCCGTCAAGGCTATTGGTGGAGTCCGCCGCGGCTCGCATCACCAGCTCCGGTAGCGGCACGATGCCATCGACCGGCAACGGCGGGAACGCACGTTTCGTCGGTGCCGCCACGGCCGAAACAGCCGTCGCCCCAACAGCACTCATCGGCGGCACCGAGACAAAGGCCGTCAGCGCCACCGGGATCAACAACAGCCAGGCCAGCATGCCCCGATGGTGGTGGCCGTGAGCGGCACCGCCACGCAAATCACGAATCAGGCTCACCAGCGCCAACGCAACCAGCAGCACCGCGGCGATCACCAGCCATGGGAACAGCGCCGGCTTGACGAAATTCAGGTAATTCCCTCGGACCGCAATCAATCCCATGCTCAGCCCGACCAGCAGCACCAGGGCGTTCTGCGTCTCCCTGCTCACGGCGCCCCCAACACCACAAGTCCTACGGCAGTGGCACACACCGTGGCCACCACCAGGGTCGCCGGTGCGAACCGGAGCGCGAACGCCCGGCCGAACACCCCGGTCTGCATGGCGAACAACTTGACGTCCACCGCGGGACCGACCACAAGAAACACCAGCCGTGGCAACAGCGGGATCATAGTCAAACTGGCGGCGACGAAAGCGTCTGCCTCCGAACACAATGCCAGCACCACGGCCAACAGGGCCATCACCACGATCCCGACCACCAGGTTGCCGGCGACGTGCGCGAAAACCCATTGCGGTACAACCGAACGCAATACAGCGGCCGCGCCGGCGCCGACTACCAGATACGACGCCGACTGCAGGAAGTCATGCCGGGCGGCCTCGGTGAACATGGTGAACCGTGACGCATCGTCGTCGTGATGGGCGGGCAGCGTCCGGGTTACCCATTCGGTTCGGCCCAGGCGCTGCCACAACAGGCCCATGACCACGGCGGTCAGCAGCGAAGCCACACATCGCCCCAGCACCATCTGCGGCTGACCCGGAAATGCCACCGCCGTCGCCACCAGAACGACAGGATTGATGGCCGGCGCCGACAACATGAACGTCAGCGCAGCCCCACCCGTGGCGCCGCTGAACAGCCGGCGGGCCACCGGCACCGAACCGCATTCACAGCCCGGCAGCGCAGCACCACCGACCCCGGCGACGGCCACTGCCAGGGCAGGGTTGGCGGGTAGCCAGCGTTCCAGCCGCTCATGGGTGACGTACGCCGCGACCAGACCGCTGACGATGACACCAAGCACCAGGAACGGCAGCGCCTGGACGAAAACCCCGCAGAACACCGTGGCAGCGGCGGCCAATCGGGCGTGATCAGCCAGTACACCGGTGACGAACGATCCGGACAGCGCCAAGCCGATGAGCGCCAGCAAGAGCAGCTCCATCGAGCCCGCACGATGCCTGCGCGCCGTCACCTCACCTGCCATGGCCCCCATCTTGCCGGGGAATTCTGACAATTCGGTGGCTGGCCGGCCACCACCCGTCGGGTGCGGGTCCTGGCGTTAGTCGGAGTCTTGGTCGATGCCGGTCAGCATCAACTCGGAGACCCGGCGTGGAAACTCGGTGAAGTTGGCCATGGCCGCGATGCGCTTGGGCAGGATGACGTGCTTGCGGTTGCGCTCGATGGCATCGGCGATGGCCTCGGCGACCACGTGGGGCTCGAGCGCCTCCGGCGGCAGCATGCCCCATTTGAGCGACCGTTCGATGGTCCGGCGGGCCGGGCCGAATTCCCGGATGTGGTCGATCATGTCGGTCTTGACCTCACCGATCTGCACCAGCGTGGTGTTGACCGGCTTGCCGCGCAGTTCAGAGCGGATGCCGGCAGTGAAGTGGCTCAGCCCAGCCTTGGAGGCACCGTAGAGAGTGACGCCCGGCCCCGTGGAGATGGCACCCATCGAGGACACGTTGACGATGTGCCCGCGACCGCGCTGCAGCAGCCGCGGCATCATCTGGCGGCACAGCTCCATCGGCGCAATCAGGTTGACCTGCAACAGGTCTCGCACCTCTTGGGCAGAGGCCTCGTAGAACCGGCCCACCCGGTCGACGCCCGCGTTGTTGATGATCACGTCGATGGGGCCGTCGGCCTCGACACGGTCCACCAATCCTTCGACGGCCACCGAATCCATCAGGTCTGTCGGATATGCCTTGCCGTCGAGGTCTTTGGCCAGCACTTCCAGCTGGTCACCGTTACGGGCCACCAGCGCAACCTGAGCGCCGCGCCGAGCTACCGACTCGGCGATGCTCTTGCCCAGGCCACGGCTGGCGCCGGTGACCAGGACCCGGCTGTTCCTCAGTTGCATTTCAGTACTCCGTTCAGGATTTCGCAGACATCGTCGGTGGCGTGCCGGGCGATCGGCAGGTGGTCAGACAGGTTGAAGAACCCGTGAAACATGTTGTCGTAGTTGGTGATCGTCACCGGGACACCGGCGTCGCGCAGCAGCTCGGCGTACCGCTCTTCTTCGGCACGTAGCGGGTCTTTCTCGCCGGTGACGATGTGCGCCGGCGGCAGTCCGGTGACGTCGCCGAGGATCGGAGACGCCAGCACGTCGCTGCGGTCGCAATCGGAACCTAGGTACTGCTGGGTGAACCAGCGCATGTGATCGCCGCTTAGCGCACTACCGGATTTCGAATACTCACTGCTGGCAGAAGACTTGCGGCGCTGATCGAGCACCGGGTAGATGAGCAGCTGGAATGCGATCGCCGGGGCGCCCTGATCACGCGCCATCATCGCCACCACCGCGGCCAGGTTTCCACCGGCACTGTCACCCGCCACCACCAAGCGCTGCGGGTCAACTCCGAGATCGGCGGCATGCTGGGAAACCCACTGCACCGCAGCCCAGGCGTCATCGACCGCAGCCGGGAAGGGGTTCTCCGGGGCCAGCCGATAGTCCACCGAAACCACAACGGCACCGATGCCATTGGATAGACGTCGGCAGCACGAATCGTGAGAATCCAAGTCGCACAGCACAAATCCGCCGCCATGGAAGTACACCAGCACCGGCAGCGGGCCTTCGGCTGCGCCGAGCGGCCGGTAGATGCGCACCGGGATCGTCTGCAGCCCCTCAGGACCGTCGATCCGCTGGTCGACGACGCCGGCCACCTCGACCGGCTTGGCCGGCTTGCGGCTGGCCTTCAGGCTGGCCCGCACGTCAGCGGCAGTGCCGGTGCCGTCGGCGATCGACGCGAAAGCCGCAGCCATCCGGTCGGCGGTTTCGACTCCTGCGCTTGTCATGGCTCGAAGGCTACGGCGAGACACACAGATCGGTCATCAGCAAGTCCCGATGACTGAGACAGCTTGTTCAATTCATCACACGAAACGAGTACAAGTGAGCCATGCGACGTTTATCAGGCGAGGACAACAGCTTCCTGGCATGGGAAAGCGACGTCCAGCCGCAGCAGACCATCAAGGCCGCAGTGCTGGACCCGGCGCAGGGTCACGTACCGCTGACCTTCGAGGCAGTGCGTGCCGCGGTGCCGGGCCTGGTCGACCGGGTGGAACCGCTGCAGTGGCAGTTGATGTCGCCGCGCGTCGGCGCAGGTCGGCCGTGGTGGATCACCCGGACCCGGGGCGACCTGGACTATCACGTCCGCCGCACCACTGCGGCGGCGCCCGGCGGCAGTCCCGAACTGGGTGCGGCCATCGCCCAACTCTTTGAGGAGCCGCTGGACCGCAACCGGCCGCTGTGGCAGCTCTGGTACATCGACGGCCTGGCAGACGGCCGGATTGCCCTGGTGCTCAAGCTGCATCACGCGCTGGCCGACGGCGTGGCCTCGAAGCACCTGCTCGAGCTGTTCTACAGCTCAGATCCGTCGGCAACGTTGCCGGAGCCGTCGCGGCAGCCAGCGCCCGACGAACACCGTCCCGCATCCCCGGTGTGGTTCAGCATGGTGGCCCGCAGCCAGACCAGGGCACTGCTCCGGTTCCCCGGCATCGTCGCCCGCACCGCCAAGGTCACCGGCACCATCCGCCGCCGGCAGAAGGCCGGCAAACCTGGCTACGCCGCGGCCTTCATCCCACCGGCCCTGCCGTTCAACGACCCGCTGAGCGCCCGACGAGGATTCGCCTACCGCGGCTGCGATATGGAGCAGATCAAGCAGGTGTCCAAGGCCTTCGAGGTCAGCCTCAACGACGTCTTCCTGGCCTTGTGCAGCACCGTGCTGCGGGAATATCAGGCATCACGCGGCGCCGTCAGCGACGACCCCATGACCGCGGTGGTTCCGGTGTCGATGCGCCCCGAAGACGGTGACCCGTGGGGCAACAAGGTGGCCCGATGGAACGTCGAACTCGCCACCCAGATCGCCGACCCGGTGGACCGCCTGCGTGCCATCGCATCGGCCACCAAGACGGCGCGCGAGGTGCAGGGCGAGCGCGACGCCTGGCTGCAGCACGACTGGATGGAGTACTGGCCGCTGTTCAAGTTCTATTCGCGGGGTCTGCCGATCATCGGGGCCAAGCTCAAGAAGCGGCCGATGTTCAGCATGATCGCCTCGAACATGCGCGGACCGCAGCGCCTGTACTTCGGCGGCGCGCCGGTCGAGCAACTGATCTCCACCGGGCCGCTGGTGTTCCCGATGGGGCTGAACATGACCGGATGGAGCTACGAGGGGCAGATGCAGATCTGCGTGCTGAGCTGCACCGACCAGCTCCCTGATCCGCAAGCTATCGCCGATAGGCTGCCCGTCGCGCTGGCCGAGTTGGTGGCGCGCTGTAGATCGGCCTCCGATTCGGTTGACCCCGTCACCAGCTGACCTCTAACGCACAACGCCGGCCGTTCTCGAAAGGACGGCCGGCGTTTTCGTGTTCCTCAGCGAGTGTGTGGGCTACGCACTGGATCTGCCCCAAAGAGGCGTGCATAGCCCACACAGTCGCGGCGCCAGAAAAGGCTTAGGCCCCGGCTTCGGCCTGCTCGCGCTTGATCTCCAGCGCAATGTCGATCAGCTGGTCCTCCTGGCCACCGATCAGCTTGCGCTGTCCGGCCCGGTGCAGCAGCTGGTGCGCCGGCACGCCGTAACGCTCGGACTGACGCACCGCGTGCTTGAGGAAGCTCGAGTACACACCCGAGTAGCCCATGATCAGCGCGTTGCGATCCAGCAGGCACTCGGCCGGCATAGCCGGGGCAACAACCTCTTCGGCCGCATCGGCGATGTCGAAGAAGTCGATGCCGGTCTTGACGCCGATCTTGTCGAACACGCCGATGAGCGCCTCGACCGGCGCGTTGCCCGCACCGGCGCCGAACCGGCGGCAAGAGCCGTCGATCTGCTTGGCACCCGCGCGCACGGCCTCGACCGAGTTCGCCACGCCCAGACCCAGGTTCTCGTGACCGTGGAAACCGACCTGCGCGTCGTTGCCGAGTTCGGCGACCAGTGCGGCCACCCGATCAGCAACGCCGTCGAGCACCAGGGCACCCGCGGAGTCGACGACGTACACGCACTGGCATCCGGCATCAGCCATGATGCGGGCCTGTTCGGCCAGCTTCTCCGGGGAGATGGTGTGGCTCATCATCAGGAAGCCCACGGTCTCCAGGCCGAGTTCCCGGGCAAAACCGAAGTGCTGGATCGAGACGTCAGCCTCGGTGCAGTGGGTGGCGATGCGGCAGATGGAACCGCCGTTACCCTGCGCGATCCGGATGTCCTCCTTGGTGCCCACACCCGGCAGCATCAGGAAGGCGATCTTGGCGTTCTTCGCGGTCTCGGCCGCAATGGTGATCAGCTCCTGCTCCGGGGTCTTGGAGAACCCGTAGTTGAAGCTGGATCCACCCAGGCCGTCGCCGTGGGTCACCTCGATGACCGGCACACCCGCGTTGTCCAGCGCGCCGACGATGGCGCGCACCTCGTCACCGGTGAACTGATGACGCTTGTGGTGTGAACCATCACGCAGCGAGGTGTCCGTCATCCGGACGTCCCAGGCGGCGTCGAAGAAGATATCTCCTGGTTGAAGTGCGGTGCTCATGCCTTAACTCCTGATGTGACGAGGCGATCCCTCGCAATTTCTTCGCCCACCTTGGTGGCCGCGGCGGTCATGATGTCCAGGTTTCCAGCGTAGGGCGGCAGATAGTCGCCCGCACCTTCCACCTCGACGAAGATGGTGACGACGTGATTGCCGCCGTTGACCACCGACGGCTCGTCGAACTGCGGCTCGTTGAGCAGCCGGTAGCCGGGCACATAGGTCTGCACGTCAGCGGCCACATCCTTGATGGACTGCGTGATGGCGTCGCGGTCGGCATCCGCCGGGATGGCGCAGAAAATGGTGTCGCGCATGATCATCGGCGGATCGGCCGGGTTCAGGATGATGATGGCCTTGCCGCTCTTGGCTCCACCGATATCGCGCACACCGGCGCTGGTGGTCTTGGTGAACTCGTCGATGTTGGCCCGGGTGCCCGGACCAGCCGAGGCCGACGATACCGACGCCACGATCTCGGCGTAGGGCACATTCACGACGCGCGACACCGCGTAAACCATCGGAATGGTGGCCTGGCCACCGCAGGTGACCATGTTGACGTTCGGCGCATCCAGGTGCGCACGCAGGTTGGCCGGCGGGATGACACCCGGGCCGACGGCGGCCGGGGTCAGGTCGATGGCCCGGATGCCGGCTTCCTCGTAGCGCGGGGCGGCGGCCCGGTGCACGTAAGCGCTGGTGGCTTCGAACACCAAGTCGGGCTTCTCGCTCTGAGCAAGCAGCCAGTCGACACCCTCATGGCTGGTTTCCAGCCCCAGCTTGCGGGCCCGGGCCAGGCCCTCGCTCTCGGGATCGATGCCGATCATCCAGCGGGGTTCCAGCCAATCCGACCGCAGCAGCTTGTACAGCAGGTCGGTGCTGATGTTGCCGGAACCGACGATGGCGACACTGGCTTTGGACATGAACGCTCCTCTTTAAGAAACTTTTGGGGTCTACTCGAAAGACAGGTGGACTGAACCTAGTCCGGCGAACTCGGCTACGAAATCGTCACCGGGACGTGCATCTATCGCACGCATGCAGGCACCGGGCAACACCACGTCACCGGCCTTGAGGCGCACGCCGAACTGGTCGACCTTGCGGGCCAGCCAGGCCACCGCGGTGACCGGGTTGCCCAGCACCGCGTCGCTGCGGCCCTCGGCGATCTTTTCACCGCCACGCTTGAGCACCGCGTCGATGTTGCAGATGTCCAGGTCCTTCGGCGACACCCGCTCCTTGCCCAGCACCCAACCCGCCGAGGAGGCGTTATCGGCGATTGTGTCGCACAACTTGATCTTCCAATCGGTGATCCGGGTGTCGATCAGCTCGATCGACGGCACATACGCGGCGGTCGCGGCCAACACGTCGTCCTCGGTGCAGCCCGCCCCGGGCAGGTCGTCGGCCAGGATGAAGCCGACCTCGACCTCCACCCGCGGGTACAGGTACTTGGACGTCTGCACCGGTACGTCTTCGAACACTTCCATGTCGGCCAGCAGGTGCCCGTAGTCGGGTTCATCCACGCCCATCATTTTTTGCATGGCTTCGCTGGACAAACCAACCTTGTGTCCCGCCACGTGGGCACCTTCGGCCAGACGCTGGCGAATGTTGATCAGCTGAACCTCGTACGCATCGACCACGTCCATGTCCGGGTACTCGTCGGTCATCGGGGTAATCGGCACCCGGCTCCGCTCGGCCTGAGCCAAGGCGGCAGCCAGTTCGGCACGCACAGCATCAGACAGCATTCGTGAATTCCCCTAACTTCATGGACCGGCGCAGTTGTCCACAGGCCGGGCAATTCTATAACGTGTTCTACATGACAGGACAGGAGTACGACGTTGTCGTCGTCGGTAGCGGAGCGGCCGGCATGGTTGCCGCCCTCACCGCTGCCCATCAGGGACTTTCGACAGTAGTCGTTGAAAAGGCACCGCACTATGGAGGTTCCACTGCGCGGTCAGGTGGCGGCGTGTGGATCCCGAACAATGAGATCCTCAAGCGTGACGGGGTCACCGACACCCCCGAGGCGGCACGCACCTACCTGCACAACATCGTCGGCGATGTGGTGCCCGCCGAGAGGATCGACACCTACCTTCAGCACGGGCCGGAGATGCTGTCGTTCGTCCTGAAGAACTCACCCCTGAAGCTCTGCTGGGTGCCCAACTACTCCGACTACTACCCAGAGGTCGAGGGTGGCCGGGCCGGCGGACGGTCTGTCGAACCCAAGCCTTTCGACGCCAAGAAGCTGGGCGCCGACATGGAAGGCCTGGAGCCGCCATACGGCAAGGTGCCGCTGAACATGGTTGTGATGCAACAGGACTACGTGCGCCTGAACCAGCTCAAGCGGCATCCTCGCGGTGTTCTGCGCAGCATCAAGGTCGGTGTGCGCTCTGTGTGGGCCAACGCCACCGGCAAGAATCTGGTCGGCATGGGCCGCGCGTTGATCGCCCCGCTGCGCATCGGCCTGCAGAAGGCCGGCGTCCCGGTCGAATTGAACACCGCGCTGACCGACCTCTACATCGAGGACGGCGTCGTTCGTGGCATCTATGTCCGTAAGACCGATGCGCCGGAAAGCACTGAGCCACAACTGATCCGGGCCCGAAAGGCGGTCATCCTCGGTAGCGGCGGGTTCGAGCACAACCAGGAGATGCGCACCAAATACCAGCGCCAGCCCATCACCACCGAGTGGACTGTCGGTACCAAGGCCAACACCGGTGACGGCATCCTGGCCGCCGAAAAGCTCGGCGCGGCCATGGACATCATGGAAGACGCATGGTGGGGCCCGACGGTTCCGCTGGTCGACTCCCCGTGGTTCGCACTGTCCGAGCGCAACTCCCCCGGTTCCATCATCGTGAACATGGCCGGCAAGCGGTTCATGAACGAGTCGATGCCCTACGTCGAGGCCTGCCACCACATGTACGGCGGCAAGTACGGCCAGGGCGACGGTCCGGGCGAGAACGTGCCGGCGTGGCTGCTCTTCGACCAGCAATACCGCGACCGTTTCATCTTCGCGGGTCTGCAACCGGGACAACGCATTCCGAAGAAGTGGATGGAGTCCGGCGTCATCGTCAAGGCCGACACCATCGAGGAGCTTGCCGCCACGGCCAACCTGCCGGTCGACGCGCTCAAGGCCACCATCGAGCGGTTCAACGGCTTCGCCCGCAGCGGCGTGGACCAGGACTTCCACCGCGGTGAGAGTGCCTACGACCGGTACTACGGCGACCCGACCAACAAGCCCAACCCGAACCTGGGCGAGATCAGCCACGCGCCGTACTACGCGGCCAAGATGGTTCCCGGCGACTTGGGCACCAAGGGTGGCATCGTGACCGATGTCCACGGGCGCGCTCTGCGCGAGGACGGTTCGGTGATCGAAGGCCTCTACGCGTCGGGCAACGTCAGTGCTCCGGTCATGGGCCACACCTACCCGGGCCCCGGCGGGACCATCGGCCCCGCCATGACCTTCGGTTACCTTGCGGCACTGCACATCGCCGGATCACAGGCAGGAAAGGGCTGACATGCCGATCAATCTCGACGAGGCGATTGGCGCCGAGCTCGACCCGGTCGAATTCTCTTGGACCAGTAGCGATATCCAGCTCTACCACCTGGGCCTGGGCGCCGGCGCCGACCCGATGGACGCCAAGGAACTGCGCTACCTGATCGACAACACCCCGCAGGTGCTGCCGACCTTCGGCAATGTGGCGCAGAGCTTCCACATGACCGAGCCGCCGACCGTGCAGTTCCCGGGCATCGACGTCGAGCTGAGCAAGGTGCTGCACGCCAGCGAGGCGGTCTACGTCGACGCGCCCATCCCGGCGTCGGGCACTGGACGCGCCGTCACCAAGTTCACCGAGATCTGGGACAAGGGCAAGGCCGCAGTCATCTGGTCGGAGACCACGGTGACCACCCCGGACGGCGCGCCGCTGTGGAAACAGAAGCGCTCCATCTTCGCGCGGGGAGAAGGCGGCTTCGGCGGCGACCGTGGCCAGTCGACCTCTACTGCCGAGCCGGACCGGGCGCCCGACCTGACCATCGATCTGCCGACACTCCCCCAGCAGGCGCTGTTGTACCGGCTGTGCGGTGACCGCAATCCGCTGCACTCCGACCCCGGATTCGCCGCAGCCGCGGGCTTCCCGAAGCCGATCCTGCACGGGTTGTGCACCTACGGCATCGGCTGCAAGGCCATCGTCGACCACATCCTGGACGGTGACACCAGCCGCGTCCGGTCCTACGGCGCCCGGTTTGCGGGCGTGGTGTTCCCGGGCGAGACGTTGCGGGCAAACCTGTGGCGGGACGGCGACAAGATCACGGGCGTGCTGACCGTACCGAGCCGCGACAATAGCATCGTATTGTCTGGCGTGGAGCTAACCGCGTCCTGACCTTCACTGCTGAACCGGGAACATGACCCCGTTCTCGCCGCGGCCCTGCCAATCGGGCAAACGCGGCGCGTAATCCGCTGTACCCCGGCAATTTCGGTTGCCGGGGTACACATCCACAGCGGACTCATAACCTGCTAGTTTTCGTAGCAGTCAGTAACGACTCGATTACGTCTGACCACCCTATCTGTCGGGGGAAGCCGCCCGCGGACGACTTTAGGAGCCAACACCGTGAAGATCACGACAATCACCACCTCTGCCATCGCGGCAGCCGGCGCAGTCGGTGTGCTCGGCGCGCCGCTGGCGTTTGCCGACGCGCAGAACGCCGACGTAAACAAGACCAGCATCGGCCAGCAAGTCAAGCTGGTTAACGGTGACAGCGTGCAGGGCTGGACCATCGCCGGATTGAAGCCGAGCACCGACGTTATCGATTACACCCCGAACGGCACCTTGTGGGAGGCCACCGCCACCGACGAGGCCATCCAGGGCGGCGCAACGCCGGTGGTCTCCAACTTCAACGCTCGCACCTCCGAGGGGCAGAACTACCGCGTGCTGTTCGGTATCGCGAGCCCGCAGGGCGTGAACCCCGCTAGCCTGTCCCAGGGCCAGAAGACCACCGGCAAGATCTACTTCGACGTCACCGGCCCGGCGCCTGAGTCCGTCGTGTTCGCCAACAGCGGCCAGGACCTGCTCAAGTGGCACGGCGCCGAGGCTGCCCAGGGTGCCCCCGCGCCGGCATCCGCTCCCGCTCGTAACGCTGCACCGGCCGCTGCTCCGGCTCCGGCCGCAGCGCCCACCCCCGCCCCGGCCGCCGCTGCCGCCGGCGCGTCCACCACGCCTCCGGCTGTCGCAGCCGGCCTCGGCAATGCAGTGCCCACCGGAACCCCCGGCGCCGCCGTTCCGGCAAGCGGCCAGCAGCCCGTAGCCGGCCAGCCCGCCACCGTCCCGGCTGCCGGCCCGACCCCGGCTCCTGCAGGCGCTCCGGTTCCCGCTGGCACTCAGCCTGTCGAGGGTGCTCCGGCTCCCGCTGCCGGCGCTCCTGCTCCTGCAGCCGTGCCGACCGCCTCGGAGGCGAGCCCGGGTGCCGCTGCCGCCGCCGGTGGCGCTGCTCCGCAGGCTCCGGCTGCTGCACCTCAGGCTCCGGCTGCTCCGCAGGCTCCCGCGGCTCCGGTAGCTCCTGCCGCCCCGCAGGCTCCGGCAGCTGCCGCCGCTCCCGGTACCCAGCCCGCGTCCAATACGCAGGCCGGCCCGGCAACCGCGGCTCCAGCCGGAAACGCTGCTCCGGTCGCCCCGGCGCCGGCTTCCTAACGGCTCAGTCAACAAAGAACGGGGGCCGGTCGCAATCTGCGACCGGCCCCAGTTCTTTTGTGTTGCTTGCCCTTTGAAACTTTTACATGTCCCGCGCGGCGTTCCCACCGCCGTGGCGCGGCGGGGTGACCGGGGCCACCGGCGGCGGACTGGCATTGGATGAGCCGGGGCCCGGGCCGGCCAGCGGCGGTGCCGAATGGGTCGGCGCCGACGGACCGGCCGCGGCGTGCTGCGCGTCGCGGGCATCCTGCCTGACCTCACGCCGGTCCTGCTGCTGCTGGCGATTGTCCTGTTGTTGTTGGCGGGTGTCCTGCTGCTGCTGACGGTCGTTCTGCTGGTTCTCGCGCTGATCCTGCTGGGCCTGACGCTGCTCGGGTGTCATCGGCCCACCGGGACCGCCGGGTTGGCCAGGCTGGCCAGAATCAGGCTCGCCGCCGGGTGCGCCCTCACCACCGCCGCCCTTACCCATGGCCTGCTGGATCATCGAGCCGAACTGGCCCACTTGGCCCAGACCCTGACTCATCTGACCCGCCTGGCCGGCCATCTGGCCTGCCTGCTGGCCCATCTGCCCGAGCTGGCCGAGCATCTGACCCATCTGTCCGACCGACTGGCCACCGGCGTCATCGGAGTTGGTATACGCGGACTGCGCGGCGTCAACTTTGCCGGAGAACATGCCTTCTTTGGCCTGCAGCGCAACAACATTGGCGGTCATGTCAGCTGCCATGGTCGGCAATACCGCGGCGATGGTCGCGCTCATCGCGTCCTCACCGGGCTGGATCATCGGCATATCGGGCAGTTCTACGGACGCCGGAGACCAACTGATGTTGTCGGGCGTCTGCATGGGCGACATACTCATCGCGCTAAATTCCCTTCACTCACCAGTCGTCGTCGGTGTCTTCGTCATAAGAGCCGTGGTCCAGCGCATCAGGCACGGCCAGCGCACTGATACGGCCACCGCCACCCTCACTGCCTCGCTGTCCCATCCCGCCCATGGCACCCATGACGCCCATGCCTGCGGCGGCAGTTACCGGGGCTGCGCCTGCGGCAATCGAACCTTGCGCCACACCCGCGGGCACCGCGGTGGCAGCAGGGCCGGCACCAACCATCTTGGCCAACAAGGGCGTCTGCGCTGATGCGGCGCTGACCTCGCCCCCGCCACCGGGCATGCCGCCCTTCATCAGCCCCGCGCCTTTTGCCGCGCCGGACCCGCCGGCCAACGGATGGTTGGAAAACGCATTGAACGGCGAGGCACCAAGTCCGGCCTTGCTCTGGCCGCCGCCCTGGAACAGCGACGTCAGCTGTTGCAGCGGTTGTGACAGCTGCTGCAACGGCTGCATCATCTGCTGCGGCAGCTGGCCCAGCATCTGCGGCACCTGCCCAGCCATCTGCATCATCTGGCCCATCATCTGGCCCATTTGGTCGCCGCCTTTGGAAGCCGACTTCGCCGTCTTCTCCGCCGTCTGGGCCACCTGCGGCGGCACGCCGGGCATCGGAATACTCGGCGGCGCCCCGACTGCATTCGCGACCTCGGTTGCGCTGGCCGTCACCGCGGCGGTGTTCTCCGACAGACCCATCTTGATCCGGCTCTGGATCAACTCCTGCACATTGGGAAAAGGCGCCGCCGACAACGCCATGCACTCCTGCTGGACTTCCTCGGCAGTGGCATTGACCAGGTTCTTCGTCTTGATCACAGAGGCCACCATGGTCTGCAGCTTGGCCGCGATAGCCGCAGCCTGCGCGCCGTTGGCCTCATGTCCGCCGATGATGGTGCCGGCCTCGCCCGCGGCCGCCGACGAGCCGGCGCCGGTCCACTGGTCGGTCAGGCTCATCAACTGGCTGTGCTGCCGTGGCACCACGGAACCGGTGATCTTGGTGGCCAATTTTTGATAGTGCGCAGCCGCCTCTTGAAGCTGCTCTTCTTCGACGTTCGGCCACCCCGGCCCCGTCACCGTCTGCGATCCGTACGGACTGCTGTCCGGCTGAATCCCCATAAACACGGCCCCCTTCCGCACACATACCGCGCCGATTTGAGCCTACCGCCCGCAGCTAACGCTCCCGACGCGAATCTCCCCGAGCGCCGAGCAGGCATAAAAGTGCCCCAAACCAAGCGGTTTGGGGCACTTTGCAGTCGCTGGCCGAAGAAACTCAGCCCAGGATCAGCCCCGACGTCGGCACACCGGTACCCGCGGTGACCAACACGTGCTCGACGTTCGACACCTGGTTGACCGACGTACCGCGCAGCTGTCGCACGCCCTCGGCAATGCCGTTCATGCCGTGGATGTAGGCCTCACCGAGCTGGCCGCCGTGCGTGTTGATCGGCAACCGGCCACCCAGCTCGATAGCGCCGCCGGCGATAAAGTCCTTGGCCTCACCCTTGCCGCAGAAGCCAAGCTCCTCAAGCTGCAGCAGCGTGTACGGGGTGAAGTGGTCGTAGATGACCGCGGTCTGAATGTCGTTCGGCGTCAGTCCGCTTTGCCCCCACAACTGCCGACCGACCAGACCCATCTCGGGCAGGCCGAGCTCGTCGCGGTAGTACGAGTACATGGTGAACTGGTCCTCGCCGGCGGCCTGCGCGGCCGCTTCGACGATCACCGGCCGCTGCTTGAGATCCTTGGCCCGCTCCGGTGTGGTCACGACGATGGCCACGCCACCGTCGGTCTCCTGGCAGCAGTCCAGCAGGCGCAGCGGATCTGCGATGAACCGCGAATTCTGGTGCTCCTCAATGGTGATCGGCTTGCCGTAGAAGTGCGCCTTCGGGTTGGTGGCCGCATGCTTGCGGTCGGCCACCGACACCACGCCAAAATCAGCACTGGTGGCGCCGTATTCGTGCATGTAGCGCTGAGCGATCATGGCCACCGAGGCGGCCGGAGTGCTCAGCCCGTGCGGATAGGACCAGCTGTACTCGACGCCGCGGGAGTCTGCGTTGACGGTCAGCCCTGTCATCACCTGGCCGAAGCGGTGCTCCGAACGCTCATTAAATGCTCTGTAAGCCACCACAACTTCCGCGATGCCAGTGGCCACCGCGAGCACCGCCTGCTGCACCGTAGCGGCCGCGGCCCCGCCGCCGTAGCCGATCTGGCTGAAGAACTTGAGCTCGCCGATCCCGGTCGACCGGGCCACCGCGGTCTCCAGGTTGGAGTCCATGGTGAAAGTCACCAAACCGTCAACGTCCTTGGGCGACAAGCCCGCATCGTTCAACGCATCGGTAACTGCCTCGGCGGCCAGCCGCAATTCACTGCGGCCGGAATTCTTCGAGAAGTCGGTCGCACCGATACCGGCGATGACCGCCTTACCGGAGATGCTCACTGCGCGCCTCCCAAAGTCAGGGTCGAGGTGGCGATGACGTGATCGCCAAGGCTGTTGCTGCCCACCACTTTCAGGGTCACCAACTCACCGTCGACAGCGGTCACCTCACCACGGAACGTGATGGTGTCGTAGGCGTACCAGGGCACACCGAGCCGCAGCTTGATCGACTTGATGACGGCCTTCGGCCCAGCCCAGTCCGTGACGTACCGCCCCACCAGACCGGTGTCGGTCAGGATGTTGACGAAAATATCCTTGGAGCCCTTGGCCTGTGCCTTATCCCGGTCGTGGTGCACGTCCTGGTAATCGCGGGTCGCGATGGCCGTGGAGACGATGAATGTCGGGTCACCGTAGATGGACAAATCGGGCAGCTTGGTGCCCACGGCCGCAGCCGCCCCTGCAGCGACATCAGATTGAGGTGCGGTCACTTGACTGCCTCCCATGCGTACAGGCTCCATGCCGGGCTGACTTCGCTGTCCGGGAAGTCGATAAACGTTGCCTGGACCGGCATTCCGATCTTCACCTCGTCCGGCTCGACGCCGCGCAACTCACCGAGCATCCGCACACCCTCTTCGAGTTCGACGAGAGCAATGATGAACGGCAGGGTACGACCCGGCACCTTCGGCGCGTGGTGCACCACGTAACTGAAGACGGTGCCGTTGCCAGACGCGACGAGATAATCGGAAGGCGCGACCGGCGCTTTGTAGTCCTTCCAGACGGCAGGCACCGGCGGGTGCTGCAGTGAGCCGTCCGGGCGCTTCTGAATCCGCAGTTCGTGCGCATTGACGCCGTCCCAGAAGAACTGGGTGTCCTTCGACGACGCCGGGCGCATCAGCTTGTCCGGATCGAGATCGGCTGGGACCGAACCGGTTTCAGCTGCCGCTTTGCCCTGCTTGTTGGCCGGCAGGAACTTCATGATGCGCCAATCCATGTCGGCGACTTCCTCGTCGCCGACGTGCCAGCGGATCTTCTGGTTGATGAAGTAGCCCTCACCCAGCGCGGTCTGCTTGGGACCGATGATGCTGACGATCTCTGCACTCATGGCAACCTGCTCACCCGCCTGCAGGTAGCGGTGATATGTCTGGTCGCAGTTGGTAGCGACCACACCGACATACCCCGCGTCGTCGAACAACTTCATGGCCCGGCCCAGCGGGTCATCGTCGGAGCGAGTACGTCCGAGACCCATCATGGTCCACACCTGGATCATCGCCGGCGGCGCGACAATGCCGGGATGGCCGGCCGCGCGCGCTGCTTCGGCGTCCACGTATATCGGGTTGGTGTCGCCGATGGCGTCGGTCCAGTGGTGAATCATGGGCTGATTCACCGGATCCCGGCTCACCGTCGGCTTGCCGCGTCCAGCGGCGATGATCTCGTCGATCCCGGCCTTGAGGTCACTCATCGTCAGATCCCCTGTTCTACCGCGGAACCCGTGGCACTTTGAGGCCCGATGCCGCGATCATCTCGCGCATGACCTCATTGACACCGCCACCGAAGGTGATGACCAGGTTGCGCTTGGTCATCTTGTCCAGCCACACCAGCAGTTCGGCGGTGTCGGCATCGGCCGGGTTGCCGAAGCGACCGACAACCTCCTCGGCCAGCCGCCCGATTTCCTGAATGCGTTCGGTGGAAAAGACTTTCGTCGCGGCGGCGTCGGCCACGGCGATGTTCTCGCCGGACGCGGCCACCTGCCAGTTGAGCAGTTCGTTGAGCCGCCAGATCGCCTTGATCTGTCCCAGCAGCCGCTTGGCCTCCGGATTATCCAGCGGGACAACACCATCGGAGCCGGGCTTGGCGGCCCAGGCGTGCAGCTGCTCGTAAATGCCCGCGACGCGGCCGGCCGGACCCAAGCCCACCCGTTCATGGTTGAGCTGGGTGGTGATCAGCTTCCAGCCGCCGTTCTCCTCACCGACCAGCATGTCGGCGGGCACCCGCACGTCGTTGTAGTACGACGCATTGGTGTGGTGGGCACCGTCGGACAGGATGATCGGGGTCCAGGAGTAGCCCGGGTCCTTGGTGTCCACGATGAGGATCGAGATGCCCTTGTGCTTCACCGCCGTCGGGTCGGTGCGGCACGCGAGCCAGATGTAGTCGGCGTCATGTGCGCCGGTGGTCCACATCTTCTGACCGTTCACGATGTATTCGTCACCGTGACGCACTGCGGTGGTGCGCAGCGACGCCAGGTCGGTGCCGGCCTCGGGCTCGGAGTAGCCGATCGCGAAATGCACGTCACCGGAAAGGATTCCGGGCAGGAACTTCTTCTTCTGCTCCTCGGTGCCCAGCAGCTGCAGGGTGGGTCCGACGGTCTGCAGGGTGACCATCGGCAGCGGAACGTCGGCGCGGTTGGCCTCGTTGATGAAGATCTGCTGCTCGATCGGACCGAAGCCCAGGCCGCCGTACTCCTTGGGCCAGCCCACACCGAGCTTGCCGTCGGAGCCCATCCGCTTGATCACCGCGCGATAGGCGGCGTTGTGCCGGTCGGTCTCCATCGCCGCCGCCTCTTCGGGCGTGATCAGCGTCGAAAAGTACTCCCGCAGTTCGGATTGCAGCTTGCGCTGTTCCGGAGTCAGTTCGATGTACATGCTTATTTCCCGTCGCTTCGCTCGCCCAGGACCGCTTTCCCGTCGCTTCGCTCGCCCAGCTCGGCCCCCACCAGGTCCAGACGGTGCGACGGACCACCGAGCAAGCGGGTCAGATCCTTGATCGAAGAGTAGTAGCGGTCCATCGGGTAGGTGATGTCCATACCCATACCGCCATGGAGGTGATGGCACAACCGCATGGCCGGCGGAGCCTGCGAGGTCAGCCAGTAGCCCAGAATGGCCAGATCCTCGGCGGCGTCCAAGTCTTCAGACAGTCGCCACACCACCGAGGTAGCCACCAGATCGATTGTCCGCGAAGCGATGTAGACCTCGGACAGCTGAGCGGCCACGGTCTGGAAGGTGGACAGCGGCTTGCCGAACTGTTCACGGGTCGCGACGTAGTCGGCGGTCAGACGGAGGGCCCCGGCCACCAGACCGGACGCGAAGGCGCCGGTCATGGCCAGCGCCAATTCGTTGACCCGGGTCACGGTCGCACCTGCGAGCACGTCCTCGTCAGCGACCGCGACGTCCGCGAAGGTCACCACGTATTCGTCCGAGCCGTTGGCGGTCGGGGTCTTGGTCACCGTCACACCGGCAGCGGAAGGCGAGACCACGACCACTGCACTATCGGCCGTGACGATCAGGAACTGCGCGCTTTCGGCATATGGCACACCGATTTTGGTGCCGTTGAGCTTGCCGCTGGCAAAGCTGGTGGACGGCTTCTCCGGCAGTTGGTTGCCCTGCTCGTTGAGTGCCGCAGACAGCAGGGCACCCTTGGCGACGCCGGCCAGGTAGCGGTCCTGCTGCGCCTCAGAAGCCAGGTCCAGCAGCGGCACCAGGCCCAGCCCGATGGTAGACAGAGCCGGACCGGTGGTGCCACGGCGACCGATCTCGGTCAGCGCGGTGGCCGCCTCGAGCAGCCCCAGTCCATCGCCACCCAGCCGGTCCGGCACTGCAAGTGCCGCAACGCCGCCGGAAACCAGTGCGTCCCAACTATTTTCCCGTTCCAGCACGGAAGTCACCACATCGGCGACAGCCTGCTGTTCCGGGTTCGGTGTGAAATCCAACCCGAATCCTCCTTGATTCGAACGAAAGTGATGAGCGGTTGGCTCAGGCCTGATTTGCCGACTCGCCGGCGGGAGCCGAAGTGGCCGACGCGCCGGCCTGAACCGGGCACTTACCGGTGTAGTCAACCTGCCAGTGCTTGATCCCGTTGAGCCAGCCCGACTTCAACCGCTCCGGCTCGCCGATCGGCTTCAGGTCAGGCATGTGATCGGCAACCGCGTTGAAGATCAGATTGATGGTCATCCGGGCCAGGTTCGCGCCGATGCAGTAGTGCGCACCGGTGCCGCCGAAACCGACATGCTGGTTCGGCGTCCGCATGATGTCGAAGGTGTTCGGGTTCTCGAACGCGTCTTCGTCGAAGTTGGCCGAGCGGTAGGACATGACCACCCGCTCGCCCTTCTTGATCTTCACGCCGCCGAGTTCGGTGTCCTCCAGCGCGGTGCGCTGGAACGCCGAAACCGGTGTGGCCCAACGGACGATCTCGTCGGCGGCCGATTCCGGACGCTCCCTCTTGTACAGCTCCCACTGCTCGGGGTGCTGCGCGAAGGCGATCATGCCGTGGGTGATCGAGTTACGGGTGGTCTCGTTGCCGGCCACCGCGAGCATCACCACGAAGAAGCCGAACTCGTCGTCGGAGAGCTTCTCGCCCTCGATGTCGGCCTCGATCAGCTGGGTGACGATGTCGTCGGTCGGGTTGGCCTTGCGCTCCTCGGCCATCTTCATGGCGTAGGTGATCAGCTCGAACGACGACATCGCCGGATCGACATCGGCGTACTCGGGGTCCTCGCCGGCGGTCATCTCGTTGGACCAGCGGAAGAGTTTGTCGCGGTCCTCCTGTGGGACACCGAGCAGACCGGCAATGGCCTGCAGCGGCAGCTCGCACGAGACCTGCTCGACGAAGTCACCGGAGCCGGACGCCGCGGCGTTCTCGGCAATCTTCTGGGCCCGCTCGGCCAGCTCGGCCCGCAGCCGTCCGACGGCACGCGGGGTGAAACCGCGGGAGATGATCTTGCGCAGCCGGGTGTGCTGCGGGGCGTCCATGTTGAGCAGCACGGCCTTCTGCAGGTCGACGGCGTCGCGGGTCATTCCCTGGGGCCACACCGGGATGGCGCCGTCGGGCGAACTGCCGAAGATATCGTTGCGCTTGGAGACCTCTTTGACGTCGTCGTACTTGGTGACTATCCAGTAGCCCTTGTCACCGAAGCCACCGGTGCCTCCAGGCACGTCGACCCAGTGCACCGGCTCGGACTTGCGCAGCTCGGCGAGTTCTTCGACCGGCAGGCGCTCCAGGTTGAGGTTGGCGTCCAGCAAGTCGAGGTCGTGGGGGATCGGGCAGGGCATTACATGTCTCCTCGAGAATCGTGAGCCACAGGAACTTTGTGGTCCCGGGACAAATCCTTCTAGTGCCAGTTGCGACCATTGAAACACGCCGTAGCCGCAGATAAAAGGCATGGCCGCATCAGCGCTTGTCAGAGTAATGAAACGTGTTCTAGCCTGACGACATGGGTAATCCTGTCATCGTCGAAGCCACCCGCAGCCCGATCGGAAAGCGGGCCGGCTGGCTGTCCGGTCTGCACGCCACCGAACTCCTGGGCGCCACCCAGAAGGCCCTTGTGGAGAAGGCCGGTCTCGACGCCGGCGACATCGAACAGCTCATCGGCGGCTGCGTCACGCAGTACGGCGAGCAGGGCAACAACATCACCCGGCAGTCCTGGCTGGTCGCCGGACTGCCCGAGCACGTCGGCGCCACCACCATCGACTGCCAGTGCGGCAGCGCCCAGCAGGCCAACCACCTGGTCGCCGGTCTGATCGCCACCGGTGCCATCGACATCGGCATCGCCTGCGGCATCGAAGCCATGAGCCGGGTGCCCCTGGGTGCAAACGGTGGCGGTGCCCGCGCCGCGTCGTGGGACATTGACCTGCCCAACCAGTTCGAGGCCGCCGAGCGCATCGCCAAGCGCCGTGGCATCACCCGCGCCGACGTCGACGCACTGGGCTTCGCTTCGCAGGCCAGGGCCAAGCAGGCCTGGGCCGAAGGCCGATTCGACCGTGAGATCTCTCCCATCGAGGCGCCGGTCATCGACGAGAACAAGCAGCCGACCGCCGAGCTGCACATGGTCACTCGCGACCAGGGTCTGCGCGACACCACACTGGAGGGCCTGGCCCAGCTCAAGCCGGTGATGGAGGGCGGCATCCACACCGCGGGTACCTCGTCGCAGATCTCCGATGGTGCTGCCGCCGTGCTGTGGATGGACGAAGACAAGGCCAAGGCACTGGGCTTCAAGCCCCGCGCCCGAATCATCGCGCAGGCCAACGTCGGTGCCGAGACCTACTACCACCTGGACGGCCCCGTGCAGTCCACCGCCAAGGTGCTGGAAAAGGCCCGCATGTCCATGGCCGACATCGATCTGGTCGAGATCAACGAGGCCTTCGCGTCGGTCGTGCTGTCGTGGGCGCAGGTGCACAAGGCCGACATGGATCGGGTCAACGTCAACGGCGGCGCCATTGCACTGGGCCACCCGGTCGGTTCCACCGGTAGCCGGCTGATCACCACTGCGCTGCACGAACTGGAGCGCTCAGGCAAGTCGACGGCGCTGATCACCATGTGCGCCGGCGGTGCGCTGTCGACCGGCACCATCATCGAACGGCTCTGAGCCCGTGGGGTTTTCGGACCAGGAGCGGATTGCCGCGGCACAGGCCTACATCGATTCGCTGTCCAGCCATCAGGCCGGTGACGTGCCGTTCACCCCGGATTGCATCCGCATCGAGATCGGCATCAAGACCGGTCGCAATGCCGATCACCTGCGCCGCAGCCTGGAACGTGGCCCGCAGTTCAAGTTGATCGAGGGCACCACCGTGCCGGAGTACACGGTCAGTGGCGACAACGTGCGGGCCAAATTCGATGTGCTGACCAAACCGCGGCTCGCTGGGTGGCGGGTGTGCTCGCACGTCGACGAAACGTTCGTGATCCCAGCCGACGACCCCAGTGGGTCGCCGAAGATCCATCACATCAACGCCAAGCTCGTACCGTTCCTGTCCCGATAGGTTGTCATAGTGACCACTCCTTCACGTCCCCTCAGCGCCAAGCAGATCGAGTCGCTGAACTCCCCCCGCGTGGAAGCCATCATCAAATTGATGTCGCGGGCGCAGACGTGGATCTACAAGAAGACCAATGGCCGGTTCGGGGACAAGTTCCTGCATGGTGCTGCGGTAGGCATCCTGACCACGACCGGCCGCAAGACCGGAGAGCCGCGCGAAGCTCCGCTGCTGTACCTCCGCGAGGGTGATCGAGTAATCATCGTTGCCTCGCGGGGTGGTCACGCCAACAACCCGCCGTGGTACGGCAACCTCAAAGCCAACCCGGCTGTGACGTTTCAGATCGGCGGCGAACTTCTGTATCTCACGGCTCGGGACGCCACCGACGCCGAGCGCGACGAGTACTGGCCGAAGCTCGATGCGATGTACCCGGACTTCGTCAACTACCGCTCGTACACCGATCGAGAGATTCCGATCGTTATTTGCGAGCGCACCATATAACGCCTAGCAAATATCGATTTAACTTGGTTGCGAGGATATATTAACGGAGTCGACAATACAGATTTACCACTCTGTACATAATGTGTTGCCGCACACATGCAACCACGCACGCGTGCCCGCTCATCGCGAGCTACAGATGGAGTCCTAATGCCGTACAACCCATACGGGTCTAGTTCAGTGCGCCCCAAACGCACCATCCGACGTGCGTTACAGGGCCTGGTGGTCATCGTTGCCGCCGCCTTCATGTTCATCGCCACCGCCTTCGCGGCGTGGGCGGCCGACAACATCACCATCACCTTCGTGCGTCATGGTGAGTCGGCTGGCAATGCGTCGGGCTTCATCGACACCACGATCCCAGGACCGTCGCTGACCGCCCTCGGTCAGCAGCAGGCTCAGGCCGTGTCCGACCAGCTGATCGCGAACGAGGCTGCCACCGGTGTGGACTACACCAGCATCTACTACTCGGACATGGTGCGCACTCAGCAGACGGCGGCACCGTTCGCGGCAGCCTCCGGCCTGCCGGAAACCGAGTTGTCCGGCCTACACGAGGTTCAGGCCGGCGCCTTCGAAGGCCAGTCGCAGAACTCCGGCCTAGGCCGCATCGCCTACGCCTTGATCCCGCTGTCGTGGGTCGCCGGCTTGTACGGCGTGCCCATGCCCGCCAACAGCAATACCTCGCTCGGCGTGAATGGTGACACCAACGGCGCGGAGTTCGAGTCCCGGTTCAACGGCGCCATCGACAGCATCTACGCAGATGGCGGGTCCAACCCCGTCGTGTTCTCGCACGGCATGGCGATCATGGCCTGGACCCTGATGAACGTCGACAACCCAGACCTGAGCCTGATGCTCAGCGACCCACTGAACAACACGTCGATCGTCACCGTCACCGGCAACCCGACCGACGGCTGGACGCTGGACACCTGGGACGGTAAGGCTGTCAGCCAGAACCCGAACCTGCTGACCAAGCTGTTCGTCGACACCCGCAAGGTGGCCACCACCGCGCAAATGGCGGTGTACAACGTCACGACCGCGCTGGCAACCGGTAACGCCACCACCATCAGCAATGCCATCAGGGACGGCCTGACCAGCACGGTCACCGCCGCGCTGAACTACCCGGGCGCTCTGGTGAACAGCATTGTCAATTCGGTGCAGACCGGCACGGTGTTCCAGTCGGCCCCCGCGCCGACCAGCACCGCCGGCACCACGTCGGCAGCCGCGACCTCCACGGGCACCTCGGCAGCCGCCGCGCTGACCTCGGTGGAGACGGCCGTCAACAATGCTGTGAGCACACTGTCGTCGTCGATCAAGCCGATCTCGCTGACCGCGCCGAAGACCACTGCGGCCACCAGCACTGCGGCCACCAGCACTGCGGCCACCAGCACCGCGGGCACGGCAGCGGAGAGCGTGTCGAAGCAGGCCAATTCGGCTGCCTCACAGGTGAAGCCGAAGGCCGACAAGGCCGCCGATAAAGCCAAGGCCGACAAGCCCAAGGCAGCATCAAAGAAGGCGACCGCCGGAGCAGGCGCCTCGGCCAAGTAGCACCCCCGCAGCAACCCAAGAGCTCCCCCAGAAATCCTTCTGGGGGAGCTCTTCTATGTCGCTATGGCCCGATACCTGCACTTGCCACGAGAGCCCGTCACGCCGAACGCGAGCTGACTACTCGTGACTGCCACCGGTCGCATCGGCATTGCCCAATGCTTCCTGCAGGGTGGCCAGCGGGTCGGTGCTGTTGGCAACACCCAATCGATGCCCTGGCGGTCCACCGCTGCCCTTGGTCGGCAACCGGTCGGCGTCGACATCATTGAGCGATCCCGGCCCACCTGAGCCTCCGCCGCTATTGCCCTGCGGTTCCAGCACCGGGTTCTTTCCCGGCCCATGCGGCGGGGGTACCGGCGGAGCGGGTGCGGAAGGACCACCACCGGACGCGGCATCCTGGCCTCCCGGCAGAGGTGGCGGCGGAGTGGGCGCTCCCGTCGGCCCCGGAGCCGGGGGCGGTGGTGGAGGCGGCTCAGAGAGCGATTTCAGCTTGGCGTCCAACCGGGCCTGGGTGTCCGCGCGGACTTTGCGGCGATCGGCGTTGGGATCGTCGTTGCCCGAAAAGCAATGCTCCGGAGCGGCTTTGACGATGTCCTGGGCCGCCTTGTACCGGTCCTCGGCGCGCTTGCGGTCGCCGCCCGCTACGGCCAGATCGCCCTGGGTTGCGTGGGTGTGTCAGGAGTTAGGAAAAATTGACACCCACGCGCACGCTCGCGCAGCACTGCTCAGGCGCCGTACACCGGCACCGCGGGCCGCGCCTTGGCCAGCAGGTCTGCGACCACAGGGCCCAGCTCCGCCGGGTCCCACTTGGCGCCCTTGTCGATCTGCGGACCGTGCGCCCAGCCCTCGGCGATGCGAATCTTGCCGCCCTCGAGCTCGAACATCTTGCCGGTGATATCCCGCGACTCGACGCTGCCCAGCCACACCACCAGCGGCGAGATGTTCTCCGCAGCCATGGCGTCGAAGGCCTGGTCCTGGGTGGCCATCATGTCGGCGAACACGGTCTCGGTCATCCGGGTGCGGGCCGACGGTGCAATGGCGTTGACGGTGACGCCATAGCGGCCCATCTCGGCCGCGGCGACCAGGGTCAGCGCGGCGATGCCGGCCTTGGAGGCGCTGTAGTTGGCCTGCCCGACACTGCCCTGCAGGCCGGCTCCAGAGCTGGTGTTGATGATGCGTGCATCGACGGTTTCGCCGGCCTTGGACTTGGCCCGCCAGTACGCGGCGGCATGCTTCATGGTGGCGAAGTGCCCCTTCAGGTGCACGGCGGTGACGGCGTCGAACTCTTCTTCGGTGGCGTTGGCGAACATCCGGTCGCGCACGATGCCGGCATTGTTGACGAGAACGTCAAGGCGGCCAAAGCTATCCACGGCCTGATTGATCAAGGCCTCGGCCTGTCCCCAGTCGGCGACGTTCGAACCATTGGCAACGGCTTCGCCTCCGGCAGCGACGATCTCGTCGACCACCTTCTGCGCGGCGCTACCGCCACCGGCCGGTGAACCGTCCAGACCCACCCCGATGTCGTTGACCACAACGCGGGCACCCTCAGCTGCGAACGCAAGCGCGTGCTCACGTCCGATACCGCCACCTGCGCCCGTCACGATGACCACGCGGCCGTCGAGCAATCCCATTGATATATCTCCTACCGTGTTGTTTTGGGGCGCTCCGCGCGCCCTACTTGTTGGCGCTGGAAGCTTCCAGGTACTGCGGCGGTTCACCACCGCCGTGCACTTCGAGGGACGCACCGCTGATGTACGACGCAGCCTCGGAGGCCAAAAATGCTGCCGCCCAACCGATATCGGTCGGCTTGGCCAGACGCCCCAGCGGTACGGTCGCAGCAACAGCGGCCACCGACTCGGCGTCACCGTAGAATAGCTCGGACTGTTCGGTCTCGACCATGCCGACCACCACCGAATTCACCCGGACCTTGGGTGACCATTCGACGGCCAGCGTGCTGGTCAGATTGTCGATACCCGCCTTGGCTGCGCCGTAGGCCGCGGTGCCCGGCGTGGGGCGGTGCGCGCTGACGCTGGAGATGTTGACGATCACGCCGCCTTGCGGCTGGTTCTGCATCACGGCGTTGGCGTGCTGGGAAACCGACAGTGGCCCAAGCAGATTCAGCTCGATGATCTTTCGACTGAAACTGGCCTTCGCTTCAGCGGCCGCGACGTAAGGCGAACCGCCGGCGTTGTTGACCACCACGTCGAGCCGTCCATGCTTCGCCACAATGGCGTCGATCATCGCCTTGACCGAGTCGTCGTCGCGGACGTCGCAGGAGTGGAACTCATAGGGCAGTCCCTCGACCGGACGACGGGCGCAGGTGATGACGGTGGCGCCCTGCTGGGCGAACACCTCACTGATACCGGCGCCGACGCCGCGCACCCCGCCGGTCACCAGGACCACCCGATCAGCCAGCTGCAGATTGATTCCAGCACTCACTGTGCTAGCGTACCAAGCAAGTGCTTGCTTAGGTAACCACCTCCCAGGAAGTGACTGATGACCATCACCACCAAGACAGTCGAACCGGGCATCGTCTCGGTCACCGTGAACTACCCGCCGGTCAATGCCATCCCGTCGGCGGGGTGGTTCGAACTGGCCGACGCGATCACCGCGGCCGGGCGCGACAAGAGCACCCACGTGGTGATCCTGCGGGCCGAAGGACGTGGCTTCAACGCCGGCGTCGACATCAAGGAAATGCAGAACACCGAGGGCTTCGGCGCACTCATCGACGCCAACCGTGGCTGTTATGAGGCGTTCCGCGCGGTGTACGAGTGCCAGGTTCCGGTCATCGCGGCGGTCAACGGCTTCTGCGTCGGCGGCGGCATCGGTCTGGTCGGCAACGCCGACGTGATCGTCGCCTCCGACGACGCCAAGTTCGGCCTGCCCGAGGTCGAGCGCGGCGCTCTGGGTGCGGCCACCCACCTGTCCCGGCTGGTCCCCCAGCACATGATGCGCCGGTTGTTCTTCACCGCCGCAACGGTTCCCGCCGAAACGCTGCACCACTTCGGCTCGGTGCACGAGGTGGTCCCCCGCGAGGAACTCGACGAGGCCGCGCTACGCGTTGCCCGCGACATCGCCTCGAAGGACACCCGCGTCATCCGTGCCGCCAAGGAAGCGCTGAACTTTATCGACGTGCAGCCCGTCAACGCGCGGTACCGCATGGAGCAGGGCTTCACCTTCGAGCTGAACCTGTCCGGCGTGTCCGACGAGCACCGCGACGAGTTCGCGGGGACCAATAAGGGAGCTGCCAAATGATTCGGCGGGTACGAGCGAAGCGAGACGGGGTCAAATAATGGATAAGACAACAACTCTCGAGGCCGCAGTCGCCGAGATCGAAAGCGGCATGACCATCGGCATCGGTGGCTGGGGCTCCCGGCGCAAGCCGATGGCTTTCGTGCGGGCACTGCTGCGCACCGACGTCACCGACCTGACCGTGGTCACCTACGGCGGCCCGGATCTCGGATTGCTTTGTGCCGCAGGAAAGGTCAAGCGCGTCTATTACGGCTTCGTGTCGCTGGACTCGCCGCCGTTCTACGACCCGTGGTTCGCCAAGGCCCGCACCAGTGGTGCCATCGAGGCCCGCGAGATGGACGAGGGCATGCTGCGCTGCGGCCTGCAGGCTGCCGCGCAACGGCTTCCGTTCCTGCCGATCCGCGCCGGCCTGGGCAGCGATGTTCGCACATTCTGGGGTGACGAACTCAAAACCGTGAAGTCGCCATACCCGACCGGAGACGGCTACGAGGAGCTCATCGCCATGCCGGCGCTCAACCTCGACGCCGCCTTTGTGCACATGAACCTCGGCGACGTGAAGGGCAATGCCGCCTACACCGGCATCGACCCATACTTCGACGACCTGTTCCTGATGTCGGCCAAGCGCCGGCACCTGTCGGTCGAAAAGATCGTCTCCACCGAAGAGCTTGTGAAATCGGTTGTGCCGCAACAGCAGATCATCAACCGCATGATGGTCGACACCGTCGTCGAAGCCCCGAACGGTGCGCACTTCACCACAAACGAGCCGGACTACCGGCGCGACGAGAAGTTCCAGCGCCTTTATGCAGAGGCCGTAGCCTCCGAAGACACCTGGGCCGAGTTCGTCAAGACCTACCTGTCCGGCACCGAGGCCGATTATCAGGCTGCGGTCCGTAAGTTCGCCGAAAGCCAGGAGGCCGCCAAATGAGCGAAGCAACCCGTGGTGACGTCTGCGCTGTCGCCTGCGCCGAATTGTTCCGCGACGCAGGGGAAATCATGGCCAGCCCTATGACCACCATCGTCCAGGTGGGTGCCCGGCTGGCACGGTTGACCTTCTCCCCCGATATCGTGCTGACCGACGGCGAGGCCCGAATCCTTGCCGACACCCCGGCGATCGGCGCTCCGTTCGCCGTCGAAGGATGGATGCCGTTCAACCGCGTCTTCGAGACGCTGGCCTGGGGCCGGCGCCATGTGGTCATGGGCGCCAACCAGGTTGACCGTTACGGCAACCAGAACTTGTCGGCCTTCGGCCCGATCCAGCACCCGACCCGGCAGATGTTCGGCGTCCGCGGCGCGCCGGGCAACAGCATCAATCACGCCACCAGCTACTTCGTGGGCAACCACTCCAAGCGGGTGTTCACCGAAGCTGTCGACATCGTTTCCGGAATCGGTTGGGACAAGGTCGATCCGGAGAATCCGGCCTTCCGGTTCGCCAACATCTACCGGGTGGTGTCCAACCTCGGCGTGTTCGACTTCAACGGTCCCGAGCACCAGATGCGTGCGGTGTCTCTACACCCCGGTGTGACGGCCGTGCAGGTTGCTGAGAACACCTCCTTCGAGGTGCACGGCCTGGACAGCGCCGAAGAGACCCGGCTACCCACCGACGAAGAGCTGCAGCTGCTGCGCGAGGTCATCGACCCGAAGTCGCTGCGGGACAAAGAAGTCAAGGCCTGACGATGAGCAAGCTCGTTACCCCGCTGACCGAACTGGTCGGTATCGAGTACCCCGTCGTGCAGACCGGTATGGGCTGGGTGGCCGGTGCCCGACTGGTTTCCGCGACCTCGAACGCCGGCGGCCTGGGCATCCTGGCGTCGGCGACCATGACGCTCGACGAGTTGCAGACCGCAGTGACCAAGGTCAAGGCTGCCACCGATAAACCGTTCGGCATCAACATGCGTGCCGACGCCGGCGACGCGGGCGACCGCGTCGACCTCCTGATCCGCGAAGGGGTCAAAGTCGCCTCCTTCGCCCTTGCCCCCAAGCCCGAGCTGATCGCGAGGCTGAAAGATGCCGGTGTCGTGGTTATTCCGTCGGTCGGTGCGGCCAAGCACGCCAAGAAGGTGGCGAGCTGGGGCGCCGACGCGGTGATCGTGCAGGGCGGCGAGGGCGGTGGCCATACCGGTCCGGTTGCCACCACTCTGCTGTTGCCGTCGGTGCTGGACGCGGTGAAAGACACCGGCATGCCGGTCATCGCCGCGGGTGGCTTCTTCGACGGTCGCGGCCTGGCCGCTGCGCTCTCTTATGGCGCCGCGGGAGTCGCAATGGGCACCCGATTCCTGCTGACGGCGGACTCGACGGTGCCCGACGCGGTGAAGCAGCGCTACCTGGCTGCGGCCCTGGACGGCACCGTGGTGTCCACCCGAGTCGACGGTATGCCGCACCGGGTGCTGCGTACCGGTCTGGTGGAGAAGCTGGAAAGCGGTTCGCGCGCACGTGGTTTCGCCGCCGCGGTCGGCAACGCCCAGAAGTTCAAGAAGATGTCCGGGATGAGCTGGGCATCGATGGTCAAAGATGGCCTGGCCATGCGGCACGGCAAGGAACTGACCTGGTCGCAGGTCGTCATGGCGGCCAACACCCCGATGCTGCTGAAAGCCGGTCTGGTGGAAGGTAATACGGACGCTGCTGTGCTGGCGTCCGGTCAGGTGGCCGGCATCATCGACGACCTGCCGTCGTGCGCCGAGTTGGTCCGGGAGATCGTGGCCGAGGCCATCGAGCACCTTCAGGCCGCCACCAGCTACATCCAGTAACCCCTCATTCTCCCCGCGGGCGGCGATGCTCTGCCGGCCGCCCGCGGGTGATACCTACCTCGGTCACGCTGCGCCACAGGCCAACTCACGTGCCGGTTGATGCCGTCACGGTGACTTTGACGTTCTTCATGATGGGCTGATCGCTCTGCGTGCTGTAGTCGCCGATGGCGCACAGCACGTTCATCTCCGGCATGTACCCGGCCGCGCAGCCGCGTGGGATGCCATACGGAACAGCCTTGTACCGCCGCAGCGATCGGGTGCTGCCGTCGCGCGCGGTGGCGACGATATCGACGTCGTCGAACTCCTTGAGGTCGCGGTCGGCCATGTCGTCGGCATTCATGAACACCAACGCGCGCAGGTTCTCGACGCCGCGGTAGCGGTCATTGTCAGAGTAGACGGTCGTGTTCCATTGATCGTGCGAACGCAGCGTGGCCAGGGTCAGGGTGCCGGAGGCGACGCTGTCGTCGGGCAGGTCGGACGCCGAGAATTCTGCGCGACCGGACGGGGTCAGAAAGATCAGTTCCCGTGCAGGCTGCTTGATACGGAAGCCCAGCGGCAGCCGGACCCGCCGATTGAAGTCTTCAAAACCGTCGAGCACCTTGGCCATGGTGTCCCGAATCCGGTCGTAGTCCTCGACGTACCAACTCCACGGCGTCCGACTGTCCGGCAATGCAGCGTGCGCGATACCGGCGATGATCGCCGGCTCGGACAACAGATGCGGTGAAGCCGGCTTCTTCATACCGACCGACAGATGCACCATGCTCATCGAATCTTCGACCGAGGTGGACTGGACGCCCGCCTTCTGCCGGTCTTTCTCGGTGCGGCCCAAACACGGCAGGATCAGCGCGCGGCGGCCGTGGATCACGTGGCTGCGGTTGAGTTTGGTGCTGACGTGCACGGTGAGATCACATTTCTGCAGGCCCGCGAACGTGTACGCGGTGTCCGGCGCCGCGCTGGCGAAATTGCCGCCCATGCCGATGAATACCTTGAGCTTCCCACTGTGCATGGCCTCGATGGTGTTGACCGTGTCCAGTCCGTGCGCAATCGGTGGGTCGATCTCGCACACCTCGGCGAGGCGCGCGAGGAAGTCTTCGGTGGGCCGGTGGTCGATGCCGCAGGTGCGGTTGCCCTGCACATTGCTGTGCCCGCGAACGGGTGACGGTCCCGCGCCCTCGCGGCCCAAATTGCCGCGCAGCAACAGCAGATTGACGATTTCACGCACACTGTCCACGCCGTGTTCGTGCTGGGTGACGCCCAGGCACCAGCTGATGATGCTGCGGTCCGAGTCGCGGTAGATCTTGGCGGCCTTGCGGATATCGGATTGGCGCACACCGGATTTGTATTCGATCTCGTCCCACGAGGCGGCCTCGCAGACCGCGCGGTAGTTCTCGAAACCCACCGTGTAGCGCTCGATGAATTCCACGTCGAGCGCTTTAGGGTCTGTTTCGGCTTGTTCCAGAACGACTTTCGCGATGCCCCGGATCAGCGCCATATCGCCGCCGATGCGGGGCTGCAGGTTGAGGGTGCTGGTCTTGGTCGATTGGAAGGTAGCCATGCGCAGGAAATCGTGCGGGATGATGGTGCGGGTGGCGCCCGCTTCCACCAGTGGGTTGATATGCACGATCTGTGCACCGCGACGATAGGCCTCGGCCAGCGCGGTCAGCATCCGCGGCGCATTGGAGGCGGCGTTGACGCCGATGATGAACAGCGCGTCTGCGGTCTGCCAATCTTCCAGATCGACGGTGCCTTTACCGGTTCCCAGTGCCGCCTTGAGCGCTCGCCCGCTGGCCTCGTGACACATGTTGGAGCAGTCCGGCAGGTTGTTGGTGCCAAGCTCGCGGGCCATCAACTGGTACAGGAACGTGGCCTCATTGCCCAGGCGACCGGAGGTGTAGAAAGACGCCTGATTCGGGTCATCAAGGTCAGCCAGCGCACCACCTACCAGCTCGAACGCGTCGCGCCAGCTGATCGGCAGGTAACGGTCGATCTCTACGTCGTACACCATCGGTTCGGTGAGCCTGCCCTGGTCTTCCAGGGCGAAGTCACTCCACGTTGCGAGCTCTGAAACAGTGTGTTGGGCAAAGAATTCCGGACCGCAACGATTTTTCGTCATCTCCCACGTGACGTGTTTGATGCCGTTCTCACAGATGTCGAGCCTGAGGCCCTTCATGTCATCGGGCCACGCGCATCCCGGGCAGTCGAAGCCACCGTCTTCGTGGTTCATCCTCATGATCGCGCGCGGCCCGTCGAACGGCTCGCGTTCGCGGATCAGAAACTTGGTGACGCTCTTGGCAGCACCCCAGCCTGCGGCTGGGTGATGATACGGATGGAACCCTGGTTCACCTTGGCTCTCGGGCTGATCCTCGGCCTCAGTGTGTTGCTCTGTGCTCCGGTCGGTCATTGGTCAAGTCTGCGCGCCTCGAAACACCCGCGTCCATGCTGAATTTCCGAATTTCCGACGGCCGCTCAGCGATACCAGTCGGGCAGCTCGCCCGGCTGCAGGTCGACGGTATCGCCCGGCCGGGTCAGCGTCAGCACCGCCCGCACGATCTCCGGGCGGGCCTGCAAAGCGTCGGCGACACCGTTGAGTCGCGCGGCAACATTGGATTCAGCTGCGTCACCGACCAAGTCAACGGCTGCGACGAGAAAGACGCGGTCCGCGCCGACCCATTCCATGTGCAGATAGCTGACCCGCTCGATGTCACGGTGTTCCCGCAGAGCGCGCAGCGCGTTGTTGCGGGTGAGCGGGGTGACCGCCTCCCCGGTGAGGAAGTCCATGTTGCGGCCGATGAGGAACAGCGCGACGCCGCCGAGCAGCAGACCAACCAGGATCGAGCCCGTCGCATCCCAGACTGCGTTCCCCGTCAGCTCGTGGGTCAGGATGCCGCACGTCGCGATCACGATGCCGATCAATGCCGACAGGTCCTCGGCGAACACCGCGCGCAGCATCGGATTGGAGGTCACCCGGATGTAACGCAGTGGGTGGACCCGCCGCCGCACCGCAATCGAGCGGGTCTGTGACAACGCCTGCAGGAATGACGAGCCTTCCAAGAGGAAGGAGACCGCCAGCACCAGGTACGCCCAGCCATACGACGTTGCTTCCGTGTTTTCTGAAGCTCCGCGCAACGACTGGATTCCGTGCCAGATCGACACCACCGAACCGACGGTGAACAACCCGAAGGCCGCGAACATCGACCAGATGTAACCCGCTCTGCCGTAGCCGAGCCGGTGTTCGGCATCGGCGGGCTTTTTCGACTGGCGCGTGCCGATCAGCAGGAACACCTCATTGCCGGTGTCCGCCCAGGAATGGGCGGACTCGGCGAGCATCGAGGCGCTCCCGGTGACCAATGCGGCCGCGGTCTTGGCGACCGCGATCAGCACGTTGGCGCCGAGCGCGACGACGACGGTCGGCACATTCGCGTCGTCAGAATCACTCATGCGCTGACCCTAAGGGCCGATCACGCGCTAGCTGATGTCATCTGTTGTTCCGGCCGGACGTGCCGCGTCGGGGTTCTGCGGGTTGGGGCTCCTGGGCCCACTGCGCACCGCTGGCTTCGAACAGCCGGCCGATCTCGTCGATGTGCATGTCGGCCAGATCCCAGACGTCGGGGACCAGCTCGCGGTCGACGATGAAACCGAAATCCAGCCGGTCCAGGTAGCTCACCACGGTGATGTTGAGCCCCTGGCCTTCGGTTACGATCGATACCGGGAACTGATGGCACAGTTGCGCTCCCGCGAAATACAGCGGCTGGCGAGGACCCGGGACGTTGGAGATCACCAGGTTGAACGGCATGGCCGCGATCCGGTGGGCCAGCCCGAACCGGGACGCCAGCCGCATCGCAGACGTCGACAGCACCGGAGCCGAAAACTGGGCCATATCACCGAGTTGATCGGCGGGCATCAGATCCAGCAGTCGCTTGGCATCGAGCATCGCTTCGCGACAGCGGGCGACCCGTTCGAGCGGGTCTTCGCAGTCCGTCGGCAGCTGGGGGAAGATCGCCGATACGCGATTGGTCCACGGATCGTCTTCCTCACCGGTACGGATGGACACCGGCACCATGGCCCGCAGCGGGCGGTTCGGCAGCGCGTCGTGGGCAAGGAGGTATTGCCGCAACCCACCGGCACAGATGGCCATCACGATGTCGTTGACCGTGCCACCGGTGGCGTCCTTGAGTCGCTTGACGTTCTCCAAGGAGGCGGTACGCATGGCGAACCGACGGTGACTGGTGATCGGCTTGTTCCACGGGGTGGGTGGTGCCGACGATGTCGGCAGCGGAATTCTCGGGCCGTCATCTTTGCCAAGGCGCGCAACGGCTTTGATTGCCGAACCGGCTTTGCTCGCGGTGCTGCTGAGGCCGTCGATTCCGGCGGCGTCGGCAAGCTGACGGACCAGCCGAGTCTGCACCCGCAGCGCCTTGACCGGGTGGCCGGCCAGATTGGCCGCAGTCCGGCGCAGTAGCTCGGTCGTGGTGGGCAGCTGTTCAGGCTGCCACGCCGGGCCGGGTCCGGGTGGCGTGGTGTCCGGTTGGGTGTCGGTCAGGATATTGAGCATCAGCTGTCCGGCCGCCCCGTCGACGGTGGCGTGGTGGTATTTGGTGAGCAGGGCCCACTGTCCGCTGTGCAATCCGTCGATGACGTAGACCTCCCACAGCGGTCGACTGCGGTCCATCGGCCGCCCGACGATGCGCGACACCTGGTCGGCCAGCTGGTCGACCATTCCTGGTCGCGCCAAATGGATTTCGCGGATATGGAAGTCGAGATCGAAGTTGGGGTCGTCGACCCAGTAGGGATGGTCGAGCCCAAGAGGCACCTCGACGAGCCGCCGACGCAGCGGTTCGAGTTCCCCCACCAGCGATGCGTATTTCGCGTACACCGCTTCGTACGGGTCGAACTCCTCGTCGGGGCGCTCGAAGACCATCAATCCGGTGACGTGCCCGAACGTCGTCGCGGTCTCGAGATACAGGAAAGTGGCGTCCAGACCGCTGAGCTGCTTCACGAGTTTGCCTCTCCTAGTTGAGTTTTGTCGCTCAGCTGGTGAGCATGCCGCCTTCGACAGGCAGGGTGATACCGGTGACGTAGCTGCTGGCGTCACTGGCCAGGAAGATCAGAGCGGCGCTGAGTTCGTCTGTGCGGCCGAGCCTTCCGGCCAGGGTCCGGGGCAGGATGGTGCACTCGAAATAGCTGTCCTCGAACTGGTCGGTCATCTCGGACTCGAAGTAGCCCGGAGCCAATGCATTGACCCGGATACCTTTTCGTCCGGTCCATTGCTGGGCCAGGTCTCGGGTCAGGCCGATCAGCCCGGCCTTCGACGACGAGTACGCCGCCTGCGGAAGGCCCGTGGTCGTCAGTCCGAGCACACTGCTGATGTTGACGATCGAACTGCCAGGCTTCATGTGTGCAGCGCATGCCTGCGCCATCCAGTAGCACCCGTTGAGGTTCAGGTCGATGACGGACCGGAACTGCTCAGGTGTTTCGCGCGTCGCCGGCACCGCAGTACCCACTCCCGCATTGTTCACCAGAATGTCGACCCGGCCGAAGGTGTCCATCGCGGCCTGCACCAGCGCACGGCAATCGCCCGGATCGGTGACGTCAGTGCGTACGGCGACGGCCTTGCGTCCGGTGGCTTCGACCAGTTCACGGGTGCCGGCCAGGCGATCTTCGCGCCGTGCACCGAGTACGACGTCTGCACCGGCCTGCGCCAGTGCCTGCGCGAATCCGACACCGAGCCCACTTGAGGCGCCGGTGACGATCGCGACGCGGTTGTCGAGGCGGAATAGGTCGAGGATCGAAGGCGCGTCAGCATGAGTCATGTTCGCATCATATTTTTATATGTTGCATTCTAGATACACTTAGAGATACATATCACTTGAGCGGCAGTCGGTAATATGGTGCGGCGGCGCGGTGCCTGCAGCGCAGAGGAGGTGCGAGATGGCCGAGACACGGTTGGGACGCATGCTCGCCTCGACTGAGCGACGGCCGGACCCCATGGAGGCGTTCCGGATTGCCCGCCGCTGGTTTCTGGACGGCCGCAGAATTGAAATGCGGGAACTGGCAATAGAACTCGGTGTCAACCGGGCCACCCTGTTCCGCTGGGTCGGCAGTCGCGACGAGCTGCTCGCGGAGATCATGTGGTCATTGGCAGAGCCGACACTCACGTCCGCCGTCGACGCGGCACCCGGACACGGAGCCGAACGTGTCGCAGCAGTCGTCGGGAAGTTCGCCGCCGTGATCGATGAGGCTGGCTTCTTCCAGGAGTTCTTGCGCCGCGAACCCGAACGCGCGCTGCGGATTCTGACCACCCGCGCCGGGACGGTGCAGTCCCGCGTGGTCGCCGCCATCGAGACACTCCTCAACGACGAAATCGCTCACGGTCTGCTCGACCCGTCGCTAACGCCTCGCGACTTGGCGTATCTCATCGTCCGCATCGTGGAGTCGTTCCTGTACGCGGATATCATCACCGGCGAACCGCTGGAGATCACCCTGGCCGAGCAGGCTATCGCGGCGCTCCTGGGCCATCGGCCCTGACGATTTCGGCCATATTCCGGCTTTCGAGGCCCGGTACTGGCGCCAAATCAGCGTTGTATCCGGCATACAACCGCCCGTGTTTTCTTGGTCGCCTCGGCACATCTGCTACCCACGAGTAGCTCCGTAGCGTTCTGACCAGCCCAAATACCTGGATCGTCCGAATCGCCCGGAGGAAAACATGCTTTACCTGCAGATGTTTCTGCTGTACGTCATCGGAACGTTTCCGGTGTTGATCGCCGCTGTCGGCGGAGTCGTTCGCACAGTAGCTGCCCGGCGCCGCGCCGCAGCGACCAGCTAACAAGCACCAACAGAACTGCCCCTTTTCCCAGGCGGAAAAGGGGCAGTTCTGGTTCTATCTGGTAGGCGTCAGAGCCGCTCGATGATGGTGACGTTGGCGGTGCCGCCGCCCTCGCACATAGTCAGCAGGCCGTAGCGTCCGTTGATGCGCTCGAGTTCGTTGAGCAGGGTGGCGAACAGCTTGGCGCCGGTGGCACCCAAGGGATGGCCCAGGGCGATCGCGCCGCCGTTCGGGTTCACCTTGGCCAGATCGACGTTCAGCTCCTTGGCCCAGGCCAGCACGACCGGGGCAAAGGCCTCGTTGATCTCGACAACGTCGATGTCGTCCATGGTCAGGCCGGTCTTGGCGAGCGCGTACTTGGTCGCCGGGATCGGACCGGTCAGCATGAACACCGGGTCGTCGCCGCGGCAGCTGATGTGGTGGATGCGAGCGCGCGGCTTGAGGCCGTGAGCCTTGACCGCAGCCTCGGAGGCCAGCAGCGTGGCAGATGCACCGTCCGAAATCTGGCTGGCCAGCGCGGCAGTAAGACGGCCGCCCTCGACCAGTGGCTTGAGCGAAGCCAGCTTCTCCATGGTGCTCTCACGCGGACCCTCGTCGACCTTGAAGCCGTCAACCTCGATGATCTCGTTGTCGAAGTGGCCTTCGCGGATCGCGGCGAACGCCCGCTGGTGGCTGTTGAACGCGAACTGCTCCATGTCCTCGCGGGAGATGTCCCACTTCTCGGCGATCATCTCGGCGCCACGGAACTGCGAGATCTCCTGGTCGCCATAGCGTTCCAGCCAGCGCTTGGACTCGTTGGTGGGAGAGGTGAAGCCGAACTGCTCGCCGACGATCATGGCCGAGCTGATCGGAATCTGGCTCATGTTCTGCATGCCGGCAGCCAGGATCAGGTCGGCGGTGCCGGACATGATGGCTTGGGCGCCAAATGAAATGGCCTGCTGCGAAGAACCGCACTGCCGGTCGACGGTGGTGCCTGGAACGGCCTCGTCGTAGCCGGCGGCCAGCCAGGTCAGGCGGCCGATGTTGCCGGCCTGCCCACCGATGGCGTCAACGCAGCCGACAATGGCGTCATCGACGGCACCGGGGTCGACGTCGTTGCGGGCGAAGATGCCGCGGTACGCCTCGACGCCCAGGTCGATCGGGTGGTAACCCGAGAGCCCGCCACCCTTCTTGCCAACAGCGGTGCGCACGGCGTCGATGACATACGCCTCTGATGCAGCCATTTCTCAACTCCTCTTGTTAGGAAACCTATTGCTTGTCAACGTTTTTGGTCGGGTCGATGATTCCGCCGAGCACGATTGCCAAATACTGTTCGCCCACTTGACGGGCGGTCAGCGGCCCACCGGGCTGATACCAGCGAACCGATACCCAGGTGGTGTCACGGATGAACCGGTACACCAGGTCGAAATCCAGATCGGGCCGGAAAACGCCTTGCGCCACACCCTCATTCAGGATGTCAACCCACATCTTGCGCTGCTCGCGGTTGCGTTCGTCGACAAAGTCGAACTGCGATAACGATCCCAGTCGCTTCGCCTCATCCTGATAGATGACCACCGCGGCATGCCGGTTCTCGATGGCGTCGAACGACGTCATGAACAAGCCCTTGAGCCGCTCCAACGGATCGGGCTCGGTATCGATGATTTCGCGGTACCGCGCGAACAGCCAGTCGAGGAAATCCCGAAGGATCTCCTCCACCATCTGTTCCTTCGATTTGAAGTGGTGATACAGGCTGCCGGACAGGATGCCCGCCGAGTCCGCGATATCACGAACGGTGGTGGCCTTCAGCCCGCGCTCAGCGAACATCACCGCGGCGAGCTCAAGGAGCTCGTCGCGCCGGCTGGCGGGTTGATTGGGCGATTCGGGCGCCATCGTCACAGCATAGCAACCAAGCGCTTGCTAGGGCAGGTCGGGCCGGTGTTGACTTGGCCACTACGTACACAAAGATCGAGTGCTCACCTGGGTCGCGCACGTTGAGGCGATCGCCGCCCTGAGGGCGGACGAGGTCACGCGCGCGGTTCTCGACCGCGACCGATAGATGGGGTGCGCAAAGCGTCGGGCGCTTCGATTCGAGCCCTATGATTGCGCGCAGCACGATTTGAAATGGATGAGTAGCAGGAGATCATGAGCACGACACAGCTTGCCCTGGAGGGTATCCGGGTCATCGACATGACCCGCGTCTTCGCCGGCCCGATCAGCGCGCAGATACTGGGCGACCTCGGCGCTGACGTCATCAAGGTGGAGCGACCGGGCAGCGGTGACGAAGGGCGCGGTTACGGTCTTGCCTCGGTCGAGGGCAAGGATGGCAAGGACCTTCGCCAGTCCGGCTTCTTCACCGCGTCGAACCGCAACAAGCGGTCGATCACGGTCAACCACTCCAAACCGGAGGGGCAGGACATCCTGCGTGCCCTAGTCAAGACCGCGGACATCCTAATCGAGAATTACAAGGTCGGCGACCTCAAGCGGTTCGGGCTGGACTACGAGAGCCTGAAGGCGATCAATCCCCGCCTCATCTATTGCTCGATCACCGGCTTTGGCCAGACCGGGCCGATGGCGGCGCGCGCGGGCTACGACGGGTTGTTCCAGGCGAGCGGCGGCATGATGGCCGTGACCGGAATCCCCGAAGGCCAGCCCGGCGCGGGTCCGGTGAAGGCCGGTCCCAGCCTGGTCGATTTCGTGACCGGCCACAACAGCGCCATCGCGATCCTCGCCGCGCTGAACCATCGCAACAGCACGGGCGAGGGCCAGCACATCGACATGGCGCTGCTTGACAGTTCCGTGGCGATGATCTGCCACATCATGCAGGACTATCTGATCAACGGCGTCCAGGCGGAGCGTCTGGGCAATGGCGGCAACGGCGGCGGACCCGCCGACCTCATCCATGCGCGCGACGGCATGACGTACATTACGGCCGGCAGCGACGCCCACTGGCGGCGCATGTCGGAGTTGATGGGCCGGCCCGAGCTCTACGCCGACCCGCGCTTCGACACCAACGCCAAGCGGGCCAAGATCAATCGCGCGGAGTTGATCGACATCATCAACGTGTGGAGCCGGCAGTTCACGACGGAGGAGCTTCAGGCGAAGTTCGACAGCGTGGGCATCCCGGCCGCGCGCTATAACGATCTAGCGGAGGTCTGGGATGATCCGCAGGTGCAGCACCGGGGCCTGCGCGCCACGACTCCGCACATGTGGGCCGCCGCCGGATCGGTCGACCTGATCGGCAGCCCGCTGGCGGGCATGGGCGCGACGCCTGCGACGATCCGCCGCCCGCCGCCGCTGATCGGCGAGCACAGCGCAGAGATACTGGGCGAACTGGGCTATGACGCGGCGCGGATCGCGGGCTTGCAGGAGCAGGCGATCATCTGATCGAGAGGGTCCGCCACCAGGTCAGGCTCGCGAGATCGCGAGCCAGCCACACATGAAAATGCCCGCCTAATTGCGACTGTGAAGATGAATCTGGCTGCCTGGCGGGCTGACCCGCTGTGCGACTGACCCTGAGTGTGGGTGTCTTGTAGTTGATCTGTCGTCTGTCAGGTGGCCGCACCCTATGGTGCTGACCAGCCGGGGCAGTGACCTTATAGGAGCCTGACCGTAACTCAGGTCCCATCACAGTCTTGTCCTGACCCGACCGGCCAGCGTCACAACCCGCTGAAAGGTCGCAATCACCATCATGCCAACCCAACCTGGGCCGGGTCGAGTCATCATCGGCGTCGACACCCACAAACATGTTCATGCCGCCGCAGCACTCGATGAACGTGGAATGCTGTTGGACACATCGCTGTTCACCGCCGATCGTGCGGGCTATCGGGAGTTGATCGACTGGGCGCAGCACTGGGGCACTGACTTGCAGTTCGGGATCGAAGGCACCGGCTCATACGGGCGGGGTCTGACCGCGGCGGTACGGCGCACCGGCAGCGAGGTGATCGAGGTGATGCGCCCGGACCGCCAAGATCGTCACCGCCGTGGCAAATCCGATGTGATCGACGCCGAGAATGCCGCCCGCGCGGTGCGATCGGGACAGGCCGGTACCGTCCCGAAAGCCGCCGATGGTGCCGTGGAGATGCTCCGGCAGATCAAAATCGCCAAAGATGCTGCGGTCAAGGCACGTACCGTGGCGATGCAATCCCTTAAAGCGGTGCTGATCAACGCTCCAGCCGAACTGCGCGAGCAGCTCGAACCATTGCCGAACATGGCACTGCTCCGTCGCTGCGCGGCATTGCGACCCGGCCAGATGACGTCAGTGACCGCCGCAACCAGGTACACACTGCGCTCGATTGCACGACGCTGGCTGGGTCTGAATGAGGAGATCACCGCCTGCGAGCACC
Source organism: Mycobacterium sp. OTB74 (assembly GCF_029892685.1). Taxonomy (GTDB): domain Bacteria; phylum Actinomycetota; class Actinomycetes; order Mycobacteriales; family Mycobacteriaceae; genus Mycobacterium. The sequence goes on along the minus strand of NZ_JARXVD010000003.1, from coordinate 249,148 downwards.
ACCTGAAAACCCTCACCGATCAGATCGCGCCGCGCCTGACCGCCGCCGTTGGGATCGGCCCGGACAATGCTGCCGAGTTGCTGATCGCCATGGGCGACAACGCCGAACGCATCCGTAGCGAACGCGCGCTAGCCAAACTCGCCGGCGCCTGCCCGATCCCGGCATCCAGCGGGAAAACCGTCCGGCACCGACTCAACCGCGGCGGCAACCGTCACACCAACGCTGCACTGCACCGCATCATCGTCGTGCGCATGAAATACCACGCACCCACACGCGCCTACGTCGCCCGACGCACCGCCGAAGGCAAAACCAAGCCCGAAATCCTGCGCTGCCTCAAACGCTATCTGATCCGGGAAATCTGGTCCCGCACCACACACCTACACCACCACGAAGACCAACCAACCACGTGTTGACGTCTATAGGAGCATCAACATTGTCGCAATTAGGCGGGCAAGTGCATATATCCGAACCTCGCGGCCGGATGAAAACTACGCCCGCTGGCTCGACACCGAAATGATCTCACCGGTCAGGTAACTGGAGTAGTCACTGGCCAAATACGCGATGGTGGTGGCGATTTCCCACGGCTCGGCGGCACGGCCGAATGCCTCGTCGGAGGACAGCCGGTCCAGCAGCGCGGCATCGGCCGACTTCTCCAGGAACTTGTGCCGCGCGATGCTCGGGGACACCGCGTTGATCCGCACCCCGTACTCGACGGCTTCGATTGCGCTGCAACGGGTCAGGGCCATCACCCCGGCCTTGGCGGCGGCGTAGTGCGACTGCGAGTGCTGGGCGCGCCAGCCCAGGACACTGGCGTTGTTGACGATCACACCACCGTGCTCAACACCGCGGAAGTACCGCAGCGCCGCCCGGGTCGCGCGCATCACCGAGTTCAGCGTGACGTTCAGGACGCGGTCCCACTCGTCGTCGGTCAGGTCGACCAGCGGTGTCTCGCCACCGAGGCCGGCGTTGTTGACCAATACGTCCAGGCGGCCCATCTTTTCGACGGCCGACGCAATCAGCGCGTCAACGGCCTCGGTCGACGTCACATCACACACCACAGCCTCAACCCGGCCCAGGCCAAGCTCCGCCAGCTGATCACGGGTCTCATTCAGACGCCGCTCGTGGTAGTCCGACACCACAACATCGGCACCTTCGAGAAGCGCACGACGCGCGGTCGACGAACCGATGCCTGTACCGGCGGCGGCAGTCACCAGAACAACCTTGCCCTTGAGCAGGCCGTGGCCCTCAATCTCGTTGGGAGCTACAGAAAGGTCCATCAGCCCTTAGCCTCTCGGGGTAGGCCGAGCACCCGCTCGGCAATGATGTTGCGCTGAATTTCGTTCGACCCGCCGTAGATGGTGTCCGAACGCGAGAACAGGAACAGTCGCTGCCATTCGTCAAACTCACCGTCGGGCAGCACCAGACCGGCCATCCCCTGAACTTCCATGGCGATCTCGCCGAGTTCGCGGTGCCAGTTGGCCCACAACAGCTTTGACACATTGTCTTGGCCGGGCTGCTCAATATCCATGGTCGCGAGCGCGTACGAACGCATGGCCTGCAAACCGGTCCAGGACCGGGTCAGCTTCTCCCTGATCAACGGATCATCAAACGCACCAGTCTGTTTGGCCAGCGCAACGACGCCCGCATGCTCGCGCTTGTAACGGATCTGCTGGCCCAGCGTCGAAACGCCACGCTCAAAGGTCAACGTGCCCATGGCAACCCGCCAGCCGTCGCCGGGCTCACCGACAACCAGCGAGGCCTCGGTCCGGGCGTCGTCGAAGAAAACTTCGTTGAACTCGGAGTCGCCGGTCAGCTGGACGATCGGACGCACCTCAACACCCGGCTGATCCAGTGGCACCAGAAGATAGGACAGCCCGGCATGGCGCTTCGAGCCTTTTTCGGTGCGGCACACCACAAAGCACCACTGCGCCCAGTGCGCCAGCGACGTCCAGACCTTTTGTCCGTTGATCACCCATTCGTCGCCGACCAACTCGGCAGAGGTCGAGACGTTGGCCAAGTCGCTGCCGGCGCCGGGCTCCGAATATCCCTGGCTCCACAGCTCGGTGACATTGAGGATGTTCGGCAGGAACCGCCGCTTCTGCTCCTCGGTGCCGTATGCGATCAGCGTCGGGCCGAGCAGTTCCTCGCCGAAGTGGTTGACCTTGTCCGGGGCATCCGCCTTGGCATATTCCTCATAGAACGCCACGCGGTGCGCCACCGACAGGCCGCGGCCGCCGTACTCCTCCGGCCATCCCAGGCAGGTCAGCCCGGCGGCGGCCAGGTGCTGGTTCCACGCGCGTCGTTCTTCGAAAGCTTCGTGCTCGCGGCCGGGACCACCAAGGCCTTTGAGGGCTGCGAATTCACCGACGAGGTTGTCGGCAAGCCATTGCCGGACCTCGGCCCGGAACGTCTGGACCTCTATCACCCTTGTAGGCTAACCTACCAAGCACTTGCTTTGTTAGAGGGAGTTCCGATGAGTGGGTCCGACGGCACCCAGCAGCCCGGTCGGCAGACCCCACCGCAGACCTACACCAAAGAACATCTGGCGAACTTCAAGACCCCGCGATCGGTGGCGTTCCTGGACGCCCTGCCGCGCAACCCTGGAGGAAAAGTGGTCAAACCTTCGCTTCGAGAGATGAGATGAGTCGATAGATGGACCTGACATTCGACGACGAGACAGAAGAATTCCGGGCCGAGGTCCGCGACTTCCTGGCCTCCAACAAGGACAAGTTCCCCACCAAGTCCTACGACACGCTCGAAGGCTTTGAGCAGCACCGCGTCTGGGACAAGGTGCTGTTCGACGCCGGCCTCTCGGTGATCGCCTGGCCCAAGGAGTACGGCGGCCGCGACGCCACCCTGCTGCAGTGGGTGGTGTACGAGGAGGAGTATTTCCACGCCGGCGCCCCCGGCCGCGCCTCCGCCAACGGCACCGCCATGCTGGCACCGACGCTGTTCGCCCATGGCACGCAGGAGCAGATGCAGCGCGTCCTGCCGAAAATGGCTTCGGGCGAAGAGATCTGGGCCCAGGCCTGGTCCGAGCCCGAGTCCGGTAGCGACCTGGCATCCCTGCGTTCGACCGCCACCAAGGTCGACGGCGGCTGGAAACTGAACGGCCAGAAGATCTGGAGTTCGCGCGCCCCATTCGGTGATCGCGGCTTCGGCCTGTTCCGCTCAGACCCGGAAGCCCAGCGCCACAAGGGTCTGACGTACTTCATGTTCGACCTCAAGGCCGACGGCATCACCGTCCGCCCCATCGCCCAACTCGGTGGCGATACTGGCTTCGGTGAGATCTTCCTCGACGACGTGTTCGTGCCCGACGAGGATGTCATCGGTGGTGTGCACAACGGCTGGACCGCGGCCATGAGCACTTCGAGCAACGAGCGCGGTATGTCACTGCGTAGCCCGGCCCGCTTCCTGGCCCCTGCCGAACGCCTTGTCGCACAATGGAAAGAAGAGCAGAACCCGGCTTACGCCGAGCGCGTCGCCGACGCATGGATCAAGGCTCAGGCGTACCGGCTGCACACGTTCGGCACCGTCACCCGCCTGGCCAACGGCGGTGAACTGGGCGCGGAGTCGTCGGTCACCAAGGTGTTCTGGTCCGACCTCGACGTGGCACTGCACCAGACAGCTCTCGATCTGCGTGGCGCCGACGCCGAACTGTTCGATCACTGGACCGAGGGCCTACTGTTCGCCCTGGGCGGTCCGATCTACGCCGGTACCAACGAGATTCAGCGCAACATCATCGCCGAGCGGCTGCTGGGCCTGCCCAGGAAATAAGGATCAGACGTGTTCTTCGAAATAGACGAATCCCAGCGCGATTTCGCGGCCAGTATCGACGCGGCCCTCGGCGCTGCCAATGTGCCTGCCGCAGTGCGGGCTTGGGGCGAAGGCGATACCGCGCCCGGCCGCAAGGTCTGGTCGACCCTGTCCGAACTCGGCGTCACCGCGCTCAACGTGCCGGAAGAATTCGACGGTATCGGTGCCCACCCAGTTGATCTGGTGGTCGCATTGGAGAAGCTCGGCTACTGGGCCGTACCCGGTCCGGTCACCGAATCCATTGCGGTGGCGCCGGTTCTGCTGGCTGCCGACTCCCGCAGCGAGGGCCTTGCGTCCGGTGAGCTGATCGCCGCTGTCGCGCAACCGCCGCTGACGCCGCGCGCTGTCGACGCCGACACCGCCGGGCTGATCCTGCTCGCCGGTGACGGCCAGGTCCAGGACGCTGCGGCCGGCGACCAGCACGACTCGGTCGACCCAGCTCGTCGCCTGTTCGACGTGACCGCATCGGGCGACGCGCAAAGCGCCGACACCGCAAAGGCTTTCGAATTCGGTGCGCTGGCCACCGCAGCACAGCTGGTCGGTGCCGGCCAGGCCATGCTCGATATGTCGGTCGAATACGCCAAGCAACGCACCCAGTTCGGCACGGTGATCGGCTCGTACCAGGCCATCAAGCACAAGCTGGCCGACGTGCACATCGCCGTCGAGTTGGCCCGTCCGCTGGTCTACGGCGCCGCACTGGCGCTGGCCGACGGATCGGACACCACCGCACGTGACGTCAGCGCCGCCAAGGTCGCTGCGAACGAGGCCGCGTTGCTGGCAGCACGCTCATCACTGCAGACCCATGGTGCCATCGGCTTCACCCAGGAACACGACCTGTCTCTGCTGCTGTTGCGCACTCAAGCACTACGGTCGGCATGGGGCGATTCGACATGGCACCGCAACCGCGTTTTGGAGGGCATCAAGTGAGCGAAGAACGGGACATGCTGCGCGCCACCGTCGCTGCGCTGGTCGAAAAGCACGCCAACCCTGAAGCGGTGCGGACCGCCATGGCCTCCGACAAGGGTTATGACGAAAACCTCTGGCAACTGTTGTGCGAGCAGGTCGGTGCCGCAGCGCTGATCATTCCCGAGGAACTCGGTGGCGCCGGCGGCGAATTGGCCGACGCCGCAGTGGTTCTCGAGGAGCTGGCCAAGGGCCTGGTACCCACCCCCCTGTTGAGCACCACCTTGGCCGAGGTCGCTCTGCTGGCCGTCGACAACCATGAGCCGCTCGAAGGCCTGGCCGAGGGAACGTCTGTCGGCACCGTCGTTTTCGATGCCGGCTACGTGCTCAATGGCGACGTCGCCGACGTGGTGATCGCCGCTCAGGATGGCCGGCTGACCCGCTGGACCGACGTCACCGCCACCCCATCGACCGCAATGGACCCCACCCGGCGCCTGGCAGCGGTCACCGCCGGTGCAACCGAGAACCTGGGCGCCGACCCCGGCGTGGCCGACACCGCTGCGATCCTGATGGCCGTCGAGCAGGTCGGCGCCGCCGCGCGGTGCCTGGATCTGACCGTGGCCTACACCAAGGACCGAGTGCAATTCGGCCGGCCGATCGGCAGTTTCCAGGCGCTCAAGCACCGCATGTCCGACCTGTACGTGAAGGTGTCCGCCGCGCGTTCGATCGTCAACGACGCCGTCGCCGACCCGACCCCGACCAATGCGTCGCTGGCCCGTTTCATGGCGACCGAGGCGTTCAATGCCGTTGCCGCCGAAGCCATCCAGATGCATGGTGGCATTGCGATCACCTGGGAACACGACATCCAGCTGTACTTCAAGCGGGCACACGGCAGCGCGCAGTTGCTCGGACCGGCGCGGGAGCACCTGCGTCGCCTCGAAGCCGAAGCACTCCAAGCCTGAGCTGCGGCATCACGCGCCGCCGTAGGATGCGGGACATGTGCACACGGCTGGTCTACCTCGGCCCGAACGGCAACATCATCACCGGGCGATCGATGGACTGGGAGCTGGATTTGGCGACCAACCTGTGGGCATTGCCGCGTGGAATCAGGCGTACCGGTAAGGCGGGGACCAATTCGGTTGAATGGACCGCGAAGTACGGCAGCGTGGTTGCCAGCGCCTACGAACTGTGCACCACCGAAGGCTTGAACGATGTCGGGCTGTCGGCCAACCTGCTGTGGTTGGCCGAATCCGGGTATCCGAAATATGACGGGACACGGCCCGGCGTGGCCATCTCACTGTGGGCGCAGTACGTACTGGACAACTTCGCCACCGTCGCCGAGGCCGTCGAACAGTTGCAGACCGAGCCGTTCGTCGTGGTGACCGAAGGCGTTCCCGGTCAAGACCGGCTGGCCACCCTTCACCTGTCGCTGTCGGACGCAACCGGCGACAGTGCCATCGTCGAGTACATAGACGGCCGGCAAACCATCCATCACAGCCGCGACTACCAGGTCATGACGAATTCGCCGATCTTCGATCAGCAGTTGGCAATCAACGCCTACTGGGCCCAGCTCGGCGGCACGGTGATGCTTCCCGGCACCAACCGCGCCGCTGACCGGTTCGCTCGCGCATCGTTCTACGTCAATGCGGTACCCAAATCCGACGACCCGGAGATCGCACTCGCGGCGGTGTTGAGTGTCGTGCGCAATGTCTCGGTCCCGTTCGGCATCTCCACCCCCGACGAACCGAACATCTCCTCGACGCGGTGGCGTACGGTGGCCCACCACACCCGCAAGCTCTATTTCTTCGAATCCGCATTGACTCCCAACGCATTCTGGGTCGACCTGAACAAGCTCGACTTCAGCGAGACAGCATCGGTGCGCAAGCTGGATCTGGGCCCGGGGGAATCACATACATTCGCCGGCGAGACCTCGGCCCAGTTCGTCGAGGCCAAGCCTTTCGAATTCCTCGGGCTGGCCGGATGACCAATCCGGTAGCGCTGCGCGCGGGTATCCCACCGTTCTACGTGATGGACGTGTGGCTGGCCGCGGCTGAACGGCAACGCAGCCACGGCGACCTCGTGAACCTCTCGGCGGGCCAACCCGCCGCACAGGCACCCACACCCATCCGCGACGCCGCGGCCAAGGCACTGGCCAACGACAACCTCGGATACACCGTCGCCCTGGGGATTCCGGAGTTGCGGGAGGCCATCGCCTCGTCGTACCGACAGCGGTACGGCATCGAGGTTGATCCTGACGCGGTCGTGGTAACCACCGGTTCGACCGGCGGATTCCTGCTGGCGTTCCTGTCCTGCTTCGACGTCGGTGACCGCGTCGCAGTGGCCAGTCCCGGTTATCCGTGCTACCGGAACATCCTCTCGGCGCTCGGCTGCGAAGTGGTCGAGATGCCGTGCGGGCCCGAAACCCGTTTCCACCCAACCATTTCCATGTTGGAACAACTCGACCCGCCAGTGAAGGGTCTGATCGTCGCCAGCCCGAACAACCCCACCGGGACAGTGCTGCCGGCCGAAGACCTGGCCGCCATCGCCACCTGGTGTGACGGCAACGGCGTCCAATTGGTCAGCGACGAGTTGTACCACGGCCTGGTCTACGAGGGTGCACCCGCGACCAGCTGCGCCTGGGAAACATCGCGCAATGCCATTGTGGTGAACAGCTTTTCGAAGTACTTCGCCATGACCGGCTGGCGGCTGGGCTGGCTGCTGGTGCCCGAGCCGCTGCGCCGCGCGGTGGACTGTCTGACCGGTAATTTCTCCATCTGCCCCCCGACCCTGCCGCAGTATGCGGCCGTCGCGGCTTTCACCCCCGAGTCGGTCGCCGAAGCCGACGCGCTGGTCGAGCACTACGCCGAGAACCGGGCACTGCTGCTGAGCGGGTTGGCCAAGATCGGGCTCGACAAATTGGCCCCGGCGGACGGCGCCTTCTACGTGTACGCCGACATCTCCGAGTACTCCACCGACTCTTTGACGTTCTGCGAAACGCTGCTGGCTGACACCGGCCTGGCCATCGCACCAGGTGTGGATTTCGACACACAGCACGGTGGGTCGTTCGTCCGGCTGTCCTTCGCCGGCCCGCATTCAGATATCGCGGAAGCGCTGCGCAGGCTGGGTCCCTGGCTGGCAAATTACTAACCCAACCGGACCACGCCACGGCGGCAGGCCTGCCGCCGCATGCACCCGTCACTTGTCCGACCCGGTACCGTCCCCTTTACAGCGCGCCTCCGACCAGCTACTGGAGCGCCACAGGAGAGGGATCGAGCGACGATGTCGCAGGAAATTTCGCATACCGGTGAGCCCGACGTCACCGACGACCTGCCAGTCAACCGCAACGGCCACGAGCACCACGGCATCAAGCTGACCACCCCGCTCGGCGAGATCGCGATCGCCGTCCGCACGCCACGTGGTGGGCTGGCGGTACCGAAGCGACTCGACCCGTTCGGCGTCGCCAATCGTGCCCTCGGAGCGGCCAAGCTGGGGATCAAGCTCGCCGCTTGGGGCGGAGAGCAGCTGGCCATCCTCGGGAAGAGCCAGATCGAAACCATCGATGTGGCTCCGCGCCAATTGGTGATCCCCGCCCCGGAAAAGCCGGCCGAACAATCACTCAACAGCAAGTTGGGCAAGCTGCTGGACCGGGCCCTGGACCAAAGCACCACGGACAGCCGGGCGGAGCTGTATCACCGACTGCTCGACCAACTGGTCGCCGACGAGGCACGGATCATCTCAGCGCTGTCCGACGGCGCAACCTCGACATTGGTCAACGTCTACCGGCGCAACCGATCGGGCACGTCAGGCCAACCCGTACTGGAGAATGCGTGTCTGGTCGGCCGGACCGCGAATGTGGCCCTGCCCGCCATGGTTCCGCAATACATCAACCACCTGCTGGCGTTGGGCTTGGTCGAGACCGGGCCAGAGGACCCCGCCTTGAAAGAAGACTACGAGGTGCTGACGGCCGAGACCATGGTGTTGCGGGCCGTCAAGCGGGCGTCTCGCGGACCACTGCCGGCGCGGGTAGAGCTGCGCACCTTGTGCCTGTCAGAGCTGGGCCGCGGATTGTGGACGGCCGCAATGGAAACCAGCGACGACTGACCCGAGTTACTGCACGCCAGTGCTGATGTCCGCCCGACCGGATGTGGGTGGGCGTGCCGGAACCCCAGCATCCAAGGACGCCAGGTCGATGCCCTTGGTCTCCTTGGATACGAGCACTGCAACCAACGTCACCGCCGATGCCGCCGCCAGATACAGCGCGATCGGCACCGCCGAACCGTAGGCGCGCAGCAGCCACACTGCGATGATCGGCGCGAGTGAGCCCGCAACGATCGCCGTCACCTGATATCCAAGGGAGACACCGGAATACCGCATCCGGGTCGGGAACATCTCAGCCATGATGGCCGGCTGCGGCGCGTACATGAAGGCGTGGATGACCAGCCCCAAAGTGATCGCGCAGATGATCGGCAGATAACGCCCGGTGTCCATCATCGGGTAGGCGAAAAAGCCCCAGCAAGCCGCGCCGAGCGCCCCGACGAAATACACCGGGCGGCGCCCGTATCGGTCGGACAACGCCCCGACGGTGGGGATCACCAGGAAATGCACGGCATGCGCCAGCAGCAGCCACCACAGAATATCGGTGGTATTGGCGTGAACATGTTCCTTGAGATACGTGATCGAGAACGTGACCACCAGGTAGTACATGATGTTCTCGGCGAACCGCAGCCCCATTGCGGTGAGGACGCCGCGCGGGTAACTCCTGATCACCTCGACCACGCTGAACGAGGTGGACTTGATTAGCTCTGATTCCTTTTGGGCTGCAAGGAAAATCGGCGCATCGCTGACTTTGGTGCGGATGTAGTAGCCGATCAGCACCACTACTGCCGACAGCCAGAATCCAACCCGCCAGCCCCAGGACAGGAACTCGTCATGGCTGACCTCGCTGTAGAGAACCAGCAGCACCACTGTGGCCAGCAAGTTGCCGACCGGTACGCCGGCCTGCGGCCAGCTTGCCCAGAATCCTCGTGAGTTGTTCGGGCTGTGTTCGGCGACGAGCAGCACAGCACCGCCCCATTCACCGCCGACCGCAAAGCCTTGCACGAAACGCAGCAGCACCAGCAATAGCGGTGCCCACCAACCGATTTGGTGGAACGTCGGTAGGCAACCCATCAGGAACGTCGATGCCCCGACCAACAGCAGGCTGAGCTGCAGCAGCTTCTTGCGGCCCAACGTGTCGCCATAGTGGCCAAAGACGATGCCGCCCAACGGCCGAGCCACGAAGCCGACGGCGTAGGTGATGAAGGCCTTGAGGATGTTGTCGAGATCGCCGGCGCCCTGATCAAAGAAGATCTTGCTGAAGACCAGTGTCGCGGCCGTCCCGTACAGGAAGAACTCGTACCACTCCACCACCGTGCCGGCCATCGAGGCGGCAACCACCCGCCGCAGACCGGTTGGAACTGGCGCGCTCATCGCCGACTCCTCACAACTCGGACCCAGACCGGGCCACAGCTTTTCTGGAGTATTCATACAGGTAGGAGCGTCTTTGGTGGCCCAGTCGGCCACATTTGGCGCCTGACCGGGGAGTTCTTACGGCGCTCCGACTCCGCCATTGGCTCGGCTTTACCTGTTAGTTAGGTAAGACATACCTATTGTTTCTTAGGTAATCCTCAGCTAATCTCGCTGCTCGGCGCCGTGGTGGCGCCGTATGAACCAGAGGAGATCGTTGTGCAACTCGCCGTTTATCCCGGCGTGGCGGGTAAGTCCATCGGAGCCCCCCAGGCGTCAATTGCCGACGGACGTACCAAGAACAAATTCTTGATCGGCAGCATCGCGGTGCTGGGAGCCAGCGTCGTCATGGCGAATCCGGTCGCTTCGAGTCCCGTGCTGGCGGACATCCAGCACCGCGCCGTTCAACTCGTGTCCGAGGTAACCGACTCCCCGGCCACCGTGTACCAGGACCTGTTCACCCAGACATTCGCCAACGTCAACGCGTTGGCTGCGGCGTACCAGGCGAACCCGCTACCCGTCCTCAGTCAGATCATCGCGAACCAGATCGGTTACACCAACCAGTTGTCCACCGCGGTGAACTCGACGGCCAGCACCTTCCAATCATGGTGGGACAACGGCACTCCGGGTTCGAAGGAGCCGGGCGCCGCGACGCCCGGCAAGACGCTGCTGGCGAACTCATTGGCCGGCTTCCAATCCGGTGATTCCAGCGCTGCCTACGAGAGCCTGAATGAGTTCATGCTCTACGGCATGCAGAAGTCGGTACTGCCGGTGCTCAAGGTCCTGCTCAGCATCCCGCCCCAGCAAGCGCAGAACTTCGCCAATGCGGTCGCGGCCATCTCGAGCACCAGCACCCTGGTCAGTGGCGCCTTCCAGGCAATCTATGCGCCGGTGAGCGGCACCTTGTTTGAGGCGTCGCGGGCGTCCGTGGCGATTTCGACGGCCATCCAGTCCGGCGATATCCAGGGTGCATTGACGGCCATCGTGAACACGCCAGGCGTCTTGCTGAACGCGGCGTTGAACGGGTTCGACTACAACAACGACCCGACCACGCAGTCCTCCTGGGCCGGCTTGTTGTCCGTCAAGAGCAGCACCACGTCCACCGGCACGCTCCAGCAGTTCCTGCTGACCATTCCCACCAAGATCGCCACCGCCATCGACAACGATCCGACGACACCGGCGAACATCTTCACCAGTCTGCAGGCGGCGATAGCCGCGTCGACGGCGTCCTCGAGCGTCACGAGCCTGGCCGGAACAACCACGGCCACAAGCACTTCCGATGCCGCTGCTGCAGCGAGCACCGCCCAGGTCCAGTCGTTGTCGGCGGCCCCCGCCACCGACAGCACGTCCACTGACACCGCGGCGACGGCCTCTGCTGCCGGTACCACCGCGGCAGCCGCGGTCGCCACAAAGGTCGCTGCAACCACGACCACCGATAGCACGAGCACCGGTAGCACCAGCACCGACACCAAGAAGTCAGGCGACCGCGTGACCTCGGCGGTCAAGAAGCTGACCGACAAGCTGAAGACCACCAAGTCTGACTCGGCAACTGCGAGCGACTCCGCGTCGTCCAGCACCAGCAAGTCGGGCAAGAAGGACAGCGCAAAAACCAAGCGCTCCGCCAAGAAGGAATCGAAGGGCTCGAATTCCTGATCGCGTGACGACGACGCCGGCCTCTGCCAATGAGCGGCCGGCGTTGTCGACGCGCGTGTGCCGGCACCTCGAGTCCAGACCCGTCAACCTACAATGACCATGTCAACTCAAGTTGGCAGGCCCAAATCGCAAGTGCCCCAAGAGAGCCGACAAGCCCAGGGGCCGTGCCCGACTACAGCCAGGTGTCCTCGGTGGTCGTGGTCAGAAAGGCGTCAAGATCATCGCGCCACTGCGCCGGGGTGTTCTTGTCCGGTTCAATGCCCGTGTACTCACCGCGGTAGAAGAGCAGAGGGCGAGGCTTGATGGCCTGCGGCTCCGACATGGACCGCACCCCACCGAAAACCACGAAGTGATCACCGCCGTCGTGGACGGAGTGCACCGTGCAATCGATGTGCGCCAGCACCCCGTCGATCACCGGTGAGCCGAGTTCTGAAGGGCTCCAATCGATCCCGGCGAACTTGTCTTCGGCTCTGGAACCGAACTGCGCCGAGACATGCTGCTGGTTCTCGTGCAGCATATTGACGCAGAACTTGCCGCTGGCCTCGATGGCTTTCCAGGCCCGGGACTGCTTGGTGGGGCAGAACAGCACCAGCGGCGGGTCCAGCGACAGCGCCGCGAACGACTGACAGGCGAAGCCTATCGGCGCGTCGTCATGCACCGTGGTGATGACGGTGATGCCGGTGCAGAACTGCCCCAGCACATTTCGGAATGTACGCGGGTCGATGTGCGGGGTATTGGTCACCGCCGGCTCCTCACCCGAACGAGGTTACTTGAACCCGACGCTGAAGTCGTGGCCCCAGAGGCTGACCCCGACGCTCTCGCGTGCGATCCAGCTCTCGTCCTCGACTTCCAATCCCTCACAACCGAATTCCATGTCGAACCCGCCCGGGGTCTTCATGTAGAAGGACAGCATCTTGTCGTTGATGTGCCGGCCAAGGGTCGCCGACATCTTGACATTCCGGCGGTTGGCGCGGTCCAAGCAGAGGCCGACGTCATCGGAGTTCTCCACCTCGACCATCAGGTGCACAATGCCGGTCGGGTTGGGCATCGGCATGAACGCCAGCGCGTGGTGCCGCGGGTTGCAGCCGTAGAAACGCAGCCACACCGGATCGCCGTCGGACGGACGACCCGCGATCTGCGGAGGCAGCCGCATCGAGTCGCGCAACCGGAAGCCCAGCACATCCTGGTAAAAGGCTTGTGCCGCAGCATCATCGTCGCAAGTGAGGACGACATGACCGAGGCCTTGTTCCGCGGTGACGAACTTGTGGCCGTACGGGCTGACGAACCGGCGGCCCAGGTACTGCGCACCGTAGAACGCCTCAAGAACGTTGCCGGCCGGATCGGAGAAGCGGATCAGCCCCTCGACCCGACGCTCGGCAAGCTCGTCCCGGGTGCCTTCGGTAAAGTCGACGCCGGCCTTGGCCAGGTTCTCCCGCAAGGCCTGCAGCGCCGGAGCGTCGGCGACCTCCCAGCCGGACACCAGCAGCCGGTCCTGCTCGCCGGGAACGATCACCAGACGCGCGGCGAAATCATCCATCCGCAGGTAGAGAGCGTCTGGGATGGAACCCTCGCCCTCCACCATTCCGAGCACCTTGAGCCCGAATTGGCGCCACGCCGCCACGTCGGTGGCCTCGATGCGCATGTAGCCGAGCGCCTTGATGATCATTCGTCGTCTCCCAGCAAGTCAGTGGTCAGCGTGTTGAAGTGAATCAGACCATCGTGTCTGCCGGAGGCAAACCGAACTCGTTGTTTCCGAAGATCAGGTATGCGCGCTCAGGCTCGTTGGCTGCGTGCACCCGGCCGGCGTGGGCGTCACGCCAGAACCGCTGCAGCGGAGTCCCATTCGCCAGCGCGGTGGCACCAGCGGCCTCGAACAGCCGGTCGATCGAAGCGATGGCACGACCGGTGGCACGCACCTGGTCACGACGGGCACGAGCGCGCAGCTCGAACGGAATCTCCTTGCCGGCCACCAGAAGTGCGTACTCGTCACCGACATTGCCGATCAGCTGGCGCCAGGCGGCGTCGATATCGCTGGCGGCCTCGGCGATGCGGACCTTGGCGAACGGGTCGTCCTTGGCCTTCTCGCCGGCGAACGCCGCACGCACCCGCTTGCCCTGGTGCTCGACGTGCGCCTCGTAGGCGCCGTAAGCCATGCCCACGATCGGAGCCGAGATGGTGGTGGGATGCACTGTGCCCCAAGGCATCTTGTACACCGGAGCGGTGTTGTTCTGGTAGCCGCCGGCGGTGCCGTCGTTCATGGACTTGTAGGACAGGAAGCGGTGCCGGGGCACGAAGACGTCCTTGACCACGACGGTGTTGCTGCCGGTGCCACGCAGGCCGACCACGTGCCAGACGTCGTCGATGGTGTATTCGGTGCGCGGGATCAGGAAGCTGCCGAAGTCGACCGGGCGGCCGTCCTTGATCACCGGGCCACCGAGGAACGCCCACGTGGCGTGCTCGGAACCGGATGACCAGTTCCAGGCGCCGTTGACGATGTAGCCGTCGCCGGTCTCCGTGACCACGCCGGCGCCCATCGGGGCGTAGGACGAGGAGATCCGCACAGACGAGTCCTCACCCCAGACGTCATCCTGGGCCTGCTGGTCGAACAGCGCCAGGTGCCAGTTGTGCACGCCGATGATCGAAGCGACCCAACCGGTGGAGCCACAGGCGCTGGCGATACGGCGGACCGCTTCGTAGAACACCGTCGGATCGCATTGAAGGCCGCCCCACTGCTCGGGCTGCAACAGCTTGAAGAAGCCGATTTCATTGAGCGCATCGATGGATTCCTGCGGGACCTGGCGCAGATCCTCGGTGGCCTGGGCGCGCTCGCGCAGCGTCGGCAGCAGCTCATCGATACCGGCCAGCACGGCCTGCACGTCGCGTTGTTCAATGGACGTCACGGATTGCCTCCCGAAAGTGGTCGTCTAGACAGAAGATTAGAACACGTTACGATTTGTGTCGAGCAGGGCGTTCCTGCAGCGGCTAGACCAGGCAAAGCAGGTTTTTGTAACATGTTCTAGTTCATGCTTCCGGCCTGGAAAGTAGAAGGGTGTTAGTTGTGACGGACGAGCCGCTGGGCACCCACGTTCTGGAACTTGTGGTGGCCGACGTCATCACCGAAACGGCCGACGCGAAGTCGTTGGTGTTCAAGGCGCCCGACGACGGCAGCGTCTCGCCGGAGCGACTGACGTACTCGCCAGGGCAGTTCCTGACCCTGCGCATCCCCAGTGACCGGACCGGGTCGGTGGCCCGCTGCTACTCGCTGTGCACCTCACCGTTCACCGATGATGCGCTGGCCGTGACGGTCAAGCGCACCGCAGATGGATATGCCTCGAACTGGTTGTGCGACAACGCGCACGCAGGCATGCGGATGCACGTGCTGGCCCCGTCGGGCACGTTCGTACCCAAGAACCTGGACACGGACTTCCTGCTGTTGGGAGCCGGCAGCGGCATCACCCCGATGATGGCCATCTGCAAGTCCGCGCTCTCGCAGGGCACCGGCAAGGTGACGTTGGTCTATGCCAACCGTGACGAGAAGTCGGTGATCTTCGCCGCGACTCTGCGTGAGCTGACCACCAAGTACCCCGACCGGCTGACGGTGGTGCACTGGCTGGAATCGGTGCAGGGCCTGCCGAACCCGACGGCACTGGCGGCCCTGATCGCGCCGTACGCCGGGCGCGAGGCGTTCATCTGTGGGCCTGGGCCGTTCATGGCCGCAGCCGAGGAGGCGCTGAAGTCGGTCGGCACCCCGGCTGAGCAGGTTCACCTCGAGGTGTTCCAGTCACTGGAATCCGACCCATTCGCGGCCGTCGTCTTGGACGATGATGCAGAAGATGACGATGGCAACGGCCCGGCAACGGCCGTCGTCACGCTCGACGGCGAGACGCATGAACTGCGTTGGCCGCGCAAGGCTGTGTTGCTCGATGTGCTGCTCGACAAGGGATTGGACGCACCGTTCTCCTGCCGCGAGGGGCACTGCGGCGCATGCGCAGTGCTGATGAAGAGCGGTGAGGTCGAGATGACTGTCAACGACGTATTGGAGCCGTCCGACCTGGCAGAGGGCCTGATCCTCGGTTGCCAAGCGGTGCCCAAGACGGATTCCGTCGAAGTCACCTACGACGAATAGCGAACGGATACCTTCTTGTCTGTGAAAGTGCCTGTGTACCGGCTTACTGCTTCGAGCGTGGTGGCTTTGGCCGCGGCTGCCCTGATGTCCCCGGCGACGGCTGCGGCCGCGGCGAATTCGGCCGACACATTCATCCCGGTCGACGAGGGCACCAAGATCCAGATGCATGTCACCGCCAATTGCGCGGGCAGCACGTGCACCTTCAACACCGCAGCCAACCTGGTGACGCCGGACGGCCCGGCCCCGCTGCCACCCGGCACCTGGGCCCGGCAGAACATCACCCTGCGCAGTTCCAATCGCCTTGTATACCAAGATGTCTCGTACAGCGCGCCGTCCGGCGCCCCAGCCATCAACCGCGGTTCGTGGAACGGCCCGGTGAACTCCCGGCAGCTCAAGTCGGAGAACAGCGCACTGGTATCGGTCACTTACAACGCCGGCGGATCGTTCGAGGAGTTTCTGGTCGACGGCACCTCACAACCGCTCGACGTCTCCACCGGACGCCCGAACACCAACGCCAATTTCATTGCGTGCTCGGAAATTCAGGTGGTTTACCCCGGGGTGAACCTGACCACCCCGACAGCCTGCGCGACGACGACGTTCTGAGGCGCTCAGGCTGGCGCCACCAGCTCCGACTCAGAGCCCTCCAAGGCCTCCGCCTGCCGACCCCAACGTCCTGACAGCCAGGCGCAGGTGATGAGCTGAATCTGGTGGAAGATCATCAGCGGCAACACGATCAGGCCCACCGGGTGTCCGGCGAAAAGCACGGTCGCCATCGGCAGGCCGGTCGCCAGGCTCTTCTTGGAGCCGCAGAAGATGATCACGATGCGGTCTGCGCGGTCGAAGCCGAGAACCCGTGCGGCACCGGCAGTCACGCCCAGCACCACCGCCAGCAGGACAACGCTGACCGCGACGACAGCCAGAATGCTGGAGACTTTCATTCCAGTCCAGATGTGTTCGGCCATACCGGCACTGAACGCCGCGTAGACCACCAGGTACACCGAGCCGCGGTCGACGACCTTGGTCAGCGTCGTGTGCGCCAGCACTCCCTGCAGCTTGGACCGCAGCAACTGGCCCGCGATGAATGGCAGTAGCAGCTGCACAACGATTTCCAGGATCGACTTCGCTGAAACCGTTGCGCCACCACTAGTTTGCATCAACAACGTCACCAACAACGGGGTGACGAAGATGCCGAGCATATTTGATGCCGACGCACTGACCACCGCGGCCGCGACATTGCCCCGAGCGATCGAGGTAAAGGCGATCGACGACTGCACGGTGGACGGCAGCAGGCACAGGTACAACATGCCGGTGTAGAGGTCGACGGTCAGCACCGACGGCACCAGCACTTTCATAGCCAGGCCGAGCAGCGGGAACAGGACGTACGTCGCAGCCAGCACGGTCGTGTGCAGTCTCCAGTGCTTCAGACCTTCGAGCGCCTCACGCGGTTCGAGCCGAGTGCCGTACAGCAGGAACAGCACAGCGATCGCGATCTTGGTGGCCGTCTCCACCATCTGACCTGCCTCGCCAGGGGCCGGAAGGAATACTCCGATCGCCATCACAACGAACAATCCCAGCAGGAATCCGTCGATACGAAGTTTGGCGAGGAGGTTCACCGTACGACCGTACTGCTATGACTACTCATAACGGAAGTTGATGTATTCGATATCTATAAACGATTATCATGATGAATATGCTGGACCCGGAACTGCTGCGAACCTTCCTGACGGTCGATCGGGCCGGCGGGTTCACCGCAGCCGGCCGCCTGCTCGGGCTGCGGCAGTCGACGGTCAGCGGGCACATCGCCCGTCTGGAGCAAGCCGTCGGACGCGAGCTGTTCAGGCGCGATACCCGCAACCTCGCGCTGACCGCCGACGGCGCGGCGATGGTCGGCTTTGCGCACAACATTCTGGACGCCCAGGCCCAAGCCGACCGCTACTTCTCCGACTCTCATGTCACTGGGCTGATCCGGCTCGGCGCCTCCGACGATCTGGTCAGCCGGATGCTGTCCGACGTGCTGGTGGAGTTCCGGCGGTCCTACCCCGGCGTCGACCTGGAGCTGGTTGTCGGACTCAGCGAAAACCTCAAAACCCGAATGGCTGCAGGCGAATTGGACCTCATGGTGGCCAAACGACTGCCCGGCGAACAGCACGGCGAACTGCTGTGGCGGGACCGTCTGGTGTGGGCCGGGCGCCCCGGACTCACCGACATCGCCGACCCGGTGCCGATCGTCACCTATCCCCCGCCAAGCCTGACTCGACACGTTGCTCTCCGCGAGTTGGAACGTGAGCACCGCACCTGGCGGATCGTCTGCGTCAGCGACAGCCTGCTCGGCCTGCGGGCTGCGGCGCTGGCCGGACTGGGCATCATCACACACTCGGAAACTCTTCTGCCCCAAGGCATTCAGCCAGTGGCCGACGACCGGCTGCCCGACCTGGGGCATCTGGAGTTCGTGCTGCTGCATAGGCGCAGCACACCGTCGGAAGCCGAGATCGCATTGCGCGACGCGATCATCGCCGGTTCAGACCGGATGCGGCGCTGATTACGAAGGGGCCACGCACACCGACTATCGGCGTGCCTTCCGTCTTGTGGCACACGCGATTTGGACTGGTCAACTTTCCTTGACGCGTAAAAGAAAGTTGACCAGTCCGAACGAGAGTTATCCAGCAGAGCGCCGCGGTAAGTGCCCGTTCTAACGCGGCAGCCCCAACAGCCGCTCGCCGGCGACTGTCAACAGAATCTGTTCGGTTCCACCGGCGATCGACAAGCACCGGCTGTTCAGCCAGTACCGCACGTCCGGCGAATCCTCGATACCCGCACCGTCGTAGGAGTCCATGATGATCTCGGCCAGCGCCTGCCGGTAGCGCACACCGATCAGCTTGCGCACGCTGGACGGCGCGCCCGGATCATGCCCACCGACAGCCAACTGTGCGATCAGCTGATCCAGCAACGAGCCCACCTGAGCCGCAATGATCAGTGCGCCAAGGCGTTCCGACTCAGCGGCATCCAGCTCGCGGTCGCCGATCACATCGAGCAGGTGCTCCATACCCTTGTCCAGTGCACCACCGGCTGCCATCGCGACGCGCTCGTTGGCCAGAGTGGTGCGGGCCAACGGCCAGCCACCGTCCACTGGGCCGATGACGCAGTCGTCCGGCACGAACAGGTCGTCCATGAAGACCTCGTTGAACAGCGCCTCACCGGTGATCTCACGCAGCGGCCGGATGTCGATACCAGGTGAGCTCATGTCGATCACGAAGTAGGTGATGCCCTTGTGCTTCGGCACGTCCGGGTTGGTCCGGGCCAGGCAGATACCCCAGTTGGCGCGGTGGGCATTGGAACTCCACACCTTCTGGCCGGTCAGCTTCCAACCCGTCTGCCCATCGCTCCTCTCGTCCGCAGCGACACGAACCGCCTTGGTACGCAACGCCGCGAGGTCCGATCCGGCGCCCGGCTCACTGAACAGCTGGCACCAGAACACCTCGCCGGTGAGGGTGCCGGGGATGAAACGCTCGATCTGCTCGGGGGTACCGGCCTGCAGGATGGTCGGCGCGGCCCACCAACCGATCGAAATATCCGGGCGCACAACGCCTGCCTTGCCCAGCTCCGAGTCGATCACCAGTTGCTCACCCGGCGAAGCGGCACGACCGAACGGAGTGGGCCAGTGCGGCGCCATGATTCCAGCCTTGGCCATCGCGGCCTGGCGCTGTTCGGTTGGCAGCGCGGCAATTTCGGCGACTGCGGCGGCGATCTCGGGCCGCATCCCTTCAGCGTCACCGGTGTCGACGTGCAGCTGGCGACGCACGCCGGAGCGGGTCAGCGACGCCACCCGACGCAACCAGTTGCCGCGTCCCCCGAGAATCTGAGCGATCGAATACGCGCGCCGGAGGTACAGGTGTGCGTCGTGCTCCCAGGTGAAACCGATACCGCCGAGCACCTGAATGCATTCGCGCCCATTGAGTTTCGCGGCGTCGATGCCAGCCGCGGCGGCCACCGCAGCGGCGATGGAGAGCTGCTCGGCATCGTCGTCGCCCGCGGCCTCGGCGACGTCGGACGCCGCCACCGCGATCTGCTGCGAGCGCAGCAGCATCTCCGAGCACATGTGCTTGACGGCCTGGAAGCTGCCGATCGGCTTGCCGAACTGCTCACGCACCTTGGCGTATTCGGCGGCTGTCTCCAGCTGCCAACGGGCCAGACCCGCGGCCTCGGCGGCCAGAACCGTCACTGCCAGGTCGACGACCTTCTGATACGGCAGCTCAATCGCCTTGGCTGGCGCGCCATTCAGCTCCACGCTGGCCAGTGGACGCGAGAAGTCAGTGGCGACCAGCGGTGTCACCGTGACGCCGGCGGCCGTTGCGTCGACCAGCAACCAGGTGTCCCCGGCCGGAAGCAGCAGCAGGCCGTCGGGCAGCGCGCCCAGCACGAACTTGGCGGTACCGGTCGCGGACTGCCCGTCGAAGGTGATGTCGGAGCTCATCGCCAGACCGGCAGTACGCTGCCCGGAGGCCAGTGCTTCGAGCAGTTCGGCATCGGTGAGGACCAGGGTGGCCAAAGCAGTGGTGGCCACCGGTCCGGGTACCAGCGCGGCGGCGGCCTCGTCGACCATCACGCACAGGTCCGCGATCGTCGCGCCCGCGCCGCCGAGGTCCTCCGGGACCGCGACGCCGAAGGTCCCTAGTTCGACGAGCCCGTCGTACGGGGCACGCCAGGCCTCGAGGCTGCCTTCCTCGATTGCGCGCACCGCGGCGATCGAACCAGAGGCGACGGCCCAGCTACGGACCATTTCACGGACAGCCGACCGCTCGGAGTCGACGGTTGTGGACGCTACAGACACCAGGCACTCCTAGCCTTCGGGCGAGAACAACGTGCTTCTCACTAGAACGTGTTCTAATGGTGACAGCGTTCGAACGTCAAGTCGACCGTCATCACACCAGGACACGCGGGTGTCCCGAGCGTCTGGAGGTGGGACATTACCGAGCTGTTTGCGTATCGTTTTCACCCACCGCGCTACACAAAGGAGCTGCTCGCCGCATGTCGACGCCAGCAAATCCCGGGTCCGATTCCGATTCTCGCCCCCGTGAGGTGATGACCGTGGCCGTACTTGCCGAGTCCGAACTGGGCTCAGAAGCTCAACGCGAGCGCCGTAAGCGCATCCTGGACGCTACCTTGGCCATCGCCTCGAAAGGCGGCTACGAGGCCGTCCAGATGCGAGCGGTCGCCGAGCGCGCCGATGTCGCCGTAGGCACCCTGTACCGGTACTTCCCGTCCAAGGTGCACCTACTGGTGTCGGCGCTGGGGCGCGAGTTCGAGCGGATCGAGGCCAAGACCGATCGGACCGCGATATCCGGTGGCACCCCATACCAGCGCCTGAATGCCATGGTGAGCAAGCTGAACCGCTCCATGCAGCGCAACCCGCTGCTGACCGAGGCCATGACCCGCGCGTTCGTCTTCGCCGACGCGTCGGCCGCCGGTGAGGTCGACCACGTCGGAAAGCTGATGGACTCGATGTTCGCCCGCGCCATGAGCGATGGCGAGCCGACCGAGGATCAGTACCACATTGCACGCGTCATCTCCGATGTGTGGCTGTCCAATCTGCTGGCCTGGCTGACCCGCCGGGCGTCGGCCACCGACGTCAGCAAGCGGCTGGAGCTGGCGGTGCGTCTGCTGATCGGCGAGGACGAGCAGCCTAATATCTGACCGGTGCTCCCGGCAGACCTCACCGCGGCTCTGAACACCGTCGCGGACACCGATCAACTTCTCGTGACGTCGGATTTCGACGGCACGCTGTCGCCTATCGTCAACAACCCTCTCGATGCCCGCCCGCTGCCTTCGGGGGCTGCCGCGCTGGTGGCGTTGGCAGACCTGAAGGCCACGGAGGTTGCGTTGATCTCCGGGCGCGCGCTGGCCGTCTTGCGGGAGATTTCCGGCATGCCGGCATCGGTCCATCTGGTCGGCAGTCACGGCGCTGAGTTCGACTCCGGCTTTTCACAACCCGTCGATACCGTGCTGCTGGGCCGAATCATCGCCGTACTCAACGGAATTGCTGCGCAGCATCCGGGAGTCGCGGTGGAGACCAAGCCGGCCAGTGTGGCCCTGCACGTGCGTAATGCGTCATCCGACGACGCCGCCGCGGCGCTGGCCGCGGCCTATCGCGCAGCTGACGAGTGGGATGCCGAAATCACCACGGGCAAGGCAGTTCTGGAGTTTGCGGTGATCTCTACCGACAAGGGGTCGGCCATCGATGTGTTGCGTGAGCGCGGTGCCGCGACCGCGGTGGTGTATCTCGGAGACGACGTCACCGACGAGAAAGCGTTCCTACGACTGCGAAATGGCGATGTCGGAGTGAAGGTCGGCCCTGGCCTGACCGCCGCGCAGTATCGCCTCGACTCCCCTGACGACGTCGCCGAGGCGTTGAACTATCTGGCGCAGCGCCGGGCACGTTAAGCAGCAGATCACGCGGGTGGACCCGCGGTGCGGCCGCGGTGCAGTCGGGTGTCCAGGACCTCGACAGCCGGGATGCCGGAGCGGGGCGGGTTGTTGACCAGATAACCGGCTCGTCGTCCTTTCTCAAGGCTGGGCTGGATCACCGTGGTCAGCCCGCGGGCCAGTGCGTCTGGCACCCCGTCGAATCCGGTGACCGTCATCTGGCCAGGCACATAGATGCCACGCGAGCGCAGGTGGTCCATCGCCGACAGTGCCAACACGTCTGCGGTACACATCAGGGCAGTGATCCGCGAATTGGCTTGCAGTGCAATCTCAGCTGCCGCACCACCCGAAGTCGCCAGGTGCTCATGGGTTTCCACCACGGTCAGCGAATCCGGGTTCAATCCACCATCTTTCATCGCGTCGCACACACCCAAGATGCGCTCGTGCTGCACATGGAAGTTCGGCGAGACGAGGCGCTGCTGGTCCACCACCGCCGACCTCGCGTCACCATGCGGCCAGTCGCGTCCGAGCCGCATGGTCAGCAGACCGATCTCGCGATGGCCAAGGCCGACAACGTATTCGGCAAGCTCTTGCATGGCGGCCCGGTCGTCGATACAGACGCGAGAGGCGCCGGGAAGGTCCTTCGGCTGATCGACGACCACCATCGGCAGCGCGCGTTGCTGCACCACCGCCAGATACGGATCGTCGTCGGAGGCTGCGTAGATCACGAACCCGTCGACCGCAGCAGACAGCACCGCGGCGATCCCGTCGTCCATCGACCGGTTCGGTCCGGCCGCCACCAGCAGCAGCCCCTGTCCCGCGTCCTCACACGATTCGGCAAGTCCGGCAACGAAATCCAGTGCCGCTGGGTCGCGGAACGAGTAGTTCAGCGCTTCGGTGATCATCAACCCGGCAGCCCCGGCCTTGCGAGTGCGCAGTGAGCGTGCCACCGGGTCCGGCCCGGGGTAGCCCATCTCCTTAGCCGCGGCCAGCACCTTGTCCCGCAGATCGGCGGACAACTGGTCGGGCCTGTTGTAGGCGTTGGAGATGGTGGTGCGGGAGACCTTGAGCTCGGCGGCCAATGAAGCCAGAGTGGCCCGACGCCGCGGCGTAGGACTCCTGGACATGCTCTGTGACGGTAGCCGATATCGGATTAGCGCTGATGGGTTCGGTGCACTAATGTTATTGCAAACGATTTTCATTAGTAATAAGGCTCACAGGAGACGACCATGAAATGGACCACCGCGGCCGTGCTGACCATTGCCGCCGTGCTGACCGCCTCCGCGTGCGGCTCGCATGACCAGTCCGGCACAGGTACCAAGGTCGTCGCCACCACCAGCGTGTGGGGCAGTGTCGCCTCCGCCGTCGCCGGCCAGCACGCCGACGTCAAGGCCATCCTCACCAGCCCGGTCGACGACCCGCACTCCTACGAGGCCACCCCGGCCGACGCCGCAGCCATCGCCGACGCCGCCCTGGTCATCTACAACGGCGGTGGCTACGACCATTGGGCCGACGATGTCCTGGCCGGACACAAGGACGTCACCACGGTGAACGCCTACTCCCTGCTGCCACCCCGCCCGGCCGGCGCGCCAGAGGCCAACGAGCACGTCTTCTATGACATGGCCACCACCAAGGCCGTCGCAGGCAAGATCGCCGACCAACTGGCCGCCAAGGATCCCGCCAACGCCGACTCCTACCGGGCCAACGCCGCCGACTTCGGCAAGCAGACCGATGCCATCGCCGATACCGAACGCGCCATCGGCCAGCGTCACCCCGGCGCCGCAATCGTCGCCACCGAGCCCGTCGCACACTACCTACTGGCCACCGCGGGAATCGCCGATAGCACGCCGCACGGTTTCGCCAGCGCAGCCGAGGACGGCCATGACCCGTCGCCGGCCGATCTGGCCGCGGTTCTGGACCTGATCAACGGCCACCATGTCTCAGCCCTGGTGGTCAACAAGCAGACCGAAACCCCCGTCACCAAGCAGCTACGTGAGGCCGCCGCCAAGGCTGCCCTGCCGATCGTGGAGGTCACCGAGACCCTGCCCGCCGGCCAGGACTACCTGACCTGGCAGCGGCAGACTGCCGAGGCGTTGGGCCACCAGTTGGATGGCGTCCCGGCCGCACCCCGATAATCATTAGTCGTGCGTCCAGATTCAACCGCGACCGCGATCGCGGAACTGACCGGCGCGCGGCTGGCATTCGGCGACCGCGTGCTGTGGGACAGGCTGGACCTGACTGTGCGCCGCGGTGAATTCATCGCCGTGCTCGGCCCCAATGGAACCGGTAAGACCTCACTGCTGAAGGTATTGCTGCGCCAGCAGCCACTGACTGCCGGCAGGATGACCACCACCGGTGCTATCGGCTATGTGCCACAACACCGTTCGCTGGATACCGGGCTGACGCTCCGCGGCCGGGACCTGGTCGGTCTCGGCTTCGACGGGCACCGGTGGGGTTTCGCCGGCCCACGCCAACGGGCCGCCCGGCGTGCTGTGGTGGCTCAGGCACTCGGCCAGGTCGACGGATCGGGGCTGGCCGACGTGCCGGTCTCGGTGATGTCCGGCGGCGAGTTGCAGCGGGTGCGGATCGCCCAAGCCCTGGCCTCCGACCCGACCCTGCTGCTGTGCGACGAGCCGCTGCTGAACCTCGACCCCGCCAACGCGCAACGAGTCTCCGCACTGATCGACCAGCGCCGCAAGGACACCGGCACCGCGGTGCTGTTCGTCACCCACGAGGTCAATCCGGTGCTGCCATATGTGGACCGGGTCCTGTACCTGGTCGACGGGCGGTTCCGGATCGGCGCGGTCGATGAGGTGATGACGTCGGAGACGCTGTCCGAGTTGTACCGCGCCGACATTCAGGTGGCCCGCGTCGGCGGCCAGTATGTGGTGGTCGGTGAGCACGGCACGGCCGTGGACAACTCCGAGCACGCGAGCGGACACAGCCATGACTAGGTACTCGGCCACCGCGTTCTTCGACCCCACCCTGACAGCGGACCTGTTAGGCCGCGACTTCGTCCAGCAGGCGGTTCTGGCCGCAGCTCTGCTCGCGGTGCTGGGCGGGCTGATCGGACCGTTCATCGTGATGCGGCAGATGTCGTTCGCGGTGCACGGCTCCAGTGAGCTGTCGCTGACCGGCGCCTCGTTCGCCCTGCTCACCGGGTTCAACGTCGGCCTCGGTGCCCTCGTCGGAAGTGCCCTGGCGGCAATACTTTTCGGCATCCTCGGACAGCGTTCGCGGGAACGCGACTCGGCGATCGGCGTGGTGCTGGCCTTCGGCCTGGGCCTGGCAGTGCTGTTCATCCATCTCTATCCGGGCCGTACCGGAACCAGTTTCGCGTTGCTCACCGGGCAGATCGTGGGTGTCGGATATTCCGGCCTGACGCTGCTCGCGGTGGTCACCGTGGCGGTCGTCGCGATCCTCGCGGCTTGCTACCGCCCGTTGCTGTTCTCCACCGCGGACCCGGAAGTGGCGGGCGCACACCGAGTTCCGGTACGTGCGCTGGGAATCGTGTTCGCCGCGCTGGTAGGTGTCGCGGCCGCCCAGGGCGTGCAGATCGTCGGTGCCCTGTTGGTGATGTCCCTGCTGATCACGCCAGCCGCGGCAGCCTCACGGGTGTTCAGCTCGCCGGTGACCACACTCGCCGCGTCGGTGGTGTTCGCCGAGATCGCCGCGGTCGGCGGCATCGTGCTGTCGCTGGCGCCCGGCGTGCCGGTGTCGGTGTTCGTGACATCGATATCGTTCGGCATCTACCTGGTGTGCTGGGCCGTCGGGCGTGCGCGAGGGGTCAGTCGCCGGTAGCCACCGGTCGCCCGGGTTCGTTGCTCCATTGCGACCACGAACCGGGGAACATCGCGACGTCCGTACCGGCAGCGGCCAGCGCGGCCACCGCCACCGAGGCTGTCACCCCGGAACCGCAGTACACCCCCCGCACTCCTGCAGCGTCGAGATCGTCGCGCACTGTTCCGTCGGCTGTCAGCAGGCTGGTGCTCGGCACATTCACCGCACCTGGGATGTGCCCGGCCACCGGATCCATCGGCTCGGTGTCGCCGCGAAAACGTTCCGGCGCCCGCACGTCAGCAAGGCCCGCGCCCAGCGCTGCGGCATCGTCGGCGGTCAGCGTCGCCATGGCACCGTGGTAGAGATCGTCGTGCCGGACGATCACATCGCCGGGTTCGGGGTGCACCTCGCCACGGTCCAACGGTCCGCCGTCGGCCTTCCACGTTGACAGTCCACCGTCCAGAATGCGGACATCGTCGATGCCCGCGGCCCGCAACACCCACCAGGCCCTCGCCGAGCCGGCCAGGTTCCAATCGTCGTAGACCACTGTTGGCACGTTCGCTCGCACTCCCCAGCGCCGTGCCGCGGCCTGCAGCGCGCTGCCCGAGGGCAGTGGATGCCGGCCCCTTCCGGTGACCGCATGATCCGACAGCTCGTCGTCGAGCGATACGTACACCGCATCGGGAATGTGTCCGGCCTGGTAGTCATCCCGGCCGTCGGGCTTGGCCAGTTGCCAGCGGACGTCCAGCAGAGTCACGGGACCGGCAGCGATCAGCTGTGCCAGGCTGAAAGCGGTGATCAGGATGTCGTCGCGAGTAGCCATTCTTGAAGCCTAGGCTGGCTGCCATGGCGGCGGTGGAGCGAAGCGACGGGAAAAACAGCACGGTCGACCTCAATGCGGATCTGGGTGAAGGCTTTGGGGTGTGGCGCCTCGGCGATGACGAGGCAATGCTCGATCTGGTCACCAGCGCCAACATCGCCTGCGGGTTTCACGCGGGCGACCCCGCCGGGCTGTTGCGGGTCTGCCGGGCCGCTGCCGAGAGAGGCGTGCGCATCGGTGCCCAGGTGGGCTATCGCGACCTCGCCGGCTTCGGCCGCCGCTACATCGAGGTCAGCCCTGAGGACCTGACGGCCGATGTCATCTACCAGATCGGTGCCCTGCAAGCTCTGGCGCACGCGGCCGGCACAGTGGTCAGTTACGTCAAACCCCATGGCGCCCTGTACAACACCATCGTGACCGACCACGCGCAGGCCGGAGCCGTCGCACGGGCCGTCCACGCCGTGGACCCGACGCTGCCGGTTCTCGGGCTGTCGCGGTCTTCCTTCTTCGCGGTCGCCGGCGAGCTTGGATTGCGCACAGTGCCAGAGGCTTTCGCCGACCGCTCATACCGCCCGGACGGCCAATTGGTGCCCCGCAACCAACGCAACGCCGTGCTGCACAACGTGACATCGATCGCCGACCGAGTGGCCTCCATGGTGACGGCAGGCCGAGTAGGAGCGGTCGACGGCTCGAACATCAAGATCACCGTGGAATCGGTGTGTGTACACGGTGATTCGCCAGGCGCGGTGAATATCGCCCGCGCGGTACGCGAGCGACTGGATGCCGAGAATGTGCAGATCAAGGCCTTCATCTGATGCGACTCAAACCCGGCCGGCCCGATCTGTCGACGTACGCAACCTATTTCGATGTACCCGACGCTCAGTCGCAGTCACCACTGACCGTCACCTGGGCCGGAGTCACCACCATCCTGCTCGACGACGGCGCCAGCGCCCTGATGACCGACGGGTTCTTCTCCCGCCCGAGCCTGCTGACGGTGGGCCTGGGCAAGCTGTCGCCGTCACTACCTCGCATCGACGGGTGCCTGCACCGCCTGGGCGTCGACCGCCTGGACGCGGTGCTGCCGGTGCACACCCATTACGACCATGCGATGGACTCGGCCGCGGTGGCCGCACGCACCGGCGCGCGGTTGGTTGGCGGCGCTTCTGCTGCGCATATCGGACGTGGTGGCGGACTGACCGAGGACCAGGTGCTGATTGCGACGCCCGGATCGGCAATCGCTCTGGGCGCCTTCGAGGTAACGCTGTTCGCCGGGCACCACTGCCCGCCGGACCGCTTTCCCGGGACCATCACCGCGCCGGTGACACCACCCGTGCGGGCGTCGGCCTACAAATGCGGCGAAGCCTGGTCAACGCTGATCCGACACCGCCCGACCGACCGCGGCCTGCTGGCTGTTGGCAGCGCCGGCTTCATTCCCGGCGCCCTGGCCGGCCACCGCGCCGAAGTCGTGTACCTCGGAGTCGGACAACTCGGCCTGCAACCCGAGCAATATCTGGTCGACTATTGGAACGAGACAGTCCGCACCGTCGGCGCCCGCCGCGTGGTGCTGACCCACTGGGATGATTTCTTCAGGCCGCTGGACCAGCCATTGCGCGCGCTGCCCTACGCCGGTGACGACCTGGATGTATCGATGCGGGTATTGAAGGCCCTGGCCGCTGAAGATGCTGTGCCACTGCATCTTCCGACCCTCTGGCAGCGCGCCGATCCCTGGCTGTGACGACCGCCCTACACGAGATCAACCGACTGCTTCCGGTCGTCGGGTTCCTGGCTGCTGTGCTGGTGTTGGCCAAGCTGTGCGACGACGAAGGCCTGTTCCATGCCGCCGGGGTCTACATGGCCCGGCACAGTCGCGACGCAGGGCATTGCGTGGCCCGGCGCTTGTTGACCACAGTGTTCGTCATCGCCGCGGCGACGACCGCGGTGCTGAGTCTGGATGCCACGGTCGTGCTGCTGACGCCCGTTGTGCTGGCCACCGCAGGCACGTTGGGCGTGCCGCCGCGCCCTCACGCGTATGCCTCTGCGCATCTGGCCAACACAGCCTCACTGCTGCTCCCGGTGTCGAATTTGACCAATCTGCTGGCCTTTTCGGCGGCAGGCCTGAGTTTCACCCGATTCACCGCGGCGATGACGTTGCCGTGGCTACTGGCGGTCGGCGCCGAGTATGTGTTGCTGCGCTGGGCTTTTCGACGTGAACTGCACCCGACGCCAGAGCCGCCGGAAACCCCTCCGCCACCGGAGATACCGGTGTTCGTGCTCGTCGTGCTGGTGATGACGTTGATCGGTTTCGGGGTGACCTCGCTGCTGGGTCTGGCACCTGCCTGGGCGGCATTCGCGGGCGCTGCGGTTCTTGCGGTGCGCGCGGTGGCCCGTGGTCATGAGACGGTCTTGGGCATCGTGCGGGCGGCCAACGTTCCGTTTGTGGCGTTCGTGCTGGCGCTCGGTGTGCTGGTGGCGGTCATATTGCATCTTGGTCTGGGCGACCTTTTGGCGCAGTTGCTACCCCGCGGCACGTCGCTGCCCGCGTTGCTGGGTGTCGCTGCGGTGGCCGCCCTTCTGTCCAATGTGATCAACAATCTGCCTGCGGTCCTGGTGCTGCTGCCAGTGGTTGCACCTTGGGGTCCGCTTGCAGTTCTGGCTGTACTCATCGGCGTGAACATTGGCCCCAACCTGACCTACCTGGGTTCGTTGTCGAACCTGTTGTGGCGCAGGGTCGTCCGCGGCTCCCTGGAGGCACCAGCAGGTGAGTTCACCCGGATCGGATTACTGACGACGCCGCCGACGCTGGCTATCGCAGTGCTCGGATTATGGCTGGGCGCTTCGCTTCTGGGCCTGCAGTGAGTCGGCTAGCCCGCGTCGGGATCGATCAAAGCGCGTAGTGCTGGGCTCGCCATCCGCACCAGATCATCCTGATGGAGATGGGCCAGTCCGAGTGTCGCGAGCATGGTCACTACGGTCGCTCCACGGCCGAGGAGCTTGCGGAGCGTATCGACCAACCACATCTCTGAGACAGGAGACGACCGATGGTTTCACCACCACCAATTGCGGTGCGCGTGCTATCCCTGGTGTCGGCTCGGCACAGAAGTCTTGGCACTCAATGCGTTCGTGTGCCTCATACTCATCCACATCAGAACCTATGAGGGAGAAGACACCACATGGCTGACAACTGGAATGAAAAAATCATCGCCGAATTCCGCGTCAACGGCGGCAAGGTCGGTGGCCCCTTCGAGGGCATGCCGCTACTGCTCCTGCACACCGTCGGTGCCAAGAGCGGCCAGCCGCGAATCAACCCGGTCGGCGCGTTCACCATCGACGGCAAGCTGTATGTCGTGGGATCGTTCGCCGGCGCGGACATCAGCCCGGCCTGGCTGCACAACCTGCGGGCCAACCCCGATGCGCGCATCGAAATCGGCACTGACGCCTACGACGTGACGGCCCGCGAACTGCCCCAGGCGGAACGCGACGCCGTTTACCCCCACATCGTCGAGCGGGCCCCAACGTTCGGTGAGTACCAGAAGAAGACGAACCGGGTCATCCCGGTCGTGGAGTTGCAGCGCCGCTGAAACTCAGCGCCGTTGCCGAGCAACTTCGGCCAGCACGACGCCGGCGGCCACCGACGCATTGAGCGACTCGGTGGGCCCGGCCATCGGGATCGACACGATGTGGTCGCAGTGCTCCCGCACCAAACGAGACAGCCCCTTGCCCTCGGAACCGACCACCACAACCATCGGACCGGAACCGTCGAGCTCGTCGAGCGTGGTGTCGCCGCCGGCATCCAAGCCGACGACCAACAACCCCGCGTCGGCCCAATCCTTCAATGTCCGATTGAGATTCGTCGCGCGGGCCACGGCCAGCCGGGCCGCCGCACCAGCGCTGGTACGCCACGCGACCGCAGTGACCGACGCCGAACGACGTTGCGGAATAACCACGCCGTGCCCACCGAACGCAGATACCGAACGCACAATGGCGCCCAGATTGCGTGGATCGGAGATGTTGTCCAGCGCCACCAGCAGCGCCGGGGCAGAGTCCGAGGTTGCCGACTTCAGCATGTCGTCGGGATGCGCGTACTGGTAGGGCGGGACCTGCAGGGCAATGCCCTGGTGCATCCCATTGCTGGTGATGCGGTCCAGATCGTGGCGCTGCACCTCCATGATGGCGATGCCGGAATCGGCAGCGCGCGTTACTGATTCGGTGAGCCGCTCGTCAGTGTCGGTGCCCAGCACAACGTAGAGCGCTGTGGCGGGGACCCCGGCCCGCAGACATTCCAGCACCGGGTTACGGCCGACGACAACCTCGACGTCATCGGTCTTTTTGTGCCGTCCCTGAGCTGAGCGGGCCACCTTGGCGGCCTGCTTGTAGGCCTTGTGATTGGGCCGCAGGTGCGCCGGTGGGGTGGCGCCTTTACCTTCCAGGCCGCGACGGCGCTGCCCACCTGAACCGACGGTCGGGCCCTTTTTGGTCCCTGTCTTACGAATTGCACCGCGGCGCTGCGAATTACCGGCCATCGTTAGACCCATCGGTCAGGGCCCACTGCGGGCCATCAGCGGTATCAGTGACCTCGACACCAGCGGCCTTGAGCCGATCGCGGATCGCGTCGGCGGCTGCCCAGTCCCTGTTCTCCCGAGCCTCGGTGCGGCTCTCGAGCGCCCAGTGCGCCAGCGCGTCGACGGCCGCCAATGCGGCAGTGGTCTCGTCGCGTGATGCCCAGCGCTCGTCGAGCGGGTCGCAACCCAGGATCGACATCATGGCCCGAATGGAAGATGCTGCGAGCATCGCCTTCTCGTGATCACCTGCATCGAGCGCGCGGTTTCCGTCGGCGCGGGTGGCGTGCACTTCAGCCAGCGCCATCGGCACCGCCAGGTCGTCATCGAGTGCGGCAGCGAACTTTTCGGTCCAGGTGCCAACCTCAACCGGGCCCACGCGATTGCGTACCCGGTGCAGGAAATCTTCAATCCCGGTGTAGGCCTTGGCTGCGTCCTGCAGCGACGCTTCGGAGAACTCCAGCATTGACCGGTAGTGCGCGCTGCCCAGGTAGTAGCGCAGCTCGGCAGCCCGAACTCTTCGCAGCACAGCGGGGATCGCCAGCACATTGCCCAGCGACTTGCTCATCTTCTCGCCGCCCATGGTCACCCAGCCGTTGTGCAGCCAGTACCGGGCGAATCCGTCGCCGGCGGCGTTGGCCTGGGCGATCTCGTTCTCGTGATGCGGGAAGACCAGATCCATACCGCCGGCGTGGATGTCGAAGTCGCCGCCGAGGTACTCCTCGCACATGGCCACGCATTCGGTGTGCCAGCCCGGTCGGCCTCGACCCCACGGCGTGGGCCAGGATGGCTCGCCCGGCTTGGCGGCCTTCCAGAGGGTGAAGTCGCGCGGATCGCGCTTGCCGGTTGCGACGCCCTCACCTTGGTGCACATCGTCGATGCGGTGCCCGGAAAGCCTGCCGTAGCCGGGCAGGCTCAGAACGTCGAAGTACACGTCGCCGGCCCCGGTGCCACTGCCGACATAGGCGTGCCCGCGGGATATCAGCCGCTCGATCAATTCGATGATCTGAGTGATGTGCCCGGTGGCACGCGGCTCTGCCGACGGCGGCAGCACTCCGAGCGCGTCGTAAGCCGAGGTGAAGGCTCGCTCGTAGGTCGCGGCCCATTCCCACCACGGCCGGCCGGCATCGGCGGCCTTGTTGAGGATTTTGTCGTCGATGTCCGTCACGTTGCGAATGAACGCGACGTCATAGCCTTTCGCGGTCAGCCAGCGCCGGAGCACGTCGAACGCGACGCCACTGCGGACGTGGCCGATGTGCGGCAGGCCCTGCACGGTGGCGCCACACAAGTAGATCGAAACGTGTCCAGGCCGCACCGGGATGAAATCCCGCACGGCACCGGTCATGGTGTCGTAGAGCCGCAGGCTCTCGGTGCGGAGTTCAGTCACGACGAGCCAGCTTACCGGGCTAACCCCCCGAGACCAGCAACGCCGTGGCTATCGCGGCCAAGCCCTCACCTCGTCCGGTCAAACCCAGACCGTCTGTGGTGGTCGCCGAAACCGATACCGGAGCCTCCAGCAAGGCCGACAGTACGCGCTGCGCCTCTTCGCGCCGGGGAGAGATTTTGGGCCGATTGCCGATCACCTGGACGGCGGCATTGCCGATCCGGAAACCCGCGTCGTGCACCAGTTGGTGCACATGACGAAGCATGTCGGCGCCGGTCACGCCCCGCCATTCCGGGCGGTCTGTGCCGAACACGCTGCCCAGATCACCAAGGCCCGCGGCACTGAGCAGCGCATCGCACAGCGCATGAGCGGCAACATCGCCGTCGGAGTGGCCGGCGCAGCCGTCAGCGTCATCGAAGGTCAGGCACAACAAACGACACGGCCGACCCGCTTCGATCGGGTGTACATCGGTACCGAGACCGACCCGCACATTCACAGTGATGTTCGGGACGGCGTTCAGGACGCCGCGGCGAGGACCTCGTCCAGGAGAGTCGTAGCCTTGGCGTCATCGGTGTTCTCGGCCAGCGCCAGCTCGCCCACCAGAATCTGCCGGGCCTTGGCCAGCATGCGCTTCTCGCCGGCCGACAACCCGCGCTCCTGATCGCGCCGCCAGAGGTCGCGCACAACCTCGGCCACCTTGTTCACATCGCCGGAAGCGAGCTTCTCCAAGTTGGCCTTGTACCGGCGGGACCAGTTGGTCGGCTCCTCGGTGTGCGGCGCGCGCAGCACCTGGAACACCTTGTCGAGACCTTCCTGGCCAACGACATCACGAACGCCGACGTATTCGGCGTTTTCTGCGGGTACTCGAACGGTCAGATCACCCTGAGCGACCTTCAGGACGAGATATTCCTTCTGTTCGCCTTTGATGGTTCGGGTTTCAATTGCCTCGATCAATGCAGCACCGTGGTGTGGGTAAACGACGGTGTCTCCGACCTTGAAAATCATCAGATTCGGGCCCCTTTCACACCCCAATGTTACCACGGGCGCACGACACGGGGGGACCAACTATGCAGGTCAGGGGCACCGCAGACGAATACTAGGGGTTGACAGGGTGTCGAATACATGCAGTGTCGGAGGCCACAGCGACGTCACCGGGGCAACCTCCCGGGGCCGCGGCGAGGCCTTTGCGACACCCCCCGTCAGGTCTCGAAACGCCCCGAAATCGCCACCGCGACACCGCCGGCCGTCTGCTGGCCGCGCCCATTCTGGGCCTCTGCTACCGCCCGCAACCGTCACCTACTACTCTGCATAGTCGAACGCCGGACGAGTCCGGACAGCACATCAAAAGCCGTCGCCGTGGGCGGCGAGCAGGAGGCTTGAGTGAACCGCTACGAATCGCGCACTTCTGCCGTCACGGCTTATCGGGCCGGGCTGGCCGCGTGCGGACTTGTCGCCGCCGTGACCCTCACCGGCTGTGCCGCGGGTCAGATTTCTCAAACCTCGAACGAGCTGCCTGCGATCAACGGCACCGCAGCGACCATCGGCACCACGTCTGCCGGCATCGATCTGCGCAACGTGCACCTGCGGGCGCCGCAGACCGGCGACTACGTCAAGCCCGGCAGCATGGTCGAGCTGATCTTCGTCGCCATCAACAAGTCGGCCGACAAGCCTGACAAGCTGCTCGGGGTCACATCCGACAGCGGCGAGGTGATGCTCAACGGCAACACCGCGGTGCCCGCGGGCGGCGTGCTGCTGGTTGGCACCCCCGATGGCCAGAAGCAGTCCCTGCCCCGGTCGGAGGACGCCAATACGTCTATGGCGATGGTGGCGCTGACCAGGCCCATCAGCAACGGCCTCAACTACAACTTCACCTTCACATTCCAGAACGCCGGCGAGAAGACCATCGCGGTCCCGGTCTCAGCCGGTGATGCGCCGCGTCGCTAGCTGACTGCGCCTGCGGACACTCGCAATTTCCTGCCGGGATATGTCGGTGCCAGCGACTACGGTCGCGGCATGGCCAGAACCGGTTCGAAAGTACGTTCGCAGTTTCGCTGCTCCGAGTGCCAACACATCACGGCCAAATGGGTTGGCCGCTGCCCTGACTGCGGCACCTGGGGCACAGTCAACGAAGCTCCGGTCCTGAGCTCTCTGGCCGCCGCCACCCAGCGGGCCGTGGCGCCCAGTTCCCCTGCGGTACCCATCAGCTCGATCGATCCCGGCAGCACCAGGCATTTCCACACCGGTATCAGCGAGCTGGACCGGGTTCTGGGCGGCGGTGTGGTCCCGGGCTCGGTGACGCTGCTGGCCGGCGATCCCGGCGTCGGCAAATCGACGCTGCTACTAGAAGTTGCACACCGCTGGGCCAGTTCCGGCCGTCGGGCGCTGTACCTGTCCGGCGAGGAGTCCGCCGGCCAGATCCGCATGCGCGCCGAGCGCACCGGGTGCAGCCACGACGAGGTCTACCTGGCAGCCGAATCCGATTTACAGACAGCCCTGGGCCACATCGAGGCGGTCCAGCCTTCGCTGGTGGTGGTGGACTCGGTGCAGACCATGTCGACCACCGAGGCCGACGGCGTCACCGGAGGGGTGACCCAGGTCCGTGCGGTCACCACCGCGCTGACCATGGCGGCAAAGAGCACCGGGGTGGCCATGGTCCTGGTGGGTCACGTCACGAAAGACGGTGCCATCGCCGGGCCGCGTGCGCTGGAGCACCTGGTGGACGTCGTGCTGCATTTCGAGGGCGACCGAGCATCAGCGCTGCGCATGGTCCGTGGGGTCAAGAACCGCTTCGGCGCCGCCGACGAAGTTGGCTGTTTCATGTTGCACGACAACGGAATTGAGTGCGTCGCCGATCCTTCCGGGCTCTTTCTCGACCAACGGCCGGCTCCGGTGTCCGGCACCGCGGTGACGGTCAGTCTGGACGGAAAGCGGCCATTGATCGGTGAGGTGCAGGCGTTGATCGGCTCGCCGTCGGCCGGCTCGCCGCGACGTGCAGTCAGCGGCATCGACTCCTCGCGCGCCGCGATGATCACAGCGGTTTTGGAGAAACGGGCTCACCTGCCGGTCGGCACCAACGACATCTACCTGTCCACAGTTGGCGGGATGCGGCTGACCGATCCGTCATCGGATCTGGCGGTGGCACTGGCCATCGCTTCCGCGTACACAGATCTGCCGTTGCCGGCCACTGCGATCGCCATCGGCGAGGTGGGGCTGGCCGGTGACCTCCGCCGCGTCACCGGCATGCAGCGCCGCCTCGCCGAAGCCGCTCGGCTCGGGTTCACCGTGGCGGTAGTGCCGGCCGGCCTCGAGTCCCCGCCGCCTCGCCTTCGGGTGTTTGCGGCCGAGAACATCACCTCGGCGTTGCGGGTGCTACGCAAGATCACAGAGAATGTGGACCGGGCCGGGTAGAACACCGGTCACGAGCCTTTTGAGGAGTGAGCTGATGTCGGTGAAACCGACAAGCAGGGCCGGGCGCGGCAACGTGGTGCACCTGGCCCGGCCAACACTGCGCGAGACGCTGGGACGGCTGGCGCCCGGCACCCCACTGCGTGATGGCCTGGAACGCATCCTGCGCGGCCGCACCGGCGGGCTGGTTGTGCTGGGCTACGACGACAGTGTCGAGGCCATCTGCGACGGCGGCTTTCCCCTTGACGTGCGCTTCGCGCCGACCAGGCTGCGCGAGCTGTCCAAGATGGACGGTGCGGTAGTGCTCTCCAGCGACCTCACCCGGATTCTGCGTGCCAACGTCCAGCTGGTGCCGGACCCATCAATCCCGACCGACGAATCCGGCACCCGGCACCGCTCGGCCGAACGCGCTGCCATCCAGACCGGCTTCCCCGTGGTGTCTGTCAGCCATTCGATGAGCATCGTGACCGTGTACGTCGCCGGTGAACGCCACGTCGTGCCCGACTCCGCGACCATCCTGTCGCGGGCCAACCAGACCATCGGCACCCTGGAGCGGTACAAGTCCCGGCTCGACGAGGTCAGCAAGCAGTTGTCCATGGCCGAGATCGAAGACTTCGTCACGCTGCGCGACGTGATGACCGTGGTTCAGCGTTTGGAGATGGTCCGGCGGATCAGCCTTGAGATCGACGCCCACGTGGTCGAGCTGGGCACCGACGGCCGCCAGCTCAAACTGCAGCTGGAAGAGCTGGTCGGCAACAACGACACCGCCCGCGAACTGATCGTGCGTGACTACCACGCCAACCCTGAGCCACCCACGCCCGCTCAGGTAAGTGCGACGCTCGACGAACTCGATGCGCTCAGCGACAACGAGCTGCTCGACTTCACAACGCTGGCAAGGGTTTACGGTTATCCGTCGACCTTGGAGGCGCAGGATTCGGCGATGAGCTCACGCGGCTACCGAGCCATGGCGGGCATTCCCCGACTGCAGTTCGCACACGTCGATCTGCTGGTGCGCTCGTTCGGATCACTGCAGGGACTGTTGGCGGCCAGCGCCGACGACCTGCAGTCGGTGGACGGTATCGGCTCCATGTGGGCACGCCACATCCGGGAAGGTCTGTCCCTGCTGGCCGAATCGACAATCGCCGACCGACTGGCCTGAGCTCAGTTGGTGGGCCCAGGTGGCGTCGGCTCACCAGGTGCCGGAGCAGCGGGAGCCGCAGGCGCATCACCGGGAGGCGGCCCTGGCGCCTCACCCTGACCTTGTTGCTTGGCCTCGGACAGGATGAACGGCACCGGTGCTGAGCGTAAGTTGCCCAGCTGAACCACCAGGTTGTAGGTGCCCGGGCCGATAGCCTGCCGTGGCAACGGGCAGTTGGGCGCCGAGCCCATACCGGTCCAGGTCACCTCGGTGGTCACCTGCTCCCCCGGCTTGAAGGTCCTGACCAATGTCTCGTTGGACGGTGCACAGTCCAGGTTGGACCACAGCCGGTTGTTGTCGAGCGAATACACATACGCGGCCAGTACGGCAGCCCCGACGTCACGCTTGCATTCGACCAGGCCGATGTTGGTGACCACCATGGTGAACTTGGGCTGATCACCGATCACATAGTTGGGCTGATTGGTGATGCCCTTGACTGCCAGCGTGTTGTCCGGGCAATCATCGCCGGCCTTCAGGACGGGTGGCGGGGTGACTGCGGGCGTCGGCGTCGGGGTTGGCGGCGGAGCCTGGTTGGGCGGCGGCGCGATCGGGCTCTTGACGCCCGGAGTCTCACCCGGGAGCGGAGTCGGACCAGCCGACGTCTTCGTGGCGGACTGGCTGGAATCTCCGGTGCTGTTGCCGAATACGACGAATCCGATGATGACGATCACAATGAGTGCGACCACGCCGACACCGATCGCCAGCATCCGCCGTCGCCAGTAAATCTGGGACGGGAGCGGGCCGTGCGGCTCTAGATCTGGCACATTGTCACGGTAAGGGCACCGATCGTGGTGCGCCCTGACCTGGTCCGGCGTGTCGCATGTGAACCAACCCTGGGTAGTCGGCGGGGCCGACTATTCGCCGATATCGCCTACGTGGTCGCGCTTGGCCACCCGGCCGTCGGCCAGGTGATAGGTAGCCCCCACGATTGCGACCTTGCCCTCCTTGAGCTTGTCGGCGATCACATTGGACCGGGTGCTCAGCAGGTGCACCGTCTCGTTGACGTGCCGGGCCTCCAGCTCGTCGACCTCGGTGAGTCCCTCGCGACGGCCGACCAGGATCGAGGGGGTAACCCGCTCGACGATGTCGCGCACATATCCGCCCGGCACCGCGCCGTCGTCCAGAGCCGTGATGGTGGCCTTCACCGCACCACAGCTGTCGTGGCCGAGCACCACAATCAGCGGCACTTCAAGGACGGCCACGGCGTACTCGATGGAGCCGATCACCGCGGAATCGAGGACGTGGCCGGCAGTGCGCACCACGAACACGTCGCCGAGACCCTGATCGAAGATGATCTCGGCGGCGACGCGACTGTCGGCACATCCGAACATCACAGCGGTCGGCTTCTGCCCGCCCGTCAATTCGGCGCGACGCTCGATGCTCTGGCTGGGGTGCGCGGGTTCACCGGCGACGAAACGCTCGTTACCCTCTCTCAGTGCTTTCCAGGCATTTATCGGGTTCGAGTTGGGCATGCCGCCCATTGTGCCTTGCCATGGTTGGGCGCACCCTGTGACCGTCGCAGCTGACGAATTATTGGGCTGGTTCGAGCAGGCGCGACGCGATCTGCCCTGGCGGGAACGGTCCGTCACGGCGTGGCAGGTCCTGGTCAGTGAGTTCATGCTGCAGCAGACACCCGTCGCGCGGGTGGAGCCGATCTGGCGGGACTGGATCGCCCGCTGGCCGACCCCATCGGCCACCGCCGCGGCAAGTCCGGCCGACGTGCTGCGGGCCTGGGGAAAGCTGGGCTATCCGCGCCGTGCCAAGAGGCTGCACGAATGCGCACAGGTGATCGCCGGCGAGCACGGTGACCAGGTGCCCGACGATGTGGAAACCCTGCTGACACTGCCCGGCGTCGGCGCGTATACGGCGCGTGCCGTCGCATGTTTCGCTTATCAGCAGGCCGTTCCCGTGGTGGACACCAATGTGCGACGGGTGGTGGCACGAGTGGTTCACGGTGTGGCCGACGCCCCAGCGCGCGCCCGCGACCTGACCGACGTCGCTGCATTGTTACCCAAAGACGGTACGGCACATGAGTTTTCGGCCGCGCTGATGGAGCTCGGCGCCATCGTGTGCACCGCGCGGGTACCAAAGTGCGGAGTGTGTCCGCTCAGCGAATGTGCCTGGCGCACTGCCGGTTACCCGGAATCCACAACGTCGGCACGGCCGGTGCAGAAGTACGCGGGTACCGACCGCCAGGTCCGCGGACGTCTGTTGGATGTGTTGCGCGGCAGCAGTTCTCCGGTGACACGCGCACACCTCGACGTCGCGTGGCTGTCAGACACCGCGCAACGCGACCGCGCATTGGACTCGCTGCTGGTGGATGGACTGGTCGAGCAGACCGCCGACGGGTTGTTCGCACTGGCCGGCGAGGGCGAGCGCTAGTTTCCGCTCGCTCGAGCGTTTACATGAGAACGGCATGAGTCGGGCCCTCAGACCCCAAAACCAGCCGAAGTCCCCGTAAAACGGAGTTATGACCAATTCAGAAACGCTTTCCAAACTCAAGATGAACTCTCGGCGATGTATGGTCGCGGCCGCATTCGCAGTTGCTGCCGTCGCGATAGCCCCGATGACCTCGGCATCGGCGATGCCCACCGGCGGCGGTTCGGCCACCGATACCGTCCATGACCTGCAGGCACGCGGCTACCACGTGCAACTGAACGCCAACACCACTGCACCGCTGTCCCAGTGCTCCGTGACCGACGTGCACGGGCTGAACTCCTCCAATGTGGACCACACCGGCCACCGGGTGAACCAAGACCAGTTCGACACCGTCTACGTCAACGTCTCCTGCCGCCCGCAGGGCTGACAGGTCAGACGCTGACCGGGCAACTGGGATCGACTTCTGCAAAATGCCGTCGGTAATCCGACGGCGAGACGCCGACAACGCGCCGGAAGTGATGCCGCAGCAACGTGGCATTGCCGAATCCGGCCTTGTCGGCAACGCGGTCGATATCGAGGTCGGTCGCTTCGAGCAGAGTCCTGGCATACAGCACCCGTTGGTCGGTGACCCACTGCATCGGGGTGCGACCGGTCTCTTCCACGAAACGCCGGGCAAACGTCCGCGCCGACATGCTGGCCCGTTTGGCCAGGCTGGCCACCGTATGCTGCTGGTGAAGGTTGGCCAGTATCCAATCCAGTTGCGGGGCAAAGCCTTCCGAGCAACGCATCGGAATCGGCTGCTCGATGAACTGGCGCTGCCCGCCATCACGCTGCGGCGGTACCAGCATGCGCCGTGCAATCTTGTTGGTCACCTCACCGCCCAGCTCGCGGCGCACCAGGTGCAGGCATGCATCAATGCCTGCCGCAGTGCCCGCGCTGGTGATCAGGTTGCCGTCATCGACGAACAGCACATCACGGTTCACCCGGGCCGTGGGGAACTGCCGGGCCAGCCGGTCAGCGTGGATCCAGTGCGTAGTGCAGGGCCGGCCGTCGAGCAACCCTGCTGCGCCCGCGACGAAGGCACCTGAGCAGATTGTCAGGATGATGGCTCCGGAGCTCGCGGCGGCACGCACGGCGTCCAGCGCAGCCTGCGGGTAGTCCGGACGGGCGATCGCCGGGATCACCACCAGATCTGCGGTGACCAAGTGATCAAACCCGTGTTCAGGCACTAAGGACGCGCCTACCGTGGTGCGCAGCGGGCGGCCCGGCTCGGGACCGCACACTTTGAAGTCGAAGTTGGGGACCCCCTCGCTCGAGCGATCGATCCCGAAAACCTCGCAGACGAGCCCGAATTCGAACGGCGCCACACTGTCGAGCACCAGCACCGAAACGCTGTTGATCATGGCGGTATTTTATCGCATGGCGTCAGTACTGCCACTGTTTATTCGGTTGCCGACAAACCGAGAATGGTTGGTATGAACGCACTGAACCTGCTCGAAATGGTCGGCATCATGCTCTCGCCGTTCACGCTGGCTTCGGTGCTGAGCTTGATCACCGGGAATCCGGGAAAGCGCAACGGTTTTGGGAACTACGACTGGACCGACGTCGGCGACAGCCGATATTTGTCCAACGTCGGCGACAGCCGTGACCGCCACCGTGCCGCGCACGACCTGGAGGCCGCCCGCTCCCGGTTCAATTAGCGGCCAGGAACTCGGTCACTGCCTGCCGATAGATCTCGGGGGCGTCGTCGTGCACCAGATGACCGGCCCCGGCAACCTGCAAATAGGTTGTCCGATAACCGATTTCCGCCATCTTGTACATCTGCCCCGCCGGAGCCACCGAATTGCCCGCTTCGATCAAGAGTGTCGGCACCCGCACATCGGCCCATTGTTGCCAGTAGTCGCGGGTGCCCCACTCCGCGGCGATCTGCACCCAACGTCCGGCCTGGCCGTGCAGCCGCCAACCAGTGGGCGTTCGGTCGAACGCGTCGAGGAAATACTGTCCGGCAATGGGCCCGAAGAGGTCGAAAACCTGCTGCGCCGAATCGAATTCGATCGGTAATGCGTGCGCCCATGGCTCCCACGCACCGGTGGTGAAGCCGACGAAGTCCGGCGCCATGTCCTCCACGACCAGGGCGCTCACCAGATCGGGCCGCGTCGCGGCCAGACACCAGCCGTGCAGCCCACCCATCGAATGTCCGACGATGCGGGCCGGACGCCCCAGCGATCCGACCGCGTCGGCCAGATCTGCGACGAAGCGCTCGGTACTGATGGGTTCGGCATCCTCGACGTCACGGCCTCGGTGCCACGGCGCGTCGTAGGTGTAGACCTCGCCCAGGTCGGTCAGCCATGGCAGCTGGCGGTCCCAGGTGCTGCCGCGGCCCATCAATCCGTGCACCAGCACGATCGGTTCACCGCGGCCGCCACGGGAGGTCAGCAGGTCGCTCGTCATGGTCTCATCCTGCCCTGCGTCTAGCGAGCGCCTCCGGCACAGTGGGCGGCGCGGTAACCTTAACCGCATGCCCGTGGTGAAGATCAACGCGATCGAGGTTCCCCCCAACGCCGGCCCTGAATTGGAGAAGCGGTTCGCAAACCGTGCCCATGCCGTCGACAACCAACCCGGCTTCCTCGGCTTCCAGTTGCTTCGCCCGGTCAAGGGCGAGAACCGCTACTTCGTGGTGACCACCTGGGAGTCCGACGAGGCGTTCCAGGCCTGGGCCAACGGCCCGGCGGTCGAGGCTCACGCAGGTCAGCGAGCCAACCCCGTCGCCACCGGTGCGTCACTTCTCGAATTTGAGGTTGTGTTGGACGTTGCTGGTTCCGACCAGCAGGCGTAGGACCCGCACTGCGCTGGCCGCAGCCAGCACAGTGACCGTCGTCCTCGGTGGCTGCAGTGCGCCCGTAGCCGCCCCCGCACCCATGACCAGCTCCGCCTATGGCGCGGTCATCGACATGAGCACTCCGCAGGGCATGCGGTCCAGGCAGACCATGGACATGCTCAACTCGAACTGGTCGCTCGAGCCGGCCGGAGTCAAGACGCTGGCGGCACCGTCCCAGGTCGACGACATCACCTACCGGCTCAAGTGGATCTGGTGGGACCGGCCGTTCAAACTC
This sequence comes from Mycobacterium sp. OTB74, assembly GCF_029892685.1. Classification (GTDB taxonomy): domain Bacteria; phylum Actinomycetota; class Actinomycetes; order Mycobacteriales; family Mycobacteriaceae; genus Mycobacterium. Next base: position 206,090 of record NZ_JARXVD010000003.1, on the reverse strand, counting down.
ACCGGGATCGACATCGGGGCCGGCCAGTCCACCCTGCACGTCACCAACTCCTACGGCGTGAACCAAGACATCAATCTGCACGTCGACAAGGCCGGCACCGTTGACCGCCTGGAAGTGTCGCTTCGTCCGCCGCCGGTGAAGTCCTGGGCCGACGTCGATGCCCAGATCGCGAAATCCGGGGCCCGCTACTCCTACCAGGCGGCCAAGATTGTCGACGGGAAGTGCGTCAAGGTCGCAGGCACCAATGTCGACCAACCCATGCCGCTGGCGTCGATCATGAAACTGTATGTGCTGCTTGCGGTTGCGCATGCGGTCAGCGCTGGCACGCTCAGCTGGGATGACAAGGTGACGGTCACCGAGGAGGGCAAGAAGCTTGGCTCGGCGGGCCTGGATCACCTTTCTCCAGGCGCCCAGGTGACCATCCGCGATGCTGCCCAGCAGATGATCTCGGCCAGCGACAACATGGCCACCGACATGCTGATCAACAAGGTCGGTCCGACTGCCGTGGATCAAGCTCTGGTTGCGGCCGGACACCACGACCCGGCCAGCATGACGCCCTTCCCCACCATGCATGAGTTGTTCTCGATCGGATGGGGCGAACCGGACGTGCGCGACCAGTGGAAGAACGGCGACAAGACCCAGCGCACCGCGCTGCTGGAGCAGGCCAAAGACCGTCCGTACGACCCCGATCCATGGCGCACCCACACGCCCGCATCCAGCATCGGCGCCGAGTGGTACGGCACTGCTGCTGACATCTGCCGCGAGCACGTCGCGGTACAGACCGCTGCGGTGGGGCCGGCCGCACCGGTACGCGACATCATGTCGAAGGTGGCCGGTATCGATCTCGATCCGGCCAAGTGGCCCTATGTGGGCTCTAAGGGCGGCAACCTGCCCGGTGATGTGGGCTTCAGCTGGTACGCCATCGACCACACGGGCCAGCCTTGGGTGATGAACTTCCAGCTGACCTGGCCGGAGTTCCGAGGGCAGACCGCCGCGCAGTGGCTGCTCAGCATCGCCAAGCAGGCGTTCGATCTGCTTCCGGTGCAGTAGCTGCGCGGGTCAATTGAGCACGCAGTCCCCGCAGCAAGCAGCCCGGTCGTCGGCCAACCGATAGATCAGGCAACAGCTGGTGCGCCGGAAGTAGGGGCCTGACCGCAGCACTCCCCCGTCGATACGTGGGTCGGCCAGCATGGTGTCGGCTGCAGTCTGGGCGGCTGTCCGAAGTTCTGGCCTGACCCGGGCGACTTGCTGAGCCGCACTGTTGGCTGCCGATCCGACGTTGCCCCACAGGACTTTTGGGCTGACACCGAAGCGGCCGAAGGCTTCAGTGATGGCCTCGACTGCGGGCGGGCCCGATGCTTCAGGGGCTAGGCGGACCGACAGCGGGTAGGGCCCGCCCAGTTCGTCCTGCCAGGCCAGGTCGGTCAGCGCCCATGTCACCGAATGTCCCAGGGCGGCTGATCCGATCATCGGTGAAATCACCCGGGCCACCAGACCGAGGTGCGCGACCGAAGCGGCCACTCTTGCATCGATCTCCACGGGTTGACGGCGACCGCTGGCCGCAAGCGCTGCACGTACCCGCCCGACACGGGCTTCCAACACAACCGGCTGCTGGAGTAATTCCGTCATCGGCCGCCACGGCGATTCGGGTGAATCATCATGCACCGCAACGGAAAAGAAGGGCCCGAAACTCCCGAGTACCTCCCACTCCCGCGCAAACGGCATTCCAGCAGTAGAAGTTCGAGAACAGGTCTGCTGGAATGCCGTTTCGGCGCCGCGGTGAGAACTCAGTTCAGCCGCCGTAGCCGAGCTGCTGGGCGGTATAACGCGCCGCATCGGTCACCGGCACCGCTTGCACCGCAGTGCCGTACGCGCAGATCTCGCTCCACACATCACCGATCTCGGTGGTATCGAAACGCATCCCGATGATGGCGTTACCCCCGCGGTTACGGCACTCTTGGATCAGCCGGCCCATCGCTTCGTTGCGACTGTCCGCAAGGTTCTTGGTCATGCCTTGCAGCTCGCCGCCGAACATCGCCTTGAAGCCAGCTCCCATCTGCGAGAAGGCGTTCCGCGACCGGACGGTCAGCCCGAACACCTCGCCGCACACCCGCTGAATCTCCCAGCCAGGCAGGTCATTGGTGGTGACTACGAGCATGTTGGCGCCTTCCTATAGACCACGTTGCCCAAACTGTACGCAATGAAAGTCGCCCAGACTCTGGCACGAGTCTGGGCGACTTTGAACCTCGCGACTACGCGACGGCAGCAACCTCCTTGGCCGCGGCCGAGTCCGTGGCGCCGCTGAGGAAACGCTGTACCAGAGCGCCGAACACCACTCCGATGACAGACCAGATCAGCACCTGGTTGATCAGCGAGTACCAACGGAACTTCCACAGCAGATCGGCGTCGAACCCCGGGTAGACGATCTGGCCGGGCGCGTAGACCCTGCCATCGACCGTCACCGGTGTGGACAGGATGTTGATGATCGGCTGAGGCGTCTCGGTTGCGGCCCGGGCGAATCCGAATTCGTCGGTATGTGCGACGTTGGCCGACAGATCGCCCAACGACGGCAGCGCCGCCAGTAGACCGCCGTACACCACGAAGAACCCGACCACCGCGATGCCTACGGCCTTCGCCCAGCCGAGCTTGCCGACCAGCTTGTGCGCCGCGAACACCGCCAGACCCAGCAGGATCAGCGATGCCGCGACCATCCCCAGGTACAGCTCACCGCGGGTCTCGATGGTGAAGTCGTGACCGATGGCCGGTGGGTTGGCCGGGTATTTGACGAACGGCAGCAGATACACGCCCAGGAAACCGAAACCTGCGACTGCCCAGCCCAGCACCTTCGGCTTGACTCCGAAGCGGCCGTGCAGCACCAGATAGGCGACTGCTACAAGCGCGCCCATCGCGACCGAGAACACGATGATGCCAGTGGCGGCGCCGACAGTGGATTGGATCGACCGGCTGAACAGCTCCGGACCGTCCGCTTCTACCGGCCGGCCCGCCGCGGTATTGAGGGCCGACAGCACGTCCATGCGACCGGACTCATAGTCGATGGCTTTGTCGATGACGGGTTCAGCAAAAATCCGGGCAAACAGGAACCCCAGAATGCCGGCGATCAGACCGGCGAGGGCTCCGCGCCCGATGACGCGGATTTCCACGAATGTCCCCGCTCAGTGGCAGGGGAAGCCGAGGAAGTGCCGCGAGTCGTGTACCCACTCGTGCACCATCATGGTCTTGCCGAATACCGAGACCATGCCCTCGTCGACACCGACAAAGTAGTACGTCAGCAGCGCCAGAAAAATCGTCACGCCGAGCAGCACAGCCACCCGAGTGGCCGACAGCGCACGGTGCGCCTCAGCCGATACACCTGGCTTGGAAACCGAAATGCTTGTCATGGTCAAACCTCCTGCCGGGGTCACGCGCCCCTACCTATTGGGTTATGTAGGACGGTGAAAGGCCTGACTCGCCCAGAGGCTCACAGTGGCGCAACCGTGCCGGATTTACACCGGCTTCCATGCACCGTCATACGGGTCACAAAGATACACCGGCGAAGTTCCAGGTGAAACGGGTAACCGACCTTCGAACAAGCCCACTAGCGGCCAATAGTCACCTCAAGGACCTCGCCGACGGCTGGGCTTCGCGGATGTCGCCACCTCTAGATCCAGCCAAATGATGACAAATGCCATTGCATTAGTCGCAGCTGAACCTGCTTCGGTTCCCGCGTCACCAAAATTGACCAGAATTCGAAAGGTGTTGTGGCGCAATCATAAACAGTGCCGTCACAGCCCCTGGCAAAGCGCGCGCAGAAATGCTAGCTTGCCCAGTTATTGCCGTAGACGACGCGGAATCCGGTGTAAATCCGGTGCGGTCGCGCCACTGTTATCGCCACCGTTCGCCGTTGGTGTGAGTCAGACCCGCCCGTCTGCCTGGCCCAGATGGGGACGCGAGATCCCCGGGGAGGTGTTTTGAATGTCTGATTCGGTGGAATCTGCCGCCGGCGTGTTCCGTCGGATGGTGCGCGCCTGGGACCGCAAAGACTGGCGTGAGTTCGGCGCCCTGATGACTGTGATCGCCGTATTACACATCGTCGGATTCGGCTCGTTGGTGCTGCTGATCGCTCCGCACCACTACCAGGTCGGAGCCCAGGTGTTCGGGGTTGGTCTGGGCCTGACCGCATACACCTTCAGCCTACGGCACGCCTTCGATGCCGACCACATCGCCGCCATCGACAACACCACCCGCAAATTGACTGCGGACGGTAGCAAGCCAAAATCGGTCGGCTTCTGGTTCGCCATGGGGCATTCCGCGATGGTGCTGGTCATGGCGCTGTTGGTGGTCCTCGCAGCCAATGTCGCCAACGAACTGACCACCGACGGCTCTCCGGTCCGTCATGAGCTCGGGATAGCCGGGACCCTTGCTTCCGGGCTGTTCCTCTGGCTGATCGGGATCATCAACGTCATTGCACTGATCGGCATCTGGCAGGTGCTCACTGCTCTACGTCGCGGCGAGTTCAATGAACAGGACCTCGAAGCGCAGTTGGACAACCGTGGATTCCTGGCCCGCATCCTGCGACCGGTGATGAAGCGGATCAGGCGTCCGATCCAGATGTTCCCGGTCGGTGTGCTATTTGGCCTGGGCTTTGACACCGCCACCGAGGTCACCCTCCTGGCGCTCGCCGGCACCGGGGCCGCAGCGGGTCTCCCCTGGTTCGCCGTGCTGACGTTGCCGGTGCTGTTCGCCGCGGGAATGAGCCTGATGGATACCGCCGACGGGCTCTTCATGACCGTGGCCTACGACTGGGCTTTCGCCAAGCCGGTGCGCAAGATCTACTACAACCTGACCATCACCGGGCTGTCGATCGCGGTCGCCCTGTTGATCGGCACCATCGAATTGGTCGGCGTGCTGCACGACAACATGGATTGGGTCAATCCGTTCTCCGACTGGGTAAGCGGGATCGATCTGAACAACGTCGGATTCATCATCGTCGGCCTGTTCGTGGTCACCTGGCTGATCGCCGTCTCCTACTGGAAGATCAGCGGCATCGAGAAGCGCTGGGCAACGGGCGAGGCCTAGAACTAGCCGGCCAAGGGTTCAAAGTCGTCCCCGGCCTGACCACCCTGGTCAATCAGCGCAATTTCCGCACAAATTCGTGGAATGCTCTAATTTCGCGTCCATCGGACTGTCGACGGCGAGGAGAAGTAATTCATGAGGAACCCGTTGACGACAGTGACGGCCGGTCTGTGTGCCGCGACACTGAGCTTTGCCATCGTCGGCTGCGGCGGAGGCGCGCAGAAGGAAGTGACGCCGTCAACATCCGCTGCGACCTCAGCGGCGGCACCGCAGACCACGTCACCCACGATGTCCCCACTGCCTCCACCCCCGGCTCGGCCCGACGGCACCAAGAAGACGCTGCACGATTACATCGTCGAGCACAACATCGCCGAGGTGCCATATAAGGCGAAGTCACCAGGATCGCCGACTGTCGAGCTGGCCTTCCCTCCGGGCTGGAGCGAACTCGCGAAAGCCGATACTCCCGATTGGGCCTACGGCGGCATCATCTACGACACACCCAAGGATTCCGCCGACCCGCCGACCATGCTCGCGATCGCCAACAAGCTGACTGGTGACGTCGACCCCACCGACATTCTCCAGTACGCACCAGGCATGTTGCAGGACCTACCCGGATTCCAGCCGATCGGTGATCCGGTGCTGGGCAAATTCTCGGGCTTCGATGCCGTCACATACAAAGGCACCTATACCAACGGCGGAAAAAACATGGCCGTCGGCGAGAAGACAGTCGTCATTCCCGGAAAAGACAAGGACTTCTTTGTCCTGCAACTGCAGGCCACCGCACTCGAGGCGGAGCGGCAGGTGGTGACCGATGCTGTGGATTTCATCAACACGAACTCCAAAATCACCGCCCCATGACCCTGCTCATCACATCCAGCCTGGGACCGACAGGGAGCAAGCAACCATGAGCATCATTCGCACTTCCCTGTTAGTCGCGGTGCTCATGGGCGGAACCGTCGTGTCCATACCGGTTGTGCATCCGCCGGCGGCCGACGCAGCTCCCTGCAGGGCGAATGAGCAATTCGATCCCCGCACCGGGATCTGCTGGTCCAGCCAAGACCTGAGCAACCGCGGTAATCCGACGGGTATAGGCGGTACTGGACACTGCAGCCCGGGGCGACTCGGCACGTGCCTGGGCGCAGCGCAAAACGGAATACAACCTGGGGCAAATCTGCGCCCCCAGCCGCCGGCCGGCCCAGCGCCGCGGATCTGGCCGAGCCAGTAGGCGCCTGCCACCTGAATCGTCCTCGCGGGACAAAACGAAAATGCCCTCCCTTTTCCGGGGAGGGCATTTTCGTTTGAACGGTTATTCGGTCGCAGCCGCGCCGGCCTCGGCCAGATCGGCCTCAGCTGCCGCCTTCGGAGCACCGTGGAACGTGAACTTCGCGTTCTCGGTGTCGTTGCTCTCGCCGTCCCAGTTCTCGACGTCGACAGTCACCAGCTGGCCGGGGCCGACCTCGTCGAAGAGGATCTTCTCCGAGAGCTGGTCCTCGATCTCGCGCTGAATGGTGCGACGCAGCGGGCGTGCACCCAGCACCGGGTCGAAACCGCGACGAGCCAACAGCGCCTTGGCCTTCGGCGTCAGTTCCATCGCCATGTCCTTGGCCTTGAGCTGCTTGCCCACCCGGCCGATCATCAACTCCACCATCTGGACGATCTCGTCCTGAGTCAACTGGTGGAAGACGATGATGTCGTCGATACGGTTCAGGAACTCCGGGCGGAAGTGCTTCTTCAGCTCGTCGTGCACCTTGAGCTTCATCCGCTCGTAGTTGTTGTCGCCGCCACCCTGGGTGAAGCCGAGGCCAACTGCCTTGCTGATGTCGCTGGTGCCGAGGTTCGAGGTGAAGATCAGCACGGTGTTCTTGAAGTCGACCGTACGACCCTGACCGTCGGTGAGGCGGCCGTCTTCCAGGACCTGCAACAGGCTGTTGTAGATCTCCTGGTGCGCCTTCTCGATCTCGTCGAACAGCACCACGCTGAACGGCTTACGGCGCACCTTCTCGGTGAGCTGGCCGCCCTCTTCGTAGCCGACGTAGCCCGGAGGGGCACCGAACAGCCGCGACGCGGTGAAGCGGTCGTGGAACTCGCCCATGTCGATCTGGATCAGTGCGTCGTCGTCGCCGAACAGGAACTCGGCCAGCGCCTTGCTCAGCTCGGTCTTACCGACACCGGACGGGCCGGCGAAGATGAACGAACCGGACGGACGCTTCGGGTCCTTCAGGCCGGCGCGGGTGCGGCGGATCGCCTTCGACACTGCCTTGACAGCGTCGACCTGGCCGATGATCCGCTTGTGCAGCTCATCTTCCATGCGCAGCAGACGCGTGGTCTCGGCCTCGGTCAGCTTGAACACGGGGATGCCGGTCCAGTTGCCCAGAACCTCGGCGATCTGCTCGTCGTCAACCTCGGCCACGACGTCGAGATCACCTGAGCGCCACTGCTTTTCGCGCTCGGCGCGCTGAGCAACAAGGGTCTTCTCGGAGTCGCGCAGCCGCGCGGCCTTCTCGAAGTCCTGCGCGTCGATGGCCGATTCCTTCTCCCGGCGGGCGTCGGCGATCTTCTCGTCGAACTCGCGCAGGTCTGGCGGAGCGGTCATCCGGCGGATGCGCATCCGGGCACCGGCCTCGTCGATCAGGTCGATGGCCTTGTCCGGCAGGAACCGGTCGTTGATGTACCGGTCGGCCAGGGTGGCCGCGGCCACCAGTGCACCGTCGGTGATGGAGACGCGGTGGTGCGCCTCGTACCGATCGCGCAGACCCTTGAGGATCTCGATGGTGTGCTCGACGGTCGGCTCGCCCACCTGGACCGGCTGGAACCGGCGCTCCAGGGCGGCGTCCTTCTCGATGTACTTGCGGTACTCGTCGAGGGTGGTGGCACCGATGGTCTGCAGCTCACCACGAGCCAGCTTGGGCTTCAGGATCGAGGCCGCGTCGATGGCGCCTTCGGCAGCGCCTGCACCGACCAGCGTGTGCAGCTCGTCGATGAACAGGATGATGTCGCCGCGGGTGTTGATCTCCTTGAGCACCTTCTTCAGGCGCTCTTCGAAGTCACCGCGGTAGCGGCTGCCGGCCACCAGGGACCCGAGGTCCAGGGTGTACAGCTGCTTGTCCTTTAGCGTCTCGGGCACCTCGCCATGGACGATGGCCTGGGCCAGGCCCTCGACGACGGCGGTCTTACCGACGCCGGGCTCACCGATCAGCACCGGGTTGTTCTTGGTGCGACGGCTCAGCACCTGCATGACCCGCTCGATTTCCTTCTCGCGGCCGATGACCGGATCGAGCTTGCCTTCAGCGGCAGCGGCGGTCAGGTTACGACCGAACTGGTCGAGCACGAGCGACGTCGACGGGTTGCCCGTCTCGCCACCGCGGCCACCGGTACCGGCCTCGGCCGTCTCCTTGCCCTGGTAGCCGCTCAGCAACTGGATCACCTGCTGACGCACGCGCGTCAGCTCGGCGCCGAGCTTGACCAGCACCTGGGCCGCGACGCCCTCGCCCTCGCGAATCAGGCCGAGCAGAATGTGCTCGGTGCCGATGTAGTTGTGGCCGAGCTGCAGCGCCTCGCGCAGGGACAGCTCGAGAACCTTCTTGGCACGTGGAGTGAAGGGGATGTGGCCGGACGGTGCCTGCTGGCCCTGGCCGATGATCTCCTCGACCTGGCTGCGCACGCCTTCCAGCGAGATACCCAGCGACTCCAGTGACTTGGCGGCTACGCCTTCACCCTCGTGGATCAGGCCGAGCAGGATGTGCTCGGTCCCGATGTAGTTGTGGTTGAGCATCCGGGCTTCTTCTTGAGCCAGGACGACAACCCGACGGGCCCGGTCGGTGAATCTCTCGAACATCGGTGGTTACCTGCTCTCCATCAGATAGCGCAGCTCTTGCCACGTCACTACGCGTGTCGCCGCGCTCCGCGCCTACCGACCACTCTAATAGGCAGTGACGCCGACCGCCGCGCGGTGTCCCCGCATGTAGGAACTACCGCGCGACTGTCGAACGCAGCGAAAATAGCAACGTGCAGGGCTAACGAAACGATTCCGGAATTCAGAACCCCGGGCTACGCCTTGAGCGAACGGCGGGGCGGACCCCCGCAACCACGTTCAGAACAACGTCCGAATTACGCCGGAACTACGTGGGAATTTTTAGGTCGCGGCGTGGAATGCGTCGATCACCTCGGCCGGTATCCGGCCACGGCTGGAGACATTGTGACCATTGCGGCGGGCCCACTCGCGGATGGCGGCACTCTGCTCACGATCGATCGACGCCCGGCCACGAGCCGAACCGGTGGAACGGCCGCGACGGCGACCGCCGACGCGACGGCTTGCCTCGACCCACTTCTTCAAATCGCTGCGGAGTTTGGCGGCGTTCTTGGCAGTGAGATCGATCTCGTAGTTCACGCCGTCGAGCGCGAATTCGACCGTCTCATCCGCGGCACCTTCACCGTCGAAATCGTCGACGAGTGTGACGGTTACTTTCTTTGCCATTGGCCCACACTTACCCTTCTACCTGGGCGGAAATCACAGAATCAGCTCTGTGTTGGCTCAAGAGTGACATAAGACAGCAATTCCTTCAACAACCGCACCGAGACTACGGGAATCAGTCGCCTTGGCGCCGCACAATCGGAAACAAAACAGTCTCGCGAATTGTCAGTCCTGTCAGCGCCATCAACAAGCGATCGAGCCCCATTCCGGTACCTGTCGTCGGTGGCATCGCGTACTCCAATGCGATTAGGAAATCCTCATCGAGTCGCATTGCCTCGTCATCACCGGCGGCGGCCGCGCGGGCCTGAGCTTCGAAACGCTCGCGCTGAATCACCGGGTCCACCAACTCGGAGTAGCCGGTCGCCAGCTCGAACTTGCGGATGTAGAGATCCCATTTCTCAGTGACGCCCGGAATGCTGCGATGGGCCCGCGTCAACGGCGTGGTCTCGACCGGGAAGTCGCGGACGAACGTCGGTGCCCACAGGTGGTCACCGACGGTGTGTTCCCACAGCTCCTCGACCAATTTGCCGTGGCCGTAACCACGATCACGCGGGATCTCGGCCCCCAGGCGGTCGGCCAACTTCCAGAGGTACTCCGGCGAGGTCTCCGGTGTGATCTCCTCGCCGAGCGCCTCTGACAGTGACGGATACATTTCGAGGGTCGCCCATTCACCATCCAGGTCGTACGTCGAGCCGTCGGGCAGCGGCACCGACCGGGTGCCAATCGCCTCGTCGGCGACCTCCTGAATTAACTCACGCGTCACGATCGCGGAATCGTCATATGTGCCGTAGGCCTGATATGTCTCCAGCATGGCGAATTCCGGTGAATGTGTAGAATCGGCACCTTCGTTACGAAAGTTCCGATTCAGCTCGAACACCTTCTCGAAACCGCCGACCAGGCATCGCTTCAGGAACAACTCCGGCGCTATGCGCAGGTACAGATCCGAGTCCAGGGCGTTCGAGTGGGTCACGAATGGTCGGGCTGCGGCGCCGCCGGGAAGCGTCTGCAGCATCGGCGTCTCGACCTCCAAAAAGCCACGCCGTTCCAGTGCGGACCGCAACGCGCGCACTACCGCAATGCGTTGCCGCGCGATATTGCGTGCCTCAGGACGCACGATCAGGTCCACATATCGCTGCCGAACCCGAGTCTCTTCGTTCAGTTCCTTGTGCGCAACCGGAAGCGGACGAAGCGCTTTCGACACGATTTGCCAACTGTGAGCTAGCACCGATAATTCACCGCGGCGCGAGCTGATCACTTCGCCTTCGATGAATACGATGTCGCCCAGATCGACGTCGGCCTTCCACGCGTCCAGCGATTCCTGGCCGACTTTGTCCAGGCTCAACATGGCCTGCAACTGGGTGCCGTCGCCTTCCTGCAGTGTGGCGAAACACAATTTCCCTGAATTGCGGGCGAACACGACTCGGCCCGCAATACCGACGATCTGGCCGGTTGCCGTGTCGGCAGCAAGCTCTGGGTAGGCCGCCCGCAGCTCGGCGAGGGTATGCGTGCGCGGCACCTCGACCGGGTACGGATCGCGGCCCTCGGCCAGTAAGCGCTCGCGCTTGGCCTGGCGGATCCGGAACTGCTCGGGAATATCGGTACTGTCGGCTTCGCTCACGAAATGCCAGCTTAAATGAAGCCCATGGCTACCGGATTGGACCTATCCAGCGTCGACGCCTTACACGCCCAGACAATCTCCTGGAACCACAAGGGTCTGCCGTCGGCGTGGTGGGGTCAGACCGTCGCCGAAATCTGCCGCCGGGCGCCGGAACTATTCGCAGAGGGTGCGGTGTCACCGGTCTGCACGCTGCGGGCCCAGCCACTGGCGCACAACCTGGTGACCATGGCGCGCTGGTGCCGACGCCGCGGCGTCACGCTCGCACCGCACGGCAAGACCCACATGGCGCCGCAGCTGCTGGCCCGCCAATTGGGTGCCGGAGCGGTCGCAGTCACCCTCGCGACCATCAGCCAGGTACAGGTCTTCCGGGCGTTCGGCGCGCAGCGGATAATCCTGGCCAACGAACTGGTCGATGCCGCAGGGCTGCGCTGGCTGTCCGCCGAGTTGGATACCCACCCCGAGTTCGATCTGGTGTGCTGGGTGGACTCGGTACGCGGGGTGGAACTGATGACCGCTGCCCTCGCCGGCGGCCGACGTCCGGTGGACGTCTGCATCGAGATCGGCATGACCGGTGGGCGTACCGGCTGCCGGGATGACGCGACCGCGGCCGCGGTGGCCGCGGCGGTCGCCGCGTCGGACCGGTTGCGTCTGGTCGGCGTGGCCGGTTACGAGGCCGCCACGGGACACGATGTCGGCGCGCCGTCAATCGCGGCGGTAACTGCGTATCTGAAGGCATTGCGCGACAACACAATTCGACTTGCGCCGCTCTTCGAGTCGGAAGACATCCTGGTAACCGCAGGCGGCAGCACGTATTTCGACCTGGTCGCCGAACTGCTGACCGGCTGGCCGCAGCACATGACGGTGCGCACCGTGCTGCGCAGCGGGTGCTACCTGACCCACGACGATGGGCTGTACGCCCGCACCACACCGCTTGGCCGCACAGACGATTCGCACCTCGAACCCGCGCTGAGTGTGTGGGCTCAGGTGATTTCGCGCCCCGAACCAGATCTGGCCATCGTCAGCATGGGCCGCCGTGATGTCTCGTTCGACCAAGATCTGCCGGTGCCGTACGGCCTTGAGGACAGTCGAGTCGAGAAGCTCAACGACCAGCACGCCTACCTACGACTGGCGCCGGCCGACCAGAACATCGAAGTCGGCGACTGGCTGGAATTCGGGGTCTCGCACCCGTGCACGGTCTTCGACAAGTGGCAGATGATCCCGATGCTGGACGACGAGCGCCGCGTCGTCGAACTGATCCGCACGTTCTTCTGAGCGATTTGGTGCGGTCAGCGCCCAAACTTGTGCACAAATCACCGGGTGCGGTGGGCGTTGGAGCGGTTGCGCTCGAAGACCATCCGCAGGCCCTGCAGGGTCAGGTGTTCGTCGTAATGCTGCACGGTGCGCAGGTCGGGCAACACCAGCGGTGCAGTGTGACCGGTGGCGACCACCGTCACGTTGCTGCCGGAGAAACCGTCGACGTCCGCGCGAATCCGGTTGACCAGGCCGTCGACCAGAGCAGCGAACCCGAACACCGCGCCGGCCTGCATGCATTCGACGGTGTTCTTGCCGATAACCGACCGTGGCCTGGTCAGCTCAACCCTTCGCAGTGCCGCTGAGCGTGCGGCCGCCGCGTCCGACGACACCTGGATGCCTGGCGCGATCGCGCCGCCGAGGAACTCACCCTTCGCCGACACCACGTCCACGCAGATGGATGACCCGAAGTCGACGACGATGGCCGCGGTCCGGTACTTGTGGTATGCCGCAAGGCAATTGACGATGCGGTCGGCGCCGACCTCTTTCGGGTTGTCCACCAGCAGCGGAATGCCGGTGCGCACGCCGGGCTCGATCAGCACATGCGGCACCGACGGCCAGTACTGGTCCAGCATCACCCGGATTTCATGCAGGACCGACGGCACGGTGGACAAACCCGTTGCCCCAACCAGCCTTTCGGAGTCGTCACCGATCAGACCGTCGATGATCAGCGCGAGCTCATCGGCTGTCACCTCGGATTCAGTACGAATCCGCCAGTGCTGCACTACCTTTGCACTATCGCCGGTTCCCGCGACCAACCCCACGATGGTGTGGGTGTTGCGGACATCGATCGCGAGCAGCACCGCTGTTACCGCGGCGACAGCAGGCCGTCGACACCGTCCGGCACGTACGCGGCGTCATGGGACAAATCGATCTGGCGGTTCTGGCCGTCGACGAATATCACCCTCGGCTGGAAGCTGCGCGCCTCGGCATCCTCCATGGTTCCGTAGGCGATCAGGATGACCAGGTCACCGGGATGAATCAAATGCGCTGCGGCGCCGTTGATCCCGATGATGCCGGTGCCGCGGGTACCGGTGATGGCGTAGGTGACCAAGCGGTTGCCGTTGTCGATGTCGACGATAGTGACCTGTTCGCCTTCAAGCAGATCCGCAGCTTCCATCAGATCAGCGTCGATGGTCACCGATCCGACATAGTGCAGATCCGCCTGAGTCACCGTGGCACGGTGAATCTTCGACTTGAGCATGGTGCGTAACATCAATTCCTCCAGGGTAATTCGCCGGTTCCGTCCTGGCCCACGAGCGGATGCCCGTCGATCCCTGCGGAAGCGCCGATGTCTATGGCAATGTTGTCCAACAGCCTGGTCTCGCCCAGCCGGCCCACCACCAGCATTCTGGCTGGACCGGAGGCCGGTGCCGGACCCAGCCACGGGTCCCGCACCACCAGGTAGTCGACGTCGATGGCGGGCACCTCGTCGAGGACAGCCCGGGCGGCATCCAGCGCGGCCTCCACACCGCGCGGTGCCGAATACTTACCGGCCAACAGCGCGGCGGATAGCGCCCCGGCCTGCTCGCGCTGCTCGGTATCGAGGTAGCGGTTGCGCGACGACATGGCCAGCCCGTCGTTCTCCCGCACGATCGGCACAGCCGCGATCTGCACGTCGAGGTTGAGGTCGTCGACCATCTGCCGCACCAGAACCAGCTGCTGGTAATCCTTTTCGCCGAAGAACGCCCGGTCCGGCCGGACGATCTGCAGCAGCTTGAGTACGACGGTCAACATGCCCACGAAATGCGTTGGCCGGGAATCACCTTCGAGGTCGGCGCCCAATGGACCGGGCAGTACGGTGGTGCGCTGGCCGGCAGGGTACATGTCTGCCGCGGTCGGCGCGAACACCACCCCGACACCCTCGGCGCGCAATAGTTCGACGTCCGAGTCCAAGGTCCTGGGATAGGCATCCAAGTCCTCGCCCGCACCGAATTGCAAGGGGTTGACAAAGATCGACACCACGACGACCGCACCGGGCACCTTCTTGGCGGCGCGCACCAGTTCCAGATGGCCGTCGTGCAACGCACCCATGGTCGGCACCAGCATCACCCGGCGTCCCGTGGCACGCAGCGCTCGCGACAGGTCCGACACATCGGCCGGGTTGCTGTAGACATTCAGCTCATTCTTGGTGAACTGCGGCGGTTTTCGTTCCGTCACGGTTGCCTCCCTGAAGTTGACGTCAACGCGGTGAAGACCTCGGCCGGTGCGTGAGCGCGCTGGGCGGTACGCAGCGATAGGGCTCGATATGCTTCTGCCAGTTTGGGATTCACCTCATCGAGGGCGTGCAGATGCGCCACGACCGCGGCCGCGTCTCCGCGCGCCACCGGTCCGGTGAGGGCACTTTGGCCACGCTGCAAGGCGTTCTCCAGCGAGGCGCGGGCCAGTGGCGCGAGGATGCGTTCGGCGATACCGCCGGGGGCGTCGCCCACCAGTTCCTGGCCCAGCAACTCCTGCCCGGCCACTGCGGCGCGCAGCGCTTCCACCGCGTCGAGCACCACGGTGATGACGTGGTTTCCGGCATGTGCCAGCGCGGCGTGATACAGCGTGCGGGCGTCCTCACGGACCCGGAAGGGCTCGCCGCCGATCTCCAGCACCAGCGACTGCGCGATGGCATATCCGATCTCGTCGGCCGCTGTGATCCCGAAGCATGTCTCCGACAGTCGCGCGATGTCCTCGTCCGAGCCGGTGAAGGTCATGGCCGGGTGGATAGCCAGCGGTACACAACCCTGGTCTGTCAGCGGAGCCAGTACAGCTATGCCGTTGGCACCCGAGGTGTGCACCACGATGGTGCCCGGCCGCACCGATCCTGTGGCAGCCAGGCCCGTGACCACACCGGCAAGTTCGGCGTCTGGAACGGCGAGGATCAGCAACTCCACGCGGGCGGCGACGTCGGGTGCCGGCAACACCTGGCTATCCGGCAGACGGCGCACGGCGCGCTGCCGGGAGGCATGCGAGATTGCCGCGCACGCGACCACTACATGGTCGGCGCGTTCGAGCGCTACACCGAGTGCGCTACCTACCCTGCCTGCGGAAATGATCCCCACAGTGAGCCGGGCCGGGCGCAGTCCGTCGAGCTGCACCATTGCAGCGAACCTCGCAATTTGATGGTTTCAGGCGTTCCAGTCCTGCCTGGCAGGTACCGGACGGTCCAGAAGAGCGTAGCTCAATCCTCGCGACGACGCCGACGCCCGCCCCCGCCGGGGCTCGCCTGCAAACGCGCCAACAGCTCAGACGCGGGCTGTCCACCCGCGTGCTGACCGCTGGGTTGCTCGTCCTCGGTGCTGCGGTGCCGAGCAGCCTTGGCCGCCGGAGCTTCGGCGGGAGCTGGGGGTTCCGGAGCTGCGGGCGGTTCGGGGGCAGACGGCTCGGCATCAGGGGCCCAGTGCCGGGCTCGTCGGCGCGGTTCGCTCGGCGGGACCGGGCTGGATGCAGCCGGCGCGACCGGCACGGGCTGTGGCGCGGGGGCGGGTGGGACCGGCGCGGGGGCGGGAGCGGCGGGCGCCGGCTGCGGTTCAGGTTGCGGCGCAGGCTGCACCTTGACGGGCTGCGGCTCAGGCTGCACCGCGGTGGGTTGAGCCATCGGCTGCGCTGGCGCCGGCTCGGGTGCCGCAGGCTGAGGCACGGGCGGCACCTGGGTGGGCTGGGCCACCGGCAGTACCGGCGTGGGCTGGGCCGTGGGCTGGGCCGGCGGGAACAACGGCGGCAACAACACCGTCGGATCCGGGCCGCGGTTCTCCCACTTGGCACCCTGGTCACCCGGCGCGACCGGCGACACCCAGTTACTGCCAGGAGCCCCCGCTGGAATCCACTGCCCCTCCGCCTGCGTGGGCTTCCACTCGGCCGCCGGCCGCGCCGCAGGCTGAGCGGGTTGCTGTGGCTGGACGGGCTGCTGAGGTTTAGGTTGCGGCTGAGGTTGCGGCTGTGGCGGGGGTTGCGGTTGAGGTTGTTGCGGCTGAGCCATGTCAGCAGCCCGCCGATGCGCCCCACCCACGGCCGCCGGAGAACCCCAACGGTCCTCGGGCAAATGCGGTTCAGCGGCGACATCGATGATCGGGCTTTCCTCGGTGGCCGGCTCCACGCGCACCGGGGGCTTGTCCTCGGTGTCGATCCGGCTGGCAATCACCCGGCCGGCGCGAGCGCCTGCCCCACCGGTCCCGGCCCCGACTGCAGCACTCGCGGTGCCGGTTTCGATGGCCGGGCGGTGCTCCAGATCGGTGTCGAACAAGAACTCCAGGTTCGCTCGCAACGCTGCCAACTCAGCGCGCAGCGCAGCGACCTCGTCAGCCGACTGTGCCCGCAGTTCAGCCGCCAGCTCCCGACGCAGGTGCGACTCCAGCGACAGCTCGTATTCACGACGCGCCGAGATCTCGCGGTCCAGTTGCAAGTCGTAGACCAACTTGAGATCGCGAGCCCGGGCCTGATCCACATCAGACTGGCGCCGGTAGATGAATGACGCGAAAGCGGCGGCCGCAGCAGCCCATAACGCGATGACAACCGCGAGTTTGAGCAACTCGATCTTGTCGGTGAAGACCAGCACCGAACTCGCCACAATGGCGAGCACCAGCAACGTCGTCAGCAGAATCCAACCCGGCTTGCGGTTCGCACGACGGCCGCGCGCCACCCGGGTCGGATCAATCATGGGCTGACTGTACCGTTCAGCATTAAGATCATCTGTCGACCATCGCGGCGATTCTCTGCCCGCAAACGGATCGTTATTTATTCGGTTGTGCTGTCAGGGTTCTCCGGTGGCTCGGCTGGTGACTTACAGCAATGCTGCAGCCAGAGTGCCGTGATCACAAGAGCCAGCGCGCACATGGCCGCCACCACCGAGCCGGTGGTGTCTTGAGCGGCAACTCGCAGAACGTCGCGCCGCGGCAACAGGTACCCGAGCACCCCCAGCCACCAACCGAGCACCACCGCACCAACCCACGCAGACGCCTTCGCCACCACCAACGACCGCGCGACCGCCAGCGGGTGGACCCGGCCCGCGCCGACGCCGACCTCGCCGGCGCTGATCTTGGATCGCAGGTACCAGCCCCAACCGGCCTCGGCCACCGCAACTATCACCAGCGACAACCCTGTTCGTACCGTGATCGGCGGGAACCAGTGATACAGCAGCGTCACCATGAGATAAGCGGCGAGGCCCACTACCACGGTCGCGATGGTCAGGTCACGTTTGCGAGTCGGACCCATCAGCGGTCCAGCACAAGATCAGTGGGCCGCACGCCATCACGCTCGGCGGCGTCAAGCTCGGCCAACAGCTCACGCACCGACCGGGTCTCGCCGTCGACGGTCAGCACGGCCTCCTGGTCGACGGCAAGCCACGGCGCCAGCACGAACGCCCGCTGATGGGCGAACGGATGCGGCAGAGTCAAGACCGGGTCCGCGCTGCGAACGTCGTCACCGCCATCCCGACAGGTAACGATGTCGACGTCGAGAGTTCTTGGCCCCCAATGCTGTTCACGAATCCGCTGAGCGGCATCCTCCAGCTCATGGGCGCGTCGCAGCCAGCCGGGACCGTCCAATTCCGGATCGTCGGCCAGCACCACCGCATTCAGAAACGCACCCTGCTCGACGCCACCCCAGGCCTCGGTTTCGAATACCGGCGACACGGCGCGCACTGATCCGCCGAGGCCGTCGACCACCGACTGCAGATGCGCCAAGCGGTCCCCCAAGTTGGAACCGATGGACAGCACGACCGAACTCATCGACCGTCCCCACCTCGACGGGACCGTCGCGCCACCACCGCAACATCGTTGAACGACAGCGGAATCGGCGCGTTCGGCTTGTGCAGCACCACCTCCACCGCGTGCACCCGTCCATCGGACATCACGTCGTCAGCGATTTCGGCTGAGACCGTCTCGATCAGATTGCGCGGCGGCCCGGCGACGATCGCTGCTGCGCGCTGCGCCAGCGCGCCGTAATCCAGGGTGTCGGACAGTTCGTCACTGGCCGCCGCAGCCGCCAGGTCGATCCACACCGTGATGTCCACGACGAAGTCCTGCCCATCGACACGCTCGTGATCAAACACACCGTGATTGCCGCGAACAGTTAAGCCGCGCAACTCAATTCGGTCAGTCATTAGCACCTTCCCATGCTTCGACCACCTTCACCGCATCCACTGAGGCCTGCACGTCATGCACCCGAACGCCCCACGCGCCGTGTTGCGCTGCCAGTGCAGATATCACCGCAGTCGCCGTCTCCCGTCCGTCGGGCGGCCGCGGAGCACCGTCGGGGCCGGCCAGCAGAGCCCCGAGAAAACGCTTGCGCGACGCCCCGACCAGTACTGGCACCCCGGTTCCAACAAACTCCGGCAGCGCACGCAGCAATGCCCAATTGTGTTGTGCCGACTTGGCAAAACCCAAACCCGGATCGATGATCAGATTCTCCGGATCTACGCCGGCGGCCACGGCATCAGCCACCGCAGCGAGCAGTTCCGCTTTGACGTCGGCGACCACATCGGTGTAGCTGGGCACCCGGTGGTCCACATCGCGCCAATGCATCAGCACCCACGGCAACTTGACCTCGGCCAGCAGCGGCGCCATGTTCGGGTCCGCTCGGCCGCCGGACACGTCGTTGACGATGCGAGCGCCGTGCTCGAGTGCAGCCGCGGCCACATCAGCGTGCATGGTGTCGATACTGACCGTGATCCCTTGGGCGGCAAGGTCTCTGATGACCGGCAACACCCGATCACATTCGAGCCGCGAATCCAACCGGGTGGCACCGGGCCGAGTCGACTCGCCACCCACGTCGATGATCTGCGCACCCTGTGCCACCAGCTCCAGCCCGTGGGCAACCGCACGATCGCAGTCCAGAAACCGTCCGCCGTCGGAGAACGAGTCGGTGGTCACATTGACCACGCCCATCACCACTGGGGCGAGCGCAGCGCCGGGTTGAGAGGTCCTGCGCACAAGGTTCACCTGCGCAGGATAAGTTCCAGTGCCTCGGCCCGGGACGCCTTGTCGGTCTTGAATTGGCCGCGCACCGCCGAGGTGGTGGTCACCGCACCCGGCTTGCGCACCCCACGCATGGCCATGCACAGGTGCTCGGCCTCGACCACGACGATCACACCGCGTGGGTCGAGTTTGCGCATCAGCGCGTCGGCGATCTGGGCGGTCAACCGCTCCTGCACCTGTGGCCGCTTGGCGTACAGGTCGACCAGCCGGGCGATCTTGGACAGCCCGGTCACCCGGCCGTCCTCGCCGGGTATGTACCCGACGTGCGCGACCCCGTGGAACGACACCAAGTGGTGCTCGCAGGTCGAGTACATCGGGATGTCCTTGATCAGCACCAGTTCGTCGTGGTCCTCGTCGAACGTGGTGTTCAGCACCGCATCCGGGTCGGTGTACAACCCGCCGAAGATTTCCTGGAACGCCCGGGCGACGCGGGCCGGGGTGTCCCGCAGCCCATCACGCTCCGGGTTTTCGCCAACCGCAAGCAGCAGCTCACGAACGGCTGCTTCGGCCCGCTCCTGATCAAACTTCGCGACAGTGAGCGTGGCCGTATGGTTCTGCGACCGCGTCATGTATGGACTCCGTTCGGGTCAGCCGTGAGAGCCCTGCGCCGGCGGCGCCTGGTCGTCGTTCGGTTGCGGCGGCGGCGCCGGTTGCTGCGGATACGGTCGGTAACCGCCCTGCGGGCCGGGCTGACCAGGCTGACCTTGCTGGCCGGGGTGGCCCCAGCCCTGCTGCGGGTACCACTGCCCCTGCGGCACGTAGCGGTCCGACTGGGGCGCCTGCGGAGCGTACCGGCCGGGCTGGGGCGCCTGCGGAGCGTACCGGCCGGGCTGGGGTGCCTGCGGCGCGTACCGGCCGGGCTGGGGTGCCTGCGGCGCGTACCGGTCCGGCGGCGGCGCCTGCTGCGGGTGACCCTGCGGTGGCCAGCCCGGGGCATGCCAGCCCGCGGGCGCGCCGTATGCGCCGTTCACGAGTCCGCCGTGGCCGTTGGCCCCGTTGACCCCATTGGTGCCGGCTGCAGCCTGATTGGCCGCTGCCACAGCAGCAGCTTGATTTGCCGCAGCCGCGGCGGCTGCCTGAGTTGCCGCTGCCGCAGCAGCCGCCTGATCCGCAGCTGCCGCAGCGATGGCAGCCTTGAAGGCCGGCTCCTCAACCGGCGGCGGCCACGGCTCACCCCGCTCGATGGCCAACTCACCCGGAGTCTTGATCGGCGGCTTTTCGGACGGGATACGCCCACCGAAGTCGTCGAACATGGTCAGCCGCGGACGCTTCTTGACGTCAGCAAGGATGACCTCGAGTTCGGCGCGGTGCAGAGTCTCCTTCTCCAGGAGCTCACCGGCCAGGGTGTCCAACACATCGCGGTATTCGGTCAGCACATCCCAGGCCTCGGTGTGCGCTGCCTCGATGAGCTTGCGGACCTCGTCGTCGATATCGCGGGCCACCTCGTGGCTGTAGTCGGCCTGAGTGCCCATGCTGCGGCCCAGGAACGGGTCGCCGTGCTCGGTGCCGTAACGGACCGCACCCAGCTTGGCGCTCATGCCGAACTCGGTGACCATGGCGCGCGCGACCTTGGTGGCGTTCTCGATGTCGGACACCGCGCCGGTGGTGGGCTCACGGAAGATCAACTCTTCGGCGGCACGGCCACCGATAGCCATGACCAGCCGGGCGACCAGCTCGGAGCGGGTCTGCATGCCCTTGTCGTCCTCGGGCACCGCGACGGCGTGGCCGCCGGTGCGACCGCGGGCCAGGATGGTCACCTTGTACACCGGGTCCAGGTGTGGCATGGCCCAACCGGCCAGGGTGTGCCCGGCCTCGTGGTAGGCGGTGATCTTCTTTTCCTGCTCGCTGATGATCCGGCCCTTGCGCCGGGGGCCACCGACGACCCGGTCGACGGCCTCTTCCAGGGCCGGGCCGGTGATGATGGTGGCGTTCTCACGGGCGGTGAGCAGCGCGGCCTCGTTGATGACGTTGGCCAGGTCCGCGCCGGACATGCCGACGGTGCGCTTGGCGAGGCCGTCGAGATCGGCGTCGGGGGCGATAGGCTTGCCGGCTGAGTGCACCCGCAGCACCGCCTTGCGGCCGGCCAGGTCCGGGCTGGACACCGGGATCTGACGGTCGAAGCGGCCGGGGCGCAGCAGCGCCGGGTCCAGGATGTCGGGCCGGTTGGTGGCCGCGATCAGGATGACACCCTGACGGTCCCCGAAGCCGTCCATCTCGACCAGCAGCTGGTTCAGCGTCTGCTCGCGCTCGTCGTGCCCGCCGCCCAAGCCGGCGCCACGCTGGCGGCCCACGGCGTCGATCTCGTCGACGAAGATGATGCAGGGGCTGTTCTGTTTGGCCTGCTCGAACAGGTCACGCACCCGGGAGGCGCCAACGCCGACGAACATCTCGACGAAGTCAGAACCCGAAATGGTGAAGAACGGCACCCCGGCTTCACCCGCCACGGCGCGGGCCAGCAGCGTCTTGCCGGTACCGGGCGGGCCGTAGAGCAGCACGCCCTTGGGGATCTTGGCGCCCAGGGCCTGGTAGCGGCTGGGGTTCTGCAGGAAGTCCTTGATCTCGTAGAGCTCTTCGACAGCCTCGTCGACGCCTGCGACATCGGCGAAGGTGGTCTTGGGCATGTCTTTGCCCAGCATCTTGGCGCGGGACTTGCCGAAGCCGAAGCCCATCCGGCCGCCGCCCTGCATCCGGGAGAACATGAAGAACAGGCCGACCAGCAGCAGCAGCGGCAGCAGATAGACCAGCAGCGAACCCAGGATGCTGCCCTGGTTGACCACTGTCCTGGTCTTGACGTTCTTCCCGTTCAGCGCGTCGAACAGCGGCACCGCGTAACCGGTCGGGTACGACGTGATGATCTTGGTGCTGTTGTCGGTGTCGGCCGCGACGCTCTTGAGGTCCAGCCGAAGCTGCTGCTCGCGGTCATCGATCTGAGCACTCGTGACATTGCCTGCGTTGATCTGAGCCAGCGCCACCGAGGTGTCGACCTGGTGATAGCCGCGGGTGTCGTCACTGAAATAGAAGAAAGACCAGCCCAATAGCAACACAACCGCAACGACGGTCAGGGTGCGTAGAAGATTTTTTCGCTTCATCGACATGTTTCGGCCGACGGGTTCACGTCGGCCAGGTCCTTCCGATACACAAATGGCGGATGCTTCACAGGTTACCGCTAGAGCAACGATTGGCAGTTCCCGACGGTGCCTAGCCCCTGGGAGCCGGGCCTGCTTGGCTGAGAACGTGCTCAGTTCAACCCGACGGTCAGTCGATACCAACGGCGTGACTTTGAACGTCACAGAGGCCGGCGAACGTGGTGCCCCGGTCGTGGTGCTCGCCCACGGATTCCCCGAATTGGCGTACTCGTGGCGGCGCCAGATCCCGGCGCTGGCTGCGGCCGGCTATCACGTGCTGGCGCCCGATCAGCGCGGCTACGGCGGCTCGTCCCGGCCGGACACCATCGAGGACTACGACATCGTCAACCTCACCGGAGACATCGCCGGGTTGCTCGACGACGTCGGGGCACAGCGCGCAGTCATTGTCGGGCACGACTGGGGCTCCACGGTGGCCACCAACTTTCCGCTGTTCCACCCCGACCGGGTACACGCGGTGGTGGCGTTGAGCGTGCCGCCGGTTCCGCGGCCCACCGCGCCGCCGACCCAGATCTGGCGGCGGAAGTTCGGCGACAACTTCTTCTACATGCTGCATTTCCAGGAGCCCGGGGTAGCTGATGCGGAGTTCGAGCGCGATACCCGGGCCGCCATGCGCCGCCTGCTCACGTTCGAGGGCTTCGCCGGGCCCGCCGAGACGATGGCCGACCGACCGCTACCCGAACCGCCGGACTGGATGTCCGAGGACGAATTCGAAACATACGTGACGGCCTTCACCAAGACCGGCTTCACCGGCCCACTGAACTGGTATCGCAATTTCGACCGTAACTGGGAGCTGACCTCAACCAGCCCGGCATCAACCATCACCGTTCCGACGCTGTTTGTGGCCGGTACCGCCGACCCGGTACTCGGCTTCACTCCGCGCAATCGGGTCCGGGACGTGGTGACCGGGGAGTATCGCGAAATCATGGTCGAAGGCGCCGGCCACTGGCTACAACAGGAGCGGGCCGAAGAAGTCAACGCGGCCCTCATCGAATTCATCGACGGATTGGGATTGAAGCTATGAGCAACCCGCCACTGGACTTCGGCGTTTTCATCACCCCGTTTCATCCGGTCGGCCAATCCCCCACTACGGCATTGGAATACGACCTGGACCGCACTGTCGCACTGGACCGGCTCGGCTACGACGAGGTGTGGTTCGGCGAACACCACTCCGGCGGATACGAACTGATCGCCTGCCCGGAGGTATTCATCGCCGCCGCGGCCGAACGCACCAAACACATCCGATTCGGCACGGGCGTGGTGTCCCTGCCGTATCACCACCCGCTCATGGTGGCCGACCGCTGGGTGCTGCTGGACCATCTGACCCGCGGCCGCGTGATGTTCGGCACCGGTCCCGGCGCTCTGCCGTCAGACGCCTACATGATGGGCATCGACCCCGTCGACCAACGCCGGATGCAGCAGGAGTCACTGGAGGCCATCCTGGCGTTGTTCCGGGCCGGCCCCGACGAGCGCATCAGCCGCGAAACCGACTGGTTCACCCTGCGCGACGCCGCGCTGCACATCCGCCCGTACACCTGGCCGTACCCGGAAATCTCTACCGCGGCAATGGTTTCCCCGTCGGGTCCACGACTGGCCGGACAGCTGGGGACGTCATTGCTGTCGTTGTCGATGTCGGTACCCGGCGGATATGCCGCGCTGGAGTCCACCTGGGACATCGTGAACGACCAGGCTGCCAAATCGGGCCAGCCGCAACCGGATCGACGTAGCTGGCGGGTGCTGGGCATCGTGCACCTGGCCGACACTCGCGAGCAGGCCATCGAGGACTGCACCTACGGGCTGGAGGACTTCTCCAACTACTTCGGCGCCGCCGGGTTCGTCCCGCTGGGCAGCGAAACCGGGCCGGCTCCGACGTCCAGGCAATTCGTCGAAAACTATGCGGCCAAAGGCAATTGCTGTATCGGTACTCCCGAGGATGCGATCGCCTACATCCAGGACCTGTTGGACCGCTCAGGCGGCTTCGGCACCCTACTGCTGCTGGGTCACGACTGGGCGCCGCCGGATGCCACGTTCCATTCGTACGAGTTGTTCGCCCGCGAGGTCATTCCGCATTTCAAAGGGCAGCTCACCGCACCGAGGGCGTCGCACGACTGGGCCAAGGGCATGCGCGACCAGTTGTTCGGCCGGGTGGGCGAGGCCGTGGTCAAAGCCATCACCGAACACACGACCGAAGGAGCCAAGTGATGCGTGCGTCAGTACTACGCGGCGGACGGATGGTCGTCCGCGACGACGTGCCCGAACCCGTACCCGAGTCCGGACAGGTACTGGTCGCCGTAAAGGCTTGCGGTATCTGCGGATCGGACCTGCACTTCGCCAGCCACGGCTCGGAGATCGTGGCGCTGACCGCCGAGATCGAAGGCCTGCCCAAGGGATCCGATGAACTGAATCTGGACAGCGACGTCTTCATGGGCCACGAGTTCAGCGCCGAGATCCTCGACGCCGGGCCGGCCACCGAGACACATCCACCGGGCACCCTGGTGACCTCGATGCCGATACTGCTCTCGTCGACGGGCGTCGAGATGATCGTCTACAGCAACAGCACGGTCGGCGGATACGCCGAGAAGATGCTGCTGTCGGCACCTCTGCTGCTGCCGGTGCCCAACGGGCTGGACGCCAAGCGCGCTGCCCTGACCGAGCCGATGGCGGTCGGCCTACACGCCGTCAACTCTTCGCGGATCGAGCAGGGAAACACCGCACTGGTGATCGGCTGCGGCCCGATCGGGATCGCGATCATCGCCGCGCTGCGCCATCGCGGTGTGGAAACCATTGTCGCGTCGGACTTTTCACCAGCCCGCCGGGCACTGGCGGTCACCATGGGCGCGCACGTCACCGTGGACCCCGCCGACGGGTCACCATTCGGTCAGTGCACTCCTGCGGTGATCTTCGACGCGGTCGGTGCGCCCGGCATCATCGACGACGTGCTGCGCCGGGCCCCGATGGCCTCCCAACTGGTGGTCGCGGGGGTCTGCATGCCGCCCGACACCGTCCACCCGCTGTACGCATCAGCCAAACAGATCAACGTGCAGTTCGTATTTGCCTACAGTCCAAAGGAATTCGCTCACACGCTGCGCGCCATCGCCGAAGGCGAGATCGATGTCGCGCCGATGATCACCGGCGAGGTGGGGCTGGACGGTCTGCAGGGCGCATTCGAAGAACTCGGCAACCCCGAGACGCACTGCAAGATTATGGTGACCCCATGAGCTCTCCCAAAAACACCGCTCTGACCCTCGCCGGACTGGCTGTGGCAGCTGCCATCGGTGTCACCGGATGTGGCTCGGATTCCGATCACCACGGTCCCCGCCAGGTCACCGTGGTCGGCACCGGCAAAGTGCAGGGCGCTCCGGACACCCTGACCATCGACGCGGGTATCGAGGCGACGGCTCCTGACGTGACCGCTGCAATGAATCAGACCAGCGGCCGCCAGCAGGCCCTTCTGGACGCGCTGACCGGCGCCGGCGTCGACAAGAAGGACATCAGCACCAAGCAGGTGAGTCTGCAGCCTGAGTACGGGCCCAACTCGACCATCAACGGGTATCGGGCCAGCAACACGATTCAGGTGAAGATTCGCAAAGTGGACACGGCCTCGAAGATGCTGGCTCTGATCGTCGACGCCGGCGGGAACCAGACCCGGATCAACTCGGTGAGTTACGCGATCGATGACGACTCGCAGCTGGTCAAGGATGCCCGCGCCCGAGCCTTCAACGACGCCAAGGACCGCGCCCAGCAGTACGCGCAGCTGTCCGGACTGCAGCTGGGCAAGGTGATCTCGATTTCCGAGACGGCCGATGGTTCCACCCCGCCGAGCCCCACGCCGATGCCTCGCATGGCCATGGCCGCGCCGGTCCCGCTGGAACCCGGTCAGCAGACCGTCGGCTTTTCGGTGACCGTGGCCTGGGAGCTGGGCTAACCAGCCGAGCCCGCCGGCGAGATATCGACCGGGATGCCGTTGAGTACCGCGGTCCCGGACAGTGGATCCAGATGCGTGCCGTCGTTGAGCTGGTTGACGTTGACGCCCGGGTGGCTGGCCGCGAGCTCCTGACCGGTGCCGCCGCGGTCGTGACCCCAGCCGTGCGGCAGCGAGACCACGCCGCGCCGAATGCCGTCGGTCGTTTCGATCGGCGCCAGCAGCTCACCGCCCGGACCCTTGATGATCGCGATGTCGGTCAGACCGAGATCGGCCGCATCGTCCGGGTGAATCTGCAGGGTGCATCGGTTTGACCCACCGGACAGCGCCGGCAGGTTGTGCATCCAGCTGTTGTTGGACCGCAGATGCCGTCGGCCGATCAGCAGGAACCCGCCGGCCGTGCGGCCGAGTGCGTCGCGCAGCCGGGCCACATCGGCGACGATCGGCTCCGGAGCGAGTTCGATTGTCCCGCTTGGAGTTCGCAGTACCTCGGGGATCCGCGGCTGCAGCGGCCCGAGGTCGATGCCGTGCGGGTTGGCCTTCAGGCGTTCTAGCGTGAGCCCATCTGGTTTGGTGCCGAACGCGTCGCCGTAGGGCCCCAGCCGGAGCATCATGTCGAGGCGACGTTCGTAGCCCGGCCCCGGATACAGCATCGCGGTGAGCTCGTCGACGTCGCGACCCGCCACCGGTGAGTGGGGATCGTGGGCTTCCTTGGTCAGCGTCGTCGTGATCACCTGCGCATCGACCAGAGCCGGATCCCCTTCCCATATCCCGTCGCTTCGCTCGCCCGGACGGGCCCCAATGCCATACAAAATCAACGCCAGCCGCGACAGAATCTCGGGCTCGTCAGGCCGGCCATCCAGCGGTAGCACCGGCGACGAGTACCGCACGTTGTTGCGCACCGCGAGGTTGTTCAGCGCGAAATCGAAGTGCGCGCTGTGGGCCGGTGGAGGCGGCGGCAGGATGACGTCGGCATGGCGGGTGGTCTCGTTGAGATAGGGGTCGACGGAAAGCATGAACTCAACGCCTCCGCCTTCTCGCTCCTCACGTCCGCGGCCGAGCGCCCGGTCGAGGCGGTCGCCGTCGGGCGCAGACAGCACCGGGTTTCCGGCGATGGTGATCATCGCCTTGATCCGACCCTCACCCGCGGTGTCAATCTCCTCGGCGATCGCAGCCGCCGGCAGCTCGGACAGCACCTCGGGGTAACCGGACACCCGGCTGACCCATCGCCCGGTCTTGAACCCACGGCCCGGTTTCGGCGGACGCGGCGCGGGGACCGCCGCACCGAGCGGGAACATCGCCCCGCCGGGTCGGTCGAGATTGCCGGTCAGCACGTTGATCACATCGACGAGCCAGCTGCCGATAGTGCCGAACTCGACCGTGGAGGTACCGATCCGGCCGTAGACAGCCGCCGTCGGAGCTGCCGCGAGTTCGCGGGCCAGTTCCCGGATCTCCTCGGCGTCCACGCCACACGCCGGAGCGACGGCATCGGGCGAGAAATCATCGGCCAGCGCGCGGACCTGCTCGACGGCGCTGACGTGCTCGGCTAGCCCCCCGAGATCAACCAAATCCTCGTCGAACAGCACGTGCACGACGGCGAACAGCAGCGCAGCGTCGGTACCGGGTCGCGGGGCGAGGTGGCGGTCGGCCAGTTTGGCGGTCTGAGTGCGGGCGGGGTCGATGACGACGAGCTTGCCGCCGCGTTTCCGCAGCGCCCGCAGCTTTCCGGGGAAATCGGCGGCGGTGGCCAGGCTGCCGTTGGACACCAGAGGGTTTGCGCCGATGATCACCAGATAGTCGGTGCGGTCGAGGTCGGGCACAGTGAACGCGCCCGGGCTGCCGAACATCAGGCCCAGCGCGACGTGCTTGGGCATCTGGTCGAGTGTGCTGGCGCTGAACACCTGCCGGCTACCCAGGCCTTTGATGATCAGCGGTGCGTACAGGGCACCCGAGATGGTGTGCGCGTTCGGATTGCCGAGGTACACCCCGACCGACTTGCCTCCGTGCTCAGCGATCACCGCGCCGAGTCGCTCGGCGATGACGGCGTACGCCTCATCCCAGGTGGCCTCGGTCAGCACGCCGTCGCGGCGGACCAATGGGTGCGCCAGCCGATCTGGATCGTTGTCGAGCTCGCCGAAGCTGGCGCCTTTAGGGCAGATGAACCCCGCGCTGAACACGTCGTCATGGTCACCGCGGGCACCGGTCACCCGGCCGTCGGAGATGGTGAGCGTCAGGCCGCAGGTGGCCTCACAGAACGGGCAGATCCGTAGCGCAGTGCTGGTCTCAGCCATGCGTGCGATTCTGCGCCAATCAGTGGTTTTCGTACACCCGCGGATGCAGGGTGCCGATGTAAGGCAGGTCGCGGTAGCGCTCGTCGTAGTCCAGGCCATAGCCGACGACGAACTCGTCGGGAATGTCAAAGCCGATATGCGCGACGTCGATGTCGGCGCGCACCGCGTCGGGCTTGCGCAGCAGGGTGCAGACCCGCAGTGAGCGCGGCCCCCGCGTGGCCAGGTTGCGCAGCAGCCACGACAGCGTCAGGCCTGAGTCGATGATGTCCTCGACGATCAGCACGTCGCGGCCGTTGATGTCGCGGTCCAGGTCCTTGAGGATGCGCACCACGCCCGATGACGAGGTCGACGAGCCGTAGGAGCTGACCGCCATGAACTCCAGCTGCGTGGGCAGCGGGATGGCCCGGGCCAGATCTGTGACGAACATGACCGCGCCCTTTAACACCGTAATCAGGAGCAGATCCTGGTCGCCGGAGTCGGCGCGGTAGTGCTCGGCGATGCTCTCGGCCATCTGCGCGATGCGCTCTTGCAGCTGTTCCTGGGACAGTAAAACCGATTTGATGTCGTCCTGGTACAGCTCCGATTGCGTCGGCACGGCAACAGCGTGCCACGACACCAGGGCTTGATCCAAGCTAGACGGGTCGGGTGGTGACGAATAGGGCGCCTGCTCGCCGGCCGACGATCAACCGCTGGTACCGCAGCGGTGACCCGACCGCGACTCCGCCCTGGCCACGCCAGGCTGCCACCAGCGCGTCGACTGATCGCAATTGCACGTCGGTGAGCGTGGTCGCCCCGCAGCCCAGCAACCACCCGCGGATGACTCGGCGGCGCAGCGCGGCGGGCAGGTCTTCGAGACCCGCGACGGTCAGCCCGTCATCTGTGCGCAACCGCGCCAGCTGCGTCTCGGCCAGGGCATCGAGTGCGTCGTTGTCCTCTCGCAACGCGGCTGCGGTACGGGCCAGGGCCGGGGCCACTCCGCCGGCAAGTACGTCCTCCAGCAGCGGCAGTACCTCGGTGCGCAGCCGGACCCGGGTAAATCGGGGGTCGGCGTTATGCGGATCCTGCCACGGTTGCAGACCCAGCTCGTAGCACGCCACGACGGTGTCGGCTCGGCGCACGCCCAGCAGCGGACGACCCCACGGCGGGTCCCAATCACGCATGCCCGCAATGGATCTGGCGCCAGAGCCGCGGCCCAGCCCCAACAGCACCGTCTCGGCCTGGTCGTCCAGAGTATGCGCCAACAGCACCGGCATGCCGCCACGTGCGCCGTCCAACGCTGCGTAGCGGGCTGACCGCGCCGCCGACTCGGGCCCGCCTTCAGCCCCGACCTGCACGCAAATCACCTGGGCATCAACGCAGCCCAACTTCAGCGCCTGCGCCAGCGCGGTCTCGGCGACGTGCGCCGAACCGTCCTGCAGACCGTGGTCGACGATGAGCGCAACAGTCGGCTTGATAGCGGCGGCCACGGCAGTCAGTGCGAGCGAATCGGCTCCGCCGGACAACCCGACGCACCACCGGTCGGCGGGATACGCCGCGGCGAACCCTGCCAACGCGGCACGGAGTGCGGCTACAGCACTCGATCGATCCATTGCCGTGGCTCATCGATTTCGGTTGGCAACGGCAAGGTTTCGGCATCCGTCCAGATGGTGTTGAACCGCGTCATCCCGACGGTGGACACCACCTCGTCGACAAATTTCTTGCCGCGGGTGTACTGCGCGATCTTGGCGTCGAAGCCGAGCAGAGCTCGGATAATCCGTTGCAGCGGAGAGTGTTTGCGCTGCCGCCGCGCGTCGAAGCGATCCCGGATGGTCGCCACCGACGGCACCACAGCCGGACCCACCGCATCCATCACGTGGTCGGCGTGACCTTCCAGCAGGGTGCCCAGCACCAGCAGTTGATCGAGGGCACGGCGCTGCTCGTCGGACTGCAGGATGCGCACAATGCCCAGGATGCCTTGCGAATTCGGGTCTGCGTCGCCGTTACGGTGGTTCCGGACATACTCGGCTAGCCGGCCGGTGATGTCTCCGATGTCCAGATTTGCGTCGTCGGTCAACACCGCCAACGCCTGCGACATGTGATCCCTCAACCACGGGTTTGCCCGGAACTGCACCCGGTGGGTCACCTCGTGCAGACACACCCAGAGCCGGAATTCAGCCGGGGTGACCCGCAATTGCCGTTCAGTAGCAACAACATTCGGGTACACCAGCAGCAATTCGCCGCCATTGACACCGAAGGGGTCATACTGCCCCAGGATGCCCGAGGACACGAACGCCAGCACCGCGCCGGTCTGCGCTCCGGTGAGCCGGCCGGTCAACATGGCGGCAAGCCCTGCGGTACTTGAGCTTTGGCCACCGGTCATGATCCGCATCGACTCGGTTGCGGCCCGCACCCACTGCTTTCGATCCACGATGCGGGCCTCGGGAATCTCGGCACCCTCGTTCAGCAGGGTCACCTCGCGAACCGGCAGTTCAGCGCGACGCGATGCCTCGGCCAGCTGCTCACGCACCTGGTCGCGGGTGTAGTCGGTGATGGGCGGTTCCGGTCGGGTCAGCTTGGCCCCGACGGTGGCCGCGAAACTCCAGTCCACAGCGCGGCCCACCGTCAGGGACTGACGATCGGGCTGCGCCGCGGATTGGCTCACGCGTCGCACCCACAGGACCGCAGCGCCGCAGCCACCGCATCGAGCGCGGTTCGACCTTCTGGCCCGGCACTGTTGGAGATCAACGCGAAGGTCAGCACCCGCCCGCTGCGGTCGGTGACAACACCGGCGAGCGCATTGGTGCCGGTCAGCGAGCCGGTCTTGGCCCGCAGGTATCCGGCGGCGGCCCGGCCCGCGTCGGTATCCAGGTACCGGTTGGACAGCGTGCCGCTACCGCCGGCAATCGGAATGACGTCCAGCAGAGGACGCAGCTTGGGCTGGTCGTTGCCGGCCGCGGCGTTGACCACACCGTCCAGGATGGTGGCGGTCAGGCGGTCGTTGACCGACAGTCCACTGGAGTCGAAGAGCGTGGCGCCGGAAGTGTCCAGCCCCACCTTGGACAGCTGGCCGAGTACCGCATGCACAGCGCCGTCGAAGCTCTGCGGCTCGTTGACCGCGGCGGCGACCTCACGCCCGATGGACTCGGCCATGACGTTGTCCGATTCGCCCATCATCTCGCGCAGTCGCTCCATCAACGGTGCCGAGTGCACTGCCGCGAGCTGCCGGCCGGCCGCTGGAGTGGACCGGACGGTGACGGTTGCCGGGTCCGCTCCCAGTGCCACGGCCAGTGCCTTGCCGGCATCGAGGGCCGGGGTGGTGGACCGTTTGGAGTCGACGGTGGTCGGCTGAATTCGGCCCGCGTCGAGCATCACCGACTCGATCGGCGAGAAGTCGCCGCCCTCGATGTCTGCGGTGTCCCAGCCCGGCGCCATGGTCGGACCGGTGAAGGCACCGGTGTCGACCTGTACCGACTTGACCACCGTGCCGGTCTTGCGGATCTGATCGGCCAGGTCGGAGATGCGGCCGGCGTCGCGGTACCAGGTCTGAGTGCCGACCGGCGCCGCCGACAGTGTCGGGTCACCACCGCCCTTGAGCACGACCTGTCCTGGGGTGTCCCCGGCGACCACAATCGTGGTGAGGCGGGCCGCACGATCCAAGGTGAACAGCGCCGCAGCGGTGGTCAGCACCTTGTTTGTGGACGCGGGCTGCAACGGCGTGTTCTCGCCTTGCGCCCAGATTTGCGCGCCGGTCGCGGCGTCGGTAACGCGGCCGCCCAGTTGGCCGAGGTTCGGGTTGGCCACCAGTGGACCCAGCATCGCGGCCAGCTGAGCGGGACTCGGCTGCGGCGCGGAATCAGACAGCGGCTGCACACCAGGGTTGGCCGAGGCGGCCGCCGGTTGTGGCTTGACGCTGGGGTCGGCGGCCGGGGCGGGCTTGTTGCGCGCCATCACCGCGGCGGCCGCAACCACTGCGGCAACCAACACCAGAACTCCCACACCGATCAACATGTGAGTCGACCGGCGCCACCGGGTGGGCCGCATATTTCTCCTGATCTCGTACCGGTCTCGCACTCTATTGACGAGCAGTCGGTACTGAGCAGGGTATCGCTCGTCTATGGTGTAGCCGGTTATCAGCACTCAGCGAAGGAGCCTCCGGGTGGAGCACGACATCGTCATCGAGATCCCCAAGGGTTCACGCAACAAGTACGAAGTGGACCACGTGACTGGCCGGGTCAAGCTCGACCGTTACCTGTTCACCCCCATGGGCTACCCCACCGACTACGGATTCTTCGAAAACACTCTGGGCGAGGACGGCGACCCGCTGGACGCGCTGGTTCTGCTGACCGAGTCCGTGTTCCCCGGCTGCGCTGTCGAGGCCCGTCCGGTCGCGATGTTCAAGATGACCGACGAAGCCGGCGGCGACGACAAGCTGCTCTGCGTGCCGGCCGGCGACCCGCGGTGGGACCACATTCAGGACGTCAACGACATCTCGCAGTTCGATCTGGACGCCATCAAGCACTTTTTCGTCCACTACAAGGATCTTGAGCCGGGCAAGTACGTGAAGGCCGCCGACTGGGTTGGTCGCGCGGAGGCCGAAGAGGAACTGGCTCGCTCGATCGCCCGTTTCGAGACCCAAGAGCACTAGTTTTCGCTGCCGAGGCTGCGGTTTTGGCGGATTTCACCCGATTTTCGTCATAACCGCAGCCTCGACGCATTCAGCTTCCAGACGCATCGGCTGTTCGTGGCATTGCGGGCGTTGTTGCGCGGCAAGCGATCCGAGACATCACGGGCTGTCGGCGTCGAGGTCGAGGGCGACGCGGACGAACTTGCCGCCGTGCTAACGCCGGACTGAGCCACGACATGTGCAGCGCAGTGCATTCACAGGCAAGTTTGCACCGTTGTAACACAGGGAAATCTGTACGTACCCTGCGAATTCGATGATGACGGTGTGTTGATGCATCAGGGAATCGGACTCGACGCGTTCAACGGCATGTCGAAGCAGCGGGCCATGCACGCCCTGTACGAGTGCTGCTACAGCGTCCCACTGGCCGGCAGCCTGGCCGACGGACGTGCTTACCAGGACCACGACCACCTGTTCCGGCAGGCCGACACGCTGCTGTTTTCCCTGGACGAGGTCTCGATCGATGCAATCCTGCCGGCCTATCCCCAAGTGGGCCGTCGACCAGGCAGCACCCGATCGCACTTCGAACAGTGCGCGGTGTGCGACCAGAACCCTGATCTGATGACGACGCTACGCACCAAGGCCGCTGACTACCGCGGCCATTTCGGCTTCGACTTCGTCATGTACGTGGGCAACATGTCAACGGTCGGGGTGCTGAATCACATGGCCGACCGCATGCTCAACGAGCCCGAAACCGAACGCAAAGTGGTGCGTAACGAGATGGCCCGCATCAACCGGACCCGGCTGGAACGGATGCTCGGACCCGAGGGTGGCTACGACAACTGGTGATCAGTCGCGGCTCAAGCGGCCGTCGATCCGGCGCCAGATGCCGTCCGGATTTCCGTCGGCAATGACTTTGGGCTGCAAGGAATCTGGCAGACTCTGATAGCAAACCGGCCGCAGGAATCGTTCAATCGCGCGGGCGCCCACTGAGGTGCTGCGCGCATCCGTGGTGGCCGGACAGGGTCCACCATGAATCATGGCGTGACCCACCTCAACCCCGGTGGGCCAGTCGTTGAACACAATTCGTCCGGCGATGAGTTCGAGTTCGGGCAGCAGCCGTGCCGCGATCGCCAGGTCGGATTCGTCACTGTGTACCGACACGGTCAACTGGCCTTCCAAATATCTTGCTAAAGCAATCATTTCGTCTTCATCGCGGCAGCGCACCACCACTGCGGCTGCACCGAAGACCTCGGCCTGCAATTCCAGCGAGGCCAGAAACGTCGCCGCATCGGTGCTGAACAACGCTGCCTGACCATGCTGACGAGGGCCCTCCTGGCCCTGCGCAACCAACGCAGCGTGCAGCGACAGTTCGGCGACACCCCGCTCGTAGTTGGCCGCGATGCCCGGCGTCAACATGGGCTGTGCGGGACGACTCTGCAGGTCTTCGCCTGCGGCAGTGAGGAACTCGTCCAGCTCGGGTCCATCGACTCCGATCACCAGCCCTGGGTTGGTGCAGAACTGACCCGAACCCATCGTGAGCGACCCCACGAACCCCGACGCAATCGCAGCTGCTTGCGAACCGAGCGCACCCGGCAGCAGGAATACCGGGTTGATCGCACTCATCTCGGCGTACACCGGGATGGGCTGCGGTCGCGCCGCAGCGATCGCCGCCAATGCCGTTCCGCCGGAACGTGAACCGGTGAAACCCACCGCCTTGATCCTCGGGTCGGCAACCAGCGCGCCGCCCAGTTCCGGCCCGTCACCGTAGAGCAATGAGAAAGTCCCGGCCGGCATCCCGGTGGCACGGACGGCGTCGGCCACCACCCGGCCAACCAGCTCGGAGGTTCCCGGGTGTGCGTCATGCGCTTTGGCTACCACGGGGCACCCCGCGGCCAACGCGGACGCTGTGTCACCGCCGGCCACCGAGAAGGCGAGGGGGAAATTGCCGGCCCCGAAGACCGCCACTGGCCCCAGCGGGACAGCTCGCTGCCGAATGTCGGGACGCGGCGCGGGTGTGCGATCCGGCTGCCCCGGGTCGATCCAGACGCCCTGCCAACTGCCTTCAGCCAGCACCGCGGCGAACAGTCTCAATTGCGCAGCGGTACGACCGACTTCGCCGGCGATCCGCGCCTGCGGCAGGCCGGTCTCGGCTACGGCCCGGTCGACCAGTTCCGGTCCGAGTGTCTCCAGTCCCGCGGCGATCGCCTCCAGGAACTCGGCCCGACGGCGCGGGTCGACGGCCCGATAGACGTGAAATGCCTCACCGGCCGCAGCACACGCGGCGTCGACATGACTCCCATCGCCATATCGGTAGGCAGGTTCAAGCGGTGTCCCAGTCGCCGGGTCGAATCCGCGAACTTCGGCGCCCGTCCCCGCGACGCTCTCACCTGCGATGATCATTCGTCCGGTCAGCTCAGTGGTCACGAATCCACGTTAGCCAAGGCCGCGAGGGCCCAGGTCGGACGCCTAGAACCCGCCATGGCCGCCAGACGGAGGAACGGTCCAACCCTTAGTAGGTTGTACGGGTGGCACAGGAGATCCCCCCGCAGTACATGCGCTCGGCAGACGCACCGCAGGCGCGGACACTCATCGACATCGTCTACGCCACAGCCGAGCGTTACCCTGACGCGCCCGCCATCGATGACGGCGAGGTGCAGCTCACCTACGCCGAATTGATCGCCGACATCCAAGACAGCGTCACTTGGATGGCTGCCCGCGGCATCGGTCGCGGTGACCGCATCGGCATCCGGATGCCGTCCGGTAGTTACGCGCTGTACGTAGCCATCCTGGCTACCCTGGCCACCGGCGCCGCTTATGTGCCAGTGGACGCCGACGACCCCGACGAACGCGCCGAACTGGTCTTCGGTGAGGCCGGTGTGGTCGGCATCATCACCGAGGCCGGG
This sequence comes from Mycobacterium sp. OTB74, assembly GCF_029892685.1. Classification (GTDB taxonomy): domain Bacteria; phylum Actinomycetota; class Actinomycetes; order Mycobacteriales; family Mycobacteriaceae; genus Mycobacterium. The sequence goes on along the minus strand of NZ_JARXVD010000003.1, from coordinate 169,796 downwards.
CTGATTCGCGGCCCCGGATCGTCCCGCGGTTGGCAGGCCGGCAGACCCTTGACCCGCGACGACGCCTGGATCATCTTCACTTCTGGTTCTACCGGCACCCCGAAGGGTGTTGCGGTCACGCACCGTAACGCCGCAGCCTTCGTCGACGCCGAGGCCGAGGTCTTCCTGAAGGACAATCCACTGGGGCCTGGCGACCGGGTGTTGGCCGGACTTTCGGTGGCGTTCGACGCGTCCTGCGAAGAGATGTGGCTGGCCTGGCGGTACGGCGCCTGCCTGGTGCCGGCGCCCCGTTCGCTGGTCCGCAGTGGCATGGATTTGGGGCCGTGGCTGGTGTCCCGGGACATCACTGTGGTCTCGACGGTCCCTACCCTCGCGGCACTCTGGCCGGCCGAGGCCCTTGAAGCGGTGCGGCTGCTGATCTTCGGCGGCGAAGCCTGCCCGCCGGAACTCGGCGAACGACTGGCAGTGGAAGGGCGCGAGGTCTGGAACACCTACGGCCCCACCGAAGCTACCGTGGTCGCGTGCCTGGCGCCGCTGGACGGCGGACCGGTCAGCATCGGCCTGCCATTGCCGGGCTGGGACCTCGCCGTCGTCGACAAGGATGGGCAGCAGGTCGGTTACGGCGAGGTCGGCGAACTTGTGATCGGTGGCGTCGGTCTGGCCCGCTACCTCGACCCGGACAAGGACGCCGAAAAATACGCGCCGATGGAGACGCTGGGTTGGGGCCGCGCATACCGCAGCGGTGACCTGGTCCGGTTGGAGCGCGACGGACTGTACTTCCAGGGCCGCGCCGACGATCAGGTCAAGGTCGGCGGGCGCCGCATCGAGCTTGGTGAGGTAGACGCCGCACTGGTCAACCTGCCCGGAGTCAGCGGCGGTGCCGCGGCAGTGCGTAAGACCGCCACCGGCACGCCCTTGCTGGTGGGCTACATCGCCAGCGCCGACCCTGACTTCGATATCGCCGAGGCCCGCAAGGCCCTGGCCAAGGCACTGCCGGCGGCCCTGGTGCCGCGGTTGGTGTTGCTCGACGAATTGCCAACTCGCACATCGGGAAAGGTCGACCGCAACGCACTGCCCTGGCCGGTCGACTCCGGCAGCGACGACGGCCCCGAACTGGCCGGCACCCTGGGCTGGCTCGCCGGACTGTGGCGCGACGTGCTCGCTGCGCCGGTCGACGGACCGAGTGCGGACTTCTTTGCGCTCGGCGGTGGGTCGCTGTCTGCGGCGCAACTGGTTTCACTGCTGCGCGAGAAGCACCCCGAGGTCACCGTCGCCGACCTGTACGACCACCCGCGGTTGGGTTCGCTGGCCAGCTATCTGGACGAGCTGGACCCGCCACCCGTGATCGAAGCCCGCAACGTCGCACCGGTTCCGCTGTTGACCCAGCTGGCTCAGGTGGTGCTGGCGTTGCCGTTGGCGACGCTGTCCGGCATGCAGTGGGTGGTGTGGCTGGCGCTGTTGAACAACGTTGCCGCGAAACTGCATCTGCTGCCCTGGGCCACCACCGTCAACTGGTGGTGGATTCTCGCCGGCTTCCTGGTGTTCGTCACCCCGCTCGGACGGATGGGCATCGCGGCAATCTGTGCCCGGACATTGCTGTCCGGGTTGCAACCGGGAACGTATCGCCGCGGCGGCTCCGAACACCTGCGGGTGTGGCTGGCCGAGCGGCTCAGCGAGGCCAGCGGCGCCGAAAACCAGGCCGGCGCACCGTGGTTGGTGTACTACGCCCGCGCACTGGGCAACCAGGTGGGCAAAGCCGTCGACCTGCATTCGGCGCCACCGGTCACCGGCATGCTCACCCTTGGGCACCGCTGCTCCATCGAGCCCGAGGTCGACCTCACCGGGCACTGGATCGACGGTGACCTGTTCCACGTCGGGCCCATCAACATCGACAACGACGCCACCATCGGCGCGCGAACGACGCTGCTGCCGGGCGCGGTGGTCGGCAAAAACGCTGACGTGGCACCGGGTTCCGGCGTCATCGGCAAGGTCAAGGCCGGCCAGTACTGGAAGGGCTCGCCCGCGGTGAAGTCGGGCAAGGCCCACCACCCGTGGCCCGAGGCGCGCCCGGCCCGAGCGCCGCTGTGGGTCGCCATGTACGGGCTGACTTCGATGCTGCTCGGCGGACTGCCGCTGCTGGCCTTGGGATCCGGTCTGGCCGTGTTGAGTGTGCCTATACGCCACACGCATTCACTGAAAGAGGCGATCCTGCCCGCAGCAATCTGGACTCCTGTCGCCACCGTGGTAGCCCTGGCGGTGTACGCCGCACTCACGGTGATCGGGGTGCGGGTCATGTCGCTGGGCCTGGACGAGGGCTACCACCCGGTGCGCAGTCGGGTCGGCTGGCAGTTGTGGGCCACCGAACGGCTGATGGACGCCGCCCGCCACTACCTCTTCCCCATCTACGCCAGCCTGTTGACCCCGTGGTGGCTGCGCATTCTGGGTGCGAAAGTCGGTAAAGAAACCGAGATTTCGACGGCGCTACTGACACCCAAGTTCACCGAGGTGCAGGACGGTGCGTTCCTGGCCGACGACACCATGGTGGCGTCCTACGAACTGGGCGGCGGCTGGATTCACGTCGCCAAGGCCACCGTCGGACGGCGCGCCTTCCTGGGTAACTCCGGTATCACCCAGCCCGGGCGCCGAGTACCTGACGACGGCCTGGTGGCGGTGTTGTCTGCCACCCCGCACAAGGCCAAGGCCGGGTCGTCCTGGCTGGGCAGCCCGCCGATCAGGTTGCGCCGCCAGCCCACCGAGGCCGATGCCCTGCGCACCTTTCACCCGACCATCTGGCTCAAGGTGATGCGAGGCACGGTGGAGACGCTGCGCATTGTCCCGGTGATGCTGACATTCGCGATCGGTGTCGCGGTGCTCGGTGCAATACAGGCTCTGGCCGGCAGGTTCGGTTGGCTGTGGGCGTCATTGGCCTGCGGTGTGGTCCTGCTCGGCGCCGGGCTGATCGCCGGTGCCATGGCGGTGGCCGCAAAGTGGTTGATGGTGGGCCGGATTCGGGCCGTCGAGCATCCGCTGTGGTCGCCGTTCGTGTGGCGCAACGAAGTTGCAGATACGTTCGTCGAATCCGTGGCCGCGCCGTGGTTTGCCCGGGCGGCCAGCGGAACGCCGGTGATGAACCTGTGGCTTCGAGCACTCGGCGCGGCGATCGGCCGCGGCGTGTGGTGCGAAACCTACTGGCTGCCTGAGGCCGACCTGGTGACTCTGGGCCGTGGCGCGACAGTGAACCGGGGCTGCGTGGTGCAGACCCACCTGTTCCACGACCGGATCATGCAACTGGACACCGTGGTGCTGTCCGCAGGCGCGACGCTGGGCACCCACTGCGTGGCGTTGCCCGCGGCCAGCATCGGCGCGGGCGCGACGGTCGGCCCGGCTTCGCTTGTGATGCGCGGTGATTCGGTGCCACCGTCCACCCGCTGGCAGGGCAACCCGATCGCGCCGTGGACCGGCAAGAAGCGCAAGTCCGGCAACCGCCAAAAGGCAACCGCCGCATGACCCGAGCGAGCAAGAAAGTACGTAAGGCCATTCAACCCGTCATCGATCCATACCTTCCGAATACCGGCAATTTCGGCTACCGAATCTCGCGGTACGAGCTGGCCATCGAGTACAAGATGGAGAGCAACCGGCTGGCCGGGACAGCGACCATCACCGCGGTGACGCTGGCGTCGTTGCGCTCGTTCACCCTGGACCTGTCCGACGCGATGACGGTGTCCAAGGTGGACGTCAACGGCCGCCGCCCGGCCAAATATCGGTGCGCCGCCGGAAAACTGAACGTCACCCTGGCTACCCTGGTGCCGGCCGGTGCGGCGCTGACCATCACCGTGCGCTATGGCGGAAATCCGCGTCCCATCCAATCTGCTTGGGGTCCAGTCGGTTTCGAGGAGCTGTCCGAAGGCGTACTGGTTGCCGGCCAACCCAACGGCGCGGCGTCCTGGTTTCCGTGCGATGACCACCCGAGTTCCAAGGCCAGCTACCGCATCCAGATCAGCACCGACAGCCCCTACCGGGCCGTGGCCAACGGCGAACTGGTCAGCCGGAAAACCCGTGCGGGACAAACCACCTGGACCTACGAGCTGGCCGAGCCGACGTCGACGTACCTGATCACGCTGCAGATCGGACGCTACGAATCGGTGCGTCTGGCCAAATCGCCGGTGCCGCTGTACGCGGCGCTGCCAGCCCGTCTGATCGACAATTTCGAGCACGACTTCGCCCGCCAGTCGCAGATGATGAAGCTGTTCACGAGGCTGTTCGGCCCGTACCCGCTGTCCACCGGGTACACCGTGGTGATCACCGATGACGAGCTCGAAATACCGCTTGAAGCACAAGGGATTTCGATCTTCGGCGCCAATCACTGCGACGGTCGTCGTAGTGCCGAGAGGTTGATCGCGCATGAAATGGCGCATCAGTGGTTTGGTAATTCCGTCACCGTGCGGCGCTGGCGCGACATCTGGCTGCACGAGGGCTTTGCCTGTTACGCCGAGTGGTTGTGGGCCGAAGAGTCCGGCTGGCGCAGCGCCGACGAACTGGCGGTGCATTATCACCAGAAGCTGCAGAGCCGCCCTCAGGATCTACTGCTGTCCGATCCGGGGCCGCAAGAGATGTTCGACGACCGCGTCTACAAGCGCGGCGCGCTCACCCTGCACGTGTTGCGCCGCAGCATCGGGGACGAGAATTTCTTTGCCCTGCTTCGTGATTGGACCACCCGGTACCGTCACTCCACGGCCGTGACCGACGACTTCACCGGGCTGGCCGCCAACTATGCCGAGCAATCGTTGCGCGGACTGTGGACTGCCTGGCTCTACTCGACCAGGCTGCCATCGCTGTGACCGACGGCGCGCCGAGTACCGGAGCCATCAGCCGCGGCAGCGTGGCCCGGGTCGGCGTGGCCACCGTGCTCAGTGCGTTGTGCGGCTACGTCATCCTGTATCTGGCGGCTCGCGACCTCGCCCCGGCGGGGTTCTCTGTGTTCGGCGTGTTCTGGGGCGCGTTCGGGCTGTTCACCGGTGCGGCCAATGGCCTGCTGCAGGAGGCGACGCGCGAGGTGCGCAGCGCGCGCGCCAGCAAGCAGGGCGGAACCCAGCCCGGCCCACACATCCAACCGATCCGGGTGGCCGCAGCCGTCGCGGTCGGGGCCGGTGCGGTGATCGCCGGCACCGCACCACTGTGGGCCGGCCACGTGTTCGTCGCCTCCGAGCCGCTCAGCGTGACGCTGCTCAGCGTCGGCCTGGCCGGCTTTTGCCTGCACGCCACGCTGCTCGGCGTCCTTGCCGGCGTGGACGGCTGGACCCAGTACGGTGCGCTGATGGTCACCGACGCGGGGATCCGCGTCGCCGTCGCTATCGCCTCGTTCCTGTTGGGCTGGGGACTGGACGGCTACCTGTGGGCAACCGTCGCCGGGTCCATGTCCTGGCTGCTGGTGCTGCTGGCCTCGCGGGTGGCCCGGGCCGCCGCGGCGATCAAAACCCCCGGCACCCCCCGCACCTTCCTCAACGGAGCGTGGCACTCGATCGCGGCCGCCGGAGCCAGCGCTGTCCTGGTGATGGGGTTCCCGGTGCTGCTCAAGGCCACTTCCAGCGATCTCGGCGCCACCGGCGGTGTCGTCATCCTGGCGGTGACGCTGACCCGGGCTCCCCTGCTGGTCCCGCTGACCGCTATGCAGGGCAATTTGATCGCCCATTTCGTGGACAACCCGAGATTGCGGGCACTGGTGACGCCGACGCTGGTGCTGGCCGGGTTGGGGGCGCTTGCGGTACTGGCCGCCGGGCTGACCGGGCCGTGGCTGTTGCGCACTTTCTTCGGCCCCGAGTATGTCGCCGACGGAGCGCTGCTGGCGTGGCTGACCGCCGGAGCCGTCGCCATTGCGTTCCTGACCTTGACCGGGGCAGCGACCGTGGCGGCTGCGCAGCACCGCGCATACGCCGTCGGCTGGGTGGGTGCGACGTTGGCCGCGACGCTCTTGTTGCTGTTGCCGATCGATCTGCAGACCCGGACCATCGTCGCCTTGCTGTGCGGTCCACTGGTCGGCATCGCCGTGCATCTGGTTGGACTGATCCGCCTCCGGGCCCGCTGAGCGTGTATTTTCGGCATCAACATGACCCTTCACCACGAACACCTCGGCAACCACCGCCGCGGTGACGTATGGATCATCATCCCTGCCTTCAACGAGGCGAGCGTCATCGCCGACGTAGTCACCGATGTCCGTTCGGCCTTCTCCAACGTGGTCTGCGTCGACGACGGCGGCCATGACGACACCGGCGACCGCGCCTTCACGGCCGGCGCACACGTGGTGCGTCATCCGGTGAACCTGGGTCAGGGCGCGGCTATCCAGACCGGCGTCGAGTACGCCCGATCCCGGCCTGGCGCACGGGTTTTCGCCACCTTCGACGCCGACGGGCAGCATCGGGTCGCCGACGTGTTGCGAATGATCGAGCGGTTGCGCACCGACGATCTGGACATCGTGATCGGCACCCGGTTCGCCGACCACCCACCGGAGCGGATGCCGGTACTCAAACGGCTGCTGCTGCCGATCGTCGCCAAGCTCAGCCCGTCCAGCCGCAAGCTGCACCTCACTGACGCGCACAACGGCCTGCGGGTTTTCAACAAGACTGTCGCCGACGGGCTGAACCTGACCATGAACGGCATGAGCCACGCCAGTGAGTTCGTCACGCTGATCGTGGAAAATCACTGGCGGGTGGCCGAGGAACCGGTGCACATTCTCTACACCGACTATTCGATGTCCAAAGGCCAGTCGCTGGTCAACGGGGTGAACATCATCGTGGATGGACTGTTGCGCGGGAGGTTGCGCCGATGATCTGGACTAAGGGACTGCTGATCGGCTCGGTCGTCCTGTTGCTGGCCTACCTGTTGCGGTCGCGACGCAGCGCCAAATCCCGTGCGTGGGTGAAGCTCGGTTATGCGATGTTCGTGATCGGTGCCATCTACGCCATCATCCGCCCCGACGACACCACGGTGGTGGCGCACTGGTTCGGCATCGGGCGCGGCGCCGATCTCCTGCTGTACGCGATGGTCATCGCGTTTCTATTCACCACGATCAGCGCCTACATGCGATTCAAGGACCTGGAACTGCGCTACGCCCAGCTGGCGCGGGCAGTGGCGCTGGAAGGCGCCCGGGTGCCGCCCGAGTCTCCCGTAGACCCTGCACCCACGGCGTACTTGGGCGACTAACCCTGGCCGGGTGCGCAGGGTGAACAATTCGACTGCGCGGCTACGACCGTCAACGCGGCACGCGCGGCCGCGATCGCCGGGTGCGCGCCGGTCCCCCGGCGGTACGCCAATTGCGTCCGGCGCCGAATCTCGAGCGGGTTGAGCACCACACCGTCCGGGGCCGCCGCCGCGCCGAGTTCGGGCACAAACGCCACCCCCTGACCGGCCGCCACCAGCGCCAGCACGGCGCCGAAGTCATCGACGTGGTGACGGATATGCGGGATGAAACCGGCTGCTGCACATGCTCGTTCGGTCAGTACGTGGCATAGCGTGCCAGCAGTGCCGGCGATCCAACTGGCGTCCCGGCGGTCGATCAACGGGTCGATGGTGAGCGCTGCCAGGTACACCACTTCGTCCAGCAACGGCTCGGTCTGCAGCGCCGCATCGGTGGCTGCCGGGACATAGTCGTACTCCTGCACCAAGGCGATGTCGAGACGTTCCTCGCGCAGCGCGTTCGGCACCTCGGCTGGATCAAGTTCGGTGACAAGCAGATCCAGGTCTGGATGGTCTGCGCTCAGCTCGACGATGGCGGGCGTGAGGATCTCCGCGATGGCCGAAGGAAAGACGCCGACTCGCAGTGCGCCACTGACTTTCGCGGTATCTGAGGCGAGTTCGGCGGCAGCTTCCTGCAATGTCGCGATGACCAATTCGGCGTGCTCGACAAGCCTGACCGCGGCCGCCGTCAGGGTGACCGCACGACCCGTGCGCTCCAGCAGCGGCACCCCGGCCTCTCGTTCCAGCACGGACAGCTGCTGCGACACCGCCGACGGCGTGTACGCGAGCGCCTCAGCGACAGCGGCGATGGTGCCGCGGTGAGCCAGCTCCCGAAGCAGACGCAACCTGCGCACATCAAGCATTAGTTCAACTTACGCTTGCCATCAAAAAGAAGAACTAGACCTACATGAAATATTGGCTGATCGTTGAATCATGTCGTTCACCGGACTCTTCGTTCCGCTCGTCACGCCGTTCACCGCCTCAGACGAACTCGATTGCGGCGCACTGGAAGCGCTTGCACACACCGCCCTCCACGCCGGCGCGGCCGGATTGGTGGCCCTGGGCACCACTGCCGAGCCAGCCAATCTGACTGCATCCGAACGACGATTGGTCGTCGACATCTGTGCGGCGGCGTGCGCTGAACACAACGCACAGCTGATCGTCGGCGCGGGGTCCAACTCAACGGCTGATTCCCTCGGCCAACTGCGGGCTCTCGACCCGCGCAGCTTCGCCGCGCTCACCGTCGTTCCGTATTACACCCGCCCGAGCGAAGACGGCGTCGTCGAACATTTCCGGCGCCTCGCCGCCGCGAGCCCGGTGCCGCTGATCGTCTACAACGTGCCGCATCGCACGGGTCGGGCGCTATCGGCGGAAACCCTGCTCCGGCTTGCCGAACTCCCGAACGTCAGCGGATTCAAGCACGCCGTTGGCGGCATCGACGACACTACCGTCGCATTCATGGCCGATGTGGCGCCCACCGTTTCCGTACTCGGAGGCGACGACCTGTTCGTCGGGCCACTCATCGCGCTCGGCGCCTCGGGCGCAATCATGGCCAGCGCGAATGTGGCCACCCGCAGTTACGCCGATCTGGTGCAGACGTGGCGCAGCGGTCAGATCGAGGATGCGCGCGGTCTGGGCAACCGACTGGCCCCACTGTCAGCAGCTCTGTTTGCCGAGCCGAATCCCGTTGTGATCAAAGGGGTTCTGGCAGCCCAGGGGCAGATATCGAGTCCCCATGTCCGGCTGCCCTTACTACCCGCGAGCCCCGAAGCCGTTGAGGCAGCACTCAGTCTTGAGCCGCTGGTGCCAGCCCGCTGAGCATCGCCAGCAGCAACTGGATGCGACCGTCCTCCAGCTCTGGTTGCGGTAGCGCGGCACGCATCAACCCAGCGCCGTCGAACACATTGATCAGGATCGTGACCAGCATGGCCAAATGCTCGGCCGGAAGCTGGTCCGCTCCCGGCATCGCCTGAGCGGTCTCGTAGATATTGCTGGAGTACTCGATGAGTGCGCCCTGCAAGGTCGTCCGCAGTTTCTCGTCCGTGCGGGCGGCGACCCGCAACTCATGCAGCACGGTATTGGTGGCGTTGCCACTCACATCGCGCAGCGCGACCAGCGCTCCTTCCAAAGCCGGCTTATCGGAAGGAATCTCGGCAACCTGCTTGTTGAACGCGTCCAGCTGCCGGCGCATGACCTCCCGCGTGACCTCCGACATGAAGTCACCCATAGTGGCGAAGTGCTTGAACAGCGCACCGTCGGAAACCTGGGCCCGCTGGGCGATCACCTTCGCCGAGGCCCGGGCGTAGCCCACCTCGACGATGGTGTCGATCGCTGCGTCCAAGAGTCGGGTCCGGGTTTCCTCACGGCGCTGCTGTTGCGTGCGAGCCATGTCAGACCGGCTGCGCCGCAGGAATTTTCGCGCCGCGCGCCGGCAGGTAGTGACCGGACTGCACATCCTTGCCGTAGCCGTCGCGGAACTGGCCGCCACGGAACACCACCTGGCCGCCCACCGCAGTGGCGGCGACGGCGTTGTCATTGCGGTTCACCATGCGGCTCAGGCCGCCGTAGAACGGCACCGAATCCTCTTGGTAGGCATCGACTTCGGCGTTCAGGCCAGCCGGGTCAATCACCACGAAGTCGGCGCGGTCACCCAGACGCAAGGTGCCGGCGTCCAGGCCGAACCAGTCAGCGACCTCACCGGTCAGCCGGTGCACGGCGTGTTCGGTGGTCATGAACGGACGGCCGCTACGGTCGGCATCCCGCACTCGCTTCAACATGCGCAACGCGTAGTTGTAGAACGCCATGTTCCGCAGGTGCGCACCGGCGTCGGAGAAGCCCATGTGCACCGACGGTTCGACGGCCAGCTTGTCCAGTTGCTTGGGCCGGTGGTTGGCCACGATAGTGGTCCAGCGGACGTTGCGCTCACCGTTCTCCACCAGCACATCGAGGAATGCATCCAGCGGGTGGATGCCGCGCTCGTCGGCGATCTGGCCAAAGCTCTTGCCCACCAACGACTTATCTGGGCATTCGACGATGGTGGAGTCGTGGAAGTCGCGGTGCCACAGGGTCGGACCGAGCACCCGCTTGTCGAACGACGTGCGGAACCGGCGCCGGTACTCCGGATCGGCCATCAACTTGTTGCGTTCCAACTGGTCTTTGAGATGCAGGGCTGCGGTGCCGGCGCCGAACTCCTCGAAAACCGGCAGATCGATTCCATCCGAATACAATTCGAACGGCACCGGCAGATGCTGGAAACGGACCTTGGAGTCCAGGAACTTGTTCGCCAGCCGGGTGATGGGGCCCAGCACGTACACCGCACCAGGCGAAGACTTGGCGTCGGCGGACACCAACAGACTCATCCGGACACCGCGACGGCGGCCGAACCAGCCGCTGCTCTCCAGGAAGAAGTTCAGCGCCTCTTGAATTTTGGCGACGTTCGGCGCGCTCTGCAGAATGCGGCCGTGCTTGCGCAGCACCTTGATCAGCCGGCGGCGCTCACGCCACGTGGCAAACGTCGACGGCAGCGCACGCGACCGGAAGCGGTCACCGTCGAGTTTGTCGATAGCGGCGTCCATGCCCGACATGCCGAGCATGCCTGCGTCCAAGGCGGCTTCCAGCCGCGAGGCCATGGCCTCCAGTTCGGCGTTGGTCGGGGTGACTCCGCGGGTGGTGGCGCGGTCCAGACCCAGCACCGAGGTACGCAGATCGGAGTGGCCCAGCAGCGAGCTGACGTTGGGCCCGAGTGGCAAGGCCTCGATCGCACGGACGTAGTCAGCCGGTCCGGACCAGGTCCGGTTCTGCTCCAGCGCGCCGACGACGAAGTTGCGCGGCACCGCCTCGACCCGGCTGAACAGATCAGCCGCGTCATCGTTGTCGGCGTACACCGTCGACAACGAGCACATGCCCAGCAGCACGGTGGTGACGCCATGTCGAACCGACTCACGCAGGCCCGGATCGAGCAGCACCTCAGCGTCGTAATGGGTGTGCACGTCGATGAAGCCGGGCGTCACCCACTTGCCGGTGGCGTCGATGACGTCGGGACAGCCGGTCTCGTCCAGCGGTTCAGCAGACACCGCGACGACGACGCCGTCGCGAATACCCAGGTTTCGCTTCAGGGGCTTGCTACCGGTGCCGTCGAACCAGAGGCCACCCGAGACGATCACGTCGTATGTCATGGCACGACGCTAACCGAAAAGGTCAAAGAAAGTAAGCACTTACAATCTTTTTCTTGAAAGTCCCAGGTCAGACGCGGAAGAAATCGACCGTCCGCGCCACGCCCTCGGTCAACGCCACCTTCGCGCTCCACCCCAGTACCTGCTGCGCACGAGTGGTGTCGAGCTGCGAACGGCGCAGGTCACCGAGGCGGGGCGGGTAGAACTCCGGCGCATCCGGCACCCCGACAGCCGCAGCGATTGCGGTGTGCATCTGCCGCGTCGAGGTTTCGACCCCGGTGCCGACGTTGAACCGCAGTCCACCCCCGGCTTCCCCACCGGCCCGAACAAAGGCGTCCACGACGTCATCGACGAAGACGTAGTCGCGGGTGTCGGTGCCGTCACCGAAAATCTTGGTAGGCCGGCCGGCCAGGAGGGCCTGGCTGAAGATCGCCACCACGCCGGCCTCGCCATGCGGGTCCTGGCGCGGGCCATAGACGTTGGCCGGCGCGATGTGCGAGCAGTCCAGCCCGTACAAGTTGCGGAACATGTTGAGGTACACCTCACCGCACACCTTGCTGGCGGCGTACGGGGACGACGGGTCGGTCGGCATGTCCTCGTTGGTCGGGTAGCCCGGCGGGACGCCGTAGATGGAGCCGCCCGACGACGTGTGGACCACCTTGCGCACGCCGTTGCTGCGCGCCGCCTCTGCCAGCCGCACCGTGCCGACGACGTTGACCCCGGCATCGAACGGCGCTTCCGTCACCGACCGCGCGACGGAGATCTGCGCGGCCAGGTGGAAGATCACTTCCGGCCGCTCCTCGGCCACGATGGCCTGCAGATCGGCGTCGACGATGTCGGCTTTGACGAACTCGAACTTCGCGTTCTGTTCGGCGTTGACGAGGTTGTCAACATTGCCGGTGCTCAGGTCGTCGAGCCCGACGACGTCATGCCCTTCGGAGAGAAGCCGGTCGACCAGCGTCGACCCGATGAACCCGGCAGCACCAGTAACAAGTGTTCGCACGGGGCAACCATACCGACGGTCACTGCCAACTGCCCCGTACAGTCGGCAAGAGTGAACTGGGTCGCCCGAACCACTGCCGCACTGGTGGTGCTGCAGCTTGTATTGCGGGCGGTGCTGGCTTTTCAGGGCTATTTCTACTGGGACGACCTGATCCTGATCGGCAAAGCAGGCACGCACCCGCTGTTCTCTTCGGACTTTCTGTTCAATGATCACGACGGGCACGTCATGCCCGGCGGATTCCTGCTAGCCGGGGCAATCTCCAGGCTGGCGCCGCTGAACTGGTTCTGGCCCGCGGTCAGTCTGGTGGTGCTGCAACTGCTCGCATCGCTGGCTCTGGTGCGGGCGCTGCGGGTAATCCTCGGCTGGCGGCCGGTGCTGCTGATTCCGTTGATCTTCGCGTTGTTCACCCCACTGGGCGTACCCGCGTTTGCCTGGTGGTCTGCCGGCTTGAACGCACTTCCGATGGCCGCCGCAATGGCCTGGGTGTGCGCCGACGCAATCCTGTTGGTGCGCACCGGGAATCAACGGTACGTGTGGACCGGCTGGGCGGCATACCTCGGTGGGCTGTTGTTCTTCGAGAAGTGCGCGGTGATCCCTTTCGTCGCCTTCGCCGTGTGCTGGCTGCTGGCCTATGTCAACGGCACCGGATCAATAAGGACCCTGTGGCGCAGAGGTTTACGCCTGTGGCTCGGGCTGCTGGCCATGACCATCGGCTGGGTCGGGGTGTACGTGCTGGTGGTCAACCAGCAGCGCTGGACCCTGGATCTAGGTATGACGTGGGAGTTGCTGAGTCGGTCAGTCACCCACGGATTAGTTCCGACGCTGGCCGGCGGCCCCTGGGAATGGCAGCGGTGGGCGCCCGCATCACCCTGGGCCACACCGACTTTGGGATCCATGATCCTGGGATGGCTGGTGCTCGCCGCTGTTTTCGCCGTGTCCTGGGCGCGCAAGCAACGGTTGGGCCCGGTCTGGCTCGCGGCGGTCGGATACGTGGTGGCTTGTCAGGTGCCGATCTATCTGATGCGGTCATCCCGGTTCACCGCGCTGGAGTTGGCACAAACGTTGCGCTACCTATCCGATCTGGTGGTGGTACTGGCGCTACTGGCCGCGGTGGCATTCTGCGCACCCAACAGTGCCGACTCACAGCGACTTGATGCGTCCGTCCGCCACAGCGTTGTTGTCACCTGCGCTGCCACACTGTTCGTGGCCAGCAGCCTGTACTCGTGGGCCACGTTCCTGCCCAGTTGGCGGGACAACCCGACGCGCCCATACCTGCAGAACGTCCAGGCCGCACTCGCCGCGGCGCCGCGGGACGTGCCATTGCTGGATCAGGAAGTCGACCCGCTGGTGCTGCAACGGGTGGCGTGGCCGGAGAACCTGGCCAGCCATATGTTCGCACTGGTTCGGGACCGACCCGAATTCTCCTCCAGCACGACCTCTTTACAGATGTTCACCGCGACCGGTCAGATGATCCCGGCCAAGGTGACCTGGGTGCGCACCATTGTGCCCGGGCCCGCGCCTCACTGCGGCTACCTGGTCCAGACCGACGCCCCGGTGAGCGTGCCACTGGACGGCCCACTGCTGCCGGCCGACTGGACCGCCGAGATCAACTACCTGGCCAACAGCGACGGATCGATGACGCTGTCACTGACCGAAGGGCACGACGCCCGGGTTCCCGTGCATCCCGGACTGAACCGGGTGTTCGTCCGATTGTCCGGCGCCGGCAACACAATTCGCGTGCGCGCCAACACCGCGGCGCTGTCCGTGTGCCTGGCGTCCGGCCCGGTCGGGTTCCTGGCGCCGCGGTAACTACGGGCGGCCTTCTTTTCCCTCGTTTTCGGGTTCGGTCCAGTCAACCCATTCCAGCAGCGGCAAGTCGGGCATCTCGCCCCCGCGCAGCCCGTACTCCCCGATGTTCGGATCGCGATACGCGCGCGTAATTTGACCACCCGCCGACGCCGGATATAGGTGACCACAATGGTCACCACTCCGATAGCGATGAACGCCAGCAAGGCGATTTTCAGGACTCCACGACCATCGGATTCCCCTTTTGCGCGGTTACACGCTAGCGGTTGAACAGCCCCGAACGAGTCCTTCGATCCGATTTATAAGCAAGACGCATTGCAAGGTGCTTGAGGTAGTTCGGCACACCTCGTTGATCAAAATTGAGTAGTCAACTACGCAAGGACTTCGAGTCAACGCTCCCTAGCATCGACCGTGCGGCGGTCCTGCGAGAGATCACCACGGCGAGGTCCTCGACCTGGGGCCGTCGCGACAACGACAAGCTAAGGAGCCCCCCGATGCCTCTACCATACGAGCTCGGCGCCCACGGTCCCGAAATCGAATACTGGCAGGCCTGGTTCCAGCGTGTGTACCGCGCGTACGCGCCGACGAAGGACGGCATCTACGGTCAGGGCGATGTCGCCGCGGTCAACGAAATGCAACGGCGCCTGGGGCTGCCGCAGACCGGGATCTTCGACGACACAACAGCGCAAGCGGCCCGCTTCACACCGCCGCCGCCAAATCTGCTGCCGATCATGTTCACCGTCGAGGGTCACATGTCGGACATGTTCCACGGGCCGGTCGCGGACACCGCGACAGACCTTGAGTCCAAAGGCATCTGCCATCACCAGCCCATCGGCTACGACTGTGGGGCGCTCCCGTTCGACAACGACAGCGGTGTCGACGAGCTCGCCCGACTGGTCGGCGCCACACAGATGGACAACGGTGTGCCGTTCCCGGAGGGAACGCCTTGGTCGCTCGGCATCTACTCCCAGGGCGCGATCGTGGGTTCGTACTTCTACTTCCGATACCTGCAGCCTGGTCAGCCGCTAGCCTGGCGCACCCCGGACCTCAAAGGCGTTCTGACGTACGCAAACCCGTGCCGGCAGACCGATTCCATCGCGTCCTGGGCCAGACCGTGGGTGAAAGCGACCGGCACGCACGGCCTGGACCCGATCCAGCGGTTCGGGTTGCCCGGGTTCCCCACCAAGCCCGACAACTGGGTGGACGTCTACCGGGAAGGCGACATCTTCTCGGAAAACCGCGACGACCAGGCCAGTGCGGTCCGAGCCGCCGTCTATGAGGCGGTGATGAACGACTGGACCACCGAGCCGTTCTCCCTCGCCGGGCAGATCGCGGCGGCTCTGCATGCGCCGTTCGAGGAGGTTATCGCCGTGATCCAGGCGATCGTCTCGGGCCTGGTGTTCCTGGCCAGCAACCCGCAGCCGCACTACTCGCCGTTCGAGATCACGGGCGGCATCGCCTGGATGCGGGGACGACTTGTCCCCGGGTCCGTTGAGGCACAGGAACTCGCACCGGGAATCTTGTGACCATCACGATTCACCTTCGCACCCCCGTACTGGCACGATCGTCGGTGTGACCAACTGGCGTGAAGAAGGTTTGAAGGTGTTCCGCAAGATGCTGCCGGGTGTGCTGCCCGACGGTGACGTGGACTTCGGCGGCGGGTTCGCCCCAGAGTTGATGGACATCGGAGTTGAGGGCATCTTCGGCCGACTGTGGAGTCGCGAAGGATTGAGCCTTCGCGACCGCAGTCTGGTGACTTTGGGCATCCTGATCGCCCTCCGGGCCGAGGACGAACTACAGGCACACTTCAAGATCGCCCGGCAGAACGGCCTGACCGACGACGAACTGGCCGAGGTCATCTACCACTCCAGTGGATACGCCGGCTTCCCCGCTGCTAACACCGCCAAGGGTGTCGCGGCCAAAGTGCTGAAGCCTTAAAGGCAATCCGGGCGTCGGAGCATGCCCGGCATCACGCAGGCTCAACGCCAAGGATGATGGAGCCGCCTGGGGGAAACGAACCCCCGACCTGTTCAAGCCACTTTCCCGAACATGCGACTTCGCGTGAGTGCGTTAAAGTGTTGTGCTGCAATCACTCTCACTGGTAACCGATAGGCAGAGATACAGGTAAGTACACCGCGAATCAGGGGCGTTTTTACGGGGAAAATACGGAGCAGCTGCAAACGTGAACTGTTGCCCCTACACCCGGAGCGCGGTGCCGCTTCCTGAAGCGCCTCGTTGTTCGGGCCGCAACCACTCCCAGGTGGCGGCCCGACATCATTTATATCGACAGACTCAGCTCCACAGGGGCACACTGATTGTCATGATCGCAATGACCGAAAAGCAGATCATCGACGAACTCTATGGCCGACTCGTCGCGTCCTACCAGCAGGTCGAACCGGCCCAAGTCCACCGCATCATCGAAGACGAGTACGCCCGGTTCGAGGGCAGACCAGTTCGCGACTTCGTCCCGTTGTTCGTGGAACGTCACGCCAAGGAAGCGCTGTCTATGCTCGGCGCCGCAGTTCCTTCTCGTCAGGAAACCGTCGCCCGAGCGCTCTGAGCATTCGATCGATCGCACCCAGGTCACCCACGGTTTTGCTGATCGCAACACGTGCCTGGCTAATTGAAGTCAGCTCGCCCCCGTTCGTGCACATTGTCAACCGAAGTGCCTGTACAGCAAGAAGCTCCTCGAGCTCGGATTTCTTCTGCTCGAGGAAGGCGCGGTAATACTGGGCTTGAGCCTTGTCAGCCACGCCGGTCGGGTGATGCTGCCCCCACATTCGAGTCAACATAGCCCCACCGCTCAGCGATTGGGGAGGATTTCCCACACTCGGCCTTCGGCGCAGTCATTCCAATATGGACACAACACATCTCAACCAAACGACTCGCAACACGAAGGCTGCGATGATGCGAATCGTGGACGGTGCAAACACCGCGCAGGCCCGCGTTCTGCTGGCCGCGCTGTGGGAGCAGGTGAACGAAACGTCATCGATGCTCGAAGCAGCCGAACACCGGCTGGCGCATAAACACTCGCAGCACTGCCGACGGGCCGCAGCCGACCTGCGACATGAGCTCTACCACACACATCGATTGATCGACGGGCTGCATCGTCGCTTTCCCGCGACGCGCCCGGAACGCACCGCCACGCCGTAGCGGCCACGCGGGCAAGGCGACTCCCTGGTAGTTCATGATCGGGCTTCTAGAGCTGCCCAGCTCGCAACGACTGAGGGACACTATGCGCAGCGGGTGACCGCCGGACCGGATACTCGCGCTGTGCTGGACCAATGGGCCGGCAACGCGATCTGAGAATCGAATCTACGGGGAAAGTACGGGATTCAGCCCCGCCGAGTTTGCCGGCAAACCAGCATATATGCCCTGAACTGGGCAAATGGAGCCGCCTGGGGGAATCGAACCCCCGACCTATTCATTACGAGTGAATCGCTCTACCGACTGAGCTAAGGCGGCGTGCCCCACGTAAGCGGGGCGGCACGAGTCTACGGCAGAGCTTCGGCACCACCAAAGTCAGTGCCGGTCAGCCCCGCAGTGCCTGCCCCATGGTCGCCACCATAGCGTCCACCGCGAACTTCGGTTTGACGTTGGTGGCCAGCGCCTCGCGGCACTCCAGTACGGCTTCGATGCAGCGGAGCAGCCGATCTGCAGGCGCGTGCGCGGCCATGGCCGCAGCCTTGTCCGCCATGTCCGGATGGTTTGCCGACGCCGCACCAGCAGCACCGGACGCCACCAGCAATGCGTCCCGGAAATAGGTGGCCAGGTCGATCAGTGCCCGGTCCAGCGCATCCCGCGAGGCCCGGGTCTGCCGTGATTTCTGTCGCTTCTCAAGGTCTTTCAGCGCCCCGGCCGCACCGCGCAGGGCGCCCGCCGCGCCTTTGCCGGTGCCACCGGCACCGAGGGCCGTCCTCAACTCCTCGGTCTCGGCCTCGTTGCGGCTGGCCGTCAGCGCCACTGCCTCGGCCTCCGCGGAGGCCACCAGCTCCTCGACCGCGCCAAACGCCCGGGACGGGGTGGCCGCGTCGCGGGCCAGGCCCAGCGCCCGCTCCCGCCGCGACCGGGCCTGCTCATCGGTGGCCAACCGGCGCGCACGGCCCACATGACCACCACTGACCGATGCCGCCCAGCGAGCGTCAGCCTCATCCAGGCCGTCGGCATCCATCAGTACCTGCGCTATCGCGTCGACCCGCGGCGTAGTCAGCGCGACGTGCCGGCACCGCGACCGCAGCGTCACGGCTATGTCCTCGGGGTCCACCGATGGCGCACACAACAGGAACACAGTCGACGGCGGAGGCTCCTCGACCACCTTCAGCAGCGCGTTGGCCGCGCCTTCTGTGAGCCGGTCGGCGTCCTCGACCACCACGATCTGCCAGCGGCCGGTACCTGGACGCCGCGACGCGGTCTGCACGATGGCCCGCATCTCGTCGACGCCGATGGACAAGCCCTCGGGGATGACGCGCCGCACATCGGCGTGAGTGCCCGCCATGGTGGTCGTGCAAGCCCGGCACTGCCCACACCCCGGTTCGTCCTCGGAGGTGCATTGGAGGGCCGCGGCGAAGCACACCGCGGCGATGGACCGGCCAGATCCCGGCGGACCGGTGATCAGCCAGGCGTGCGTCATGCTTCCGGTGGTGACGCCACTGTGAGCTGAATCACCTCGGGCGGCCCTGGCTGCGGCCACCAACTCCGCTTCCACGGCGTCCTGACCCACCAACCGCGAGAAAACTCCGCTCATCGGGGCCAACCCTAGCGCCCGACAGGGACACGACCTGCACACAGCGGCTCTACATGACGGTCGCGACCGATACGGTTGTCGGGTGGCCACCGGTGCGTTAGATGTCCGGCGAATCAGCGGATTCGCCCGATGGGTCGCGCGCACACCGTGGCCGGTGTTCACCCTGAGCCTGCTGCAGGCCGATATCATCGGCGCCCTCTTCGTGCTCGGCTTCCTACGCTTCGGTCTTCCGCCCGAGGACCGCGTCCAGTTGCAAGACCTGCCCGCGCTGAACCTGGCCATCTTCCTGGGCTATCTGTTCGTGTCGTTCGTGGTCTTGGCCTGGCTGAGCCTGCGGCTGCTGATCCCCGTAATCCGCTGGCAGCGGCGCGACACCCTACAAGTAGACGATGACCCGGCCATCACCGAACAGGCCCGGGTCAGGGCGCTGAAGATGCCCTTTTACCGCACCATGATCAGCGTTGCGAACTGGTTGATGGGCTCGGTCGTCTTCATCATCGCCAGCTGGCCGGTGGCCAGCAGGTCTGCGCCGGTGGTGGCGGTGGCCAGCGCACTGGGCGCGACCGCCACCGCGATCATCGGCTATCTGCAATCCGAGCGGGTGCTGCGCCCTGTGGCCGTGGCCGCGCTGCGCGGCGGTGTGCCGGAGAACTTCCGTGCGCCCGGCGTCATTCAGCGGCAGGTGCTGGCCTGGCTGTTGGCCACTGGTGTGCCCCTGTTGGCCATCGTGTTGGCGCTGGTGGCCAGCAAGTACGAAATTCTGGTGGCGACGCCCAACCGGCTCACCACGCCGCTGCTACTGCTGGCCATCGCCGCGCTGGTCATCGGCCTCGCGGGCAACGTCCTGGTGGCCATGTCCATCGCCGACCCGCTGCGCCAGTTGCGTTGGGCGCTGGGCGAGGTGCAGCGCGGTAACTACAACGCGCACATGCAGATTTACGACGCCAGCGAGCTGGGCCTGCTGCAGGCCGGCTTCAACGACATGGTGCGTGATCTGTCCGAACGGCAACGGCTGCGCGACCTGTTCGGCCGCTACGTCGGCGAAGACGTGGCTCGTCGCGCGCTGGAACGCGGCACCGAACTCGGTGGGCAGGAACGCGATATTGCGGTGCTGTTCATCGATCTGGTGGGTTCGACGCAGCTCGCTGCGACCAGACCAGCCGCCGAAGTGGTGGTGGTGCTCAACGAGTTCTTCCGGGTCATCGTGGACACCGTCAACGCCCACGGCGGATTTGTGAACAAGTTTCAGGGTGACGCCGCCCTGGCGATATTCGGTGCCCCCATCGAACATCCCGATGCCTCAGGCGCGGCCCTGGCAGCATCCCGCGACTTGCACGACCAGTTGGTAACCGTGCTGGGCACAACCGAATTCGGTATCGGCGTATCCGCCGGGCGGGCCATCGCCGGCCATATCGGTGCACTGGCCCGGTTCGAATACACAGTGATCGGCGACCCGGTCAACGAGGCCGCACGGCTCACCGAGCTCGCCAAGATGGAAGAAGGGCACGTGCTGGCGTCGGCCGTGGCGGTAAGCGGCGCAGTGGATGCCGAGGCCTTGTGCTGGAATGTGGGCGAGACGGTCGAATTGCGCGGCCGAACCGCGCGCACCCAGTTGGCCCGGCCAGTCGTCCTGGCTTCCCCTGCCAGCACCGCCTCAGTAGCCAGCAGCGCGTCGAGACCGGCTGACGACTAACCAGATTCGACAGGTCCCTGCTTCAGCGGGATCAGGCCTTCTTTGCCGCAGCCTTCTTCGCCGGGGCCTTTTTCGCGGCAGCCTTCTTGGCTGCAGCCTTCTTGGCGGGCGTCTTCTTGGCCGCCTTCTTCACCGGACCACGGGCGCGCCTGTCGGACAACAACTCCGAGGCGCGCTCGTCGGTGATCGACATTACGTCGTCGCCCTTGCGCAGGCTCGCGTTGGTCTCACCGTCGGTGACGTACGGGCCGAATCGCCCGTCCTTGATCACCATCGGCTTGCCCGAGACCGGATCCGTACCGAGCTCACGCAGCGGCGGGGTGGCCGCGCCTTGGCGCCCGCGGCGTTTGGGCTCGGCGTAGATCTTCAGCGCCTCTTCAAGGGTGACGGTGAACATCTGGTCTTCGCTGGCCAGCGACCGAGAATCACTGCCGCGCTTGAGGTATGGGCCGTAGCGGCCGTTCTGCGCGGTGATCTCCTCGTTGTTCTCCGGATCAACCCCAACCAGGCGCGGCAGGGACAGCAGCTTTAGCGCGTCCTCCAGCGTCACGGTCTCCAGATCCATTGAGCGCAAAAGGGATCCGGTGCGCGGCTTGGGTCCGGTCGGCTTCTTGGCCTTCTTCGCGCCGGTACCAGCGTCAGGGTCCTCCGGGGGCGCGGGCAGCACCTCGGTGACGTACGGCCCGTACCGCCCGTCCTTCGCGACGATCTCATGTCCGGTCGCCGGGTCGACACCCAGTACCCGGCCCTCTTGCGGTGTGGCGAAAAGCTTTTCGGCCAACTCCAGGGTGAGTTCATCAGGGGTCAGGTCGTCATTGAGGTTGGCGCGCTGCGGCTTGAGCTCACCGTCCGGGGCGTCAGGATCAATGACCATGCGCTCCAGGTACGGCCCGTTGCGGCCGACGCGGACGTTGATGGCCCTGCCTTCGGCATCATCAAAAAGCTTGATGGAGTTGACTTCTCGAGCGTCGATGCCCTCGATGTTGACGCCGACCAGCTTCTTCAGCCCGCCCGCGCGCGCCACCGACCCGTCCACACCGTGGTCGCCACCGAAGTAGAAGTTGTTGAGCCAGTTGGTGCGGTGCTCATTGCCTGCGGCGATCTCGTCGAGCTCGTCCTCCATGGCGGCGGTGAAGTCGTAGTCCACCAGCCGGCCGAAATGCTGCTCCAGCAGGCCGATAACCGCGAACGCCACCCAGGCAGGCACCAGGGCGCTGCCCTTCTTGTAGATGTAGCCGCGGTCCTGGATGGTCTTGATGATGGACGAGTAGGTCGATGGACGGCCGATGCCGAGGTCTTCCAGCGCCTTGATCAGCGAGGCTTCGGTGTACCGGGCCGGCGGGTTGGTGGTGTGGCCGTCGGCGGTCAGATCGGCCGCGTCGACCCGCTGACCCTGGGTGAGGTTGGGCAGCCGACTCTCGGCGTCGTCGGACTCACCGCCGGCAAGCTCGTCGATGCTCTCGACGTAGGCCTTCAAGAAGCCCGGGAAGGTGATGGTGCGGCCGGAGGCGTTGAACACGACCTGATGAACGCCAGCGGTGCCCCCGTCCAATGTCGCCGCCGGAGCAGCTCCGGCGATACGCAGCGACAGCGTGGTACCGCGGGCGTCAGCCATCTGCGACGCCACGGTGCGCTGCCAGATCAGCTCGTAAAGGCGGAACTCGTCGGTGTCCAGCGCGCCGTGCAGCTGTCCAGGGGTCTGGAAGACGTCACCGGCGGGCCGGATGGCCTCGTGGGCCTCCTGCGCGTTCTTGACCTTGCGGGTGTACTGCCGCGGCGACGGATGCACGTACTCGTCGCCGTACAGCTGACGTGCCTGGTTGCGGGCGGCGTTGATGGCTGACTCCGACAGCGTGGTCGAGTCAGTACGCATGTAGGTGATGTAGCCGTTCTCGTACAGCCGCTGCGCGATGCTCATGCAGCGTTCCGATGAGAACCTCAGCTTGCGGCCGGCCTCCTGCTGCAGCGTCGAGGTCATGAACGGCGCGTAGGGCCGCCGGGTGTACGGCTTCTGCTCCACCGAGCTGACGGTCAGCGACGAACCGCGCAGACCGGCGGCCAGCGCCCCGGCACTGGCCTCGTCGAGCACCAGCACCTCGTCGGGCTTGCGGACCACACCGAGCGAGTCGAAATCCCGGCCGGTGGCGACGCGACGCCCGTCGACGGTGTTGAGCTTGGCGGTGAACTTGGGCGGAGACGCAGCGGGGTCTGACACGCTGGCGTCCAGCTCAGCGGTGACGTCCCAGTAGCCGGCGCTGCGGAACGCCATGCGCTCGCGCTCGCGCTGCACGATGATCCGGGTCGCGACCGACTGCACACGGCCGGCCGACAGCTTCGGCGCAACCTTCTTCCACAGCACCGGGCTGACCTCGTAGCCGTACAGCCGGTCCAGGATGCGTCGGGTCTCCTGCGCGTCGACCAGTGAGATGTCCAGGTCGCGCGGGTTCTCGGCGGCGGCGCGGATGGCGGGCTCGGTGATCTCGTGGAACACCATGCGCCGGACCGGCACCTTGGGCTTGAGCGTCTCCAGCAGGTGCCACGCGATGGCCTCGCCCTCGCGGTCACCGTCGGTAGCGAGGTAGAGCTCGTCGACGTCTTTGAGGAGGCCCTTGAGCTCGGTGACCGTGCCCTTCTTATCGGGGCTGACGATGTAGAGCGGCTCGAAGTTGTCGTCGACGTTCACGCCCAGCCGGGCCCACGACTCCGACTTGTACTTGGCCGGCACATCTGCGGCGTTACGCGGCAGATCGCGAATATGGCCGCGCGATGATTCGACGACGTAGTTGGAGCCGAGATAACCGGCAATTTTGCGCGCCTTCGTGGGCGACTCGACAATGACGAGTCGCCGGACCCGGCCGCCGCTGCCGGCACCGTCCTGGTCAGCCACCGTATCTATACGCTCCAGTTCTTTGTTTGCCGTTTCGATACCGGATGCATGCCTAACCCGTCATCCGGCCCGATAGCAAGTCACAATTTGACACCCACAGCTCAGGGACGCAAACCGGCCCTGGCCCGATAGACCTCTAGATGCGCGGCCAAGACAGGAAAGCTTCGGTGTCCCCGGGCGGCTCTCCCACGTTCTCTACCAGGCGCGATAGCCTCCGGCGACCGCTGATCCGCAGCGCCGGACGGTGGCCACGGGTGCCGATCAACGTGGGGGCGATTCCGACCCTCATAAGCGCCGATGCAAGTGCCGCGTGAGTATCGGGCGCGTGTGGATCCACCCCGAGTAGATAGCCGTTCGGCTCCGGTGTGCCCGCAGCGAGGGTCCATGCGCGCAGTTCGCGCGGACCGGGCAGCCACCCGTCAGGCACGGTCTTGACCGCACCACGCGTCCACTCTGCGGCCATCGGCGCCAGCCGGATGTCCGCCGTGGTGCGTACCAGCGGGGTCTTTTCCTCGGTGTGGGTGACCTCCGGCATCAAACCAACCACGGCGATCATCTCGGCCACTGCCTCAGCCCGCCACAGCGCGTCCACCACCACCGACAGCCGCACCGCGCGGTCATCGCCCGCGAGGCCGACCAAAACCAGCTGGCCGGGCGCGGCGAGCAGCCCCGTCAGATCGGCGACCGCAGGCGGCACCGATTCAGCTGAGAAGAATGACAGCTGGCTCACCCTGCCGACAGTAGGCCAGCAGCGCGCAAAAGGTTGGATAGCGAAACGCCCCCGCGTCGTCAACCAACGATGCGGGGGCGTTTCCTGGCGTCTGTGTGTCTCAGACGGGACGAACGTTCAGAGCCTGCGGACCCTTCGGGCTCTGCTCGATCTCGAAGTCGACCTTCTGATTCTCCTCAAGGGTGCGGAACCCGTTGGACTGAATCTGCTTGTAGTGGACGAAGACGTCGCCGCCGCCGCCTTCCTGCTCAATGAAGCCGTAACCCTTTTCCGGGTTGAACCACTTCACAGTCCCCTGTGGCATTTGTCTTTCGTTTCCTTCTTGTTACTGCGGGTGCGGTCCATCGAGTCTTCCGATGTACCGGGCCCGTTCCGACCGCCATACCAACGCGTGAGTCGCCGGAACTACCGGACCTACAACCCTCCCGAAGGAACCGCGGCCGCAACGTCGTTCCTGCGGGTGCTCACACACGAACACAGAAGCTGCGACCGCCATTAGTCAACCACGTTCAGGGCTCCCGCGACAGCTCAACGGCAAACCTATGGTTAACAATTCATCAGAGGACGATGCACAGGGCAGAACCCCATCTCCAGAAGGGTTTACGGTGACGCACGGGCAGCCCGATGCCGGGGACCAAAACTTCGGGCGCGAGCTTCTATCGTGCGCGTTGGACGGCACCGACCCATCCGAGCGGCCACTACGTCATGTGACCGACATTTCGCCCCGGCAGGCGCGATTATTTCCCTGGCCCCCTTGGGTCGGTCCCGACGTGACGCAGGTTTTCGCCAACCGTGGAATCGCCCAACCGTGGTCGCATCAGGTGGCCGCGGCCGACCTGGCACATGCGGGTCGGCACGTGGTGATCGCGACGGGTACCGCATCGGGAAAATCCCTTGCCTACCAGCTACCGATCCTGACTGACCTGCAGAGCGACAGCCGCGCCCGGGCACTGTATCTGTCCCCGACCAAAGCCCTCGGACATGACCAACTCCGCGCCGCGCAGTCGTTGTGCGCCGCGATTCCCGCCCTCACCGACACGGCACCAAGTGCGTACGACGGCGACAGCTCTACGGATGCAAGGCAATTCGCCAGGGAACGGTCTCGCTGGATCTTCTCCAACCCGGACATGATCCATCTGTCCATGCTTCGCAACCACGCCCGATGGGCGGTGTTCCTGCGCAACCTACGGTACCTGGTGGTCGACGAATGTCATTACTACCGAGGAATTTTCGGCTCAAACGTGGCAATGGTGCTGCGGCGGCTGATGCGGCTGTGCGAGCGGTACGGCTCTAGCCCAACTGTCGTCTTCGCCAGTGCCACCACCGCCGCACCGGCACATACCGCCTCAGAGTTGTTGGGCCAGAGCGTCACTGCGGTCACCGAGGACGGCTCCCCGCATGGCGGCCGCACCGTGGCTCTGTGGGAGCCTGCGCTGCTGACCGACCTGATCGGCGAGAACGGCGCTCCGGTACGCAGATCCGCGGGCGCCGAGGCCGCGCGGGTGATGGCCGACCTGATCGCCGAGGGGGCCCGGACGCTGACGTTCGTGCGGTCCCGCCGAGGTGCCGAGTTGACCGCGCTCGGTGCTCGCGCCCGCCTCGAAAACGTGGCTCCGGCGCTGGCCCCCCTGGTGGCGTCATACCGGGCCGGCTATCTGGCCGAGGACCGCCGCGGCCTGGAACATGCCCTCGCGGAAGGGGAACTGCGCGGACTGGCCACCACCAATGCGCTGGAACTCGGGATCGATATCGCAGGCCTCGACGCGGTGGTGCTTGCCGGCTTCCCGGGCACCGTGGCGTCGTTCTGGCAGCAGGCCGGACGGGCCGGCCGACGCGGTCAGAGCGCATTGATCGTGCTGATCGCCCGGGACGACCCGTTGGACACCTACCTGGTGCACCACCCGTCGGCACTCCTGGACAAGCCCATCGAGCGGGTGGTCATCGACCCCAACAACCCTTATGTCCTCGGCCCGCAGTTACTCTGCGCTGCAACAGAATTGCCGTTGACGCCCGCGGAAATCCGAAACTGGGAAGCCGAGGCCGTGGCGGAGTCTCTGGTTGACGACGGATTGCTGCGCAAGCGGCCGGGGGGCTTCTTCGCGGCACCCGGCGTGGACCCGCATCCCGCGGTCGACATCCGCGGTTCGATCGGCGGCCAGATCGCCATCCTGGAGTCAGACACCGGCCGGATGCTGGGCAGCACCGGCGCCGGCCAGGCCCCGGCGTCGGTACATCCCGGTGCGGTATATCTGCACCAGGGTGAGACGTTTGTGGTGGACACCCTGGATTTTGAGGCCGGCGTTGCCTTCGTCCACCCCGCGGACCCCGGCTACTCCACCTCGGCTCGCGAGGTCACCGACATAGCCGTGACGGGGACGGGCGAGTTGCGCCGGTTCGGGCCGGTGACGGTCGGCCTGGTGCCCGTATCGGTGTCCAACACCGTGGTCGGCTATCTACGTCGTGGATTGGACGGGGAGGTCATCGATTTCGTCGACCTCGACATGCCGACCCGCACCCTGGAAACCATGGCCGTCATGTGCACTATGACTCCGGAAGTGCTGCTGGACAACGGAATCGATCAGCTGCTGGTACCGGGGTCGCTGCACGCCGCCGAGCACGCGGCCATCGGCCTGCTGCCGCTGGTTGCCAGTTGCGATCGCGGCGACATCGGCGGGGTATCGACTGCGTGCGGACCCGCCCCGGGTGATTTATCCGGTTTGCCAACGATTTTCGTCTACGACGGCTATCCCGGCGGAGCCGGATTTGCCGCCCGCGGATTTCGGGAACTGAGCACGTGGTGGGGCGCAACCGCAGCCGCGATCGAGGCATGCGAATGCCAGCACGGATGCCCGTCTTGTGTGCAATCCCCCAAGTGCGGCAACGCCAATGATCCGTTGGACAAGGCGGGTGCGGTGCGAGTGCTTCGCCTGGTGCTCGACGCCGTGGCGAGCCACGTTATGTAACGCGTGGCGAGCCAAGTCATCTAACACGTCATGCAACCGGTGACGGACCACGGGCCCTGGGCCCGCGCGGAAACGACCTACCCCTCGACGGTCGCCGTCCACACCGCGTCTCACGGTATAGCGCCAGATAGCACTAAAACGTCAAGACACACAGGCGAAGCGGCGAACGGCCGGACAACACGATCCGTTCCCAAGTCCCGGCCAGCCGGGCGCAGTGGCAAAGTACCGCCTGCCCGGCGTCGGCGCAAGATTTATCCGCAAAACAGTTCGATCTGGATGGCAAAGGGAGATCAGGCCGTCACGCCGAGCGAGCAAACCATTGCGCCGGACGGGCCGCGCACGGGTGCAGATAAGCTACCGACATGACCCAGGAGTGGCTCCTTGTCGAAACTCTCGGCGCCGAGCCCGCGGTGGTTGCCCAGGGGCGGCAAACCAAGAATCTGGTGCCCATAAGCGCGTTCCTGCGCCGTAACCACAATCTGATGGCCATTCAGTCCGCCATCGGGGAAACGGTGCGCGGCGGCCAACCGCTGACCAGCATCACACCCAAGAGTGATCGGGTGATCCGGACTGAAGTCGTCCAGATGACCGACGGCCGGATTCACGGTGTGCAGGTGTGGGTCGGTCCACCCGATGTCGAGCCGCCCGAGCGGGTCATCCCGGGCCCGCTCATCTGGAACCTGACCGACGGCATCGCCACCGATACCCCCGAATCGCTATCCAACAGCGGCCTGAACCCAGAGACCGAGGCGACTCATGGGCGGGCATTCGCCGAGGACATGCCGGCCCGTGCACTCAATCCGAATGAGGCGCGGGTCATCTCGACGGTGATCAATCCTGAGGTCGGCCAGACATTTTGCAGCGCGTGGGACGTGACTGATTTTCAGGGCAATCCGATCACCGTCGGCTTCGTCGCACGAATTCTGACCGAGACCACAGACGACGGGCGCGAGCGATTGATCTGCCGGGCAATGAACTGGCGCAGCGTCCGCGACGAATCTTCGGCCGCCGCACCCGTTGATCTGGCGCAGCGCATCGTCGACGGCATGTCGCAGCCGGGAGTGCACCGCGCGATGGTCGACCTGGACAGCTGGAAGCTGATCAAGTGGCTCGACGCGCCATGCCCGTTCTTCGACTGGCGTCCAAACGATGAGGCTCACCCCGTCGTCCACCCCGACGAGGTCAACGAAATGGCAGCAATGACTGTGGAATTCGGCGCCGGCCCGACCGCGCGGGTGCTTCGATTGCGCGCGCACGACGGCGGGTGGACGTTGATTCACGTCACTGCGCACCGGATCGAGGTTGCCGAAAACACCTTCGCAGGGATGTTGTCGTTGCGACTGCCCACCGACGACGAGCGGACAGTTGCAGAGGCCAGGATCGCCGACGAGAAAACACCAGACGGTGACGAATCCACGTGACACGGCGCAGCACGACGTGCCACTTCATGGCGTTCCATTTGCCACTTGGGGTCCAGCACGCGCCTGACCATGAGCGTCACCGAGAGTCCAACGGCCAAAGCGGATCCCGAGGTCAACGTCGACAAGCACATCGAGTTGACGCACCGTGCAACTGCTGACCCGTACTCCCATCGCCTCTGCGATCGAGGATGCCTGGCCACAAGCTCCGGCAGCGCCGCCTGCCAGACTGCCCGCGGCCGCCAATGCAGCCAGATCCGCGGCGGCCTGGGCCTGGTGCCGACCGATCACTGCCGCGCCGACCGCACCAGCTCCCGTTGTGAGTGCGATCAGCACGGCGATCAGTGCCACCGTCATCACAGTGGCCACTCCGGCGTCGCCGGGCAGAGCCTGGTCAAACCCCCGGCTCAGGCGCCGCGACCGCCTCTGCCCGCAGTACGACTCCTGGCAGCAGCGGAGCCCGGGCGGTGACCCGCGCGACCACGCGGCCACCGTCGTGCCGGACGTCGACGACGGCACCCGTGGGTCCGATGCGCCCGGCAACCTCCGCGGCGCGCACATCACCTCGGGCCGCCAGCCGTGCCGCCTCTCGCGCGGCGTCGACGCAGCGGACCTGCGACGAAATTGCCGCCAGCCCACCGAAACAGAGCACCGCAACCACCACCAACCCCGCGACGGCGAATGCTGCCTCCACGGTGACGCCACCGGAATCCCCACGCAACGACGGAGAAGTCACTTGGTGGTCAGTGCACGCGCGATGATGTTGGTCAAGGCGTTGACTATCGAGTCACCCGTGACGACCGTGTACAGAATCGCTCCGAAGGCGGCCGCAGCCACGGTCCCGATTGCATATTCAACGGTGGACATGCCGTCCTCATCAGACAGCAGTACCGCAACTCTAGCTGACAGCAGCGTGCGAAAACCTTTGTATCTCATAGTTTTTCCTCCCCATTTCTACATTTGACTCCGACACCGAGCCGGTATCGGTCACAGCACTCCTGAGCGCAAGACATCGTCAGCAAGACCAGCAACAACCGGGACGATGCCCAGACACACGAACGCCGGCAGGTAACACAGCCCGAGCGGTCCGGCGATCAGCACCGCGGCACGTTCGGCCGCGGCGTCGGCAGCATCGGTCACGTCGGCCCGAGCCTGCTCGGCAAGTTCAGCGACGCCACGTGCCAATGCCGCACCGGAGGACGCTGATCGCCGTGCGAGCCGCAGCAGTGCCTGCACCTGTGGGCCGGCCGAACCCGCAGGCTCAGCCCACGCGGTTGCCGGAGCTGCGCCCAGCGCCAGTAGTTCCGCGGCCCGACGCAGCACCTCGCCAAGTTGTCCTGGTGCCGACGTTGCTGCTGCCGCGGCCGCGCTACCGGTTGCCATTCCGGCCGACAGGCAGGCAGCGAAGACATCGAGGCTCGACGGGACCGCCAGCGGGTCCTCCCGTCCAGCCGTGGTCCACGGCTCGGCCGCCAGGTCGGCGCAGGCGCGCAGCCGCTGGTGACCGGGAGCCGGCAGCAACACTAGAGCCAGCGCCAAAAGTAAAGCCGCACTGATCATTTACCGGCCGCCCGCCCGATGATCTGGTCCGACCACAGCAGCCCCAGACACGACAGCACGACACCAACGACCAAAACAACGCCGCCGGCACCACCACCGAACAGGAAACTCAGCGGACGCGCACCGATCAGCTGCCCGAGGAGCAGGCCCAGCAGCGGCAGCCCGGCCAATACCCCCGCAGTAGCCCGAGCGCCAGCCATCGCCGACTCGATCCGCGATGAAAAGCGTTCGCGGGCAACGATGTCGCGCTCGCCGGCACGCATGAGAGGCGATATGGCCAAACCGTGATCCCGGGCCAGCGCCCAGTACACGGCCAGTCGCTGCCAATGCACGGGCAGTTCCGCGCGTGCCGCGACCGCGCACAATCCGCCGGCGACGTCCGCTCCCAACCGAGCGCGCGCCGCAACCTCGCCCAACGCAGAGGCCACCGGCCCGTCGACCTCCCGCGCAGCGGCCTCGAATGCGGCGACCGGGTGCGCGCCCGCGCGCAGTTCACCGACCAGGATGCTCAACGCCCCTTGCAACGACGCGGCCTCCCGCGTGCGCTTTACCTTCCTACGGGCGCGGCGCCTGCGCACCGCCAATGTCGCCACCGCCGCGGCGGCTGAAAGCGCAGCAGGCACCGGTAACGCGACCGCTGCCACCAGGGTCGCCAACGTAGCCAGACCCGAGCCGGCACGACCGTGGCCGAGGGGAACACGCCTGTGCCACAAAGCCTTCCGGCTACCCAGCCGTGACGAAGCCGAGGCCTGCGGTGCCACCAACAGCGCACAGGCCAGTACGAGCGCAGCGGCACTCACAGTGCACCCCAACTCGACAGCAGCTCACGCAGCGGCCCCATACCCGGCCCGTCTCCGCGACGGGCATGCCACGCACTCGACGCGCTGACCATGGCACCCGGTCCAAGCTGCAATACCGCCACCTCGCCAAGGTGGCGCCGACCCGTACTGTCGCGACAGGTATGCAGGACCACTCGACACGCTGCCGCAAGCTGGCTGTGCAGCGCAGCGCGGTCCAACCCGCCCAATGCCGCCAATGCCTCGAGTCTGGCCGGAACCTCGCTGGGGCTGTTGGCATGGACGGTGCCTGCTCCGCCCTCGTGCCCGGTGTTGAGAGCGGCCAGCAGGTCCACCACCTCGCCGCCACGGACCTCGCCGACAACGATCCGATCCGGGCGCATCCGCAGTGCCTGCCGAACCAGGTCACGGACCGACACATCGCCGACCCCCTCGACGTTGGCGGCGCGAGCGACCAGGCGAACCAGATGTGGATGCGCAGGTGCCAGTTCGGCGGCGTCCTCGACGCACACGATCCGCTCGCCAGGATCGACGGCACCGAGCAGCGCCGAGAGCAATGTCGTCTTGCCGGCGCCGGTGCCACCGGAGATGAGAAACGCCAGCCGGGCATCGATGATCCGGTCGACTAGTTCGGCGGCCGGTGGCGCAATCGCACCGGAGGAGACCAATGACGAAAGGTTCTGGGACGCCGGGCGCAGTACGCGCAGTGAGAGACACGTCCCCGCCACCGCGATCGGCGGCAGGACCGCGTGCAATCGGACGCTGAACTCGCCGCCCAGACCGCCGAGTTGACCGTCGACCCACGGCTGGGAATCGTCGAGCCGGCGCCCCGCCGCCAAGGCCAGCCGCTGCGCCAACCGCTGCACGGCTGCTTCGTCGTCGAATTGAATGTCGGTGCGGCGCAATCCGTTTCCGTCGTCGACCCACACCTGGTCGGGGGCACTGACCAGGACATCGGTGGTGCCGGGCGCACGAAGCAGCGGCTCCAGGATGCCCGCACCGGTCAACTCGGTCTGCAAGAGGCGGAGGCTGGACAACACTTCGGTGTCGCCGAGCACGCCGCCGGATTCGGCTCGGATGGCCGCGGCCACGGCACTCGGCCCCAGCAGACCGGGTTGCGCGGCCAGCCGTTCGCGGACCCGGTCGACCAGCGATGCGCTCATGCTGCCGCACCCGGCTGTTGCCGCAAGGCCCCCAATACCCGCCGCGCCGCGGCCACCAACGGCGACCGGCCGCCGAGCTGCAGTCCGCCTTCCTCAAGGGCGGCTGCCAACCGTGCCTCGGCGCGCATTGCCGCCAGCAGCGGCAGCCCTAGAATGGTCGCCATCTCCGATGCCCGCAGACCACCGGGCGCGGGCCCGCGGACCACCAGTCCGACATTCGGGTTGACTCCTGCGACCCAACCCGCGACTGCGCCGGTCGCCGCGCACGAACGGACATCAGCCGGACAGACCACAGCCACCAGATCGGCAGCGACCAAAGCTGCCTCGGCCACCACTGATGCCTGTCGAGGCAGATCGCAGATCACCGTCGTACCGGCTCTGCTGCCCGCATCGACAACCGCAGCCAGCGCACCTGCATCCACCTCCGCGCCTCGCCTGCCCAATGACAGCACCGAGACCCCGCGCCGCGTCGGAAGTGCGTCACGCAACGCCGAATAGTTCAGCCGGCCGCCCTGGACCGCCAAGTCAGGCCACCGCAGCCCGGAATCCTGTTCGACCCCCAACACCAGATCAATGCCACCGCCCCACGGATCGGCATCGACAAGCAGAGACGCCCCCAAGGCCTGTGCCGCCACCTGCGCCAATGCGACAGAGAACACCGTTGCGCCACCCCCACCGCGGCCTCCAATGACGGCCACGACCGGAGCGTTACGAGCACCGGATGCCGGGTCAGCAATTTCAGAGAGCAGGCTGACCAATTCGGTCTCCTGGCCCAGCAACGTGATGACCCGCTGGGCGCCGACCGCGATCGCCACCTCGAACTCGTCGGCCTCGGGCTCCTCGGAAAGGACCAACACAACATGTTGCCGACGGGGCAGGCCCAGGTCGCGACAGCGCCGCGCAGCCGCGACGTCTACCAGCACCGCCGAAGCGCCGGTCCACACCATCCGCCGCGATGGCGGTTCTTCGGCATGGACCACGCGGATGCCGGCGGCCGCGGCGATCTGGTCGATCTCGCCGCGTAAACCCGGATCCGCCACCAGGGCGAGCACACCATTTGTCGTCACGTCTTCACCGTGGCGCGCGGCGCCGGAGCCCCGCCAGACCCGAATCCCGATCTGTGGATGGATCGTGAACTGTGGATGAACTGGACCCACCCCAGGCGACCGTGAAGAAACCCATTACCAACGGCGGAAATCAGATTCCGCAACTTTCGCGGGTACTGCGAATCACATCCGACACGCCCTATTAAGCGAGCCTGAAGGGAGCGGCAAAACTGCCGGAAGGACCGTCAATAAACGTGGAATGCCCCACAAAAGGGACGACCCCCGCCAGGGGGGGAGGAGGCGGAGGTCGTCGTGGATCAGCCCCGGGGGGTCGGGCTGATGCACACCCGGCGCAAGCCGGGTAATGCCCACTATACACATGTCAACCAGACACTGCGCAACTGTTGATTGGCTGGGAGAGCCGCGTATCAGCACCGGAATCACCGTGGTCTGTTGTCGCCAGCGACCGACACCCTGCCGCCGTGTGCTACGGCCAACGAACGCAACCCTATGCTGGAGTCGTGACCGCATCTGATCCGGACACCCAGGCCGGGGCCGCGCCGCGGCCCGACACCCACACCACCGGACCGATTCGCACCGCCGCGTTCTTCGATTTGGACAAGACGGTGATCGCCAAGTCCAGCACGCTCGCTTTCAGCAAACCTTTCTTCAATCAGGGACTGCTGAATCGGCGGGCTGTACTCAAGTCCACCTACGCGCAGTTTCTGTTCCTTATGTCGGGCGCCGACCATGACCAGATGGACCGCATGCGCACCTACCTGACCAACATGTGCACAGGCTGGGACGTCGAGCAGGTCAAATCCATTGTGTCCGAGACATTGCACGAGATCGTCGATCCGCTGGTGTTCGCCGAAGCGGCCGAACTGATCGCCGACCACAAGTTGTGCGGCCGTGACGTCGTGGTGGTATCGGCGTCGGGCGAAGAGATCGTCGACCCGATCGCCCGCGAACTCGGTGCGGCGCATTCGATGGCGACCCGCATGGTGGTCGAGGACGGCAAGTACACCGGCGAGGTCGCGTCCTATTGCTTCGGGGAAGGCAAAGTAGAGGCCATCCGCGAGCTCGCCGCGCGCGAGGGCTACACCCTGGAGCACTGCTACGCCTATTCGGATTCCATCACCGACCTGCCCATGCTGGAAGCCGTGGGCCATCCGGCCGTCGTCAACCCGGACCGCGCGTTGCGCAAGGAGGCAGCCACCCGCGGCTGGCCGGTGTTGACGTTCATTCGTCCGGTGTCGTTGCGCGACCGGTTCTCTGCCCCGTCAGGTGCCGCGATCGCGACCACACTGGCTGTGGGCGCCAGTGCCGTTGCTGCCGGCTTCCTGACCTATTCGTTGATGCGCCGACTGGCCATCTGACCACCACCCGAGAGCTCGGCCTACAGTCCGGTTATTGGTTGCTAGAACCTCACGCGTAACAATCGCGAATCGCCGCCCGATTGACTCTTGATGTGACCGCAGTCACGGAGTACAAAGGAAGCACGGAAGCCCCGGAGGCCAAGGTCGAACCGGAAGAGAAGGTTCGAACTCCTGAAACGGGCGTCCCAGCACGGAACCCGGTACCCACGCGGAGCACATGCCGCGACAATGGTAGAAGTGTTGCGGGCCTGCGTAATTGCGAAAAGCGAACGGCTAAATGGATTCCTTGGGTGGAGTTGTAGCCGCAGCGCATTGTTAGAACGCCGAGGCCACCCACGCAACCCACAGAAGCACGCATGGTAACCGGTATTCCGTGCTAGCGGGCGGCGAGCCGAGTCAGATTAAATCTGACGACGGAGCGCCGCCTGCTTTTATGTCTGCACCTTTGCTGACACTCCGGGCTACTTGGCGGCCTGCGCAATCGACAGTGCCTCCCGCGCACCGGCATGCAGGCCACGGCTGCTGCAAATCAGCCACGCCGCCAGACCGTCAGCAGTCCCTGATTCGAAACCCCGTGCGGCGGCGCGATATTCATTGACTTGGCGCATCCAGTACATCTCCGGAACGCCCAGCCCGTGCGGGTCCAGACCACTGGCGATGGTGATCAGCCGCGACACCGCACGCGCCACCACACCGTCAGCAACCCCGAACGGGGCCAACGTCAGCAGCTCGCCATGAGCGACGGCGGCCAGCACCGTCGCCGGCACCTTGCTTCCGCCGCCCACCACCTCGCCGAGCAGTTCCAGCCGTCGGCCGACATCGGGGTCGGAGCGGGGCCGACCAAGCTTGTCGTCGTCGGTCAGATCCGCGGCGGCCAGCGCATGCAGCCGGGCCATGGCCTGCATTGGCGCCCGCTGCCAGACCCCCACCAGGCTCGTCGCGCCGCCTTCCAACGCCTCGGCCACCCGCAACGCCCCGGCCAGCACCCCGTCGGGATCCCCATCCTCGGCGAAACTCAACGAGCCACCATCCAGCACCGACGATGCCCGAGCCGCCCTCATCGACGCCTCGGCAGCCGTCGCCGGCCAACCACGCAAGTTGGCCTTGTGCCGGTGTGCCCGGCCCAGCGCCTCGCGGGCCTCGTCCCCGGCCTCGGCGACGCCGGGGAGGTCAGCCAGAGGAGCCAGCGGGTCAGGTGCAGCCACGACCGCACACGGTAGCCGCCCCAGGACTGATATCCCAGTTCGGCGGTCATCGCCAGATGACCACCTGATGGTGACTACCAACGTGCATGCAACCTGTGAGTGACTACGCTCACAGCCATGACACAAGATACCGGTCTCGTTGTCGGCACCGCCGATGACGAGGTGCCGTCTGCGTACCCTCCCCCCGCCGCGTTCGCCGCGCAGGCCAACGCCACCGCCGCACTGTACGAACAGGCCGCCGCCGACCGGCTCGAGTTCTGGCGCCAACAAGGACAGCGATTGTCCTGGGCCACACCTTTTACCGAAGTTATGGACTGGTCACAGGCACCGTTCGCCAAGTGGTTCGCCGACGGGAAATTGAACGTTGCCTACAACTGCGTCGACCGCCATGTCGAGGCCGGCAACGGCGATCGGGTCGCCATCCAATGGGTCGGCGAACCGGTGGCCGATGAGCGTGCCATCACCTACGCCCAACTCAAGGACGAGGTCTGCCGGGCCGCCAACGCCCTGACAGCCCTGGGCCTGCGGGCCGGCGACCGCGTCGCCATCTATATGCCGATGGTGCCCGAAGCCATCGTCGCCATGCTGGCGTGTGCGCGCCTTGGCCTGATGCATTCGGTCGTCTTCGCTGGATTCTCGGCTTCGGCGCTCAAGGCGCGCATCGATGATGCCGAGGCCAAGCTCGTCATCACCACCGACGGGCAGTACCGGCGCGGCAAGGCGGCCTCACTCAAGGACGCCGTCGACGAAGCAGTCGCAGATGCGCCGAGCATCGAGCACGTGCTGGTGGTGCGCCGCACCGGAATCGACGTCAACTGGACCGAGGGCCGCGACCTGTGGTGGCACCAGACCGTCGACCCGGCCTCGCCCGAGCACACCCCCGAAGCATTCGACGCCGAGCAGCCACTGTTCCTGCTCTACACCTCCGGCACCACGGGCAAGCCCAAGGGCATTGTGCACACCAGCGGCGGCTTCCTTACCCAGGCGTCCTACACGCACTACAACGTCTTCGACATCAAGCCCGAGTCCGACGTGTTCTGGTGCACCGCCGACATCGGCTGGGTCACCGGGCATACCTACATCACGTACGGGCCGCTGTCCAATGGCGTCACCCAGATCCTGTACGAGGGAACGCCCGCCTCACCGACCGAACACCGGCACTTCGAGATCATCGAAAAGTACGGTGTCACAATCTATTACACGGCTCCCACGCTGATCCGCACGTTCATGAAGCTGGGTCGGCAGATCCCAGCCGCGCATGACCTGTCCAGCCTGCGCTTGCTGGGCAGCGTCGGCGAACCCATCAACCCCGAAGCCTGGCGCTGGTACCGCGAAGTCATCGGCGCCAACAAGACCCCCATCGTGGACACCTGGTGGCAGACCGAAACCGGCTCCATGATGATCTCGCCGCTGCCCGGTGTGACGGCCACCAAACCCGGCTCGGCGATGACCCCACTACCGGGCATCAGTGCCAAGATCGTCGACGACGAGGGCAAGGAACTGGTGCCCGGCGCCGATGACGAGGAACACGTCACCGGCTACCTGGTGCTCGATCAGCCGTGGCCGTCGATGCTGCGCGGCATTTGGGGCGACGACGAGCGTTTCAAGGAGACCTACTGGTCCCGGTACGCCGAGCAGGGTTGGTACTTCGCCGGCGACGGCGCCCGTTACGACTCCGACGGCAACATCTGGGTGCTGGGCCGCATCGATGACGTCATGAACATCTCCGGACACCGCATCTCCACCGCCGAGGTGGAGTCCGCGCTGGTCGGGCATGCCGGGGTGGCCGAGGCCGCCGTCGTCGGCGCCAGCGACGACACCACCGGCCAGGCGATCTGCGCATTCGTCATCCTCAAAGAAAGCGCCCACGGCGGTGCCGACAACATGATCGATGAACTGCGCGCACAGGTGGCCATGGAGATTTCGCCGATCGCCAAGCCACGGGAAATCCACGTGGTCCCCGAGCTGCCGAAGACCCGCAGCGGCAAGATCATGCGGCGTCTGCTGCGTGACGTCGCCGAGGGTCGCGAACTCGGTGACACCTCGACGCTGGTGGATCCCACCGTGTTCCAGGCGATCCGGGCCAGCAAGTAGCGAGACTGGCTTCGCCCGCGAGCGGTTCGCTGCTCGCGGGCGGAGATCAGGCTCCGACCGGAACGAAGCCCGCCCCCGGCCGGTTCTTGGCCGCGACGTCCCCGAGCACTGCATTGATCGACACCGTCACAGCGGGCGTGTGCAGCGGCACGTACTTCACCACGCAAGTGGGCAGGTTGTCGCTGAACGCGCCATGGATCATGCCGACCAGCCGGTTGTCCACGGTCACCGGTGCGCCCGAGTCTCCCGGCTGCCCGCACACCTGGTCCACGATGGTGCCTGGATCCTGTCCCGGCCCCCAAGTGACGCCACAGGTGTAACCAGTCGTACGCCCCAGCTTGCAGGCGACCTGGCCGAATGCCGGGTCCGGGCCAATGCCATCGATTGCGAAGCCGTTGACGGTGTTGACCGGCTGCACCTTCGCCGGGTCGAACTCGATGACGGCGTAGTCCAGGGCCTCATTGCCGGCCACCATCGTCCCGACGATTCCGTGATCCTCTGCGCCCTCTGCGGACACCTGATGGCCGGGGCCGCCGCAGTGCGCCGAAGTGAAGCCGACCAGCTTGCCTCTGTTGTCGGTGCCGATGGTAGTGAGCGTGCAGTAGGTGTCGCCGTCCACCACGATGCCCGAACCCCCACCGAGCGGCAGCAGTGGCG
Source organism: Mycobacterium sp. OTB74 (assembly GCF_029892685.1). GTDB lineage: Bacteria > Actinomycetota > Actinomycetes > Mycobacteriales > Mycobacteriaceae > Mycobacterium. The sequence goes on along the minus strand of NZ_JARXVD010000003.1, from coordinate 131,249 downwards.
CCGCATGCGCCTGGGGTTCCAACCCTCCAGACCTGATGACAAGTGCAATGAAGAGCAGAGGCACTGCCACCAGAGCGGGCCAACGGAGTCGCAAACGCATCGTGAGACATCTCCAGATCTGCGGCGACGACATACCCGTCACCAAGCCGGGCCATTCTAACGTCGGGCCCCATCGTTAACCGGCTTCCCACGTGGCAACATATGCCAGGACTACACCGACGCCGGGAGGACGTGTTCGTGAGCAATGGCGACCGCAAGAATGGCGCAGTTCCAGCCACGGTGACATCGATCCCGCTGGTGGATCCACACGCACCGAAGGCCGATCCGTCGATCGGTGATCTGGTCAAGGACGCCACCGCACACATGTCGACACTGGTGCGCGCCGAAGTCGAGCTGGCCCGCGCCGAGATCACCCGCGACGTGAAGAAGGGCCTGACCGGCAGCATCTTCTTCATCGCAGCACTGGTGGTGCTGTTCTACTCCACCTTCTTTTTCTTCTTCTTCCTCGGTACGGTGCTCGAACTGTGGGTGTGGAAGTGGGTGGCCTACCTGATCGTGTTCGTGCTGATGCTGCTGACGACGGGCGCACTGGCTTTGTTCGGGTATCTGAAGGTCCGCAAGATCCGGGGTCCGCAGGACACCATCGCTTCGGTGAAGGAAGCCAGGGTGGCGCTCACGCCAGGCCATGACAAGCCCGCGGACGCGGCGCTGCGTCCGGGCGGCACGCCCACGAGCGACCCTTCAGGCTGGTAGTGCCAGCGCCTGACCCCTCGATCGTCTGGATCGACGGCCCGTGGCGTCATCTTCAGGTTCACGCCAACGGCATCCGGTTCCACGTTGTGGAGGGCGAGAGCTCGCAGCCCGACCGTGGAAAAGCGGGCGATTCCGCCCACGCCGACCGCCCGCTGATCATCCTGCTGCACGGTTTCGGCTCGTTCTGGTATTCGTGGCGGCATCAACTGCGCGGCCTGTCCGGTGCCCGCGTGGTTGCGGTGGATCTACGTGGCTACGGCGGCAGCGACAAACCCCCGCGCGGCTATGACGGCTGGACGCTGGCCGGCGACACCGCGGGGCTGGTGCGGGCGCTGGGACACAAGTCGGCCACGCTGGTCGGCCACGCCGACGGCGGGCTGGTGTGCTGGGCGACCGCAGTGCTGCACCCGCGGGCGGTCCGCAGCATCGCGCTAATCAGCTCACCCCATCCGTTGGCGCTCCGCAGGTCGGCGCTAGCCGACGCACACCAACGCGCCGCGCTGTTGCCGTGGATGCTGCGCAATCAGATGCCGCGCTGGCCCGAGCATGTCCTGACTCGCCGCGACGGCGCCGCCGTCGAGCAACTCGCTCGCAGCCGCGGCGGAGTGGGGTGGGTCGCCTCAACCGACTTCTCCGAATCGATGCGGCACATGCGCACCGCCATCCAGATACCGTTCGCTGCCCACTCGGCGCTGGAGTACCAGCGGTGGGCGGTGCGCAGCCAGTTGCGCAGTGAGGGTTGGCGATTCATGCGCGCCATGAAGCAGCCCACCCAGGTTCCGGTACTGCACATCCACGGGTCCGCCGACCCGTACGTGCTAGACGCCCCGGTGCGTGACACGGCGCGCTATGCACCCCAGACACAGTTCGTATCCCTCACCGGCACAGGGCATTTCGCGCACGAAGAAAGCCCCGCGGAGGTCAACAAAGAGTTGTCGGGCTTCCTGACCCAGCTACCCGGCTGACACGCACTTGCCGGTCGGCACCGGGTCCTGGTTGGCCGCCTTGAGCACCTGCTTGGATATTTCGTTCGCAGTCAGCACGAAGCCGGTATCGGCATCGTCGACCGCGGCCCCGAACACCACCCCGAGCACCTTGCCGCCGCGGTCGATCAGCGGGCCGCCGGAATTGCCTTGCCGGACATTGCCTCTGATGGTGTAGACCTCACGCGTCACCGTGGTGGTGTGGTAGATGTCCGGCCCGTTGAGTTTGATGATCTCGCGAATGCGCGCCGGAGTCGCAGCGAAGTTGCCGCCGCCTGGATACCCCATGACGATGACGTCGGTGCCGGTGGCGGCCTCACGCATGTCGAGGTTCAGGGGCGGTGACGGCAGGTTCGGCACGTCCAGGATCGAGATGTCGGCATCCGGGTCGTAGGACACCACCTTGGCGTCGTAGGTCTTGGCGTCAGGGCCGGTCACTTCGACGGTGACCGAGTTGGATCCGGCGACCACGTGTGCGTTGGACATCACCCGGTTGGGCGCCACCACAAAACCCGTGCCTTCCAACACCTTCTGGCAGCTCTGGGCCACGCCACGAATTTTCACGACGCTGGCCTGGTCGGCACCAACCACCGGATCGCTCGCAAGCGTCGCATCAGGAGCGTCGACGTTGATCACCGGCGTGCGCCCGAACGGCAGCACGGCCGGCAGACCGGAACTGTTCAAGAGCGTCGACAGGCGCGTCGGCACCCGCTTCAGCCAGGACGGTGCCACGCTGTCCACCTGGGACAGCAGCCGCGAACCCCGCACCGCAGCAGCCAAATTCGGCTGGTCCGATGTAGCCAGCGGGGTGGCCAGCAGCCATGCGACCAATAGCACCGCGATCACCTGCAGGGCGACCCCGACCACCGAATCCAGTCCCCGCAGCGCCCGATTGCGGATGGCCCCGCGTACTGCACGGCCCAGTACGACACCGGCGATCTCGCCGATGACCACCAGACCCAGGATCAGAAACAGCGCTACGAACAACTTGGTGCGCGGCCCGGTGATGTGTTCGACGACGTGCGGCGCCAGCAACACGCCGGCCACTGCGCCCAGCACTACGCCGAGAAAGGACAGCAGGGAGCCCAGCGCCCCGGAACGCCAGCCAGAGATGGCGAAAACGAAAGCGACTGCCAGGACGGCCATATCAAGCCACTGTGATGGTGTCATTGTTGGTGAACACGGTATCTGTTGAAGTTGCCGACGAGCGCCATTGCCTCGTCCAGTTCATGCACGTCATCGGTGTTCCATGGCTGCGCCCACCCGGCGACGTCCAGGATTGCCGAGATCACCTGTCCAGTGAAGCCCCACACCAGCATCTGGTTGAGCAGGAAGGCCGGCCCGGCGAACCGGCTGGTGTTCTCCTTGCGGTACACCATCAGCCGGTTCTCGGGGTTGACGAACGCGCGGACCGGAACCCTCGCGACGATCGCTGTCTCGGCCGGATCGACGACTTCGACGGGACCCGGCTCGGGCGAGTACGCCAAGACCGGGACGACGTGAAAACCCGAGGGCGGGATGAACATTCGATCCAGCGTCGCCAGGGGCTGCAGTCTGGTGGCATCCAGCCCGGTCTCCTCGCGGGCCTCGCGCAGCGCCGTGCCCACTGGTCCGTTGTCGCCCAGATCGGCGGCACCGCCAGGAAACGCAGCCTGTCCGGCATGGTGCCGCAATGTCGAAGCCCGCACGGTGACCAGCAGGTCGGCGTCGGGCGGAAGTTGCCCGGCCGGCGCGTCCGGGGCCCCGGAGAACAGCACCAGCACCGCGGCGTCCCGCTTGGAGCCGGTCAGCGCCGCGGTGGCACCGGCCGCAGTTATCGAGGCCAGCACGCTCGCCGGCACCCGACGCCGATAGGCCTGCGGCAGGTCTGCGGCGTTCTCGACCAGTGGGCGCAGCCAGGCCGGGGCAGCCTGTGGGTTCAGTTCACTCACCCCGACACTCCTAACTGTGGGTTCACGGCCGCGGCGATCTCGTCGGCGCTGGTGAACGGCCGGGGCAGGATTCCAGCAACGGTACCGTCTGAGCGCAGCACGGCGGTCGCTGGCATGACATTGGGGACGTGCAGCGCGGCAGCGATCAGCCGTCGACCGTCTTGCAGCGTCGGTAGGGTGACGCCGAGATCGGCCAGCCGCAGTAACCCGGCGGTCTCGTTCTCGTCCTGGTGCACCGTCACGACCGTCACCTTGTTACCCATCCGGCGCTGATATTCCGCCATGGCCGGCAGTTCGTCGGCACACGGCCCGCACCAATAGGCCCACAGGTTCAGCACCACCGCGCGGCCGGCGACCATCGCCTCGACATCGACCGAAGAGCCGTCGGCGGCGCATTCCGCTGAGATGCCGCGCAATGCCTCGGGCCCCGGCCCGGTACCCGCCGGCGGGCACGGCCGCAGCGCTGCGCGAGCGCGCGGGCCGGCCAGGGCCTGGGCAGTGTCGGCGTCGCGGTGCGCGCGGGCGGCCGCCGAAGGCCCCGGCGATGCCGGGGCACTGCGGGGCTGCTCATCGTCCAGTTGACGCCAAAGCGCCACTCCGATGACCACGAAGACAGCAAGCACCGCAATGGTCCAGCGACCTGCATTGCTCACGCGTCGGCCTCCACCACACCCGCCAACGCCAGCAGATGTTCGGTCTCGGGACCTTTCACCAGGGCGGCCGCCGTTGCGAGGTCGGTTGGTCCTGTGCCGAACGACGGGCAGTCGGCGGCCAGCACGCACACCCCACACGCCGGCTTGCGGGCATGGCACACCCGGCGGCCGTGGAAGATCACGCGGTGCGACAACACCGTCCACTCTTTGCGGGGGATCAGTTCGCCGACCGCGAATTCGACCTTGACCGGGTCCTCTTCTTCGGTCCAGCGCCAGCGTCGCACCAGCCGGCCGAAATGGGTATCCACGGTGATGCCCGGGATCTCGAAGGCGTTGCCCAGGACCACGTTGGCGGTCTTGCGACCGATGCCTGGCAATGTCACCAGTTCGTCGAGCGTATGCGGCACCTCGCCGTCGAAACGGGCCACCAGCTCCTGTCCCAGACCCATCAGCGAGGACGCCTTGTTGCGGTAGAAGCCGGTCGGCCGGATCAGTTCTTCGAGCTCGGTCCGGTTGGCTTGGGCATAGTCGAGCGCGGTGCGGTAGGTGGCGAACAGCGCCGGGGTGGTCAGGTTGACCCGCTTGTCGGTGCTTTGCGCCGACAGGATGGTAGCCACGGTGAGCTCAAGCGGATTGGTGAAATCAAGCTCGCAATAAACATGCGGAAAGGCTTGTGCTAGTTCACGATTCATGCGACGCGCGCGGCGCACCAAGCCGAGGTGGGTTTCACGGTCATATTTCGCGGCGGAGCGTCTGGCAGGCACGCCGGTAAGCGTACTGAGAGAAACGCCTAAGGATACTTTGACCGGTGGCGTTTCGTGACCACCCTGAGACCTTCGGCGTGTTTACTTCAGCCTTGTGTCTTGGTTGCTCGTTGTGTGCATCCCCGGGTTGCTAATGCTGGCAACCTTCGGGTTGGGCCGCCTTGAGTCGATGTTGGACACCTCGAAGGACACCTACACTGCCGCCGATGTGAAGGCATTCGTAGAGAAGGTCAAGGCCGCATGTGCCCTGACCACCTCCGATGCCGACACGCTGCCGCACAGGGTGACATCGCGAATTGACGCTCCGCGGGCTCTGCCCACAGCATCCCCGCTGCGGAACAACCCATTAGGAGCATTCAGCGAACCCGAACTGCCCAGCCCGATGTACGCGCACTCGGGGACGCACTCGGGAGCCAATCCGCAGTTTCGGCAGACCCGGCATGCAAATCGTGTGTAGCGTTGGCATGTTGCGATGCGGCTTACTACTAGACTGACTTCGTTAACCAGTTCACTGGTTGGCCTGCGCGCGTGTCATATCACTCATCAGCATTAGGGAGCAACGTGGACGAGATCCTGGCGAGGGCCGGAATCTTCCAGGGTGTAGAGCCCACCGCGGTATCCGCACTGACCAAGCAGCTACAACCGGTCGATTTCCCGCGCGGACATACCGTGTTCGCCGAGGGCGAGCCCGGTGACCGCCTGTACATCATCATCACCGGCAAGGTGAAGATCGGTCGCCGTTCACCGGATGGCCGCGAGAACCTGCTGACGATCATGGGACCGTCGGACATGTTCGGCGAGCTGTCGATCTTCGACCCGGGCCCGCGGACGTCCAGCGCCACCACCATCACTGAGGTGCGCGCCGTGTCGATGGATCGCGAGGCGCTGCGTGCCTGGATCGCCGATCGACCGGAGATCGCCGAGCAGCTGCTGCGGGTTCTGGCCCGCCGCCTGCGTCGCACCAACAACAACCTGGCTGACCTGATCTTCACCGACGTGCCCGGCCGCGTAGCCAAGCAGCTGCTGCAGCTGGCCCAGCGCTTCGGCACCCAGGAAGGCGGCGCGCTGCGGGTGACGCACGATCTCACGCAAGAAGAGATCGCCCAGCTGGTCGGTGCCTCCCGCGAAACGGTGAACAAGGCATTGGCCGACTTCGCCCACCGGGGCTGGATCCGGCTCGAGGGCAAGAGCGTGCTGATCAGCGACAGCGAGCGCCTCGCGAGGCGCGCCCGCTAGTTCTCGGCTAGCTTTCGCCGAAACTGCATTCCGGCAGGTCCGTACTCGGACTTCTCCTGCAGGAATGCAGTTTCGGCGTCTCTGGCGGTCAGCGCCGCAAGTAGTCCAGTTGGGCCGTCACCGATTTCTCGGCTGCGTCCCACAGCTTCTGGTCGACGTCGGTATAGACATGCTCGACGACCTGCCGTGCGGTTGCGTCCTCGCCTAGCGTCCGTAGAGCGTCGCGCACCTGGTCCAGCCGCTCTTCGCGATGGGCCAGATACATGGTGGTCACCTCAACCAGGTCGGGCAGGTCGGGCCCGTGGCCGGGCAGCACGGTGCGCGGCCCCAGACCCTGCAGTCGACGCAGCGATTCCAGGTACTCACGCAGGCTGCCGTCCTCGCTGTCGATGACGGTGGTGCCGCGGCCGAGCACGGTGTCCGCGGTCAACACAGCACCGCCACCGTCGCCGTCATCAATCAGGAACGACAACGAATCCGCGGTATGCCCCGGCGTAGCAAGAACTTTGATTCGCAGGCCGGCGGCATCGATCACCTCGCCGTCGCTCAGTGGACCGCCGAGCCCTCTCAAGAAGCCACTGCCCACCGACCGCACCACCGCTCCGGTCAGGTCGACCAGCTTGTCTATGCCACCGGTGTGGTCGTCGTGCTTGTGACTGATCAGCACCAGCTGAATCTTGCCCAGCGCGGCGACGCGCTCGAGATGGGCGGCATCGTCCGGCCCAGGGTCGACGATCACCATCTCATCCGAGCCGGAGCCGTGCAGCACCCAGGTGTTGGTGCCGTCCAGCGTCATGATGCCGGGGTTGTCGCACAGCAGCACCGACGCCGACTCAGTCACCGGGCGCAGTTCGCCATATGCGGGATGGGTCACGCGACCTCCGCCTGACCGTCGCTCACGCGACCTCTGCCTGACCGTCGCTCACGCGACCTCCGCCTGACCGTCGCTCACGCGACCTCCGCCTGACCGTCGCTCACGCGACCTCGACGATCAACTCCACCTCAACCGGCGCATTCAACGGCAACTCGGACACCCCGACCGCCGAGCGCGCATGCGCACCGGCCTCACCGAATACCTCACGGAGCAACTCCGAAGCCCCGTTGACGACACCCGGTTGGCCGTTGAATCCAGGCGCCGAAGCGACGAACCCGACCACCTTGACCACTCGCACCACCGAGTCGATACCGACCAGAGAGTGCACGGCAGCCAAGGCGTTCAGGGCGCATACTCGCGCAAGTGCCTTGCCCTCGTCAGCGGTCACCTCTGCGCCGACCTTGCCGTCGCGGGGCAGCTTGCCGGACTGCATCGGCAGTTGGCCCGCGGTGTACACCAGGTTGCCGCTCCGCACGGCCGGCACGTAGGCCGCCAGTGGCGCAACAACTTCCGGCAGTTCCAGACCGAGTTCGGCCAACCGTTGCGACCAGTTCCCCGCGCTCACTTCGGCCGCTTCAGGTACGCGACGTGCTGCTCACCGCTCGGGTTCGCCAGCACCGACACCAGCTCCCAGCCGTCCTGACCCCATTGATCGAGGATCTGCTTGGTGGCGTGGATCAGCAACGGGACGGTGGCGTATTCCCACCGGATCGGTTCGCTCATGGCACCGAGCTTATCGGCCGCCAACTATCCCATGGTTAACATGCTGGGGTGACAACCGAATCCACCGGCCATGCGCACCTCGGCTGGCCGGCGCGCCTGAACAAGGCACGTCTGCATTTCGTCACCGGTAAAGGCGGAACCGGCAAGACGACCATCGCCGCCGCGCTGGCCCTTGCCATGGCCTCAGATGGTCGCAGCGTGTTGCTGGTCGAGGTGGAGGGGCGGCAGGGCATCGCTCAGCTATTCGACGTGCCGCCGCTGCCGTACGACGAGGTCAAAGTCGCCACCGCTGAAGGTGGCGGACAGGTCAATGCGCTGGCCGTTGATACCGAAGCAGCGTTCCTGGAATACCTGGACATGTTCTACAACCTCGGCATCGCCGGCCGCGCCATGCACAAGATCGGTGCCGTCGAATTCGCCACCACCATTGCCCCTGGCCTGCGCGACGTGTTGCTGACCGGCAAGATCAAAGAGATCGTGACGCGCAACGAGAAGGGCGGGAAGGGCCTCAAGGGCAACCAACGCGTGTACGACGCGGTGGTGGTGGACGCTCCGCCGACCGGTCGGATCTCCCGATTCCTCGATGTCACCAAGGCCGTGTCCGAACTAGCCAAGGGTGGCCCCGTGCACTCGCAGGCCGACGGCGTGGTCAAGCTGCTCCATTCGGAACTGACTGCCATCCATCTGGTGACCCTGTTGGAGGCGCTGCCGGTGCAGGAGACCCTGGAGGCCATCGACGAACTGCGCGGGCTGGGACTGCCCATCGGCAGCGTGATCATCAACCGCAACATCCCGGCCTACCTGTCCGATGAGGACCTCGCCAAGGCGGCGGAGGGCGACATCGATGCCGATGCCATCCGCGCCGGGCTCACCGAAGCCGGAATCACGTTGTCCGACGACGACTTTGCCGGGCTGCTGACGGAAACCATCCAGCATGCGACCCGCATGAACGCACGCGCCGAAAGCGCCGACCAGCTCGAGGCGATCAACGTCCCGCAGCTGGAGCTTCCGGCCCTGCCCGAGGGCGTCGACCTGGGCAGCCTGTACGAACTCGCCGAAGCCCTGGAAGAGCAAGGGGTAAAGAAGTGATCAGCAAGCCCCCGCCGCTCGACATGCACGCGGTCCTGTCGGATCCGGAGACCCGCGTCGTCGTGTGTTGCGGCGCAGGCGGAGTCGGCAAGACCACCACCGCCGCCGCAATGGCGCTGCGGGCCGCCGAGTACGGGCGTACCGTCGTCGTGCTGACCATTGACCCGGCCAAGCGACTCGCACAGGCACTGGGCATCAAAGACCTTGGCAACACCCCGCAGCGGGTCCCGCTGGCGCCCGAGGTACCCGGCGAACTGCACGCCATGATGCTCGACATGCGGCGCACCTTCGATGAGATGGTGACGCAGTATTCGGGTCCGGACCGCGCCGACGCGATTCTGGAGAACCAGTTCTACCAAACCGTCGCCACCTCATTGTCGGGCACGCAGGAGTACATGGCGATGGAGAAACTAGGCCAGCTGCTGTCCCAGGACAAGTGGGATCTGGTGGTCGTCGATACCCCGCCGTCACGCAACGCGTTGGACTTCCTCGACGCGCCAAAACGCTTGGGCAACTTCATGGATAGCCGACTGTGGCGGCTCCTGCTGGCGCCGGGTCGCGGATTGGGCCGGCTGGTGACCGGCGCCATGGGCCTGGCCATGAAGGCACTCTCAACGGTACTGGGCTCCCAAATGCTTTCCGACGCAGCCAGTTTCGTGCAATCCCTGGATGCGACGTTCGGTGGATTCCGGGAAAAGGCCGAGCGCACTTACGAATTGCTGAAGCGCCCAGGCACGCGGTTCGTGGTCGTCTCGGCCGCCGAACCCGATGCCCTGCGGGAGGCGTCGTTTTTCGTGGACCGGTTGTCACAGGAGAAGATGCCGCTGGCCGGCCTGATCCTGAACCGCACCCATCCGATGCTGTGCGACTTGAGCCACGATATCGCTAGCGAGGCGGCCGACTCCCTGGACGGCGCCGATGAATCCGATGCACTGACCGCAGCTGCGTTGCGCATTCATGCCGACCGCACCGTGGTGTCCAAGCGTGAGGTACGGCTGCTGTCCCGTTTCACTGGGGCCAATCCACATGTTGCTTTGGTCGGCGTGCCGTCACTGCCGTTCGACGTCTCAGACCTGGATGCGTTGCGCGCCATCGCCGATCAGATCACCGGGGACGCCAAAGCCTGACGCGGTTCACGGCTTAGCGCGATCGCAACACGAAAGTCGGGCGTCGCCCTTTTCGGGCATGGTCGGACACCTGACTGAAAGACCGCACTCACCTCAGAATGCGGCGGCACAAACCGACGCGGTCGCGCCCCGCTGAATTACGCAGCGCCAGTACCGAATTAAACCGCGCTGCGATGCTTGCGCTGAGTGGCGAAGAACTCCGCCCAAGACACCACCTCGGGGTGCTGCTTGAGCAAAGCTCGGCGCTGACGCTCAGTCATGCCGCCCCACACACCGAATTCGACGCGGTTATCCAGAGCGTCTGCGCCGCATTCGAGGATCACCGGGCAATGCCGGCAGATAACGGCTGCCTTGCGCTGGGCGGCGCCGCGGACGAACAGCTCATCGGGATCGGCCTGCCTGCAGCGGGCCTGCGACACCCAGGCGATTCTGGCCTCGGCCTCTGGCTGGACTACCTGGACTACACCGTCAACGGTAGGGCTAGCGATTGTCCTGCTAACTACTGGCCGAGTATCTGCCACCAGCGATCCCTTCGTCACACCGTCTCACGACGGCCCAGCCACGGCACGGATCGCTGATGCGATTTATGCCACATTGCGCTCCATAGTGTTACCTAGGTCGCATTGTGTGTCCAAGTTAGGTGGTCAGGGGCCATCTGCGCAATGGTTGACGGCCGCTTTTTTGGGACGAGCGTCCAGCCGTCAATTTTGCGCCGTGTCGTAGCGCCATGCATCCGCTGGCTACGTGGTATGCGACCGGTGTGCGGGGAGTTCCCGGGCAGTGTGGCTACTCTGTTACCCATGTCCGAGCGACCGCAGAGCCGTCCGCAGACTGGTCCTCCGACCGCGGTCACCGTCGTGAAGCTGGCTTGGTGCTGTCTACTGGCCAGTGTCGTGCTCGCTGCCATGATGTTTCCCGTCGTGGGCGGCATCGGCCTGATGTCCAATCGGGCGTCAGACGTGGTGGCTAACGGCTCGGCCCAACTGGTCGAAGGTGACGCACCGGCGGTGTCGACCATGGTCGACATCAAAGGCAACCCGATCGCCTGGCTATACAGCCAGCGTCGGTTCGAGGTGCCCAGCGACCAGATCGCCAACACCATGAAGCTCGCCATCGTCTCGATTGAGGACAAGCGGTTCGCCGAGCACAACGGTGTCGACTGGAAAGGCACGCTGACCGGCTTGTCAGGCTATATGTCCGGCGCTCCTGACACTCGCGGCGGTTCGACGCTGGAACAGCAGTACGTCAAGAACTACCAACTGCTGGTGATCGCCCAGACCGACGCCGACCGTCGCGCCGCCATCGAGACCACTCCGGCCCGCAAGCTGCGCGAGATCCGGATGGCGCTGACCCTAGACAAGACGTTCACCAAATCTGAAATCCTGACCCGCTATCTGAATCTGGTGTCGTTCGGTAACGGCGCGTTCGGCATCCAAGATGCGGCCCAGACCTATTTCGGCATCAATGCCTCCCAGCTCAACTGGCAGCAGGCCGCGCTACTGGCGGGCATGGTGCAGTCCACATCCGGGCTCGATCCATACACCAATCCTGAGGGCGCTCTGGCCCGTCGGAACCTGGTGCTCGACACGATGATCGAGAACGTCCCGCAGGAGGCCGACGCGTTGCGTGCGGCCAAGGAGCAGCCGCTCGGAGTGCTGCCCCAGCCAAACCAGTTGGCGCGCGGCTGCATCGCAGCCGGTGATCGGGCGTTCTTCTGCGACTATGCGCTGGAGTATCTGGCCCGTGCCGGGATCAGCAAGGACCAGGTGGCCAAGGGCGGTTACCTGATCCGCACCAACCTGGACCCCGACATCCAGAACACCGTCAAGTCGTCGATCAATGGCATCGCCTCGCCCACCATCGACGGCATCGCCAGCGTCATGAGTGTGATCAGGCCGGGCAAGGACAACCACGCGGTGGTCGCCATGGCCAGCAACCGCACCTACGGCCTTAACTCCGATGCCAAAGAGACCATGCAGGCGCAACCCTTTTCCCTCGTCGGTGACGGTGCTGGGTCCATTTTCAAGCTGTTCACCACCGCGGCTGCGATGGACATGGGTATGGGCATCAACGCAACCTTGACCGTGCCGTACCGGTTCGAGGCCAAGGGGCTGGGTAGCGGCGGTGCGAAAGGTTGCCCGAAGGACACCTGGTGTGTGGAGAACGTCGGCAAATACGCGGGCTCCATGAACGTCACCCAGGCCCTGGCTAGCTCACCCAACACGGCGTTCGCCAAACTCATCTCGCAGATCGGCGTAGGGCGCGTGGTCGACATGGCGGTCAAGCTGGGCCTGCGTTCGTATGCCGAACCGGGCACAGCCCGGGCGTATGACCCGAACAACAACGAGAGCCTGGCCGACTTCGTCAAGCGGCAGAACATTGGCTCGTTCACCCTCGGCCCGATCCAGGTCAACGCCCTGGAGCTGTCCAACGTGGCAGCGACGCTGGCGTCCGGCGGCAAATGGTGCCCGCCCAACCCGATCGACAAGATTTACGACCGGCGCGGCAACGAGGTTTCGGTAACGACCCAGACCTGCGAGCAGGTGGTGCCCGAGGGGCTGGCCAACACCCTGGCCAACGCCATGGGTAAGGACGCCATCAGCGGTACCGCGGCTGGTTCGGCCCACTCGGTGGGGTGGAACTTCCCGGTTTCCGGAAAGACCGGTACCACCGAGGCCTACCGGTCCTCGGCATTCGTCGGCTTCACCAATGCGTACGCCGCTGCTAACTACATCTACGACGATTCGGCGACGCCGTCAGACATCTGCTCGTTCCCACTGCGCCAATGCGGCAAGGGTGACCTGTACGGCGGCAAGGAGCCAGCGCAGACGTGGTTCACCGCCATGAAGCAGTTCACGCCGCCGAATGTGGTACTACCGCCCACCGATCCGCAGTACGTCGACGGCGGGCCCGGTTCCAAGGTGCCCGATGTCAACGGTATGGACCTGGACTTGGCCCAGAACCGAATCAAGGAGGCCGGGTTCCAGCTGTCCCCGCAGCCTTCCTGGGTTAACAGTTCCGCACTGTCAGGGCAGGTGATCGGGACCAGTCCGTCGGGCTCGACCATCCCTGGTTCGATCATCACGATCCAGGTCAGTAACGGCATCCCACCGGCGCCACCACCACCGCCTCCGATCTCGCTTCCGATACCTGGCCTGGACGGCGGACCACCGCCTCAAGTGGGATCGACGGTTGTGGAGATTCCTGGCCTGCCACCGATCACGGTGCCGGTGCTCGGCCCGCCGCCGCCATAACGGTAAACAGCTGTGTGGTCTTTGTAACGATGACCAGCGAGAACAGGTCATCAGCGCCAGCAAGCAAGTAGGCTGCGTTCATGTCTGCGATCGTGCGTAATGCGGCCATCACCATCGGCGGATCATTGGCGACAGGCATCGCCTACGCGTCACTGATCGAGCGCAACGCATTTGTGGTTCGCGAGGTAACCATGCCGGTGCTGTCGCCTGGCTCGTCGCCGCTGCGGGTGCTGCACCTATCCGATCTGCACATGATGCCGCGGCAGCACCGCAAGCAGGCCTGGCTGCGCGAGCTGGGCTCCTGGGACCCCGACCTGGTGGTCAACACCGGCGACAACCTGTCTCACCCAAAGGCGGTGCCGGCCGTCGTGCAGGCCCTCGGAGACTTGCTCGCAGTGCCGGGCCTGTTTGTGTTCGGTAGCAACGACTACTTCGGCCCGAAGCCGAAGAACCCGGCCAACTACCTGTTCAAGCCTTCACACCGGATCACCGGCGAACCGTTGCCCTGGCAGGACCTGCGCGCAGCATTCACCGAGCGCGGCTGGCTGGACATGACGCATACCCGCCGCGAGATCGAGGTGAACGGTCAGCTGATTGCGGTGGCCGGTGTCGATGACCCGCACCTGAACCGCGACCGCTACGACACCATCGCCGGGCGGCCGAACCCCGCGGCCAATCTCAGCCTGGGCGTGACCCACGCGCCCTACACGCGGGTGCTGGACCGGTTCGCCGAAGACGGTTATCAGCTGGTGCTGGCCGGGCACACCCACGGCGGGCAGCTGTGCGTTCCGTTCTACGGCGCCCTGGTGACCAACTGCGACATCGACACGTCGCGGGTCAAGGGTCCGTCTCGGTGGGGGTCGCACACGCAGCTGCACGTGTCTGCAGGCATCGGCACATCGCCGTACGCGCCGGTGCGCTTCTGCTGCCGACCGGAAGCGACGCTGCTGACTCTGGTGGCCGCCCCGACCGGCGGTGGCCGGGCCGGGATCACCGCGGATGTGACACTGCCGGCTATCTCGGCGCGGTGAATTCCGGGATCTCGGCACGCGGCACCGACCGGCACTGGGTCGACAAAGCCGTCCGGTTGATCGAGGCCGACGCCCGGCGTAGCGCCGACACCCACCTGCTGCGGTACCCGCTGCCGGCCGCGTGGAGTTCCTCCGTCGACTTGCAGCTGTACCTGAAGGACGAAAGCACCCACATCACCGGCAGCCTCAAACACCGGCTGGCGCGGTCGCTGTTCCTGTACGGCTTATGCAATGGCTTGATCGGCGAGAGCACCACGGTCATCGAGGCCTCCTCGGGATCCACAGCAGTGTCGGAGGCTTATTTCGCGGCGCTGCTGGGCCTGGAGTTCATTGCCGTGATGCCGGCTTCGACCAGCCCAGCCAAGATCGAGTTGATCGAATCTCAAGGCGGCCGTTGCCATTTCGTCGACGAGTCAGCGCAGGTGTACGACGAGGCCGAACGGCTGGCGCAGCAGACCGGCGGACACTATCTGGACCAGTTCACCAACGCTGAGCGGGCCACCGACTGGCGCGGCAACAACAACATCGCGGAGTCCATCTACGCGCAGATGCGCGACGAGGCGCATCCGGTTCCCGAGTGGATCGTGGTGGGCGCCGGCACCGGTGGCACCAGCGCGACCATCGGACGTTTCATCCGCTATCGGCGCCATGCCACGCGGCTGTGCGTGGTGGATCCAGAGAATTCGGCGTTCTACCCATCGTGGCTCCAGGGTGACCGCGAGGTGTTCACGGGCGCGTCGTCTCGAATCGAAGGCATCGGCCGGCCGCGGGTGGAACCGTCATTCCTGCCGGGCGTCGTGGATGCCATGGTGTCGGTGCCCGATGCCGCCTCGGTGGCCGCGGCACGTCACGTCGGCACGGTTCTGGGGCGCCGGGTGGGGCCGTCGACCGGCACCAATCTGTGGGGCGCGTTTCAGTTACTGGCCGAGATGGTCGCTGCGGGGCGTAGTGGTTCGGTGGTCACGCTGCTCGCCGACAGCGGCGACCGCTATGCGGACACCTATTTCGACGACGCGTGGGTCAGCAGCCGCGGGCTGGACTCGCCGGAGGCGGCCGCGACGCTGGCAGAGTTCGAACGCTCCGGACGATGGATCAGACCGGCCCAGTTCGGGCGGTAATCCGACGTGACGAACAACCACAGCGCAGCCAGGCCAAAGAACCCGTAGTAGAGCACCGCTCCCAAACTGGTCATGTCCATCCTCGCTTTCGTGGCATCCAGTTTTTCCGACAGTTGCTTGATTCAACGCACGGCGCGCTTAAATACATCCCGATATCTGCCGTGATATATGCCGCTACCCGCCTCCACCAGCGGCTACCTCACCCGGTGAGGGCCGTTTGGCTTCTGACCGCCCTAGTGCGATACGCTGTCGTGGCTTCACGCGGGGTGTGGCGCAGCTTGGTAGCGCGCTTCGTTCGGGACGAAGAGGTCGTGGGTTCGAATCCCGCCACCCCGACCGCGTTAACGCAGCTAAGAGGCCCTGACCGGTGATTCTGGTCGGGGCCTTTTTCTGTGCCGGTCCGCAGCTGGTCCGCTGTAGTTCGGAGGGCGGCTTCGCGCGCCTTGTCCGGTGCCGCTCCAACGAGCTCCAGGTCATCTGGGAATAGGTCGGCGTAGGTATCCATCGTCAACACAGCCGACTGGTGCCCCAACATTGTCTGCACCGCTTTCGGATTCGCGTTACCGCTGATCGCCAACGAGACGGTCAGCCGCCCTGCTCAGCAACGCCCTGGGCATAGCCACCGCCAACCGTGATCTGCAGGCCGGCGGCATGCAGTCACTCCGACCACAGCGTGCAAGGTGAATTCACCTGCTGGGCTTTCATGGACCCAAGCGCTCCGGGCCGGTGCCGACGGGGTCGATCGGCAACTGCCACGACAACGTGATGATCGAATCCTTCTGGGGCAGAATGCAAACCGAGCTAACGGCGAAAGACACCTCCGAGTTGGCCAACGCGATCTGCGAATACCTGCGGATCCCCACCGCGATGCCCAACTTTGTGATATATTTTTTCGTCGTCAGTGGTCTCCTTCTCGTGGTTGGAGCGACAAATTGATCGCAATTAACTCGGCAAATTCACCCCGCAAGATCACTGGCGCGCTCGTTGGCGTCGTGACAAGCGGATTACTTGTAGGCGCCGCATTGGGGTCGGTCCCGACGGCGAACGCGACCTGTGCGTCGTTCTTCGGAATCGGCAACGGCAACGGCTGCACCAGCAGTGTGACCGGTATCGCGATCGCTATCGGCAACGGAGCGACCGCCACCGCAGATGGGTTCTTGACCACGGCCATCGCCGTCGGTACCGGCGCCAGCGCCAGCGATGATTCGACGTCTATCCTGGCCGCGGCTACCACCCTCTTTGGCGACGCCAACACAGTCTCTGTAATCGGCGGCATATTGAACTCGGCCTTCAACTTGGGTGGCACCTCCAACACCGCCACGACAACGGGCAGCCTGTTGAACAGCGCCACCAATATTCTGGGCAGCCACATCACCCTCTCGACATCGGGCGGCTCTTTCAACCTTGCTCGCAACATTTTTGGCGACACCAACACAGTCACTGTAAACGGCAGCAGCGGCAGCGACGCCGTAAACTGGTTCGGCTCCGGCGACACCGTTACGGTGACAGGCGGTTCCGGGGGTTTTGCTCGAAACATCTTTGGCGACACCAACAAAGTCACTGTAACCGGCAGCAGCGACGCCGCGGCCGTAAACCTCCTCGGCAACGGCGAAACCGTTACGGTGACAGGCGGTTCCGGGGGTTTAGCGCGGAACTGGTTCGGCTCCGGCAATAGCGTCAATGTAATCGGCGGAACCGGCGGTTTGGCCAGCAATCTCTTGGGTGGCACCGGCAACGTGCTCACTTCCACAGGCGGGTTTTGGAATTCGGTGAGGAACATTGGCGGCGACGGCAATACAATGTCCGCCGGTAACGGTGGCAACCTGACGACTGCCCTTAACCTGTTCAGCAGCGGCAATACTTTGACCGCAGGTGGGCCAGGCAGCACTCTGGAGGCCGCTATCAACACCGGCGGAGGCAACAATGTGATCACCGCTGTTCCCGGCGGCACCTTGAGCGCCGCGTTCAACTTCTTGGGCAGCGGCAATGTAGGCAATACCGTCAGTGCAGGCCCGGGTCCGTTCGCCCTTGCCGGAACGGTCTTTCAAGACGGTCTAACCGTCACGAAGGTGAACCCCGGCATCGCGATCAACAGCTTCTTCCGCATTGGTGGAGCGGCTGCGGTGGCCCCGACGAGCACCCAAGGCACAACCGTTGCCACGGCGGTGTCCACAAACACGACAAGCAAAGCGACGGTCAGCGCAGCCGCGACGACCACCAGCAGCAACAAAGCGACCACCGTAAGCAACAAAACAAGCAAGGCGACCGGTAATGCAGCCGGTGCGACCACCGGTGGGGCCAAGACAAGCAAAGCGAAGACCGGAAGCCACAAATAAGAGCCAACGACCCCGCTGACCCGTGAGTGAACAAGGGGTCAGCGGGGAATTCGTGCAACGACGCACGATCCGGTTATTCAGCCACCCATAGAAGCCACCGGACGTCACCACCTGCTGACCGGATCGCAACGCAGTTCGGCGGGGGTCAGTGCCCGCCGCGACCGCGTGAAGGCAGCGGCTCCACTGAGGGGTGACCTTCGATTGGAGGATGCGCGCCTGTCACCCATTGGCCGTATCGCGTGGCCAACGGTGCGGCGCTGATTCCGTGGGCAAAGACGCTGAGTAGCACGGTGAACATGATCACGCCGCCCACGGTGCCGATCACCGGGGAACCCCTACCGAGTTCTTCCTGTGACAGCAGGCCGAACACGATCGTTGCCAATCCACGCGGCCCGAACCAGCCGACGAAGGCCACCGTGGGCCACTTGTAACCCGTGCCGAGCAGTGCGATGAAGACCGGGACTAAACGCAGCACGGTCAGAGCGGCGACAGCCAGTGCCAGCCACTGCCAATGGAAGCCGTTCTCGAGGACCAACAGCAAAACCGCCCCCGCGAAGAACCAAACCACGAACCCCATTAGGTCCGACGCAACCTCCAGCAGCTGGGTGGTCTCGGGCTCCTCGTCGAGGGTGACACTGGCTGCCCCGAAGACCAAACCGCCCACGAACGACGCGATGAAAGCGTTCGCGCCGACCAGCTCGGCCAAACCGAAAAGCAGCAACGGCACGGCCAGCGTGGCAATCGCCCGGCCCCGGTGACTGCTCAAGGATCGTCTACGCGAGCGGTCCATCAGCCACGCCGACGCCAGGCCCACGCCAACTGCGCAGATCAGGGCCGCCACCACCGGCATGATGCTGACCTCTAGGATTGTCGGTTCAGTGACTCCTTCTTTGGCGGCCAACACCGAAAGCGCGAGGAGCACGATAGGTGTCGCCAGGCCGTCGTTAAGCCCGCTCTCCACGTTCAAGTTGCGGCGGACCCGGACAGGGACCACGGGGTTGAGGATGGTGGGTGCGCCCAGACCGGCATCCGTCGGTGTGACTGCAGCAGCCAACAGCCAAGCCCCTGCGATCCCTAAGGTGGGCAGCAACTCCCGCGTCAGCAAGAACGTCGCCACGAGCGCCAGCGGAAAACCGATGACGAGCAGACGAACCGCGATGCCGGGTTCCCGTCTGAGTTGAGCCAGTTTCACGGTCGACGCATCGTGGAACAACACAATCACCAACGTGAGCTCGGCGATGATGTGCAACGTCGCACCGTTCATCCCCGGACCAATCAGGGAGAACACCGCAATCCCGGCGGTCATGCTGAACATCGGACCGGTGATGTTGGCGGTCGTCAGGCGCTTGGCCAGCAGGGAGTAGACGAGTACCAACCCCGCGATCACTGCAAACACGGACGCGGCCACGCAGGCAGTCTAGTGCGCAGCACGCTCCCAGAAATGTGCTCTGCCGCAAGGGCATTTCCGCGTCGCAACCAACGGGAGCACCGTTGCCGCGCCGTAGCCTGCGGGCAAGCCCCGCGCGGCGGGCACCCCCCAGGTCCCCGGCTGGCAGACGCCGTTTTCGAGCACCGGACGCGGCTTTCAGCGCCGCGCCGGTGGGACGGTCCGGATTTGGAACCCCGAGGGCGGAGCCAAATATGCGGCGACCTGATCGTCCGCGCCGATCCGTCGGTCCCCCGAGGGACGGTGGCGTCGGTCCTCTCCAAACCGTGACCCGACTGTCCATTCGTTGACGCATACGTTAATTTGGCTGGAATGTTGGGGCAACATGACCCGGCGAGCCTGGCCGACAAGGCTCAAGCCGAGTACTATCGCGGCCTCCTCGAGCAGAAGAAATCCGAGCTCGAGGAGCTTCTTGCTGTACAGGCACTTCGGTTGACACTGTGCACGAACGGGGGCGAGCTGACCTCAATTAGCCAGGCACGTGTTGCGACCCACAAAGCCGAGGGTGACCTGGGTGCGATCGATCGAATGCTCAGAGCGCTCGGGCGACGGTTTCCTGACCAGGAAGACGTGGGGAGCCGAGGCTAGAGAGCACTTGCTTGGCGTGACGTTCCACGAACAACGGGACGAAGTCGCGAACTGGTCTGCCCTCGAACCGGGCGTACTCGTCTTCGATGATGCGGTGGACTTGGGCCGGTTCGACCTGCTGGTAGGACGCGACGAGTCGGCCATAGAGTTCGTCGATGATCTACTTTTCGGTCATTGCGATCATGTCAATCAGTGTGCCCGTGTGGAGCTGCGTCTGTCGACTGAACTGACCACACTGCGACCACATTCTGGCCAGGTCCCGTGAGTCTCATCGCTTATCCATCGCGTATGACGGAGACACGATGGAAACTAGGCGGTATCACCGAGACTAGGCAGCACTCGAATTGCGAGCGTAGAGCGGGTTTTTGAGCAGTGCCGAGATTCAGTAGAACCTAGGGTCCATAAATCCGCAGGTCCCAGGTTCGAGCCCTGGTGGGGGCGCACCGACCCGAGCCGGGGGCGCACCGGGCCGGGGCACCCCGGGGGCCATTTTTATCGAAGGGCCGGCCATTCCCCTTGGCAATCTGAGGTGGTCTTGTGGGTGAAATGGACGCTACGGGCGGCTTGTTCGTGGTGGATTGGTAGTTATGGCATTTCTCCGCCCGAACGCTGCCGTTTCGCGCGCACTGAATCCGCTCGTTGTCCCGCTGATGCGCTGTCTGCCACCTTTTGCCGTATTGCACCACCGAGGTCGGCGCACCGGCCAGTGCTACGACACCCCCGTGCAGGCCTACTCCACGCCCGACGGGTGGGTGGTCGGGCTGGCGTACGACCATAGTTCGGCGTGGGTGCTGAACCTCTTGGCCGTAGGCGGCGGCGAGATGACGCGAGCAGGTCGCCGGTATCAAATAACCCAGCCGCGGCGCGTTGGACGCGAGGCGCTTGAACTTTTACCGTTCTGGGCTGCACTGGAGATGCACATGGTGGGCATTGACGACTTTCTACAGTTCGACGCCAGCGCGATCTGATCGCAGACGCCTGCGGGCCATTGTGGTTCGACGTGCGTCCCGTTGTAGATGCGGGATGCGCCAACCGGGCAGCCGGTGCCTCTGAGTAGGTCTGCGAGAGGTCGGCCCGCAGTGGGCCCGCAGCAGTTTCATTCTCGCCATAGTCCATCCAACCTCACCAACGCACAGACCAGCGCGTATCCAACAGAGCCACACCGCCCACAATCACAAACGCCCAGGTCGTGGAATTCGAGACGAAGAGGTCGTGGGTTCGAATCCCGCCACCCGACAGCATGAAGAAGGCCCTGACCAGGGATTACCCGGTCAGGGCCTTTTTATATGA
This sequence comes from Mycobacterium sp. OTB74, assembly GCF_029892685.1. Classification (GTDB taxonomy): domain Bacteria; phylum Actinomycetota; class Actinomycetes; order Mycobacteriales; family Mycobacteriaceae; genus Mycobacterium. Next base: position 110,052 of record NZ_JARXVD010000003.1, on the reverse strand, counting down.
GCAGCGGCTACGATCGGAAGTGAGAACAAAATGGGACACTGATGTCCCATTTTGAATACTCCGTGCTATCTTTAGCTGCATGGCTGAACTGAAATCGATCGACAGTGGCGTGCGCTCACGCACCCGCAAGGCGATCCTCGATGCAGCCGCTACCGTGCTCGCCACAAACCCCACTGCTTCACTCGGCGAGATCGCCGTGGCGGCCGAGGTGGGTCGCAGTACGTTGCACCGCTACTTCGCCGAGCGCTCCGAATTGCTGCATGCCCTCGCACTGCACGTGCACGAGATGAGCAACGCCGCGATCGATCGAGCCGAGCCAATGTGCGGCCCCCCACTCGATGCGTTGCGCCGTGTCGTCGAGTCGCAGTTGGACCTCGGGCCCATCGTGCCGTTCATCTACAGCGAGCCGACCATCAAGGCCGACCCTGAGCTGTCCGCCACTCTGGACACCGGGGATGAGGCGATAGTCGAAGTGCTGAACCGCGTTTCGGCCCGTCCCCAATCCAGCCCTTCGGACTGGCCGCGATTGGTGTTTTGGGCGTTGCTGGAAGCCGGATACGAGGCGATACGCAAGAACAGCGCACCCCGCGTCGAGATCGTCGACGCCATCATGGCCAGCCTGACCTCGGGGACGATAACACCGGACTAACCGTGATGATGCGAATTTGATTGTGAAATAAAGGATTTCGTGCCGATGCTGGCTTGGACAGCCATTCCGGCAGATAAAGGAGTACCCATGTCCACCGTCACCGTTCCGGTGTCGAACCGCACGCCCGCCCGAAGTTGGTGGGCGTTAGCCGTATTGATGCTGCCGGTGTTGCTGATCTCGATCGACAACACGGTGCTGGCCTTTGCGCTACCGAAGATCGCCGAGGCCTTCCGACCATCGGCCGCCGCTCAGCTGTGGATCGTCGACGTCTACTCACTGGTCCTGGCCACCTTGCTGGTGACCATGGGCAGCCTCGGCGACCGCTTCGGCCGTCGTCGGCTGTTGCTCATCGGTGCAACGGGTTTCGCCGCGGTATCGGCTGCCGCAGCCTTCGCGCCCAGTGCCGGCTACCTGATAGCCGCCCGTGCAGCACTCGGCGTGTTCGGTGCCATGCTCATGCCCTCGACGCTGTCGCTGATCCGCAACATCTTCACCGAAGCAACCGCCCGTCGGCTCGCCATCGCCATCTGGGCATCCTGCTGGGCCGCCGGTTCCGCGCTCGGTCCGATCGTCGGCGGTGCCCTGTTGCAGCACTTCCCTTGGGGTTCCGTGTTCTTGGTGTCCATCCCGATTCTGCTGCCGCTGTTGGCTTTTGCCCCGCAGTTGGTGCCCGAATCGCGTGACCCCAATCCCGGACCAGTTGACATCGTCAGCGTGTTGCTCTCGCTTACCGCGATGCTGCCGCTGGTGTGGGCGATCAAAACCGCTGCGCACGATGGGTTCTCCGTCGTGGTGCTGATCGCCGTCGCCGCAAGCATGGCGTCGGGCTGGTGGTTCGTCCGACGTCAAAATCGAAGCACTACACCGATGCTCGACATGCAGTTGTTACGGTTACGGCCGTTCACCGCATCGATTCTGGCCAACTTCCTGTCGGTGGTGGGGCTCATCGGGTTCCTGTTCTTCGTATCCCAACACCTTCAGTTGGTGCTGGGCCTGAGCCCGCTGGCAGCCGGCCTGGTGACGCTGCCGGGCGCGGTGGCGTCGACGATTGCCGGTATCGGCGTGGTGCGGTTGACCAAGCGGTTTGCGCCGCAGACGCTGCTCATTGCCGGATTGTTGCTTGTCGCAGCGGGATTCTTGCTGATCCTGGCGTTCCACGACAATCTGACCGTGGCGGCGATCATCGCGTCGTTCGTCGTACTGGAACTGGGTATCGGTGTGTCCCAGACGATCTCGAACGACGCCATCGTCGCGTCGGTGCCGCCGGCCAAGTCCGGAGCGGCATCGGCGGTATCGGAGTCGGCGTACGAGTTGGGCGCAGTGGTCGGCACGGCCACGCTGGGCACCATCTTCACCGCGTTCTACCGAGCCAATATCGCCCTGCCCGAGGCGCTCTCACCTACCCAGAGCGCCGACGCCGGGGAAAGCATCGGCGGCGCAATGGCTGTGGCCCGGACGCTGCCGACCGAACTCGCGGACCGTGTGGTCGAATCGGCACGTATCGCATTCGATTCCGGTATCGCGCCCACCGCAGTCATCGCGGCGGCGCTGACGCTGACCGCTGCCGGTGTGGTGGCTGCCAGCTTCCGGAAGCAATAGGCAGGCCGCCGAACGTGAGCTTGTCTGCGAGATTTTGCGAAAGCTTCGCACACAAGCTCACGTGGCCGGAGCGGCGGCTGTGGCACCTTGCCGTCGTTTGGCGACTTCGCCGGCGACCGACGTCGCGGTGATTGTCAGCAGCGCCCCGAGGATCAGTGCAGCCGGCTCGCCGGGTGCCAGCAGATGCTGTTCGGTACCCAGCGTGGCGGCGGCGACCGGAACCCCGAGTTGTGCCGATGCCAGCACCCCGAATACCAGCGGCTGGCCGACCACTCGACCCACACAGTGGGCGACGATGGCCCCCAACCCCAAAACCACACCCAACAAGATGAATTCGGGATGCTGACCCAGCTCACGCACCTGTAGCGAGGCACCCAGCCACACGAAGAACAGTGGAGCGAAAAACCCTTCGGTAATTCCGAACAGTTGGCGTGCCAGCCTTCGGGGCTCGCCTGTCGCCGACAACACCAGGCCGAGCGCGAAACCGGCCAGCATGATCGAGACATGGGTCGACTTCGCGACCGCGGCCAGCCCAAACAATGCGATCAGACTGATCCGCAGTTCCAGCGCGAGGTTGTTGATCTCCGAGTAACGGTGCATCCGCTTGGTCAGACCTCGGCCATGGAAATAGCGCAGCAATACGAACAACACAGCCGCACAGCCGGCGATCGCCAACGCGCCCACCGCCGCCCTTGGCGCGCGAGCAGGGTCGATCACCAACGGCACCAAAACAATTGATGACGCATCGGCAATCGCGATCTGAGCGGTTACCGACAGTACCGCCGGCCCAGTGAGCCCGAGGGAGTTGATGACCGGCAGCGCCAGAGCCGCGGAGGACGATGCCATGAGGACCGCGTACAGCGGCGCATGCCCGACACCGAAGCCTCGCGTAATCAATACCGCCAGCACCGTCGCAGCGGCGCCGACCATGAGCACCCGCAACACCGCCTTTGGCAGGTCGCCCCGCAGCGATTTGTCCCGTACCGGCACGTGGGTGCCGACAATGAACATCACCAGTGCAAAGCCGATGTCCGCCAGCAGCGAGAAGGTCTCGTCGGAGGCGTCCAGGATGCCAAAGCCCGTCTTGCCGAAAACAATTCCGGCAGCTAGCTCGCCGACGATCACCGGTACACCCAGCTTGGGCACAGCTGCCAGCAATGGCCCAGCCAGACCGATGACGGCCAGCAGAGCCAGCGTATTGAAGCTCAATCCCGTCACTGCGCGATCAGGATTGCCACGGCGCGAGACGGCAAGGAATATCGGTGTTCTCGTCGGTCAGATAACTGGCGCAAACCCTGTGATATCCGTCGGCGATCTGCAGTGCCACTCCGGCCCGAACGTCACCGCGCACCAACAGGATCGGTGACAGCGACTTGCCTTCGCTGACCTTCTTCAGGTCCGAGCGCACATGGGCATTGGTCTCGGGCAACAAGGCCAGCTGCGCCGCCCGCAGGATGTCCTTGGCCTTGCGCATCGTGGGCTTCGCCGTCCGCAGTCCGGCCACCGTTTTGGTGACACTGCCCTCGTCGGCCAGCATCGTCAGATAGTCGGCCGCCGCGTCATAGTCGTGGTCTTCCGGGTTATCCAGCCACTTCACTCCCATGGTGAACACATTAAGACGCGGCCGTTGCGCCACGTGGGCTTCACAGCTAATCCGAAGCTGCGGCGACCTGCGCTGCCTCGCACAGACAACCTCAATATCGGGCCATCTCTTGCATCACGATATGATTCGATATATCGTCAACGTATCGGAAGTGCACAGCACGCTTCCCGCGATAGAAGGAACCAACTACATGGACACCCCATTTACTCCACCTGACGGCCCGTTCGCGGGCCGCCCATTCACTGGCCCTACCCCGTTCGGGTTCGACCCAACCAATCCTCGCGCCTTTACCGATCCGGCCGATCGGCGTGCCCGCCACGAACAGCGTCGCGCTGCGCGACGCGAGATGCGCGACCAGTTCCGCGAACACGTTCGTGAACACGGCGGCGAAGGCGGCTTTGGTTTCGGCCCAGGATTCGGCTTTGGCCCAGGCGGTTTCGGCCCGGGCTTCGGCGCCGGACCGTTCGGCCCCGGCGGTCCCCGTGGCCGTCGACATGGTGGCCGCGGCCGCTCAGTCGGCCGTGGCCGGCGCGGCGATGTCCGCGCCGCAATCCTCAAGCTACTCACCGAGCGGCCCATGCACGGGTATGAGATGACCCAAGAGATCGCCGCCCGCAGTGACAATCTGTGGAAGCCGAGCCCGGGCTCGGTCTACCCGACGCTCCAGCTTCTGGTCGACGAGGGTCTAATCGTGCCGGCCGAAAGCCACGGCAGTAAAAAGACTTTCGAGCTGACCGACGAAGGCCGCGCCGCCGCCGACAAGATCGAGACTCCGCCGTGGGAGCAGATCGCCCAGGATGTGGATCCCGCCGCAGTCAACCTGCGAGCCGCCCTCGGCCAACTGTTCGGTGCGGTCGCGCAGTCCGTGCACACCGCGAACTCCGAACAGCAGCAACGCATTCTGGACATCGTCAACAACGCGCGCCGCGAGATCTACCAAATCCTCGGCGAAGAGTGAGACTTCGGCTGGCTTCGTCACGGCCAACGTGGCGAAGCCCGCCGAAATCGCGGGCGGGCTAGCCTGAACGCATGACGACGTTCGCCCTCGGCAACCATCAGGTCCAGCGCGTCGGGTTCGGGGCCATGCAACTGCCCGGACCAGGCGTATTCGGCCCGCCGCGTGATCACGACCAAGCCATTGAGGTCCTGCACCGGGCGGTCGACGCCGGCGTCAACCACATCGACACCGCACAGTTCTACGGGCCGAACGTAGCCAATGAGTTGATCCGCGAGGCCCTACATCCGTATCCGGCCGGTCTCGTGCTGGTCAGCAAGGTCGGTGCCCGCCGCGACGATCAGGGCAACTGGCTTCCCGCCCAGGAACCGGGCCTCCTTCGTGCTGACATCGAAGAAAACCTGAAAACCCTTGATACTGAACGACTTGCCGCGGTCAACCTGCGTGTCATGAGCGCCCACGATGACCCGAGCGCGCCCGGCGCCGTCGACCCCGCTCTATTCGACCGACAACTGACCGCACTGATCGCCGCCCGCGACGAAGGGCTGATCGGCGGCATCGGCCTGAGCAGCATCACCCTCGAGCACCTCACCATTGCTCGAGAGCGCACCGACATCGTGTGCGTCCAGAACGGGTACAACCTGGTCGATCGCACCTCCCAGCCGGTGCTGGACGCCTGCACCGAATTCGGCATCGCGTTCGTCCCGTACTTCCCGCTGGGCTCGGCCTTCAACCCGCAGAGACCAGTGCTCAATCATCCCGAAATCCAGCGGGCGGCAACAGAACTCGGCAAAACGCCAGCCCAGGTCGCGCTGGCCTGGACACTCGCGGCCGCACCCAACGTCCTGCTGATCCCCGGCACCTCCTCGGTGGCGCACCTGGAGGAGAACCTGGCGGTAGCCGACATCGAACTGCCCGAAGCCCTGATGGACGCTGTGCGGTGAGCGATATCGACCGCATGCCCCGCGGTGGGCCGCGGGCCTCGAGTCTGGATCGGCTACTGCAAACCGACGAGCCCGAATACCTCGACCGCGACGATGTCGACCCCGAGATCAAGCGCGGAGTGGTGCAGGTCCTGGACCTTGTCGGCAAATGGTTCGGCAATCACGAGAGATTCGCGCACATCGCGCTCGAAGAAGTGGCGGCCGTGCCCGACCCCGCCATCCTCGAACTCGGCGCCGGACACGGCGGGTTGTCGGCGAAGCTGCTGGAGATGCACCCCACCGCGCACCTGACCGTCACCGACGTCAACCCCGCCTCGGTGGCCGCCATCGCAGAATCTGATCTGGGGTCCGACCCTAGGGTGAGCGTCCGTCAGATGGACGCCACGGCTATCGATGCCGCCGACGGCCAGTACGCACTGGCGGTGTTCGCACTGGGCTTTCACCACCTGGCGCCGGCAGCAGCGGTACAGGTCCTCACCGAGGGCACCCGGGCAGCCGACAAGCTGGTCATCATCGATCTGCCCCGGCCGCCGTCACCGGTGCACCTGATCAGGCTCGCCACCATGTTGCCGTTGGCACCGTTCGTGCCCTTCATCCACGACGGCGTCATCAGTTCCCTGCGCACTTACAGCCCGGCGGCGCTTCAGGCGCTGGCCGACCATGCGGACGTCGATCTGGCCCTGAGCGGCGGATTGTTGGCGCCCCAGATCGCGGTCGCCACCAGACGCTGACCGGAGCGTACGTTGGAAACCATGACCGACTCTTCCAACGAAGTAATCGACTGGGACAGCGCTTACCGACAGGAAGGCCGGTTCGATGGTCCACCGCCGTGGAACATCGGTGAACCGCAGCCCGAACTGGCCACGCTGATCGCCGACGGCAAGGTGCGCAGCGACGTGCTCGACGCCGGCTGCGGATACGCCGAACTGTCACTCGCGCTGGCCGCCGACGGCTACACCGTGGTCGGCATCGAGCTGACCCCGACGGCGGTGGCTGCGGCGAAAAAGGCTGCAGCTGAACGTAATCTGACCAATGTGACCTTCGTGCAGGACGACATCACAAGCTTCACCGGGTTCGACGGCCGCTTCAACACCATCATCGATTCGACACTGTTCCACTCGTTGCCCGTCGAGGGCCGCGACGGCTACCTGCAGTCGGTCTATCGCGCCGCCGCGCCGGGCGCCAACTACTACGTCCTTGTGTTCGCCAAGGGCGCGTTCCCCGAAGAGGCCGAACAAAAGCCCAATGAGGTCGACGAGGCCGAACTGCGCGCGGCGGTCGGCAAGTACTGGGTCATCGACGAGGTCCGCCCGGCCTTCATCCACGCCAGCTTCTCGGGGCGTCCGGCCGATGCACCTTTCCAGATGCCGCCGCACGACCATGATGAGAAAGGTCGGCTCAAGCTGCCCGCATATCTGCTCACGGCGCACAAAGACTGAGCGCCGCGCGCCGCAAGAGTTGACTGCGGTCAGCCAGAGACCGCGGTCAACGCGGCGGCGAAAGTCTCCAGTTCCGCACCGGTGACATCGATGTGCGGCGAGACCCGCAACACCGGTGTGATCAACTCGAACGGCGCCCGTTCAATCCCCGCTGCGGTGGTAACGATGTGGTGATTGGCGATCAGCTTGGCACGCACCGTGGCCGGGTCCGCACCTCCGGTTGGCTCCAACGTGGTGATGGCCGTGGGCTCATCGACATCCTCGACCACCCGCCACCCTCGCAGGCCCGCAAGTGCGTTGCGGGTGAGGCGGCCCACTGCAGCCAGTTGTTCTCGGACAATCTGTGGGCCCATCACCAAGTGTTCAGCGACCGCCACCGAAAATGCCACGCGCTCAGCAATATTGGTTTCACCGAGGTCGAGCCGCTGCAGCACCGTGAGCGGCTGGCCCCATTCCGGCAAGGGAAATTTCGGGCGAAGTCGGTGTGCCACAGATGAACTGATGGCCAGTACTCCCACTCCGCGAGGTCCCGCCAGCCACTTGCGCGACGTCCCGTAGAGAACGTCAGGCGTCACCGCACAATCCAGATGGCCCAATGCTTGGGCGGCATCGACCACCACCGGTATGCCGAGTGTGCGGCACAGCCCGACGAATTCGGCCAGCGGCTGAGCCGCCCCGCGATGGCTGCCGAGCGCTGTCAGATGTGCCATCGCCGGCGGGTCGGCGCGCAACACAACGGCAGCGGCATCGATGTCCAGACGCCCGTCACGATCCACCGGCAAATGCCGCACCGTGAATCCATTCCCTTGCATGACAACAAGATTCGGACCGTATTCACCCGGCAGACACGCGATGGTCTTGTCGCCGCCCCAGGAGGCCAGCAGCAGGTTCAGCGCCCTGGCCGCTCCGGTGGTGAACACCATGTCATCGGCAGTCATGCCGGTGAGCGCGGCAATCGCAGCCTTGCCGGCCGCCAACACCGGCTCCGCCGCCTCAGCCGCAATGTAGCCACCCATCTCGGCTTCGCGCCGGGCATGCTGCGCGGCCGCATCTATCACCGCGAAACTCTGCCGCGAACACGCCGCGCTGTCGAGATGCAGGCCCGACGGCCGCGGTCGTGCAATTCGCCACAAGTGCCCGACGGCCACCGGCTACGCCTTCACTGCCAATGACAGGCCGAAGTCCCCCGCACTGTCGGTCCACCAGTGGGTGCGCTGCAGGCCGACTGCAGCCAACTCGGCCGCGACTCCATCCAGACGGAATTTGCACGACACCTCGGTCAACATCTCCTCCTCCGCCTCGAACCGGACCGTGAGATCAAGATCACGAATCTGGACCTGTTGCGCTGCATCAGATCTCAGCCACATCTCGATTCGTTCCTGCGCCGCGTTCCATCGCGCCACGTGTTCGAAGGCGGCGAGGTCGAAATCGGCATCCAGGGCGCCGTTCACCACTGCCAGCACATTGCGGTTGAACTGGGCTGTGACGCCGGCACTATCGTCGTACGCGGCCACGAGGCGGTTCGCATCTTTCACCAGATCGGTACCGAGCAAGAACGTGTCACCAGGTTGCATCGTGTCGGCGACCGCTTTGAGGAACTCGGCCCGCGGCCCGGCGGTCAGATTCCCGATGGTCGAACCGAGAAAGACGATGAGCCGGCGTCCGAGAACAGGGATGGCACCAAGGTGATGCTCGAAATCACCACATACTCCGCTGATCTCGACGCCGTCGTATTCATCGGCCAGTTCAGTCAGGGCCGAGGTCAGCACCCCCTGGTCGACATCGAACGCGACGAAGCGGCGCAACATGCCCGCATCCCGGAAGGCTTCCAGCAGGCTACGCGTCTTCTCCGAGGTACCGCTGCCCAGTTCGACGATGGTGTCTGCACCGGACGCCGCCGCGATGTCACCGGAGACGGTGCGCAAAATCTGCGCTTCAGCGCGCGTCGGGTAATACTCCGGCAGTCGAGTGATCTGATCGAACAGGTCGCTGCCCACCGAATCGTAAAACCATTTGGGCGGCAATGACTTCGGTGCCTGAGTAAGTCCGTGACGCACATCGTCACGGAGCGCCCGCGGTGCCCAGTCTGAAGCGAGGTGGTTGACCAGCGACGGTGCCGCCTTGCCTGAAGCCGTTCGGGTCATCGGAATCCTTTCCGCCCACTGTCATTCGATGGGCTTGATGGTGACACCCGTCGCGGTCACGGTGACCAGGTGCCGGTCCGGGATGTCTTGCCAGGCTGGGTCGTCGTTGTAGGGTTCGCTCGCTACCACCACGCCGTCCGGACGTTGCAGCACCGACAGGGTGTCCCCCCAAGTCGTGGCGAGCAGTCGGGAACCGTTGGCAGCCACGATGTTCAGCCGCGCAGCCGGATCCTCGATGCCGACCTGTGTGACCGTGGTAGCCAACTGGTCCAGGCCTTGGGCGAAGACGTGCGCGGCCAGCAGCGCACTGTCGACGGTCGACTCTGCCGCTCTGGACAGCGGTAACACGCCTCGGTCAACAACCCCGTTGTGCGACAACAGCCAGGTCCCGTCTGTGAACGGTGCCGACGCCGACGGTTCGATGGGCATGCCGACCGTCGCCGACCGCACCGCCGCCACCACACACCCACTGTGTAGCGCCGGGGCCACCGACGCGAAGGACGCGTCACCCCACAACGGTTTGTCACTGCGCCAGCGCCGCGGGGTCGGTCCGTCATAGAACCCGACGCCCCAACCGTCCGCGTTGATCAGCCCATGCTTCTGACGCCGCGGCGAATACGACTGCACTGCAAGACCATTCGAGGGTTCCAGCATCAGAGAGGCAACCGATACCGGACGACCCAACCAACCCAGATGACGGCACATCTATGCGTCCCAGGCCAGTCGGAGACCGGAGAAGATCTGTCGCCGGATCGGATGATCCCAATTCCGGAAGCTGGGCCGCAGAATGTCCGACGCGACCGCCCAGGACCCGCCGCGCAGCACGCGATAGTCGCTGCCACCGGCACCGTCGAAGAACGGCTGGGAATAGCGGTCGTAGATCATGGGCGTGAATCCAGGCCACGGCCGCAACCGCGAGGTGGTCCATTCCCAGACATCGCCCAGCATCTGTTCGACGCCATAGGCCGACGCGCCGGCAGGGTACGCGCCTACGGCCGCGGGACGAAGTGCGTCGCCACCAAGATTTGCCAGGATCTCGTCGGGTTCTGCTGCACCCCAAGGGAATCGGCGACGCTTTCCGGCCACCGGATCCCACGCACACGCCTTCTCCCACTCGATCTCGGTCGGCAGTCGCGCACCCGCCCAGGCGGCGAACGCCTCGGCCTCGTAGAACGTCACATGCTGCACGGGCTCGTAGGGCGGCACCTGCTCGACGTGCCCGAACCGGACTCGGGTGTTGCCGTTAGCTCCCCAGAATTGTGGTGCCGTCAGCCCGGCCCGTTGCCGATGCTCCCAGCCCTCCGGCGACCACCAATTCGGTTGGTGGTAGCCACCATCGGCCATGAACTCCTGCCACTGTGCATTGGTCACCGGCACCCGACCGATCCGGAACGACGGGATATCGACCACATGCGCGGGACGTTCGTTGTCGAGCGAGTGGGGCTCGTCGGCCGCATCAACACCGAGCACGAACGGCCCGCCGGGTACCAACACCGAAGTGCCAGCCACGCCATCACGGCCGGGTGGCAGCGGAGTTCCCAGCCCGAGCAGCGCAGGGCCGGTGCGCAGGTTCAGCGCCTGCAGCATGGTTTCGTCGTGCTGGTTCTCGTGGCTGATCACCAATGCGTAGACAAAGGCATCGCGGTCGTCACCATCACCACGGTCGCCCAAAACCTCAAGTGCATCAAGCACTTTCCCGCGCACGTTACCGCAGTACCAACGAGCCTCGGCGGGCGGCAGCAGCGGCAAGGCAACCCGGCTGGCCCTGGAGTGCACGAACGCGTCGTACAGCCCGTCGACCTTCGGCTCCAGCAGGCCCGGTCGGTTTGGGTCGCCACCACGCAGGAGCCACAGTTCCTCTTGCTGGCCGATGTGCGCCAAGTCCCAGACCAGCGGACTCATCAGCGGGTCGTACTGACGCAGCAGTTCGGCGTCATCGAATTCGACCAGCGCCAGTGTGCGGTCCCGGGCCCTGGCCAACCCACGGGCCAGCTGCTCCGCGCGGCTCACCATTGCCCCTCCGCGAATTCCGTTATGGTCGAAGCGATCCCGCGTTCGACGACCAGGTCGGCAAAATCCTCTGCAACAGAGCGGCCCCGCTGCACTCGCTGCAGCAGGCCGTCCACGGCCGGCCGCAGATCCGCCGGTGCCGCCTCCGCCGCGACCTCGACACAGCGCATCGCGGACGCCCGCAATCGCAGATCGGCCAGTCCCCTACGCGCTGCTCGGTCCCATGCCGTTGCTACAGATTCCGTTGCTTCCCAAGCAATTTCAGCTAGTTCAGGGTTATCCAAGAGCGTCACCAAGGTGAACACCACAGCCGGCCACAACGTATCCGGCAGGGCGTCCAGGTAGCGAACCTCCAGCCAACCGCGCGGACGCACCGGCGGGAACAGTGTGGTCAGGTGGTAGTCCAGGTCGGCGGTGGTAGGCATACGCCCGCCCAGCAGGGTGCGCCCCTCAGCCCAGTCCGCAAAAGGCACCCACTCGATCACCGGCTCCGCTTCTGGCGTGTGCACCAGCATCACTGGCGCCTTGAGGGCATAGCGGGCCCAGTCGCTGGCTGGGTCGGCACCGAACCCCAAGATGGGACCGCACCGGGCGGTGTCCAGCTGCCCCCAAATCCGTTGGCGGGTACTGCGCCATCCGGTGAACCGGCCGGCCAGCATCGGTGAATTCGCCGCGATGGCAATCATGGTCGGGCCCAGTGCATGGGCCAACCGGACGCGCTCGGCCCAGCCGTCGCGAGGCCCGGCCTCGATGTTGATCTGCAACGAGGCCGTAGAAGTCATCATGGCCGCGCCCGGGACAGCCGAACCGCTGGCCGCGAAAAATGCCTCCATTGCCTGATAACGCGGGCCGGGGTTGACCCGGGCCTGCGGGCGTAGCGGATCGGTGCCGGTGTACGCCAGGCCCAACCCGCGGCGGCGCATTGCCGCCCGAAGTACGCCCTGGTCGCGGCGCATTGCCTCGATGGCGGCCGCTGCCCCATCCAGCGGGGGCCCGGAAAGTTCTACCGCACCGCCCGGTTCCAGGGTGATGGCGCTGCCGCCCGGCAGGTCGGGCACCGAGGCGACCGCTTCGGTGAGTTCGGCCCATCCGGGCCGGCGCATCGGGTCGGCCAGGTCGAAGCAGTGAGCCTCGAGTTCAAGGCCTACCCTGCCGACCGGACCGTCGATCAGGCAATCGTTGACATGCTCTGCAGCGCCGTGTGCACCGGCCAACTCGGGGTACGCAGAGTGAATCGGACGCGCGGCGGTGGCCGTGCTCATCGAACAACCCCTCCCCGGACTCCGCGGTATCGCGACAGTCCTTCGGTTGGTGTTCCCTCAGGCCGGCGCCTCACTCATCCTTCGCCCCGAGGATGTCTCCGAGTTCGACCCTGCCATGCGGTACCGACAAAATTCTGCTCTTCGAGTGCGCGCGCCGCATTCGAGTCATTGCCCGAGGGTGTTCTGCATGGCCCCGGCCAGCACGTTTGTCGCCGGCCCGCCGTTCCCAGACTGACAGACTTTCGCTTGCAGCAGAACGTTCTCGCGCAGCCTGGTCTGGGTGAAGCACCGGCGATCGGTATCGGCCTCCTGCTTGACCCACGTTGCGTCGGCCGGCCCGGCCGGCGGGCCCGAGAAGCTCCAAACCTCCGTGCGCCCGTCCTCCAGGTGCATGGCGGTGGTCTGTCCGGCACACCCCACGGTTCGGTCGGTAACCCGGTGATAGGCCCGCGACGCGGCGTCCGGGGTGGCGAACACACCAACGGCCTGCTTGACCATGTGACTGTCGTCGGCCGCCGAGGTCTGAGCTGTTGCACCGTTGAACGACGCCAGATCCGGATCGTTGTACACCTCGGCGATGCCGATGTCAGCCCAGTTGTTGCAGACCGGGATGTCGACGCCAAAACCCTGGAATGGCACGGTGAACGTCGCCTCCCACGCCATCGGAGCGCCGACGATGTTGCCAACCGAACCCCTGCCGAGAACGGCATAGGACACCACTCCGGGGTCGGACGGCTTAGCCATTGCAACTGGGGCCAATGCGAGTGCAGAGACAAGGGCCGGAGCGATGGCCAGGCAGGCCGTCATCCGGTTCGAGTGGGCACGCATGGCTTCGATGATGCCAGCCGGCACCCCAAAATCGGCTCAGCGCATGGTCCGGGTGCAGTACGTCCGTGGCGGCGACGGGTACGGCCAGGTGAAATTACCGCCGGCCGCCGGACAGGCATGGCTGTCGGCCACATCCAGGCGCCGGGTCACCTTCACTAGCACACCAGGACGGTTTCGGTCTGTGCAGTCGGCCAACTGCACAAGGCCGATCGGCATGTCCAGGCTGTAGCAATGGTCGGCGACCAAGTTCGGCACCAGGCACAGCCGCGCCGTCACACTATCGGCGAATGTGCCGGTGATCTGTTGGTATTGACCGCTCGGACAGGTGCCCGCGTGGTCGGCGATGGCCCCTACGGTGTAACTCGGATCGGCCCCGCAGGAGGCTTCGACGGCCCCGACCGGGTCCACGTCAACCGCCGGGGACACCGGAGGCAACGCGACGCAGTCTCCCACTCCGAACTCTTGCGACGTCGCGGGCAGCGGCCGGGCTTGGGGGACCGGCTGGTTCGAGGCGGGCAGGGCTAGTCCGGTCATCGCCTGATCTGAGCAGCTGGCGACGGCCAGCACCACCGTCGCGGTCAGCGCCCATCCGGCGCGCGACCTACCCGTCATGGATTGCGACCATGCCATGAATCAACACAGGACGCGACGCGTGGATCGAACTTGCCAACGATTCCTCAGAGCTCAGCCGCGGCGGCCTCGCCCCTCAAACAGCCAACAGGCCGCACCCAAACGGGTGCGACCTGTCGCCGTCGTAGGTGACTGCTCGATCAGCGACCGGGCTGCTGAGGACCCTGCCCACCTGGACCACCTGGACCGCCGGGGCCGGGGAATGCGGGACCACTGGGGAAGCCCGGAAAACCGGGGCCGGGGAAGATCGGGCGCCACATACCCGGGCCCGGACCGGGATGGTCTTCGCGGAACTGTGAACTGCTGTCGCCGCGGTGGTGCTTGTGCCAACCGTGGTGACCGCAATGCATGCCCATGTAGAAGCCGGAGAAGAAGATGGTGGCGACGATGAACACCGAGCCGGCAAGGATGCCGACCCAGGCCAGCACCTTGTTGAGCTTGTTGTTCGATTTGCCATCGTGAGCCTGTGGGGCCGGCGCGGCGGGCGGAACCGGCGCCGTGGCAACCGGCGGGAACGAGTCAGTCGGTGTCTCCGGCTGTTCCGGAGGCAGCGGGGGTTGAGGTGTTTGTTCGCTCATACACTCGATGATCCACGCGCGAACCGCTGCCATGGCTAGGTTGCGGGTAAGAATCAGCTATGAGCCGGTATTTGCGGGGTAGCCTGGCCAACCGGAACCTCCGACCGACCTTGTCACGCACCCGGGAAGGCGCGATGTCCAGAACCACACTGCGATCGGTCCTGATCGCCGTCGGCACCGCTGGCCTGCTGATTCTGACACCGGCATGCTCCCAGCACACTGCCGAACACTTCACGGGTTCAGGCGCAGGCACCTCTTCAGCATTGAAGGCCTGCGAACTCTCGTCGCTGCCCTCCGAGGCAGCCGCCACCGTCCGGTTGATCCACAGCGGCGGGCCGTTCCCGTACTCGCGTGACGGCATCATCTTCGGGAACTTCGAGCATCGACTGCCGCAAGAGAACCGCGGCTATTACCACGAGTACACCGTGCCCACTCCGGGCGCGAAAACCCGTGGCACCCGGCGGGTTATCACCGGCGGCACGCCACTGACCAATCCTCCTGAGTTCTACTACACCGGCGACCATTACGAGACGTTCTGCCAGATCGGAGGAGCGTGAAGACATACACGCTGCGCGGCTCTCGGATCCGTTCGCGCGCTGACCTTTTCACCGAGCTCGGGCATGCCGTCAACGGGCCCGACGGCTACTTCGGCAGCAATCTCGACGCGCTGGCCGACTGCCTGGGCGGCGGCTTCGGGACGCCCGAGGACACACCGTTCCGGTTTGTCCTGACCGACAGCGAAAGAGCCAAGGCGGCGTTGGATTCTCACACCTGGAGCGGCCTGCTCGAAGTTTTCGAGGAAGCCGGTGTCGACCTGGTACTGCGGGACTGACGCCGCGAACCAACTCGCGGCGGCTCCTACGGCTTCAGCGGGTTCACCGCGAACTGGATCACCCGATACGGCGCCGTATTCCGCGGTGTGTTGTTCCACTGACTGACCAGTACCCGCAACTCGTCGAGCGTCGACCCCGGTGAGATGTAGCCGCCGTACGGCTGAGCCAACTGATTATCTTGCGGCGCAGGCAATTCGTCGGCATCCGTGGGCCAGTCGCCGGCAACCACCACCGTGGTGACCGGGGCCGAACCGAGGCCGATCGGCGCGTTGGCCACCCGGATCTCCATGTTGCCGGTACTGCCGTTGAAGTAGGACAGCACGGTCTTGCCGTCGACCTGCTTCATGCTCATCTCACCGATTCGGTCGCCCCACAACGGAGTCGGCAGCTTGTTCCAGCCCGCTGTCCCCGACCAACCCTGCCACGTGGACCTGTCGGTGAACGACTGCGGCGTGGCCCGATACAGGAACACCGGGCTGCTGCGGTCGAAACTGTTGGCGACGATGTATATCCAGCCGCGCGGCGAATCCGCGGTAGGAACCGGGTCGTAGTAACCGGTGATCTGGCTCTGCGCGCCGCCGGCATACGCGGCGGGCCGCACCGATCCTGGAATCGTCGGCCACGCCCCGTGCGCCGGATCAGCTTTCACCAATCTGGAACTTTGCGGGACAAGGTTCTTGGTGGTGGTGATCATCAGGTAGTTCTCCCGGTTGACCGCGATCACCCCAGCCGGAAGTTGTGATGTCCCAGGCGCCTTGGGATCAGCGAGCAATGGCTTGTCCACACCGGTCACCCCGCGATACCGCAGCCCGTCGGGGGAATTGACCGAATCGGTCTCGACGTGTAATGCCACTGGCGCATACCAGCCGCCGAATCCGACACCCTGGCCGGCGAAACTGTCGCCGCACACCTGCAGGACCCCACTGGGGAACTCCATGAACTCACACAGATCGGTGGCACCGATTCCGTAATCAGCTGTCGGCGTTCCTGTTCCGGCGACGGGGCCGATACGCATGACCTCGCCGGGAGCCAACGGCTTGAGCACCGGAGTCGGTGCCGGGGCCGGCGGATCAGCGTTGACGCCAGGCACACTCATCCCGACCACCAACGCCGAGATCGACGTTATGGCCGCTCCGACTCGCTCTTTCCGACCCATATGTCCGATTGGGCGGAGAGTTATTGGGCGGCTAGCAGTTCGGCAATCTGAACGGTGTTGAGCGCTGCGCCTTTTCGCAGATTGTCACCAGAGACGAACAGTGCCAGGCCGCGGCCGTCGGGCACCCCGGGGTCCTGCCGAATCCGGCCGACCAGCGATTCGTCCACGCCGGCGGCGGCCAGCGGGGTGGGGACGTCGACCAGCTTCACGCCCGGCGCCTCGGCCAGGATTTCGACTGCCCGCTGAACGGAAAGCGGTTGCGCGAATTCGGCATTGATCGACAATGAGTGGCCGGTGAACACCGGCACCCGCACGCAGGTGCCACTCACCGCAAGATCCGGGATACCCAAGATCTTGCGACTCTCGTTACGCAGCTTCTGATCCTCGTCGGTCTCACCCGAGCCGTCGTCGACAATCGAGCCGGCCAGCGGAATGACGTTGAAGGCAATCGGCGCAACGTATTTCACCGGCGCCGGGTAGCTCAGAGCGCGGCCGTCATGCACCAGCTGCTCAGCACCATCAACCACCGCGCGGGTCTGCGAGGCGAGCTCTTCGACACCAGCCAGGCCGGAACCGGACACCGCCTGGTAGCTGGACACGATGAGGCGCGTCAGGCCGGCTTCTTCATGCAGCGGCTTGAGCACCGGCATAGCGGCCATGGTGGTGCAGTTCGGGTTGGCGATGATGCCCTTAGGAAGAGACCCAGCACGGGCGGCCACATCTCGATGGAAGTTGACCTCCGAAACCACCAGCGGTACATCGGGATCCTTGCGCCATGCCGACGAGTTGTCGATCACCGTGACGCCGGCCGCGGCGAACCGCGGCGCCTGCACTCGGGACATGGAGGCACCGGCCGAGAACAGCGCAATGTCCAGGCCCGACGGGTCTGCGGTCTCGCTGTCCTCGACCTCGATCTCCTGGCCACAGAACGTCAGCTTCTTGCCGGCTGATCGCGCCGAGGCGAAGAACCGCACCGAGGTGGCCGGAAACTCGCGCTCCTCCAGCAGCTTTCGCATCACCTGGCCGACCTGTCCGGTCGCTCCGACTACACCGATGTTGACCATTGCCGTTACCGCCCGGATCCGCCGTAGACCACAGCCGTCTCGGTGCCGCCCAGGTTGAACGCGTCATGCAGGGCCGCGACGGCCTTGTCCAACTCGGTGTCCTTGACCAGCACCGAGATCCGGATTTCCGAAGTGGAGATCAAGTCGATGTTGACGCCCACCTCGGCCAGCGATTCGCAGAACTTGGCGGTGACGCCCGGATGGCTGCGCATACCCGCGCCAACCAGCGACACCTTGCCGATGTGATCGTCGTAAAGCACCCTGGTGAAACCGATCTCGTTCTGGAGCGAGGCCAGCTTCTCCACCGCAGTGGGGCCGTTCTCCCGCGAGCAGGTGAAGGTGATGTCGGTCTTGCCGTCCTCGACCTTCGAGATGTTCTGCAGCACCATGTCGATATTCACGTCGGCATCGGCAACCGCGCGGAACACCCTGGCCGCGTAGCCCGGAACGTCAGGAACCCCGACGACGGTTACCTTGGCCTCGCTGCGGTCGTGGGCGACTCCGGTCAGGATGGCGTCTTCCATAGGGATGTCCTCGATCGATCCTTTGACGATGGTTCCGGTCTTGTCCGAGTACGACGACCGGACGTGAATCGGAACGTTGTAGCGGCGGGCGTATTCCACGCACCGCAGCATCAGCACTTTGGCACCACAAGCCGCCATCTCCAGCATCTCCTCGAAGGAGACGGTTTCCAGATGGCGGGCATTGGGCACGATGCGCGGGTCGGCGGTGAAGATGCCGTCGACGTCGGTGTAGATCTCGCAGACGTCCGCCTTCAAAGCGGCAGCCAGGGCGACAGCAGTGGTATCCGACCCGCCGCGGCCCAGCGTGGTGACGTCCTTGCTGTCCTGACTGACGCCCTGGAAGCCGGCGACCAGCACGATCTGCCCCTCGTCCAGCGCGTCCTGCAACCGGCCGGGCGTGACGTCGATGATCTTGGCGTTGCCGTGGGTCCCGGTGGTGATCACGCCGGCCTGCGAACCGGTGAACGAGCGGGCCTGCGCACCCAACGAATCTATGGCCATGGCGACCAGTGCGTTAGAGATGCGCTCACCCGAGGTCAGCAGCATGTCCATCTCGCGCGCGGGCGGCGCGGGGCTCACCTGGCGGGCGAGATCGAGCAGGTCATCGGTGGTGTCACCCATCGCCGAGACCACCACGACGACGTCGTTGCCGGCCTTCTTCGTTTCGACGATGCGCTCGGCGACGCGACGGATTCGCTCGGCGTCGGACACCGAGGAACCGCCGTACTTCTGTACGACGAGCGCCACTGTTCGCCTTTCGGTTCGCAGGAGAAAGAAAAATATGTCACGGACAGAATACTTGTGGCCGCGACCGCGTTTTACCGCTGACCGGCGCGACCGCTCAGCTGCCCCCACTAGGTCAGCGGCTCAGCCGCTGAATCCGATCGGCAGCTCAGCCGCTGAATCCGATCGGCAGCTCAGCCGCTGAATCCGATCGGCAGCTCAGCCGCCGCGCCCCCGCCGGATCACGATAGCCAGCCCCTCCCGGTCCGTGACGTCCAGTTTGATGCAGGCCCGGTAGATGTGGCCCTCGACGGTGCGGGGCGAAACCACCAGACGATCGGCGATGTCGCGGTTGCCGAGCCCCTGGGCCACAAAGTTGGCGATCTCACGCTCCCTGGGCGACAGCGGCAACGGTTCGGCGGCCAATTCCAGCGCCGGCGTCCGCACCCCACCGCAGGCCGCGGCCAACCGATCGGCGCTGGCCGCAGCCTCAACTGCCTGCCGGCGATCTCCGGCCTCGCGGAACAACACGGCAGCCTGCGCGGCCGCATCGGCTGCGGACAGCAATGAACCGATGGCTTCGAATCGCTCCGATGCGGCAAACACGCCTACCGGATCGCCGGCAATCAGCGCTACCGCGTATGCCGCGTGCGCCTCGGCCAATCGCCCGCCGATACCTCCGGCGACGTCGGCCAACCGCTGCAGCGAGTCGACGTCACCGAATCGGGCCGCATCGTGCAGCGCAAACATCTCCACGGCCTGCTGACCAGAGTCCCTGGCCAGGTCTGCTGCCTCGACGGCACCGGCCATCGCCCCAGTGACGTGCCCCTCGGCGGCTGAGAGCCAAGCCTCAACCAGTCGGAACTGCGGGGTGAACACGGACACGTGCCGGTCGACCTTGCCACGTAGTTCGGCCACCGTCCGCGCAGCGGCTTCGACTTTGCCGAGCACGCAATGTGCCTGCGCCAGCATCATTCCGGCCGGGAAGTTCCATGATGACGCCGACTCGGCCGCCAGCGCCGCGACAGTCTCCTCCATCCGTGGCCCGAGAGCCCCGAACCGGCCGCGGGCCAGCTCTACCGTGCCGACCAGGACGTTGGCCATGCCCCACGCCAGGTACTGGCCGGGCGAGGTGACCTGGACGATGTCGCGGGATCGGGATTCGGCCTGGTCGAACGCGCCCGCCAGGGTCAGCGCCCGGATTTCTCCGAGTGCGGTGGGGTATTTGATCAGTCCGTCGACCTTGTCGTCGATGGCCCGTCCCCGCGCGACCATCTCGGCTGCGTCCTCGACGCGCCCGGCCAAGGATGCCGCCAAGGCACCACCGAACACCGCCCATTCGATCGCAGTCGGCGATGCCTCCGGGTCGCTGAGCACCCGCTGCGCTGCTGCCCCGGCTTCATCGAGCCGATTCTCGAACGCATTTGTCGTCGCGGACATCCCTTCGACCACCAACCGCAGCGCCGGGTGGGTCACCTTGCGCTGCAGCAGATGAAGGACCTCCTCGGCACGGGCCGCGTCGCCCATTGACCAGTGCAGGTTGGCGATCCGCACCATACCCCAGCGCACCAAGTCCAGTTCGTTCATGGTTTCGGGGTCGAATGCGCTCAGCACCTCTTCGGCCTCGGCGGCCTTGCCCTGCCAGAGCAGGGACCGGGCCAGCAGTTCGCTGGTCACCAACCCGCCGTCCCGTGCGACCGCTGCGCGCGCCAGGCGTTCCCCGAGCGTGATGTTGGTCAGGGCGATGGCGTCCTGGGCGGCTGACTCAAACAGCTCGGTCTCGGCGTTCACGTCGCTGTCGAGAGCTAGCTCGGCCAGTCGGATGCGCTCGGCCGGACGACGGATGGGCTGCTCTTTCATCACCCGGAACAGTTCGCCCTTGAGCCTGCGGGTAGCCGCCCGGCCAAGGCCCCTACGAATCACTTCGCCGTACAGCGGGTGGGTGAATCGGACATCGATCGCGGCCGGGCCCTCAACCACGCGGATCAGCCCGCGCTGTTCGACCCGCTCCACCGTCTCGTCGCCAACTAGCCGCGACAGCACATTCAGTGCCAGCGGCTCGGCGAAGGCCAGCAACTGCAGCGCATGAGCGTCCTCGTCCGGGAGTTGTTCGATGCGAGCGTCCAGCAACGAGGCCAACTCGGAGGTCACGGCGGTGCCGCCACGCAGCTGCCAGACTCCGCGCACCTGCCGCAGGGTCCCCGCCTCCAGCGCGCCGTCGACCAGATGCCTGATGTACAGCGCGTTGCCTCCCGACGCCGCCCACATCACGTCCCCGGACAACCCCTCCAGGCGGCCGCCGAGCGCATCTTCTACCAGCCGCAGGCACTGGGTCTTGCTGAACGGAGACAACTTCAGCAGTTTGAGGTAGCCGTCTTTCCACAGCGAGGTGATCGCGTCGGGCACCACCTCACCGGACCGCACCGCCGCCACGATCCGCACCGAACCCTCCAGCGCCAGCTGGTGGACCAGCGTGGCCGATAGGTGGTCCAGCAGGTGCGCATCGTCGACGCCGATCACGGAATGCTCTACGCGACAAATGGTTTCGCGCGCCGCGGCCAGTCCTGCTATCGGGTCACGCGAAGCGGCCGGTCCAACCAGATGCGCGAAAACGCCCAGCGGGATCGATCGTGCCGACTCGGTGCCGGCGACCCAGTGCACCTGCGTCGGCAGTGACTGGGTAACCGCGCGGGCCAACGTCGTCTTGCCGACACCGGCCTCTCCGAACAGCACTATCCCCGATGCACCCTGGCCCAACAGAGCTGACCGAATCGCGCCGAATTCGTCTTCTCGACGCAGAATCGGCCACAGAGTTGCATCCACGACCAGCAATTTTAGTGCCTGGCACAGCGGTTTTGCAGGCTTAGAAGGGGTCGATTCAGAACAGGTCGGTTAACGAACGCTGACGTGGGCAAGCTTTGGACAGCGCGCTCATCTCTTCGGAGATTCTGCTGTTGATGGCGGACAGCTCGTAGGCCTCAGCCGGCGCCGGCGCGCCCTGGACCCGGCCCTGCGAAGCAATGCGGTAAGCGTCCAGCTTGGACGCGAATTGCCCGGCGAGCGTGGCCAATTGCACCGCGTGCACCGCCAGGTCAGGGGTGTTTACCTTCTGCGCGTGCTCGGCCATCCCGTCCGCCCAGGCCCGGTAGGCGGACTCCTCGGCGATGGTGGGGATGCCGTTGTTGTTCTTGTCGACCTTGGACTCGATCTGCACGGCCTGCGCCTTGTTGTAGTCGAGCATGTCGATCACGGGCCGGCATTCCGGCGTCGGCCCGCGGAACTCGGTTTGCCACACCACGAGTCCGATAACCACGGCGAGCGCGACCGCGATGCCGATCTTCCAGCTTCGGTCCAGCCCCAGCAGCCATTTCGTCAGCACGTTCGCACTGTACTCAGCCGCTCCACGCGGATGCTCATCATCCCTGCATAAGCCCCACACAGGCGTCGCTTACATAGCGAACCTAAGTTCAGTCGAATAGAGGTACCCAACTAGTGAATTGATTGGGGTTGAGTTGATATGTCAGACATTAAGAACATCGCAAAAGTGGCCTTGGTTTCCGGAGGTTTGAGCCTGGCCGCGCTCGGTATCGGCACCGGCATCGCCAGTGCGTCGCCAGTGACCTCCGGGCCCGGGGTTCCGGCCTGGGGACATCACTGGGATGGTCCGGGCGGCTGGGGTGGCGGCCCCGGATGGGGCGGCCCGGGCTGGGGCGGCCCTCCTCCGCCTCCGGCTTGGGGTGGCTGGGCTCCGCCGCCTCCGTGCGTCAGCGGCCCACTCGGATTCGTGAACGTCTGCGCCTGAATCTGAGCGCCTGAGCTGAACGAGGGTCCCTGCCTCACCGTCGCGGCAGGTACCCTCGTTTTTTCGTGTCGGCCGTTCTGGCGGAGCCGGCATTTTGGTGATCGTGGGTTGCGGGGTAGCCTGGGTGGCGATGTACAACGCGCGGGTGCTCCTCCTCGGATGCCGCGACGGGGTCTGATTCGACCGGCCTCCCGTCGCGGGTGTTTGCGATGCGCCGGTCGCGACCTCCTTCGAGGTCCCATCCAGACAGACCGGAGCAACGACCGTGACCACTTATTCTCCTGATTCATCTGCCGATTCGTTCTCGTCGGTACGTACCATCACCACCCCATCCGGCCCGCGTAATCCCGGCCAGCCTGCGTGGAACACGCAGCGTGGCTCGTCAATGCCGGTAAGCCGCTACCGCAGCTTCGCCGACGAGGTCCCGGGCGGCAGCCCGGCATTCGGCGCCGGAAACGTTCCTTTCGACCGCACCTGGCCGGACAAGGTGGCCACCATCGCGCCGGGTTGGTGCGCCGTCGACCTGCGCGATGGCAACCAGGCCCTGATCGACCCGATGAGCCCGGAACGCAAGCGCCGGATGTTCGACCTGCTGGTCCGCATGGGCTACAAGGAAATCGAGGTCGGCTTCCCGTCGGCCAGCCAGACCGACTTCGATTTCGTCCGCGAGATCATCGAGCAGGGCGCCATCCCCGACGACGTCACCATCCAGGTGCTGACGCAGTGTCGCCCCGAGCTGATCGAGCGCACTTTCGAGGCATGCGCCGGGGCGCCCCGGGTGATCGTGCACTTCTACAACTCCACGTCGGTGCTGCAGCGCCGCGTGGTATTCCGGGCCGACCGCGACGCCGTCAAGAAGATCGCCACCGACGGCGCCCGGATGTGCATCGAGGAGGCCAAGAAGTACCCGGGCACCCTGTGGCGCTACGAGTACTCCCCCGAGTCGTACACCGGCACTGAGCTGGATTACGCCGTCGACGTCTGCAACGCGGTCGCCGAGGTGATCGCGCCGACGCCGGAATGCCCGCTGATCGTCAACCTGCCGGCCACCGTCGAGATGGCCACCCCCAACATCTACGCCGACTCGATCGAGTGGATGAGCCGGCACCTGACTCCGCGGGACTCGATCATCCTGAGCCTGCACCCGCACAACGACCGCGGCGAAGGTGTGGCCGCGGCCGAGCTGGGTTACCTGGCCGGCGCCGACCGGATCGAAGGCTGCCTGTTCGGCAACGGCGAGCGCACCGGCAACGTCTGTCTGGTGACGCTGGGTCTGAACCTGTTCAGCCGCGGCATCGACCCGCAGATCGACTTCTCCAACATCGACGAGGTCCGTCGCACCGTGGAGTACTGCAACCAACTGCCGGTGCCCGAGCGCCATCCCTACGGCGGTGACCTGGTGTACACCGCGTTCTCCGGCAGCCACCAGGACGCCATCAACAAGGGCCTGGACCAGATGAAGTTCGACGCCGACGCCGCCGACGCCGATATGGACGACATGCTGTGGCAGGTGCCGTATCTGCCGATTGACCCCAAGGACGTCGGTCGCACCTACGAGGCCGTCATCCGGGTCAACTCGCAGTCCGGCAAGGGCGGCGTCGCCTACATCATGAAGGCTGACCACGGGCTGGTTCTGCCGCGGCGGCTGCAGATGGAGTTCAGCCAGGCGATCCAGAAGATCACCGACGGCGAGGGCGGCGAGGTATCTCCAAAGGAGATGTGGGACGTCTTCAACGACGAGTACCTGTCCCCGGTCAGGCCGCTGGAGCGGATGCGGCAGAAGGTCGACGCTGCTGAGGTGGACGGCGGGACCGACACTGTCACTGCGATCGTCAAGATCGACGGCGACGAGCGCGAGATCGTCGGGACCGGCAATGGTCCGCTGGCGGCATTCATCGATGCCCTGAGCACCGTCGGATTCAACGTCGACGTGCTGGACTACTCCGAGCATGCGATGGCAGCAGGCGAGGAGGCGCAAGCCGCGGCCTACGTCGAGGCTTCGGTTGGCGGCCACACGGTGTGGGGTGTCGGCATCGCGCCGTCGATCACCACGGCCTCGCTGCGCGCGGTGGTGTCCGCGGTGAACCGCGCCGCCCAGGTGGGAGCCTGACCGAAGCCGTCAGCCTGGCGCGCCCGGTTCCTCAGCAACTCGCAGAACCCGGGCGCACCAGGTCACAGCCTGCGCCGCAAAGTCTTGTGCGGTAACAGCTTTCGCTGTGTCCAATGACCGTTCGTTGATCAGCGCGGCCACTCCTCCGACGCAGAACAGCGCCGCGTCGAAGCTTTCGGGATCGGCATCGCGGTCGGGTTGCAACACTGCCAGGATCGCGGCGGCCACCCGGTGCTGCGCCACCCGGATGTGTTCGGAGACGGACTCGATGTGCCGGGCGTCGGTCAGGAAGATCCGGACCGCCAACGGGTCGCTTTCGGCGTGCTCGACGAAAGCGGCCAACCCCAGTGCCATTCGGGTCTGCACACTTGCCGACTCGGGTGCAGCCCCGCCGTCGAACATCGCGGCGAACGGGCCCTCGAGCACGTCGTCAATGACCGCGCCGATCAGAGCGCCGAGACCGGCGAACTGCTCGTAGAAGTAGCGGTCGGTCAGCTTGGCCCGGGCCGCGATCGCCCGGACGCTCAGCGCCGAGAGTCCGCCTTCGCGCCACAGTTCCTCGGCCGCATCCAGCAACAACCGGCGCCGGGACGCCCGTCGTTGCTCGGCCGACCTGCCGGAGTACTTGCGTTCGGCCACTTGATTGTTCGCGTCGTCGGCCACCTGATGCAGTTCCTCCCTTGACATCGCCCAGCCGCGGATTAAAACTGAGGACATCCGTCCTCAGATGGGGGTTGTATGACAGCCATTGTGCCCGCAGAACCGACGCTGAAGGAACTGCACGGCCGTCCGTTCGCGTCGCTGTACGACGAGTTCGACTACCAGGTCCGCCGCATCGACGGCACCCTGCCACCTGACCTCACCGGGACGCTGTTCCGCATCGGACCCGGCAAGTTCGATGTCGGCGACACCGTGCTGAAGACCATGTTCGATGGCGACGGCATGGTGTCCCGGTTCATTCTC
This sequence comes from Mycobacterium sp. OTB74, assembly GCF_029892685.1. Lineage (GTDB taxonomy): Bacteria > Actinomycetota > Actinomycetes > Mycobacteriales > Mycobacteriaceae > Mycobacterium. The sequence continues at coordinate 84,236 of NZ_JARXVD010000003.1, read as the reverse complement.
GACGGGCAGTCCGTCCGATTCACCAACCGCTACGTGCGCACCCGGCAGTACCGCGGCGGCGACGTCATGTCCCAGCGCGGAATCACCACCAACGCGCCGACCCTGCGCGGGAATCTTCTGCCGCCGGCCAATACCGGCAACACCAATATGGCCACCATCTGCGGCGAACTGCTCGCCATGTGGGAGGGCGGCGCGCCCTACAAGATCGACCCCGATTCTCTGGACACCTTGGGGTACAAGTATTTTGACGGTGACCGCCTGGGCTACCTCGGCGCGTTCTCCGCCCATCCCAAGTGGGATCCGCACACCGGCGAGGTGTTCAACTTCGGCCTCGACCTGCTCCCCACGCCCCGGCTGCGCTGCTTCAAGATCGACCGAACCGGACGATGCCACCAGATCAGCTCGCTGCGGTTGTGGGACGTGGTGTGGAACCACGACTTCGCCCTCACCCCAAGGCATCTGGTGTTCGTGCTGGACCCGCTGCGGCCGAATGTCCCTACACTGCTGCGCACCCGATCTCTGGCACAGGCTCTCGATTACCAGGCCCGCAACGGGTCGACGCGCTTCGCCCTGATCCCCCGCGACGGCTCCAAGCCGCGCGTCATCGAGCACGAAGCGCTGACGCACGTCCACGTCACCAATGCCTTCGAGGACGGCCCGGACACCGTGGTGGAGTTCTTCCGGTTCGAGGATTCGGACATCTTCCGCAAGCTTGGCAAGGCGTGGCAGGAACCCGCGGAGCCCACCGATCCCCGCGCCCACCTGACCATCGACGAATGGCCCCGCGGGCACCTGTCCCGGTTCCGGATCAGCAAGTCCGGACGGATCACCGAGAGAGTGCTATCAGCAACGGCGCCAATGGAATTCCCGCAATACGACTGGCGTCGCTCCACCCGAGAGCACAACGTGACCTACGCCGCGGCAGCCACCGAGGACGTCGGTCACTACAACGCCGTGACCAAGATCGACCATCGCACCGGCGCCCAGACCACGTTCGATTTCGGTCTCGCCCAGACCGGCGAACCGCTGTTCGTGCCCAAGTCCCGTACCGCGGCGGAAGACGACGGTTGGTTGCTTGTGCTCAATCACGATCTGCCGAGCCACCGTTCTCAGCTGGTCGTCTTCGATGCCCGCACCATCGAAGACGGGCCGCTGGCCACCGCACACCTGGAGCACCATCTGCCCATCGGGTTCCACGGCACCTTCAGCCGCAAGGTCGCGGCCCCGCCGCCGGTCAGAACAGAGTGAACTGATCGCCGGCCGGGTCGCTGTCGACAAACTCCTCGACGTCAGAACCACCGACCACTTGGCCCAGCAGCGTCATGAATTGCTCGTCGGCAACCAGCGGCACCCCAAGCTCGCGCGCCTGGTAGCCCTTGCCCTGTGCGGGTGCCGGGTCATTGCAGATCACCAGTGACGTCTGTGCGTCGACACAGTCCGCGTAAGACAGCCCCGCGTGCAGAATGCGCTCGATGACTTCCTCGTGGCTGCGCCTGGTCTCCGCCGACAGCGCCACGCGCATACCCTGCACCAACGGCTGTCCCGGCAGGAACCGTCCGGGGTTGACGTAACTACACAGCATCCGCGATGCCAGCACCTTCAGCGGGCGCAACTCGTCATGGGTGATGGTGCCGTTGGGCCAGCGTTTGCGGCCCGTCGAGCGGACCGGCAGCCAGCGCGTGCGCTCCCGGGCCGCGGCCAGCGCCGGCTTGAGAATCTGCGCCAGCACCATGGCGTCGTCCAGTGCATCGTGTGGGTTGATCTGGGTGACGCCGTAGTACCCGGCCAGGGTTTCCAGCCGCAGGTTCTCGGTGCCCAGGTCCAGCCGACGGGCCAGCTCAACGGTGCACATCACCGAGTCGACGGGCAGCACCGTGCCGACCCGTTCGCATTCGGCGGCCAGGAACGCATAGTCGAAGCCCACATTGTGCGCGACCAACGTCCGTCCGGCCAGTACCTCGTCGAGCTCTTCGACGACCTCACCAAATGTCGGTTGATCAGCCAACATCTCGGCAGTCAGGCCATGTACGTGCGTCGGACCTGGGTCCACACCCGGGTTGAGCAGGCTGCTGAACGAGCGCTCGACGTTCCCGTCGTCGCCCAGCGCCAGCGCGGCGACGCTGACCACGCGTGCCTGCCTGGGGTCGAATCCAGATGTCTCGACATCCACCACGGCCCAGCCCGCGCCCGGCGAGCTGGCCGGGCGCCCCCAGCCGACGTCGGTTTCGCCCATGCTGGCAAGGATGGCACGGCACTGTGACATTCTGGGCTGGCGCTGCTGCGTGTCGCCGTCGCAGTTCGGTCCCAATACACTTCCGGGGTGATCACCGCACGAGGACGCGTCGCGCTGGGCGCAGGTGCCGCCGCCCGCTGGGCTTCGCGCCTCACCGGCCGCGGTGCCGGCGCCATGATCGGCGGGCTCGTGGCCATGAAGCTGGACCCTACGATCCTCGGCCAGCTCGGCACCGGCCGACGCACCGTCGTCGTCACCGGTACCAACGGCAAGTCCACCACCACCCGGATGACAGCCGCGGCTCTGGCCACCGTCGGAGATGTCGCGACCAACAGCGAGGGCGCCAACATGGACGCCGGGCTGATCGCCGCGCTGGCGGGCTCGCGGTCTGCCGGATTGGCAGCGCTGGAAGTCGACGAGATGCATGTGCCGCATGTGTCAGATGCGGTCGATCCCGCGGTCATCGTGCTGCTGAACCTGTCCCGCGATCAGCTCGACCGGGTCGGCGAGATCAACGTGATCGAGCGAACTCTGCGCGCCGGGCTCGCCCGCCATCCCAAAACCGTGGTGGTGGCCAACTGCGACGACGTCCTGATGACCTCTGCGGCCTACGACAGCCCCCATGTGGTGTGGGTGGCCGCCGGTGGCAGTTGGTCCGGCGACTCGGTGAGCTGTCCGCGCAGCGGTGAGGTGATCGTCCGCGAAGAGGGCCACTGGTACTCGACCGGAACAGATTTCCAGCGGCCCACCCCGCAATGGTGGTTCGATGAAACGAATATCTATGGGCCGGAAGGTTTTTCGGCGCCCATGACGCTGGCGTTGCCCGGCGCCGTCAATCGTGGCAACGCCACCCAGGCCGTAGCAGCGGCGGTCGCGCTGGGGGCTTCACCCATGGCTGCGGTGGCCGCGGTGTCGACGGTCGACGAGGTCGCGGGCCGCTATCGCACGGTACAGGTGGGTGAGCACACCGTTCGTGTGCTGCTGGCCAAGAACCCGGCCGGTTGGCAGGAGGCGCTGTCGATGGTCTCGACCGACGTTGCGGGAGCTGTCATTTCGGTGAACGGTCAGGTACCCGACGGTGAGGATCTGTCCTGGCTGTGGGACGTGAACTTCGAGCATTTCGTGGGTTTCGGAGCCCCGGTGGTGTCGGCTGGTGAACGCGGCACCGACCTGGCCGTGCGCCTTGGGTATGCGGGGGTGGAGCACACCCTGGTGCACGACACCCTCGCGGCCATCAAGTCCTGCCCGCCCGGGCATGTCGAGGTGATCGCCAATTACACCGCGTTTCTGCAGTTGAGTCGGGAACTCGCATGACCGTGCGGACGCGAGGAGCAAGATGACGGTGCGTATCGGCCTGGTGCTCCCCGACGTCATGGGCACCTACGGCGACAGCGGCAACGCGGTGGTGCTGCGAGAACGGTTGCGACTCCGCGGCATTGATGCCGAGATAGTCGACATCACCCTGAACGACCCGGTACCCGATTCGCTGGACCTGTATACCCTCGGCGGCGCCGAGGACTACGCCCAGCGGCTGGCCACCAAGCACCTCATTCGTTATCCCGGTCTGCAACAAGCGGTTTCACGCGGTGCGCCGGTACTGGCCATCTGCGCGGCAATCCAGGTGCTCGGGCACTGGTATGAGACGTCTTCGGGCGAGCGAGTCGATGGCGTCGGGCTGCTTGACGTGACCACTTCGCCGCAACCCGAGCGGACCATTGGCGAGGTGGCTTCGGTGCCGCTGATCGAGGGTTTGACCCAGAAACTGACCGGATTCGAAAACCACCGCGGTGGAACCGATCTCGGTCCGGCCGCTCGGCCGCTGGCCCGGGTGGAAAAGGGTGCGGGCAACCGCGACGGCTCCGGCTACGACGGCGTGGTGCAAGGCGGCGTGGTGGCGACATATCTGCACGGCTGCTGCCTGGCCCGTAACCCGGAGTTGGCCGACTATCTGCTGTCCCAGGTGGTCGGCGAGCTGCCACCCCTGGAGCTACCCGAAGTAGACCAACTGCGCCGCGAGCGCCTCGCCGCCCCCCGCCGCGTCTAACCTCCCGCCTAAACGGACAAACGCGCCGCAAAGTTCGAGTAAGAGCGGCCATTTGGTCTATTTCGGCGGAAGATCGTCCGACCCTTCGGCCCGGCGACCGCCTCGGATCCGAACGTGAGATGGCTGAGCAATTCGCGGTATCCCGTGCCACGTTGCGCAGCGCTCTGGTCCCACTGAGCCGCGCGGGAATCCTCGAACGGCGGAGTGGACGCGCGGGCGGCACCTTCATCAAAACTGGCTTGGTCGAACGCAACGTCGCCGAGCTGTCAGGGCTGCCGAACCGCCTCAAGCAAGGCGGACACTCGACCACCCGCAGCAGGGTGCTGTCCACGGCACTGCGCGGCGCTTCCGCCATCGAGGCGCAGCGCCTGGGCGTCAAACCCGATACCCAGCTGGTCGTGGTCCGGCGCCTGCGGTACGCCGACAGCTTCCCGCTGTCGGTCGATTGCGCACATTTCCCGGCCGACCGGGTTCCAGACCTGCTGGAACAACCCCTGGGCGGATCCATATACGAAATCCTGGCCGTCCGGTATCAACTCGTGCCCTCGTCATCGATCGAGAGTATCGAGGTTGTCAGCGCCAATCCCCGCGAAGCTGCCTGGCTAGAAATCCCCACGCGCACTCCACTTCTGGCGATGACACGCGTCACCTCCGATGCCGACGGTCAGCCTTTCGAATACTCAGAAGACCTATTCAGGGCAGACCGGGTACGACTGGTCGCGAAGAACACTGCCCTGACCGAACGCGAAACAGTCGGAACCGACGGCCGCGTCGAACTGACGGTAACGGCCTGACCAGCGCGGGAAAATCAGAGCGGGCGGCGGCCGGCCAACGCCCGGCCCAACGTCAGCTCGTCGGCGAATTCCAAGTCGCCACCCATCGGCAGACCCGAAGCAATACGCGTTACCGTCAGCCCGGGGATGTCCCGCAGCATCCGCACCAGATAAGTGGCGGTGGCCTCGCCCTCGGTGTTGGGGTCAGTCGCGATGATCACCTCGACGATATCCACGCCATCAACCCGCTCACCAATCCTGTTGAGCAGCTCGCGAATTCGCAATTGCTCGGGCCCAATGCCGGACAGCGGATCAAGTGCCCCGCCCAACACGTGGTATCGCCCACGGAACTCCCGGGTCCGCTCGACGGCCTGGACGTCCTTGGGTTCCTCCACGACACACACCAACGTCCCGTCACGGCGCGGGTCGCTGCAGATTCGGCACCGGTCCTCGTCGGATACGTTGCCACACACCACGCAGAATTTGACCCCGTCGCGCACCCGGTTCAGCACGGCGGTCAGCCGATCAATGTCCGGCGGCTCCACCGACAACAGGTGAAAAGCAATGCGCTGCGCGCTTTTCGGGCCAATGCCCGGTAGCTTGCCCAGCTCGTCGATCAAGTCCTGGACAGGTCCTTCAAACACCTCAGAACCCGGGCAGACCCATGCCCTGCATGCCGCCGGCCAGCGGCCCCAGCCGCTGCTGTGCCATCAGCGTGACCTGCTCGGCAGCGTCACCCAGGGCGCCGACGAGCAAGTCCTGCAGCGTCTCGACGTCCGAAGGGTCCACAACCTTCGGGTCGATGGTCACCGCGGTGATCTCGCCGCTTCCCATCATGGTGACCTTGACCAGGCCACCGCCGGCCTGACCGATCACCTCGGCGGCGGCCAGCGCGTCCTGCGCCTGAATTAACTGAGCCTGCATCTGCTGCGCCTGGGCAAGCAGTGCGGACATATCGGGCTGACCACCGGGTTGCATGACGATCCCCTTATTGCTCTCGACGAAGTATCGAATTCGATCGGCTTGCGCCCAAGCCTAGTCGCCCGGTGAATCACCGGGCTTTCACCAGGCCATTGGCGCGCCGACGGACCTCAGGCTTCGACTGCAGTCTTCAGGTTGCCCAGCACCTCGTCCTGGATCTTGCGCAGACCCATCGGCGCGAACGTCTTCTCGAAGAAGCCACCGATGCCGCCGGCCCCCTGCCACGCGGTCTTCATGGTGACGGTCGAACCGGTCCCGGCGGGCGCGACGGTCCACGTGGTCACCATGGACGAGTTGGCGTCTTTCTCGATGACACTGTGGCCGGCCACATCAACGCTGGCCTTGACGTCGCGCGAACGACTCTTGGTGGCCTGCAGCTTCCAGGTCGCGACGGTGCCGGCGCCGTGGCCGCCTTCAAGCACCTGGTACCCGCTGTAGTTGGACGAGAGGATCTTCGGACGCACGGTCTGGTAATCGGCAACTGCCGCCAGAACCTTCTCCGGTTCGGCGTTGATCAAAACGGTGCTGGTCGCGCTGACCTGTCCCATCAGATAAAACTCCTTGTTCACGTGACGATGAAATGGGCTGCCCAGCAGGGCTGGCCCCGTGTGTTGCGGTCGCGAGGACCGCAGTCTGCAACTAGCGTATAGGTGTGGCCGTAGTCACGTGGGACGAGCAGGCCGCCCATACCGCGGCGGTCCAGCAACTCCTGGACAGTTACCGCAGCATCCCACCAGGTGCCGCGGTGCGCCTGGCCAAGCCGACGTCGAATCTGTTCCGACCGCGAACCCGCCACCGCGCGAAGGGACTGGATGTCTCCGGCCTCGACGGTGTCCTGCGCATCGACGCCCAAAACCGCACCGCCGACGTCCAGGGCATGTGCACTTACGAGACCCTGGTGGCCGCGACGCTGCCATTCGGCCTGGCGCCGTTGGTCGTTCCGCAGTTGAAGACCATCACGCTCGGCGGCGCGGTCACCGGACTGGGCATCGAGTCATCCTCGTTCCGCAACGGCCTTCCGCATGAGTCCGTGCGGGAGATGGACATCCTCACCGGAGCCGGTGAGCTGATCACCGCGACACCGAACGACCACTCGGATCTGTTCCACGCGTTCCCGAATTCCTATGGCACGCTGGGTTATTCGGTGCGGTTACAGATCGAGCTGGAACCGGTACTGCCGTTCGTGCAGCTGCGGCATCTGCGATTTCACCGAGTGGCCGACCTGGTCGACGCGATGGACCGGATCATCGACACCGGTGGGTATCGCGGCACCCCCGTCGACTACCTCGACGGCGTGGTGTTCAGTCCCGACGAGAGCTACTTGTGCCTAGGGGTGAAAACCGCGACTCCCGGTCCGGTCAGCGACTACACCGGGCAGCACATCTTCTACCGGTCCATCCAGCACGACGGCGGCGAACTGCAGGACCGGCTGACCATCCACGACTACTTCTGGCGTTGGGACACTGACTGGTTCTGGTGTTCAAGGGCATTCGGTGCACAGAACCCGTCCATCCGGCGACTGTGGCCACGCCGCTACCGGCGCAGCAGCGTCTATTGGAAGCTGGTCGGCCTGGACCGGCGCTTCCGCATCGCCGATAGGATCGAAACACGTCGCCTGCGCGCCCCGAGCCGGCCGCTGCAGGAGCCGGTGGTGCAGGACGTCGAGATCCCGATCGGGCGGGTCACCGAATTTGTCGATTGGTTTCTGGCGAATATCCCCATCGAGCCGATCTGGTTGTGCCCGTTGCGGTTACGCGGTAGCACCGAGTGGCCGTTGTACCCGCTGCGGCCACACCGCAGCTACGTCAATGTCGGCTTTTGGTCATCTGTTCCGGCCGGCGCCGAGCCCGGGCAGACCAACCGGCTCATCGAACAGAAGGTGGACGAGCTCGACGGCCACAAATCGCTCTATTCCGAATCGTTCTACCCGGCAGCCGAATTCGACCGACTTTACGGCGGCGCTGCCTATCGGACCGTCAAAGAGGTTTACGACCCGGATTCACGGCTACTCGACCTATATACGAAGGCGGTGCAACGGCAATGACAACTTTCAAGGAACGCAGCTATACCGACAAGCTGACCTTGGCCCAGGTGCTGGAGAGTTTCGCCGACGGTCGACTACCACTGAAATTCCGGGCGTACGACGGCAGCTCGTCCGGACCCGAAGACGCGACCCTGGGACTGGACCTGCGTACCCCCCGCGGCACCACCTACCTGGCCACCTCGCCCGGCGATCTCGGCTTGGCGCGCGCCTACGTCTCCGGTGATCTCGAAGCACTAGGGGTGCACCCGGGCGATCCGTACGAGCTACTCAAGGCGTTCTCCGACAAGACGTCGTTCAAGCGGCCGCCGGCCCGGGTACTGGCAAACATCGTGCGGTCCATCGGGTTTGAGCATCTGGTCCCGATCGCGCCGCCACCGCAGGAGGCGCTGCCCAAGTGGCGCCGAGTGGCTGAGGGCCTGCGGCACAGCAGGACCCGGGACGCCGAGGCCATCCACCACCACTACGACGTTTCGAACGCGTTCTACGAGAAGACGCTCGGCCCGTCGATGACGTACACCTGTGCGTGCTATCCCCGGCCGGACGCCACGCTTGAGGAAGCCCAGGAGAACAAGTACCGGCTGGTGTTCGACAAGCTGCGGCTGCAGCCCGGGGACCGGTTACTCGACGTCGGCTGCGGCTGGGGTGGCATGGTCCGGTATGCCGCCCGCCGCGGGGTTCGTGCGACGGGTGTGACCCTGTCGCACGAACAGGCGACCTGGGCACAGCGCGCCATCGCAGACGAGGGTCTCACCGAACTGGCCGAGGTGCGCCACGGCGACTACCGCGACGTGCGCGCAGGCGGTTTCGATGCGGTGTCCTCCATCGGCCTGACCGAGCACATCGGCATAGCCAACTACCCGGCATACTTCAGCTTCCTGCGCGACCGGCTGCGCACCGGCGGGTTGCTGCTCAACCACTGCATCACCAGGCCCGACAACCGTTCGACACCCATCGGCGGATTCATCGACCGCTACGTGTTCCCGGACGGCGAGCTCACCGGCTCCGGCCGGATCATCACCGCGGTGCAGGACTGCGGGTTGGAGGTGCTGCACGAGGAGAACTTGCGTCATCACTACGCGCTGACCCTGCGCGACTGGTGCGCCAACCTCGTGGCGCACTGGGACGACGCGGTCGCCGAGGTCGGGCTGGCCACCGCGAAGGTGTGGGGCATGTACATGGCCGGGTCCCGGCTTGGCTTCGAGACCAATGTGGTTCAGCTGCACCAGGTTCTAGCGGTCAAGCTGGACAGCCACGGGTCCGACCGCGGTCTGCCGTTGCGGCCATGGTGGGCGGCCTGAGCAGAGGCTATTCGCCAATCGGCTTGGCGCCGAGCTCATTACGCAGCAGCTCCAGCGCCACTTCTTCCGGATCGCGGCGCGGCGCGTTCTGACCGGCGTCGTGAGCCGCCTCGGCGAGCATGTCCTCTTCCTCAGCCCGCTCGACAGCGGCCTGCTGTTCGGGCGTCGGGGCTGCGGCTCGCGGAGCCGCTGCAGGCGCAGCGCTTGACGGTGCCGCTCCCGCCGGGGCAGCACCGGCGTCGCAACGCACCCGCCAGTTAACGCCCAGCGCGTCTTTGAGGGCTTCCCGGATGACGTCTGTGTTGTGCTGCTCGCTGAGCCGTTTGGCCAGCGGCGGTGCCGGGTGCGCCAACACCAGCGTGTCGTTATCGACGGCCCGGACCGTCGCCTCCATCAGCATGGCCTCCAGCGACCGGCTGCGCAGCCGGACCTTCTCGCGCACCGTCGTCCACATGGCGCGTACCGCGGCGGCGTCGGGTTCACCCGGTGTGGCCATGGCCGTGGCCGGAGTTGCGGGCTCGGCAGCGGGCTGCGGGGCTGGCGGACGCACGGACTCGGGTGGGGTTTCACGTTGCACCGGCGGTTCGGGACCCGGGCGGGGCTCTGACTGATGCACCGGCTCAGGTTCGGGCGCCGACGGTTCCGGAGGTGAAACCTGCTGTGGTGCTTGGCTTCTCCGAGTAAACTGGCGGTTCGCCGCCGTGGGCGCGGCTACGGGCTGCGCAGGACTCTCGGCGACCGGCGCCGGGGTCGCCGGAGCGGGGCGCGACACCGCTCCTCTCTCGGACACCGGGACCGAGACGTTCATGCGGGTCTCGATCCGCTCGATCCGTTGCAGCAGCGCGGCTTCGGTATCGCTGGCCGACGGCAGCAGCAGTCGCGCGCACACCACTTCCAGCAGCAGTCGCGGAGCCGTCGCACCGCGCATCTCCCCCAGGCCGGCATGCACCACCTCGGCATAACGGGTCAGCGTCGCGGTGCCGATCTGGGCCGCTTGCTCGCGCATGCGCTCTAGCACGTCTTCAGGGGCATCTACCACGCCGCGGGTCGCGGCATCCGGAACCACTTGCAACACAATCAAATCCCGGAAGCGCTCCAACAGGTCGGTGGCGAACCTGCGCGGGTCGTGCCCGGCGTCGATCACCGATTCGACCGCTCCGAACAGCCCGGCCCCGTCACCGGCCGCCAGGGCGTCGACGGCCCGATCGATCAACGCCAGGTCGGTGACGCCCAGCAGCGACAGCGCCCGCTGATAGACCACCCGGTTCTGCTCGGCGCCGGCCAGCAGCTGATCGAGCACCGACAAGGTGTCGCGGGGCGAGCCGCCGCCGGCCCGAATGACCAAGGGGTACACCGCATCATCGACCTGCACGTCTTCCTGCGCGCAGATCTTCTCCAGCAGCCCGCGCATGGTCTTGGGCGGCAGCAGCCGGAACGGATAGTGGTGGGTGCGCGAGCGGATGGTCGGCAGCACCTTCTCCGGCTCGGTGGTGGCGAATACGAAGATCAGGTGCTCCGGCGGCTCCTCGACGATCTTGAGCAGCGCGTTGAAACCGGCGTTGGTGACCATGTGCGCTTCGTCGATGATGAAGATGCGGTACCGCGACTGGGCCGGTGCGTAAAACGCTCGGTCGCGCAGTTCGCGGGTGTCGTCCACACCACCGTGGCTGGCCGCGTCGAGCTCGACGACGTCGATGTTGCCCGGCCCGTTGGGCGCCAGCGCCACGCAGGAGTGGCACTGCCCGCACGGATTGGCGGTCGGTCCCTGCTCGCAGTTCAGCGAGCGGGCCAGGATGCGGGCCGACGACGTCTTGCCGCAGCCACGCGGCCCTGAGAACAGGTAGGCATGGTTGATCCGGCCTGATTCCAGCGCGTTGCACAGCGGTTCGGTGACATGTTCCTGCCCGACTACCTCAGCGAAACTTGCCGGTCGGTATTTGCGGTAGAGGGCCACGGGAGAAGGCTACCGAGCCGGTCCGACGGGCGCTCTGGTGACCATTGACTCTGCGGTGACGGCGCGTGGTACTCGAACTTTTCCAGCGCCGGCACAGAGTCAACGCCCAAGAGCTAGCGCCTGAGTAACTCCTCGGTCGCCGCCAAGAGCGCACACGTCGCCAGGCCGTCGATGGCATCCCGCAGATCCGGTAGCTCCGGGAACGACGGCGCGATCCGAATGTTCTTGTCCTCCGGGTCTTTTCGGTACGGGAACGACGCCCCGGCCTCGGTCACCGCGATCCCGGCGTCTTTCGCCAAAGCCACCGTCCGGCGAGCGGTACCCGGCCACACATCCAGGCTGACGAAGTAGCCGCCCTTGGGCTCGGTCCACGACGCGATCTTGGACTCGCCCAGCCGGTCTTCCAGGATCTCCAGCACCGCGGCGAACTTCGGCGCCAACAGTGCCTGGTGCTTCTGCATGTGCAACCGCACCCCGTCGGCGTCGCCGAAGAACCGGGCATGGCGCAGCTGATTGACCTTGTCCGGGCCGATGGTCTTTTTCGCGGCATGTTGCAGGTACCACGCGATGTTGCCCAGCGAGCCGCCGAAGAAGCTGACCCCGGCGCCGGCGAAGGTGATCTTGGAGGTAGACGCGAACACGTACGGCCGGTTCGGGTTGCCCGCGGTCGCCGCCAGCCCGACGATGTCGATGTTCGGGACCGTATCGTGGGTCAGCGTGTGCACCGCGTACGCGTTGTCCCAGAACAACCGAAAATCGCTGGCTGCCGTCAGCATCTGGACCAGGCGCCGGGTGTGCTCCCAGGAGTAGGTGACACCGGTCGGGTTGCCGAACACCGGCACGCACCACATGCCCTTGATCGCCGGGTCGGCCGCGACCAGTTCTTCGATCAGGTCGACGTCAGGGCCGTCTTCACGCATGGGCACCGGGATCATCTCGATGCCGAAGCTCTCGCTGATGGCGAAGTGCCGGTCATAACCGGGCGCTGGGCAGATGAACTTGACGACCGGCTCCTGCACCCAGGGCCGAGCCGAATCCACGCCGCCGTGCAGCAGAGAGAACACCACAACGTCGTGCATCATCTCCAGGCTGGCGTTGTTGCCGGCGATCAGGTTGGGCACGCTCATGCCGAGCAGTTCAGCGAAGATGGCGCGCAGTTCCGGCAGCCCGTGCAGGCCGCCGTAGTTACGGGTGTCGCAGCCTTCGGCGTCGCGAAAGTTCTCACCCGGCAGGCTCAGCATGGCGTTCGACAGGTCCAGCTGCGCCGCCGACGGCTTGCCGCGGGTGAGGTCCAGGCTGAGCTTTCGAGCCTGAAGTTCCGCATAGTTTTGCTGCTGCAGATCGTGGTGGGCCTGCAGTTCATCACGGCCGAGGGATAAAAACGACACGGCGCGCCTTTCGCATCAAATGCCGCGAGAATTACGGGGACCCCGCGCACCCGCCAGAGCCCGTTGACCCTTGCTGCCTTCCGGCCCTGGGGGAGTTCACAGGATGGACGCCGCGCGGGGTCCGGCCCAATACCTTAGTCGCTGCCGCGAATCGACGTGTGGCCAGGTACGAATCGAGCACGTCAGCGCACTCCTGAGCCACCATCTGCCGGGCTGAACTCACCCGGACATGAGCATCTCGGCTGGTCGGTTACCATTGTCGGCGGAGGATTCGCCTAGTGGCCTATGGCGCTCGCCTGGAACGCGGGTTGGGTTAACAGCCCTCAGGGGTTCAAATCCCCTATCCTCCGCACTCGGTCCGGGGTGCGACCGGCTCAACCGCCCGTCGCACCCCGGACCCCATCGAAGTGAAACTCGCTCGAGGAGGAGCATGCGGCGGCCGGTAGCGATCTTGTGGCACGCGTCGTTCGTCATCCTCGCCGGGCTTCTGTACTTCTTCTTCGTGTTGCCTCGCTGGAACGAACTGACCGGCGACTGGTCGCACACTCTTGGCACCGCGATGCGCATCGTCTGCGGCGTCCTGATCGCGCTGTCCACACTTCCGGTGCTGCTCACCCTGCAGCGCACCAGCAAGCCCGAATACAACACCCCGCAGCTGGCACTCTCGCTGCGCACCTGGTCCGTCGCCCTGCACATTCTGGGCGGTGTACTGATCACCGGAGCTGCCATCAGCGAAATCTGGCTGACCCTGGACAACGCGGGCACTTGGCTCTTCGGCATCTACGGGGCCGCTGGCGGCGTCACCCTGTTAGCCGCACTGGCCTTCTACCTGGCATTCCTGGCTGAACTGCCGCCACCGCCGCCCAAGCCGTTGAAGGCCAAATCAACCACCCGCGGCCGAGGCCGCAAATCCGACGAGCCGACCGATTCTGCAGCCGCTGACGAGGTCGACGACGACACCACCTCCGACTCAGAATCCGAAATCGGTAACACTGAAGGCGCCGAATCCGAAGAATCAGTCGAAGAAGCACCGACTGACGAGGAAACCACCACTGCCGATTCCGGGGATGCTCCGGAAAGCAAACTGCGCAACCGCCGATCCGGGAAAGGCTCCGGGCCGTTCGGTCGGTCGCGTGGCGGGGTTTCGCTCGACTAAGGGCTAACACGCAGCGACGACGTCGCAGTCCGGAGGACAGCACATGGGTGGGTTCCGCTTACACAGCCGACTCGGTGCTGCCATAGTCACCTGCTTGGCCACTGCCGCGGTCGTGACGGCCACGCCCGTCGCTCACGCCGACCTCTCGCACGCGGTGGACGCCGTCGCTCCCTCAGTGGCCAGGATCGACACCGTCATCAACTACCAGCACGCCATCGGCGCCGGTACCGGCATGGTGCTCGACCCCGATGGTGCGGTGCTGACCAATTTTCACGTCGTGCAGGGCGCTGACAAGGTCGTCGCCACGGTCGGCGGTCATCAATATCGGGCCGACCTCGTCGGATACGACCGCCGCCGCGACATCGCGATCCTTCAGTTGCGCGGCGCCGGCGGCCTACCCGCCGCTCCGCTCGGCGACTCCTCCCGGATTGGGAACGGCGACCCCGTGGTCGCACTCGGCAACGCCGACGGCAGCGGTAGCCCGTTGACCCGGGAGTCCGGCCAGGTTGTCGGGCTGGGACGCACGATCAGCGCCAAAGACGAACTGACAGGCAGCGCCGAGCAGGTGAACGGCCTGATCCAGTTCGCGGCACCGGTACGCGCCGGGGACTCCGGCGGCCCAGTCGTCGACGGCTCGAACCAGGTCATCGGCATGACGACCGCCGCCACCCTGAACTACCGCATGGGCCCGGCGGGCCAGGGTTACGCCATCCCGATCAACGACGCCCTGGCCGTCGCCGGACAAATCCGTTCCGGTGCGGCGACCGACACCGTGCACATCGGTCAGCCGACGCTGCTCGGGGTTGGCGTCGGCGGCTCAGAGCAGCAGTCTCAGTTGCCCGGCGTATTGATCCGCGACGTGATCCCGGGCGGGCCCGCGCAGCAGGCGGGCGTGATGTCCGGGGATGTCCTGGTCAGCATTGACGGGGTGACTGTGAACTCGGCGAACGCACTAACCTCGGTGCTGGACCGGCATTACCCGGGTGATGTCGTTGACTTGTTCTGGATCGACCGTGCCGGTTCGCAGCACACCGCCAAAGCGACGCTGACGGCCTAATTAGCTGAGTCGAAAACGGCGTGTCGCCCCACGCTGTCGCCATATGCTGAGCGAGTGCACAACAATGCTCCCTATCGCGTCGTCCAATGGACCACCGGCAACGTCGGCAAAAGCTCCGTCGCGGCCATAGCCAAGAACCCCACCCTCGAACTCGTCGGCTGTTATGCCTGGTCAGAAGACAAAGTCGGGCGCGACGTCGGCGAGCTAGCCGGCATCGAACCGCTCGGAGTGACCGCCACCAACGACGTCGACGCGCTGCTCGCGCTCAAGCCCGACGTCGTGGTCTACAACCCGATGTGGATCGACGTCGACGAACTGGTGCGCATCTTGGAGGCCGGCGTCAACGTCGTGGCCACCGCATCGTTCATCACCGGCCACAACCAGGGCCCTGGCCGCGACCGCATCGCCGAGGCCTGCACCAAGGGCGGGTCGACCATGTTCGGCTCCGGCATCAGCCCCGGCTACGTCAACCAGTTGTCGGTGGTCGCGGCCGGTATCTGCGACCGGGTGGACTGCATCACCGTCAACGAGGCCGCCGACACCACCTTCTACGACTCCCCCGCCACCGAGAAGCCGGTCGGGTTCGGTCGCCCCATCGACGATCCGGAGCTGCAGGCTATGACCGCGCACGGCACCGGCGTCTTCGGCGAGGCCGTGCGGATGGTCGCCGACGCGCTGGGGATCGAGCTCGACGAGGTTCGCTGCGACGCCGAATATGCCCAGACCACAGCGGATTTGGACCTGGGTTCGTGGACCATCCCGGCCGGTTGCGTCGCGGGTGTGTACGCAAGCTGGAAAGGCATCGCCGACGGGAAGACCCGCGTGCAGATCAACGTCCGGTGGCGCAAGGGCCAGACGCTGGAACCGGATTGGCAGATCGATCAGGACGGCTGGGTGATCGAGGTTGCCGGCCGCCCGACCGTCACCATGAAGGTCGGCTTCCTGCCACCACCGGACTTCGAGGCGACCACGCTCGAGGAGTTCATGGTCCTGGGCCACATCATGACCGCCACCCCACCGCTGAACGCGATTCCCGCGGTCGTAGCGGCCGAACCGGGCATCGTCACCTACAACGACCTGCCACTGATCCTGCCGCGCGGGGTTGCCGGATAGCTGCGACGCAGCGGAGTAGTCGGCCAAGCCGGCTACTCCGCTAGCAATTGGTGTCCAATCGAATGGACCTGAATGCGCACCTGGCTTTGACCAATGGCGCCGAGACGTTGGCCTCAGTTCGCAACCGCTGGACTGCGGTCGGTGCCGTGGTGGCGACTGCAGAAGTCCGTCGCTAGCAACCACAACCGCCGACAAACCTCGACGGCTACCCGCCTGTCGCAACCACCGCAGCGATGGCATCCCAAGCGCTGCAACGGAAGTTTTTGACGCCCAGGTGAACCGGGACGGACGCGATCTCGTATCTCCTTGTGGAGGTGTCATCAATGAGCGTAATCGCAAGCGTCCGTGGCGAACTACCCGCCAACCACTACACCCAGGATCAAATAACCGATGCACTGCTGACGTGGCCTGGCTACGCCGAACATGAGGCGGCAATCCGGCAGCTGCATCGCAGTTCAAAGGTCGACAGCAGGTACACCGTGCTGCCGCTGGAGGAATACGTCTCCCTGACCGACTTCGGCCAGGCCAACGATGTCTTCATCGAGCACGCGGTCAAGCTGGGCTGTGCGGCGGTATTGGGTGCGCTGGAGGAGGCCGGCCTCGAACCGGCCGACGTGGACGTCATCTACACCACCACTGTCACGGGTGTCGCTGTGCCGACGTTGGACGCTCGAATCGCAGGCATCATCGGCCTGCGGCCCGACGTCAGACGGGTCCCGATGTTCGGATTGGGTTGTGTGGCAGGCGCCGCCGGAGTTGCCCGCATCAACGACTACCTGCGCGGTGCACCCGATGACGTCGCGGTACTGCTGGCCGTCGAACTGTGCTCGCTGATACCGAAGACCGCTCCGTCGATGGCGACGGTCGTCGGCTCCAGCCTGTTCGGAGACGGAGCTGCCGCGGTCGTGATGGTCGGCGACACTCGCGCCGAGAAGATCCACGCCTCGGGTCCGGAGGTCCTCGATTCGCGCAGCCACCTGTATCCCGATTCAGAGCGCACCATGGGATGGGACATCGATTCCAGCGGCTTCCGGCTGGTGTTGTCGCCCGACGTACCGAAGGTCGTCGAACAATACCTTGGGGCTGATGTCACGGGATTCCTTGACGCACATGGCCTTACGGTCAGCGACGTGGGCGCCTGGGTGAGCCACCCGGGTGGCCCGAAGGTCATCGAGGCGATCACCGCGACCTTAGGTCTGCACGACGATGCCCTCGAACTCACCTGGCGGTCGCTGTCCGAAGTGGGCAATCTGTCGTCGGCATCGGTGCTGCACGTGCTGCGCGACACCATTTCCAAACGCCCCGGTCCCGGTAGCGCCGGACTCATGCTGGCGATGGGCCCGGGCTTCTGTTCCGAGCTGGTCCTGCTGCGCTGGCGTTGATCAAATGACTTGGTATCTAGTGCTGATTGGCGTCGTCTCCATCGAGCGCGTCGTTGAATTGATTGTCTCCAAGCGCAACCTGGCCTGGTCGACCGCGCGTGGCGGTACCGAATTCGGCTTCAGCCACTACCCGGTCATGGTGGTGTTGCACGTCGGTCTGCTGGTCGGGTGTGTGTTGGAGCCACTGCTGCTCCAACGGCCGTTCATCGGACCATTGGGGTGGCCGATGCTGACGCTGGTGGTGGCTGCCCAAATCCTGCGGTGGTGGTGCATCACAACGCTTGGGCCCCAATGGAATACTCGCGTCATTGTGGTTCCGGGTGCGCAGCGCGTGGTAAGCGGCCCGTACCGGTGGATACCGCATCCCAACTATGTGGCCGTGGTAGTCGAAGGATTCGCCCTGCCACTGGTGCATACTGCGTGGCTGACAGCGGCGGTCTTCACCACACTCAACGCGCTGCTGTTGCGCACCCGACTGCGGGTCGAGAACGCAGCGCTGGCGAGCTTGTCGTGATTGACATTCTGGTGGTCGGCGGCGGCCCCGCGGGGCTGGCGACGGCGCTGTACGCGGCATGCGCAGGTCTTGAGGCGGTCGTTGTCGAGCATCGGCCTGGCACGTTGGACAAGGCCTGTGGCGAGGGCATGATGCCGCACACCCTTGCCCACCTCGACCGACTCGGTGTCGTCGCGCCGGGGCAGGAGCTACGCGGGATCAGCTATCACGCGGGCGCACAACGGGTCGAAGCGACGTTCCGAGGCGGTGGAGTCGGCCGCGGGGTGCGCCGCACCACGTTGCATGCCGCAATGTCCGATGCCGCCCGGGCGGCCGGGGTGAAGTTCGTCCTGGGCACCGTCGGCGACATCAGCCAGGATGCCAATTGCATTCGCGCAGGCCAGTTTCGGGCCCGCTACCTGGTGGCTGCCGACGGACTGCACTCACCGATCCGGCGCGATCTCGGACTGCTGCAACCGACCACCGGACCGCGACGTTGGGGTATTCGCCGGCACGTGCAGATGGCCCCGTGGACCGACAAAGTCGAGGTGCATTGGAGCCCGGAGTCCGAGGCTTACGTGACGCCAGTGGCCGACGACTGCGTCGGTATCGCGATCCTGTCGGCCGGACGCGGCAACTTCGAGTCGAAATTCGCTGCGTTCGAAGAACTTCGGCAGCGGGTAGCCGGCTACGACGTCGGGCCTGACCGCGCAGCGGGACCGCTGCGTCAACAGGTGCGCAACCGCGTCGCTGGTCGGGTGCTGCTGGTCGGCGATGCCGCCGGCTACGTCGATGCCCTCACCGGCGAAGGCATGGGATTGGCGTTCAGCGGCGCCGAGGCATTGATCGACTGCGTGGCGCGGGACCGCGTCAACGAATACGACCATCAGTGGCTTCGGCTGACCCGCCGCTACCGGTTGCTGACGGAAGCGCTGGTGCGCTCGTCGGCCCACCCGTCGGTGCGGGCGGCACTGGTACCCGCCGCTGCCGTGCTGCCGAAAGTCTTTGCCGCAGCGGTGAATTGGTTGGCCTACTGACGACCAAGCCGGGGCGATCGGCCGCTACGCCACCCCGCGGACGTGTGACGCCGCTGCACCGATAGTGGCCTGCTCGTCGCCGATCATGGTGCGTAGCAATGCTTTCTGCTCCCGCAAGCCACGATCGGCCGCGGCGTTCAAGCCGCCCGACACTGTCAACGCCGCGATGCTTCTAGCCCCGTTGACTGGGATCCGGATCATCGGATACCAGGGCGGAACGTAGGCCGGCAATCCCAATGTGCGCATCGCCCGGGGCCCGAGGAATGCACTGGTGACCGACAGGTGCTGAGCCCAGGCCAGCCGTCGCCGCAGCCCCGCGGGACCGCGGTAATGCCAGCTCAGCGGGTCTTGCGCCATCGGTATCGACAGCTGCCGGGTGGTCCCGTCAGGGACCGCAAGCGCAGTGGAGGTGTGATAAAGGATGCGAATGCTGTCGCGGAACGAACGCGGCAGCCATTCGTCCTGCACGCCCATCAACCAACCCACATACCGGGTCAGGTGGGCGATGCTCTTGAGCTCGGCCGGGGTGGTCACGATTCCCATGGCCAGGCCGCCGACAACCGGCGCGATGAGCGCACCGACCAGGGTTGCCGCCATGTCCGTCTGGTTGATCGGCACGCCCCACTGATCGCGGCGCCAATCCGGCATGGCGCCGACATGCCAGCGCACCAGAGCATGTACGAACCGAACCCGGATCGTGGACCGATAGCCGACACCCAGCGGGCCCAGCCCGCCGTCGGAGATCACGTCCAGCGCCCATTGCATCGTCTCTGCGAACCGCTGGTTGGAACCTTTCTCCAGCGCTCCGGTCCGCAGCAGGGTCTGGTTGAAACCCGAGAACTGGTAGCCACCCAGCAGGGCGACGTCCCGCGCGATGTACATGCCGTCGGCGCCGCCGCGTCGCAACGCCCGCTGGCCTACGCGCAATGCCTTCGGGTCGACCCAGTCCGGAGTCGCCTCGACTGTGTGAAAGAACGTCCGTAACGGCTCCGGTGCGTCGGGCACCGATGCGATGCCGTCGGCGAGGGCGCGGTCAAACAACGGCCGCATCTGCTTCATCCCCGCGTCCGACATCCAGGCGACCAGCGCATCCATGGGTTCATCGCCGACAGTGAGCCGTTCCCCCAGCCTCTGCCATTGCGCCGCGTTGGGTTTACCGATGCCCATCATCGTGGCGAAAAGTCCGATACCAACGGGAACCGGACGCGGTTGGCCGGGATGTCGAGCCGGGATCAGCACGGGCGCCGTCGCCTCCTCGTCTAATGACAACACTTGTAGTCAAAAACGTACGGGGTGCCCGCTGGCCGGTCAATGGATTAGCGGTCCGTATTTCTGCCCAAGCGAGCCCGATGCCCCTGACCATGGTCGACACGGCGAAGTCAGCCAACGCTCGAAGCCCTTCCGGCGCAGGAGGCACCGCGCCGAGGCCCGCCGCCGCGCGTCGAGCCGACTGCTGCGCTCAGTGTTAAGCGAGTCCTCACCTCTGGATGCAAGGATCAACACACCGGGCGTGCCAGCCCGAGCCGATCACGTGCCAACCAGAATGGAGTCACCGTGAAGCGCAGCGCCTCAACGATCGTGGATGTCCCGATCGACAAAGTCTGGTCCGTGCTCAGCGACCACCAGGGCATCGAAAACTGGATTCCGGCATCGAAGGTCACGATGACTGAACAGGGCAGCCCGGAACCGAACGGGGTCGGTGCCGTGCGCCGGATCGCAGCACCCGGGCCGGTGCCTGCCATCGTCGAACGAGTGACGCGGTACGAGGCGCCGCACGTACTCGGCTACGAAGCTCTCTCAGGTGTTCTGTGGCAGAACCACCGCGGCGAGGTCAATCTCACCGAGACTGACGGTGGTACTCGTATCGAGTGGACGCTCAGCGGCGACGGACCGGTCGCGGTAGCGGGTATTCCGCTGCTCGCCGTCGGCCTGCTCCAACTGTTCGCGCGCGGGGTAAAGCGCGCCTGACGCCAGGTGCCCCTGATCGACCCCGACTGTCAAGGCCGACGCGGGTCGATCAGCGTCACGCCGACCGGGCTGGCCGTACCGAAATCCGGCAGCAGGCGGGCCCCCTCGGCCAGACCGACCACCCGCTCGACCAACGTCTGCGGACGCAACCCGCCCGCCGCGACCATCCGCAGCATCTCGGGATAGTCGACGCTGGCCATCCCGTGTGAGCCCAAAACATCCAATTCCCAAGCGATTACCCGATCCATCGGGACCTGGGGATGCCCGTCGACATTCGGCAGCAGCCCCACCTGCACGTGGCGTCCCCGGCGCCGCAGGCTGTGGATAGCGTCGGCACAGGTGCCGGGCGTACCCACTGCGTCGACGGCGACGTGACTGCCACCACCGGTGATCTCGTGCACTGCGGCTGCAACATCGGTGCCATCGGCCAGCACTGTCGCAGTAGCCCCCAGGCTGCGGGCCAACTCCAATGCAGCCGGGGTACGGTCGACAGCGATGACGTTGGCGCCGGCGGCAACCGCCACTTGCACCGCGCTCAGACCTACCCCGCCGGCGCCGACCACAGTGACCCACTCGCCGCTCTGCACACCGGCTCGAGCCCGCAGTGCTCGGTAGGCAGTCGCGAATCGGCAGCCCAGCGCTGCCGCTGCCGCGTCTTCGATGTCCTCTGGCACCGCGACCAAGTTGGTGTCTGCCGCATGCAATGCCACGTATTCGGCGAACGATCCCCAGTGGGTAAATCCCGGTTGGGTCTGATCGGGGCACACCTGCGCCTGACCAGCCACACACCATTCACATGTGCCGCAACCACATACGAATGGCGTGGTGACCCGATCGCCGACAGCCCACCGCTGCACATCGGGACCCGCCGCGACCACCACACCCACCAGTTCGTGACCCGGGACGTGAGGCAGTCGGACGCCGTCGTCGTGCCCTGCCCACGCATGCCAGTCGCTGCGGCACAACCCGGTCGCATGCACCTGCATCACCACACCACCAGCCGACGGTGCTGGGTCGGCGACCGAACGAACCTCTACCGGTCCACCGAATTCCTCGAAGATGACCGCACGCATCACCCCATCGTCCCGCCCGCGTCACGGAGCGCGGCGCGCACCCCCGCGCGCCGGCCACGCCGGTGGCACCGCCGCCAGCAACGCGCGGGTGTACTCGTGCTCAGGTGACGCGAACAGCTCAGCGGCAGAACGGTATTCGACGGCTGTACCGGTCCGCAGCACCAGCACATCATGGCTCATCTGCTCGATCACGGCCAGGTCGTGACCGATGAACAGATAGGTAAGTCCCAGATCGCGCTGCAGCTGCGTCAACAGGTCCAGCACCTTTGCCTGTACCGAGACATCCAGAGCGGCGGTGGCTTCGTCGAGGATCAGCAATTCCGGCTGCAGGGCCAGCGCGCGGGCGATGCTCACCCTTTGCCGCTGTCCGCCGGACAGTTCATGCGGATACCGCGACGCATAGCTCGCCGGCAGCCCGACGGAGTCCAGCAGTTCATCAACACGTCCTCGCTGGTCTGCGGTCAGCCGGTGCACATTCAGTGGCTCAGCAATCGAAACCCCCACCGGCATACGCGGATTCAGTGACGCGAACGGGTCCTGGAAGACCAGGCCGATCCGTCGTCGAACGGCCTTGCTCTGCGCACCCCGAACCCCGAGCACGTCGGTGCCACTCAGCAGCGCTCGACCGCTGTCCGGCTTTATCAGGCCGGTGAGTGAAGCCGCGACCGTGGACTTGCCGGAACCGGATTCGCCGACCAGTCCGAGCGTGGTGCCCCGCCGGATCTGAAATGACAGATCCTTGACAGCATGCAAAACTGACCGGCCCGCCGGCGTAATAATAGGAAACTGGACGTCGAGTCCATGGACCTCCAAGAGCACTTCGGAATCAGCGCCCTCGGTAATCTGCGGACCGCGCCCCAAAATTGGTCTGGCATCCAGTAATTCGCGAGTATATGGCTGGGTTGGCGCATCGAAGATCGTCTCGACCGGTGCCTGCTCCACGGTCTGTCCGTCGCGCAGCACCGTGACCGTATCCGCGACCTCCCCGATCACCCCGAGGTCGTGACTGATCCACACCACTGCGGTACCGAACTCGCGCTGCAGATCCCGCACCAGCGCGATGATCTGCGCCTGGGTCGTGACGTCCAACGCGGTGGTGGGCTCATCGGCGATCAGCAGTTCGGGGTCGCAGGCGAGCGCGATCGCCACCATCACCCGTTGGCGTTGACCACCGGAGAGTTGGTGCGGATAGCTGCGCAACCTGTTCTGTGGGTCGGGCAGGCCTACCGCTTCCAACAATTCCAGTGCCCGGGCATGGGCCTGCCTCCGGGTCTGATGTTTGTGCACCTGAAGCGATTCGGTGATCTGCCGCTCGATGGTCAGCAGCGGGTTGAGCGAGGTCCCCGGGTCCTGGAACACGAACCCGATCCGCGAGCCGTGTACGCGGCGCAGTGTCCGCGCTGATGCGCCGACGAGTTCCTGACGTCCGGCAAGCACACTCGAACCGCTGACCTTCGCCCCGGGCGCGTCAAGCAGGCCGGTTGCCGCAAGCACCGTCATCGACTTGCCCGAGCCCGATTCGCCGACGATGCCGATAGTCTGCTCGCGCTCGACCGACATCGACACCCCGCGGACGATCTCCCGTCGTCCGATGTGCACGGCCAATTCACTGACGCACAGCACCTTGTTGCTCACCGGCTTCTCCGCGCTTCGATCATGGTGCGCTGCTTGGGATCCAAAACGTCACGCAGCCCGTCACCAAATAGATTGAACGCCAGCACGATGACGAATATGGCGGCGCCGGGGAACACCGCCATCCACCACGCCAAGGTGACAAAGCCTTGCGAGTCGAAGATCATCCGGCCGAGCGAGGGCTGCGGCGGCTGAATGCCCAGGCCGAGGAAGGACAGCGCCGCCTCGGACAAGATGGCGAACGCCAATGACAACGACGTCTGCACGATCAACGGCCCGCTGATGTTGGGCAGGATGTGCCGGGTCAGGATGTACGCCGCTCCGGTACCCATAGTGTGCGACACGGCGACATACGGCTCCACCCGTACCGACAGCGTGCTGGCTCGCGCCACCCGCGCGAAGATCGGGGTGTAGACCGTGCCGATCGCCAGAATCGTTGTGGTGAGCCCTGGCCCGAGGACGGCGACGATCGCCAACGCCAACAACAGCACCGGAAAGGCGAACATCACGTCGACGATGCGCATGACCACGGTGTCCAGCCAGCCGCCGCGATAACCGGCTATCACGCCCAGCGTGACACCGACAATCGCCGCGAACGCGACACTGGCCACCGCCACCTTCATCGACGCCTGGACGGCGACCAGGACCCGGGACAGCACATCACGGCCCAGCTCGTCGGTACCGAACCAATGCGTGCCGCTGGGTGTACGTAACGCCTGCGGCACGTTCACCTCGTTGATGCCGTACGGCGCCAGCCATCCAGCGGTAAGCGCAGCCACCACGACGGCGACCAGGATCAGCGCGCTGATGACCGTGACCGGATTGGCCACCAGCAGGCGCCAGGCCCTGACTCTCGTATCACCGCTCATGACAACCGAATCCGTGGATCGACCATCGCATACAGCACATCGACCACAAGGTTGACTGCCAGGAACAGCACGGCGATCAACAGGACCGCCCCCTGGATCACCGGGTAATCGCGAGCCGCCACCGCGTTGTAGACCAGTCGGCCAAGACCCGGCCACGCGAACACCACCTCGACCACAATGACACCGCCGAGAATGGTTGCCAGCTGAATACCGGTCACCGTGAGGATCGGGACGAGTGCATTACGGACGATATGCCGCAACGTAACCACCAGCGGGATAAGACCTTTCGAGCGTGCAGTCCGGACATAGCCCATCGCTGCCACCTCCAGTACGGCCGACCTGATGTAGCGAGTCATGATCGCCGCGGCGACCAGACCGACCGTCAACCCTGGCAGGATCACGTGGCGTAACCAGCCGCCGGGGTCACCGAACAGCGGCCGATAGCCCGACGTCGGTAGCCAACCCAACGTCGTCGAGAACAATGAGATCAGCAGGATGCCCATCCAGAAATCGGGGATCGACACACCGAATTGACTTGTGACACGGACGATCGCATCGCTCAATCTGCCTTCACGTATTGCCGAAAAGATCCCAGCAGGTAGCGCGATCGCCAAGGCGAGCACGATGCCGAAAACGGCCAGTGACATCGTGGCCGGTAACCGGTCGGCCAGTACTTGCGCCACCGGGTCACCGTTGCGGAAGCTGACACCCAAGTTCCCGGTCACGGCATGGCCTAGATAACTGACGAACTGGGAGAGCAACGGCCGGTCCAACCCGCTGGCCTGGCGCAGGGCGTCGTACGCCTGCGGGGTGTAGCGGGTTCCCAGGGCGATCCGAACAGGGTCGCCCGGCACCAGATGCACCAGCGCGAACACCAGGATCAGGACACCGATCAGAACCACCAGTGAATAGGCCAGTCGGCGCGCGAGAAACCGCAGGACGCTCATCGGTTACCGCCACCATTGCTCAGGACAGCGGTACGGAACCGGACTGCCTTGTCGCGCCGCGGCGAATATCCGCTGAGATTCGGCGACCACGCCTGGACCACCGCCGGGTTGTACAGGTAGATGTAGCTGACCTCGTCGGCGATGAACGTGGCTGCTTGGTCGTAATCCTGTTTGCGCAGTAGTGGATTAGCCTCGCTACGACCCGCGTCCAGCATGCTGTCCACTCGTGGATCGGAGAACTTCTGAGCATTACTGGAGCCGCCTGTGTGGTGCTGGGCGTAGTAGAAATCGTCGGGGTCGATATTGCCCAGCCAGCCCATCATCAGCATGTCGAAGTGACCACTGTTCTGTTCGTCGAGCCAGGTGGCGAAGTCGACGGTGCGGATCTTGACGGTAATACCAAGCGGTGCAAGGTCACTGGCGATCACCTGGGCAGCGGTCACGGTCTGCGGATAGTCACTGGTGACCAGCAGGTCCATCTGCTTCGGACTCGCACCCGCCTGCGCGAGCAGTTGTTTGGCCTTCTCGATGTCGTGGCTGTACCGGTTGTACGGCGTGTACCAGAGATTTCCCGGTGGGATCGCCAGTTGATTGGCTTGCGCCGTACCGTAACTGGTGGCCTGCACGATCGAGGCGCGGTCCACGGCGTAGGCGATGGCTTGCCGCACGCGCACGTCATCCCACGGTGCGCGCGCCTCGTTGAGGGCCAGGTACCAGTAGTCGTTGCTCGGCGTGACGGCCAGGTGAATGGAATCGTCATCGCGCAGCTGCATAAGGCGTTGAGCGGGAATGGCATCAGTCCAATCGATTTCACCTGCCTGCAACGCGGCCAGCGCTGTCGACGGCTCTGTGATGAACCGGAAGGTCACGCCTGGAACCTTCGGGGCGGCGCCCCAGTACCGTGGATTGGCGCGCAACGTGATCGAGTCACCGCTGTGCTGACCGACGAAGGCGAACGGCCCGGTACCGATCGGATGGGTGGCGATCTGGCCGTCCTCGACGTTGTGGCGCTGCACAATTGCCATACCTTTGAACCCGCCGAGGTTGGTCAGCAGATTCGGCGTGGCGTGCGCGACGGTGATCTGCACAGTGTTGTCGTCGACGGCGGTAACGCCGGTGACGGCGCTGAGTTTGTCGGCATTGGCCAGCTTGCCGTCGATGATCCGGCGGTAGGAGTAGACCACGTCAGCAGCGGTCAACGGACTGCCGTCGTGGAATGTCACCCCTGGACGCAGGTGAAAGGTCCAGGTCAGTTCATCCGGTGCAGTCTCCCACCACTGGGCC
Source organism: Mycobacterium sp. OTB74 (assembly GCF_029892685.1). Taxonomy (GTDB): domain Bacteria; phylum Actinomycetota; class Actinomycetes; order Mycobacteriales; family Mycobacteriaceae; genus Mycobacterium. The sequence goes on along the minus strand of NZ_JARXVD010000003.1, from coordinate 57,510 downwards.
AGCGCAGGTCGCATGACGAGTTCGGCGTCGGGTTCCACGAGCGTGTCAAACACGTTCTCCAGCACTTCGAATGAGAAGTAGGCACTAGTCTTTTGTGGGTCCAGTTGGTCGGGCTCCCCGGAGATCCCAGCAATTAGGTTGCCCGCACTCTGGCCCAGGTCGACCCGCTGTGCGGGCGCACAGGACACCGCCGCGAGCATGGCGACTACGGCGGCTGTCACGGCCGCAATCAGTCGCATGTCCATCTCTTCCCGGCAGGGGCCGGCATCGGGAGTAGCCGGCGCGCTGTCTTCTACCCTGTACCCGCGCGGATACGCGTCTACACCCGGGGTCGATATAGCCAGCTCAGAGGTGTTTTCGGCTGACACGGGGGAACGACAGCCGACCGGGGCTACAAGGCGTGAATTCCGTTGTAGAGCACCATCAAACCGATAACGACCAAGATGACCGCCATCAACGCGGCACTGTTCGTCTCCATCCAGTCTTTGAGCCGGCTCATCGCACTGTCGAGGCGGTGACCGGCGATCGCATAGGCCAAAATCGGGGCGGCGACCGACGAGGCCGCCAGTACCACGAAGAACGCCGCTGCCAACCAGGCGTCCGGGGCGTCCAGCCCGCTCGCGCCGATTGCCAAACCGGCTGGAATGCAGATGAATAGGACATCGGGGCGCACCACCACCAGCGCCGCCGCGGTGATAGCCGCACGCGATGGGGTGATGGTCGTGAATGTCCGCATCCACTTCGGCGACTCGGTGTCGTTATGCCGGGTCAGCCACCGGTAGATACCGAACACGATGAGCGCCGCCCCTAGCGCAACGCGTAACCAGGACGCCCACTCGGGTGGTGATTTGTCCAGTCCGCCGAGCGGTCCAGAGGCCGCGACACACACTGCCGTCAGAACAACCAGGCCCAGCACCCAGCCGGCGAGGAACGCAAGTCCGGTCGGTCGGGGCCGCGGCGCATGGAGAACGAGCACGGCCGGAACCACCGTGATCGGCGAGAGTGCAACAACCAGTCCCAGCGGGATGAGCCCAGTCAGGACCGAACCCCAACTTGTTGTCATGGGGGCAATCTACATTTCGGATTGTCGAGCGGGGAACCAACTTGCGGCCAAATGATGCCCCACTGAATCCAGCGTTGAAGTGGCCGAAAGACCTGCCCGAACAAATCGGGTCTGGAGTCGTCATCTTTCGTTGACCGTCAACGAAAGATGACGACTCCAAATCATAAGTGCCACAACGCAGGACGACCGAGTCGTCGACGGATCACCCTGCAGTTGCCGCGACCGTCGGCTTAGCTGCCGTTGTGCTTGGCTGCCGAGGCTCCCGCGCCGCCGGTGGCCTTGGCGGCCGGCTTACGGAGCTTCGATGCGGCGGCGTTCCCACTCTTGGCGGGCTTCGTCGACGAGCCTGTCGCGGTCGACGTGCCGGCCGGCGCGGCGGCTGCGCTGGTCGACTTTGTCTTGGCTTCCGAGCCCGTCGTGGTTGTGCTTGAGGTTGTGGTTGTGGTGCCAGCTATCGCGCTGGACGTACTCGCGGCAGCCGTCGTGGTGGTGGCCTCCTTCGTGGACGGGTTAGACGGGTTAGCAGCAGTGGCCGGGGCCGGCGTCGTGCCGGCGGTTGTGGTCGTACCGGCGGTTGTGGACGTACCGGCGGTTGTGGAAGTACCGGTAGGACTGGTCGCCGTCGCCGCTGTGCTGGTTTGCGCGGTCGGCGTGAGAGCCAAAGTCAGCGCCTTGGCGGCCACAGACGGCAACGTAGTCGCCGTCTTGGTCGCTGCGGTACTTGTTGCCGAGGGAGCCAACTCCGCGGCGATGGTGTCGCGGATGGACAGCAGTTGTGCGATGGCGCCGGTGGGCCCGAGGATACCGACGTTGCCGTCAGGGGTCCCGTTGAGCAGAGCCCCGGTGATGGTGGCCGGGGCGTTGATGAGTGTGCTCAGCGCCGTGGTCGTATCGCCGGCTTTGACCGCGTCCACGAATGTCTGGCCGGTAGTGCCCATGACTGTCACCACGGTGTACAGCGGCGAAAGGACACTCAGGCCGGCCAGCAGTACGTCAGTGGGCAGACCTTTGACGACGTTGGCGACATTCTGTGCCATCTGGCCGGGGATGGTCAGGACCGATTGCAATGGCGTAACCGCGACGAACGCGGTGAACAGGAACGCCTGCCACAAGCTCTGAGTGCCGTCGTTGATCTGTCCGGCGGCGAATTGGCTTGCGGCCTGCTGCAGCAAGGCGGGTGTGCCGAACGGGTTGGTTGGGTCGAACTGGCTGGCGATCCCCTGTCCCAGCTCCTGCAGAGCGCCGACAGTGGTTGTTGCGTAGCCGGCCTGGTTGGCGACGATCTGCGTCAAGATGGGTGCCGGATCGGCCAGCACCTGCTGACCAAGTTCACCCAAGTTGGTGAATGCCGCGGTGGCGACGTCGACCCAGGCCTGGATCGGATTGGCGAAGGCCGTCAGGTTCGTCGCCACCGACGAACTACGGATGGATGGAACCGGGACATCGTGTAGCGCAGGTGTGATCGGAGTGAGCGCAATAGCTCCCGCTCCCGCCAACGCAACCCCGGTAGTGAGATAAGACCGAACAGCGATGTACAAGGCAACCCCTTAGCTAGATTTACCAACGCTTCGGAAGTTACCTGGCAGTAAGTTGGAGTATCATAGGAATGAAAATATATTTATATTGTTGAAAATATATTCATGGAGCAATCCCGCCGGCGTTGCGCGACATACGGATTGAGCACGGCGGGATTCAGTCCTGCGTATTTTTCTTCCGATCGGTGTCTCGGCTCGGTTGCACCCGCTTGGGTTCGCCCGGCATCTTCGGATAGTTCGGTGGGTAGGGCAGGTCACCCAATCCCCGGTCCTCGTCGGTCTGCACCATCGTCAGCAGCGGCTCCAGGGAATGCGCCACCGAGTCGATCTCTGCCCACGAATCACCTCGCTGCGCAAGCAAATCCGGCACGGTGGCCATGGTGTAGTCGTCGGGATCGGCGTCCGCGAGTTCGTCCCAGGTCAGCGGAGTCGACACGGTGGCGATCGGCGTTTTGCGTACCGAATACGCCGATGCGAAGGTGCGGTCCCGGGCGTTCTGGTTGTAGTCGATGAACATCCGTGCGCCCCGCTCCTCCTTCCACCACGACGTGGTGACGGCATCCGGTGCCCTGCGTTCCACTTCACGCGCCAGCGCGATACCTGCGCGCCGCACTGCGATGAAATCCCACTCCGGCTTGATACGGATGAACACGTGTACACCGCGGCCGCCTGAGGTCTTGGGGAAACCCGTGATGCCGAGTTCGTCGAGTACCGGTTTGAGCACCTGCGTAGCGATCTCGCGAGCCTCTTTGAATCCGGTTCCCGGCTGCGGGTCCAGGTCGATACGCAGTTCGTCGGGGTGCTCAGTGTCGGGGCAGCGCACCTGCCACGGGTGCAGCGTAATGGTGCCCATCTGCGCGGCCCAGATGATCGAGGACGGATGCGTCACCTTGAGCGCGTCGGCCGTGCGGCCCGACGGGAATGTCACCAAGCAGGTCTGCAAATAGTCGGGATGCTTTGCCGGAATTCGCTTTTGGTAGATCTCCTCGCCGTCGATGCCATCCGGAAAGCGCTGCAGATGGGTGGGACGGTCCCGCAGCAGCCGAACCATCGGATCGGCCACTGCCCGGTAGTAGTTCACCAATGTGCGTTTCGTTCCGCCGCTGCCGAGCGCCGGAAAATAGATCTTGTCCGGATTGGTCAGCCGGACCATTACACCATCAACATCGAGTTCCTCTGCGGCACTTGCCATCAACTGTCCTCCTTGGGCGTCTCCAATACGTCAGACAGGTCATAGTTCAACGGCACGTCCAGCTGATCGAAGGTACAGCTGGCCGGGTCCCGGTCGGGCCGCCAACGGCGGAACTTCACAGTGTGTCGGAACCGCTTGCCGTGAACAGTATTCCCTTCCATCTGGTCGTAGGCCACCTCGCACACCATCTCGGGGCGGATCGGCACCCAGGTCTTGTCGGCGGCCGAGTTCCATCTACTCGGCTCACCGTCGCGGGCATCGCCCTCGCGAAGGGGCTCCAGCTCGGCGAGCAGCGCAATCCGGTCTTTGACGCTGAAAGATGCTGCGCCACCGACCATCTGTAGATTGCCATCGCGGTACAGCCCCAGCAGAATCGAGCCGATACCCTCACCACTCTTATGGATGCGGTAGCCGATGGCCACGCAATCGGCATCGCGGGCGTGTTTGACCTTCACCATCTCGCGTTTACCCGGCAGGTACATGCCGTCCAGCCGTTTGGCGACCACGCCGTCCAGCCCGGCGCCCTCGAAAGTAGTCAGCCAGTGCGCGCCCTGCACCGGGTCGTCTGTGGCCCGGGTGACGTGGCACCACTGCTTCTCACGCACCAAGTCCTGCAGTGCGGCGCGCCGCACGCTGAAGGGCTCGTCCATCACGGAGCGGTCGCCGGTGGCCAATGCATCGAATCCGATGAAATGCGCCGGGGTCTGCTCGGCCAGCATCTTGACGCGGGATTCCGCCGGGTGAATGCGCTGGCTCAGTGATTCCCAGTCCAGCCGGATGCGCGCCGGCTCATTGCTCCTCGCGTCCGCGGCGATCTCGCGCGGCACCACCACCTCACCGTCCAAGACGCAGCGCGGGGCGATCTCGTCGCGCAGCGCGGCGAGCAACTCCGGGAAGTAGCGCCCCAACTCCTTGCCGTTGCGGGACTGCAGCACCACCTCGTCGCCGTCCCGGAACACCAGCGCCCGGAAGCCGTCCCATTTCGGCTCGTACGACCACCGCCCCGGTTCATCGGGCACTTTGGTCGCTGCCTTGGCCAGCATCGGATCGATCGGAGGCTGCACGGGTAGGTCCACGCTCCCCATTGTCCAGTCGGTTCAACATTGTTGGTCAGAAACTCTCAGTCCCTTCAAGATCCGCCGACCGCGGCCTAGGCTCATATGCATGACCAGCAATGAAACCGAGCAAGCCACCGGATGCACCAACCCCAACTGCACGTGCGAAGACTGTCAATGCGGCCCGGAGTGCACCTGCGGAACCGACGCCGACTAGCCCACTCCTCTTTTCGCCCAAACGGACATACGGGCCGAAAAGTACCAATAAACCCAGCCAAAACGTCGAACTCGGTACCGGCCGCGCTACATTGCCGTCGTGGCACTGACCCCTGCCGGCCGCTTCGCGCCGAGCCCTTCGGCCGATCTGCACATCGGCAATGTGCGCACCGCGGTACTGGCCTGGCTGTTCGCCCGCTCGACTGACCGGCGGTTTCTGCTACGGGTTGAGGACCTGGACGACCGGACTTTCTCCGATGTGGCCGAGCGCCAATTGGCAGACCTTGCCGCGGTCGGCCTGACCTGGGACGAACCGCCGGAGTACCAGACCGCGCACGAAAGCCGCTATCTCCTGGTGGTCGACGAACTGACCGCTCGCGGCCTCACCTTCGAATGTTATTGCAGCCGAAAGGACATCCTGCAGGCACCGCGGGCACCCCACGCACCTGAGGGGGCCTACCCCGGCACCTGCCGCAACCTCACCGACCACGAGCGCGGAGAGCGACGCGCGAGCAAGCCACCCGCAATCCGGTTGCGGTCGGATACAACTGAGTTCACCGTCACCGACCTGTTGCACGGCCAATACACCGGCGTGGTAGATGATTTCGTGTTGTGCCGCGGCGACGGTGTGCCCGCGTACAACCTGGCCGTGGTGGTAGACGACGCCGCGCAGGGCATCGATCAGGTTGTGCGTGGCGACGACCTGCTCTCGTCGTCGCCCCGTCAGGCGTATCTTGCTGCGCTGCTCGGATATTCGCAACCCATCTATGCGCACGTCCCGCTGGTGCTCAACGCCGACGGCAAGCGACTGGCCAAACGTGATGGTGCGGTGACGGTTTCGGAGATCGGCGCGGAGCGTGCGATGGCGCAGATCGCCGGGTCACTGGGGATGATGGCCGACACACTCGATGAGATGGTGGCTCAGTTCGATCCGACCCGACTTCCACGCGAGCCGTGGATCTTTCGCCCTTAGCCGACCCAGCGGAATGGTCAGACCCGGCGCGGCACGCCGAAGGCCTTGGCCAACAAACCATCTCGCAGCGATGCCGGCAGAATTCCCATCAGAGCGACCTGCGCCTTGGGACCGATCCCGACGATGTACCGAGCCCTGGGCCGACGCGCAGTGAGCGCTTCTTCCACCACCGCAACGACTTTCGCCGGCGCCACCGCGATCTTCTGCGACAGCGGAATCATTTTCTTCATCCCGGCGATGTGTTTGTCATACAGCGCATGGTGGTCCGGTGAGGTTGCGTCCTCCAACTCGGCGACCATGTCGTCGGCCTTACGCCACATGTCGGTGTCGGTCTGCGCAGGCTCGATGACCACCACCGGAATACGCCAGGGCCGCAACTCCATTCGCAGCGCCTCGGCACCGGCCTCCAGGGCAAACTTCGACGCCGAATAAGCACCCAGCATCGGCGTGGACAATTGGCCGTTCACACTCGAAATGAACACCACCCGACCGCAAGACTCCCGCAACTTGGGTAACACCGCAGCCGTGACAGCGAACTGCCCGACCACATTGACGTCGAACTGTTTGCGCCAGTCCGCGGAAGTCAGCGTCTCGACCGGGCCGGCCACCACAATGCCGGCATTGTTCACCACCGCGTCCAACCGCGCCGGCAAGTTCGCGGCCAGCGCCTCGACTTGGCCGGTATCGGTGACGTCAAGGATCACCGCAGAGATGTGCTGCGGATTGAGTGCCACCACATCAGCAGCATCGGCTTCCGTCCGCACCCCGGCGATGACATCCCACCCGGTCAAAGCCAGATGTTCGGCGATTGCACGGCCGATGCCGCGGCCGGCACCGGTGACCAGAACTGAAGGCATACCGCCGAGCGTACTGAACCTCGCGCGACCGTAGCGCCCTAAATCGCCACCGACAACGACGCAAGCCCCCGCAAGGTCAGATTCGGTTTGTAGACCGCCTCACCTGTCAATCGGGCATTCGGGAACCGCTTGGCCAGTGCAGATAGCGCCACCGAAGCCTCCAGTCGGGCCAACGGTGCGCCCAGGCAGAAGTGCGGCCCCTTACCGAATGACAGGTGCTTGATCACCCCACGACCCGGGTCGAACTCGTCGGGCCGTTCGTAGACACTCGGATCACGTTGTGCTGCAGCAAGTAACAACATCATGATGTCGCCCTTGGGCACGTCGACATCACCAACCCGCATGTCCTCCGTGGCCACCCGGCTGGTCAATTGCACCGGCGGATCAAAGCGAAGGGTCTCCTCGACGATGGCCGCTGCGCTGCCCTCATCCTGGCTCAGCGCGGCCCAGAGCCGCGGATTGCGCAGCATGGCCAGCACGGCATTGGAGATCAGGTTGACCGTGGTCTCGTGTCCGGCGATCAGCAGCAGATTGCAGGTCGCCACGATCTCCTCAGAGGTCAGCTGGTCACCGTCCTCTTCAGCCGCGATCAGCGCCGAGATCAGATCTTCGCCCGGGTCGCTGCGCCGTTCCTCGATCAACTTGCGCAGGTAGCCGCGCAGCCAGAGGCCCGATTCCAGCATTGCCTGGGTGTCCCGCATCTCACCGGCGAACGAGATGAACGGGTCCAGACTCTGCGCCAACAGTGCCGACGCCCGACTGAACTGCGGCTCGTCCTCCATCGGCACCCCGAGCAGCCGACAGATCACCCCGACCGGCAGCGGGTAGGCGAGATCAGCCACCACGTCCATGTTGCCCGCGGACTCGATCCCGTCCAACAGTCCGTCGACCATGGCCTCGATGTCGGGCTCGAGAGCCTTGATCACCTTGGGCGCGAAGGCTTTTTGCGCCAACATCCGCAGCCGGGTGTGATCAGGCGGATCGAGAAACAAAAAGCCCGGCTCACCCAGCGGCCGCGGTTGCCGCTGTCCTTCGGCCAGCTGTCGTTGCGCCACAGTGGATTTCAACCGGTCATTGGCCGACAGCGGGCTTCGCAACACCTCATCGCACTCGGTGTAGCCGGAGAACACCACCAGATTGGAGTCCGACAGCACCACCGGTCCGGCTTCCCGGAACTTCGAGTACAGCGGGTATGGATCGATGCGGAACTCAGGATCCATCAGTCCGTGAAGCAATGCCTGCGTGTCCACCACGCCGGATGCGGCAACCATGCGACCCATTGTGCACGCGCACGTAACGTCGCAGGTGGCTACCTATTTGGCCCCGTAATACCGCCCGAGCACGTGCTCTCGCAACTCGTCGAACTCCCCCGCCAAAATGGCGGCACGAATCTGGTCGACCAGCCGAATGATGAACCGCTCGTTATGGATGGTGCCCAGCGTGGACGCCAGAATCTCCTTGGCTTTGAACAGGTGGTGCAGGTAAGCCCGGGTGTAGTTGGCGCAGGTGTAGCAATCGCACTCGGCGTCAATGGGATTGAAGTCGCGCTTGAACCGGGCGTTGGTGACGTTGAACCGCCCGGTAGCCGAATACATGGCAGCATTGCGGGCGACACGCGACGGCGACACGCAGTCGAAAGTGTCAGCGCCGGCCTCGATAGCGGCGAACAGATCGTCAGGTTCGCTGATCCCGAGCAGATGCCGCGGCTTGTTGTCGGGCAATTCATCGGTGACCCAGCCGATGATGGTGGCCAGATTCTGTTTCTCCAGCGCACCGCCTATGCCGTACCCGTCGAAGCCCGCGCCGTCGTCGTCCACCAGGCTCACAAGTCCACGGGTGGCCTCCCGACGCAGATCCTCGTACTGGGCCCCCTGCACCACGCCGAACAACGCCTGGGCGGGCTTGCCGGCGCGCTCGATGGACAGGCGCCGGTGTTCGGCCAGGCACCGCGCGGCCCACCGATGCGTGCGCTCGACCGATCGCTCCTGATAGCCGCGGGTATTGACCAGCGTGGTCAGCTCATCGAACGCGAAGATGATGTCGGCACCCAGCTGGTGCTGAATGCCGATGGATACCTCTGGGGTGAAGCGGTGCTTAGAGCCGTCCAGGTGCGACCGGAAAGTAACGCCGTCCTCGTCGACGTGTGCCAGCCGCTCCTTGCCCTCGGCGATGATGTCGTCGGCCTGCAACCGGGCGGTATCCATCGCCAGTACCTTCTTGAACCCGACACCCAGCGACATCACCTGGAAACCACCGCTGTCGGTGAAGGTCGGACCGGGCCAGTTCATGAACGCGCCCAGCCCGCCCGCCTCGTCCACAACATCGGGCCCGGGCTGCAGATACAGGTGGTACGCATTGGCCAGAACAGCTTGCGCACCAAGTTCTTTCATGGTCTCCGGCAATACGCCCTTGACATTCGCCGCGGTACCGACGGCGATGAATGCCGGGGTCTCGATAGCGCCGTGCGGGGTCTTGATGACCCCCGCCCGGCCCTTCTGCCCCGACAACTGGGCCGTGACCTCATAAAAGTCCGAGGTTGACTCACTCATCGGTGTATTCAATCAACCAACCTGACGACTTCCGCGCGGGCACACAAATGGACGTCGCCCCCGTGTACAGCGGGCAAACTTCCCAATTCACCCGACCACTCTTCCGAAAATATATTCGCAAAACGCAGCAAACGCCCATACTTCACCTGACGGACCCGTCAACATCGATGGTTCGCATGCACAAAGGAGCACACTTATGAAGCGTGGTTTGGCTATCGCCGCGGGTGGTGCGGCAATTCTGATCGCCGGTCTGACCGGCTGTTCACACGAGAAGTCGTCGTCCGGTTCTTCGGGCGCGACGGGCGGCGCCACGGCCACGGCATCGGTGGCGACCAGCCTGCCGAATGGCGGCAATGCGGCAGCCGGCTCCGGGACCGCAAAGGTCACCGTGGACGGTCAGCCACAGGATGTCGCTGGCTCAATCGGGTGCACCACATCGGGCGGGAACGTCGTCATTGGCATTGGTAATGCCTCGGGCGGCCTGGGCGCCACGTTGACCGACGCAGATCCGCCAGTGGTCAAAGCCGTCGGATTGGGCAATGTCGGCGGGACGGCCCTGGCTTACGCCGAAGGCGTACCCGGCAACGAGGCGACGGCAACCAGGGACGGCAAGACCTACAAGATCACCGGAACCATCTCGGCGGTGGACATGTCCAACCCTACGGCGGGGCCGGCCAAGAAGTCCTTCGAAATGGAGGTCACGTGTCCTTAGTGGGCTGACTTTCCCGATGACGGGCGGCACTCCTGACAGGGTGCCGCCCGTCGCATTTTGCCGACGATGCGCAGCAAACCTTGCAGATTCCTGACCAAGGCCCTAGGACGGGAGTAATCTGCGGTGCGCAGCTACCGACAAGCTACGCCCAGGGGACCCAATGTCGCACCGGCATGTTTCAACTCTCCGCGCAGTTTCGCAATTGTTTTTACTTGTCATCACGTGTTGCGTCCTAATTGTCGGGCACGCTGCCGGCATCAGTGCAGCCAATTTCATGGTCGGATTGGTAAACACCGTCATCGGTATCGGCGGACGCGGCGATGCGCTGTCAGCGAACGTCCCCAGCAAGCTAGGTGGCACGGTCGTCCCGCCAGGGTATGACTACTACCCGATCTACTACCCGGCGACCATCCAATTGACGGCCAGTACCAACGTCTCAGCGCCGCTGGTCACCAGCGCCATCACCAGTCGGCCCGGTCAGCAGTTGATCGTCGCCGGCTATTCGGAGGGCACCCTGGGCGCCGAAGCCGCCAAACGTCAGCTGGTCAGCAACAATTCAGGGCCCGCCCCGTCACAGCTGTCGTTCCTGATGATCGCCTCACCGTTCGCCGGTAACGGTGGCATCTTCGCCCGCTTCCCCGGCATCAGCGTGCCGTTCATCGTCGACAACATGGGGGCGGCCCAGGCGTCACCGTACAACAGCGAGTACGTGGTCAACGAGTACGACCCGTACGGCGATTTCCCTGCCTACTTCAACCCGCTCTCGCTGGCGAACACCCTGCTGGCCGTGGAGTATGCGCACCCCGATCAGTACTACAACTCGATCGTGCCCGGCACCACCCCGGCCATCACCACGACGGTGACCAACAGCGCCGGCGGCAAGGACAGCTACGTGCTCGTCTACAACAACGACCTGCCACTGCTGGCGCCGATCCGCCAGGCCTCAGCAGCCCTCGGACTGACGGCGTTGACCAAGCCGGTCCTCGATGCCATCGAGCCGACGCTTCGGGTACTGATCGACATGGGCTACACCGACCGCCAGAACCTGAATCCGGCCACACCCACGCCCTTTTCGTTGTTCACCCCGGCGGCCAAAGTCAACGAGGCCATCAACGAACTACCCGGCGCCATCAATCAGGGTGTCGCCAACTTCACCCACGACATTCAGTCACTGTCCAGCATCACGCCCGCTCCAGCCACGAATCCCGAGTCCACAGCCGCCAAGAAGCCTGCCCTGACCGTTGCACCAAAACAGGGGCTGACGCAGAAACCAACACCGAAAGCTGTTGCGCTACAGCCAATAAAGACCGATGATCCGAAGCAGAAGCCTCTCGGCCGTCACCTCATCACAAACAAGCCCGCTATCAGCAAGGCCAAGCCTGCAGCCTGAGCCGAGAAGTCATGCGCCACCGAGGTAGCTGACGATGGCGTTGGTCAGCCCGCGCCGAGCTTCATCCAGATCCGAATAGCTGCCCAACTGCCGTTCGGAGGTGATGCCGCGCATGGCGCCGGGGATGAATGACGCGACCTCTCGCACCCGGTGCGGATCCACCTTCAAGTCCGCGAAGGCCTTCTGGCAGGTCTCCTGCCAACTCTGCCCCCAGGAATAGAACTCCGCGGCGGTGCGCGGGTAAAGCCGTTCCAGCTCAACGTAATCGCGCGGCAACGCAGCTCGCAGGCTCTCGATCGCCCGCGAATCGGTGGCGGTCAGTCCGTCATACAGAGTGTCGATGATGCCGGCCACGCGGTCGCGTAGCGACAGGCCGGTGTCGGTCTCGCGGAACAGGTTGGCGCGGCGCTCGGCGGTGAAATGCAAGACCGCGGCCCAGAATCCGTCGGTGTCGCCGAACTGGTACTGGACCGTCCCCCAGGTCACCCCTATCTGTTTGGCAATCCGATTGGCCGACACCGCGCCCGGGTCACCTGAGGCCAGCGCTTTCACCGCGGCCGCCAACAGTGTCTCCCGAGTGGCCAGGCCTCGGCGGTTGGCCCGCCGCCCCGCGCTATCCGGTTCCACCATTTCTGCATCGTAACCCAGCAAGCCAACTTTTCATTGACAGGACTATGAATCTTTTCTAGAGTCCGAATCATGGCCAAACCGCCACTGTCGATGAAGCCCACCGGGTGGTTCCAGGTCGCCTGGTCTGATGAGATCGGCGTCGGCAACGTGCACCGGATGAAGTACTTCGACCGCGAAATGATTGCCTGGAGAACGCAATCCGGCGTGCTGACGGTCATGGACGCTTACTGCGAGCATCTCGGCGCGCACCTGGGCCACGGCGGCCATGTCGAGGGCGAAGTGATCCAGTGCGCCTTCCACGGCTGGCAGTGGAACACCGACGGCCGCAATGTCTGCATCCCTTATCAGGACCGCCCCAACCGCGGCCGACGCATCCGCACCTACCCCGTCGTCGAGCGCAACGCCTCGGTCTACATCTGGCATGACACCGAAGGCCGTGAACCTTACTTTGAAGCCCCGGACATCTTCGCCAACTTCAATGGTGAGACGCCCCCAAAAACCTCAGCCGACTACTACCCGCAGCAGCGGCTGTACCGCACCGCCCTGGAGATACACCCGCAGTACGTGCTCGAAAACGGCGTGGATTTCGCACATTTCAAGTACGTGCACCAGACCCCGATCGTGCCGAAGTTCACCCGGCATGACTTCGACGAGCCTTGGTCGTACGTCGATTTCACCATCACCTTCGAGGGTGACGACGGGCAGAGCATCGAGGACGTCAACAGCGGCGTCGAGGCCATCAACGGCGGTCTGGGCATTGCCGTGACCAAGAGCTGGGGCATGATCGACAACCGCACCATCTCGGCGGTCACCCCAGTGGACGAGTCCACCTCGGACGTGCGGTTCATGGTGTACATCGGGCGCACTCCCGGCCGAGATGATCAGCGCACCGCGGACAAGGCGCAGATGTTCGGCGAAGAAGTGATCCGGCAGTTCGCCCAGGACATCGATATCTGGCGCTACCAGCGCTATTCGGATCCACCGGCGCTGGCCACCGCCGAATACGAGGGCTTCACTGCTATTCGCAAGTGGGCCAAGCAATTCTACCCAGATGGCAAAGGCGGCAGTGCCGCAGAACTCGCAGCACAACGAAAGGCAGACAACCAATGAGCGACAAGATCCGCGTCTTCCAGGTAGCCACCGGCAACGTCGGCACCGAGATGATCAAGCGCATCGCTGATCGCCCGGACCTGGAACTCATTGGGCTGCACTGCTACACGCCGGAGAAGGTCGGTCGGGATGCCGGTGAGATCGCCGGGCTGGCACCCAACGGGGTGATCGCCACCGGATCGGTCGACGACATCATCGCTGCGAAACCAGATGTGATGACCTTCCACGGGGTGTTCCCCGACGAGGACCTCTACGTGAAGGTTCTTGAGGCCGGCATCAACATCGTCACCACCGCGGACTGGATCACCGGCTGGCACCGCGACACCAACCACCCGCACCCGTCCGGAAAGTCTGTATCGCAACTACTTTCGGAGGCCTGCGCGAAGGGTGGCTCGACGTTCTACGGCACGGGTATGAACCCTGGTCTGAATCAGATTCTGGGGGTGGTGTGTTCGGCCGACGTTGCCGAGATCGAGAACGTCACCACCATCGAGTCGGTCGACGTGTCCTGCCACCACTCCAAGGACACCTGGATCGAGGTGGGTTACGGCCTGCCCGTTGATGATCCGTCGATCCCGGCCAAGCTGGAGAAGTACACCCGGGTGTTCGCCGACAGCGTACTGATGATGGCCGACTGCTTCGGACTGGAACTCGACGAGGTCAAGTTCAGCTACGAATTAGGCTCCTGCACAAAGGATGTCGACCTGGGCTGGTACACCTTGCCGAAGGGATCACTCGGCGGCAACTACATCAAGTATCAGGGCATGGTGAACGGGGTACCTCGAGTCGAGACCCATCTGGAATGGCAAATGACCCCGCACACCGACCCGAGCTGGAAGGTCCAGGGCTGCTACATCACCCAGATCAAGGGTGACCCGTGCGTCTACAACAAGCACATGATCTTCCCCAAGCCTGGAGTTGACCTGTCCAACCCGGACAACTTCGCCTCCATCGGCATGACGGTGACGGGCATGCCCGCGTTGAGCGCCATCGCGTCTGTAGTGGCGGCACCGCCCGGCTTGTTGACAAGCGCCGATCTACCACTGCGCGGCTTTGCCGGCCGATTCAAGCTGGACTGACCAGCGATTGATCTTCCGGCCGCGCTCGCCCATAATTGCTGACAATATGCTGTGAGCGCCATCGCGGAGGGTGCAGATCGATGTATGAGGCTGGGTGCCGAGAGATCCGGGCATGGTTAGTGTCGATGAGTTCTCGCGCATAGTCTCGTCGATCTACGACGCAGCGATCCATCCCGAGGACTGGATCGTGGCACTGACGGACATCAGTCGTACGTTCGGAGCCGAAGGCGCCGGCCTCGTGGTGGCCGACAGTGTGAGCCGGGCCCCGCAGAGCGCGAGCATCCCGATGGAAGCCCGGCAGGACTACGAGGGGTACTACCGCCACATCGACTACGTCCTCGAAGCTGTCGAAACCGGACCGGTGGGGTTGATCCGTGGCGGACAGGCCCTGGCCGCGCTGCAACCGGACTCGGAGTTCTACCACGACTGGATGCATCGGTTCAATCTCGACGATGGCCTGTTTGTACGGCTGACCAGCGACGACACCCCGGTGTGTTTTCTGGTCGCGGCGAAGATGGGAGACGAACCGTTTGATACCCGAGAACGCATCGACCTCACAAATGCACTGATTCCCCACTTGCAACGGGCGTTGCGAATTCACCGGGACATGCATGATGTCACGCACCAGGCGAATGACATCTCGGTCGCCATGGACGACGTCACCCGCATCGGCATGGCAGTCGTCGGAGATGGACTGACCGTGCGGTACCTCAACACCGCGGCCGAACGGATCGTCAACTGTCAGGACGGGCTGAGCATCCCGCACGGGATGTTCGAGGCCGCCCAGCCGCGCGCCGACACCGAGCTTCATCGAGCCATCTACTGCGTTTTGGAGCCGAACTATTCGGGCCCATACACGGAAACCTCCGTGCTGTGCCCCAGGCCATCCGGGCGCCGCCCTTACGTCATTCACGTGCTGCCATTCCGGTCCGCCGCCCGCACGCTCGGCGCTCCCCGCGCGCTGGTCCTGATCATCGATCCCGAGGTTCAACCAGAGCCGCCGACCGAGCTACTGCGGCGCCTGTACGGGATGACCAAGGCCGAAGCCGCTGTCGCGATCCGCCTGCTGCGCGGCGACGGGATCAAGCCGATCGCCGACAGCATGTGCCTGTCGGCGGGGACCGTGAAGACCCACGTCCAGCACATTTTCAACAAGACCAACACCCATCGGCAGGCCGAACTCGTACGGCTCTTGCTGACCATTGCGTTGTAGGTCACAGCGGATCTACGCCGATCGGCTGATGTTCCGGTGCCCACGCAGGTCGATCCTCTTTTCAACGGGAGGAGCGATCAATGCTTATTGCAGGCTTCGACACCGATGTCCCGGTTGGGCACGACACCCCCACACTGGAGATCATCGACGCCGGCATCGAAACCCAAACTCATTCTGTACCAATGCTTTTCGTCCATGATGCCTCACATGCCGCGTGGTGCTGGCGGGAGCACTTCCTCGAATACTTCGCCAACCGCGGCTATCACGCCGTCGCCTTCAGCCTCGGCGGACATGGCGCCAGTCCTGCCTACAAACCGCTCCGGACGTATTCCGTCGACGACTACGTCGACGACGTGGCCGCGGTGGCCAGCACCTTACCGACGCCGCCGGTGCTGATCGGACACTCGATGGGCAGCTTCATCGTGGAGAAATACCTCGACACGCACCGGGCACCGGCCAGCGTGCTGCTGGCTCCGATACCGCCTCGGCTTTCCTGGGGGCGCTTCCTTCGGATGTTCCGCCGCCATCCGTGGCGGATGGCCAAGAGCGTGGTAACTGCGCGGCAGAGCGCAATGGTGAACGATCCGAACTGGGTGCGCGAATCTTTCTTTTCCGCCCACACGCCGGCCGAGGACATCGCCCGATGGTCTGGTCTGCTAGGTGAGGAAAGCCGCCGGGTGCAACTGGACATGCTGATGCTGAGCACCCCGATGCCCGAGCGTATGGGTGATCCGGTGCTGGTACTCGGCGCGGATGAGGACACCTGCTGCCCGCCACCAGCAGTCCGGGCCACCGCGCGCGCGTACCGCACCGCCGCCGAGGTCTTCCACGGCATGGGGCACGACATGATGCTCGAGCCCGGTTGGGAGGCCGTTGCCGGGCGGATCGACGAATGGCTGACAGGTCTAGGACTGTGAGCTGGGGCGCCGGACCGCGCTAGATTGCGGCCCGGAATTCGACTCCGTTTTGCAGTGCTCCCGCCGCTTCGGCGATGTCGACGACCGGGAAGACCTGGTAATCGGCAATAAACCCGAACTTGCCGGTGACATCCGCGATATCCATCGGATCATCGGTCTCCACCAGCGCGAACCCGCCGCCGCCGTCGATTCGGCCGACAAACACGTGATACGTCGCGCTGGCTGGCGGCGTCCACTGGGCGAACACGGCCAGGCCGCGCTTACCAGATTCCTCGTTCTCCGCGGCAGTGCCGTTGAACCGGTAATCCCAGGAAACCAAGTACTTCATTTCGTCCTCCTCGACGTCGCGTCAGCGAAATTTGACGCATACGACAAGAGTCGGCCGGATGCCGTCCGGAGTCCTCCCCCGTTTGGCTGATTTTGCAGGAGAAACCGCTAAAAGCCCCTCGCCGCGGCGATCACCGCTTCAGTCTTCGCGACCAGCCAGCGTCGCGTTGCCCCCGTCATGACGCTCGAGCACACTCGCCAAGTGGTCGCCGAGCCGCAGTCCCAGCGCTGCTACGGTGAGGCTCGGGCCGACTCCTGCAGATGACGGGAAGACCGATGCATCACCTACGTACAACCCCGGATGTTCCCAGACCTGCCCGCGTGGATCGACCACCGAGTGCGCCGGGTCGGAGCCCATCCGGCAGGTGCCCATCGGATGCCCCAGGTTCGGCGTCCCAGCGGGCAACAGAAACCGAACGCGATTGGGCGCGAAGGCAGCGGTCAACAGCCGGCGTCTCCCGCGACTGCGCGCACGCAGTTGCCGGGGAACCGAATAGGTGAAGGCGATGCGCGCCCTTCCGGTCGCCTCGGCGGACGTATCTTCCGGCCCGACTTCCTCCCAGACGCGGTTCTCGGCGAAGGGCCGATCCGGCGAAATCGTTGCGAAAACCACGCCCGACTTCCACACACGCGCGGCCAACGCGGCGAGGGGAAATGCCAGCGCGACAATGCGGTTGAACTGTTCGAGCCCGGCGTCGTACAGCAGCGTGCGCAGCCCGTTCATGATCAGCCGGGCGGTCAGGCCCGGCCCGTAGGACTGCACCTCGCCGACCCCGTCCGAGCTGCCGTACAGATCACGGAACGCGATCGTCTTGGACGGCCCGGCAGCATCTTCTGGCGGAGACTTGCGCCGCAGCGACACCAGGATAATGTCCGAGAAGTGGAAGAGCAGCCCGCGACCCAGCACCGCGGGTCGGGCCACATCGCGCCAGAGTTGGTCCGACCGGTTCAACAGCAACGGCGTGTTCAGCGCCCCTGCCGCAACGATCACGCTGCGGCCGCGGTGCTCCCGCATGGTGCCGTCCTCGCCGCGGCCGGTGACCGCCCACAGGTCGCCCGCGGGGAGGATCTCCGAGACGACGACTCCGAGATCGAGTCGAATCCGCCCGGTTTCGAGCGCGGGCAGCAGCGCCCGGCTGTAGCCGTCGGCCTTGCACAGACGCGGGCAGCGCCGGTCCTGGCACTCTTCGCAGCCCGGCATATAGTCGATGCCCACTCGAAGGCGATAGGGATGCATGCCCGCGCACTTGAGATCACCCACGATCGCCGCATCCCGATTCGACAAAGGGGGCGGTGCTGCAGGTTCGGAGTCGTCGTCTTCGTCGAGCGGATCGCGTTCACCGACAACACGCATGCGCGCCTCGGCGGACCGGTAATAGCCGCGCAGCTCGTCAAAGTCGATCGGCCAGTCGTCGGGCAGCGACGCGACCCCGTCAAGTTGATCGCCCACCTTGGAGTACAAATCCTCGCGGCGAAAGCGCCCAAGGGCCCCGCTGTAGAGCACCGAGGCCCCCCAGGACCCCACCCGAGTATCGGCCAGACGCGGGCGTGCTTGGCGCGGTCGAAATCGTATCGCGTTGCGCTGTCGGGCCACTCGGCTCCGACCGGCGCAGTTCCCCGGACTTTGCGCGCGATTCGTCGCAGCAGTCCGGGCTTGAGTTTCGGCGGATCGGTCACATCGCCGAGCTCCAGCACCAAGACCTTGAGCCCACGCTCGGCAAGACGCGATGCGGCAAAGCAGCCACCTAAGCCGGCGCCGACAACGATCACATCCCACTCATCTGCCACGGCGTCAGCGAGTCCTTTCCGGATGGCCGGATTCATGCCGGATACGCGGCTGTGAGGTGACCGAGAAATCGGCAATTGCTCAGCACAATATCCTCGCCTGCCGCAGCCAAATGAGGATTCCGACACCTTGACGAGAATCATCGTGAGACGCGGTGTCGAGAATCTCTGGGGTCACTGAATAAAAATAACCTCCCACCTGCGTTAACAAGTGAGAGGCTATGGCGGTGGCGGAGGGATTTGAACCCTCGGTGGGGGGTTACCCCACACACGCTTTCGAGGCGTGCTCCTTAGGCCGCTCGGACACGCCACCGTGTGGCAGCTTACCGGTACCACGGCAGTAGCCCTAATCGCCTAGTGCGCTGCACCGAAGACCAACCGCAACAGCCCGAAGCCGCCGAATCTGCACTCCGCCGGCCCGCTATGACACGCGTCGCCGGGATACCTCACCCGGCCATTCTCCCGCGGCCGGTCAGTCAGCGCTGACCTGCGAAAAATCCCTCCATAAGCGCCGCGCACTCGCTTTCCAACACGCCGCCACGTACCTCGGGCCGATGCGTCAGCCGCCGGTCCCGAACTACGTCCCACAGTGAGCCGACGGCCCCGGTCTTGGGCTCCCATGCCCCGAACACGACGCGCGCCACCCGCGCCATCACCAGCGCGCCGGCGCACATGGTGCATGGTTCGACGGTTACCGCCACGGTCGCACCTTCCAAGCGCCAGCCGTCGCCATGCACGGCAGCCGCGGCCCGCAGGGCGAGGATTTCGGCGTGCGCAGTAGGGTCACCCAGCGACTCCCGGGCGTTGGCCGCCCGGGCCAGCTCGACACCGTCGGCGGAAAAGACCACTGCGCCGATCGGCACATCATCGACCCCAGCCGAACCAGCAGCCTGCAGCGCCAGCCGGATCAACTGCTCATCGGAAGGGCTCACCGCCCGATCTTGTCCAGCACCGCAACCAGTTCGTCGTTGAAGCCCATCTCCTGGGCGATGCGGCTCAATTGTTCGTCGGCGTACTCGTCATCAGCCAGGATCACGCCCAGCACCGCTTCGGGCAGCCCCAGATCCGCCAGCAACCCGAGATCGCCTTCCTCGAAAGGGTCCTCGTCTTCCAGGTCGTCCAGGCTCACCACGCCGTCGAGCTTCTCCAGCACATCCGCGGCGATGTCATAGTCCAGCGCCGCGGTGGCGTCCGACAGCAACAGACGAGTTCCGGACGGTGCCGGACGCACGATCACGAAGAACTCGTCATCGACGTTCAGCAGCCCGAAAACCGCTCCGGCACTGCGTAATTCGCACAGTTCGGTCTCCACCGCGGACAGGTCGCCCAGAGCTGCCCGGGTCAGCGGCGCGCAGCGCCACATGCCGTCCTCCCGGACGACGGCCACGCCGAAACCGTCGGGCAGGTCGGCAGCCTGCTGTTGTGTCTGTGCGCGCTGTGCTGCCATGGCGCTAACGCTAGTCCGCGGCTAGCCACTTGACCAGCGGTCCTGCCTACGGCCCCGGCTGAGCCATATGCCAACCTTTAAGCGTGACAACTCCGGTGTGCGTGCTGGGATTGGGGCTCATTGGCGGCTCGCTCATGCGCGCCGCGCAGGCGTCGGGCCGCGAGGTATTCGGCTACAACCGGTCCATCGACGGCGCTGCGGCCGCCCGCTTCGATGGATTCGACGCGAGCGAGGACCTCATCGCGACGTTGCAGCGTGCCGCAGCCAGCGACGCACTGATTGTGCTGGCCGTGCCGGTGCCCGCCCTGCCGATCATGCTGGAGCACATTCGCAGTACCGCCCCAGACTGCCCGCTCACCGATGTCGTGAGCGTGAAAGGCAATGTGCTGCAGCAGGTTCAAGACTACGGCTTGCTCCGACGATTCGTCGGTGGGCACCCGATGGCCGGTACCGCGCATTCCGGGTGGGCCGCCGGCACCGCGGACCTGTTCGCCGGGGCACCGTGGGTGCTCAGCGTGGACGACCACGTCGACCCTCAGGTGTGGGCACAGGTGATGCACCTGGCACTGGACTGCCGGGCGGTGATCGTCCCGGCCCGCTCTGTCGAGCACGACGCGGCCGCCGCAGCCATCTCGCATCTGCCGCACCTGCTGGCCGAGGCATTGGCCGCCACCGCGGGCGAGGTCCCGCTGGCCTTCGCGCTTGCCGCCGGATCGTTCCGGGACGGCACGCGCGTCGCGGCCAGCGCGCCGGACCTGGTGCGGGCCATGTGCGAGGCGAACGCCGCCGAGTTGACCGTCATGCTGGACCGCGCCCTGGAACTGCTGACCAAAGCCCGGGCGTCCCTGGTCAGCACCGGTTCGGTGGCTGAGCTGGTCGAAAGCGGTCATGCTGCCCGCGCCCGATATGACAGCTTCAGCCGGCCGCAGATCATGACGACGACGATTGGTGCCGACAACTGGCGCGACGAACTGGCCGCCGAGGGCCGCGCCGGCGGAGTGATCAGATCCGCTCTGCCAGTCCTGGATAGCCGAGGATGAATCCCGAATCGTCGACGGTGATCGAGGTGTCGGCGACCGGCGAGTTCAACTTGATCGGCTTGCCTGGTCCACGGCTGGCGTAGCCGATGGTCTCGGGCTCGACCGTCAGCTCGGGCACCCTCACGTACACCACCGGCAGCGATACCGAGCCGGTCCGCTGGTGCAATCCGGTCCGGCGGATCGGCAGGGCGTTGAAGAACGGGCTGAAGATCACGTCGACGTCCAGCGCGCCGTCGTACGCGGCCCGGCGGGCCTGATTCTGATGGTCCTGCACCAGCCACATGTTCTCTTCGTCGCGGGCGATCGACAGCTGTCGCTCCCGCTCGGCAAGGGTGACAGTCAGGGACAGCCGTTTGGTGGCTCCGCTCTCGTCGGTCACCAGGTCATACGACGCGCTGAACGCCGGGTGCGACGACGTCGCGGCAGCGACGATCCGGCCGTATGCCTTGATCCGGTTGCCCGAAAGTTGCACCCGCACCGACTCCATCCGCGGCTCGTCCTGCGCACTCCAGGTCAGGATGGCCGGCCATGCGACGTCACTGCTGGCATCAGGCTGGGCTGCACTCACGGTGTCTACCGTAGGCGACGAGCGTCCACCTTCGTACCCCGCTCGGTAAGTCCCGACGGTCCGGACCGAGGCGCCCGGACCGGACCCCCGACGCCGGGCCGGGAAGCCCGGACGGCCATGGCTAACAGGCCGTCCAGCACCAGCGCCAACGCCGCGACCAACAGTGCACCGACCAGCGCCAGGTAGAACTGGCGAACCTTGATGCCGTCGATCAGGTACCGGCCGAGGCCGCCGAGGCTGGCGTAGGCGGCGATGGTCGCGGTGGCCACCACCTGCAGTGTCGCCGTGCGCAACCCGCCGACGATCAACGGCATCGCGTTGGGTACCTCGGCTCGCAGCAATACCTGCCGCTCAGTCATTCCCATGGCGCGCGCGGCGTCCACCACTGTCGGGTCGACATTCGCGATCCCGGCATAAGTGCCGGCCAACAGCGGCGGGATTCCCAGGAGCATCAGCGCGACCGTCGGCGGAATCAGACCCAGGCCCCACAACAGCACCCCCAGCAGCAGCACTCCGAGGGTCGGCAGCGCCCGCAGTGCATTGACGCCGCCGACCACCAGGGTGGTGCCACGGCCGGTGTGGCCGATGTACATGCCCACCGGAACCGCGATGAGCGCACTGGCCAGCACCGCGATGCCGGTGTACTCCAGGTGTTCGAGCGTGCGAGCACCCAGTCCGGCCGGTCCGGCCCAGTTCGCGCCGGTGCAGATGTAATCCACCGCCTGCTGCAGGAAATTCATGCTCATGCCGCCACCTTGGCTCGGGTCCACGGAGTGGCCAGCCATCCGGCGGCCAGGATCAGCAGGTCGATGACGATGGCCAGGACGAAGACCGCGATGATGCCGGCGATGATCTGCTCGCTCTTGTCGGCCTGATATCCCTCGGTGAACCAGGTCCCCAGGCCCCCAATGCCGATCACCGAGCCGACCGCCACCATGGAGATGTTGGTGACGGCGACTACCCGCAGGTTCGCAGTAAGCACCGGAATAGCCAGGGGCAGTTCCACTTTCAGCATTCTGGTGCGCGGCCGGTAGCCGACAGCGGTGGCGGATTCAAGTACCTCCGCGGGGACCGCGTCAAGGGCTTCAGGCACGGCCCTGACCAACAGCGCGACGGTGTAGAGCGTCAGCGCCACGACCACGTTGGCCTCGTCGAGAATCCGGGTCGGGATGATCAGCGGTAGCACCACGAACAGTGCCAGCGACGGAATGGTGAAAATTATGCTGGCGACCACCGCGGTGGGGCGGCGCAGCCGGGGCCGACGGTGGATGAATGCGCCCACGGGCACAGCGATCAGCACGCCCAAGAACAACGGCACTAACGCCAGGCGCAGGTGAATCTGCGTCAACAGCCACGCGGTGTCCAGGTGGGTCAGCAGATATCGCACTCAGGTGCCTTTGCGACTCTTGATCATCGCCATCACATCGGCGATGGCTACCCCGCCGATCACCTGGTCGTGTTCATCGACGGCAACGCCCAACCCGGCCGGCGAGGACAGTGCCGAATCCAGCGCCAGTCGCAGCGTTCCTGGCGGTCTGAACAACGACCCTCCAGCGATACTGCTGTCGTACAACGATTTTCCAGCGCGGTGCAACCCGACGCCGTCGTCGTTGATCCAGGCGTAGGGGGTCCCGTCGTCGCTCAGTACCAAAGCCCATTGCCCGTCAGCGAGATCCAGTGCATTGATCGCGGCTTCGTTGACCGTGCGAATATCTCGCAGCACCAACCCGCGGGCGTCCAGGAACTGCAGCCCGCGATAGCCGCGGTCGGCGCCGATGAAGCCGGCGACGAATTCATTTGCCGGGTTGGACAACAGCCGCTGCGGCGCAGCGTACTGCTGCAGAACACCGCCGCGGCCAAATACCGCAACCTTGTCCCCCAGCTTGACCGCCTCATCGATGTCATGGGTGACGAATACGATGGTCTTGCGCAGATCCGCTTGCAGGCGCAGGATTTCGGCCTGCAGTTCCTCGCGTACCACGGGGTCGACCGCGCTGAATGGTTCGTCCATCAGCAGGATCGGCGGGTCGGCGGCCAGTGCCCGCGCCACGCCCACTCGCTGTTGCTGCCCGCCGGACAGTTGCGCCGGGTACCTGTTGGCCAGCTTCACGTCCAGCCCGACGCGCTCCAGCATTCCGAGTGCAATTTTCCTTGCGTTGCGGCGTGATTCGCCCTTGAGCACCGGGACAGTGGCGACGTTGTCCACCACTTTCAGATGTGGCATCAGTCCCGCACTCTGCAGCACGTAACCGATGCCCAGGCGCAGCTTGACCGGGTCGACGGTGGCCACATCAGATCCGTTGACCGTCAGTGTGCCCGAGGTGGGTTCGATCATCCGGTTGATCATGCGCATGGACGTGGTCTTGCCACACCCCGATGGCCCGACGAACACCGACAGTGCACCTTCGGAGATCTCCAGACTCAGGCCGTCCACTGCGACCGTACCGTCTTCATAACGCTTGCTGACGTTGTCGAAGCTGATCATCGGCCCCCCAACGCTTTATCGAATCCGTTTTCCTGCACCCATTTCCGGGCCGCCTGATCGACATCGAGACCACCGTTTCCGGACACCGCGATGTTCATGTCAATCAACGCCGCGGTGGTTAGCTTCGCATTGACCGCGTCGAGCACCGTTTTGAGCTGATCAGATTTTTTCTGCGACGAAACAAGCGGCACCACATTCGCGGCCAGGAAGTTGTGCTTCGGATCCTCGAGCACCACCAGGTGATTCTGTGGGATAGCCGGAGAGGTACTGAAAATATTTGCGGCGGTGACAGTTCCATCAACCAGCGCACGCACTGTCGCCGGTCCCCCGCCGTCACTGATGGCGATGAAGTTGGCCGGCGGGATATCGAGACCGTAGTTCGTCTTAAGTCCCGGTAGCCCCTCAGTACGCTTCAGGAACTCTGACGGCCCGCCGAATTTCACCTCTGACGAATGGCGCGCCAGATCACCAATTGTCTTCAGGTTCCACTTGCGGGCCGTCTGCTCCGACACCGCGACAGTGTCGGCGTCCTCGGCCGGCGACGGGGTCAGGATCGACAAATCGCCGGGAAGGGCGCGGTGCAAAGCCAATTCGACCTCGGCAGGGACGGTGGCCTTGGTCTTCGGGTCGAAATATTGCAGCAGGTTGCCGGTGTACTCGGGGATCAGGTCAATCGAATGGTCTTTGACCGCAGGTACATACGTCTCACGACTGCCGATGCCGAACTGCCGCCCGACAGTAAAACCGTTGGCCTCCAACACCTGTGCATAGATTTCGGCGATGATCTTGGATTCCGGGAAATCCGCCGAGCCCACCACGATCGACTTGAGATCGCCATTGGCCGCACCGCCACCAAGCGGGTTGGCGCTGCCGCATCCGGCCAGTAACAGGACCACTGCGAGCCCCAGAATCCAACGGCACAGGGGTTTCATGCCAACGTCCTTTCGACGTCTCGGCTTTCCAGACCCTAACGCGCTTCTGAATTTGTTGGCGCAGTTCGTGACATCCGGTAGCTGTTGCCGTCAAGATAGTCACTATGAGCAGCGACCCCACAACAGCACCCGACCCGTCGGGGTCGGCGCCCGGCGATAGCAAATCGGACAGCAAGCCGGCCGGCAAGCCGGACAGCAAGGCTGCGGCCAAGCCTCCCGCTGAGACAGCCAAACACTCACGCGAGACACCGGAATCGGCGGTCAAGTTCACCCGAACTGCGGCGCTGTGGACAGCGCTGATCGTGGGATTCCTCGTGCTCGTCCTGCTGCTGGTGTTCATCATCCAGAACGGCGACGAAGTGCCGATTCGGTTGTTCACCTGGCAGTGGCGTACGCAACTGGGAGTCGCCATCCTCCTCGGCGCGGTCGCCGGTGGTCTGCTGACCTTCGGCGTCGCCAGCGTCCGACTCCTGCAGTTGCGTCTGGCAGCCCGCAAGAATCTCAAAGCCGGCCGGTAGTTTTCCGGCCGCGCTAGGGGGCGCTCTCCCCTGGACGTTAGGACAGGACGGCGAGACCCTCGGCAATCAATGGCGCGACGGCCTTACCGACCGGGTCGTCATGGCTCTGCGAGCCGGCCGCCATCCGGGCCCGGAAGTCGATACCGGCCGCAATGATCGCCAGCTTGAAGTACGCCAGCGCCAGATAGAACTGCCAATGATCCAGCGGTTGCCCAGCGGCTGCCGAATACTTCTGGGCCAGTTCGTCCATCGGCGGGATCTTGTCGGAGGCCCAGGCGGCGTCGGCGTGCACCATGCCGAACATCGGATGCCGGTATACGCACATCAGCGCGGCGTCGGACAGCGGGTCGCCGAGCGTCGACATCTCCCAGTCCAGTACCGCCCGGACTTTGGTGGCATCCACGGCGTCGAGCATGGTGTTGTCGATCCGATAGTCACCATGCACGATCGCGCTACGACTCTGCGGCGGCAGCTTTTCCGTCAATAGGCCGTGCAAACGCCGCACGTCGGCATCGCGCGCGTCATCCTCCAACCGCACCAAATCCCACTGCGAGCCCCAGCGCCGCACCTGCCGCTCCAGATACCCGTTCGCCTTGCCGAAGTCACCCAGCCCAACCGCCTCCGGGTCCAACGCATGCAGGTCGGCCAAGACCTTGATCAGCGCATCCACACAGGCGTCGATGGTCTGCTGATCACCCAGCGCGTCTAGCTCCGACGAGTACCGGACCACCCGGCCGGGCACGAAATCGACCATCTGAAACGGCGCACCGAGTACCGAATCGTCATTGCGCATGGTTACCGGGTGCGCCACCGGAACGGCCGTACCTTCAAGGGCCGCAACGACTTTGTACTCCCGGGCCATGTCATGCGCTGACGGTGTCAGGCCGTGTAGCGGCGGCCGTCGCAGCACCCACTTGGAGGCGTCGTCGAACACCAGGAATGTCAGGTTCGAGCGGCCGCCGGCCACCAGTTCGGCACGCAACTCACCCAAGCGCGCCACCCCGATCTCGCGCAGGTGCGCGTCAAGGGCAGTCAGGTCCAGGCCATCGAGGTTGCTCATTTGTATGTCTCCCGTCGCTTCGCTCGCCAAGGCAAATCTCCCGTCGCTTCGCTCGCCAAAGCAAATCTCCCGTCGCTTCGCTCGCCTGGCCCAGTCTGTCTACCAGCGCTGATTTCTGGGCAGTAGGTCCCATACGTGTTCGACGCAGTTGACGCTTGCCACGGCCAGCCTGCCGGTGCGGGCCGACGACAGCAGCCGGGTGATGCCGGCGTAGTCAACCTGGAACGACAGCAAGCGCTGGGTGGGCAGGATGTCGTGTAGCAGGCCGTTGATCACGCCGCCATGGCTGAAGATTGCGACGGTGGAATCGTTGTCGCCTTCGCCGGCCAGGTCGGTGATCGCCTCGGTGATGCGGGCCAGGAACGCTGCCTCGTCGACGCCACTGGGCAGGTGGCCCTCCATCAGCCGGGCCAGCTCCTCGGGCTTCTCCGCGGCGACCTGCTCGATCGGGATGTACTGCGCCATGTCGCGGTCGTACTCGGCCAGCCGGTCATCGATCTCGATCGGCAGACCGAGTGTGTCAGCGACCGGCTGGGCGGTCTGCACGGCGCGTCTCTGCGGGCTGGAGACCAACCGGCTGATCGGAAACCGCTTGAGCGCATCTGGCAGGCGCTTGGCCTGCTCGACGCCCTCCTCGGACAGATTGGGGTCAGAACCCTCACCGGGCTCGCTGCGCAGTGGGAGGGCGTGGCGGATCAAGAGCAGTTGCACCGTGCCACCATAGGGCCCTGAGCACTTGCTAGCGCCAAAGGAGTCGCCAATGGGTTACGCCGACGAACTGTTCGACCTCACCGACCGCGTTGTTCTGATCACTGGAGGCAGCCGCGGACTGGGTCGGGAGATGGCCTTCGCCGCCGCGCGGTGCGGTGCCGACGTCATCATCGCCAGCCGCAACCTGGAGTCCTGCGAGGCCACCGCTGCTGAGATCGTGCAGGCGACCGGGCGGGCGGTGTTGGCGCACCAAGTGCACGTCGGGCGCTGGGATCAGTTGGATCCGCTGGTGGGCGCTGCGTACGACCGGTTCGGCAAGGTCGACGTGTTGGTGAACAACGCGGGAATGTCGCCGCTGTACGACGGGCTGGGCAACGTCTCGGAGAAATTGTTCGACTCGGTGGTGAACCTGAACTTCAAAGGCCCCTTCCGGTTATCGGCGTTGGTCGGTGAGCGCATGGTGGCCGACGGCGGCGGATCGATCATCAATGTCAGTTCGTCGGGGTCGCTGCGTCCGGACGAACACATGCTGCCCTATGCCGCGGCCAAGGCCGGATTGAATGTGCTGACAGAAGGTTTCGCCAAAGCGTTCGGGCCGACAGTGCGGGTCAACACCCTGATGGCCGGGCCGTATCTGACCGACATCAGCAAGGCCTGGGACTTCGGAACGGGGAATCCGTTCAGCTCGCTGCCCTTGCAACGGGCCGGTGAGCCTCACGAAATCATCGGCGCTGCACTGTTTTTGATGTCTGACGCGTCCAGCTTCACCACCGGCTCGATCCTGCGAGCCGACGGCGGATTCGCCTAGCCGAACGTACTGAGCACGGCTGCCATCGACTGATCGGCCCGCTCCCGGGAGTCACCCATCCCCACGAGCACATCGACCGTCAGCGGACCGAGTATCTCCAGCATTCCATGTCCTTGGTGGCCGAAAAATCCTGCCATTTCAAGCATTACTGCACCGTGGCTGATGCTCCACAGCCGCCCTGCTATGGCCGCCTCGTCGTCGGCGCGGATGCGTTCCGCCTCGACCATTCGCCGCACCGCGCCGCGCAGAACGTCGAATGAGTGACCCCAGGCGTCGTTGGAGGTGGGTCGTCCGGTCACCGTCAGATCGGCTCGGCGACTGAGTAACAATGCGGGAGCTGCTGTCCCAAACATCAGTTGATACCGATGGGGATTGGCCATTGCGAACCGATGATATGCAAGGCCCATCGAGATGAAGTCGGCCACCGGATCATCGGTGATCGGCACGCCGGCCAGGGCTTCGCCGAAATGAGCGAAAATCTCACTCGCAAGGGCGTCGACTACGCCGTTCATCGAGCCGAAGTGGGTGTAGACCACCATGGTCGAGGTGCCGACTTCGGCGGCGAGCTTGCGCACGCTGAGCGCCTGAAGACCGTCGCGTTCCAGGATCCCCATCCCGGCCTCGATTAACTGCCGGCGAATTTCGTCGCCCACTATTGCACACCTGCCATAACAGTGTTATACCAATAACCGCGGCCAATAACACTGTTATGGAGAGGTTCTGCAATGACCAACCGCTATCTCGAAGGCGCATTCGCGCCGATTCACGAGGAATACACCCTGACCGACCTGAGCGTCACGGGCACCATCCCGGACTATCTCGACGGTCGATATCTGCGCAACGGGCCGAACCCGGTCGGCGAGGTCGACCCCGAGCTGTACCACTGGTTCTTCGGCGATGGCATGGTGCACGGCATCCGTATCCGCGACGGCAAGGCCGAGTGGTACCGAAATCGCTGGGTGCGCGGGCCTTACGCCGCCGCCGCACTCGGAGAGACTCCCCCGTCAGGACATTTCAGCGGCTTCGGCATCGGCGCCAACACCAATGTGCTCGGGCACGCCGGCAAGACGCTGGCGCTGGTCGAGGGCGGCGGGACCAACTACGAACTGACCGAGGAGCTCGACACGGTCGGCGTCTGCGATTTCGACGGTACGTTGTCAGGCGGCTACACCGCCCACCCCAAGCGCGACCCGGAAACCGGTGAGCTGCATGCGGTTTCGTACAGCTTCACGCGCGGCAACACCGTGCAGTACTCGGTGATCGGCACCGACGGCAGGGCGCGCCGGACCGTCGACATCGAGGTGCACGGCAGCCCGATGATGCACGACTTCTCGCTGACCGAGCGACACGTGATCTTCTACGACCTGCCCGTGAGCTTCGATGCGGGCATAATCACCGAGATGGCGGTACCCCGCGCGTTGCGGTTACCCGCTCGACTTCTGTTGTCCTCGTTGATCGGCCGGGTCAAGATTCCCGACCCCATCATGGCCCGCCAACCGAGCTTCAATCCGAGAGACCGCCGCTTTCCGTACTCGTGGAACCCCAAGTACCCGGCCCGAATCGGCGTCATGCCGCGCGACGGCGGCAACTCCGACGTGCGCTGGTTCGACGTCGAGCCCTGCTACGTATTCCACCCGATGAACGCCTACGACGCCGACGACGACAGCATCGTCCTGGACGTGGTGCGGCACCCCAAGATGTTCGACACCGACTACTCGGGCCCGAACGAGGGGCCGCCCACCCTGGAACGTTGGACCGTCGACCTGTCCGCCGGCAAGGTCCGCGAGGAACGATTCGACGACCACCCCCAGGAGTTCCCCCGAGTCGACGAGCGACTGACCGGCAAGCGGCATCGCTACGGCTACGCAGCTTCGGTCGGCGAAGGCCTCGGCGGTAGCAGCACGCTGCTCAAGCACGATCTGATCGGCGGCGGCACCGAGACACGCTCGTTCGGCACCGGAAAGAAATTGGGCGAGTTCGTGTTCCACCCGTCATCGCCGAGCGCGGCCGAAGACGACGGGGTGCTGATGGGCTACGTGTACGACGAAACGACCGACCGCAGCGACCTGGCGATTATCGATGCCCACACCCTGCAAGACGTCGCGAGCATCAAGATTCCGCACCGGATACCCACGGGTTTCCACGGCAACTGGGTACCGACTACGGCGTGAGGTCGCGGCGGTGCTCCCGGGGCTAGGGCGTAATGATGTTGAAGGCCGGGTCTGGCCTGTCGATCACGCCCAGCAGCGCCGGGAGCGCTGTTGCGTCGCCGGTAACCTCCACTCCGGGCGAGGTGGTGTCGCCGGCCGCAAAGGCCAACAGCCGCAACTTGTTCGCCAGCGTGACGGTGGCCTGTGCGGTCTGCGAGTCGGCCGGCACCTTACGGTGCACCAGGACCCCGTTGCGCAGGCTCACCCGGTAATTGGTGGCGACATCGGCAAACATCACGTCGATGGCAAGGTTCAGATCCCAGGCCCGCGGTCCATTGACGTTGATGGCAAGGGCGTCGAACATCTGGTCCGGGGTGAGCTGCGCCAGCATGGTCGGCGCGGCCTTGGTCGGCGTGCCGAAGTTGCCATCCCGAAGCTCGGCAGCGCCGGAGAGGAAGAAGTTGCGCCACACCGCGTTCTCGGCTCCATAGGCCAATTGTTCCAGCGTGTCTGCGTAGAGATCGCGGGCCGCGCCGTGGTGCTCATCGGTGAAGATCACATGGTCCAACAAGGTTGCCGCCCAGCGGAAGTCACCCTCATCGAATGCGGACCGTGCCAACTCGACGACCCGGTCAATACCACCCATCGCCGCGACATAGCGGGGCGACGCGGCTTCCGGCGGATGCTGCCAGAGCCGGGCCGGGTTGCCGTCGAACCAGCCCATGTAGCGCTGGTAGACCGCCTTGACGTTGTGGCTGACCGACCCGTAGTAGCCGTGGGTGTGCCAGGCCTTCTCCAGCGCAGGCGGCATCTGGAAGGTCTCGGCGATCTCGATGCCGGTGTAGCCCTGATTGAGTTGACGCAGCGTCTGGTCGTGCAGGTAGGCGTACAGATCTCGTTGCAGGGAAAGGTATTCGACAATGTTGTCGTGTCCCCAGTTGGGCCAGTGGTGGGACGCGAAGACCACGTCGGCGCGGTCGGCGAAGGTGTCGATCGCCTCGGTCAGGTAACCCGCCCAGCCGTGCGGGTCGCGGACCAACGCACCGCGCAGGGTCAGGAGATTGTGCAGGTTGTGGGTGGCGTTCTCGGCCATGCACAGCGCGCGGAATTGCGGGAAATAGAAGTGCATTTCGGCCGGCGCCTCGGTGCCGGGCGCCATCTGGAACTCGATCTCGATCCCGTCGATGGTGTGCTTTTCACCGGTGGTCGTGATGTCGACGGTCGGCACGATCAGCGCTACCTCGCCAGTGGACCCGACCTGCCCCAGACCGCAGCCGACCTGGCCCTGCGGACTGCGCGGCAACGCAGCCCCGTACATGTATCCGGCTCGGCGGGCCATCGCGGTTCCGGCATAGACGTTCTCCTGCACCGCGTGCTCGGTGAAGCCCTCGGGCGCGATGACCGCGACCTTGCCGGCATCGACCTCGTCCTGTGATGTCACCCCGAGCACGCCACCGAAATGGTCGACGTGGCTGTGGGTGTAAATGACCGCCCTGACCTCGCGATCACCCCGGTGCGCACGGTAGAGCGCCAGCGCGGCAGCGGCGGTCTCGGTGGAGATCAGTGGATCGATGACGATGATGCCGGTGTCGCCTTCGACGAAGCTGATGTTGGACAGGTCCAGGCCACGCACCTGGTAGATGCCCTCGACCACCTCGTACAGGCCCTGCTTGGTGCACAGTTGCGACTGTCGCCACAGGCTGGGGTGCACGCTGTCTGGCGCTTCGCCGTTCAGGAAGCTGTAAGAATCGTTGTCCCACACGACTCTTCCGTCGGCAGCGGTGATGACGCAGGGCTCCAGGGCTCCGATGAATCCCCGATCGGCATCGGCGAAATCTCGAGTGTCACCGAACGGCAGCGTTTCGGTGTGACTACGGTTGGCAGCGGCGATGCGGGCGGTGGGCGGCTTCTGCTCCATGCCAACCAAAGTAGTCAGTTCAGGTGGCTGGGCGCATCGGCTCAGGTCCAACGTACCGCGCCCTGGGCCGGATGATCTTGCGGCCGCGGGCCTGCTCCAGGATGTGCGCCGACCACCCCACCACGCGACTGACCGCGAAGGTCGGGGTGAACATGCTGCGCGGGACTCCACACAGTTCCATCACGACGCCGGCGTAGAACTCCACGTTGGCGCGCAGTTCGCGGTCATGTCGCCGCTGCGCAAGCACCGCGGTCACGTCTCGCTCGACCCGCACTGCGCGGTCGGCCAACCCGCCACCGAGCCCGACCGCGATGGACTTGAGCAGCTCGGCCCGCGGGTCGGCAGTGCGGTAAACCGCGTGGCCGAAGCCCATGATCCGTTCCCCACGATCCAGTGCAGCATTCGCCCAGTCCGACGCATGGGCCGGATCACCGATAGCGTCCAACGCATCGAGGGCACGGTCGGGCGCACCGCCGTGCAGGGGCCCGGAGAACGAGCCCAGCGCAGCGCAGATGGCTGAAGCCACATCCGCACCGGTCGACGCGACCACTCGGGCGGTGAACGTCGATGCGTTGAATCCGTGGTCGATGGTGCTGATCAGGTACTGCTCGATCGCTCGGGCGTGCTCGGCTGCGGGTCGACGTCCGGTCAGCAGGTACAACCAGTTGGCCGCGGCGGGCATCTTAGGATCAGGTTCGACCGGGTCCAGCCCTTCTCGGATGCGGTGCAGCGCAGCCAGGATGGTCGGCGTCATGGCCGCCAGGCGTAACGCGTCACGACGCCGGGCGTCCTCATCGGTATCCCAGACCGGCCGCAGGTCAGTGGCCGCAGCCACCGCCGACAACACCGTGCGCAGGCCGGCCAACGGGTGCTCCTCAGCGCCGGCCAGTGCGACCATACGCAGCATCGCGGTGACATCAGCCGGGATATCGCGCAGGCTGGCGGCGTGCGCGGCGAATTCGGCGGCCTCAGCGGCCGACGGCAGCCGGCCGTACAGGAAAAGGAACCACACCTCCTCGAAGCTGCGGCTGGTGGCCAGCTCGACGGCCGAATAGGGCCCGTAGTGGTAGAAGCCCTCGTCTCCACGGACGTCACCGATCGCAGTGTCGGCGGCCACGATGTTGGCCAGTCCCGGTGCGGCTTCTATCAGTGTGTCAGCCATTGACCTCAGCTCCTATCTTTCAGCAGTACAACCACATTCGGCCGAACATTGACTATCGTCAATGTTGATTCGATCAATATGCAACCGAGGCTGCCATGACACCACCCGGACGTCACACCCGCCGATGGCCGACGGCCATCGAACACGACGGGCACGACTACCTGACCACCGCCCAAGTGGCGAAGGTGCTTGGAGTCAAACCCGAGTCGGTGTACGCCTACGTCAGCCGCGGCCGGTTGACCAGCGTCCGGATCGCGGGAGTTCGCGGCAGCCTGTTCTCGGTCAACGAGGTGGAATCCTTGACCCGAGAGGGCGTTCGGTCGCGCCCACCGGCCGGCGTGGTGGAACGGATCCGAACCCAGATCACCTCACTGTCCGGCGACGAATTGCGTTACCGCGGACAGCTGGCCACCGAGCTGGTGTCAACCGACTTCCTGGACGTAGCTCGATTGTTGTGGGATCACGATGCCCCACAACAGCCTTCGCCTATCGGGGCTGACACCGCCGCGCGACTGAATGCCATGCTGCCGGCCAATGCCACCCTCCTGGACACAGTCCGCATCGCAGTCGACCTGGCCGGGGCAGCAGACCGGTTGCGGTACCAACAAACGCGGCCGGAGGTAGCCATCAAGGCCATGCAGATCCTGCAAGCCGTTGCCACCGCCTTGCCGCCGGCGGCGAAAACCGTTGCACCGGAAGAGGGATCGTACGCAAAGCAGCTGTGGCCCAAGCTTTCTCCACTTGCCCCAACACACCGTCGCGTGGCAGCCCTCAATGCCGCACTGGTCCTGCTGGCCGATCATGACCTGGCGGCCAGCACCGTCGCAGTACGTGTTGCCGCCAGCGCTCGAGCCGGCGTCTACTCAGTTGTCGCCGCGGGCCTGGCCGCCCTCGACGGCCCACTGCACGGTGGCGCGGCCACTGCCGCCTATCGTTATCTCCTAGGTGCCCTTGATGATCCGGAGCGCGCAGTGGCCGAGAGCCTCCGCGCTGGAGAGCGTATTCCAGGTGCCGGGCATCGGGTCTACCGCGATCACGACCCACGCGCAGTGGCGCTACTTGGACTGCTGGAAACCGCCGGCGGTGGTGATCGCGTCCGGGCCGCCGTAGACATCATCGGGGCGACGATCACCGGCACCAAGGCCAGACTCATCAACTCCGATATGGCGCTGGCCGCCATGGCGTTGCAGTTCCGGATGCCGGCCGACGCACCCGAGGCCATCTTCGGCATCGCACGCATCGCCGGCTGGGTCGCGCACGCCCTCGAGGAGTACGAAGAGCCGATGCTTCGCTTCCGACCCGAGGGCGTCTACGTCGGCAAGCGTTCGGGCTAGCCGAAGTCAGAGCTCGTGCAACACCACGTCAGAAAGCACTCCACCGTCAACCGTCGCCATCATGTAAGTACAGTTCGGTTGACGTCGACGGTCGGTGGGCGAGCCTGGATTGAGTAACCGCAGGCCGCTCGCTGCGGTGCTGTCCCACGGAATGTGACTGTGCCCGAACACCAGAACGTCGGTGTCGTGGTACAACTGCGCCATCCGAGCGTCGCGGCCGGCCGCAGCACCGGTCTCATGGGTAACGGTGAATCGCACCCCACCGAGCGTGACGTCGGCCCGCTCGGGCAACCTGGCCCGCAGGTCCGCTCCGTCGTTGTTGCCCCAGCAGGCGACCAGCCGCTCGGCCCGCCGTTCCAGTTCGTCGAGCAGTGCAACATCCACCCAGTCACCGGCATGTAGCACCACGTCGGCGTGCGCCACGGCATTCCAAACCTGGGCCGGCAGGTCGCGCGCTCGTTTGGGTACGTGGGTGTCAGAGATCAGCAGCACCTTCACCTGAGTTCTCCGGAGAAGTACCGCCGCGGGTTGTCCACCAGCATGGTGGTGATCTGCTCATCGGTGACACCACATTCGCGTAGTGCAGGCAACACGTCGTCGCTGATGTGGGTGAAGTTCCAGTTGGGCATACCAACCAGCTTGCCCTCATGCGAGAACCAGTCGATGAAACACGATGCGTCA
Organism: Mycobacterium sp. OTB74; assembly: GCF_029892685.1. GTDB lineage: Bacteria > Actinomycetota > Actinomycetes > Mycobacteriales > Mycobacteriaceae > Mycobacterium. The sequence continues at coordinate 22,093 of NZ_JARXVD010000003.1, read as the reverse complement.
TGGGACAACACCATCTTCTCCGCGTAGCCCCGTCGCGCCAGCTCGGCCACGGTGTCGACTCGTTGCTCGAACGGCAACAACACATCCAGTCCGAACCGATCCATGCCCAGATAGGAACCAGCATCGGCAAGTGCGCACAGATACTCGAGATCGGTGCTGTCTCCGGAGTGCCCGATCACCACCTTGGTCAAATCCACGCCTTCCTCGCCGAGCACCCGCTGCGCGACCAGCCCGGACTTGCTGTGCACGTCGGTGTGTACCGTGATCGGTGCGCCGGTGTCGACATGTGTTTGTCCCACCGCCCGCATCACCCGCTCCACGCCGGGCGTCAGACCCTGGTGCTCAATGGCGCACTTGAGGAAGGCGGCCTTGACCCCGGTGTCGGCAATGCCCTCACGGATATCACGCGTGAACAGTTCAACCATGGGTTCGGGATAGTCGAACCGCAGACCGGGCCCAGTGCGGTGAAACTGGAAAGGCACGTCGTTGTACGTGTAGATCCCAGTGGCGACAACGATGTTGATGTCGACCTGCTGATTGATCCGTTGGATGCGAGGCAGATAGCGGCCCAGCCCGATCACCGTGGGGTCGACGATGGTGTCGATTCCGCGCGACTTACATTGGCGCAGTTGGGCTATCGCGTCGGCGACCCGGGTCTCCTCGTCCCACGGAGACGGATAGTCGGGGTAATTCTGCCGAATCTCGTCGCCTAGGACGAAGACGTGCTCGTGCATGAGAGTGGCACCGAGGTCGGCAACGGAAACCGGGCCCTTGACGGTATGAACGAGCTGATCTCGTGGCATCTCGAACGCCTCCTCAATGCAAGTGTTACCTAGATCACTGTGCGATAGGCTAATTCAGCTCGATTCTCCGTCGGGTATCAACTGGATTGACACAGGGGTCTGGAAGCCAGTTAGCTAGTTGGCGTCTCGAGAAGCACTCGGCACGGACGCTAGCGCGAAGGAGCGACGCATGGGGTGGAATTTTCTCGGCACCGACTGGCACCTGTTCGGCGACCTGGCAGACCTCGCCGTCATCGCGTTGTTGGTGTTCGGCGCCGTCGTGTTCTTCTACCTTCGGCGCCTTCGGAATCAGCCGCAGCTGCCCGTCGCCGAAGGCATCCGAGCGAAGCAGACGGTGCTGGGGAAGGTCCGCAAAGGCGAACCGATGACCGAGGAAGAGCTGGCCTTCGCCACCCAAACGATCAACAACCAGCGGACGCTCATGGCGTTCAGCATGCCGGCAGCGATCTTTTCCCTCGGCTGCTTCTACGTCCTCGGCAGCCTGGAACAACTACACGGCTCCACCCCGTCGGAGCGCACGTTCCTGGGGGTCATCGCCATGCTGTCGTCCATCAATGTCATGGCCCAGATTTTCCGGACGGTCAAACTCAAAAAACGGCTGTCGCAGGTTTCCCTAGTGAAACCTGCGAGTTAGCTGAGTGTATTTACCTCACCCTTTACCGCACCTCGTTGCCTCAAACCGCGGCAGCGCGGGATGGCTGATAGTGTTTACGCCGCACCATCTCAACCTAGTTGATATACAGGGTCCGCATATCGAAAGGTGATCGAGTGAGCTCTCCCTCTACTGGCAGAAAAATCCTGGCACGAGCCTGGATGCCAGTGGTCGCGCTCATTGCGATCGGCGTCGGTGTGCTGTGCATGTGGAAAGTTCACGAGTTCTCCGAACCGGGACCGGTCCTATCCGTCAACCCGCCACAGGCCCCGCCAGAGTTCACCCCCAAAACGCTCACCTACGAGGTGTTCGGCACTGTCGGTTCTGGAGGCATCCTGTCCTACGTCGATATCAGCGGCCACCCGCACTCGGTCGATCTGAGCGAACTGCCGTGGTCGCACACCGAAACCACCACCCTCACCGTGGTCTCCGGCAGCATCTCAGTGCAGGTGCACGGCGGTAGTGTCGGTTGCCGGATGAAGGTCAATGACGTTGTGCGCGACGAACAGTCAGACGAGCACGGCGATGCCGACGTCACCTGCCGGGTGAAGTCCGCATGAGTGAGCCCACTACCGCCCCGATCGTTCGCCCCGCTCACGGCACGACCAAGCGCCCCTTCTTCGCCAGAACCGTTCGCTACCTGGCTGTCCCGATCATTATCGTCTGGGCCTTGCTGGCGGTGGTCACCAATACCTTTGTGCCGAAGATCGAAGACGTCGCCGAGGAACTCGCCGGTCCGATGGTTCCGACGTATGCGCCGTCCCAGGTAGCGATGCTGACCATCGGCCATGTGTTCCACGAGTCCACTTCGACCAGCCTGACCATGCTGGTATTGGAAGCCGACCGGGGCCTCTCCGAACAGGATCGCGATTATTACAACGGCCTGGTGCGCACGCTCAAGGCCGATACCGAACACGTGCAGTACGTCATGGACACCTGGGGCAAGCCGATCACCGCGGCTGGCGCGCAGAGTCTGGACGGCAAGGCCTCGTACGTGCTCCTGCGACTAGCCGGTGACATCGGCCAGATGCAGGCCAACGATTCGGTCAACGCGGTTCGGCACATCGTCGACACCTCCAATCCCCCTGCAGGACTGAAGGTTTACGTCAGCGGAGCAGCCCCATTGGCCGCTGACACTCTGCTGGTGGCGAACTCCAGCCTGAACAACATCACCATCGCCACCATCTTCCTGATCATCTTCATGCTGCTGATGGTGTATCGCTCCGTCACCAACATGCTGGTGCCACTGTTCGACGTGCTGATCCTGATGCTGGCCGCCAAGGGAGTCATCGCGGCCCTCGGACACTACGGAGTGATCCCGTTGTCGTCCTTCGCAGCCAACATGGTCATCTCACTGACCCTAGGCGCCGGCACCGACTACGGCATATTCCTGATCGGCCGATATCACGAGGCCCGGTTGAACGGCGAGAGTCGTGAGGACGCGTATTACACCGCGTACAAAGGTGTTTCGCATGTCATCATCGGCTCCGGTCTGACCATCGCCGGTGCCTGCGCATGCCTGACCTTCGCCCGACTGAACTACTTCCACACCATGGGACCGGCCGTGGCGGTCAGCATGCTGCTGACAATCTGCGGCGCACTGACCATCGGTCCGGCACTGCTCAGCGCCGGCAGCCTGTTCGGGTTGTTCGACCCGAAGCAAGCGGTCAGGGCCACTCTGTACCGACGCATCGGCACCGCCGTCGTACGCTGGCCGGTGCCGATTCTGGTGGCCAGTGTCGCCATTGTGTCGGTCGGTGCGGTGTTCGTGCCGACCTACCAGGTCAGCTACGACGACCGTACGTATCAGCCACCGAATGCCCCAGCCAACCTGGGTTTCCAAGCTGCCGACCGGCATTTCCCGCGGAGCAAGCTGTTCAGCGAAATGCTGATGGTCGAGTCCGATCACGACATGCGTAACTCGGCGGACTTCATCTCACTGGACCGCGTGGCCAAGGCATTGATCCGACTGCCCGGCGTGGCCATGGTGCAGAACATCACCCGACCTATGGGCCGGGCCCTCGAACACGCTTCCGTCCCTTACCTTTTCACCACCCAAGGTGGCGGAAACGGTCAACAGCTTCCCTTCAGTGAGCACAACAACGCCAACACCGAGAAGCAGGCCAAGATCACTGCGCACAGCATCCAGGTGCTGGAGAAGACGGCCGACCTGACCCAGAAGTTGGCCGACGAGTTGCACTCCACGGTGCTGACCTTGGAAGACATGCAGCAGGTCACCGAAGACATGCGCGACGCCGTCGCCAATCTCGATGACTTCATGCGCCCGCTCCGTGCGTACTTCTATTGGGAACCACACTGCTACGACATCCCCGTGTGCTGGTCATTCCGGTCCCTGTTCGAAGTGATCGACAAGGTCGATGACCTAGCCGCCGACATCAAGAACGCGGTCGGCTCCCTGCAGGTGGTGGACAGTCTGATGCCACAGATGGTGGCCTTGCTCAGACAAACCGTGGCCGACAATCAGAGCCTGCTGGCTTTGATCGTGAACAACTACGGCCCCACGGACATTCAGAACAAGAACACCGACCAGACGTTCGACGACATGATCAACGTCGGTAATGACTTCGATGCGTCGCGCAGTGATGACTTCTTCTACATCCCGCGTGAGGCCTTCGACAACGACGACATCAAAACCGGTATGGCACTGATGATGTCGCCAGACGGCCATGCCGCGCGGTTCATCGTCACCCACGAAGGCAACGCCATGGGGCCCGAAGGCATCGAGCACGTCAAGCAGTTCCCAGACGCCATCAAGATTGCGCTGAAGGAAACCTCGCTGGCCGGATCGAAGATCTACATCGGTGGGTCAGGGTCCAACAATCGGGACATCCAGACCTACGCCAAGAACGACCTGATGATCGCCGCGATCGCGGCCTTCGTGCTGATCTTCCTGATCATGATGGTGATCACGCGTTCTCTGGTGGCGGCCTTGGTGATTCCAGGGACGGTGGCATTCTCGTACGCCGGGGCGTTCGGCTTGTCGGTACTCATCTGGCAGCACCTGATCGGTCTGCACCTGCACTGGTTGATTTTGCCGCTGACCTTCATTGTGTTGGTGGCCGTCGGCTCGGACTACAACCTGCTGCTGGTGGCCCGCCTCAAAGAAGAGTTGGACGCCGGCCTGAACACCGGGCTGATCCGCGCGCTGGGCAGTACCGGTGGCGTGGTGACGTCAGCCGGGTTGGTGTTCGCGTTCACCATGTTGGCCATGCTCTCCAGCGATCTGAGGACCATCGGCCAGATGGGTTCGACGGTGTGCATCGGCCTGCTGCTCGACACCCTGGTGGTGCGCTCGTTCATCGTGCCATGCCTGGTCCGCCTGCTGGGTCCGTGGTTCTGGTGGCCGACGTTCGTGCGGCAGCGCCCGCTGCAGCCGTACAAGCCGGGAGTGATGGTCTAGTCGTAGGGAGGGGGCCATTCACAGCCGTCGCCGCAAAACCTTGGCGTAGCAACCGTTGTCCTACTTGATGTTGTAGAACGACTCAACATTTTCGTGCAGCTTCTCATACATCGGCGGCGCCTCGTCGGCACCGGTGATGACCTCGACATAGGCAGCGCCATCGGCCTTCGCGGCTGACTTCAGTGCGTCGTCGAGTTCACCGCAGGTGGCCGCACGCGCGGTGAACCACCCCTGACAGCCCATGGCGTGCGGAAGCGCGGCGTAGTTCCATGCTGCGATGTCGTTGTAGGCCAACTCCATGTCCTTGCACAGCATCCGCTCACTGAGGTAGCCGGAGTTGTTGAGCACGAAGATGATTGGGCGTAGCCCGCGGCGACCGAACTGGCCAAGCTCCTGGGCGGTCATCTGGTGTGAGCCCTCACCGGTGATCAGGATCAGCCGACGATCCGGCGCACCGACCGCAGCGCCGAAAGCCGCCGGCGTGGCCCAGCCGATCGATGCCCACAGGGTCTGATTGTGGAACTGCGCACCCTTGGGCAAGCGCGCGAAAGTCAAACCCAGCGAGGCGGTTCCGGTGTCAGTGATGATCACGTCATCAGGACGGAAGAAGTTCGCCCAACGCGGGTAGAGCGCGTCGGCAGTGATCAGGTCGTCTGCTTCGCCGACGATTGGCCCGAGTGTCTCGGGCGTAATAGCCGGCCGCTCAGCATGTTTGGTGACGCGCTCGGACAGTTGCGCAAGGATGTCGGACATCTCGACATTGCGGTACGTCGTGCCGCCGACCGTGGTCCGGTGGTGACCGATGGTGATCACCTTGCTCGGGTCCAACCGAACGGTGTGTCCGGCGGTGTTGCCATCGGTCAGCATCGCGCCGAGCATCACCACCGCATCGCACGATTCGACGAACGCGCGCACCGGTTCACCCATCAGCCGACCGGTGTACATGCCGATGTAGTTGGGATGGTCCTCACCGAGCACCGACTTATCCGCAAACATCGTCGCGAAGGGCAGGCCCGACGCGTCGACGAATCCTACTGCGGCCGCCTGCAGGCCTAGACGCCTCAACAGCACTCCGGGCAGCACACATGCCTGACCGGCATCGGCCAGCACGGCCAGCACCGCCTCGGTCGCCGCAGTCAACGACGTGGGATCACTTACCGGCGGACTCGCCGATGACGCCGCCGCCAGCACCGGCATGTCCGCTACGTCGCTCGGGATCGCCATGTAGACGGGGCGTCGGTGGTAGAGCGCGGCAGCGATCAGCCGTTCGGTCTCGGCGGCCACGTTCTGCGCAGTGATGGTCGCGCTCGCGCACACGACGGGCTCGGCCATCCGGTGGAACAGGTCGAATTCGCCGTTGCCCAGCGTGTGGTGCACCAGCGCCCGGCCCTCCTGCGTCGGCAGGTTGGGCGCGCCCACCAGATGGACTACCGCGAGATGCTCGGCATATGAACCGGCGATCCCACTCATTGCGGCCAGTTCACCCACCCCGTAGGTGGTACACAGTGTCGCCACGCCACGCGTGCGGGCATAACCGTCAGCGGCGTAGGCGGCATTGAGCTCGTTGCAACATCCGATCCAATTGATCGCCGGATGCTCGGCTATCGCGTCATTGACCGGAAACGCATAGTCCCCGGCCACTCCGAAGACGTCGTCGACGCCAATCTCGTTGAGCCGCTTCAAGATGTACTTAATGACGGTTTCCGCCATAACGTCACCTGCATTCGGGTTAGCCAAAGCCCAGTGAGACGAGGACTACACGTAGTATCGCCCCGTTATGCGGCGTCAACCATCCTGCGTTGGCAATTCACAGGCTGTTTTCAGCGATCGGTTGACGCGGGTTCCCGGCATCGGGCTAGAACCAATCGGGGTGTGCGTCGACTGTGGTGCGATCCAGGCTGGCCAGTAGATCCAACTGGGTCGTCACCTTTGGCAACTCGTAGCGGTAAAAGTACTGGGCGGCAGCACGTTTGCCGTCATAGAAGTTTCCGGTGTGGGGACCGACTGCGATCAGTTGTTCGAGCCAAATCCAGGCCATGACGATGTGGCCGGCCGCCTCCAGGTAGGCAGTCGAATTAGCCAGCGTGGTGGCGGCATCACCGGCTGCCCAGACAGCGGAGGTGACCTCGACCAGCCGCTCCATCTGGCTCTGCAGATCACGCGCGTAGGCGGCGGTGGCCTCGGATTGCAGTGCAGTCTGGACGGTTTCGCCGATTCGGCGGTGCAGCAGTTTCAATCCGGCGCCGTCCTGCATGACGACCTTGCGCCCGAGCAGATCCAGGCCATGGATGCCGTGGGTGCCTTCGTGAATGGCGTTGAGCCGGTTGTCCCGGTAGAACTGCTCGACGTCGAATTCCTTGGTGTATCCGTAACCACCGTGGATCTGGATTGCGAGATTGTTGGCTTCCAGGCACCACTGCGACGGCCAACTCTTGGCGATCGGAGTGAGGACCTCCAACATCAGCTCTGCTTCGTCGCGGTCCGCGCCCGTGTTGATCCGGGCCTCATCGACCAGCCGTGCACAGTACAGTCCCAGCGCCAATGCACCTTCCACATAAGACTTTTGGGCCAGCAGCATGCGCTTGACGTCGGCGTGTTCGATGATCGCAACCTGCGAACGTGACGGGTTCTTATCACCGACAGGACGCCCCTGGGTGCGCACCTTGGCGTATTCCAACGACGCCAGGTAGCCGGCGTAACCGGTTGCGGTGGCTGCGAACCCGACGGCCACCCGGGCCTCGTTCATCATGTGGAACATGTAGGCAAGGCCGCGGTGTTCTTCCCCTACCAGGTATCCGACCGCGCCCGGTTCATCGGTGGGCTGGTGCGAACCGTCACCGAAGTTGAGTAGAGCGTTGGTGGTGCCGTGGTTGCCCATCTTGTGGTTGAGGCTGACCAGCGCGACGTCGTTGCGGGTGCCGTCGGGCAGGAACTTCGGCACGATGAACAGCGAGATGCCTTTGACGCCGGTGCCGCCGCCGGGCACCTTGGCCAGGACCAGGTGCACGATGTTCTCCGAGATTTCGTGGTCCCCGCCGGTGATCCACATCTTGGTGCCGGTGATGCGGTAGGTCCCGTCGGCGGCCTGCGATGCCTTGGTGGTGATGTCGGCGAGGGATGAGCCGGCTTCCGGCTCGGACAGGCACATGGTGCCGAAGTACCGGCCTTCGAGCATGGGGCGGACCCAGGAGTCGATCTGTTCGTCGGTGCCGTACTCGGTGAGCAGGTTGGCGTTGCCGACCGTGAGGAACGCGTATGCGATGGTGGCAGGGTTGGCGGCGCGGAAGAACGCCATCGAGGCCTGCGACACGACGGTGGGCAGTTGCATGCCTCCGACTCGCTCGTCGAACGAGCTGGCGGTCAGTCCCGCCGCATTGAAATCGTCCAGCGCCTGCTTGATCTCGTTGATCAGCACAACCCGGCCCTGCTCGTCTAGGGTCGGCTCGTTCTGGTCGGCCTTCTTACGGTGTGGGGCAAAGCGTTTCGTGGCAATCTCGTCGCTCAGATCCAGCACCGCGTCGAACGTATCGCGGGAGTGCTCCGAGAAATGCTCGTGCTTGGTGAGCTTGTCGACGTCGAGCCACTCGTACAGCAAGAAGTCCACATCGCGTCGAGACATGAAATCAGCCACTTCGGGGCCCGCCCTTCCGGTCGACAAAAATTAGCAATCGCTAATTTTGTTAGCGATTGCTAATATCGCTTATCGGCAGCATTCTGTCAACCCGCGTGTACGATCCCGTTGACATGGGAACCGACCGGACTACCGATTCGGCCGCAGCCGAACGCATCCGGCGGGCGGCCATCGAGGCGTTCGCGGAGTCCGGCTACGGCGGTACCTCGACCCGCCAAATCGCCAAACGCCTGGACATGAGTGCGACGGCGATGTACCCGCACTACCGCTCCAAAGAAGAGTTGCTCTACGCCATCGCCCTGGAAGGGCATGGCAGCCTGCTGGCAACGCTGCGCACAACCGACGACGCCTCCGCACCGTGCACCGAGCGTTTTCACAATGTCGTGGCGGCCTTCGCCACCTGGCACGCAGAGAACAGCAAGCAAGCTCGAGTGGTGCAATACGAATTACACGGCCTGACATCCGCCCACTACCGCATCATCGCCCCACTACGGCACCAGGTGACCGCCGTCATCGCCGGCATCGTCGAAAGCGGTATGGAGACTGGGGAATTCGTCGTTGATAACCTCGACGATACTGTGATGGCGATTTCCTCGCTGTGTGTGGACGTATGCCGATGGTTCCCGTCACGTACCCATCGCGACCCGCACAAGCTCGGGGAAATCTACGCACGGGTGGCTGAGCGACTGGTGCGCATCTCCACCTAAATGCCGGCCAAATGCCCGCCAAATCGTTCCGTCCACGCGAACCCGGCGGTAACGTCAGCCTGGAGATGACCGGACCATCGATCGCAGCGCGCATCGTGAGCGCCATTGGCCTGACCATGTGCACACTCCACGCTGCACCGGCTGTCCGAGCAGACGTCCCGACATTCCCGGACTTCAGCGCTTACACACCGGTCGACATCAAGGACTACGCAGTCGAGGAAACCAGCCCAGGACACACCAACATATTCACCCGGTTCCGCACCCCCGACGACCTCGCCTGCGGCTTCAACAGCGGCGGTACGACGGCCGGTTGCAACTTCACCAAATACCATGGCATTCCGCCGATTCCGATGCAGTGGAGCGAAGGCACCGGCTTCAAACAACGCGACGGCCTGTACAGCATCGATACCAACAGCCGGCTACGGGCCCTCAACGAATCCCCGCCTGACGCAAGCGCATTGAAGACCCTGCCTCCCATGCACTCCATCACCGTGAACTCCACCACCTGCGGAGTTGACGATTCGGGCACGACGGCCTGTGTCGATGGCCAAGGGCAGGCATTCATGCTGTCGCCGCAGTGGTCCGGTTGGCTGCCACATGTGACGCCGGCTCAACCGCTCACCGCGCCCCCGATCAAGTGCACTGCGTCCGGCGACCTCACGACCTGTCGCGATGGCGACCACGGATTCACATTCTCCGCGACCAAACCCGGTACGTACCACCAGTTCTGAGAATCAGCGTGGGTGGCCCGTGCCATCACTTTGGTTCGGCTCAGCGGACCGCTGCGATCGTCATATGTTCGGATGAATCCCGTCCGAACCGACAGCAGCCAGAATGCGCCGGTCCTACGCTGGCGCGGCACTAGCCGTGCCCTCGGTTCCTTGCGCATCCTCCTTACCGATACCGCACCCAGGTTGGACCCGCCGCGAGGTGCGTGCCGAGGTGGAAAGAGGGGAATTTCAATGGGCGTACTTATCGGCGTCGCGTTCTGGGCAGGGATCGGCTACCTCTTCTACCGGCGCTTCAAGCGACAGTGGAACCGCAACCGGACGCCCGGCCAGAAATTCGAGTTGGCTCCGGCGAGTGCGGTGGCGATCTTGGGTGTAATCGCCATTATCCCCGGACTGTGGATCTTGCGGGTCGAGGGGTGGACGGAGACGTGGTCAACCAACCTCCGGACCGGGCAGACGACCACCACCAGCACAGCCGGATCGCAATTCGCAAAGGCCGCAATATACTTCGCGATCGGCTTTGGTCTTATGTTTGCAGCCAAGATGCTGGCGCAGAGGCAGGTACCGTGGCCCCCGGCCATACTGGAGCAGTTCGAACGACTCGGACTGATCTCACCCAAACCTGCGAATCCGACTCCGACGGCGAGTGGCCCCTCCGCGGCTGGAGCCCAGGGTCTACCGCAGTTCAACACACCCCCTGGATGGCCGACACAGCCACACGGCTGGACGCCACCGCAGGGTTGGGCTCCCGACCCCGCATGGCCGCCTGCCCCCGAAGGCTGGCAGTTCTGGTCGGCCGAGCGAGGACGGGCAAATTGACTGTTTCGCAGTCATTGCAGATCGCGCATCTGTCTGTCGTGTTACCTCGGCTGGCAGCCTCCGCCGACACCTTCACCACACATTTGCCACACCCGCCCATCAATTACCCAGCAGTTTCACAGAGCGTTCACCGTTAGCACTGTTTCAGCGGCTCCGGCACGGTACCGTTTCGCGACGAAACAATGATGCCGAACTTTGTAACGCTCACTAGAGGTTGCCAGAGGGATGATAGTGACTGCTGAGAATGCGTCGCCGTCCGCAATTCGGGCGGCGATCATCGATGACCACGATGTTGTTCATGCCGGGGTCCAGGCGTGGTGCGCCCACGCCGACCCAGCCATCGAGTTCGTGGGGAACTACCTTGACCCAGCCGAATTCGTCCAGCACCATCCTTCATCAGCCCACGACGTCGACGTAGTCCTATTCGACCTGCAGATCGACGGCAACAAGCCAGAGTTCGAGGCATTGAAGGACCTCTGTGCGGCCGGATACCGAGTCATCATTTTTTCCCACATCAACTCCGACGAGGTGATTCTGCACTGCCTTGATCTCGGTGCGATCACTTATCTCGTCAAATCCGAGGGACGTGCGCATCTGATAGAAGCCATCCAATCCGCATCCTCCGCTACGCCTTACCTGGGCCCGCGCATGGCCCGCGCGCTGCTCAATGACGACGACACCCGGCGACCTAACCTCTCCGTGCGCGAAAAGGAAGTGCTGGTCGCCTGGTTCCAAACGGAGAGCAAAGATTTGGTCGGCAAGCGTCTATTCATTGCGCCCAGCACTGTGCGTACCCACTTGCAGCGGGCACGTGCGAAGTACGCCGCGGTCGGTCGCTCAGCACCGACGAAATCCGCGCTACTTGCGCGGGCGATCGAGGACGGCATCCTCAGCCTGTCTGACCTGTAGCCGCCATCGGTTGCTCACCGGGACGCAATCGCACAAAGCAGCCAGCATCCGCCGATCGGGCGACAGACCCGGCGGCACAAACCGCGTAGCCTGCTAATCAGTCACCACAGGAGCCGCGGACATTCCCATCGACGACCGGAGGGCTGGATGCAGGAGCCTTCCGCTGTGCGCGCGACGCTTCGGGCGCACACATGCATTGAGCCTGACCGGATCGCGCATCTGGCACGCGATGTAAGCCATACGATCATCAAAGGCCTGCGGGTTAAGTTCATCCAGTTCGATGGCGCCATCCCCGGCCAGCTTCTGTTTTCGGTGCGGACGCGGCTCCCGCGCACCGAACTCATGTCGTTCACCGTTGAAATCACCCGCACCGAAAGCGGTTTCACGCTCATCAACGCGCACATCTGCAGTCCTGCGGTGAACCGGCCAGCGCTGTCCGACGCCGAGGAGACCGGCCAGAGCCCAGGTTATGCGGTGTACAAGCACTACACGCAGGAACTGGCTGCCGCGCTGGCCAGGTTCGATCCGCTGAGCACCGCGATCCTCGTCGAGACGAATGGCTTGTGAACCTCGAAACCATGGTGTGGATTGCCGTTGCGCTTGGCATTGCGACCCTGACGATTTGGGGCAATGTCGAGTTCTGGAGACTAACCCATCGGCGGAGTCCGCATCGAAACGATATGTCTGCCTTCAGCGACACCATCGATCACTACGAGTCACGGCCGCTGATCCATCCGGACGGGTTGGCAGCCTGCCGCCATGCCCCAGACGGCGCATCGAAGATTAGGGATTGCTGACGACCTTGTCGTAGTCCGATTGATGCTCGACTATCAGCCAGACGGTCTCATCCATGGTGACCAATTCCGCCCTTGTGCCACAAAAGATCTGGTCAACAACGGCATCTGTGTCCGCGATCCCCCGGCACACCACACTCAAACTCACTACATCACCTGTAGCACTGACCACCACATGCGCGGCGGCCATCGGTACGCGCATGAGCCGTTGCAACGGACCCACCAGGTCGTTGACTGCCACCTCGTCGATGTCCGGCAGTTCACCGCTGACGTCCACCGTCACATCAATGCCACAAGCCTCGGCATCATCGACCGTCGAGCGGACGCACCGCAGCAGCGGGTGTGCGAAAGTCTTGCTCTGATCGAAAAGCGCTCGCAGCCGGCGTGATTCGATTCGCGCTCGGCGCTGCAGCACAGAACTGACCGGGCCACCGAGGCAGAGCTCTCTCAACAACGGGATTACGTTGTCCACCAAGCTGGCGTACCGCCGTTGGTAGTCGTCGGCAACCGCGCGGGCTACCCGAGCATCCACCACCAGCTTCTTGTTCGCTTCCACCACGGCATGGACTTCGCGGCCTGCTTCGCGCATCAAACCGTCGAACGCCAACGCAAACAGTTGAACACCCAGAATGCTGGCGGTACCGAGACCGACGTTCGCCACCGAAGCGGTCACTGGGTTAACCACCACCTCTATGAACCCACCGACCACCCAGAACCAGATCAAGACCCCCGCCGCCCGGCGGACCGACATCGTCAGCGCCAAAGGGAAGACGCACCAACCGATTCCGGCCTGCACCCAGTCCACCTGGGTTCCCAGCTTCTGTTCACCCAGCAATGTTGGCTGCACAAGCACCACCGCGAGTGCGGCGGCCAGAAGAAACCACACCGGTATCCGCGCACCCGTCCAGAGTGCCGGAACTGCCACCAGCGGACACACCGCGGCCACCAAGGCCAGCGCTATCTGCACACCCGGGGCGCCCGTGCTGCCGACCGCATACGGCACTGTGGTGAGCAGGTTGACAACCGCGTACGCGGCGATCACGGACGCGTAGATTAAACGGACCCGTTCTATGAACCGGTCCGGATCAATGTGTGCAGGCGCGTCTGGCTCAGGCACCCTGTCAAACCAGCACAATTCGACGCGGGTCCCCGCCCCCGGCGCCGACACGACGACCGCCCCACCGCCGAAGCGTTCCATCCTTTCGGTCATGGAGTTGGCGATGCCGTGGCCGGTGCGTGCCACAGTGGTGTCGAAACCAGTCCCGTCATCGCTGACGATCACGCGATCGGCTGCTACCTCGATGCACGCTGTGGTGGCATTGGCATGGCGGTCGACATTGTTCAGCGCCTCTCGGGCCGAGGCGACCACGGCCTGACCGATCTCACCCGGTACCCACACTCGGTCACGTCCGCCGAACCGCACCGGAGTACGCACATGCGCCACCGCATCGCGCAGCACGGACACCAACTCTGTGCGTTGCGGTGCGGGCTGCCAAGGCTTCTCGTCCAGCAAGGTCAGATCTCTGCGGGCCTGCGCGGCCAGACGCTGCGGCGACACCATGACACCCTGACCCACCATCAACAGGGTCGAGGCCGCGGTGTCGTGCAGTAGCGCAAGCTGCTCCCGTTCGAACGCCCTCACTGCCGCGTCAATCTGCCGATCTGCCTCTGCGGCCTCACGCACTTCCCGGGCCCGATCGGCGGCCGCTGCGATCCGTAACAACATGAAGCGGATCAGGGACGAGGTCAGCCACTGCAGACCGAAGTAATACACCGCCAGCACCGACCCGACGTGGGCCCACCCGATCACTCCCGACAGACCCACCGCATACGAGGCAGCGATCGCGGCTGTCACCGGCAAGCTGATCCGCATCGGCAGTGAAACTGCGAACCCGATCACCGCCGTACCCGCGACCGCCTGCGGAACACTGTTGGTCCAATAGAAGCCCGGATCCGATGTCAGCAGCGGGATGCCCAAACAGATCGCCAGCGTGCCACAGACATCGATGGCGGTCGGCACTGGCGACTGCGACCGGCGCACCAGTCGGTGCAGCGACCATCCGATGGTTGCGAACATCAAAGCCGCCCCACCCGGTCGCATCCCAGTGGACAACTGGGTCAAAGCGATCGCGGCGACACCGACGTTCACCGTATGCCGCATCAGGAGCCCGACCGTACCTGCACGACGTAGCAGGTGCCGTTGGGATGCTGCGTCGACGTAGGACTCGAATATGGCAACGCCCGCTGACTGGTCCGGCTTCTCGATACCGAGCAGGTCTCGCGGCGGGTGCGCCGTGGTCGCAGGGCGCGATCGCACGGCCTTCACCCTCGTCGTCATGCCTGCCTTCGACATCGGAACACACTGCCGGGTAGCCACCACGGTGTGTGGTCGACGCCGTCCGCTTTTGCTCTGTACCGCGGATTTTATGGCGCCGCCCTCGGTGATCCAATAGCCGCGTTGTCCGTCGAACGGATGACTCTGGAGCTGGCCCATCGCGGCTATACTGCGCCATCATCTGGCCGAATATATTCATTCGGTCGGCCTACGTCGTACGTCCTACGCTGGCGATACCTTCGAGGCTCCTGGCGCAGGCACCGCCGTCCGCATCGCGAGATTGACAGCATGAGGAGTGATGGACAGAGGTACCGTCGGCAACGACACCGCACCTAGCGGAGCTCACGTCCTCAGCATCGGTGAAGGTGTTTCACGGCATCAGCTTGAGCGGCATGTCGGTCTGGCCAGTTTGGCGGTGCGTCACACCACCAGCTTGGTGGTCGCACTCGTCTGCTTCTTCGACAACGGGCTGGTCTGGCCCTCCGCCGGCCAAATGCTGCTCGCCGCACTCGGCATGTGGTCCCTATACCGGCTAGCAACACGGTCATTGCTGTGGCAGTTCACCGCCGCCGATGTCTGCTGGGTGTTCGGCGTCGCCGGCGGCACGTGGCTGCTGATCGGCAACGCCGCGTCGTACATGAGTCCGAGCGCCCCCGCCGTGATCACGTCGGTGGCGGTGGCCACGCTCGGGGTGCAGTTGCGTCCGCTGGCGGCATTTCCGACTGCGGCCGGCATCGTCATCGCCTACATCTGCAGCTCCGCTCACGTGATCGGGTGGCACCGGATCGGGCACGTCTTCGACCTCGCCAACGTAATCGCCAGTGCCGTGGTGGCCATTCTCGTCCGGATCATGATCACCCGCATCGCCGACACCGTCGACCAGGTGCGCGCCGAACGTCAAGCCGCCGAGGTGGCACGCAGCGTCACGGCGGCAAGGCGCGACTTTGATCGTGAACAGCTCGCCCTCCTTCATGACACCGCGGCAGCCACGTTGCTGATGGTCGGCCAGAATGCCGCCATACCGGCGGAACGACTCGCCGCGCAGGCGGCACGGGACCTGGAAATACTGCGACGCCCGCAGTCAGCCTCATCGACGATCCCTATCAATATCGTCGATGTGCTGCGCGCCGAAACGGCACACCTTACGACCAAGGTTCGATTCACTGGGGCCAATGCCGTCTACTTGCGCGGACCGCTGGCCACAGCGGTGGTGGCGGCCGCACGCGAAGTCACCAACAACGTGGACCGCCACGCCGACGCGACCCTCATCAGTATCGATGTCCAGCCCGACCGAGTGGTGATCGCCGACAACGGGATCGGCTTCACGCCGGGCGCCGGATTGGGTGGGCACGGCATCCGGGCGTCCGTGAAGGGCCGCATGACCCGTGCTGGCGGCACGGGATCGGTACGCTCCGCCCCCGCCGAAGGCACCGTCGCTGAACTGTCTTGGCCGGTGCCGGATCATGGCACCACGGTCGAGAGCTTCGAGCCTGGCCGAATGATCTGGAAGCTCCGCGGAATCTTCAAAATCGCGCTGATGACCTACGCAATCCTGAATCTGGTCGCCGCAGTGCCGCCTCTGGCGTCCTATGCGCAGTACTCGGTAACGCAGGGTGTACTCGCCGGACTCAGCGCGCTGTGTGCCCTGACAGCGGTGCCCGCCGCGATTTGGGGTGAACGGCGCGCAGCACGGGTTGCCGCGCTTGTCCTGGCCGTCATCGCGGTACTCCAGCCAACGTTGTTGACCGCATCCGAGTTGACCATGGACACGAACTGGTCGCAGGGCACCATCGGCTTCTGTCTCTTGCCCTTGCTCCTTCAAGCGCGAACAACCCGGGCCGCCTCAGCTTTGTGTATGTATTGGGCGGTGCCGGCTGCGCTCTTGCTGATTCGCGATTCCTCGGCAGCGATGCTGCTCTTTCTGGGGCTCAGCTTGGCCGGCGGCTTATTACCACAGCTGTTCGCTTCATTGCTCAGCACCTGGGCCTTCCGTGCGGCGCGCATGGCCCGCGTTGAGAACCACGCATGCATGGAAGTCCTGACCGCCGAACGAGTAGCTGACGCGATCCAGACTGATTACGTCAGGCGCTATGCCCAGCTCATGACTACCGTCGAACCACTCTTGGTCATGATCAGCCGCAAGGAGCCAGTCACCCCGGAGATCCGCCGGCAGGCACGCGCCGAATCCCGAAGGTTGCGAACTCTTTTCGACAAGTTACAGGCCGATCATCCGCTTCTATTCGAAATCCGCACGGTCGTGGAATCGGCCGAAGATCGGGGCGTGGAGGTCGAACTGCACTTCAGTAAAGCGCTCCCCGACCTTGACCCTGCCGAAGTCGATCACATCACCTGCGCGGTCGCAGACCTCGTCGCGGCGGCGACCATGACGGCGCGAGTTGTCATTGAGAGCTACGGCGACGAGATCAGTATCAGTGTGGTGTGCGAGGTTTCACCCGAAGACGCCGGCCGCGAGTTCCACTCCGGCGACGACGTCGCCGTGGTCTGGTCGGGACTGACCGCGTGGATGACCATGCGTCACCGGGTGACCAGCGCCGATCAGGACCACACCAGGTCCGGTGCGATGGCTCAGACCTGAGCTCACAACAAACACTCGTTTGTCAGTGACATAACCAGTGCGAGATCGTCTGTATCGCAACGAAACTCACCACAGCCGACCGCATGCGAGTGGCCGGCCATGTGGCGTCCTCAGCGCAGCTGGGACTTGGCCGGGAGAACCGGCGCGGTAGCGGGACCGCTAGTGCTTCGGACACAGGATCGCAATCACACACGTCGAATTCGGCTTCGGTGCGAGAGCGGGTGCCTGGGCGGGCGAAGGATCCTCTGCCGGAGCCTGCTTGAACAACCGCGGCACTTTAATGATCGGCAGCTTAACTGGCGGGGGCGGCGGCGCCTCCACCGGCGGAGCCTCCACCGGGCGCCTGCTTGACCACGGGCGGAGCCTTGACAATCGGGTGTTCGAAGGGTGCCGGACTTATGCGTGGCCCACACCGGCAATGCGATTCAATCCACCGCCGGGATGGAAGGTGCCCTCGGCTGACTGGACGCCGAAAGCGAATTGGCGACCGGACCCGAGCTGGCCACCCCCACCACCCGGTTGGCAGTTCTGGATCACCGCATCGGCGCCCACGTCTGCATCCTCCTTCCGCACCCCCACCGGCTGCGACGAGTACAGCGCGCCGGTTTTCCGCAGGCACCACCTACACCGAGTCCGGACCCAGCCAAGCGAAATGACTGTTGGCGTTGCCGTGCCACCTACGTGTAAAAGCACGTTTGTTGGCGGCTGACTGTTGGGCTAAAGCTGCTGGAAAAATTTGCTGGTAGCAAAATGACAGCAAAGTGGAAGACTTTCGACCCGGATACGATTTCAGGCCAGAAGCTTTTAGCCTCTGGCCTGCAATTATGGTGCGCCCGAAGGGATTCGAACCCCTAACCTTCTGATCCGTAGTCAGATGCTCTATCCGTTGAGCTACGGGCGCCAGCACGTACAGCTATTAAGTTATGTGGCGGAGGCGAGAGGATTTGAACCTCCGGTCCCCGGTAAGGGGGACAACTCATTAGCAGTGAGTCCCATTCGGCCGCTCTGGCACGCCTCCTGAACGATCCGAGGGTACCGGATTCTAGAACCCCGGAACCGCCGAGGGGATACGGTACACAAGCAACACCGTCAAAGGCAAAGCGCGACGCCAGGGCATATGCGGCCGACCCCTAAACTGTCCCGGGTGACCGCCCGTCTGCGCCCCGAAATGGCCGATCTGCCCGCCTACACCCCGGGCCGCACCGTCCCCGGTGCGATCAAGATCGCCAGCAACGAGACCGTCGACGGTCCGCTACCCAGCGTGCGCGAGGCAATCGTCAAGGCCACCGATACCATCAACCGCTACCCCGACAACGGCTACCGCGCCCTGCGTGAGCGCCTGGCCGCCTACGTCGGCTTCACCCCTGAACAAATTTCGGTCGGCTGCGGGTCGGTGAGCCTGTGCCAACAGCTAATCCAGATCACCTCTTCGGTCGGCGACGAAGTGATGTTCGGCTGGCGCAGCTTCGAGGTCTACCCGCTGCAGGTCCGTACCGCGGGCGCAACACCAGTGCCGGTCCCATTAAAGGACCACACCCACGACCCCGATGCCATGGCGGACGCGATCACCGATCGCACCCGGCTGATCTTCGTCTGCAACCCCAACAACCCGACCTCGACGGTGGTGGACCCGGCCAAGCTCGCCGAGTTCGTCGCCAAGGTGCCGCCGCACATTCTGGTGGTGCTGGACGAAGCCTACGTCGAATACATCCGCGACGGCCTGCTGCCGGACAGCCTGGCCCTGGTCCGGGCGTACCCGAACGTGGTCGTGCTGCGCACGTTCTCCAAGGCCTACGGGCTGGCCGGCCTGCGGATCGGGTACGCCGTCGCGCACGAGGACATCGTCACGGCACTTGGCAAGGTGTACGTGCCGTTCACCGCGACCAGCGTCAGCCAGGCCGCGGCGATCGCCTGCCTGGACGCCGCCGACGAACTGCTGGCCCGCACCGACGCCGTTGCCGCCGAGCGTGCCCGGGTCAGCCGGGCCCTGCGCGACGCCGGCTACGAGCTGCCCGACTCGCAAGCCAACTTTGTCTGGCTGCCGCTCGGCCCGGACGGCACCGACGACTTCGTCGACGCGGCCGCGGACAACAAGCTGCTGGTGCGCCCCTACGGGCAGGACGGGGTACGGGTCACCGTCACCGTGCCTGCTGAGAACGACGTATTCCTGGAGTTCGCCAGGGGCTGGATCGCGACCCGGACCGGCTAGACCAGAGCCTGTCGGCCGGTGAATGCGATCAGCTGCTCCATGGGGCTCGCGCCGATCAGAATCTCGAGGGGCTCATCGAACCCGACCGCCGGCCTGACTTCCGGTGTCACTATGACTCGGCACCGCTCGAGCGAGTAGTCGGCCAGGTCGTCGGGCACCTGCAGTTGCAGCCCGAGCGCTGACGCGTAGTCCCACGCGTGCACCAGCAATTCCAGCGACAAGATGCCCGCGACGATATTGGCGGGCAGTTCGGTCGGCCCCATCGTGATGGTCCCCTCCAGACCACGCCGCTTCCAGGCGGCTAGGGTCGGCAATGAAGCATCCGAAATCTGTTGTGCAACAGGTGCATTGACATCACGTTTGGGACTTTCGGCACCGGCAGCCCCGCCGAGCATGGAGATCGAGTTCAGCAGGTGATCGGTCAGCCCTGCGACATCGAACTTGGTACATGGGGTCTGCCGGGACAGGTCTTCCGGCCCGACCTGCTTCAGCACGCCGAGCAGCACGGCAAGGCTCTGCTCAGCGCTTTCTATCTCGTCGGCTGGCGTCGTCATGGTGGTCACGCTACGCCGAAGGTCACCGGCTAATCTTGCGGTTCATGGGCGAATCCTCCGAATCCCACGGAACCTATGAATCCCTCACCGTCGAGGTCGACGGACACGTTGCACAAGTCACGCTGACCGGCCCCGGCAAGGGCAACGCCATGGGCCCAGCGTTCTGGGCTGAGCTTCCGGTGGCCTTCGAGGCGCTGGACGCCGACCCGAATGTTCGTGCCATCGTGCTGGCCGGCTCGGGCAAGAACTTCAGCTACGGCCTGGACCTGGCGGCCATGGGCGGCACCCTGACGCCGATGATGGCCGACGGCGCGCTGGCCAAGGAACGCACCGACTTCCACACCAAGCTGCGGACCATGCAGCAGTCGATCACGGCGGTCGCCGACTGCCGCACCCCCGTCATCGCATCGGTCGCCGGCTGGTGCATCGGCGGCGGCGTCGACCTGATCTCCGCGGTCGACATCCGCTACGCCAGCGCCGACGCCAAGTTCTCGGTGCGCGAGGTCAAGCTGGCCATCGTCGCCGACGTGGGCTCGCTGGCACGGCTGCCGCTGATCCTGTCCGACGGGCACCTCCGCGAATTGGCATTGACGGGCAAGGATATTGATGCAGCGCGAGCCGAGAAGATCGGTCTGGTGAACGACGTCTTCGCCGACGCCGACGCCGCGTTGGCCGCCGCTCATGAGACCGCACGCGAGATCGCCGCCAATCCGCCGCTGGTGGTGCGCGGTGTCAAGGACGTGCTCGACGAGCAGCGCACCGCCGGGGTATCGGCGAGCCTGCGTTACGTCGCAGCCTGGAACTCAGCATTCATTGCATCGAAGGACCTGACCGAGGGCATCACCGCGATGTTCGCCAAGCGCCCGCCCGAATTCAAGGGCGAGTAGGAGCCGAATCACCTTGAGCCTCAACTACATTGAAGCTGTCGTCGTCGGCGCTTTTCAGGGCGTCACAGAGCTGTTCCCGGTGTCCAGCCTGGGCCACTCCATCCTGATCCCGGCACTCGTCGGCGGGCGGTGGGCCACCGATCTGGACATGACGGCCGATAAGTCCCCGTACCTGGCGTTCCTGGTCGCGGTGCACGTCGCGACCGCCCTTGCGCTGCTGGCATTCTTCTGGCGGGACTGGGTCGCGGTGATTGGCGGACTGTTCACCTCGATCAAGAACCGGCGGATCAGCACCTCGAGCGAACGCCTGGCCTGGCTGCTGGTCCTGTCCACCATCCCGGTCGGCATCGCCGGCCTGTTGCTGGACCACGCGCTGCGAACGACGCTGGGTAAGCCGGTTCCGGCGGCGGCGTTCCTGGCCATCAACGGCGTGATTCTCTATGTGGGCGAACGACTTCGGCGTCGCTCGGCCTCAGCGGTACCGGCTTCGGCGCCGTCGGAGGGGCTCAACGAATCCGACGAACGACTGGCCCGCCTGCCATTCCTCGAAGGCATGGGAATCGGCGCGGCCCAGATTCTGGCGCTGTTCCCGGGCATCAGCCGCTCCGGCACGACTATGGTGGCCGGCGTGCTGCGCGGCCTGTCGCACGAAGATGCGGCACGATTCTCGTTCCTGTTGGCCACGCCGGTGATCCTGGCCGCTGGGGCCCTGAAGATTCCTGAGTTGTTCGGGCCTGCGGGCCAGGGCATCGGCGGACAGGTCATAGCCGGCAGCGTCGCGGCCTTTATCGCCGCGTACCTGGCGGTGCGATTCCTAGTGAAGTACTTCGAGACCCGCACCCTGACGCCGTTCGCGATCTACTGCGCGCTTGCCGGCCTGGGCAGCCTGGCCTGGTTGACGCTGCACTAAGCAGCTCTCACGAATGTGAGGGTTGCGTACCGAAATCGACGGCGGGTTCAAGGGATCGATGCAACACCCCTTCTGATTGAGGAGTGTTGTGGGTTCTCGACCGGGTTTGCGTGCGCGGATGCGGACGTTTTGGAT